>JBAOIB010000004.1:0-833338 GCA_037045195.1 Chitinophagaceae bacterium
TACTCTCCAAAACAACCAATCCATTCCAACCGCTGTTGTCTCGCGACCTGGTGTTGGCCCGATCCAGTGTGCGGTATGAGCAGTTGCTGATCGAGGGCGTAGATGCGGTCATCCTACGCAACGGGTCAGCCCACGACCTGCAGGATGCGTTGTCTCGGTTGGCGCAGGACACGATCGATCAGCAGACCTGAATCACGATCACGAGGCCCCGGCGAATGATCGATACAACACGTGGTCATCAAGCCAGTAGCCGATATAGGCGACATCCAAATTTCACTCACCCCGTCGTGCGAATGTCACTCGCGAAGTGAGAGTTACACGACGGCGGCGAGAGCTTCTCAGTCGTTTTGCCCGAGATAACTGTTCATCCGTCATGCCCAACGAGGCAGGTGAGCAGTCAACCCCGCAGTAGGAGAAGACATCCCATGAAGAACACAATCTTATCCATTCTATTCCTGAGTATCCTGGCGCTGGCGGCTTGCGCCGCGCCCATCGCTCCTGCCCCTACTCCTACGCCGGTTGAAGCACCGGCTGCCGAGTTACCCACTGCCGAAGCGCCAGACGTGCCCGCGCCAGTGCCTCCGCCTACCGATGAGCTGGTGATGCTCCGGGCGAACCCCTGGCAGTGGGTCTCCTTCACCAGCCCGACCGAGACGTTCGAGGTCGAGACACCTGCCAGCTATACCGTCACCTTCAACTCGGACGCATCGCTGGCGATCGTGGCCGACTGCAACAACGCGGCGGGATCGTACCA
The DNA here is from genome assembly GCA_037045195.1 of Chitinophagaceae bacterium. GTDB lineage: Bacteria > Bacteroidota > Bacteroidia > Chitinophagales > Chitinophagaceae > JJ008. The sequence continues at coordinate 755 of JBAOIB010000004.1, forward strand.
GGGCGAAGGCGGTAAGTTGACCATCGAGATCGGCCCCATGACCGCGGCCGCCTGCCCGCCTGACTCGCGCAGCGACCAGTTCGTCAAGTTGCTGGGCAACGGTGCGCTCTACTTCTTCCAGGACGGCAACCTGCACATCGATCTCGCCGCCGACGGCGGCACACTGGTCTTTGCCCCAGCAACGGCCACCGCCACCGCCTTCGGCGACGCTTGGGAATCCGTCTCCTGCGACACCTTCGGCGTCGCCCCGGAGGTTGCGGCCCTGGCCGACTGCGGGTATGTGACCGTGCCTGAGAACCGCGCCGCCGGCACGGAGAACACCATACGGCTGGCCGTGGTACGCGTCAAGTCGGTCAGCGACACGCCCGGCGCACCGCTCCTGCTGGGCACCGGCGGTCCGGGCGGCCCCGGCTTGCAGGACGTGCAGGGCGCCCAAGGCCCGGCCTTCCTCGCAGCCAACGGTCCGATCCTGGAGGACCGCGATTTCGTCCTCTTCAGCCAGCGCGGCACGGCCTTGGCCGAACCCATGCTGGACTGCCCCGCCTACAGCGCCCTCACGATCCAGGCGTCGATGGAGGGGATGTCGCTCGAGGCGCGCGGCCAGGCAGGGCGCGACGCCCTGGTGAAGTGCGCCGAGGCCTTCGCGGCCGAGGGCGTTGACCTTTCGGCCTACAACTCCAACGAGAACGCCGACGACGTCGACGCCATCCGCCAGGCCCTGGGCTATGACAAGATCTTCTACTACGGCGAGTCCTACGGCACCCAGTTGGGCCAGTTCGTCCTGCGCCGCCACCCCGACATCCTCGAGGGCATCATGCTGGACGGCATCGTGCCGGTGACGAAGGAGCAGTCGGTGCGGGTCAGCGACCTCCCCGGCGCCTTCCAAACGGTCTTCGCCGCCTGCGCCGCCGACGAGGCGTGCAATGCTGCGTACCCGGACCTCGAGGCCATGCTCGTCGAGACCATGGACCGGCTGCGCGAGAACCCGGTATCCTACACGCTTGCGCTGCCCGGCCAAGAGCCGGTCGAAGTGAAGGTCGACGACTTGTTGGCGATGAATGCACTCTTCATCGACCTCTACCTTCCTGGCGGCTACGCCAAGCTGCCCGAACTCGTCAGGCAGCTCCATGAGGGCAACATGGCGCCCATGCGTGCGACGCTGCCCCTCCTCCTTGAGACCTCGAGCTTTGCGCGCGTCATGCACTACGCTATCAACTGCACCGACGACCCCACCACCTCGCTCGACGACCTGGCGCTTGACGGCGTGGCTGAGGTCTACGCCCGCCTGGTGACCGACGACGGCCAGAGCTACGCCAACATCTGTCCGGCGCTCGACCTGCCGCAACTGCCGGCCGACTCCGATGCACTGGTCGAGTCCGACATCCCTGCGCTCCTGCTGCAGGGCGGGTTGGACCCGGCCACACCTCGCAGCGGCGGCCTCAACGTGGCCGAGGGGCTGCCCAACAGCACGGAAGTCCTCGTCCCTGGCGGCACCCACGTGCAGTTTGGCAACCCCTGTGTGGTCAACATCGTGCGGGACTTTATGAACGACCCCGCCGCCAAGCCCGACCTGAGCTGCATCGACCCGACCGTCGCGTTCAAGCTGCCCGCGCCCGTCACCTACGTCGGCCCCGGCGCCAGCAACGCGATCTCCATCACGCTGCCGCCAACCTTCATGACGGCCGCGCCGGGCCAGTGGTCCGACAACGAGATGGTCGTCATCACGGCGTCTTTCCCGGCCACCAAGACCGTCGAAGCGGTGCTTGGCGAAACGGCCGCCGCTCTGCAACTGCAGAACCCCGAAGTCGTCGCTGGTCCCACCATCGCCGGCATGGAGTCGGCTTTCGTCCAGGCTCCGCCGTACGACATCTACGTCTTTGGCGACGAGCAGGGCGCCTATCGGGTGGTCTTCGACGTGCTCAATGCCAACTCGGCGGACTTCCTCCGCACGAAGGTCTTCCCGGCCATGCTCGAGAGCGTGACGGTCGGCCCGGCGCCGGCGGCCGCGGCACCTGAGGCAACTACGACCATGGAAGCATCGAACACCCCGCGACTGCGCGAACTGGACTTCTCGCCGTTCGAGGAGGAGCTGGCCGCGTTCACCCCGGAGCGACGCGGCCGAGATCGATACGATCGTCAAAGGCGCTGACATCGCGCAGGTGCAGGATGCCGTCAAAGCGGGCCAACTGTCCTATGTCGAGCTGACGCTCTACTTCCTGGCGCGCATCAAGCAGGTCGACGAAACCCTGCGCACGATGATCGAGCTGAACCCTGACGCTTTGAAAGAAGCGCAAGCGGCGGATCAACTGTTGAAAGATGGCAAGGCTACCGGTCTGCTGCTGGGCATCCCCGTGACGCTCAAGGACAACATCGAAACGGCCGCGCCGCTGCATACCGCCGGTGGTTCGGAGATCTTGTTGAACCATCAACCGCAAGCCGATGCCTCATTCGTCAAACAGCTGCGCGAGGCGGGCGCCGTGATTCTGGGCAAGGCCAATCTGTCTGAATTTGCCGGTGGCATTACCATCTTCCCGCCCGGCGCCAGCGCGGTAGGCGGCGTCACGATAAATCCGCACGGCGACTTCTCGGCGGGCGGCTCTAGCTCGGGCAGCGGCGCGGGCACAGCCGCGTATGAAACGATGGTCAGTGTGGGTTCCGAGACGGCCGGCTCACTGATCGTACCGGCCAGCTGGAATGGCGTCGTCGGCATGTACCCGGGTAAGGGTGTAGTAGACGGCAGTCAGGTGATTCCATTGATCACGAACAACGATTCGGCCGGTCCGATTGGCCGCAACGTGAAAGATGTGGCCACCTTGCTCGGCGTCATCGACACCAGGGACACGGACTATGTCGCTGGCCTGGACGTGAAAGCGCTGAACGGCGTCAAAGCTGCCTTCTTGAAAGCGGACGTACTGGCTCAACCGACGAGTCCTCTGGAAGATACCGCGGACAATGCCGCCATTGCGCAGTTGATTGAACAGGGCCTGGCGAAGGCCGGCGCGCAAGTGAGCGATAGTGAGTTCGCCCCTGCTCAGATTGGCACGCAGTTAAATGGCGCGTTGGGTGTGTTGATTGCCGGCGGCGTACGCCACGACATGCTCCCGTATCTGACGGCGGCTGGCGCGCCGGTGAAGACGCCGGAAGATCTGGCGGCTTATAATCTGAAGGACCCCAAGACCCGTATTCCTTTTCAGCAAGGCACTTTGGATAGCGCTGTCGCCAACGCCAACATGAAAGATGCCAAGGCGTACGAGGAAGCCATCGCTGAGGTCAAGGCGGCCGCGGTCGCTGCGCTGGAGCAGGCCTTCGCGGATAGCCAGGCCGATGTCCTGGTCAGTGTCAATAATTACCACTCGCAGGTCTATGCTACCGCCAACTATCCCGCCATCAGCGTCCCGATGGGGCTTCGCGCCAACGGCATGCCCGTCGGTGTGGTCTTGATCGGCAAGCCGGGTGAAGAAGCGAAGCTGCTCTCCTATGCCTACGCGCTGGAGCAGGCGACCAACCTGCGCGCCACTCCTGACCTGACGCAAGAATGAACACCCGCATCCCGGCTCTGGGTGAAGACAGGACTCTTCGCCCAGAGCCGGGCGCATCGCGACGGTCAGGCATGAAGTGGAGGCCAGCGCCGATCTGAAACTATTGAGAACGGATATGACACACCAAAACGAGCGACAATCAGACACAGCCAGGCCGCAGGTCGTAACCGACCTGGAGGCCGCTTATGGCGCGCCGAGCCAGGCGGGTTTCGGGAGCGCCGTGTTCTACGAGCCACGGCCGGCAGACGGCGATCTTGAACAGGCGGCGCTCGCCAAGTACAAATACTTCGTCGGCGATCTGTGGGAACGCTACGGCGAAGAAGCCTGGATGGGGCCGTGGAAACAGGTCTACACGCGCCAGACCGGGGCGAAGCCTGATATCGTGGCCGAGCTGCGCGGCATCGCCGACCGGGATGCCAGGCAATCCGTGACGATGATCCTGGACGGCGTCGACGACGCAGAGCATGCGCGCGCTGCCCTGGCGGCCGCGTTCGATGACCCGGCTGTGACCGAGCTTGCCGCTTACACCCTGGGCGACGGCGCGGCAATGGTAGGTATCCTTGTGGCCGGCCGCCGTGACGACGGTGCAGACACGTTCCTGGTGTTCCTGTTGGACTAACGTACCGGGCCAAATCCGCAGCGCTGCAAAGGAGGTGATTCTCATCAAGTAAGTTTGTCGGTAGTGTCAACTGCGAGAGGCGTTCCTCTCAACCAACCATAGCGATCCGTTGTATTTCACTTACAGTAACACGAAAGGACTTTCAATCATGGCAAACAAGAACAAGTACGTCATCATCGGCTACTTCCCCAGCAAAGAAGCAGCCACCGAGGCGGCCGGCCAGCTCAAGGCCTGGGACAAGGCCAACGACGACGTCAAGTTGGGCGGCATGGGGATTCTCACCTGGGAGAATGGCAAGATCAAGTCGCGCAAGGTCGGCAATCGCGCCGGCGGCACGGGCGCGAAATGGGGCCTGATCCTGGGCGCGGCTACCGGCATCCTCTCCGGCGGCGTGACCCTCATCGGCGGTGCAACGGTTGGCGTTGTCGGCGGCGCCGTAGCGGGATCGCTTTTCCATAAGCACCTGGGCCTGACCGATGCCGACAAGGATCGACTCCAGCAGTACCTGCAAAACGGCGGCGCTGCGGTGGTCGTCATGGCTGATGAGCATGAGGTCGAGCCGGCCAAGGCCGAGCTGGCCAGCCTGGGCGCCAAGGTCGAGAACTACGAGGTGCCCGAGGAGACGGTGGAGCAGGTCGAAGAAGCGACCGACGTCGAGCAGGTCGCCGGCGATGCCGAGGACCATGTCGACGAGCGCGTGGAAGTCGCCGAAGAGGACATCCCGGCAGCCGCAGTTCTCAAGGGGCGCGTGCAGACCGTTCAGGGCATCGGCCCGGCGCGTGTCGCGGCCCTGGCGGCCATCGGGATCACCACCCGGCAGGAGCTGCTGGATCGCGGTGCAACGCCGGAGGGCCGAGCCGAGATCGCCGAGCAAAGCCAGATCAGCGAGAAACTCATCGCCGGCTGGGTGAGCGCCGTCGATCTCACGCGGGTCACGGGCGTTGGCCCGCAGAGCGCAGAGCTGCTCGAGGCGGCCGGAGTGGCCACGGTGGGCGATCTGGCCCAGCAGGACGCAGCCAGCCTGCACGAGAAACTGGTCGCTGTCAACGCGGACCGCAATCTGGTGCGTGTGGTTCCGGGCGTGTCGCAGATCGAGAAAGCGATCGAAACGGCCAAGGGGCTGCCGCAGGTGGTTACCGTCTAAGGACTTTGGCCTCCAACTCACTGCCGGATGCCTTTCGAGCCGTCACCTGCTGGCGGGAGGAAGGTGTCCGGCAGTGAAAAAAGCGACAATGACGGATGAGCAGTTACGACGGGTGAACGGTAACCATGGAACTTGCACTGAACGATACCCACTCCCGAACAATGCCGGGCTTGCGTTTCGTAGTCCCGGTTGCACCGGTGTATAATCGAGCGGCACCTCCAAGGTGATCTCAACAATTCCGTCGACGAGCGCAAGCCTGTTGCCGAGGGAGATTCTCCTCGATATGAAAACGATGACATCCGTCTCAAGCATCACAAAAACCGTCTTGCGATTTCTCCTGGTGTGGGGCATAGATGCCCTCTCCCTGCTGGTCACCGCGGCCATCTTCCCCGGTATCTCCTTTGTCGAGCCAGACCCACTCTTGATCTTGAGGGATACCTTTGCCGCGGCGTTTCTTTTGAGCATTGTCAATCTGATGATCCGGCCGATTGTGCTGCTCCTGGCGCGGCCGCTGGGCTTCATTGCCGTCTTCATCCTGGGTTTCCTGGTCAACGCACTGGCGCTGCTCCTCACCTCCCAACTCCTGCCCGTGTTTCAGGTCTCGGGCTGGCTGGGCGCGATTGTGGGCGGGCTTATCTTTGCAGCCATCAACGTCGTTTTGACCGGCATATTGGAAGTGAACGACGAGGGTTCCTTCTATCAGGGGCTGATCGAACGGCTAGCCCGGCGCCAATCCTATTCGGACATCGACCCTTTGCAGCGCGGGCTGGTCATGCTGGAGATCGACGGTTTGAGCTACCACCATGTCAAAAAGGCCATTGCCGACGGACGTTTGCCCACGCTCAAACGGTTGATGGAACGTGAGGGCTTCCAGCTCTCCCGCGTCGATTGCGGCATCCCCTCCCAGACCTCCGCCTGCCAGGCGGGTATCATGTTCGGCGACAACGACGACATTCCCGCCTTTCGCTGGTATGACAAAGACAAACAGAAGCTCTACGTGTCGGGGTCGGATGCGGCCGAGCTCAACAAACGCTATGCCACCGGCAACGGCTTGATGCGCGGCGGCTCCAGCATCAACAACATGCTCGACGGCGACGCCCGAAAGTCGTTGCTGACACTGGCCGATCTGTTCGACGCCGGCGCCGAGGAGAAGAAACGCCGCGCCGAGGACATCTACCTGCTGATGCTCAACCCCTACTTCCTGACCCGCACCATCGTCTTTTTCCTGGTCGACGTCGTGCGGGAGCTGCGGGAGGGCTGGCAGCAGAAGCGCCGGGACGTGCAGCCGCGCCTCAACCGCCTGGCCCACGGCTATCCCTTCGTGCGGGCCGCCACCACCGTCTTCATGCGGGACATTGCCGCCAACCTCACCATCCTGGACATCATCCGTGGCGCGCCCAGCATCTACGTCACCTGGCCCGGCTACGACGAGGTGGCCCATCATTCCGGCCCCTGGACCCGCGACGCCTTCAAGGTGCTGGCCACCTACGACCAGGTCATCGCCCGGGTCCACAAGACCATTCAGGAGAAGGCGCCGCGGCCGTATGACCTGATCGTCCTCTCCGACCACGGCCAGTCCTTTGGGGCCACCTTCAAACAGCGCTACGGCGTATCGCTCAAGGAGTTCATCGAACAGCAGGTGCCGCAGGGCATCACTGTGGCCCAATCGATGGGCGGAGATACGGGCGTCACCTCGTTGACGGCTGCGTCCGGCGAATTGGAGAACATTCAAGAGTCGGGTGTGGGCGGCGTTGGTGGGCGGGCGCTGGCCCGGCGCGGCCAGAAGTTACTCGACAAGGGCAGCGCCCAGCACCAGGAGGAAATAGCCGGCGATTTAGGCCATGACCAGCCGGCGCAAGTGACGGCCTATGGCAGCGGCAATCTGGCTCAGGTCTATTTCGACCTGGTCCCGCGCAAGATTACCCTGAGCGAACTCAACGCGGCCTACCCCGGCATGGTGGATGCGCTGGTGCAGCATGAGGGCATCGGCCTGGTTTGCGGCTACGACGATGAGGGTGTGCCGGTCGCACTAGGCAAATACGGAGCACGCGATCTGCACACGGGCGAGGTGACGGGCGAAGACCCACTCCAGCCCTACGCGCCGGGGGATCCCAATGGGTATGGTCACGCCACCCTGGAGGCGCGGGCGTGGCAGGTGCGTCGGGTGATGGATTTCCCCCATGCCGGCGATTTGATGGTCATCAGCACGGTCTACCCGGATGGCACCGTGGCGGCATTGGAGGAGTTGATCGGCAACCACGGCGGTCTGGGCGGCGAACAAACTGACGCCTTTCTCTTCCACCCGTCGGACATGGCGGTGCCGCCGACGCGCAACTCGACCGACGTGTTTCACATCCTGAATGGCCGTCGCGATCAACCCATCTCAGCAGATGGGAAAGGCGACCTGCCGGTGACGGCTTCCAGCGATGACGCCTGGTCCCTGGCCAACCTCTGGGCGGGCTTGAAAGACGTGCGCACCTGGCTGCCTTTGGCCGGCAGAGCGCTGGTTCTGGATCGATCAGCTTACCAGGAAGTGGTAGATGACGAGCGCATGACCGGTCCGGCGTTGCTGCTGGGTCTGGGGTTGCTGGCATTGCCGGTGGCGAAAGTCGTGGGGCACATGCACATAAAGGATGTCATCAATTTTTAATTGCAGCAAGTGGGAGCTTTGAGATAAGTCTTGATGATGGAAAATTTAAACGTCAGATTTTTTTAAATCGCCCCAATTTAGGACTTCATATTCCGCCGGGTATTTGGGCAGCAGAAATGAATTTTTCATCAGGTGCAATTTGTCTTGTACTCACTTCTCATACTTATGATGAATCAGATTATATTAGAGATTATGATGATTTTTTAAAATATATTAGCCATGTATAAAATTCATCCATCGGCTGATGTTCAAACAACTCAAATTGGAGAGGATACTGTAGTATGGCAGTTCTGTGTAATTCTAAAGGGAGCAAAAATTGGAAATAACTGCAATATAAATTGTCAGGTACTTATAGAGAATGATGTAGTGATAGGAGATTATGTAACAATAAAACCGGGTGTACAGGTTTGGGATGGTATTACTATTGAAGACAATGTATTTATTGGCCCCAATGTTACTTTTACAAATGATTTAATTCCACGCTCAAAGCAATATCCGGAAGTGTTTGCCAAAACAATAGTTAAGAAAGGGGCATCCATTGGAGCAAATGCAACAATTATAGCAGGTAACACTATTGGCGAAAATGCATTAATAGGCGCAGGTAGCGTAATAACCAAAGACGTTCCGCCAAATACAGTTTGGTTTGGTAATCCTGCGAGGCAAAGAGGAACAATAAATGAAAAAGGGATTATTCAATATGATTAAATTCTTAGACTTACAAAAAATAAATCTTGCTCATCAGCATGAAATTGAAGACAGACTGCTGCAAACTTTTCGCTCGGGCTGGTATTTGATGGGCAATGAAGTAAAAACTTTTGAGCATAATCTTGCAAAATATATTGGTGTCTCTAATGTAATAGGCGTGGCCAATGGGCTGGATGCGCTTCAATTAATTCTTCGCGGATATATTGAATTGGGTGTAATGCATGCTGGCGATGAAGTCATTGTTCCGGCCAATACTTATATTGCTACGGTGCTTGCCATTACCGATAATCAGTTGCAACCAGTTTTGATAGAGCCTGACCTTCGCACTTATAATATTGATATTTCAAAAATTGAAGCAGCCATTACATCCAAAACAAAAGCCATCATGCTTGTCCATTTATATGGAAGGGTGGTGTGGGCCAAGGAGCTGGAACAGCTGGCAGAAAAATATAATCTTAAGATAATAGAAGACAACGCACAGGCCATTGGTGCAGGCTGGCGAGGTAAAAAGACAGGAAGTCTGGGTGATGCTGCGGGTTTTAGTTTTTATCCAGGCAAAAACCTGGGTGCCCTTGGCGATGCCGGTGCCGTAGCTACACAGGATGATGAACTGGCTGCCGCCATCAGGGCCTTGGCAAACTATGGCTCCGAAAAAAAATATGTAAACATTTATAAAGGCCTCAACTCCCGGCTTGATGAAATACAGGCAGCCGTATTGGATGTTAAACTCAGGTATATAGATGAAGAGAATAAACAAAGAAGGGGGATTGCAAAATATTATCTTCAGTCAATTAAGAATGAGAAAATATTTTTACCGGAACTGCCTGCAGATGAAGAAGAACATGTTTGGCATTTGTTTGTAGTGAGAACTAAGGAAAGAGATAAGTTGCAGGAGTATCTTACAGCAAAAAATATTCAAACGCTAATACATTATCCTATACCGCCGCATCAACAACAAGCATACAAAGAATGGAGCAATCTTTCATTTCCTGTCAGCGAAAAAATCCATAATGAGGTATTGAGTCTGCCGATTTCTCCTGTAGTAAGAGAAGAAGATGTTGATACTGTAGTCAAAGTGTTAAATAACTTTTAGCCTTGTCTGATTCTCGATCGTCATATCGCCAGATGTTGAAGGCTACTTCCATTTTTGGAGGAGTACAGGTTTTTAATATTCTAATTACTATTATCCGCTCTAAAGTAGTAGCCGTTCTTTTAGGCACTGTCGGAATGGGAGTTATTGGATTACTTACTTCCACCATTTCATTGGTTACCTCTATTACAAATTTCGGATTGGGAATAAGTGCAGTTCGGGATATTTCAGAAGCTCATGCAACAGATGATGAAAACAGGATTAAAGAAACTTTATCCGTTTTCCGTACTCTGGTTTGGGGAACAGGATTCTTGGGTTTATTGTTAACACTCATACTTTCACCCTGGTTGAGCCAACTCACTTTTGGGAATTACAATTATACAATTGCTTTTGCCTTGCTATCGGTTACACTACTCATTGCACAGTTAACTGCAGGGCAATCCGCCATTTTACAAGGAATGCGACAAATTAAATGGATGGCAAAAGCAGGAATATTGTCGTCTGCGATTGGTTTAATAGGCTCAATACCTTTATATTATTTTTTCGGCGTACAAGGTATTGTTCCGGCATTAGTGTTTACAGCTGTTGTTGCCGGAGGAATAGAATATTATTATTCCAATAAAATAAAAATCAAGACTCGTTTACTTTCTTTCAGGGTTGCACTTCAAAAAGGCAAACCGATGATGAAGATGGGCTTTATGATGAGTTTAAGTGGTTTGGCTACGGTGGCAGCATCCTATTTGTTCCGTATTTTTATTTCAAATTTTGGTGGAGTGACTGAAGTAGGTTTGTATAATGCGGGGTTTTCTATTGTAGGCGTTTATGTGGGGATGGTTTTTACGGCAATGAGTGTTGATTATTTTCCACGACTTTCGGGAGTAAACAAGGAACGGAGAAAATACAATGAACTGATTAACCAGCAAAGCGAAACTGCCATATTGATCCTTTCTCCGTTGATTTGCTCCGTTCTTATTTTTATCAATTGGGCGATTATTCTTTTGTATTCCAAAGAATTTCTTCCGATTATAGGAATGGTACATTACTCTGTCTTGGGGATTTATTTTAAAGCACTTAGTTGGAGTATGGCATTTTTGATTCTGGCAAAAGGAGATTCCAAAGCTTTTTTGGGTAATGAACTTGCAGCCAATGTCTATCTTTTTTTGTTGAATTGTTTAGGTTATTATTTAGATGGTCTGCGGGGAATGGGCATTAGTTTTTTAGTTGGATATCTTATCTATTTTATTCAGATTTATTTTTTCATCAGGATAAAATATGGTTTTGCTTACAACCGAGATTTACCAAAATTATTGTTTCTGCAAATTCCCATAGGCGTTTTATGCTACGCCGTTTATTTTTTTCTAAGTGGCTGGCAGATGTATGTTTGCGGAAGTATTTTGATTGTAACAAGCGCCTGTATTTCTTTATACTGGCTTAATAAAAAGATGCAGGTATTAGAATTGGTTAAGAATAGATTGAAGAAGAATTAAGATGAAAGAGGAGCAGCCATTGGTATCAATTATTGTTATTACATACAATTCCGCAAAGTATGTTTTAGAGACGTTGGAATCTGCCAGGGCTCAAACCTATCAGAATATAGAGTTGATTATTTCTGATGATGGTTCACAAGACAATACAGTAGAAATGTGCAAAGACTGGTTGTCCGAAAACAATAAATGTTTTGTTAGTACAGAATTGCTTACAGTTGAAAAAAACACAGGAGTACCTGCAAATTGTAACAGAGGTATAAAGGCCGCTCAAGGTGAATGGATCAAATTTATTGCGGGGGATGATATTTTACTATCTACTTGTGTGGAGGATAATGTCAAATATGTTCCGGGAAAAGACATAAAGATACTTTTGTCAAGCGTTAAGTTGTTTGATACTACAGGTAAGGAAAAAATAAATGGAGAAGTCTGGCCTTTGCAGAATCATAGATCTTTTTTTGACTTAAATGCTGAAGAGCAGTTTTTTTTGCTGATTATAGGAGATGGAATTTCGTCAACGCCATCATCATTCATAAAAAAAGAAGTGTTTTATTCTGTAGATTTTTTTGATGAAGAATTTCCGTTGATTGAAGATTACCCGTTTTGGATGAAATGCACAAAAAATCGATTCAAAATTTTTTTTATGGATAGAATTACTGTATTGTACAGAATACATAATAGTTCAGTAAGTCTTACATCCCGTCTGGCTAAACCATTGGTAAATGTTGTCAATTATCGCAATTATGATTTAGTCAGAAAATACTGTTTTCCTTATTTTAATTGGTATGGAAAGCTACAAGTTAGATATAATCATTTTTTAGATGGCATTTTTATTTCTCAACCTAAAACAAATATTAATTCTGCTTTTTATCAGATTTTAGTAAAATGGATGAATCCATTTTCTTATATAGGCTATATAAATAGAAGATTTTTTCCAAAATATGGGATTGGTCTAAAAAAAAGAAATTGATTACAGATATTAGTTTGAAATTTAGAAAAATTTGTTTAATGCTGGGCAAAGAAGCTGAAAGAGTGCCACTTATTACAGTAATTACGCGGATTTATATTATCTGGTTTTCAAATGGAAGTAAGGCTTGAAAAAAATTCTTATTTATTACCCCCCCAATAACCGTTCCATCGCCATTGAAACACTTGGCATCGCTCTTCATAAAGCGGGTAATGAAGTGCTAATGCTTACTTTAACTGAGAAAGGAGCCATGCACCAGGTATTGGAAGCAAAGGGGATTAAAACTTTTTGCCATACATTACTGCGCAAGACTTCCTGGATTTATTTTTTTAAGCATAGCCGCTTTCTTCGCCGATTTTGTAAAGAACATAAAATTGATGTGGTGCTTAGCCATTTACAGGAATGTAATATTATAAGTGTAATAGCAAAGCCCTTTTTAAAAGCAAGGCTGATTAACTTCCGTCATCATGCTGAAAGTCGTTTTTTTTATCAATTTGGAAAACAACTGGGACTAAAGCGCAACAAAAAGGAAATTTTTTTAGATAAAATCATCAACAGACTGGCATCAACAATTATTGTTCCTTCGGGTGATGTGTGGGTGAGTATGGAGCAATATGAAAAGGCGGATATGCGTAAAGTAAAACTGATTCCCTATATCTACGATTTCTCAGGTTATCGGGAACCGGATTATAATATTGTAAACGGTTTGAGAGAAAATTATAAATGCAAGCTCCTGTTGATAATGGTAAGCAGAATGATTGCTACCAAACAGCACCGCCCTGTTTTTGATGTAGTAAATAAACTACACAAGGAAGGATTGTCCATCAAAATGCTGGTAATGGATGATGGCTCTTTAAAACTGGAATTGGAAAAAATGGTAAATGATAATCAACTGCAAGACGCAATCATTTTTACCGGATTTAGAACCGATTTTATAAACTATATGGCTGCTGCTGATTTGCTTATTCATCCTTCACTTACAGAAGCCAGTAATAATGTAGTAAAAGAAATGGGCTTGCTGCAAAAGGGAGTGGCTGTGTGTAAAGATGTGGGCGATTTTAATGAATACATCAGTGAGGGAGAAAATGGATTTTTTCTGGACGCAAATAACCTGGAGCGTAGTTTAGAGGAAGTAATTAGAAAAGCTTATCAGCAACCCGAACAATTAAAAGAAATGGGTCTTGCGCTAAATAAAAAGGTGATTGAATTTTTTAGTGATACTGCTGCAAACCGGCAGCCTTATCTTGACATGTTGAAATAAGATATTCGTAATATTACGAGCATTATTTTGTATATTTTCTAATTTGCCACAAGCAACAATACTGAATTTCAATTTTCAAATGGTTTTTTTTATTCATTTACTAATGTATAAAAATTATGGAGCATAGTTTTATGGTCAAATCCAATTATCCAATCTGTTGTGCAGTGATACTGCCGCTTATTGGAAACCATAAAACAAGGGTCCATGTCGCAAAAAACCAGACTGGTATCAATCATTATTCCGGCATACAATGCTGCTCCGTTTATAGCAGAAACGATACAGTCGCTCTGCAATCAGACTTATACTCACTGGGAAGCCATTATTGTAAATGATGGTTCAACTGATAATACCGCAACCATTTGTGATTCCATTACCGACAAAAGAGTGAGCACCATTCATCAATCCAATACCGGAGTGGCTACAGCAAGAAATAACGGGCTGGCATTGGCAAAGGGCGACTACATTGTATTTTTTGATGCCGATGATTTGATGGCACCCGATTTTTTGAAAGCCAGATTAGAAGTACTGGAAAATAATGCTGAACTGGGCTATGCCGGCGGACTGGTGGAAACCTTTCCGGTGAAAGAAACGCAAAAAATTGCAGCAGCAGCTGATCCTGAAAATGAAATTCTTTTTTTTAATCCCGGGTATGTTACCATTCCTTCCAATTATGTTTTTAAAAAAGAAGTACTGATAAAAAACAATTTATCTTTCAATAAAGAGCTGAGCAGTACTGCCGACCGTTTTTTTGTTCTGGAAGTTTCAAAATTTGCCAAAGGAGATAATACCCACGATGAATGGGCGAAATTATTATATCGCATTTCGCCACAAAGCATGTCCAAAAATGTAAACCCGAACTTGATAATAGACAATGAAAAATTTTATTATCAATTAAAAAAGAAAAACCTGCTGCCTGCGTCACAGTTGAGCAAATTTAAAAGCATTTATTTTCTTTCCTTAGCAAAAGGCTTTGGCATTGTACGATACTGGAAACGGGTATTAAAATACCTGGCCATGTCATTCATCAATCATCCGGTACTTTTTGCCGGTAATATGAGCAGGAGTTTTTTCAGGTTTTCTTCTTTCCGCACTTTGAGCAAAGGCGCTTAAATTTGCCACCATATTTTAATTTATGTCATCTGAACGGCAACCCGTAGAAACCACCGGCCGCTGGTGGGGCGAGCATATACATCGCTATAATGTGGCGCTTAGTTTTATTCAACCCAATGATGTTGTTTTGGATATAGCTTGTGGTACCGGTTTTGGTACCGATATCATTGCAACTAAAACTTCAGGAAAAGTTACAGGTGGTGACATTGCCGCTGATGCTATTGAAGAATGTAATGGTAGATGGATAAGGCCTAATCTTGAATTCAAAGTATTAGATGGTACTAGGCTGGATTTTCCCGATAATCATTTTGATAAAATTGTTTCTTTTGAAACCATAGAACATACGGGGCAATACAATGAAATGGCCGTCGAGTTTGCCAGAGTATTGAAACCAGGGGGGATGTTGATTTTATCAACACCCAATCGTGCAGTATCAAGTCCTGATGGGGTGATAGTAAATCCATTTCATATACAGGAGTTTACGGTTGATGAACTGGGAGAAATTCTGATGCCACATTTTTCAAATGTTGAGCAGGCAGGACAACGTTATAGCCGCTACGATAAAGGCGCTGATGGAAAAGCATTAGGAAAATTTTTTGAAAAAATGTTTCTCAGTTTTGGCATTCGCAAAATGCCCTATAACTGGCGCAGCGGGTTTATGAAAAGTTTTTTTGGTTACCCGCTCTACGCAAGAGATAAAGATTTTGTAATTGAAAAAAACAGGGCAACAGTGAAATGTGAATGTCCTGTGCAGTTTGCTTTTTGTAAGAAATAAAGTTGTTTTTTGTATGACCCCTTTTTTCTCGGTTATTATTCCGACATATAACAGAGCGCATTTGATCGATAAAACATTGGAATCTTTGGTTAGCCAGGAATTTAAAGATTTTGAAATTATTGTAGTGGATGATGGCGGAACTGATAATACTAAAGAAGTAGTTGAAGAATTTAAAGATAATCGGATAAAGTATTATTGGAAAGAAAATGCTGAAAGGGGTGCTGCCAGAAATTTTGGTGCTTCAAAAGCAAATGGCAAATATCTCAATTTTTTTGATAGTGATGATTTGGCTTATCCTCAACATTTATTGATTGCAAAAAAAATAATTGAAGGAAATAATACTCATGACGTTTTTCATTTGGGATATGATATAAGTAGCCCTTCGGGGGATTTAATAAAAAAAAACAATCATGTAGGGAATTCTGCTTTTAAAGAATTATTGAAATGTAGTTATTTAAGCATAAATAGCGTTTTTTTGAAATATGAAATTTGGAATGAAATAAGATTTAATGAAGATAGGAAATTAGTTATAGCGGAGGATTGGCACTTTTATTTAAAATTGGCAGTTAGATATGATTGGGTTTCGTTTGATGAAAATGTTACTTCCTGTATTGTTCAACATACATCAAGGAGTATGAACTCTACATCGGGTGATGCTTGTTTGGCAAGTGCAAATATTTTTAAAAAATCTTTGGAAGAGGATAATTTATTTTCTGAAAAACTTAGTACAACTCAAAAGAAGAGAATTTTTGCTGAACCGATTTCAGTTGCTGCACTTAGATATGCTGTGGAGAAGAAAAAGATTCAAAGTATAAAAATACTAACTAAGGCTGCAATCTTAAATTATAAAACTTTATTTACTAAAAGGACTCTTGCAATTATAAAGCATTTGCTATTTAATTGGTAGAGAATCATTTAATTTTTAATTTACTATAGATGAAAGTACTAATTACAGGCGGGGCCGGATTTATTGGGTCATCATTGACCGATGTATTATTGCAAAAAGGCAATTATGAAATTGTAATTGTTGACAATCTTTTGACGGGTCGTATGGAAAATCTGCTAAAGCATCCCAATTGTCGCTTTATAAAATGCGATGCCAATAATTACAATGATATTGCTCCGGTATTTCTGGCTTTTCATTTTGATTATGTATTTCACTATGCAGCCGTAGTAGGTGTAAAGCGTACGCTTGATAATCCGGTAATGGTGCTGGATGATTTAAAAGGAATAAGAAACGTACTGGATCTTTCAAAAAACACTGGAGTAAAAAGAGTTTTCTTTTCGTCTTCTTCAGAAGTATATGGAGAGCCGGTGCATTTGCCACAGCACGAGCATACCACACCTTTAAACTCCCGCCTGCCCTATGCTATAGTAAAAAATGTGGGAGAATCATTCTGCCGTTCTTATCAACAGGAATTTGGGTTGGACTATACATTGTTTCGCTTCTTTAATACTTACGGACCAAAGCAAAGCCACGATTTTGTAATTTCAAAATTTATAGACGCAGCATTGGCAGGAAAAGATATTACAGTGTATGGCGATGGTTCACAAACAAGAACTTTTTGTTATATCAACGACAATGCCACTGCCTGTATCAATGCGCTTGAAAAAAATCTTTTTGTAAATGATGTGGTAAATGTGGGCAATGATGCTACCGTAACCATTCTTGAACTGGCACAACTGATCATAAAATTGACAGGCTCCGCTTCTAAAATTGTACACCTGCCGCCACTGCCCGAAGGTGATATGACACGACGCCAACCTGAAATTACCAATATGAAAAAATTATTGAACAGAGATTTTCTTTCATTGGAAGAGGGGCTAAAAGAAATTTTGAAAACAAGAAAATAATTTGACTTTATATTTTTTATGATTCCACTTATCAATCCAACTAATAATAAACCGCTGACAAAGGAGGGAACTGAATACAAAGACAGCGACGGCAATATATTTCCGGTAATTAACGGTGTTCCCCGGTTTGTTTCTGCAGATAACTATACTAATAGTTTCGGTTTTCAATGGAATAAGTTTCAGAAAACACAGATAGACAGAGAGGCTAAGAATTCAAGCTTTTCTAAAGAACGTTTCTTTGTAGCTACCGAATGGGATAAAGAAGACCTTACCGGTAAAAATGTATTGGAAGTAGGCAGCGGAGCCGGAAGGTTTACACAAATAGTGCTGGACTTTACAAAAGCAAATCTTTATAGCATTGACTACTCAGATGCGGTATCGGCCAATTACCGAAATAATGCACACCATGGCGACAGGCTTCATTTGTTTCAGGCCAGTATTTATGAAATGCCTTTTCCTGATAATAGTTTTGATAAAGTATTTTGTTTTGGAGTGTTGCAACATACACCTGATTTTAAAAAATCGGTAAAGAACCTGGTGGATAAGGCAAAGCCCGGTGGAGAAATCGCTGTTGATTTTTATCCAATCAAAGGCTGGTACACTAAGTTTAGTTCAAAGTATATTTTCAGACCTTGGACAAAAAAAATGTCGCATGAAAAACTGTTGAATAAAATAGACGGCAATGCCGACAGGTTGATTAAAACTTATAAGGTAATTGATAAAATGGGTCTGGCAATGATTGGTCACCGTTTTTTGCCTATGTGCGATATCAACAGAACATTGCCCGCCAATTTATCTAAAGAAGAATTAAGAGAGTGGGTAGTGCTTGACACTTTTGATATGTTTTCACCTGCTTATGATAATCCACAAAAAATAAGCACCGTAAAAAAATGGATGGAAGAATGTGGGGTAAATGTTACTCAAGCAGGTTTTTTAACCTATGCCAATAACTTAAAAGTGGCTGTGGTAAGAGGTATTAAGAAATAGCAAATGTTTCGTAAAAATACGCAAGACATTGTTTTTTCCCGATGGGGAATGGCGTACTATCACTTTTGTTTTAAACACTAAGTACTGAATCTTTTTTTTAATAAAACGTTTTGATTCAATTTAGTACGGTTATCACAATATCCTGACAAATCGTTGCTGAGATGAAAAAATCACTACTGTTTGCGCTTCAAATATTTTTGTTTACGGGCTTTCTCATTACGTTGATGTTTGCTGTATTGAGGGTAAGTGGTATTTCTAATCCGTTATCAAAACGGGATCATGACGAAATGCAAATGAGCAGAAAGGAATTGTATGATGCCGGTCTTGCACGATTGAATAATTTGCAAAAGCTGACAGCCTATTGCGACAGTTTATACACTGCTTCTTATCAAAAACAAACTTCTTCATATCAAAAGGATTATACAAATCTGGTATCACAGGTAATACGCAGGCGATTTTATCATGGGTATTCTTATTATGGGTTTAATGATAATTATCTGGCATTTCTTTTTTCAAAAATAAGTAAGCAGGGTTATAGTGCCATTGTAAAGACAGATGATATTCTGAAATATCCGATGGGTTCTTGTAGTCAGCAATCCATTGTAATGATGCAACTTCTGGAAAACAAAGGATTTCAAACAAGAAAAATTGCTTTTCATGGTGAAAAATATGGGGGACATTTCTGTCTTGAAGTTTTTTATAACAACTCCTGGCATTTTTATGATGTGAACCTTGAGCCAGATTCAAATGTATTAGCTGCATATGACCGGCCGGGCATTGATTCGCTGGTTGCAAATATGCCTGTACTGCTAAAAGCATACAGTAAGAACAATGAAGAAGAAATTATGGATATATTTCCGACCTATAAATATGGAGCAGTAAATGTATTTCCGGCTCCCAATGCACTATTATTTCATAAGGTTACCAATTTTCTTTCTTATACAATCTGGATTTTCTTTATTATAGCATTTGTTTTAGTACGACGCCTTAGCCGGCGATTAACCAACACGCAATATGTGTGGAATAGCAGGATTCATTTCCCACCGGTTCACCCGGGAACATCTACAGCAAATCACCACAGCGCTTCAGCACAGGGGTCCTGATGCAGCAGGGTATTTTTATGACAGCAATGCCGGGGCCGCACTTGGTCACCGAAGGCTGAGTATAATTGATTTGTCAGAAGCAGCCAACCAGCCATTTTATTCTCACGATGGAAGGTATGTGATGATCTATAACGGTGAAGTTTATAATTATAAAGAAGTAGCTGCAAAATACGGTATCCAGCAAAGAACTACTTCTGATTCAGAGGTAATTATTGAAGCTTTTGCATTAAAAGGGACGCAGTCATTCCACGATTTGAACGGAATGTTTGCTTTTGCTATATGGGATAAGCATTTAAAAAAATTAACTTTAGCAAGAGATCATATAGGAATAAAGCCACTGTATATATCAATTAGTGAACAAGAGCTTCTTTTTGCATCAGAGATAAAAGCAATTACGGCAATCAGAAAAGATTTGACAATAAATAAAAAAGTGGTTTCTGCATTTTTACATTTAGGTTATATACCACATCCTTTTTCAATTTATAATGAAGTAATAAAACTTGACTCCGGCTCATTTATTGAAATATCAGTAAGTGATGCCGGTACACTTTCATATCACAGCCAATCATTTTGGCAGGTAAGCGATAAAATAGCGAAGACTACCTTATCAGATGAGCAATCTGCTAAAAACATTTTAGATTCTTTACTTACTCGTTCCATAGCCGGTCAATTGGTAAGTGATGTACCTGTCGGAACATTTCTGAGTGGTGGTACAGATAGCAGCCTGGTAACTGCTCTTGCTTGCAAGGTGTCAGACAAAAAAGTAAACTCATTTAGTATTGCTGTTACCGATGGAAAAATTAATGAAGCACCTTATGCAGCAGCCGTAGCGAAGCATTTAAAAACAGAACATTACGAATTACCGATAACACAGAAAGAAATTTTGGAAATGGTTCCTGATTTTATGAGTGTTTATGATGAACCATTTACCGACTCTTCTGCATTTCCGACCATGCTGGTAAGTAAACTGGCGCGGCAGCATGTTACTGTTACACTTAGTGGTGATGGCGGCGATGAGCTATTTGGCGGATATGGTCGTTATTTGTGGGCTGAAAAATTGAAAAGCCCACTATATAAATCTATTTCACCTATTGTTTATGCTGCAACAAGGCTTTTAGGAAGCAGATATAAGCGAGCGGGCAATATGTTTGGAAAATATCCCGGCGGAAATTTTAAGAGCCATTTATTCAGTCAAACTGAATCTTTTTTTTCTGAAAATGAGTTAAAAAATTTATTGGTTGAACCTCGATTTAATTTTTCCGCAATAAACTGTTCAATTAAAGGAAGAAATTTAAATGTATTTGAGGAAGCTGCATTTTGGGATATTGAAAATTATTTGAAAGATGACCTCTTGGTAAAAGTGGACAGGGCAAGTATGAGATATAGTCTTGAAACAAGAGTACCCTTATTGGATTATAAGGTGGTGGAATTTGCATTGAATCTTTCGCCTGAGTTAAAAATAAACAAGAACGGAATCCCGAAATATTTGCTGAAACAAGTACTATATGATTATGTACCCAGAGAGTTGCTGGAAAGACCGAAATGGGGCTTTAGTATCCCCCTGGTAAAGTGGTTGAAGACGGATTTAAAATGGATGATAGATAAATATTGTTCAAAGGAGATGATAGAACAAGCGGGAATCGTAAGATATGATAAAGTAAAACAACTTATTGATCTTTATCTTGGAAATGAAAATGATTTTTTATACAACCGAATTTGGTCGTTGATTGTATTACATTGGTTTTTTTATGATCGCAGGTAAAAAAATTCTTTATATATCTTATGATGGTATGACTGACCCATTGGGTCAAAGCCAAGTATTGCCCTATCTCTGCAAATTAGCTGCCGAAGGATTTGAGTTTACATTATTGAGTTTTGAAAAAAAGGACCGATATGAAAAATCACGGTCGGTAATAGAAGCAATATGTAAAAAAAATAATATACGCTGGGTGCCTGCATTTTTTTCGAAAAAGGCCACCTGTATTTTCCAAAATTTATGACGGATGGAAAATGAAGCGGATTGCAAACAGGTTGCATAAAGAAAATGAATTTGCATTTATTCATTGTAGAAGTTATGTAGCTGCGGCAGCCGGATTACAGTTGCTTAAAAAACATAAAATCCCTTTTTTGTTTGACATGCGTGGTTTTTGGGTGGATGAAAGAGTGGATAATGGACAATGGAATCTGAAAAACCCTTTGTTCAAAATTGCTTATCGTTTATATAAAAAGAAAGAGAAAAAATATTTTGAAAAAGCCGCACATATCATTTCACTTACTGAGAAAGGAAAAGAAGAACTTGTAAACGCATATCAGCTTCCGGCGGCAAAAATTACAGTAATTCCCTGCTGTGCCGATCTGGATCATTTTGATTTTCATAAAATTGATTTGAAGGCGCAACAAGAGTTGAAAAATAAATTGGGTATAAAAGAAGACGACAAAATACTATCCTATCTTGGTTCGCTGGGAGGCTGGTACTTAACAAATGAAATGCTGGATTTTTTTAAAGTGCTGAAACAATATGTACCTACGGCAAAATTTTTATTTATTACACATGACAGCCGGGAAAGTATTGTTTCAAAAGCCGAAGCAAAAGGGATTCATGCAATAGATATTATAGTGGAGCAGGCAACAAGACAACAGGTGCCTTTATTTCTTTCATTAAGCAACTGGAGTGTATTTTTTATCAAAGATGCTTATTCCAAGAAAGCTTCCTCGCCTACCAAGCAGGGAGAAATAATGGCAATGGGAATTCCCATTGTATGCAATGATATAGGTGATACAGGAAATATTGTAAAAATTTCAGATGCCGGTCTGGTCGTTCAATCCTTTTTAGAAAAAGATTTGAAAGATGCCGTAAATCAATTGGTACGACTGAATTTTTCTGATAAAGAGAAATTAAGAAAGGCTGCATTTGATTTTTATGATTTAAACAACGGCGCCCAAAACTATTCCGGAGTTTATAACAATATTTTGAAATGAAGATTTTATTCCTGGCGCCTTATCCTGCTTACGAGTCGCCGTCACAACGATATCGGTTTGAACATTATCTGGAAAACCTAAAGCAGGAAGGAATTGATTATTTATATAAACCATTTTTAAGTAAAAAAGCTTGGACATATTTTTTTCAACCGGGTCATGTTATAAAAAAAACAGGAGCGGTGTTGGCGGGTTTTTGCAGAAGATGGGGTTTGATGTTTACAATACCTCGATTTGATTATGTCTATGTTCATCGTGAAGCCGCACCCATTGGCCCGCCCGTATTTGAATGGATAATTACAAAAGTTTTCAGAAAGAAAATTATTTTTGATTTTGATGATGCTATTTGGATACCTGTTGCATCACAACATAATAGAATTGCAAAATTTATTAAACGGCCATCAAAAGTGGCTACCATTTGTAAACTGTCTTATAAAGTATCAGTTGGTAATTCTTTTTTAGCCGACTTTGCAAAAAAATATTGTAAACAGGTAGTTGTTATACCTACGGTTGTCGATACTGATAAAATTCATAATAAAATTCAGAAACAGGATATTGAAAATCCTGTTGTAGGATGGACGGGCACCATTACTACTTTACAATATTTACAGATGGCGGTTCCCGCTTTGTTGAAATTGCAGGAGAAAATTAATTTTTCAGTTGTTGTCATTGCTAATTTTGATCCCCGGCTGCCATTAGATAATTATCGCTATATTAAATGGAGAAAGGAAACAGAAGTAGAAGACCTGCTTTCAATGCATATTGGTTTAATGCCGCTTGCCGATACTGATATTGAAAAAGGAAAATGTGGTTTCAAGGCAATTCAGTATTTATCATTGGGTATTCCGGCTGTTGTTTCGCCGGTTGGCGCCAATCTTGAAGTGGTAGATAATGGCGTAAATGGATTTGTCGCCGATTGTGAAAACGAATGGATTACAGCAATTGAAAAATTGATAAATGATAAGGAGCTTCGCAAAAAAATGGGAGAAGCAGGAAGAAGAAAAATAGTAGATAAATATTCAGTTCAGTCATCTTATAAATTATTTATTAGTCTGTTCAATCAGCCAACTTAATTATGTTACTGGCACTACAATTTTTTTCAATTAATGATTTGGTACTTGCGCCAATTTGTTTCTTTTTATTATGGATGATTGTAAGAAACAGAGCTAACAACTGTACTGATCCATTTTTGAAAAAACTTTATTACAGAGGATTTTATTTTAAAATTAGTTGTGTACTTGCATTTACGTTTGTAACAGAATTTGTATTTCATGGCGGTGATACAGCGCTATATTATCAATGCGTTAAGGATTTAAGACATGCTTTAAACGATGATTTTAATTTTGCGGGCAATATTATAAAATCTATGAAGTTGGATATGGATAACCCGTTGACCCCTTATTTCTATTATGATAACTATGCTAAAGACTTTACCTATAACTATATGTTGTCACCCAGCAACTTTTTTATACCAAGGTTAGGTTTGATTCCGGGATACTTGTTTTTTAATAATTATCTCTGCATCAACATGGTGTTTGGTTTCTTTGCTTTAGGAGGCGCCATTCGATTATTCAAGTCATTTTATCATTTTTTTCCTAAATATGGAAAAGAACTGGCTGTTGCCATTATTTTTTTGCCAAGTGTTGGTTTTTGGAGCTCAGGATTACTCAAAGACACGATTTGTTTCGGCAGTATCGGTTATATATTGTATGCATTGATTAATATTTTTATTAAGAAAACAAATTATAAATCATCAATAGTCTGGATTATTATTTGCGGGTATCTTATTTATCATATTAAAGTATATATATTACTGGTATTGATTTTGGCCATTTTTATCTGGCTGTTTGCTGAGACAAATAAATTGATTAAAGACAGAACCTTGAGAGGTATTTTTTCATTTATTACTTTAAGCCTTTCAATTTTGGTGGGTGTATTGATGTTAAACTATTTTACCTCACAAGAGGCGGCACAGCAATATAAACTGGATACATTGATGGATAAGTCCGAATACCAGCGAAAGATTTTGGAAGATCTTGCAGCCAATGGTGTCGCATTGGGTTCCAATTTTTCCATGAATACATCAAATCCAGTTGCATTAGTAGTGAATGGACTTGTTGCTACTTTGTTCAGACCATTCCCCTGGGAAGTTTCATCACCTGCCATGATATTTTCGGCAATTGAAGCAGCTTTATTTCTTTTTCTTATGCTTAATTTCTTTTTTCGACGAGGGTTTAAAAAATTCTTTAATACCATTTTTAAAGACCCGAGGTTATTGATGTGCTTTGTATTTACTGTCGTGTTTGGGCTGGCGGTTGGCGCTTCTACGGCAAATTTTGGTGCTTTGTCAAGGTATAAAATTCCATGTATGCCATTTTTCGCTGTTACAGTTTTGCTTTCTTATAAAGCAGTAAGCCTTCCTTATCCTAAATTTTTAACAAGTATCATTAACAGAGTAACCAGATAAGTAATATGTGTGGCATTGCCGGCGCTATAAATTTTCAGTTGGATATTCCAGTTTTGACAAAAGACCTTTTTCATCGGGGTCCCGATGATCAGACAACTTTTATAGACGGAAATCTGACACTTCATCATCACAGATTATCTATACTGGATATTGCAGGAGGTGCACAACCGATGCATCACGGACCTTACACTATTATTTTCAATGGCGAAATTTACAACCATCTTGAAGTAAGAAAAAAGTTTGGTCTTCGCTGTCGCTCTCATTCAGATACGGAAACAATTTTGCTGGCTTATGAAAAGCTGGGTGCTGATTGTTTGCAAGAGTTTGACGGTATGTTTGCACTTGCCATTTACGACAGAAAAAATCAACAACTCTTTTTGGCAAGAGACCGGGCAGGCAAAAAACCATTGTACTACTATCAGGAGAAAGACCAGTTTGTTTTTTGTAGCGAATTGTTGGCTTTGAAAAATCAGTTGCCACTACTAATAAATGATAATAATATTTTTCAATTTATAAGATTAGGGTATTTCTATAAAACGGCAACTCCCTATCAAAATGTAAACGAGCTTCAGGCAGGTAGTTATGCAATCATTAATCTTCAAAACCCAAAACCACAGGTTTTCAAATGGTGGAATATTCATCAGTTTTATGAAAAGCCTGTGAATGATGATTTTGAAACCGCAATGCAGAAAACGGATAACTATTTGCATGAAGCAGTTCGTAATCGAGTAGAATCTTCAGACCTCGAGGTGGGTTCTTTTTTAAGTGGAGGAATTGATAGCGGCCTTGTAACAGCCATCGCAAAACAGTACAACAACAGTTTAAAAACATTTACCGTTTCTTTTGATGGTGAATATGATGAAGCGCCGCTAGCAAAATTAGTGGCGGAAAAATATCAAACCGATCACTATGAAATCCGTATTGGGTTTGATAATCTGGTAAACGATATTGAAAAAATTTTATGCAATTACGGCGAACCTTTTTTTGACAGTTCGGCCATACCCAGTTACTATGTAAGTCAGGCTGCCAAAAAGCATCTTACCATAATATTGAATGGAGACGGAGGGGATGAAATTTTTGGTGGATACCGACGTTATGTGCCTTTTGCGAAGTATGACTTTTTTAATGCTGGCAAATTTGTGCGCAGTACTGCGGGATTGTTACATACTGTGTTACCGGTTTCTCATAATAAAAAAAGTAAATACAATTTTGCATATAGACTAGTTGATCTGGCAAGAAAAAATAAGCTAGGAATATATTTGTCTTCTACTATTGACAGCTTTGAAGGATTTGAAAAATATATCAAGGCTTCAGATAACTATCTGACCAATGTGGAACAAGATTTTGAAGCAATGAATCAAACCGGATTGTCGGGGCTACAGAAAATAATGAATCTGGATTTTGATAATATACTTACAGGAAATTTATTAGTGAAAATGGATATAGCTACAATGGCCCATTCTTTAGAGGGACGGAGTCCATTGCTCTGTAAGCGTATTCTGGAATATGTACCGTCATTAAACGATTCATTTAAGATTAAAGGAAAACAGACAAAATATATTTTACGAAAACTGGCAGAAAAATACCTGCCATCTGAATTGATCAATCAACCCAAAAGAGGTTTTGAAATACCATTGAAAAGTTGGATTGATAATGAATTAAAAGATATGATATCCAGTTATCTCTTTTCATCAAATAATTATGCTGAAAATTTTGTTTCCAAACAGTTCATAAATAATCTCTGGAATAGAAAAATAAATACCGGAGATGAAAAAAGAGCCAAAATGCTCTGGACATTATTTGCTTTGGAAGTTTGGCACAAAAAGGTTTATTCTTAAGTATGAGTAATCAAAGAAAGAAAATCGCCATCATAGAAAATCATGAACTGGGTATCTATTCCATCCGGCACGATTTGGTAAAATCAATTGCTTCTTTATATGATACAATGGTGCTTACAGAATTGGAGGGCACATTTCATGGCGGCGACCTGCACGAAATAATAAAGTTTGTAGATGTAGGTAAGGCTGTACTGAATCCGGTAAAAGCTTTGAAATATTACAAAAATATTCGTCAAGCTTTGAAAGAATTTAAGCCCGATGTGTGTATCACATTTACAATCCGGCCTACTATTTACGGGAATTTGGTTACTCAAGCTTTAAAAATTCCCACTATCTCTACTATTACTGGTACTGGTCCTTTGTTTGAAAGTAAAACTGCTTCTTATACCATTGCCCGCAAACTATATAAAAAAGTTTTAAAGAATACGAAGTTTGTTTTTTTTCCGAATAATGATGATCTGAAAGAGTTTGCCAAAAGAGACTATGTAACAGAAAAACAAATACGACGAGTGCCTGGGTCAGGTGTCAATCTGGAACAATTTACTCCACAGCCATTTACAAGAGGCAATGATGGGAAATTTATTTTTCTCTTCATAAGCAGGCTGCTGAAAGATAAAGGGACGATGGAATTTGTAGAAGCTGCTTCTATATTGAAAGAGAAATTTCATCAAGCAGAATTTCATGTTATTGGCCCTTTTTGGTCAAGCAATAAAAAATCATTAACAATTACTGAAGAAGAATTGAAAAGCTGGATTGACAAAAAATGGATTATTTATCATGACAAGCAAAATGATGTAAGGTCATTTATAGCAAATGCCAATTGTGTGGTTATGCCTTCCTATAGAGAAGGAATGAGCAATGTATTGCTGGAAGCAGCCAGTATGGCCAGACCATTAATTGCTACTGATGTTACAGGCTGTCGTGAAATTGTAGATGACGGCATCAATGGCTTTTTGTGTAAAGTGAAAGATGGAAGAGACCTTGCAGTTAAGATGGAAAAAATGATAAATCTTACTGCAACACAAAGAGAAGAAATGGGAAGACAAGGTAGAGAAAAAATGATGAGGGAGTTTGATAAAAAAATTGTTATTCAACGATATCTGGATGCCATTCAGGAAGTGTTGGCTGATAAAAACTAATTACAGCTTTTTTTTTCTTAAGCCCCCGAATATTCGGGGGCTTTTTTTATGCTTTAATAGCCATAATAGGGTTTATTGGTGGTTTCACTTTCATCCTTTCGGAACTTTACTAACCTCCCATCGGGTACATACACCCAATTAAATCCGGCTTTCATTCTGTTTTCTTGCAAGGTGGAAATGCAGATGCTACTTTTAGTCAAGAAATCCAATCAATCCAATCAGATGAAATCCACATTGAAAAAACCAGTGGCTATTGTCGGGTATTCGGGCCATGCCTATGTAGTAGTTGATATACTACTCAACTCTGGCAGACTCGTAACCCACTACTGCGACAATGAGCAAAAAGAACTTAATCCCTATCATTTAGATTATTTGGGTAAGGAGGTTGATGTAATCAGCCGCCTGAAAGACTTTGACTACTTTGCATGTGTTGCACACAATGGCATCAGAGAAAAAATTCACACTAACCTTAGCAAAATATTGGGTAATCCCATTAGCGCTATTCATCCCAGCGCTGTTATTTCACCATCTGTAATTATGGGTGATGGTGTTATGATTTCTGCCAATGCAACATTGAACCCGTTAGTTACATTGGGAAGAGGTGTAATTTGCAATACATCCAGCAGTATTGATCATGAATGTGTGATTGAAGATTTTTGTCATCTTGCTCCGGGTGTCGTTCTGTGTGGAAATGTAAAAGTAGGAGCAGGTAGTTTTATTGGTGCCAACTCGGTAGTAAGGCAAGGCATTGTCATCGGCAAAAATGTAACAATAGGTGCCGGCACTGTGATAGTGAAAGATATACCTGATGGTGTAACGGTAGTAGGTAATCCTGCCCGCCAGTTGCAAAAGAAAGATGCGGGAAAATTAAAGGCAGCATAATATTCTCTGGCAAGCATATTATTAAAAGCCAGTTGCTGTTTCAACACAGCAACTGGCTTTTTCTTTGACATCAATGTTTTTGTAACAAGCAGAAAATGATTTTTCTATATTGAAACTCTTCAATTCTCTTTGCTATTGGGGCTGTTAATTTTACTAAATTTGCAACTGCAGAATAACGGTAAAATTTATCTCCGAAAATGCCCCAAAAATCAAAGGATTTCAGCGTTTTATTTTTAAGAAAGAAAGATAATGAGTATGCTCAGCGGGCAGAAGATTTTGTCAGAAAAAATTTTAAGCAACCGTTAATTTTTTCTGGAAGCAGAAAAGATAAACTGCCGGAAGAAGTGTTGAACTGGAAAGGTGATTTGATTGTTTCATTTATTTCTTCCTGGATATATCCAAAAACATTGCTTGATAACGCAGCTTTTGCGGCTATTAACTTTCATCCCGGCAGTCCTGAATACCCGGGAACAGGCTGTACCAATTTTGCAGTGTACGAAGGCGCCAGCGAATATGGCATTACCTGTCATCACATGAAAACTGCAGTTGATTCAGGAAATATTATTCAGGTAAAACGGTTTACCATAGGGGAAACAGATACAGTATATCAGATTACCCAACGCTGTTATCAATTGATTGAAGAAAGTTTTTATGAAATAATGAATGGCCTGTTGAATGGGAAACCATTGCCAACAACTGATGAACAATGGAAAAGAAAACCATTTACCCGCAAACAATTGGATGATCTTTGCCATATAAGACCGGATATGAGTAACGCAGAAATTAATAAAAGAATAAGAGCCACTACCTATAAAACACCCTGGGCCTTTACAAAAATTAATGGCCACATTTTTAAACTGGAAAACAGAAACTAAATAATGATTGAGGATAATTATAAAAATAAAGAAGCGAAATCTCCTCCTGCGGAGGGGGTGGGGGTGGTCTTCTCGAAAAGCCCGGTAACGGGAGTGGAATATGAAATACCTGAACTTAAAGATGATAAAGCGGGTATTGATGCTTTTGTTGCAATGCATCCCGGAAAAAAAGTAGTAGTGGTGCAGGGCCTTGGATTTGTAGGTTCAGTAATGGGACTGGTAGTGGCCAATGCACTAACAGAAGAATATGCTGTAATAGGAATTGATTTACCTACTCCTGCTTCTTATTGGAAAATCCGTTCTATCAATGAAGGTGTATTTCCTGTAATTGCCAGCGATCCAAAAATTGAACAGTATTATCAGAATGCACTGAAGAAGAAAAACTATTATGCTACTTATGACAGCTATGCTTACTGTAAAGCTGATGTAGTGGTGGTTGATATTAATCTGGATGTACAAAAAAAATCGGCAGCCAATAAAGACCTGGAAGGTTATCAGGTGGATTTAACACCATTTAAAAAAGCAATTGAAGCAATAGGTTCATCATGCAAGGAAGATGTATTGGTTCTGGTTGAAACCACGGTACCACCTGGCACTTCGCAAAAAGTGGTGAAACCGATTTTGCAGGAGGCGCTGAAAAAACGTAGTCTGCGTGTTGATAAATTAAAAGTGGGGCACTCATACGAAAGAGTAATGCCCGGACCTAAATACATTGATTCCATTCAAAATTTCTTTCGTGTATTTGCAGGCACTGATGAAAAAAGCGCCGATGCGGTTGAAATATTTTTGAGAACGGTAATTCGCACAGATGAATATCCACTAACCAAACTGGGCAATACCAACGCTACCGAGATGGCGAAGGTGTTGGAAAATTCATTCAGGGCGATGAATATTGCCTTTATGGTAGAGTGGAGCCGCTTTGCAGAAGAAGCCGGCGTGGATATTTATGAAGTGGTAAATGCAATTCGTATGCGACCCACTCATAAAAATATTATGCTTCCGGGGCTGGGTGTGGGCGGCTATTGCCTTACCAAAGATCCGCTGCTGGCCAGCTGGGCAAGAATGAACCTGTTTGAAAGTGATGAGAAACTGGAACAAAGTGAAAAAGGTGTACACATCAACGATAAGATGCCTTTGTATGCTTTTGAATACCTGCAAACGCAGTATCAAGATTCGCTGGAAGGAAAGAAAGTGTTGCTGCTGGGTGTAAGCTATTTGAATGATGTGGGTGATACCCGCTATACCCCTGTTGAAGGTTTTTACGATCATTTGGAATTGCAGGGTTGTCATATTACACTCCATGACCCACATGTTAAATACTGGGAAGAGAAAGACATATGGATAAATCAAAATCTGGATGAGCTGATGATGAAAGATTATGATGTAGTGGTAATAACAACAGGTCATAAAGACTACAGAAATAATAAAACACTGTTGCAAAAGCTGGTGAGTAAACCAGCTGCATTTATGTATGATACGATAGGTGTGTGGACGAGGGAAGAAATAAAAATATTGAGTGAAAAACATGTGGTGAAGGTGATTGGACGGGGGGATATTTAAGGCCTCTTCAAACCAGATTCTTTTAGCCCCGTAGGGGCGACATTTTGGTAGCCTCGGATGTAATCCGTGGATTCGGATGTAATCCGTGGTATGTGATGAGAAAGTTTTAAAGCCCCGTAGGGGCGGTATATTGGTAGCCCCGGATAAAATCCGGGGTATGTGATGAGAAAGATTTTCGGAACCCCGTAGGGGTGCAACATTGATGAAGAGCGAACAGAAAGATGAACGGAGCGTCGCAACAAAGATGCTCAGGGTATAAAAGCTGACAAAACAAGAATAAAAATAAATATGAGTAAGCGTGTTCTTTTATTAGATTGGTAGATTTATAAGGCTCTTTCAAACCAAATTTTTTTAGAACCGATTGATTAAAGAATTTTTAAAGCCCCGTAGGGGCGACATTTTTGTAGCCCCGGATAAAATCCGTGGCCTCGGATGAAATCCGGGGTATGTGATGAGAAAGTTTTAAAGCCCCGTAGGGGCGGTATATTGGTAGGAATGTGATGGAATTGTTTTTTCGGAACCCTGTAGGGGTGCAACATTGATGAATAGCGGACAGGTAGATGAAAGGAGCGTCGCAACAAAGATGCTCAGGGTATAAAAGCTGACAAAACAATAATAAAAATAAATATGAGTAAGCGAGTTCTTTTATTAGATTGGTAGATTTATAAGGCTCTTTCAAACCAAATTTTTTTAGAACCGATTGATTAAAGAATTTTTAAAGCCCCTTAGGGGCGGCATTTTGGTAGCCCCGGATAAAATCCGGGGTATGTGATGAGAAAGATTTTCGGAACCCCGTAGGGGTGCAACATTGATGAATAGCGGACAGGAAGATGAACGGAGCGTCGCAACAAAGATGCTCAGTATATAAAAGTTGACAAAACAATAATAAAAATAAATATGAGTAAGCGTGTTCTTTTATTGGGCGGTGCAGGATTCATTGGATTTAATATTACAAAATACCTTGCCGAAAACAGAGATTATCAACTGACGATTGCCGATAATTTTGCGAGAGGCAAACAGGATGATTATTTTACCGAACTGGTGAGTAAACACAACATTAAAGTGGTGGAAGGTGATTATACGAATCCAGAAACTTTTAATAAACTGGATAAAGAATACGATCAGGTGTATATGCTGGCATCGGTAGTGGGTGTTGATAATGCCAATTCTATTCCGCATGAAATTATTCGCATCAATACGGCTTTAATTTTTAATACACTGGAGTGGGTGCGGGCAAATAAAATTGGAAAACTATTGTTTACTTCAACCAGTGAGTGCTATGCCGGCACTATCGAAGCGTTTGGATACACTACGCCTACACCAGAGGAAGTGCCTTTGTGTATTCAGGATATCGGCCACCCACGGTTTACGTATGCAGTTACAAAAATGCTGGGTGAATCGGGTTTTCTAAACTATTCCCGCATTCTGGGTTTTGAAGCTACAATTGTACGCTATCATAATGTGTATGGCCCCCGCATGGGTTTCAAACATGTGATTCCACATCTGGCAGTGCGCTTCAGAAAAAATGAAAATCCATTTAAAGTTTATGGACACGATCAGACAAGAGCTTTTTGCTATATTGACGATGCCGTAACGGGCACCGTATTGGCGATGGAGCAGCCGGGTACCAACGGGCAAACCTATCATATAGGCACGCAGGATGAGATTTCTATTGGTGATTTAATTCATTATGCAGGTGAGTTGATGAATTTTAAAGGCGAGTATGAAAATGCACCTACTTATCCCGGTTCGGTGAGCCGCCGCTGTCCTGATATTACTAAAGCAAGAACACAACTGGGCTATGAGCCAAAAATAATGTGGAAGGAAGGCTTGAAGAAAACGATGGAGTGGTACAATCAATATCTTGAATCAGGAAAACTTGTATATGAGTAATGAAAAATTTATTCCGCTGAGCGTTCCCAATATTGCAGGTAATGAGTGGAAATATGTAAAGGACTGTCTGGATACAGGATGGATTTCATCTGTGGGTTCTTATGTTACACAGTTTGAGCAAATGGTGGCAGCATTTGCGGGAGCAAAATTTGGTGTGGCAGCCGTAAACGGAACTGCAGCTTTGCATATTTCTTTATTGCTAAGTGGAGTAAAGCAAAATGAGTATGTGATACTGCCCAATCTCACTTTTGTGGCTTCGGCAAATGCAATTAAATATCTGGGTGCCGAACCAATACTGATAGATGCAGATCCGGATATGTGGCAAATGGATCTTGATTTACTTGAAGCATTTCTGGAAAAAGAAACATATGTAAAAAGTAATTCGCTGATTTATAAAAAGAATGGCAGAAGAATAGGAGCCATCATGCCCGTGCATATTCTTGGAAATATGTGCGATATGGATCGCTTTCTTGCTATTGTAAAAAAATATCCATTGCCGATTGTAGAAGATGCAACAGAAGCACTGGGGACAACTTACAAAGGCATTAGCGCAGGAAAATTCAGCCCCCTTGCTTGTTTTAGTTTTAATGGGAATAAAATTATTTCAACCGGTGGTGGTGGAGTAATCGTTACCGATGATGAAGCACTGGCAAAGCAAGCCAAACATTTAACCACAACAGCCAAGGCCAGCGCCGACGAATATTATCATGATGAAGTGGGCTATAACTACAGACTGGTGAATGTGCTGGCAGCAATTGGTGTGGGGCAAATGGAGTTGCTGCCTTCTTTTATCAAACGAAAAAAGGAGATTGTTCAGTTTTATAAAAAGGAATTGACCGGAGTAGCCGATATCCGTTTTCAAAAAGAGCTGGCGGATGTAAATACCAATGGATGGTTGTTTACGATACAGACGGATAAGCAACTGCAATTGCTGGATCATCTGAATGCAAATAAAATTCTCAGCCGCCGTTTCTGGATGCCGATGAATAAATTGCCCATGTATAATGAATGTAATTATATAAACAATAAAGACAATTCCGATTATATTTATAACACTTGCCTTAGCATTCCCAGTTCTACCAGCATTACCGATGAAGAACTGGCAATAGTGGTAGAGGAGATAAGGGAGGCATTAGGATAGTTTCTTTTTAGATCAAGTTTTTCCTGTTTACTATGTACAAACACATCAAACGATTTTTCAATATTATTTTTTCCTTGTTAGCAATTATTTTGCTTTCTCCAATATTAATTCCGGTTATCATTTTATTACTGCTTACTGGCGAGCATGAAGTTTTTTACAGGCAAGACAGGGTAGGATATAAAAATAAAATCTTTAAAATATGGAAGTTCGCCACCATGCTGAAAAACAGTCCGAATATGGGCGATGGCGATATTACAAAAAGAGGCGACCCCCGGATTACTCCTGTTGGAAAATTTTTGCGACAAAGTAAGATTAATGAACTACCGCAATTAATTAATATTATCACCGGCGATATGTCATTTGTGGGCCCCAGGCCATTGATGAAAGTGGGGTTTGACCGATACACAGATGCTTTGAAAGCGAAAGTGTATAACGTTATTCCCGGGCTGACAGGTATTGGCTCTATTGTTTTTAGAGATGAAGAACTCATCATCACCCAAAGCAAACTGCCGCCACAGGAAACGTATCGTACCATTATATTGCCATACAAAGGAGCACTGGAAGTATGGTATCAGCAACACCGAAATTTTTATACCGATTTTATGATTCTTTTTTTAACCGCTTGGTATATCGTTTTTCCCAATAGCAATTTGGTGCATAAAGTATTTCCATCACTACCCAAAAGAAGTATGAGTTCCTGATTTCGGCTTAACTTCGT
This sequence comes from Chitinophagaceae bacterium, assembly GCA_037045195.1. Lineage (GTDB taxonomy): Bacteria > Bacteroidota > Bacteroidia > Chitinophagales > Chitinophagaceae > JJ008. The sequence goes on from JBAOIB010000004.1 coordinate 35,532, forward strand.
TAAGATTTATTATTTCCATGCTTTCATTATGTTCAACCTTTTTTCAAAATCAAAGGATAAAAGCAAAACTTCTGATGTTTTTAAAAACGTGGGAGTAGATATACATTCTCATTTACTACCGGGAATTGATGATGGCTCTAAGAATATGGATGAATCTGTGCAGTTGATAAGAGCAATGATGCAATTGGGCTTTCGTAAACTGATAACCACACCACACATCATGTGGGAGATGTATAAAAACACACCTGAAATCATCAACGAAAAATTAGCACTGCTGCGCAAAAGATTAAAGGAAGAAAATATAGATATTGAAATACATGCAGCGGCAGAATATTTTCTTGACGATCATGTTGAAGGTCTTTTGCAGCGAAATGAAAAACTGCTAACGATTAAAGACAACTGGGTACTCTCCGAGTTTTCACTGGCATCAGCGCCACATGGATTAAAGGATATTTTGTTTGAAATGCAAATGCAGGGCTATCAGCCAGTAATTGCTCACCCCGAAAGATATTTGTATCTGGAAGGCAATAAAAATTTTTATGAAGAACTTAAAGACATTGGCTGTTTGTTTCAGCTAAACATTCTTTCACTCACCGGTTATTATGGAAAATCGGCACAGGAGCTGGCGCATCATCTTATCAAAAAAGGATATTATGATTTAGTGGGCACTGATCTACACAATACAAGACATCTGGATTCTTTACAAACCTATTCGGCTGAAGCCTCGTTGCAAAAATTGATGGACTCGGGAAAAATTAATAATCATCTTTTATAAATTAAAGTGGCTTCAAAATCTGTTATTATTATTGGTAGCGGTTTTGCAGGGCTTTCTGCTGCATCATTTATGGCAAAGGCCGGATGGCGGGTAACTGTTTTGGAAAAACAAAATGGACCTGGTGGCCGAGCAGGTCAACTAAAAGAAGCTGGATTTACATTTGACAGAGGACCAAGTTTTTACTGGATGCCTGATGTGTTTGAAAGATTTTTTAACCAATTTGGGAAAAAAGTTGCTGACTATTATCATTTAGAACGACTGGACCCTTCGTATCGCATTTATTGGAATGACGGATTTAATGATATCCCTGCTTCTTATAATGAACTGAAAAAATTATTTGAAGCACTTGAACCAGGAAGTGCTGAAAAGCTGGATAAATATCTAAATGCAGCTGCCTACAAATACGAAGTGGGTATGAAGAAAATGGTTTATAAACCCGGTCGCTCAGTTTTTGAGTTAATGGACTGGCAAACTATCAGCGGCGTGTTAAAACTTCAGGTTTTTTCATCCATCAGAAAAGAAATAGCAAAACATTTTCAACACCCCAAACTTCGACAACTTTTAGAATTTCCTGTTTTGTTTCTGGGAGCCATGCCACAGGATACACCAGCTTTATACAGCCTGATGAATTATGCAGATATAAAAGGAGGTACCTGGTATCCGCAAGGTGGCATGTATGCGGTAGTAAATGCAATGTATAAACTGGCAATGGACTTAGGTGTACAGTTTCATTTTTCTGAAGCAGTGGAGTCCACCACGGTACTTGATCGCCAAATAAAAACTGTAGTAACGAAAAAGAATATTTATGAACCGGATTTGGTAATCAGCAGTGCTGATTATCATTTTACAGATTCAAAATTATATCCCGAAAGATTCCGTTCTTATTCTGATGCCTACTGGAATAAGAAAATAATGGCGCCATCTTGCTTGCTATATTATGTGGGTTTAAACAAAAAACTTAAAGGTGCCGTTCATCATTCCTTATTTTTTGATACTTCTTTTGAAAAACATGGAAATGAAATTTATATAAACCCACAGTGGCCTGAGACGCCTTTGTTTTATGTGAGCATGTCTTCTGTATCCGATAAGGAAACCGCACCGGCAGGATGTGAAAACATAGTATTGTTGGTGCCTATTGCTTCGGGTCTTTCAGGTGACACAGAAGCAATAAGAGAAAAATATTTTCAGATTATTTTTTCCAGATTGGAAAAGCATATTGGAGAACCGCTTAAAGAATTTGTGGTTTATAAAAAATCGTACTCCATAAGCGATTTTAGAAATGATTTTAATTCGTTTAAAGGCAATGCTTATGGCATGGCCAATACTTTAATGCAAACAGCAGTTTTCAGACCATCATGCCGCAGCAAAAAAATCAAAAACCTGTTTTTTGCCGGTCAGTTGACCGTTCCGGGTCCCGGTGTGCCACCCTGCATTATTAGTGGTGAAGTAGCTGCCTTAGAAGCTATGAAAAATTTCCCTTGAATTGCCTAATTTCAACCTATGATTGAAATATTTCATCGGGTAAGTGAATCTTGCAGCAAAATAGTGGCAGAGAGTTACAGTTCTTCATTTTCTGCCGCCATACGTTTGTTGCATAAGAATCTTCGTGCTCCTATAAGAAATATTTATGGTTTTGTACGATTTGCAGATGAAATTGTGGACACATTTCATGAACATGATAAGAGAACATTGCTGAACCAGTTCAGAGAAGAAACCTACAACGCAATTGAAAGACATATCAGCCTGAACCCAATACTTCAAAGTTTTCAACTTACGGTAAACGAGTATGGGATTGATCGTAATTTGATAGATGCTTTTTTTTACAGCATGGAACTGGATCTTTCAAAAAAAGTTTACAGTAAAGGAGAATATGATCAATATATCTATGGATCGGCCGAAGCAGTAGGCTTAATGTGTTTGAAACTTTTTTGCAAAGAGGATGCTGCTATTTATGAAAAGCTGAGAGAACCAGCAAGAGCATTAGGAGCAGCATTTCAAAAAGTAAATTTTTTGAGGGATGCAAAAGCAGATTTTCAAAATTTATCAAGGGTGTATTTTCCAGCTTGCGATCTCATCCATTTTTCCGAGCAGGATAAAAAACTGATAGAAGCAGACATTGAGACTGATTTTAAAAAAGCATACAAGGGAATTCTTCAATTGCCGGCTGGCGCCAGACTGGGTGTTTATGTGGCCTATAAATATTATTATTCTTTGTTCAATAAAATAGAAAAGACGAAACCGGCAATCATCATGCAAAAAAGAATTCGCATTCCTTATTATTACAAATTCTTGATTGTCTTAAAAGCCGGATTTAAGAATCGCTTCCGGTTAATTGGCTAAATTTTACCTTATGCATTTAGTTTTTTACATATTAATTTTGGTAGGCACACTGGTTATTATGGAAGGCATTACCTGGTGTACACACAAGTACGTGATGCACGGTTTCTTGTGGTATTTGCACAAAGATCATCATGAGGTGAGGCCGGGTGTTTTTGAAAAAAATGATTTATTTGCTTTCATATTTGCAGTGCCCAGTTTTTTAATGATATATTTTGGCACTTATAATCATATATGGTGGTTGCAGGCTATAGGATTTGGTATAATGTTGTATGGGTTTGCATATTTTTTAGTACATGATGTAATTATCCATCAACGTATCAAATTGTTTTCCAGAAGCAGCAACCTTTATATAAGGGCAATAAGATGGGCTCATAAAATGCATCACAAGCATCGGGATAAATTCAACGGAGAAAGTTTTGGATTTTTATTTGTTGCCAAAAAATATCGTGATAAAGTTAAAAAGGACAAACAGCTAATGGCATCAGGAAAGCGGGTAGCATATGCACCGGAAGCGGATTAATTTTTCTTTGATTCAATCTCTACATTCTGAATTCAGTTACCAAATACGATTTTATTATTACTGGCATGGGTTGTGCCGGATTAAGTTTAGCTGTGCATTTGATACAGTCTGGAAAATTTTCTGACAAGAAAATTTTATTGATTGATAAAGAATCTAAGATTCAGAATGATCGCACCTGGTGTTTTTGGGAAAATGAAAATGGACTTTTTCAAAATATTGTTTATAAAAGCTGGGAAAAGGTTTGGATAAAAAGTATGGAGATGGAGAAATTGCTTTTACTCAATCCTTATCAATACAAGCTGATTAGGGGAAAAGATTTTTATGACTATTGTATTCAACTCATACAAAAGCAGACCAATTTTTCAATTATCTATTCCAATGTTTTTGAGCTTCAAAACGAAGGGCAGCTGGTAATGGTAAAAACGCAAGATGGAATTTTTACTACTGACTATGTTTTTAACAGCATCCTTTTTCAAAAACCTGTTTTAAGTGCAAAGGAAATTTATCTGCAACAACATTTTAAAGGTTGGGTGATTGAAACGCCTGAAGCTGTATTTAATCCGGATGAAGCCACTTTAATGGACTTCAACGTACACCAGGATAAAGGCACTGCTTTTGTTTATATCATGCCTTTTTCTGAACGAAGAGCATTAGTTGAGTTTACCTTGTTTTCAAAAAATCTATTGGCACCGGTTGAATATGATGAAGCTTTAAAAAATTACATTCATCAGTATTTAACAAAAGGCAGCTATAAAATTGCTGAAGAAGAAACGGGCATAATACCTATGACCAATCATGCATTTGTACCGGTACAGGGACGCATCATTCACATGGGTATAGTGGGCGGTCAAACCAAGGCTTCCAGTGGTTATACTTTTCAGTTTATTCAGAAACATTCGGCAAGGCTGGTGCAAAGTTTAATAAAAAAGAAAAATCCTTTCATTGCAAGACCCACAGGGTACCGTCGGTTTCATTTTTACGACAGTGTACTATTGTATATTCTGGAAAAAGGAAATTTGTCAGGAGCAAAAATCTTCCCTCGGCTGTTTAAAAAAAATAAACCCCGGCAAGTGCTGAGGTTTTTAGATAATGAATCTTCTGTCACCGATGAAGTGAAAATATTGTCTTCATTGCCTATGCTTCCTTTTATAAAAGCAGCATGGAAACAACGCAAATAATTTATTGATCTGGGTCTAATTGCATAAACTCTCTCTTCACTGCTTTCAACATACTAAACAACTGAGCAACTTGAATTAAGAGAAGCACCATCAGAGCCAGTAATACATACCATGGAAGAGTAATGGATTTTACAGGAGTGCCTGCGCCAAATTTTACATTATAAGTATTGGTAAGTGCTGAGCCAAAAGCCATTCCCACCAGCAAAAAAGAAAGCAGTGAGAATACTACTTTTAAAAACATAATTCGCATTGTAGAATAGCCCACTTTAAAATTTTCAAGAATGGCAGCGGGAATAATGAGTACCAAAGCAATCCAGCTCCAGTTTTTGCTAAACCAGCCGACGTTCAGCGTAAGATTGAGGAGTAAAACAAGAATGATAGAAAGCAGTCCCCAAGGGATGGTTAAAAATTTTGAAGTTTTAATGTTTGCAGTAGCCATGGTTTTAGTTTTTGAGATTAGAAAGGTAGAGAATATTGATGAAATAAAAAACCTTTAATCTGAAATGTATGAGTACAAAGCATGTATGGAACCTGAAAGAAAATTAAAATGAATAGCCTTGTCAGGGATCCCTGAACGAATGTGTAGAAAGCGTGAAACCTGAAATGAAATTGAAGATTAGTAGCCTCGTCAGGAATTGAACCTGAATCTGGAGCTTCGGAAACTCTTATACTATCCATTGTACTACGAGGCCAAAAAAACGATCACTTAATAAGTCCGCTTGCATTGGATGCAAAAATCTTAACAGCAATAGCCAACAAAATTACACCAAAAAATTTTCTAACTGCCAATAAACCGGCCTTGCCAAGCACCCTTTCTATTAAATTTAATGAGCGTAGTACTAAATAGATAAACACCAGATTGATCAGAATGGCAAATAGAATCATGTATTCATTCTTATTGGCGCTTTCAAAAGTAGCTTTCAGTGACATGATAGTGGTTAATGTTCCGCTTCCGGCAATTAGCGGAAAAGCAATAGGAACTACTGTGCCTGAAGGTGTGCCTTTATCAGGTTTGAAAAACTCAATTCCGAGGATCATTTCCAAGCCCAGTATAAAAATAACAATTGAGCCTGCTACTGCAAATGATTTCACATCAACCCCCAGCAAATCCAAAAATGGCTTACCCAGAAAAAAGAACAACACCATCAATCCTCCCGAAATGAGTGTAACCTTCCAGGAATTTAATCCCCCCATTTTTTGCTTTATAGAAATGAGCATGGGAATAGAGCCTACAATATCTATTACTGCAAAAAGTGTAAAGGTTAAAGTCAGAAATTCCTGAACATCAAATTTCATTGCCGTTGGTTTCTGCAAAAATACTTATCGGAAGATATATTTCTCCTTAAAGTAATTGATTTCTATTGAAAGATGTTCTAGGCATTTTTTGCAAAGACAATCGGCATAACGTAGCTGTAAATAGGCTTTTTGCTCCATCGATAATGAAGTGGTAAAGCACTGGCACTGTGTGATATTGCCAGGTTTACAAATAAAACCCGCCCCACAGCGGGGGCAGGTTTTGGTTTCGTGTTTATTCATTTACAACCTGAAATTTACACCGGTACTGAAATTAAATCCTCGTGTATTGTAGCCCAGTATATCTTCATATTTGTTTCCGGCAATATTTTTTATTTCCAGAAATAGTCTTGCATCCTTGCCAAACTTATATTCGCCATACGCATCAAATATCACATAAGCACGAAGCGTTTTGTTAGCTGCTCCATATACATATTCTTCACGTTTGCTGGCCGAACGGGCTTTTATACTACAATAAATATCCGGCGTTGCCTGTATGCCAAAATCAATATTGATAGCGTGTTTGGGAATGCGGTATAAATTAAAATAGGTAGTGTCTTTTGTCAAAGGAGATCCGGTGCCATCAAATGCAGCCGTTGTTTTTCCATTAGTATAGGTATAGTTTGCGGTGATCGTTATTTTCTTATGAGCATAACCACCTTCTAACTCTATACCATAATTGGTTTGTTTGCTTGCATTCTGATATTTACCAGTAAAAAGGGAGGGATTGTAGGTATATAGAATAGCATCTTTGGCATTGCGATAGAAAGCAACCGCACGGGCATTGAATTTTTTTAAAGAAAGAAACTGTACACCCGCTTCCGCCACTGTGCTTTTTTCGGGCATCAGACCGCTGTTACCAATACTTTGATCGTACAATTGATACAAAGTAGGCGTTTTAAATGCTGAGTAGAAATTGACAAATAGCTTCGCTTTATTTTTAATTAAATAAAACGGATTTAAATTGAAAGTAAAATTATTACCATATACCGAATGATCGTTGTAACGACCACCTATTTCTGCTCCAAAGCCATTTTCATTGTTGTAACTAATAGAAGCGTAAGGGCTTGCCTGTTTCATTTCGGCATGTAATGCGGGTGGCGCATAAGGGCCAAAGGCTCCAGTTGACCAATACCATTGATCTGTATTATTCCATCTGTAATCAGCACCAAGCAATAATTCTATATTGTTTATTTTCCAATTGCCATACAATTCTGCAAAATGTGTGCGACCAGTATAACTGCTACGTGCAAATTTGGAAAAAGGGCTGCTTTGATAAAGCGAATCATCATTATAGCTTCTTACTACATGGTTGAAATTATAATTTAGATGTATCGCAGCATCAGCAGTGAACTTGTAAGTGGCAGCAGCACCCAATTGCTTGTTATTGTTTTTTACTGTATAGTCTTTTTCATCAGTAAATGCTGCAGCATCAAGATCGGCGTTATAATTATTAAATGTGCCGCTAAAAATAATTTTTAGCTTCTCAATTGGGTTAACTCCAAAACGGGCATTGAGTGCATGTTGATTAAAACCGTCTTTATCAAATCCGCCGATATTGTTTTGATCGGTGGCAGCCGAAAAGCCATCGGAGCTTTGATGTGAATACGTGAAAGAAAAATTGGTTTTCTTTTGTTGCCCTCCGAACCCGATTGACTCTTTTAATGTGTTGTAACTGCCACCTGAAAATCCACCAAACACATTCAGTTTTTTATCAGTTTTTTTCAAAATTACATTTACAACTCCGGCTACTGCATCCGAGCCGTATAAAGTAGATTGACCGCCTTTCAGCACTTCAATACGTTCTATCTGTTCTATGTTTAAAAAATTGAGATCATAATAGTTGGTAATAGCAGAGGGGTCATTTACAGGAATACCGTCAATTAATAATAGCACATTGCCCGCAGCAGCACCACGAATACTGATGGTTTGATTGGTGCCCAGTACACTATTGGCGCCAATAATCGTAAGACCGGGTAGTGTGTTCAATACTTCGCTTAATGTTTTGCCGCTACTTCTTTCCAATTGTTGGCGGTTGATGATGTTGAGCACCTTGCCCGTACTGTTTTGTTTTTGGAAATACTTGTTGGCAGTTAATACAACCTCATCCAATTGTTGATGAGTGCTGTCTTGTGCTGTAAGCTGGTTGCCGATGATTAAGGCAGCCAGCACAAAAAAATGTTTTTTCATTATAAAATGAATTTTTTGTGTGACTGCTTTCAGGAAAGAAAAAGAGATAGAAATATAAATGTCAGTTGACTTTTACATTTCAGCTTTTCACCCGAAAGCAAATTAAATGTTGATGTAATCTGGCAGGTCTTCTGGCTTAGCCTTATTTCGCCTTCCCGTTTTGCAACAGTGGCTTTTTTTGAAATATCTTCTTCCATTTTTAAAATGGATTGAAGCGGCTTTACAGCTACGGGGATAGCTCCCGAATTTCACGGGATTCCCATTTAATCATCCCAAAGGGATTAAACCAAATCGCTGCAAATGTAGGGCAGCAATTTTATTCTTACTAAAAAATTTATGGTACAGAAAGCTGGTCATTTAATGCAATGTTTCATGTCTTCACCCAACATTAAATTGGAAAAATAAACTTGAACAGGAATTTAGTATTTGATTAATAATTTTTTTGCAATTGTTTCGTTGAAGTATGTACAAGCCCCACCATTTTATCTAAGCGTATCAGCCAAAACTTCAAGGGTTTAATCCCTTCACTATTTTATTGCTTTTAAACCTTCTTCAGCAGTATTCATATTGCCGAACAATAAATCATTTGTAAAAAAATAAAGATGCAGATAAAACAAATTTTAATCTTCGTATTGCTTACACCTTCAGAATGGGTGGCGGCTCAAAAAAAAACCGGAACATTTGAATTAGGTGCTGCCATTGCCGCTTTTACTTACCAGGGCGACCTTACGCCTGAAGCTATTGGCTCTTTTAAAACCATGAAGCCGGGATTCGTTTTATCCGCATCAAAAATCTTTGGCCCTTCTATGGCATTACGATTACAATTGGTTGCCGGAAGTATAAAGGGAGACGAAGCAAAGTATAAAGAACCTGAGTATCGCAGTCATCGTGCATTTAGTTTCCATTCGCCGGTTTTTGAATTTTCACCACAATTAGTTTGGAATGTTTTTGGAACAAACAACTCCGACAGAAGAGATTTATCGCCATATCTTTTTGCAGGCGGCACCATCAGCTATTTTAATATAAAACCTGATGGCAGCAAATTGGATACTGCTTTTTTTGGTGATGGCTCCGATATTCCTGTTAGGCTGGCAAGTGATGCACAAAAGAAATTGACCAAACTAAAGCTAACTGTTCCGGCAGGAGCAGGTGTTCGTTACAATCTCTCTCACAAACTAGCACTCACCGGTGAGGTTTCCTATCATTTTCCTTTTACCGATTATCTGGATGGTTTCAGTAAATCGGTAAACCCACACAAAGGAGATCATTATTTTATTACAGCCGTTGGCATTGTGTTTCGTTTTGGAGTACAGGATAAATTGGGTTGCCCCACACCAGCAGATTAATAGAATAGCTTTCTTTGTATCTTCAGCCCATGACACAAAAAAATAAGCTGGGCCTCTTCGATTTTACCATGATTGTGATTGGTTTGGTAATTGGTATGGGCATTTTTCGTACGGCAAAAGATGCAGCCGGAGATGCCCTAAATCCCACAATATACTTTGCAGCTTGGATAGTAGGTGGCATCATCGCTTTATGTGGTGCACTCACTTATGCTGAAATAGGTTCCCGTTATCCGGTTACAGGTGGATATTATCGTGTGTTTTCTTATGCATATCATCCATCCATTGCATTTGCATTAAATGCCAGCATACTTATTTCCAATGCAGCTTCGGTTTCGGGTGTGGCATTAATTGGTGCCGGATATATCAGTAAAGTTTTTTTTGGGCCCGATGCAGGCAATATGGTGAAAGTACTGATAGCCATGTCGGCTATTTTTATTTTTTATGGAGTGAACATGATGGGGTTAAAACTCAGCGCAAAAACACAATCAGTACTTATGCTGATTAAGATTAGCATGATTCTTTTACTCATCAGTGCTTTGTTTTTTGTACCTGCATTTGAAAGTACAACTGCATCCACTGTAGTTAGTGAAAATACAGGTTGGCAAAATTGGATTAAATCTTTTGGGCTCTGCCTTATTGCAGTTTCTTTTACTTATGGTGGCTATCAGCAAACTATCAATTTTGGAAGCGAAGTCAATCAGCCGAGTAAAAATGTTCCTAAAGCTATTTTTATAGGCATCGCTGTTATTATCATTTTGTACCTCACGGTGAACGTGGCTTATTATAAAATTGTGGGCTTTGAAAATATGAAATCTACAGGTGAAATTGCTTCTGTAGTTGTAGAAAAAATGTTTGGATTGCAGGGTGCAAATATTTTTTCAGGTCTTCTTTTTTTAAGTGTATTGGCCTATGTCAATGTTTCATTGCTTAGTAACCCACGAGTAATGTTTGCGATGAGTGAAGACGGTGTATTTCCAAAAATTTTCAGAAAACAAAATGAACAAAAAGGTGTTATGGTAGTCTCGCTTACCATATTTGCAGCAGTATGTGTCATCGTTTTATTTTTTGCAGATACTTTTCGAAAAGATTTTGAGTTTTTCCATTTTCTTAGATTCATTTGGTATGGCTACATCAGCCGCCACTATTTTTATGTTGCGAAAGCGAACCAAACATCTGGATGGTACCGGCATTTATAAAATGAAATTTTTTCCTTTGCAACCCATTGTATTCATTGCGGCTTATATTTTTGTTTGTGCAAGCATCATCAGTGCTACACCCGGCATTGCACTTACGGGTACTGCGGTGCTAGTTGGATTTACATTATTGTATTTTTTAATAAAGCCGATAAAAAGGGCTGATCAAAATAGCTGATATGGAACTTTCAAAAATTATAAATGAACTGGGCGAAGATCGTGAACACTATTTCAACGCCATTGCGCCGCCCATTATGCAAACCAGCAATTTTGCTTTTCGCAAAGTAGCCGATTTGAGTAAGGCATTTGAAGATGAAATGCAAGGTTATTTGTATAGTCGCGGTGTAAATCCTACTATTGATATTCTCCGAAAAAAATTAGCAGCATTGGACGGTGCGGAAGACAGTCTCGTTTTTAATAATGGTGCTGCAGCAATCTTTGCTGGAATCTTTGCCAATATCAAATCCGGCGATCACATTGTTTCTGTAAGGGCGCCCTACACTTGGGTGCAGCGTATGTTTGATGTGATATTGCCCCGCTTTAATGTAAGTACTACCTATGTTGAAGGCAAAACAATTGAAGACTGGAAAGAGGCAACAAAATCAAATACAACTTTTTACTATCTGGAATCTCCCAATAGCTGGAATTATGCACTGCAGCCCATAGAAGAAGTGGCACAATTTGCAAAGTCTAAAAGCATAATCACTTTGATTGATAACAGCTATTGTACGCCACTCTATCAAAAACCCATAGAAATGGGAATTGATATAACCATGCAGACTGCCACTAAATATATTGGCGGTCATAGCGATACCCTTGGTGGTGTGCTGTGCGGCAGTCATGCTATGATGAAAAAAATATTTGACAGTGAGTACCTAAATATTGGTAGCGGAATGCAGCCTTTTAATGCATGGCTGATGATAAGAGGATTGAGAACCTTGCCCTTAAGATTAGAAAGAATAACAAAAACGACAAATGAAGTAGTTTCTTTTATAAAGCAGCATCCAAAAATTTCTTCATTTCTTTTTCCATTTGATGATACCTTTCCGCAATACGAACTTGCCCGCCGGCAAATGAAAGGTGCCTGCGGACTTATCACTTTTGCTATAAAAGCAAAACGGAAAGATGATATTGTAAAATTTTGCGAATCGCTTCAGCATATTATGATGGCGGTAAGCTGGGGCGGCCACGAAAGCTTGATAATTCCCAAATGTGCAGGTATCAGCGAAAAAGATTTTGATCCCGGAAATACCGAACACTGTTATGTAAGATTGTACTGCGGACTTGAAGATGCGGATTATTTGATAAAGGATCTGGAAAGGGGGTTTGAATCACTTTAACTTAATAAAAAAAAATTATCAGGCAAAGCAAAACGATCCTCTCTATTTTTGCACTATGATACTTCGCAACGTTGCATTTCTTTTGCTATTTATTATTTCAGATACTGGCTTTTCACAACCTGTTGAAAAATGGGACTTGAAAAAATGTGTTGACTATGCCTGGTTAAATAATATAAACATCCGGCAATCAATTTTGCAAAAAGAAATGACAAAACTCGATTGGCAACAAAGCAAATCAGCGCAACAACCATCTGCAAATTTCAATACCAATTTTGTTTATAGCGCCGGCCGCAATCAAGATCCTACTACTTTTGATCTTACTACCATCGGCTATCTTAATAATAACCATACGTTGCAGGCAAGTGTGGATCTGTTCAACTGGTTTTCCAAAAAGAATACAATTGCTATGCGTGATTATAATATGCAGGCAGCAATTGAAGGTGTGGAGAAAGCCAAAAATGATCTGGCACTCAATATCGCCGTTGCCTATTTACAAATACTATTGGCAAGAGAACAAGAAAATCTGGCGAAAGTAAAAATTGAACAAACGCAGTCGCAATTAGAAAGTACCCGCAAACAAGTAGCTGCTGGCAAATTGCCTGAGCTGAATGCTGTAAATCTGGAAGCTGCTTTGTCGTCAGACAGCTCCAGTCTGATCACAGCTCAAACTTCTGCCCTGCAATTTTTATTGCAAATGAAATCATTATTGAATCTGGATGCTGCACAGCAGTTTGATGTCGTAACACCACCGGTAAGTTTAATTCCTGTAGAAAATCTGGCCGATATGCAACCAGAAGTAGTTTATCAGTTAGCTATCAATAGTATGCCACAGCAAAAGATGGATGAATTGAATATTAAGTCTGCTTTAAAATCAGTAGCTGTTGCCAAAGCGGCTTTTTATCCAACTATTTCTTTATTTGGAAGTTTGGGTGCTGGCTTTAACAATAAGTCAAAAGAAATAAAATCTGTTACCCCGCTGAATTTGCCTATAGGCACTGTTACAGTAGGCGCTACACAATACAATGTTTTTCCTAATACACCTATCAATAGCTATGAGTTTGGGAAAATTGGTTATTTCGATCAATTGAATCAAAATTTTCGTCAGTCAATTGGTATCGGCATTAGCATTCCTATTGCAAATGGGGGTGCTTTAAAAACAAACTGGCAGCGTTCCAAACTAAATGTAAAACAGGCTGAACTAGAGAAAGAAAAAAACAGTTTTACCTTGAAACAGGATATTTATAAAGCCTATTATGATGCTGTGGCAGCTGTTCAACAATTTAATGCAAATAAAAAGTCAGTATCCAGCTCGCAAGTTGCTTATGAGTATGCATTAAAAAGGTATGAAGTAGGTTTGATTTCCACATATGATCTGATAACAACGCAAACAACGCTGCAACAGGCTAAAAGTCAGTTGCTGTATGCGCAGTATGATTATGTATTTAAACTCAAACTGCTGGAATTTTACAAAGGACAAGGATTGAAGCTATAAACCATTTTTTTAAATAGTTTTGAATCTGATATTTAATCATAAAAATGACTTTAAACAAAGCCTGAAATAGTTTTATTTACACAAGCTGGTTTAAAGTCGGGGAATGGAAAAATGAGTAAAGGATTAAAATGGACACTTATCATCGGCGGCACTTTGGCTGCTGTATTTATCATCTCCAAAATAATGGGTGGCGGTAAAAAAGATATTAAAGTGTCAACCGAAAAAGTTACACAACGTACAATCGTAGAATCTGTAAACGCCAGTGGAAAAATTTATCCGGAACTGGAAGTAAAAATCAGTCCCGATATTTCCGGAGAAATTACTGAACTTAATGTTGACGAAGGTGATAGTGTAAAAAAAGGACAGGTGCTTGCAAAAATTTATGCCGATATCTATTCCTTGCAAAGAGACGAAGCAGCCTCGCAAGTGAATCAGGCGAATGCAGGTGTAAGCAATAGTAAAGCTGCTTTAGAATCGCTTAAAGCCGGAATGGAACAGGCGCAGCAGAACTACAACCGCAACAAAAAACTATTTGATGATAAAGTAATTTCCCGTTCAGAACTGGAGCAATATGAAACGGCTTTAAAAACTACTGAAGCAAATTATCATGCTGCACAACAAGGCATTAAAGGTCAGCAGGCGGGTGTTCAAGGTTCAAAAGTGGGATTAACAAAAGCTAATAAAGACTTAAGTCGTACTATACTTATTGCACCAATGGATGGTGTCATCTCTTCACTAAATATTAAAAAAGGGGAAAGGGTGGCTGGCAACAGTTTTAATATTGGAACCGAAATGATGACCGTTGCAGATATGAGTGTGCTGGAAGTAAGAGTAGATGTGGGTGAAAATGATATCGTAAAAATTGAAATAGGCGACTCTGCCGATGTGGAAGTAGATGCTTATAATAATCGTAAGTTTAAAGGCGTGGTAACCAAAATTGCAAGTAGTACAAAAAATGCAACAGCACTTGCTACTTCAAATGATGTTACTAATTATGAAGTGCGAATTCGTTTAGATAAGAACTCTTATAGCGATTTGTTGAATAAGACTTTTCCGTTTCGTCCGGGGATGAATGCAAACGCAGATATTAAAACAAATCATAAAAACGATGTGTTATCGGTTCCTATTGGTGCTGTAAGCGCCAGAGTAAAAGGCAGCGACAAGAATCTGGATGATCAAAAAAAGGAAAATGATAAGAAAAAGGAAGCTGCTGATATGCAAAATGATTTGTCAGGAAATGACAATGAACTTGAAGAGGTTGTCTTTGTAATACAATCAGATGGAACCGTTAAAAAAAGGGTAGTGCAATCCGGCATTCAGGATATAAATTATATTGAAATAATATCCGGATTAAAGACAGGAGAAACGGTGGTTACCGATCCTTATACCGCCATCAGCAAAATTTTGAAAGATGGCATGAAAGTTAAAGTCGTTTCAAAAGATAAATTATTTCAATAAATGGGATTAAAATGATTTTTCAATTCATCATATGTATGGAGTTATAGGTAGTGGTAGCTGGGCCACGGCCCTGGTCAAAATATTGACGGATAACGGACACACAGTAAATTGGTGGGTGCGTAATGCAGTTGCTGCAAACCATATCTTAAAACAAGGCAACAATCCGGGATACTTAAGCTCAGTAAAATTTGATTCATCTAAGCTTCGTCTTTCATGCGAGGTAAAAGAAGTAGTTACAGCTTCAGATAAAATTGTAATGGCCATTCCTTCTGCCTATGCCGAGGAAAGCATTGCCGGTCTGAAGGCAAATGACTTTAAAGACAAAAAAATTATTTCAGCTATTAAAGGCTTGCTGCCTGAAAAAAATATTTTACTTAATTATTATCTAAAACAGGAGTTTGAAATTCCTTTAGAAAAATATTTTGCGATACTGGGCCCTTGCCATGCAGAGGAAGTTGCGGAAGAAAAACTTTCTTACCTGACCATTTCAGGTATAGATACAGCAGCAGCGTCAACTATTTCAGAAGATTTTAAAACTGACTATATCAATACCATTGTAAACCAGGATATACTGGGCGTACAGTATGCAGCCGTTATGAAAAATATTTTTGCACTGGGAGCAGGAATGGCCAGCGGGCTGGGCTATGGCGATAATTTTTTAAGCGTTTATATTGCCAATGCTGCAGATGAAATGGCAGGCTTCTTAAGAAAATTCGGTGCGCAGCATATTACCGTAGGTGAACATGAAGCCGATGATCCGGTTACCCATCGCAAAACGACCAACTATGCCGCCTCAGTATATCTTGGCGACTTGCTGGTTACTTGCTACTCCTTACACAGTCGCAACAGGAGTTTTGGTAAAATGATTGGACAGGGTCTTTCGGTAGCAGAAGTAAAAACTGCTATGAATATGGTGGCAGAGGGTTACAATGCTTCACGCTGTATTTATTTAGTAAATGAACAAGTGAAAGCCGCTATTCCTATTGCAGCTACAATTTATCAAATTTTGTGGGAGCAATTGCCTCCGGCAGATGGGTTTAAGTATATTGAAGAAACACTGATTTAAGTATTTAATTTTATTTGCTCATAATTTTTTAATAGCTGATCGGTTTTTTTTATAATGCGTGCATATTAAGTATTATGTTTTAAATATTGACAAAAACTTTATCTTCACTTTTTAAAAAATTATCCGCTATGATTAAGTTTTTTCAGATAGTATTTATGATAGCAGCTATTGTACAAATCGTTCTGAATGTTATTGATTTTAATAAATGGCAGGATGGTCAAAAAGAAGGAAGCACCAAGCTGCATCCAATCAAATGGTTTTCTTTTATCCTTACTTTTTTAGTAGCTGTTGGTTGTTTGTTGAATATTATTTTCGCTTATTGGGCAGATAAATAAAATAAATCTGCAGCGATACCATCTGCAAAAAGTTTCCCATCTCGTGTCAATTGAAGATTTTTTTTATTTCTGATTACTTTATTTGTCTGAATGTATTTGTCTATCCTGTTTAGAAATGACGCTGTTGATACATTATACTGACTAAATAGAAAATCTAAATCTATTCCTTCCTTTGTTCGCAGTGCTGTCATAATATATTCATTCAGTTTTTGTGTTTTGGTTAATACCTCTTTCTCCGCCGGAATAGTATTTTGCTGAATGGAGGTTATGTATTGCTGGTTATTTGCAATGTTCCATTGTCTTTCATTTCCATTATAAGAATGAGCCGAGGGCCCAAGGCCAAGATATTTTTTTCCTTGCCAGTAAGATGTATTGTGCCGGCTACGCATTCCGGGTTTTGAAAAATTTGAAATTTCATAATGTTCGTAGCCTGCTGTTTCCAGCCATTGAATCAGCAATAAGAACTGAGAGGCCTGTTTTTCAGGATCAACGGCCTGCACCTTGTGTTGTCTTATTAGTTTGTCTAATGGCGTTTTGGGCTCTACGGTAAGTGCATAACAGGAAAGATGCGGCATTTGTAATGCCAAAATAGTTTCAACGTTTTGCTCCCATTTTTCATTGGTAAGTCCCGGAATGCCATAAATGAGATCAACCGTAATATTATTAAAATGAGGAATAGCGAGCATTAAACTTTCAAGTGCCTGACGGGCATGGTGTGCCCTGTTCATCCATTGCAGGTCTTCTTCAAAAAAACTTTGAATGCCAATGCTCAGCCTGTTGATGCCGGCCTGTTTCCACTCCTGCAGTTTGTGCGTTGCAATATCATCGGGGTTAGCTTCTAAGGTAATTTCACAATCGGATGCAATCGTAAATTGAGATTGAAGTTTTTCTATAATTAAAATCAACTCGGTTGTAGTTAAAAGAGATGGCGTACCACCACCAAAATAAATTGTCTCAATTATTTCATTTTGAAGATAATGCCGCTGCAAGGCTATTTCTCCCAAAATGGCTTGTATAAAGTCTTCCTTATATCGCAGTGAAGTGGTAAAATGAAAATTGCAATAATGACAAGCCTGTTTGCAAAAGGGAATATGTAAATAAATTCCTGCCAAGAGGTTAATGATTAAATGAATAATTTAGCAAACTAAACATCCGCAGCAACCTTTGAAAAGCTGATGAGAAAATTCCATACGAAAATATTACTTCTTATTTTAATGCTTGCTGCATTAAAAGGAAATGCACAACAGCCTTCAACTGCTAGCACTACGGTTTATTCCCTTTTGGTTCGTGGTGTTGATAAAGATTCGGTTTGGATTGTATCTAATACTGGGCTTCAAACAAAATTTACTTCAAAACTTGCTTGCGAAGAATATATGAGCTGGTTGCCTGCTTTGTTACATTCAAAAGGCTATGTAACAGCCTCCATAGATACATTGCAATATGGAATAAATGCGGCCCGGTTGGTTTTGTTTTTAGGCGAGGCTTATCGATGGATAAAATTAGATGTCAGTTTTGTGCCTTCCGGTTTGTTAGAAGCCGTAGGCTGGCGTGATAAACAATTCTCGGGAAAGCCACTTGATTTTACTGTGTTACAACAGTTGGAAGAAAAAATGCTTTTTCGTTTAGAAAGTACAGGGCATCCATTTGCCAGTATCTTTCTGGACAGCATCCTGCTAGATGGTGAAGCAGTTTCAGCGAATTTGAAAGTAAACAAAGGGCCCGCTTATAAAATAGACAGCATCAGGGTTTATGGTAATGGAAAAATTTCCAATGCTTATTTGCAGCGCTATCTCGATATTCCAAATGGCAGTAGTTATAACAAAGAAAAATTATTGAGGGTAGATAAAAAAATTTCGGAACTGGCTTATGTAGAAATGGAAAAAACATCGGACATTACCTTGCTCAATACAGGGTCTGTCTTAAATGTATATTTAAAACAGAAAAAAAGCAGCCAGATCAATGCACTGATTGGTTTTTTGCCCAATAATGACCAACTGTCATCAAAAAAATTATTGATAACAGGTGAGGCCAACATCTTACTAAGAAACTCGCTGGGTGCAGGTGAAACTATTGGGCTCAACTGGCAGCAAATACAGGTAAAATCGCCACGGTTGAATTTTATTTATCAGCATCCATTTATTTTTAAATCCAATGTAGGTCTTGATTTTTCTTTTGATATGTTTAAAAAAGACAGCAGTTTCCTCAATGTTAATTTTCAATTGGGTGCTCTCTATTCGCTCAATACAACACAAACGGCCAGGCTGTTTGTGCAACGGTTTCAAACCATAGTCAGCAGTGGCGGGTTAAATACGCCTGCCGTAATTCAAACCCGCACACTCCCCGATGCCGGCGATGTAAGCTGGCTGAATATTGGCCTGGACTATGAATTAAATACAACCGATTACCGGTTAAATCCCCGTAGTGGAAATGAATTGCGCATCATCACTTCTGGCGGATCAAAAAAAATTAAAAGAAATAATGAGATACTGCAACTCAAAGATCCAAACGATCCTGGCTTTGATTTTGCAAAACTATACGACACCATCCGGCTCAACTCAGCACAGGTACGCATAAAAACAACTGCGGCACACTATTTCCCTTTAGGCAAATCGCAACGCAGTGCTTTAAAAACCGCATTGAATGCCGGCTATTTTCAAAGCCGCAATTTTTTCCGAAACGAACTTTTTCAATTGGGAGGCTATAAACTGCTTCGAGGATTTGATGAGGAAAGCCAATACCTGTCGCGGTATGCAATCGCTACACTGGAGTATCATTATCTCGTAGGTAGAAATTCTTATTTCTATGTACTGGCCGATGGTGGCTGGGGCAGGGGACTGAATGCGGGAAACAAAATTGACTACACATATTTTGGTACTGGTCTTGGGTTGGCATTTGAAACCAAGGCAGGCATTTTCAACCTTGCCTGGGCCGTTGGCAAACGCAATGATTTCCCTTTTGACCTTAGGAAATCAAAAATTCATGTTGGCTTTGCCAATTATTTCTGAAAAGAAAATAAAACAGCAGCTTCATTCAATATTTTTGGGGTATAAATTATTTATTTGAAGCGCTTTCTTGCATCGGTTATTATTTTTTTTCTTTTTAATTCTGGCATTGCTGCTCAATCGCCTTTGGATACGGCCAGTGGAGTTGCTGCTGATACTTTATTGAAAAAAGATTCCATACTAAAAAGAGATACCATCCTTCAGAATCTTCCCGTTTCCCGTATACCCGATTCCCTTTTACATCCTAAGTTCAAAACAGATTGGGGAGCACTGCCTGCTGCCGAACTGCAAAAGGAGTTACTGAGCCAAAATATTTATTTTAGTTTTTCGCAACCGCTAACCAGGCCACCGGTTGAAAATGTAAGACAGGTGCGTGGAAATGATTTATTGTTTTATTATTTAATTTTTCTTTTGCTGTCTATGGGAACTTTGAAAGCATTGTTCCCTAAATATTTTTCTGATTTGTTTCGTTTGTTTTTCAGGACAACATTGAAGCAAAAACAAATAAGAGAACAATTGATGCAAACACCAGTGCCTTCATTATTGCTCAATGTTTTTTTTGTGCTAACTGCCGGCTTATATGCCTGCTTGCTTGTAAAGCATTATCAGCTGGCACCTGAAACCGATTTCTGGTATTTGTATGCTTTGTCCTGTGCGGGTTTGTCTGCTGTTTATTTAATAAAATTTATTGGCTTGAAAATCTCAGGATGGGTTTTTAATATGCAGGAAGCATCATCGGCTTATATCTTTATTGTATTTGTTATCAATAAAATGCTGGGAATTTTTTTATTACCCATTATTTTATTACTTGCTTATACTGTAGATAATATTTATAGTACTTCATTTTTTCTTTCATTTGTGCTAATTGGCGTTATGTTGTTATATCGCTTTTTACTCAGTTTTGCTGCAGTAAAAACTCAAATAAAACTTAGCCCACTTCATTTTTTTATTTATTTGTGTGCCTTTGAAATTGCCCCATTACTCCTCATCTATAAAGGACTACTGCTGTTTTTCAATATTACTGCTTAACTTTGTATCCAACATTTTGCCGAAACATGACTAAGACAGAGGAGAAAAAGCTGATTCAAAAAATTCTGATTACCCAACCAAGGCCGGAAAGTGATAAATCTCCGTATTTTGAACTTGCACGTAAACATAGTGTGGATCTAGATTTTTAT
The DNA here is from genome assembly GCA_037045195.1 of Chitinophagaceae bacterium. Classification (GTDB taxonomy): domain Bacteria; phylum Bacteroidota; class Bacteroidia; order Chitinophagales; family Chitinophagaceae; genus JJ008. The sequence goes on from JBAOIB010000004.1 coordinate 56,238, forward strand.
CCATTTATAAAGCTGGAGGCAATACCTGCCCGCGATTTTCGCAAGCAAAAGATTGACATTACTAAATATTCAGCGGTTATATTAACCAGTCGCAATGCTATTGATCATTTTTTCAGAATGTGTGAAGAAATGAAAGCGAGCATTTCTCAGGACACAAAGTATTTCTGTATAACAGAAGCTGTGGCACTTTACCTGCAAAAATTTATTTTGTACAGAAAACGTAAAGTGTTTTATGGTGCTGATGGTACCAATAAAAGTATGCTTGATGCCATGAACAAGCATAAAAGCAATGAAAAGTTCCTCTATGTTTGTTCAGAAAATCAGCAGGATAATGAAATCGTAAATTGGCTGAAAAGCAATAGTTGCGAACATGCACTTGCATTTATGTACCGCAGTGTAAGCAGTGATGTAAAAGAAATATTAGTCAGTAATAATTATGATGTCATCTGCCTCTTTACTCCCAGTGGTGTAAAAAGCCTGTTTGATAATCTTCCAAAATTTAAACAGAACGGTACCTTGATTGGTGCTTTTGGAAATAATACCATGAAGGCTGCAGAAGATGCCGGATTGCAATTAACCATTAAAGCGCCACTACCGCAGGCTCCCAGTATGGTTTCTGCATTAGAACATTTTTTATCAGCCGCTAAAAAGAAATAACTGCTGTAAAATCATTACCTATTTTTACCCTGTCAACAAACCGGCAGGGTTTTTTTATAAACTCATTTCATGTTCAGCATTGTAAAATTTATTAAGGGAATATTGCTGGTCTTTCCGGTATCACTCATCTTTTATCCTTTTTCAAGATTGTTTATTTTTCTATACCATTTCAATAAAATGATTGTATGGATTTATAAAAACAAAAAAGGGCTGCTGCTCAATGATTTTTTTTCTATTAAAAGAGATTATACAAAAAGATATAAACTGTACGAAACCTTGTTGCAGCATTATCAACTAAAGCAGGAAGCTGTTACTTATCTGGAGTTTGGCGTAGCGCATGGTGCCTCATTTCAATGGTGGATGAAGGAAAATACAAATGCCTCGTCTTCATTTTTTGGATTTGACACGTTTGAAGGACTGCCAGAAAACTGGGGCGGATTTTATGCCAAAGGCGATATGAAAGCAGATGTGCCGCAATTGACTGATGCACGAGGCAAGTTTATCAAAGGACTATTTCAGGATACCTTGAATAAGTTTATAGAAGAGAAAAAAGAATTACTCGCTTCTGCTAACAGGCGCATTATACATATGGATGCCGACTTATATTCGGCTACCATTTTTGCACTGTCGCAGCTTTATCCTTTTTTAAAGAAAGATGATATTATTTTGTTTGATGAATTTAATGTGCCGCTTCACGAGTTTAAAGCCTTTCAGGAGTTTACTGCTGCATTTTATGTCAAACTAAAACCGGTTGCTGCCGTCAATAATTTTTATCAAACGGCTTTTGTAGTTGTTTAATGTTTTCATTGTGCATTTGTACCTTTAGCCAATGGCGGCAAAGGCAAATAAACTCATCAATGAAACAAGCCCTTATTTATTACAACATGCACACAACCCGGTAGTGTGGTATCCCTGGGGTGAAGAAGCTTTGCTGAAAGCAAAAGCAGAAAACAAACCTATTTTAATAAGTATTGGATATGCAGCCTGCCATTGGTGTCATGTAATGGAAAGGGAAAGTTTTGAAGACGAATCTACTGCTGCAATAATGAACCAGCATTTCATTAACATCAAAATTGACAGAGAAGAGCGACCGGATCTGGATCATATATATATGGATGCTGTACAGGCAATGACAGGCAGTGGCGGCTGGCCACTGAATGTTTTTTTAACGCCCAACGCAAAACCTTTTTATGGCGGCACCTACTTTCCGCCACAAAGAGCATTCAACCGGCCCTCGTGGCAGGAAGTACTGTATGGTATTGTTCAGTCTTTTAATGAACGAAGAACCGAAATAGATGCACAAGCTGAAAATCTGACTGCCCACTTGTTGCAATCAAATGCATTTGGGAAATACGAAGCCGATGAACAAAATATTTTTACAAAAGAAAACTGCGACCTCATTTTTCAAAACATTATGAAGCAGGCTGATAGGGAATGGGGAGGTTTTGGAAAAGCGCCCAAGTTTCCGCAAACTTTTTCTATTCAATATCTCATTCGCTATGCTTATGTAACCGGTAACAAAGAAGCATTGCAACAAGCCATTTTATCGCTCGATAAAATGATTGATGGCGGCATCTACGATCAGTTGGGTGGAGGTTTTGCACGCTATGCTACCGATATTGAGTGGCTGGCTCCGCATTTTGAAAAAATGCTTTACGACAATGCCTTGCTGCTAGCCGTATTGTCAGAAGCTTATCAGCTAACCGGAAAAATAAGATATCGTGAGGTGATATCCGAAACAATAAATTTTTTGCAAAACGAACTGCAATGGGATGGAAAAGCATTTTTATCGGCAATAGATGCGGATAGTGAAGGAGAGGAAGGGAAATTTTATGTTTGGAAAAAAGAAGAGGTTGAAAAAATTTTGGGACAGGATGCTGCTGTGTTTTGTAATTACTATGATATTTCGGAAAAAGGAAACTGGCATGAGGGACATGGTGCTACAGAAATAAAAAATATATTAAGAGTAAAAAAAACGCTTACTGATTTCTCTAAAGAAGTGAAAATGGATGCGGCTGCTATAGCTGTTATATTAGAAAGAAGCAGGCAAAAATTACTGGCAGCAAGAAATAAGCGAGTGAGGCCAGCTACTGATGATAAAATTATTTTGGGTTGGAATGCATTGATGAATACAGCTTGTAGTAAAGCTTATGCTGCTACAGGTAACAAGTTGTATCAAAAGATGGCAATTGAAAATATGCAGTTTTTATTATCTGTTTTTTCGGTATCAACAGAAAACGAAAGCTTGCATCATACCTGGAAAGCAGGCAAGGCTCATATTCCTGCTTTTTTGGATGATTATGCCTATTTGATTCAGGCTTTGATTCACCTGCAGGAAATAACAATGGAAAAGAAATGGCTGCAAAAGGCAAGCATGTTGACGGATTTTGTAATCTCAAATTTTAGTGATGATGAATCTCCTTATTTTTTCTATACACCGGTTGATCAGCTGGATGTGATAGTCCGGAAAAAAGAGGTTTATGATGGTGCCACTCCTTCAGGAAATTCGATTATGGCTACCAATCTCCATTATCTGGGTATTGTTTTTGAAAAAACAGAATGGATAAAACGAAGCGAAGATTTGCTCAGATTATTGTCAAAAGCAGTAATTCAACACCCCAATTCCTTTGGTATTTGGGCCAGTTTATTGTTGGAAAAACGAGCCGGAACCAATGAAATAGTAGTATTAGGAGGGCAATCTGATGAAATTTTGCCCAAAATTTTAAAGAAATATATACCACACAAGGTGTTTCAGGCATCTCATATTGCAGATGACAGGTACCCATTATTGGCCAATAAAGCATCGGGAACGAAACCTTACTTGTACCTTTGTCGCAATAATACCTGCCTCCCCCCAGTATTTTCCGAATTTGAACTTATTTCGCTGATAAACAAGGCTTCCGCAAAGGAATAAATTCTACATGAATGCAATAAAACCAACTTTACATTCGTTTGAAATTTTACCCCGTAAAAGAACTTTGCGGCTAAAAAAAATAAATTGTAGCGTTGTAGTGAAAAATAACCCTAAATATTATATTTGCCAATACCTCTTAAGTGTATGAAAATGAAAAACCTCTATTACACCCTTGTTGCGGCCACCTGCATGTCAGTACTTGCCAGTTGTGGTATCCTTGGTGGAAAAAAGAATGGAAGTAAAGGCGGTGCACTCCCCAATGATGGGCAATTGCATGGCATTGCTCCATCTAATAAGTACACCTTGCCAAAACCTCCCGGAATGGTTTATATACCACAGGGAACTTTTCACATGGGACCCAGCGATGAAGATCCTGCATATGCTTTCAGTGCGAGAAATCGTTCTGTTTCTATCAGCGGTTTCTGGATGGATGCTACTGAAATTACCAATAATGAATATCGTCAGTTTGTAACCTGGGTTAGAGATTCATTGGTAGGTAAAGAACTTGGAATGGTAAAAACCGATAAATCAGGTAATGAATATGTTGACAAAGCCAAACTGAAAACTTTTTGGGCGTCTAAGGATGTAAATGAAAAACTTGGTGGTACTCAATTAGCATTGGCTCCCGAAGACAGAATATTTGGGAAAATGGAACTCGATCCTTCTAAAATGATTTATCAGGTAGAAAGATTTGATTTAAAAGAAGCAGCGAAAAGAGAAAATGCTGGGAAACCCCGTTCTCAGTTTATAAAGAAATATCCCGTAGCAGTTTATCCTGATACACTTTGTTGGATCAGAGATTATGCTTACTCTTATAACGAACCAATGACAAAAAGATATTTCAATCATCCAGCCTTTGGCAACTATCCAGTTGTAGGAGTAAGTTGGAAACAGGCTGAAGCTTTTTGTAACTGGCGTACACGCATTTTGAATTCCTATTTGGACAGTAAGAAAAGAGCTCAGGAATCTGATTTCCGCTTACCTACTGAAGCACAATGGGAATATGCAGCTCGTGGCGGACGTTCACAATCAATGTTCCCATGGGGTAACTATTATCTGCGTAATAAAAAAGGATGTTTAATGGCCAACTTTAAACCTGGTCGTGGTAATTATCCTGAAGATGGTGGATTTTATACTGTGAGAGCTGATGGTTATTGGCCAAATGATTTTGGATTGTACTGTATGAGCGGCAACGTAGCTGAGTGGACTTCTTCCATTTATTATGAAGGCCGTAACAACTTTCAGCATGATATGAACCCCGATGTAAGATATGAAGCCAAAGACGATGATCCTCCTTTGATGAAGCGTAAGATTATTCGTGGTGGTAGTTGGAAAGATGTAGGATATTATCTACAAACCGGAACCAGCACTTATGAATATCAGGATTCTACTAAATCATATATAGGCTTCCGTTGTGTAATTGACTTACCCGCCGCACCTACAAAAGGGAAAGGCAGCAAAAAGAAATAATACGAACCACAATAAACAATAGACTTAAGTAGAGGACAATAAAATGAATTTGTCCTCTCTTTTTCCCTCTGATCACTTATTTATTAAATCAACAAAACAATCTAAAAATCCAATTTATGGCAGCAGCTATCCCTTCCAAAGTAAGCAAATGGGTTGACGTAGGCGTTTCATTCGGTGCCGCATTAGTTATCTGGGGTGCCCTCAGAAAAATTACTCACGCAGCAGATGCTGATCTATGGCTCTGGATCGGTTTGACCACAGAGGCAATCATCTTTGCTTTGTATGGTATTCTGTACACTATTTATCCTCCAATTAAAGATGGCTCTCATGATGAAGAGCAGTTTAGCGTAGCAGGTGCTAAATCAAGAGCTGGTTTCGCTGCTATGGATAAAATGCTTGCAGAAGCAGACATTACACCCGATACAATGAAGCGTTTGGGTGATGGGTTTAAACAATTAAATACTACCGTTAGTGGAATGAATAGCCTGGGCGATACTATTAATGCCACAGGAGATTTTACGGCTAAAACAAAAGAAGTAACCGGTACATTGGATAAAGTAAAAGATGCTTATGTAAATGCGGCAAACTCAGTAGGTGCATTTAATACAGCTACTGAAGGAGCTAAAGTCTTTCACGACCAGATACAGGTACTTACAAAAAATCTTTCTTCTTTGAACACTATTTATGAATTAGAGTTGAAAGAAAGCGATAATCATCTGAAAGCCTTGAATTCTTTCTATGGCAAACTGGCTGAAACCAGTAAACAAATGTTGAATAGTGCTGACGATGCCAAAAAAGTTCAAGAGCAAATCAGTGGTTTAGCAAATAATCTGGGCCGCCTGAACAGCGTCTATGGTAACATGCTTACTGCAATGCAAGGTCGCAACTAAAACAAACGGAATCCATATCCGTGATTTTATAAAGTCATCATTAATTAACAAAAAACCGTAAACAGGTATGTCATTACCTAAAGAACCCAGGCAGAAGATGATCAATATTATGTACCTGGTGTTAACAGCTTTGTTGGCACTTAACGTATCATCCGAGATCCTCAATGCCTTTAAAACAGTAAGACGCAGTTTGGAGAATACTAATACTACAGTAAATCTTTCTACAGCAACCATTCTCAAATCTCTTGATGCCAAGAGAGGTGATGCGGCTACCAAAGAAAGAGCTGAAAAATGGTACCCAATTGCTCAAAATGCTCAGAAAATTTCTGAGGATTTATTCAAATACATTGAAGAACTAAAAAATAAAATTATTACAAGAGCAGGTGGCTCTCCTAGCGATCCTACAAAATCTTTTAAAGAAGACAACTTAGATATCGTAACCAAAATGATGGTGAAAGAAGGTGAAGGCGCCAAGTTGAAGGCAATGCTTGAAAAGTATTCAAAGGATATGAAAGGCATTGATCCTGAAATTGACAGCGCATTCAAAAACGTTTCTTTCGTAGATGTATCTAACCCTCCGGGGCTTGATAAAAAAACTAAACCTTGGGACGTAGCTTATTTTCACATGGTGCCTACCGTTGCCGGATTGACCATTCTGAGTAAGTTTCAAAACGACATCAGAACTGCTGAAAATAAAATTGTAACAGAATGTCATAAAAAAGTAGGTGAGGTAAAAGTGGTGTTTGATGCTTATGCACCTATTATAGGTCAAAGTACCAGCTATGCAATGCCAGGTGAAGAGATTGTAATTAATGCAGGTGTGGGTGCTTACAGTAAAGCCGCATCTCCTACTATTTCTATTGGAGGTTCTTCTGTGCCTTTAGGAGAAGAAGGCTATGGCATTTATAAAACTACTGCAAATGGTATAGGTCCACATACAATTCCAGTACGTATCAGTTATTTTAATCAGATATCAGGTAAACAGGAAGTATTGGAGAAGAATGTTGAATATACAGTAGGTTCGCCCAGCGGCGCTTCTGTGGCGCTGGATGAAATGAATGTATTATATATCGGTTGGGATAACAAAGTAAGAGTAGCTGCCAGTGGTGCAGGCGATGAAAAAGTAAGTGTAAGCATCAGCGGTGGTGGTGGTTCTATCAGTAAAACAGGAAGCGGCAGATATATTGCAAAAGTTACTACACCTACAGAATCTTGTAGCATTAATGTAACAGTTGATGGTAAATCTGTTGGAAGTTTCCCTTTCCGTGTAAGAAGAATACCAGATCCTGTTGCTACCATTGGCGGTGTAATGAGTGGTGAAAATATGACCGTAGGCCAGATAAGAGCACAAGGTGGTGTGGGTGCTTTTATCAAAGATTTTCCACTGGATATAAAATATTCGGTTACCAGTTTTACGTTATCTGCCGATAATGATGAAGGAACCATTGATGAAGCACCTTGCCAGGGAAATACCTGGAGTGGTCAGGCAAGAGGAATTTTAAACAAACTGGTTTCGGGCAGAACAGTAACTGTAGATAACATCAGAGCAGTAGGCCCCGATGGACAGAATAGAAAAATACCCAGTTTGGTGTACTACATACATTAAAAATTATAGATATGAAAACATTTATTTTTAAAGCAGGAGTTTGTCTGGCGGCAGTTGTACTACTGGCACAGACAGCAGAAGCGCAACGTGGTGGCAGAAGAAGAACTACCAGCTCTAACAATAATGCTGGCAATACTAACCAGCCGGTTGATACGCTGGGAAAAAACCAGCAAAACAATAACAATGTAGCGCCGGCATATAACCCGTATGGAAATATTCCAATTGAGGTAGATTCCTCTGGTATGATTGAGAATGAAGTAAAGAAGTCATTGCGTCAGGATAATGCTTATGATAAAACAAGCCTTACCAAACGTAATCCTTTGCCTTACGAATCCCTGCGCTGGGATGATGCCTTGTATGCCGAAAAAGTTTGGCGTGAATTGGATCTTCGTGAAAAAGTAAATAAAGTATTTCAGTATGATGCACAGGATGATAATGGAAGTCAAATGTTCATTAATATCTTACTCAAAGCAGTTAATTCTGGAGAAGTAACTGCTTTTACTGATGACCGTTTTACAACTCCTATGAGTTTGCCCGAAATTCAGCAATTGACAGTAGGAACTGCTGATACAGTGCCTCAAACCGATGTAAACAATCCAAACATTATTGTTAAGTATGTAGTAACCCGTGCCAGTTTTGATCCTAAAAGTGTAATGAAATTAAGGATTAAAGAAGAGTGGGTATTTGATAGAGAATCCAGCAGAATGTTTTGCCGCATATTAGGAATATCTCCAATGAAAACATTAATTGATCAACGTACAGGAAAAGAAAGAGGTATTTCTCAAATGTTCTGGGTTTACTATCCTGATTTGCGCCCTATATTGGCCCGCTATGAAGTTTATAATCCAAAAAATATGGGACAAAGCCGGATGACATGGGAAGAGCTTTTTGAAAGCCGCATGTTTAGTAGTTATGTTTTAAAATCTACTATTGATAATCCGGCCAATAAGTATATCAGAAGCTATATCAAAGACCCCATTCTGGCCTTGCTTGAAGGTGATAATATCAAAGAAAAGATTTTTAATTTCGAACAGGATCTTTGGTCTTATTAATTCAATAGAAGTTTAAATATTTGTAAGGGCTGTCATTTTTATTGGCAGCCCTTTTTTTGTGCTTGCTGATAATATTATTTTTTTTGTAGATACATGTTACAACATCAGTTTACTTGTTGATCATTTTTTTTATAATTGAATTTCTGCTCAATTACAAAATAGTGTTTTTCCCATACCAAGAGGTTGAAACAGATGGTGACCAGATTGTAATAAATTGACAAATGTCAAGGGGTATAAATGATTGATTGTCTAAAAATTAATTTAGTGAGGTTCAAATTTTATTTTTCAAATATTTATAAAAAAAACCTGTCAAATCGTAAAAACACTATAGGAAAATTAAAAATTTATCGTATTTTTGTAACGGTTTTTCATAGGATATTGGATTTTAAAAACGGGGCTGAATTTCTATTCTGGCCCCATTTTTTTTGCCCCTATCGCTGAACAAAACTCATTGTTTCTCAGCTGTTTTATTAAAGTATGAGAATATCAAATTCGCTTTTTTCTCTCCAACCAATGAAATAAGTTCTGATGCCGCAACCGTTTTAATACGGGACACAGATTTATATTTATTTAATAGTAAATGAGCAGTTGTTTTTCCAATTCCTTTTATATCCTCTAGCTCATTCTTAAAAGTGCCACGACTTCTTTTAGCACGATGAAAACTAATACCAAATTGATGAACTTCATCTCTTATGATGCGTAAGAATTTTAATTCCTCACTTTGATATGGAAGCTTCATAGACTGTGTATCGCCTGTAAAAAATATTTCTTCAACATTTTTTGCAAGACCGATCAACGTTGTTTGTCCTGATAAATCTAATGCTTCAATGGCTTCAGTGGCGGCACTGAGCTGACCCTTGCCACCATCAATAATAACTAACTGAGGAAGGCTTTGATTTTCTTCCTTTAATCTTTTATAACGTCTATACACAGCCTCTTTCATAGTGGCAAAGTCATTAATGCCTTCTACCGTTTTTACATTAAAACGACGATAATCTTTTTTGCTTGGTACCCCGTATTTAAAACAAACCATGGCCGACACCGGGTAACTTCCCTGAAAATTGGAGTTATCAAAACATTCAATATGCACTGGAAGCTGTGGCAGTTTTAGTTTTTCCTGTACCTGTTGAATTAGATTATATTTTGAACTGTCTTTAATATTTAAAAGCAGTCGTTCTTTCTTTTTTATTTCTTCAATAAAATGCAGCGCATTTTTTTCTGATAGATCCAATAGTTTTTTTCTGTCACCCCCTTTAGGAATGGTGAGTTTAACATCAGTTTCAGGATAATCTATTTCAAATGGAACTACCAGCTCAAGGGCATCGCTATTAAAGTTTTGCCGAATGCGTACAATTGAAAAAAGCATCATCTCCTCTTTCGTTTCATCAAGCTTTGCTTCAAGCTTGCTTGTATGTGTTTGTATAATTGCCCCGTTTCTTACCATCAGGTAATTGACATATGCAATATTTTTTTCCTTTAGAATATTAAATACATCCACATTTCCTGTTTTAATGTTGGCAACAACTGATCTCGATTGGTAGCTTTCCAGAAAATCAATTTTCTTTTTTATCTGCGATGCTTTTTCAAAGGCCAGCTTTGAGGCTTCTTCTTTCATCTCATTCTTAAAATACTTTATAACCGGGCCTAAATTTCCTTTAAGCAAATTTTTTAAATGTGCTAAATTGTTTTGATAGTCTGCTTCAGTTTGCAATCCTTCGCAGGGACCTTTGCAATTGCCTAAATGATATTCCAGGCACACTTTAAATTTTCCTTTCTTGATATTATTTTCTGTGAGATTGAGTGTGCAGTTTCTTAAGGGAATCGTTTGTTTGATAAACTCCAGCAGTTCTTTTACTTTTTTTACAGAAGTAAAGGGTCCCAGATATTCAGACCCATCATCGGTTTTTTGCCGGGTGAGAAATACACGGGGAAAAGGCTCGTTTTTGATTACAATATATGGATAGGTTTTATCGTCTTTTAAATTGATATTATAACGTGGCTGAAATTCTTTGATTAAATTATTTTCTAACAATAAAGCATCTTGTTCTGTATTTACGATGGTAAATTCTATACGGTCAATCCTTTGAACAAGTTCATATGTTTTGTAACTGGTTAAAGTTTTGGTGAAGTAGGAACTCACCCTTTTTTTGATATGCTTTGCCTTACCAACATAAATTAATGTACTGGCTTCATCAAAATATTTATAAATTCCCGGTTGAGATGGGAGTGTAGGGGCAATATGTTGAAAATGTTTCTGCAGTCATTAATTGTCCTGTTCATTCCAGGTTACTTTTATAATTTTTGTTTTTTCCGGTTGTCCGGGTTTTTGTGAAATGGTGGTTATTTGAAAGCTTTTATCCATTTGCCAGAACATTAATTTTTTGAGCGAACTGTCTCGATTGGATATTTCTCGTGTAATATAAATACTGCTGACTTTGTCGCCGGAAGGATTAGGAATAATAGAAAGCTCCTGTTGTTGTACTTCCTCCTTTTTAGGATCTAGGGGAGAATAATTAATTGTAACACGGTTTATCGTTTTATCATAGATTGTTTCTTCCTTAAATCGATTGGCAATTTTGGGGTTGCTAAGGTCAGGTATGGTTAAAAAATCTTTTGCGGCATCTGCAAATTGTTCTCTTGGAAGAAAAACGGTATCAGTATGGGTACTGTCACTAAGGTCAAGCTTTAGAATGGGATATAATGAAGTGTCCACATGTCTCACCTGTTCATTAATTAATGATACAACGGAAATAAATTTCTTTGCAGGTTCCGTTCTTTTGCTTTTGCAAGCTAATGCCGTTATGCATAAGCATATACAGATAATACCACCCTTTTTCATATTGAGCTTTTTGTAATAACGCTGAATGTCAAAAATAATTGAATTGTCTGCTCTAAAGTAAATATCCCGTCGGAAGGACAGGATATTTATGGTGATAAGCAGTAAGTATAATATTAATGAAGTGTAACTCCCAGTTTAATTCCAAAATCAAACAAATGCTCTTTTACCGGATAAGGCGCTTTAAAGCTGGAGAGGGTCTGATATCGGGCCTGTGGTCCTATCTTCCATTTTGTTTTTCCAGTTGTGAAAGTGGTATAAATTTCCAACCCGGTATTTACATTGAATTTTCTGATAAGAGATGGCATCTCTGCATAATTCTTATAATCAGTTGTAATGAGATAAGCCTGATCGCTTAAGATAAATGTAGGTTGAACAGTTCCAATAATTCCAACTGTTGTTTTCCCTTTTTTGGCCAGTTTCAAATCAAGCCCAAGAGGTACTGAGGCTGAAAAATAAAAATTGCGTAGCCAGTTTACTTCATTCCCGCTACTGAAGTTGCGATAATTAGTAGTAGTAGAAACAGAATTGGCGCCGGAGCCAGAATTTAATGCAATGGTAGCTATCTCACTGTTGGAATAAAATGCCCTGATATCATATTTGCTTACATTAAACTGAAAGCCACCTACGATATTTAGATTTTTGAATAACGGGTAAGTAGTTGTAAGTCCAAATTGAAGTCCAATATCGGGTTTATGCTTTACCAAACTATTGATGTCAGTAAATGCGGTATAACTTAAGTTATTTGAAACTGCCTGCGCTGAATTGATAAAATCTTTATTCTCACTCAATCTTCTGTAAGTAACAGTAGGTGTAACAAATATTTCCCAACTTAATTTCTTTCTTGATTTTCGGTACTTGTAGCTGTTAACAACACTTTCAATGGTCAAAGGATAGCTGTTTTGATCTTTTGCATCGGTTGTTTCAGTTTGTTTTACATCCATTTTTTTTGCTAAAACAATATCGTCTGGTTTTGTTGTAGGCACAGGTTCATCAATTAAAACAGGAGAAACAACGGGTGTAGAAAATACAGGTTTCTTAGAAATCAATGGTATGTTCATAGCAACATCCGGAACCTGCATATTTAAATTGATAGCATTTCCAGTGTTTGAAATTATTGTTATTAATGCAGGTAGTATTGAATTAGTAAATTGGTTGGCTATTTCATCTTCAGTCAGCTCTGTACTATTTGCCTCAGAGGAAAAGAGATTATTTTGAAAGGTTTCGGGAGTACTGAATTTTTCCTTTGGAGCTTGAACTATTACATTGTTTTCATTTTGCACTTTAAAAGGAATTGGCTGATTGGCAGCAGCTACAATGTTTACATTGATTGGCTTAATTGAATTTGTGTTAGTAGCTAAATGCCTTGCTGAAGGGTTGGATACCATAACACCAGTAACGGCACCAATACTTAATAAGAGAAGTCCGATGCCGATACCATACCATTTTCTACGGGTATGAAGGTTGTGATGAATGTTCTTCCATACTTTTTCAGATGGGAACATCCGGTATTGGTCAGCATTGTTCTTTACAAACTGCTCAAAATCTCTGTTATAAAATTTGTCATCCATTTCCAGTCAGCTATTTGGGTACGTTTTGGTTTATCTGCGATTGATGGCCAGCAACCAGTCAATCCCATTTTTTCCCGAACCATCAGTTCCGGTGGGTCGGGGTTTATGTAATATTTTTTTCCTAATCAAAATGTCTTCCAGCATAGCCTTTGCTCGAGTATACTGACTACGGCTTGTGCTTTCCTCTATATCCAGCATATTAGCAATCTCACGATGACTATAACCCTCTACGGCGTATAGATTCAGCACGGTTTTGTAACCAATTGGCAAAGACCTGATACATTCAACCACCTGTTTTGCCTGAATGATGGCAGGTACACTATCTTCTCTTACCTGTACACCAGTGGCATGAATGATGTCCACACTTTCGTTAAACTTCTTATTCTTTTTGAGAATATTGATACAGGTATGTACTACAATCCGTCTTATCCATCCTTCAAAAGCACCCCTGTTTTCAAAAGTGTGTATCTGTGTAAAGACCTTAATAAAGCCTTCCTGTAGCATATCTTCAGCATCTTCACGGTTGTGAGCAAAGCGATAACATACCGCCAGCATTTTGGGGCTATACCTGTTGTACAGTTCCCGCTGGGCTGTGGCATTATTTTTTAAACAACCTTGTAAGATGGCTTCCTCAGTCATAACTACCTGTTGGCTGCCTGTAAATTAGACAAAAATCTGATTCACTTGCTGCACAGAATTGTAAAAATTGATTTTTGGAGCAACCTTTTTTATTTTAGATGCCTGAAAATTGAAAAATCTCCCAAATCGATCAATGAATTGTATTAAAAACGACTAAAGGAAGCGCCGAGACAGGATTATTGATTAATGTGGTTTTTACGCCAAAAATTTGCTCAATTAATGTTTCTGTTAAAATAACTGCTGGTTTTCCTGTAGCAGCCATTTTTCCATCTTTCATAAAAAATAGCTGGTCGCCAAACTGAGCAGCAAGATTAATATCATGCATGACTGCAACCAATATGGTTTCTGTAGTTTTTAATTCGGTTGCAATTTCTAAAAACTCCTGCTGATAAGCAATGTCAAGATTATTAAGTGGCTCGTCTAAAAATAAATACCTCGCACTGTTCTTACTTTCCCAGATTTGAGATAGCACTCTTGCGTATTGTACTCTTTGCTTTTCGCCTCCACTTAGTGTCAGGTAATTTCTTTCTTTGAAGTTTTCTAATCGCATTCGGCTCATAACCTCTTCACATATTTTTTTATCTTTTTGTGAAGGTTGAAAATCAAAATGAGGATAACGTCCCATCATCACTACTTCTTCAACTGTGAGTGGGAAGCTAAGCTCCGGTTGCTGACTCATTACTGCTCTGATCTTTGCAAGCTCACTTTTTTTATAAGATTGGATAGGTTGATTGTTATATAAAACATTGCCGGTATAGGAATCGATTTCGCCACTGAAAATTTTTAAAAAAGAAGATTTGCCGGATCCATTTTGACCCATAATCATGTTAAAGGTTCCGGGCAAAAAATTTGCAGATACATCATGTAGTATTTGTTTTTTTCCAACCGAATAGTTTATTGAGGATATACTAAGCATTGTAACCTCCTTTTTGACCGGCTGTACCAAATTTTTTCAGAAGAATGATAAATGCCGGCGCACACACAACTGAGATAATAATTCCAACAGGTATTTCTGCAGGCGCTAATAATAATCTTGCCGCCATATCGGCCAGCGTTAGCAATAAAGCACCGATAATCATGGAAGCCGGTATTAATACCTTATTATCACTTCCCATCATTAATCGAATTATATGCGGAACTATAAGTCCTACAAAACTGATAACTCCAACAAATGCCGTAGCCACTGATACCATCGCTGTATTTAAAATCAGAATTGTGCTTTTTAGTTTTCTGGTATCTACACCTAGATAGTTGGCTTCTTCTTCTCCCAGAAGCAGGGCATTTAATTGTTTTGAAAAATAGGAGGAAACTATAAAAACAATAAGGGCCACGGCGCCTACAATAAACACTTGCAACCAAGAGGCCCCTGAAAAATTACCTAAGCCCCAAAAAGTGATGCTTCGGGCTTGTGGATCGCGGGCAATAAAACTCATAAACCCTACACCACTTAGCCCCATAGCATTCACCGTCATACCTACTAATAATAAGGAGGTAATTGAAACATGTTTTTCTCTTTTTGCAAGTGCATAAACGATATAAGTTGCTACAAGCCCTCCGGCAAATGCAAACAAAGGAACAAGAAAAGGACCAATGACACTTTTAAAAGCAGGGCTGATGTTGGAACCTAAAACAAAAATAAAAGAAGCACCAAATGCAGCACCGGCACTGGTTCCCGTCAGTCCGGGTTCTACAATTGGATTTCTGAACAACCCCTGCATTAACACTCCGCTTACTGCCAGAATGGCTCCGGTTATGGCGCATAATAAAACTCTGGGAAGCCGTAGTTCAAGGAAAACACCTTCATATATATTGGCCGATGGTTTTCCCTGAAAAAAATGTTTTAATGAAGAAAACATTTCTGCTGGACGAATAGATACGGCACCAAATCCTATTGCTGCAATCAATACAATGACAAGCACTAAAATGGATACAGGAAAAAAATATTTATTTTTTTTCAACATGTGGTTATGGGTGTATTATGTGTAGCATCTTTACAATGTTTTCGCCAGTGCGGGGGCCAAAATAAATCAGGTCATGTTCTTCAAAACGATAAATCTTTTTATTTTTCCCTGCATTTGTTAATGACACTCCAGGTACGTCGCTTATAAATTTTTCCATGTTACCCATTTGATCATAACCATAATCGGTCGCAATGATGATATCAGGATTGGCAGTTGCTACAGCTTCTGCGCTTATCTGTCTTGCGCCTTTGCCATTGTATTTGGCTACTTTACCACCAGCCATTTCAATCAGTTTGTCTGGAACACCATTGCGCCCACTCATTACAAAGTATATGTTATTTGCTCTGCCAAAATGAATAACCATTACAGATGGTGTATCTGTAAAGTGTATATTAGATACTGATTTTTCAGCAGCATCTATATCAGATTGCATTTTGTTTACAACTGAATCCGCTTTGCTTTCAACTCCAAAATATTTTCCAAGTTCTTTTAACAGTAATTCCGCACTGTCAATTGTGTTGGCTTTGCCAAATACCTTTATGTTCAATCCTGCTTTGGTGATTTGCGGCAAAACATTTTCGGGACCAATATCATTACTATGTATCACCAGATCGGGATTCATAGCTATAATGCCTTCGGGATTTAATGCCCGGTGATAGCCTACAGTTTTTAGCAGTTTAGCACTGTCAGGATATGTGCTGCTAAGATCTACGGCTACCAAATCATGACCTTTACCTAATGCGAATACCATCTCAGTAAGGTGCTTAGAAAGACAAACTATTCGCATATCTTTTTTACCATCGGCTTCTTTGTTTCCAAAGCGGCCACAACTCAATAGCAATGTTGTAAAAAAAAATAAAATGAATGATTTCATAATTTTTAAAATTAAAAAGCATGGTCGTAAAAATGATTACGACCATGCAGGGGCAAATTAATTAAAAGTATATCTCAGGTTCAATCCGCCAAACACAACTGCTTTTGGAGGGCCAGGAATGTAGGCATCAGGCAATTGGTTCACGAATATCATGATAGGGTATTTTGTGCCTGTAATGTTGTTTACACCCAGATATGCATCTAAATCAAAATGAGCGCTAATGTTTTTTCTGTATCCCAATTTCATATTAAGCAAATTGTAGCTGGTTGCTCTGCGTAATGCATAGGTTTCTGGATTTTGAGTCAGTCTTTCTTTTGCAAAGTTGGTTGGGTCTTTATACAAATGAGAAAAACTGGCATAAATACCTACATTAGTTTCGGCATCTATTCCCCAAGAGGCCATTACTCTGGGTGTGCCAAACACATCAAGACCACTGTAATCTACTGTGTCAATACCACCACCCGATGTTGTGCTGCCGGTTTTAAAAATGAAATTGTCGCCATACTTAAAGTCAGAATATGTAAAATTAATAAACGGTGTAAGATTTGAAATTACCCCTTTTCCATTTTTTATAACGGCATACTTTATGGCTGCTTCTATTCCTTTATGATCTTGCTCGCCTCCATTGATCATATAACTATAAGCGGTTGCAGTAGGAGGTGTAGCAGGCACTGGTACCGAAACGGAAGTCATTTTGTCTTTAAACTTCAAAGCAAACAACGAAAGCTGATAATTCAATTTATCATTTAATATAGTTCCCTTTGTTCCTATTTCAAATTGAGTTCCTTTCTCAGGTTTCAGTACACCATTTACTTTCCCTGTGGCATAGGCTGCCGGTGGTGTGCCCGATCCAATTTGTGGAGTGGTAATAAAAAAGTATGAACTTACCGGTGCTTTATATCCTGTACTATATGCTGCATAAACAGAAAAGCCTTTTTTAAATATCTTGTTGATTGCAAAATGTGGCGACACCATTTTTTTATAAGTAGTATCATATCTTGATGGGTCTAACGTGCTGGCAGTTGGTGCTTTTATTCTGTCATCAAGCGTAATGTGCTGTGTACTTAATCCTAGTCCGGCAGTTATAGATATGTCCTCTGGCAATGCTAATGTCCACTCGGTAAACCAGGCAGTAGGAGTGGTTACAAAAGCATTGTTTGACTTAAGTGTATTGATTACCCAATAAGGGCTTACGCCATAAGTATAAACTGATGGATTGGGATCAGCAGGGTTGGCTTTCATGCTATAGCCTAATACCTGTGCATCCTGTCTTTGTATTTCCAATCCCGTTACACCATTCAATGAAGTGTTGTTATTAATTGCGAAACGTGTATTGAATGAAGTACGTAAACCGTAGTTTACACTGGTTTTGTCTGTCCATCCGCCTGCGGAACTTACATCGCTTCTAAAACCTGTTCCAAATAAAGAAGTAGTGTTGGAAACATTATTACTGAAATGATAGACATGGGAGATGCCTGCTCTGAATGTACTCACTTTGCAATGGGCATTGTTTTTAATATAGTTTGGGTTGCCGGAATAATCATTGTTGTCCCATTGTGTAATGGTTAGCTCTCCTAATCTTTCGTCATAGCTGTCAGTATAACCAGCAAAAACTGAAAGAGATTGTTTAACATTGGGTGCAAAATCCGCTGCAAAATTTACAAAATCTTTATGCGACTTATTATGAATTGAAAATCCATCTGATTTTTGTTTACCATAGCTTAGCATCATACTGCTTTTTTCTCCTCCCACTGTTACTTGTGTAGTAAGTCGCAGTAAGCCATAATTGCCAAACATGGAATTTTGAGCAATGGATGTTTTGCCTTTTCCCGGTGCGCTGATTTTTAAGTTTACAGCACCAGCAATTGCCTGACCATAAAGTGTGCCGGAAGGGCCTTTTACAATTTCTGCATTATCAACAGAAGCAAAATCAATATCATCAAGAGTTGTATTTCCTTCCGCATCGGTAATTGGAATATCGTTAAGATAAACTTTGTAGCCCTGTCCGTCAAAATTGCTGCTGATGCCTCTGGTGCCTCTGGAGCCATTGCCATAGCCACGAATATTAAATTGCTGACCACCGGAAGCAGTTCTTCGATTCATTTGTACACCCGGGACACTGGTTTGAATAACATCATCAAAAAACACTCCCTGACCTCTTTTCAGATCAAGTGTGCCAAGTTTTGTGATGGAAATGGGTTGTGATAATATCGATTTGTTCAGAGCAGAGATTGCAGAAATTTCTACATTCTCAAGATTTTTGCCTGATGCCTCTAATCCAATATTTAAATTTTCATCGCAGTTTTTAATATTAATGGTCTGTGGTTCATATCCCACAAATGAAATGGTTAATTTATTTGTCTTTCCACATTCAATGGAAAATGCACCGTTTTTATCAGATGTTGTTCCCTTTTTGATTCCATAAGTAATGGTAGCTCCGGCAAGAGCTGTACCCGAAGCCTTATCATAAATTTTTCCTAGTATTGTTTTTTGTGCAAATGTTGCCATCATAAAAAGCATAAGCACAGTAAACATTGAAATTTTTTTCATGTTTTAGTTTTTGTTTAAATAAATACATATAGCATAGCGCTTAAAAAAATCAGTACTAGCTGTTATGTACATCAAAATGAAATAAGAAGAATTGAGAGTAATGTATCAATCAGGCCCGGGGTGGCGGTGTGTGGTTGCCAGTAAAGGCGGCAGGTGGTATTATTTCAGCAAAACAACGATATAGCATTGTTGCTGGAGTAAAAAATTCTTGTTCGTTAAATTGATTATCGTTTAATCCGCTTATAAATTGAAATAGTTGTGCTAAAATTTTTTGGTTGTTATTGCGTGAACGTTGTGTTGTTTCTTTCAGTTGTTTAAACAATAAAGTTTCTTCATCGTCATAAATTCCTTGGATAGTAACGGTATTGTCTTTGTTTTCGCTTATTTTTTTTACATCAAAATAATGACCGTTCACTATCAATTCTTTACCCGGTTGAGACCAGCGAATATTTTTTTTATAAATTGTAAGAGAGTGTAATAAATCATTTTCAAGCCTTCTTTTCATTTTATGTTGTATCAGCTGTTGCTGAATATGAAAAGTACATGAAAAGATAACAGGCATTAATACCGGAACCAGCAGAATAAATGCTGTTATTTTATGTTTTGTAGCTGTCACTAATTAAACGATAGACAAATATACATTATTTGATTTCGCCTTACAGCAAAGAAAAATGGCAGGATTTATTCCCGCCATTTTCAAATCGTCTTTTTTTGAATGTTATAAATGCGCTCTTACCGAAAAAATAAAATTGGAGCCTGCCGCTACAATGCCGGATGAGTAGGGACGATAACGTTGATTGGTTATGTTTTCCCATCCTGCAGTAAGCGTTAAGTTTTGATGCAGCTTGTAAGATGTTTTTACATTTAAGGTGTACCAGCCCGGCGAATAGGGTTTACCATTAGCATCCACTGCATACATATAGCCTTTACCTTGCTCGGATGGTGCCAGATCTTCATTTTTTATCTGGCTGTTATACACCCATGAAGCTTCTGCAAAAAACTTTTTATGTTTATATCGCAATGCAGTACTTCCATAAAAAGGGGGTGCATGACGTAGCGCTACTTGCTCATCTTTTTCTTCATCAGTTTCCTTTCCTTTAATCCAGTTTGCATTTGTTTGCAAAGAAAATTTTGGAGTAAAGAAATATTCAACACCCAATTGTACACCGGAAACAGTGGCTTTGGCCACATTCTGCAATGACTCCACCTGGCTCAATGTACCATCAAACATTATACTGTCCTGCCCATTAAGCGTTGAAGTACGTCTTACGATTGCATTATTGAGCAGAGTGTGAAATCCGTTGAGATCGAGCTTCAATTTTTGAAAAATAGTTTTCACCATTCCCAATTCAAAATTCCAGGCATATTCCGGAGTTAGATCCGGGTTGGGGATGATTACATTACCGGGAGTACTTTCAAATAGTTTTCCAATATCATCTACGTTTGGCATACGGTATCCGGTTGATATATTAGTATTGATTTGCCATCCGCCATCGGGTCGGAAAACCAAACCTGCATTCCCTGTTAATGCTCCGTCTTTTATTTCGGCTTTACTAAATGGAAATTTAATATAAGTAGTATCAAAATCTGCATTCAATGTATTATAACTATAGCGAAGCCCTGTTGTAAAAGTGAGTTTTGGATTCAGGTTTATTTTATAACTTCCATATACACCTGTTGTACTCCATGTACTGCCATCAGGATATCAACTTACTGAAGGTGTAACAGATCCGTTGGAAATATTTGTTATTTCACCAGTAGAACCCACTTTATTGTGTACATACTCAATTCCGTAAAACAAATTTCCTTTTCCCAAAGCCTTGGTGGCATCCAGATTGACACTGATAGCTTTTACAGTTTCCCTCTGGTTGGTTCTGCTGTTATTATTTCTTCTTCTGTCAATTCTGCTTTCTTCATAATCCTGAAAGGCGACAGTAAGTTTCATGTCATCATACAAACTTGTTTTTTTGGAATGTAATATGTGTAATGTGTGCATATTCCACAACATGGGGCCATAATGCCATTCTGCAAATCTCAACGCACCATTTCTATATTGTATCAATCGGTCATATCTGGGCGCATCACCCGTGCGGGCATGAGTAAAAATGTATTGCAGATTCCAGTTTGGATTGGGTTTAAAACTAATCTTCTGTAAAAAATTAGTTTGATTATAACCGCTAAAGCGTTGCACACGAGGGTCGCCGTTTTGTACAATACTGTCGTTGTTATTGATTCTTTCTACATATTCGGGTCTTAAATAATTATCCTGACCCGTTCTTCCATTCTTTCCCATTTTTAAATCATCAAAACTGCTGTATGAGAATGAAGAAAGCAACGACCATTTTTGCCAACCCAGATTGATATCTGCATGGAAAGTTTTTTCTTTATTGGCAGTTGAATATCGACCCAGTACACTTCCTTTTACCAATGTTTTTTTGTCTTTTGAAAATCGTGGCTCCAGTGTATGAAAGTCCATCACGCCACCTATAGCATCGCTGCCATAGATAAGTGAGCCCGGGCCAAAAATAACTTCGGCTGTCTCCACGCTTAAAGGATCAATACTGATTACATTTTGCAGATTGCCACTACGGTAAATGGCGTTGTTCATTCTTACGCCATCAGCAACCAATAAAACCCGGTTGGTAGCAAAGCCTCGAATCATTGGGCTGCCGCCACCTAATTGACTTTTTTGTATAAATACTGAGCCGCTTTGGCCGAGTAAATCTGCCGAAGTTTGCGGATTGTTTCTCAGAATTTCAAATTTATTAACCTTGACAATCTTATTGGGTATTTCATTTAATTTTTGTTCCCATTTATTGGCCGATAATACCAGATTGTCAAGTGTTTTTTCTTCAAGAGTATCAGTTTGTGCATTACTATTTTGACACATATACGCTAATGCCAATAGCATTAAAGCTTTTTTCATAAAAGTTTGATTTGATTACAAAATAAAAATTGATCGTAGATGTAATCAGGCCTTTGGCGGAGGAGTAAGAATGTCCTTAAATGTATGTGACAGCCTATCTTCATTTAAAGGCAATGCCCATTTAGAAGATGAAATACTAGATGTAAAATAATATTGCGTATTACTTGAAAATGTAAATTGAAAACTATGGAAAGATGATATTGAAGCCGATTCTTCGGATTCTTTATCCTGCTGGCTATTGGCAAATTGTTTTAAAAGCTTTGTTTCTTCTTCATCAAAATGACCTTTTACTAGAAAAGAACCATCTGAATTTTGTATCACACCTTCAATATCAAACATGCAGCCATTAACCACAATTTCGTCTCCGGCTTTTAATGTTTTATGTTTATCTAACGAAATGGTGATAAAGTGTATGGGCTTTTTACTCATTCTTTCTTTTACACTTTGTTGTAAGTGCCGTTGACGTGCTAAATATAAATGTGAGGAGCAGGTGAGCACACCTGCAAGTAGTAAGAGGATAAAAGAAGATATGGTTTTAAAATGCGGCAGCGTTCCGTTTTGGCAAATATAGTAACTTGAACAAGATGCAATAAATAAAACGGAGGTCAAATGCACTTATTCTTTAACGCTTTGGGCGTACCAGGCTATCCATTGGATATTTTGCTTTCATGCTGTCCTGAACCGATTGAGCCCAATTTGTAATATTGGATTTTTCTTCCTTTGTTAATTTGGCATCCTTATGCGTCCATGTATAAGAATTGAGAGGCATTTTCCCATCTTTTATCATTTCAATAGTTTCTTCCATCTTGTGATATTGAAATCGTAAAGAACGATTGGTGAATTCGTCATAATTAATTTCCCGCTTTCCTTCAACAACATGCTTGTTTAGCCACCAATCTATAGGTTGAATTTTTGAATACCATGGGTAACGGGTATTGTTGCTATGGCAATCGTTACATGCTTTTGCCATAATTGCTTTTACGTTATCGGGCACAGGGAAGTGGTTGCCAATATAATTAGGTTGTGGACCTTCCGCAATATTTTTTTTTGGATGAAAAAATTGAATAACGATAAAAATTACTGTAAGAACTAATGCTGTGTATTTCAGTATTTTTTTAAACATAAAATTTTATTTCCTGGTTATTAATATTTCTCCTGTCATTTCGGGTGGCACAGAAATATTCATACAGCTAAGGATGGTAGGTGCAATATCGCCCAATTTCCCAGACTTTAAAATGATATTCGTTTCGTTGTTGATTATAAATAACGGAACCAGGTTGAGGGTATGCGCCGTATTGGGAGAGCCATCTTCGTTAATCATAAAATCAGAGTTGCCATGATCGGCAGTTAGAAAAACGGTATAATCTTTTTCTAGAGCGGCTGTAACTAATTTTTCAACACAGGCATCCACCGTTTCAACCGCTTTTACCGCAGCCTGAAACACACCTGTATGGCCCACCATATCGGCATTGGCAAAATTGATACAGGCAAAATCAAAATTTTGATTTACGATTTCAGGGAGTATTGCTTCAGTCAATTCATAAGCACTCATCTCTGGTTTAAGGTCGTAGGTTGCTACCTTGGGTGAGGGAACCAAAATTCTTTTTTCTCCCTGAAATTCTTTTTCTCGGCCACCACTAAAGAAAAATGTAACATGAGGATATTTTTCGGTTTCGGCAGCTCTTAATTGTTTTAAACCATTTTTCTCAATGATTTCACCAAGTGTATTATTCAGATTATCGGTTTCAAAAATGACGGAAACGTTTTTAAAATTATGGTCATATTCTGTCATTGTAGTGTAGTGCAGCTTCAGCTTTTTCATACCCTGCTCAGGAAAATCGGTTTGCGTAAGTGCTTGTGTAATTTCACGGCAACGATCGGTACGAAAGTTGAAACAAAGCACAACATCATCCTGCTGAATGGAGGCAAGTGGTTGTTGGTTCTTATCAACAATTACTATTGGTTTAATAAATTCATCAGTAATGTTTTGCTGATAAGACTTTTCAATAGCAGTAATGGCATTTGTTTCTTTTGTACCTAAGCCGTTTGTAAGTGCATCATAAGCCAGTTTTACTCTTTCCCATCTTTTATCTCGGTCCATGGCATAATAGCGGCCAACAATGCTGGCTATTTTCCCCACAGTCAGGTCTAAGTGTTGTTGTAACTCATTTATAAATCCCAATCCGCTTTTTGGATCGCAATCTCTGCCATCGGTGAATGCATGGATATATACATTTTTCAATCCTTCATTTTTACATACATCCAAAATGGCTTTTAAATGATTGATATGTGAGTGTACTCCGCCGTTGCTAACCAGTCCCAATAAATGAAATGCTTTATTATTTTTTTTTGCAAAGCGGATAGCAGCCAACAGATTTTCATTTTTTGCAAACTGCTCTTCTCGAATAGCCATATTAATACGTTGCAGTTCCTGATAAACGATTCTCCCGGCGCCCAGATTCAGGTGGCCTACTTCTGAATTTCCCATTTGACCATCGGGTAGCCCAACGGCTTCGCCGCAGGTAATTAATGTAGTGTGCGGATATTTTTGATATAAAGATTTAGTAAAAGGTGTATTTGCCTGTTGAATTGCATCTGCTGCCGCAACTTTTCCAAGTCCCCAGCCGTCCATTATGATCAGAATTACTTTTTTTGAAGGCATTTGTGAAAAAATATTAAAATGTGAGTATAAATTCAATCTGAATTGAGTAAGAAAACTCAAAACTACTTGAAAAAGTACATTTAAAGGATTGAATTAAGAAAACGGAGTAGAAAAGCAGTTGATTTTTAATATTTTAGCAGTGTAGAAACGGAGAAAAACAATATGGCATGTTTTTAGATTAATATGCTTAGAAACTTTACAAAATGAAAACAAAATTTACAACTTTAGCTATTGCTTTATCTTTTGTTCTTTCGGCTTTTGCACAACCCGGAACTGAAATAGACAAAGTGGTAGCTAGTTTGAAAACCGGAAATGTAACTGAATTGTCAAAATACTTTGATGATTATGTACAGCTCACCTTGCCCGGAGAAAGCGATAGTTACAGTAAGGCTCAGGCAGTTCAGATAGTAAAAGATTTTTTTGCAAATAATAATGTAAGCAGTTTTGAACTCAAGCACAAAGGTGAAGCGCCTTCCGGTCACTACTGTATTGGTACTTTGCAAACTACCAACGGTAACTACCGAACCAATGTTTTTATGAAAACTAAAAACAACAAAGAAGTCATTCGTGAAATAAGATTTCAGTTGGTGGAATAGCAGCTTTTAAATTATATCAACAATGCCCCGGTAAAATCAGCCGGGGCTTTGTTATTTTTGTAACTATGAATTTTGATGAACAATTGCAACACCTCGTTGTGGAAGCCTTAAAAGAAGATATTGGCGATGGCGATCATTCTACATTGAGCAGTATTGCAACAACTGAAAAAGGAAAGGCTGTTTTGAAAATAAAACAGGATGGCATTTTGGCAGGGATAGACGTAGCTCGGAAAATTTTTTTGTTCAAAGAACCGAATGCTGTTTTTATACCATTTAAAAATGATGGTGATGAAATGTGTTATGGTGAAAATGCTTTTGAGGTAGAAGCGCTGGCGCATACTATTTTGCAGTGCGAAAGATTGGTGCTTAATTGTATGCAAAGAATGAGTGGCATTGCTACACTTACAAAACAATACACAGGTAAACTAATTGGTTATAAAACAAAACTGCTGGATACCAGAAAAACTACTCCCAATTTTCGTTTACTTGAAAAAGAAGCGGTACGCATTGGTGGAGGTGTCAATCACCGGTTTGGCTTGTATGATATGATTATGCTTAAGGACAATCACATTGATTACTGTGGTGGTATTGAAATAGCAATTGATAAGGCCTGGAGATATGTGCAAGAAAAAAAACTGAAATTGAAAATAGAAGTAGAAACGAGAAGTATGGCTGATGTAGAAATGGTATTAGCTGTTGGAAAAAATAAAGTAGCTCGGGTGATGTTAGATAATTTTAATCCGGATGATGTAGCCCGGGCAGTTTCCTTTATAGGGGGCGTTTTTGAAACTGAAGCCAGTGGCGGTATCAATCTCAACAATATTGAAGA
The DNA here is from genome assembly GCA_037045195.1 of Chitinophagaceae bacterium. Classification (GTDB taxonomy): domain Bacteria; phylum Bacteroidota; class Bacteroidia; order Chitinophagales; family Chitinophagaceae; genus JJ008. The sequence goes on from JBAOIB010000004.1 coordinate 82,271, forward strand.
CTATGCAAAAGCAGGTGTTGATTTTGTAAGTGTGGGTGCATTAATTCATCAGGCAAAAAGCCTGGACATGAGCCTTAAAGCTGTGATATTAAAATAAAGTAATGAGTAAAAATAATAAAACGGACAATTGAGGCTATGTTTATAGCACCAATCCTGATTTTATATTTCAGCAGGATGAAAATGAAGCAACAACACTTCCAGCGGCACAACAAAAATTAAAAGTGCGGTTAGATTCAAAAAATCGTGCAGGCAAGGCTGTTACTTTAGTTGAGGGATTTGCTGGTGCCTTAAAAGATTTAGAAACATTGGGAAAGAGTTTAAAATCCTTTTGTGGTACAGGAGGTGCGGTTAAAGAAGGAGAAATCATTATACAAGGAGATCAAAGAGATAAAGTTCTGCAATGGCTGTTGAAGCATGATTTTAAACTTTCAAAAAAAATATAAATGTTTTTCTTCTTTATTTTTATTCCGGGTTCATTACTCTTTCTTGCAATAGCTCTGTTGTGCATTCGTTTTTTTACAAAAGGAATTGCGCTATTAAATTTAAGTACAACAGCTAATCATCACGCATCCAGAAAAAACGGAATTACTGCAATTATTTATTCTGTAATAGCATTGGTACTTGCAAGTTGGTTATACTGGCGCTACCTGTGGATATGGTGACGGGATTAGAATATCTGTTCCTTTCTTTTCTGCGGGTTGAATTGATTAAATGTGAAATTAATTGCTTGATAAAATCAATTACTTATTGACCTTGTGCCAGGGAATATCCTTTTTTATCGCCCCAGCTATTGAGTAATTCAAAAGAGCAGATTTTAAAATTCCCACTCATACTTACATAAAGACCAATCACATCCTGTTGATTAAGCGGTACATTATCAATACTTTCAAACCGAACATTATATTGGTTTACAAGATTGGTATAAACTGAGCCAGTGGGCCATACTTGCGTACCTCGATTACTGATGTTGATGAGGTTAAATTTTACGCCACCATGTCTTTTACATTTTTCGGCAATAGCGCCAGGTTGTTCGTCGCTTTCAATAAACAAATCGACACCTACAATTGTTTCGTTGTCGCTTTCTTTTGATACGAGCATAGGGTTCATCTCTAATTTCAATGGAGCAGGTGTGCCCGGCTTATTGGCAATCATTTCTCTTGCACCAAGGGCAGGTTTTTTTCCAAAATTTTCAATGATGGCATCTGCAAAAACAGTTGTGTTTACAGAAGCAGTTCCTTTGTCGCCAAAATCGCCGGTATGAATACCCGATTCCAAAGTAAATAACAATGCGTTTTCAATAATGGCCGCATTTTCGGTAAGTCCCAAATGTCGCAGCATACCCAATCCACTTAAAAGCAGCGCAGTGGGATTGGCAATATTTTTTCCGGCAATATCAGGGGCTGTTCCATGCACAGCTTCGAATATGGAAATATGATCTCCTATATTGGCTGAAGGTGCAAATCCCAGACCTCCCACTAATCCTGCACAAAGGTCGGAAACGATGTCGCCCTGTAAATTGGTAAGAACCACTACATCAAATGTATCTGGTTTAATAACCAATTTCATACAGAGATCATCCACAATGACATCGTCAGCTTTTAAATCGGAATATTCTTTAGCTACTTCATAAAAACATTCCAGAAAAAGACCGTCGGTAAGTTTCATAATGTTGGCCTTGTGACCACAGGTAATACGTTTTGCCTTTTTTTGTCGGGCCATTTCAAATGCATAACGTATAACCTGCATACTGCCTGGGCGGGTAATAAAACGACGGCTCAGCGCCACATCATGTGTAAGCATGTGCTCAATACCGCCATAAGTGTCTTCAATATTTTCACGTACTACTGTAATGTCAATAGGAATACCTGCCTTGCTGAAAACAGTCTCTACACCATGCAGCGACAGAAAAGTTCTTTTATTGGCAAAAGTGTTCCAGGTCTTACGGGCAGTTACATTAATGCTTTTTACACCTTTGCCTTTGGGGGTTTCCATAGGGCCTTTAAAAAGTATGCCCAAAGATTCAATAGTTTGTTTTGCTTCAGGTGTCATTCCATTGTTGAAGCCTTTGTCGAAAACCCATTTGCCCATTTCTACCATTTCATATTCCAGCGGAACTTTATTGGCGTTGAAAATTTTCAAAACGGCATCCATTATTTCTGGGCCTATACCATCACCTTTTGCTACGGCTATTTTCATTTCATTTTACCCTTTTTTGCAGGTGGTGCAAAATTAAGGTTTGACAAGGTATGGATGCAGGAGTAACATCAAACTAATCAAACGATTTCTGTCTTCTTTTTCACTTTTATCACTGTTCAACAATTATTTTCTTCAGTATCTATTCCCGCTATACACCAATTTTTTTTATATTTTTACACCATGACGAGTATGATTTCAGAAGGCATTAAAGTAAGTGTAGAAACCACTTATCAACCCGAATTTAGCAATCCGCTTCAATCGGAGTTTGTGTTTTCTTATCATATCACAATAGAAAATCATAATAATTTTTCAGTAAAATTACTTCGCAGGCATTGGTATATTTTTGATAGTGACGCCAGTTTACGAGAAGTAGAGGGCGAAGGTGTCGTTGGAGTGCAGCCAACTATACTCCCTGGAAAGCGTTATGAATACACCAGCAGTTGCAACCTTAATTCAGAAATGGGAAAAATGAACGGGCACTATGAAATGGAAAACCTGTTTAATAAAAAATTTTTCTTTGTAGATATTCCTGCATTTGAAATGATAGTGCCATTCAAAGGAAACTAATTCGCCTGTTCAATTTATTTAGGCTTATACTTGGCTTCATTTAATATTTCTCTTGCAGGAGTGTTCATTATTTTATCAGGCGACATGTCAGCATTTTTACTTACAAATTTTTTTACAATTTGCCAACCCACCCATTGACCGATATTGCCCGGAGATTGTTCCTGCGATAATCCCTGTGTAAACGGCGCTTCACCAATATAAGTTTGAATTACTTCGGGATTAATAGAGTTCAAGTCTTCGTTTTTTACAATAAAGCTCCATATCAATCCTTCATATTCACTACACCAATCCAATTGTTGTTGTGTATATCCGGTTTTTATTGAATCGGCTGTTGAGGGTAAAAATTTATCTAAGAGATACCATTGTTTTCCTTTTTCAATCATCTGTTCTATCAATGGCAATCCATTGCTTTTATCGGGAAACAAATCTACTACCACCGCTTTCATACAATTGGCTGTAATGTATTCTTTTGAAAAGCGACGCGAAATATAGAGTGGAAACATTTCCTGAAACGCCTTGTCCTCATAAGCCGGAAAATCTTTTCCAGCAAACTGTTGTAAACCTACAGCAAGTCCAAAGCGGGTGGTGGCTACACCTGGTGCATCAAAGGGGCCGTTAAACAATACCAACTTTCCGGTTTTATATTGAGGAAAATAATATTTTACATGTTGAAAAGCAGCCACCAATTCTTTTTTTAGCCAGTCTGTGTTTTTATAAGTTTCAAGAAGTGAGTTTTCTACAGGTTGATAATCTCTTAAAAATATTTTTACGGCTTGCTGTGTAGTTGTATTGGTGTCTTGAGCATTTAAGCCAAGCACCTGTTGCATAAAGTCAATATAAAACTCAGGAAAAGCGGCAGCCGTTTTTTGCAATCCTGCTTTTATATTATTAGTATCAATGCTAAAGAAGCTTTGGTCAAATCTTTCAATCGGCAGTTCCACTTTTATGTTGGAAACATCGGGCCCCGATTTTTTATTGCCACAGGAGAAAAGCAGGAGGGAGCAGCCAAGAATCAATACACTTTTTTTCATCTTAATGCTAAACGGTTGAATAGTAAAAATGTTGTTTTGCAAAGAAAGCAAAGAAAACATTAGCATACCTTTGAAAGATGAAAATCGCACTTGCTCAGCAAAATTATCATATCGGCAATTTTGAAAAAAATACTGAAAAAATAATTGACGCAATTTTGCAGGCAAAGCAACAAAAAGCCGAATTGATTGTGTTTTCTGAACTGTGTATTTGTGGTTATCCGCCCCGCGACTTTCTGGAGTTTGATGATTTTATTCAAAAATCTTATACAGCCATTGATGCCATAAAGCATTATGCTGATGATATAGCTGTAATTGTAGGAGCCCCTGATCGCAATCCGGTAAAAGAAGGTAAAGACTTGATGAATGCTGCTTTTTTTCTTTATGAAAAAAAAATAAAAGCTATTGCGCATAAAACCTGCTTGCCTACCTATGATGTGTTTGATGAGCATCGGTATTTTGAATCTGCTTATAACTGGAACATCATTACATTTAAAAACCACCGTATTGCCCTTACAATTTGTGAAGACATCTGGAATCTTGGTGATAATCCGTTGTATCGCATTTGTCCAATGGATGAATTGATGAAGCAGCAACCCGATTTAATGATTAATATTTCTGCATCACCATTTGATTATACACACGTAGAAGACAGAAAAGCAATTGTAAAACAAAATACCACTAAGTACAAACTGCCATTATTGTATTGCAACTGTACGGGTAGCCAGACTGAAATCGTATTTGACGGAGGCTCCTTAGTTTTTGATAAAAATGCCAACCTGATAGCACAGATGCCATTGTTTAAGGAAGCCATTGAATACTTTGATTTGAATGAGGATGGCAGTTTTGTGCAGCCCATAAGTATTTTGTCAAAAGATTTACCCAATGAAGAATTAAATCCTTCCGGTCTTGATGTAGACCTTTGCACCGCCGAAATTTATCAGGCAATTGTGACTGGTATTCGTGATTATTTTTCTAAAATGGGGTTTACCAAAGCCATTTTGGGGAGCAGTGGTGGTATTGACAGCGCCGTTACCCTCGCTATTGCCTGTGATGCGCTAGGTAGTGAAAACGTAAAGGCTATTTTAATGCCATCACCTTATTCTACCGGCCATTCGGTGAGCGATGCAGAAGTGTTGAGCAAGAACCTGGGCAATCCTTATGACCTGCTTCCAATTAAAAATATATATGAAAGTTTTTTGCAAACGCTGAACCCTCTTTTTAATGATCTGCCCTTTGGTGTGGCTGAAGAAAATATTCAGGCAAGAGCCAGAGGCAATTTGTTGATGGCGATTGCAAATAAGTTTGGTTACATATTGCTAAATACTTCCAATAAAAGTGAATTGGCAACTGGCTATGGCACCTTGTATGGCGATATGGCGGGCGGACTGGCAGTATTGGGCGATTGTTATAAAATGCAAGTCTATGCGCTGGCAAAATTTATCAATCGTAAAACCGAAATTATTCCCCATCATATATTAATAAAGCCGCCATCGGCTGAACTGCGCCACGGACAAAAAGATGCTGATTCGTTACCTGATTATTCAGTACTGGATAGAATTTTATATCAATACATTGAAAAAAGACAGGGCCCTGCCGAAATAAAAGAACAGGGATTTGATGCAGCGCTGGTAGACAGCGTACTGAAATTAGTAAACGTGAATGAGTATAAGCGAAATCAATTTTGCCCTATCATTCGTATATCGCCCAAGGCATTTGGTGTAGGTCGACGGGTGCCTATTGTTGCAAAATATCTTTCCTGATATTTTTTAATGTATGAAAGTAATGACGACTGTAGCTGCGGGGCCTACAGGTGGTGTATATAACATTTCAACAACTAATTCATCTTCAGACATTGATTGTAAAGTAAAATCAGTTGCACCATTAGTAAACAAAGGACTGGAAGTATGTATGACAGTTTCGCCACTTGCAAAATTCCATGTAAAAGCATAAGTCTGAGGGTCGCCGGCATTACATTTCGTAGCACCTTCATCCCCACTTCCGCTTCCATTAGAAAGAAATGTAAGTACATTATCTCTTTGGCAAGCTTGTACCTGCCCGGTGGCATCAATACCGCCAATAGTAGCACTCTTAAATTTCCAGGTGGCCTGTGTTAAAAGTTGTGTTTTCGTTTTAGGTGGAGGTGTGTTATCGCTTTTATTGCTGCAGGAATTAAAAATAAATAAACCAAACAGGGCAATAAAAATTGACAGAACGATATGTTTTTTCATAATTGGGATTTGAGATAACAAAATACGATGTTTTTTAAGAATGATACTAGTAAAAGTCCGCTAAAATAATGCCGGATTTAAGGCCGTTTATCATAACGGCAGGCTATTTGCAAATGGCAAGTTCGTATTTTGTGCCACTTAAATTTTTTACATGCTTAAAACCGCTGAAGACATCCGTCTTTTAAATGAAAAGATTACTCAGTCTGGATTGTTTATTGATAAATTAAAAGATGAAATTGGACATGTAATTATAGGACAGCACCAAATGCTGGATCGATTGCTTACAGGCCTGCTAAGCAATGGTCATGTGTTACTGGAAGGTGTACCCGGACTAGCAAAAACGCTTACAATAAAATCGCTTTCGCAAGCCATTCAAGCAAAATTCAGTCGCATACAGTTTACGCCAGACCTGCTACCTGCCGATGTGATAGGAACGTTGATTTATAACCAGCAACGCAATGAATTTGTAGTGCGCAAAGGACCCATCTTCGCTAATTTTATTCTGGCAGATGAAATAAACAGAGCTCCAGCCAAGGTGCAAAGCGCATTATTAGAAGCCATGCAGGAAAGACAGGTAACCATTGGGGATACTACTTATAAACTGGATGAACCTTTTTTAGTTTTAGCAACACAAAACCCTTTGGAGCAAGAAGGTACTTACCCATTGCCAGAGGCGCAGGTTGACCGCTTTATTATGAAAGTAATTGTTGACTATCCTAAAATGAATGAAGAGCAATTAATACTTCGGCAAAACATTCAGGGAAATTACCCTGAAATCAAACAAGTAGTTTCAGTTCAGGAGATAATAAACGCAAAGGAGCTTACAAAGCAGATTTATATGGATGAAAAAATTGAACAATATATACTGGATATTGTTTTTGCAACCCGCAATCCGGGTGATTATAAATTAGAGAAATTAATACCCTTAATAGCTTATGGAGCATCACCTCGTGGCAGTATTAATTTGGGAATTGCATCTAAGGCTCAGGCTTTCTTAAATAAAAGAGGATTTGTTATTCCAGAAGATGTTCGTAGTATTTGTAAAGAGGTGCTACGCCATCGTATTGGACTTACATACGAAGCTGAAGCCGAAAATGTAAAAGTAGAAAATGTAATAGATGAGGTATTGAGAAAAATTAATGTGCCTTGATGTAACAATGAATTATTCAATTAACTGATACTTATTATATCCATTGTTGACCACTTCTGAAATATTAAAAAAAGTAAGAGCGCTGGAAATAAAGAGTAAGAAACTTACCAGCGATTTATTTACTGGTGAATATCACAGTGCTTTCAAAGGCAAGGGCATGTCGTTTAAAGAAGTGAGAGAATATGCAGCTGGCGATGATATCCGCTTTATAGACTGGAATGTATCAGCCAGATTCGGGCACCCCTTTAGCAAAGTTTTTGAAGAAGAAAGAGAATTAACTGTAATGTTACTGGTGGACATCAGCAATAGCTCTATGTTTGGAACAAGATATGCAACGAAGCGAGATCTGGCGACCGAAATTGGTGCGGTATTAAGTTTTGCTGCTGTAAACAATGCTGATAAAATCGGTGTTATTTTTTACAGCGATTGTATTGAAGGTTATATCCCACCCAAAAAAGGTAAACAACATGCGTTGTATATTGTAAGAGAACTACTGACCAAAATGCCAAAAGGGAATGGGACAGATTTCAGCAAAGCACTTCGTTATTTTAATAATATCACACGTCAAAAAAGTATTGCTTTTGTTTTGAGTGATTTATTGGATGCAGGATATGAAGATGCTTTACGTATTGTTGGGAAGAAACATGATATCATTGGCATTAAAATTTATGATCGGGCAGATCAACGATTGCCTGCTGCCGGAATGCTACAGGTTATAGATGCGGAAACGGGCAAAACAAAATGGGTAGATAGCAATAATGCTTATGTTCAAAATCAATATGAACAGGAGTTTTTTAAAATTACTGCAGAGGCGGCACAGGTGTTTAAAAAGGCCGGGTGCGATTTATTACACGTACAAACCGGAGACGACTATGTTCGGGTGTTTCAAAAATTTTTCTTAAGCAGGAATAAATAATTCATGAAGAGAGTCCGGTATATATTCCTGATTGTATTATGGTGCTATTCCCAAACGGGCTATGCACAACAAGAAGCGAATATCAATACGGAAATTGATAAAAGCAAAATCTTGATTGGAGAGCCTTTGAAATTAACTATTGCTGTTTCATATCCAGAAAAAAATACTTTTGTATTTGCATTTCCTGATTCAATACCTCATTTTGAAATTTTAGAAAAACCGATAGTAGATACCATCCATGAAAATGGATTAATCAGTTTGAAATCCATCTATCGGCTTACGAGCTTTGATTCAGGTCACTGGGTGATTCCTTCCTTTAAACTTACAAGAGAGATTTCTTCTGATACTATCCCGGTTGATATAGTTTTTTCTGATTTTGATCCTTCGCAAGACTATCATGATATTAAAGACATACTGGATGTAAAGCCTGTGTCCAAAAAAAAATGGTTATGGTATATTATTGCCGGGTTGCTTGTCGCGGCTTTATTGGCATATTATTTTTTAAGAACCAGGAAAATTGTTCCTTCTTCTAAAGAAAATGTTGTAGTTAACCCTTATGAAGAGGCTATGAAAAAACTGGAACAGCTAAGACAAGTATCAGCACCGGCTAAAACGGTTCATTCTAAGCTGACAGATATTTTCCGTATGTATATTTTTAGAAAAAAAGGAATTCATTCTTTACAGAAAACAACAGATGATATTGTGCTGCAGTTAAAAGGACAGGGACTTAAGCAGGAGCAGTTTGAAAAACTTTCTCAGGCATTGAGGTTAAGTGATTTTGTAAAATTTGCCAAATACAATCCATCAAAAGAAGACAATGATCTCTGTTTTGACACCATAAAAAATGCCATAAAAATGATTGAACAATCTTCTATAAAAGAAATATTACCAAATAAGGTTGATTGAAAAATTTATGCTTTACGAATTTATCAAAAATATACATTTTGCTTATCCCTGGTCATTTTTGCTGCTGGCTTTATTACCATTTCTCCATTGGTATTATTTTAAGAAATCGGATAGCCAACAGCCAGACATTCGTTTTTCCACCATTCAATCTTTAAAAGTAACATCCTGGAAAATCAGATTCAGACATTTGCCTTTTGTACTCAGGTTATTGTCAATTGTTTGTTTGATAATGGTGTTGGCCCGTCCTCAAAAACTTATTAGCAATCAGCGAAGTGTAGGCGAAGGAATTGATATTATGCTTTGCATGGATGTAAGTGGTAGTATGGGTTCGCAGGATATACCGCCATCCAGAATGGAAGTTGCAAAAGAGGTAGCGGCTACATTTGTACGAAGCCGTCCTGTAGATCGTATTGGTCTGGTAATTTTTTCTGGTGAAAGTTTTACACAATGTCCACTCACCGGCGATAAAGAATCTTTGATTTCACAAATTGAAAATCTTGAAAGCCGTACGCTATTGAAAGACGGAACAGTAATTGGCGAAGGATTGGCTACAGCAGTTGATAGAATATGCAAAAGTACTGCAAAGAGCAAAATCATCATTTTGATTACAGATGGCAAAGAAGATGCACCAGATACCAGGCTGATAGATCCGCTTACGGCTTTGGAAATTGCAAAAGCAAAAAAAATAAAAGTATATACTATAGGAATGGGAGCACTTCCTACCACAATAGTGGAAGTAAAAGGAAGAAAACCACAGCAGCAAGCTGCTTTTGATTTTATTGACGAAAATCTATTAAAAAAAATTGCATCAGAGACCGGTGGTCAATATTTTAGAGCCAGAGATAAACAGGGATTGCAGGAAACCTATACTTCGATTGACAATTTGGAAAAATCTAAAGTGGAAATAGAAATACAGAAACGTGCTGAAGAAAAATACCTGCCCTTTATTCTGGCTGCCTTGTTTTTTTTATTTGTAGAACTGATATTTCGCTTTACCGTATTTAAAAGATTTCCTTAGTTTAGTTTGGTTTATCTTTCCGGCAATCAGAAATTTGAAAAAATAATCCTCTCATGGTTGCCACTGTTTATAAATCTACCGGTAGCTGGTACAATGTAAAATCAGAGAGCGGTCGTTTTTTTAATGCCCGATTGAAAGGTGTTTTGAAAATTGATGACATCACCAGCACCAATCCGGTGGCAGTAGGAGATAAAGTGAGTATTGAGATTGAAAATGAGGCTGAAGGAACTGCAATCATCCATGAAATTTTACGGCGGAATAACTATATCAACAGACAAAGCCCTCGTTTTAAACATCAGCATCATATCGTAGCGGCCAATTTGGATCAAAGTATTTTAGTGGCAACACTCAAAGAACCCAAAACTTCGCAAGGGTTTATAGACCGATTTTTAGTTGCCAGCGAAATGTATCATGTGGTTCCATTTATTGTTTTTAATAAGTCTGACTTGTATAAGATAAAAGAGATAGAGCGATTTGAGCAAATGAAACAGATGTATGAATCGGTAGGATATCAGGTATTATTAGTAAGTGCGGAGAAAAATGAAGGAATTGAAATGATGAATAAAATGCTGAAAAATAAAATTTCATTACTGAGTGGTCATAGTGGAGTTGGAAAATCTTCATTGCTAAATTTATTGATGCCAGGGATGAACCGTAAAGTACAGGATGTAAGCGGCTGGAGCGGGAAAGGTCAACATACCACAACTTTTGCCGAAATGTTTGACTTGTCAGGCGGCGGCAGTATCATTGATACACCGGGTATGCGTGAATTTGGTTTGGTAGATATTGAAAAATCTGAATTATCACATTATTTTCCTGAGATGCGAGAAAGGCTAAACGACTGTCAGTTTAATAACTGTATGCATTTATACGAGCCGGAATGTGCTATTAAAGAAGCCGTAAGGCAGGGAGAAATACCTGAAGACCGATATGTGAGCTATGTAAATATTTTGGATAGCCTGGAAGATGGATGGAAGGAAAAGGGTAAAGGGTAGAAGGGTAGAAGGAGGTTCGTATAAGTAAATGCGCTTCTTTTAAACAATAGGTTTTCGGTATCCTTCTAGAAAAGTAGCAGGATTCGATTTGTTCAAATTTCAATAAAGGAATGTTGTTTGAAAATCAATCAGGCAATATTTCTGTTCTCTTCACTAAAAAGTTTTGACTCAAGTACACCAGCCAGTTCTACTACCGCTTTATTGTCTTTACTCAACGCATCTTTTGTTTTTGTTGGAAAGAGAGAAACACCATTATAAATACTGTAGTGCAGGGTTATATTGTGGTTTTTAAAACGAAATTCCCAGTCAATGGTGTCAAAATCATCTTCTTTGTGTAAAAACTTAATATCGAAATCCTGACTGAGGATGTTAGCTGCACGATAGAATTCTTTTAATCCGCCGTCATCGGCAATTACGGCTTCGGTACAGCCGAGTGTGGTTCGTAGGGTGAGGCTCATAGTTTAGGCGTTTAGGTTTTTTAAAATAGCTGCTGTTTTCATTGCTGCTATTAAGACATAGGTTTGGATTCTTTGGCTGCATACAAATGATTAACTTTTGAATTTTTTTGTTTTCTTAACAGCTTTCATTGCATCGGGGTCGCCACTAATAATTTTTTCGGCACCTACATTTTTTCCATTAGTAGGGCAGCCGTATTTTGGCTTGAAAAGATTGCCAAAAATTTTACAGGAAGACAAGCTCAGTACAACACAAAAGGCGATAACAAAAAATTGAAGGTTTTTCATTACTGAATGAATTTACTACGAAGTTATTAAGAATAAATTGGTTTGTCCATCGTATAAATACCAATGGTTGATAAATGTCAATTATGGATCAGGAAGGGTTAAAAGACTGAAATCTCATTTTTTTTCTCTGAACCAGTCGGCATAGCGCACATAATTATTTGCAATACGGTTAATCTCGCCATTTATCAATTCCTGCGAAATGTCTTTTACTTTTTTGGCGGGTACACCAGCATAAATACTTCCGGCTTCACAAATGGTATTTTCAAGTACTACAGCACCTGCAGCTACAATGGTATTGCTATGAACCTCCACATTGTCCATAACAATTGCGCCCATTCCTATCAACACATTATCGTGTATTGTACATCCATGTACAATGGCGTGATGTCCTATGGATACATTATTGCCAATGGTTGTTCCGTATTTCTGATAAGTACAATGAATACAGGCACCATCCTGCACATTTACTTTATTGCCCATTTTAATAAAATTTACATCTCCTCTTACAACGGTATTAAACCAGAAGCTACAATCGTCGCCAGCTACTACATTGCCTACCAGTGTAGCATTGGGTGCAATAAAGCAGTTGTTTCCAAACTGTGGTAATTTGTTTTCAACAGGAAGAATAACAGGCATTTTCAATTTTTAAAATGTTCTTAAAAGTGTATTTATGTAAAGTTCAGATTTTCTTTGCGTTCTTTGTGTAAAACATAACGAATTGACTCAGCGGGAACTTTTTCTTCGACATATAGCACAAACATCGCCGGCACCAATGGCACTTGAAATTGTTCAGGCTACTGGTAGCATACTTACCGATGCTGCCGGTAAAAATTTTATTGATCTCATTGGCGGTATCAGTGTAGCCAATGTGGGGCATTGACATCCTGCTGTAATAGCTGCAATACAAAAACAATTGGAGGCATATCTGCACATCATGGTTTATGGAGAATTTATTGAATCGCCACAGGTGCAGTATGCAAAATTGCTAACCGAGAATCTGCCTCAAAATCTCAATTCAGTCTATTTTACCAACTCGGGTGCCGAAGCGGTAGAAGGTGCTATGAAACTGGTAAAAAGAATTACAGGAAGAACTCAAATTATTGCTTTCAACGATTCTTATCATGGAAGCACACAGGGTGCATTAAGTATAATGGGGGAAGAATACTGGCGCAACGCATTTCGACCACTTTTACCCGATGTATTACATCTGCAATACAATCAGTTTGAAACGATCGATGAAATATCTGATTTAACCGCCTGCGTTTTTGTTGAAACTGTACAAGCAGAAGCAGGAGTCATTGCTCCTTCACCAGCATGGATACAAGCACTTCGGAAAAAATGCACAGAAACGGGGGCCTTGTTGGTAATGGATGAAATTCAAACAGGTTTTGGCCGCACCGGTAAACTTTGGGGTTTTGAAAATTTTGATGTGGTGCCTGATGTATTGCTTTTGGGAAAAGCATTGGGAGGTGGAATGCCGTTAGGTGCATTTATTGCTGACAAACAACTGATGGATGTGTTTACCGAGAATCCTGTATTGGGTCATATTACCACATTTGGCGGGCATCCTGTAAGTTGTGCAGCAGGTAATGCCGCCCTTACTGCTTTGCTAAATGAAAAAATGATTGAAGATGTACAACACAAAAAAGATTTGTTTTTGTCGTCTTTAAATCATCTTGCTATCGTTTCCATACGTAGTTGTGGGTTGTGGCTAGCAATTGAGTTTGTTTCTTTTGAAAAAAATAAAATGGTAATTGATTATTGTATATCCAATGGTATATTGACTGATTGGTTTTTATTTGCTCCGCATTGTATGCGAATTTCACCTCCTCTCATTATTACAGATGAGCAGATAAAAGAATCATGTAAAGTGATATTGCAGGCATGTAACAATTTGTAGAAAGTGAATATTGGATGTTTTTGAAATTATTTTTTTTTCAATCTTTCTGGATTCTTTTTTATAAAATCATCCCAGCCATTTATTCGCTTTGAGCTTTTTCCCAATAGCGTGTTGCACTGAAAATGATGACAAAGCGCTACGGCCAAGGCATCGGAGGCGTCATATTGCTTTACATTTTCTTTAAACGATAAAATAGTTTGCAGCATTTTCATTACCTGCTCTTTATCGGCATTACCATTTCCGGTGATGGATTGTTTTACTTTTCGGGGAGCATATTCGGTTACTTCCAGTCCGTGGCGCATGGCAGCAGCTATAGCCACACCTTGTGCCCGGCCCAGCTTCAACATGCTCTGTACATTCTTGCCAAAAAAAGGGGCTTCAATGGCAAAATCGGTAGGCTGGTATTTGATAATTATGCCACTTATGGTATTAAAAATCAGTTGCAGTCTTTTGTAGTGGTCTTTAATTCGTCCGGGTTTTAATACTCCCAGTTCAAGTAGTGTTGCTTTATTGTCTTTAACTGCAATTAACCCATAGCCCATTACTATGGTGCCGGGGTCTATTCCAAGTATTATTTTATCAGGCTTTGACAGGAGCATGTATTTTTACAATATTACAACTTTAATGAAGCTTAGTAGAAACACAAAAATATTTATCAACTATGTTTTGGGGCCATTACTTTTTTTGTGGCTTTCCTACTCCTTGTATCAGCAAATAAAGAATCAAAAAGGATTAAAGGAGGCATGGGAGCAAATGCAGCAAATTTCTATTTCTCAGTTGCTTATTTATTTATCGATTGTTTTGTTTTTGATGGTGCTCAACTGGACAATAGAAGCTTTAAAATGGCAAAGGGTTTTGAGAAATGTGCAAAGGATTAGTTTAACCAAAGCTTTTAAGGCCATCTTAAGTGGTGTTTCTTTTTCTGCCACTACGCCAAACAGGGTGGGTGAGTATGCAGGCCGTGTTTTGTTTTTAGATGAAGGCAACCGGCTTCAAAGTGTGTCACTGACGATTGTGTGCAGTATGAGTCAATTGATCATTACTCTTTTGATGGGTTTTCTAGGTTTCATTTTCCTTGGGAATAAAGCTGTCGGATTTTTACAAGGTTACAGTGTATGGAAAGATATTTTATTATTTGCATTACCCATTGGAAGCCTCATTCTTTTGCTCTTATATTTTAAAATTTCACATCTCACACGTATGCTTGAAAGATTTTCATGGGTAGCAAAATATCGATATTTAATAGTAGAAATGGAGAAAACCGGAAACAAGGTTTTATTGCAATTATTATTATTGTCCTTGGTGCGTTATGCCGTTTTTTGTGTACAGTATTTTCTCTTGTTTCACTTATTTGGTGTGTCAATAGATTTTTGGCAAAGTTGGGCAACAGTATCTGCCACCTTTTTGGTGCTGGCTATTATTCCTACTATAGCTATTGCAGAGTTGGGTCTCCGCGGCACTATCATTTGGGAGTTAATGAAGCCGTTTACCGCCAATTCGCTGGGCGTTACCATTGCTACGGTGGCTATATGGTTTATCAATTTGATAATACCGGCTATTGCAGGAAGTATATTGATTGCAGGTGTAAAACTTTTTAGAAAAAAAACAGAAACCGATTAGAGAGATTCCAGTTTAAAAAATTCTTTTGGTCTGATGCCTTTTTCTGTTTGCTGAAGCGTACAACATTCATTTACCGGATCGTGTTCAAAAAACAGGACATAGTTGTTTTCCAATGCTTCCTGTAAAAAAAATTTTTTTTCATGAAGTGTGGTAAGCGGAAACATATCATAACCCATAACATAAGCTAGCGGAATATGCCCAGCAGATGGTAGCAGGTCAGCCATAAAGACTACTGTTTTATCCTTGTATTTGATTTGTGGCAACATCATACTTTCGGTATGACCGTTTACAAAACGAACATCCACATTTTCAGAAAAAACGGTTGATCCCAATCTGCCATCTTTTTGCTCGCTGGTTTCAATAAACTTCAACTTGCCCGATGTTTCAATGGGCAAAATATTTTCTTTTAGAAAAGAAGCCTTCTCTCTGTCATTGGGATGCACTGCCCATTCCCAATGTTTTTTATTGCTCCAATAAGTTGCATTTTTAAAACTGGGAACCAGTTTATCACCTTCTCTGCTAATGGCGCCGCCACAGTGGTCAAAATGAAGGTGAGTGAGAAAAGCGTCCGTAATATCATCTCTGTGAAAACCATAGTTTGCAAGCGATTTGTCCAAAGTATCATCTCCATGCAAATAGTAATGGCTGAAGAATTTTGCATCCTGCTTATCTCCGTTACCATTGTCAATTAATATCAACCGGTTGCCGTCTTCAATTAATAAACATCTTAATGCCCATGAGCATAAATTATTTTCATCTGCCGGGTTTATTTTATTCCAGATGCTTTTGGGTACTACGCCAAACATAGCACCACCATCCAATTTGAAATATCCGGTATTGATTGTGTAAAGTTTCATGTGTAAAGGTTTGAGGCACTATTCATTTTTTATTCTTTAGTGCCCAGCGTGTAAACAGCAAAAATATTAAGGACAGAATAAAGAAAACCATTAATGCCAAAACGGCATTGCGCTGTGTACCGGTAAGTTCGGTAATGATGCCAAAACTGAACATGCCAATAACGATGGCCACTTTTTCTGTTACGTCATAAAAGCTGAAAAAGGAAGCTGTATCCTTGGTTTCGGGCATCAGCTTGGCATAGGTAGAGCGGCAAAGTGATTGAATGCCACCCATAACAAAGCCAACCACCGTTGCGAGTGTATAAAATGCGATAATGTTTTTTGGTGGCAAATAAAAAGCACCAATACAAATGCCAATCCATACAGCAATACAAATCGTTAAAGCAAAAAGGTTGCTTGTCCTTTTTGATAAAGCTGCAATAGCAAATGCACCAGGTATCGCTATCAGCTGTATAATTAAAATCGCAATGATCAGGCTTTGGGTTTCAATTTGCAATTCACTTTTGCCGTACAGTGTAGCGGCCAACATCACTGTTTGCACACCCATACTTACAAAAAAGAATGATAGCAGAAAGCGCTTTAATACCGGTAACTGTAAAAGTTGAAATGCAACTTTTCTTAATTCCTTATATCCATTTCGCAAATCGCCGTATTGATTTGCTTCACCTGCAGCCACCGGCTTTGGCATACGGTTGATGGCGTAGTGGCCAAATGCAAACCACCAGATACCAACCAGCAGGAAAGAAAGCTGAGAAGCAAAGCCGCTGCTGATGCCCCACAAATCGTTTTTTAAAATCAAAACAAAACTTACTAACTGTAAAAGCACGCTGCCTACATAGCCATAAGCAAAACCTTTTGCACTTATTCTGTCGCGGTCTTCAGGTGCTGCTATTTCGGGTAAGTAAGAATTATAAAAAACCAATCCCGCCCAGCTGCCGATGCAGGCAAAAATCATACACAAAATACCGAGCCACAAATTAGATTTATCGAAAAAAGAACATAGTACTGCAGGCAATACTGCCCATTGTCATAAAAAAACGCAGAAATCTTTTTTTGGTTCCTTTAAAATCTGCAATAGAAGAAAGCAAAGGCAGTATGAATGCGATTATTAGAAAACTTAAAGCAAGCGTATAATTGTAAAGTGAAGTATTTACAAACTCACGTCCCAGAAAAATAATTGTGTCCTGTTTTGTATTTTCATTTCCATCGCCGGTGATGGCTTCAAAATAGGCAGGAAAAACAGTAGAGGTAATTACCAGATTGTACACACTGTTGGCCCAGTCATACATGGCCCATCCATTCACCACTTTTTTAGAAGCCGTTTGCATAGCATTGGTTTTGGTAAATGTAGTAAAGCAGCGGCAGATTTATTCAATCACTTTGGTAAGTAGTAAAACCAAAAGGGTGATTCCTGCCAGAATACGGTAAATTCCAAAAACTTTAAAACCATAAACTTTTAGATAATTAATAAAAAAACGAATGGCGAGAATGGCTACCAAAAATGCAACCAGATTTCCGGTTAGAAAAGCAATAGTATGTTCCTGTGTATCGGTTACTAATTTGTACCCCTTTACCACGGCACCTTCAGCTGTTGTCCATTTTTTTACAAACAATGTATAAAACGAGGCTGCAAACATTGTAGGCACTGCCAGAAAAAAAGAAAATTCGGCAGCAAGATTGCGGGTAAATTTTTGAGACATACCTCCGATAATAGAAGAGGCACTGCGGCTAACTCCGGGTATCATAGCAATGGTTTGAAACAAACCTACTGTAAATGCTTTGCTATAGCTGATTTGATCATCCGATTCTAATTTTGGCTTTTGAAACATTTTGTCAATAAACATCAATACCACACCACCTATCAACAATGAAATGGCAACTACAGTGGGGCTTTCCAGCATTTTATCTATCTGATTAGAGAATAAATATCCAAGAATTAAAGCTGGTATTACGCCAATAATCAGTTTTGCATAAAACTGCCAGTTACGAAACTGAAAGAATTTTTTACCATATAAAACAACTACAGCAAGGATGGCTCCAAACTGTATGGAAACTTTGAAAAGCTTGGTAAACTCATCGTGTTGAATGCCTAGAAGTGAGCTGGCAATAATCATGTGACCGGTAGAGGATACTGGAAGGAACTCGGTAAATCCTTCTACAATGGCAAGTATAATAGCTTCTGCAATTCCCATGTAATTTGAAGTTTATGTATAGCCGCAATATTAACAAACAAGGCGATACAAAATTGCATCGCCTTGAAATCTTATTTCATTATTGCTTTCAGACATTGTTTTCTTTTGGTTTTTTGAATATGGCATACATTTCTACTACCAGTCCAATCAAAATAAGTATTGGGGCAATCGTAATACGACGGGCACTGTACACTGAACCACTGTCAAATACATTGGGGTCCACATTGCTTCTGCCGCCCGACATTAAAAACATGCCCAAGGCAATGATTACAACACCAACCAACATCCACATATAATTTTCTTTGCCAAACATAGCAGGAGTGACACTTTTGCTCATGATTCATTTTTTTTGGAGCTGCAATATAAAGAAAAGTCAACAAGTTGATTTTTGTTGTTGCTAATAAAGATCATCCAGTTTCATCTTAAGATATTTCACCACACTTCAATTGGTACTGAATAATGTAATACCTACACCTAAAACAATTAAAGTTAGAAATAAAAGAAGCAACATGCCATTATCATGTATGGTTTTAAGCCACTGAATATTACCTTCCAGTATCAAAATGATGATATATAATAATACAGAAGCAATAATACCGCTGACTGCGCCATTTATAATGGCTTTAGTATTTAATGGTTTGGCAATAAACTGACGAGTGGCGCCCACCATTTGCATGGTTTTTATTAAAAACCGGTTGCTGAACATGGCTAATCTTATTGTATTGTCAATAAGGAAAATAACCACCAACGCAATTATAATAGCAAGGCCCAATAATACGGCACTTACAATCCTTATGTTTTGATTGAGTTTGCCTACCAATGCTTCAGGATATTTTACATCCGTAACATAGGTTTGTGCTTCCAGATCTTTCTTAATTACTGCCAGTGTATCCAGATTTACATAACTCCTTTTCAGGCTGAAAAATACCGCATCGGGCAAGGGATTTTCATCCAGCACTTTGCCCCAGTCTTCGCCACCATCCTGCATATAAATTTTCTGTGCTTCTTCTTTAGAGACATAACGCATAGTTTTTACATAGGGCTTTGCAGCTATGTAGTTGGTAAGCGCTGTACTGTCTTTTGGATTCAAGTTGGGTAACAAATAGACCCTAACCTCAACATTTTCTCTAAAATAATCGCCTATTTTGGTTGCATTGATTACTAACCATCCTACAATACCGAGTAAAAACAAAACAAGAGTAACACCGAGCACAGACATAAAGTAGGAAGGTTTGCCCTTTTTGATTGAGGACTTGGCGGATTGAGACATGGAAATTTTTTTACAGATTAATGGATTGCTGATCCCGTTCAATTTTGAAAGTAAAACTAAAACGGGCTAGGCAAAAATAGCTCATTAAGCAGTACAATCAGTATTTTTGCAACGCTTCCGCTATTAGCGGAAATGCATTAACGATTGTCCCCGGTTCATATTGCTATACGAAAGGCAAGAAATTTGTTAAAGATTTCTGCAAGCATAAAGTAGGAATTATTTAAACTTTTACTTAAATGCTATAATGACAATTTGCCAAAAATTTTATTTATAGCATTGGATATTGACAGTCAAAAAATATTTTAATAAACTAAGATATCGCTAAGCAATGGAATATAATTTCAGAGAGATAGAAAAAAAATGGCAGCAAGAATGGAATGATAAAAATGTTTATCAGGTTACAAACGACCCTGCACGACCAAAATATTATGTGTTGGATATGTTTCCCTATCCCAGTGGTGCAGGTTTGCACGTAGGCCATCCGTTGGGCTATATCGCTTCAGACATTTTTGCCCGTTATAAAAGGCTGAAAGGATTTAATGTGCTGCACCCAATGGGTTATGATGCTTTTGGGCTTCCGGCAGAGCAGTATGCAATAGAGCATGGCATTCATCCCGCCATATCTACTGAAACGAATATCAAAAACTTTCGCAGTCAGTTGAATAAAATTGGTTTTTGTTATGATTGGAGCCGGGAAGTAAATACTTCCAAACCGGAATATTATAAATGGACACAGTGGTTGTTTTTGAAGTTGTACAACAGTTATTTCTGCAATACCTGTAAACAGGCAAAACCAATTTCAGAACTGATTGCCAAGTATGAAAAAAAAGGCAGTAGTAAGTTCAAGGCGGAGGAGTGGAACAGTTTTTCAACCGCAACAAAAGAAGAATGGTTGATGAAGCGCCGACTGATATATATTGCCTATGGCGATGTAAACTGGTGTGAAGCATTGGGAACCGTACTCGCAAATGATGAAGTGGTGAATGGTGTAAGTGAAAGAGGAGGCCATCCTGTTGAAAAAAGAAAAATGCGACAGTGGTATTTAAGAATAACCGCCTATGCCGACAGATTGCTGCAAGGGCTTGAAAAAGTTGACTTCAGCGATAGTATGAAGGAAATGCAAACCAACTGGATTGGTAAAAGCAGTGGAGCCGAAGTAGATTTTGAAATTAAAGGCCAAACTCAAAAATTAAGAGTTTATACCACCCGTCCTGATACCATATTTGGAGTTGATTTTATGGTAGTGGCTCCCGAGATGGATTTAATTCATCAAATAAAATCTAAAGAACAGGAAAACGCAGTAGCGGAATATCTGGATTATGTAAAAAGCAGAAGTGACAGAGAGAGGATGTCGGAGAAAAAAATTACCGGCATTTTTACCGGCGCTTATGCAATCAATCCATTTGATGGAAGAGAAATTCCCATCTGGGTATCAGAATATGTGCTGGCAGGCTATGGCACCGGCGCTATTATGGCTGTGCCTTGTGGCGATGATAGAGATTTCAGATTTGCAAAACATTTTAATATTCCCATTACCAATATTATTGGACATCATTTTACTGGCGAAGAAGCCAATGCTACAAAAGAAGCGGTTTTGGAAAACTCGGATTTCCTCAACGGTATGGTGATGAAAGATGCATTAGAAACTGCCATTCAAAAGATTGAAGAAATGGGAATGGGTAAAAGAAAAGTAAACTATAAAATGCGTGATGCAGGCTTTAGCCGGCAGCGCTACTGGGGAGAGCCATTCCCTGTAAGTTGGAAAAACGATGTACCCTTTGCGTTGGATGAGTCAGTTTTGCCGCTTGAGCTTCCTTATATGGATGATATAAGACATGGAGAAAAGGGCGAAGGGCCTTTGGCCAATAATGAAGCCTGGATTAATAACCCGGTTTTTGCAGGCGGTAAAGGTGAAACCTCTACTATGCCAGGATATGCAGGCAGTAGCTGGTATTTTTTGAGATATATGGATCCAAAAAATGAAAACGAATTTTGCAGTCGGGCAGCAAGCAATTATTGGGGGCAGGTAGATTTATATGTAGGAGGCACCGAACATGCCGTGGGTCATTTGCTTTACAGCAGGATGTGGACCAAAGTGCTTTATGACCTTGGCTTGATTGGATTTGATGAACCCTTTAAAAAACTGCTCAATCAGGGAATGATACAGGGGAGCAGCAGGTTTGTATATCGCATACACGGCACAAATACTTTTGTTTCAAAATCTTTGTTGAATAATGAAGATGAATATGAAGGAAAGCAATTGGATAAAATACATGTGGATGTAAACATGGTGGACGGACTGGAGTTGGATACAAATTCCTTTGTAACCTGGAGAAATAATGAACATGCAGGTGCTATTTTTATTCTGGATGACGGCAAATACATCTGCGGTACAGAAACCGAAAAAATGTCCAAGTCAAAGTTCAATACCGTTAACCCCGATGATTTGGTTTATAAATACGGAGCCGATACTTTTCGTATGTATGAAATGTTTCTGGGCCCCGTGGAAATGAGTAAACCCTGGGACACCAAGGGCATTGAAGGCGTGCATCGCTTTCTGAGAAAATTGTGGCGTTTGTTTTTTGATGAGCAAAAGGGGAAAATTTGGACAGATGAAAAAGCAAACGCAGATGAGTTAAAGGTTTTGCACAAGACGATTAAGAAAATTGAAGAAGATACAGAACGGTTTAGTTTCAATACCTGTGTCAGCACATTTATGATATGTGTAAATGAATTGACTGATCTAAAATGTCATAAAAAAGAAATACTGGAGCCGTTACTTATTTTATTGACTCCCTATGCTCCTCATATAGCAGAAGAATTGAATCAGCAATTAAATGCAGATCAAACCGGTGAGCCCATAAGCACGGTTTTGAATGCAGCATTTCCAAAATGGAATGAAAAGTATATTAAAGAAAGTTCAAAAGCTTATCCGGTAGCCATCAATGGTAAAACAAGAACGGAGCTTACATTATCATTAGACATAACACAGCCTGAGGTGGAGGCACTGGTACTTCAGGATGCTATTGTACAAAAATGGCTGGATGGAAAAGCACCCAAAAAAATCATCTATGTAAAAAACAAAATGATAAATGTGGTGATGTAAGGCAAAACGGTTTTTTTTAATAAGCAAAAGAATAATTACTTATTGTAGCAGTTTAGAATATTTAATTTTCATTTTTTGTTTCTATCGCTTTCTCGGGTTTTGACTTTATCAATCTGATCATGCCACTGCTGCCTTCGGTGCTGGCCAGATAGGCGTCATATTTTATTCCATCAACCAGGGCAACCATATATGAAGTATTAGGTGGAATTTTCCCCAGATTTTCCGCCACCATAACCAGTTCAGTCGTGTCTTTTAAATCGGTTACAGCTATTTTATAAGTATAAGCAGTAGCCGCCAGTCTTACATGTTCAAAAACCAATTTTTCATTTATAAAAAGCGATATGGAGTCGCCATCAATTTCGGCATTGTCATAAAATTTTAACTCAATAGAATCGCCCGACACCGGAATTTCTTTTATAAATTTCTTTTCTCTGATTACAAACTTTTCTTTTATGGTTAATGGAGCAGTAATAGCAGCAATTTTTTCAGGTTCCTGCTTTTTTTCTACAACAACGGGTGGAGTATATACTACTTCCGTCTTTTTTTCTGGAGGAGTTGTTTGTCTTACAGGTGTCTTTATTTCTTGTGGTTGATTAAAAGAAATAGATGCGATACTGTCTATAATTTCGGGGTTATTGGCTCCTGCCGTATAATTTTCAATTACAAAATCCCATTCATCTTCAAAAATTGTTCTGCCACTTTTATCCAGATGCACATCGCCCAGTGTTTTGGCTACTGTTTCCTTGTCTGAAACCGTGCCATCCAGCATCATTTTTGAACCACCGGGGCAGTTAAAATCGGCCTGAGAAAGCAGAGGGATTTTACCGGGACTATTCAGACTGAATCTGCCTGTTTTTTCTTCAATCAACTGGTCATCCCACCAAACGGTGGTATTGGTTCGCTGGTCAAAATAGCCTTTAATGCTGTATCGGCGGTAATTATTGGACGATTCGTAGTAATAAGATGTGCCGGTAAGACTGTCTCCATTTTGAATAATCTTGACCTCGGCTTTTTGCCGGTTTATTTTTCCATGCCAGGTGCCAGTTATCATTTGGGCATTTCCTGCATAAAATATGGCCCCACAATAATAAATCAACATCAAAAATTTTAATCTTTTTGGATATCGGAGTTTTTTGATTTGTAGCATTGGCCATATAACGGATTTTGCCAATTAATATTTTGGCCTAAAAATGTTGCTGCACAAAAAAAAATCTTAACTTCCACCCGTAAAGCCCTGCCAAAGGGGTTTGTACTATTCATTTAACCAAACTTTGTTTATGAGAAAGTTTTACTTTTTTCTACTATTTGCTTTTTTTCTAACGCAAAACTTTAATGCGAAGAGTCAGTGTACAAATACTTCTTCGTTCGGAACTGCAACAATTAATACTTCTGGAACAGTTGTAACTATTTCAACCTGTTCATTTGCAGGAGAGTATTCTACAATTAATGGGGCTGTAAACGGCCAAACATTAAGATTTACGAGTAGTATAGCTACAGATTTTATTACTATTCATTCCGGTACCTCCAATGGTCCGGTTGTAGCTTCAGGTACTACTCCGCTGGTGTTTGCAAATACATTTACGGGCACTTTATATGCACACTGGAATACACCTGGTTGTGGATCGCAATCCTCATGCCGTACTACAACTGTACAGTGTACCAGTTGTTCTAGCGGCGGACCATGTACAAATACTACTGCATTTGGAACCGCAACGATTAGTCCAGTAGGAGCACTTGTCACTATTTCAACTTGTTCTTTTGCCGGAGAATATTCTACCATTAATGGAGCTGTAAACGGCCAAACTTTAAGATTTACGAGTAGTATAGCTACAGATTTTATAACTGTTCGCTCCGGTACTTCCAATGGACCGGTTGTAGCATCAGGTACTACCCCGTTGGTGTTTGCAAATACATATACGGGCACTTTATTTGCACACTGGAATACACCGGGTTGCGGATCCCAATCCTCATGCCGTACTACAACAGTACAGTGTACCAGTTGTACGCTGCCTCCACCTGCCAATGATTTATGTACGGGTGCTTTAACAATTAATTGCGGACAAACACTTACCGGAAGCACCGCAGCTGCAACAGCAGATGCAGTTACAGGATGTGCAACTACGCTCAACACTGCACCTGGGGTGTGGTACACTTTAGTTGGAGATGGCTCTTTGACAACTTTAAGCTTATGCGGCTCCGCTTTTGATACTAAAATTGGTGTGTTTAGTGGTACATGTGGTACCCTCACTTGTGTCGCCAGCAATGATGATTTTTGTGGTCTTCAATCTCAGGTTACTTTTTCTGCCAATGTAGGTACCACTTATTATGTTTTAGTTACCGGATTTAGTTCAGGTAGTGGAAACTATACTTTGGCAAGAACCTGTATTCCTGCTTGTGCTGGTGTCCCTTCACCCGGTGCTATTTCACCAGTAACATCAACGAACTGTGCAGGTACTTCCAGAACTTTAACACTGAGTGGTTATTCTATTGCAAATGGCATTACATTCCAATGGAAATCATCACCAACTTCAGGCGGTCCTTATACTAATATTGCAGGTGCTACCAATAATACTTACACATTTACAACAGCTTCTACTCAATATTATGTATGTACTGTAACCTGTACCAATGGTGGTGGCAATGCTACGACGGCAGAAGTAGTGGTAAACGTAAGCAATGTATCTCATAGCAGTATTACTTCTAATCCATCTACAGCTTGTTCTCCTGGTGCATCAACCATATCCGCTACTGCAACCGGTGGAATCGGTAATTATACTCATACTTTAACTGGTCCTGGTACTATTGGTGCTCCAGTTGTTTCTGGTGGCAATAATCAAAATGTAAGTTTCAGTGTTACTAATATACCGGTGGGTGCAAATACATATACTTTAACTTCTACTGATGCCAATGGATGTTCAAAAGCATCAACAGTTAGTGTATCAGTAAATCAAACTCCGGTTATTACCATTACTCCTGCTGCTCCGGTTATTTGTGCTGGAAATATTCTGCAATTAACTGCTAATGCAGTAACAGGTGGAAGTACTACTTTAAGCTCAGGTGCAATCAACCTTGCTATTCCCGATAATAATGCTGCGGGTGTTACTACAGCGCCTATCTCTATCCCATCAGGTGTTACTATTATAAACCCTGCTGATTTGAAAATCAGCATTAATGCAAGACACTCCTGGTCGGGCGATCTTATCTTTAAGGTAACAAGCCCTTGTGGTACTACTTATTTGTTTGACAGGCTTGGGGTTCCGCCAGCAACATTTGGTAACTCAGCCAATTTGGGTACTTCAAGTGCAAGTACGCCACCTCCTGCTGTTTATACATTTGATTTGGCTGCTGCCACTGTTATGCCTGAATCAGGCCCTGGTACTGGTTTTATTCCTTCAGGTAGTTACCTTCCTTCCAACACAACAGGAGTTGCTCATAACTGGACAGGACTTACCTTCCCTTGTGCAGGTACAGGTAACTGGACATTAAATATATCTGATAATGGTGGTGGAGATTTGGGTATGCTTGTTGACTGGTCTATTACATATAGCTCAACAGTTAACTCGCCAGTAGTATTCAGCCCACTTACAAATGTATTTACAGATGCGGCTGCAACTATTCCATATACTGGAACGCTTGTTAATACTGTATGGGTGAAACCTCCAACGACGACTACTTATACTGCTACTGGCACAGTAAGCGGTTGTACAGCAGCTGCGAATGTAATCGTAACAGTAAATCAATTGCCAGCAATTACGGTGCAGCCAACACCTGCAACGCAAACTGTTTGCCCTGGTGCAAATATTATTTATTCAGTATCTGCAACAGGCACTGGTATTACTTATCAGTGGAGAAGAAATGGCGTAAACTTAGTGGATGGTCCACAAGTATTAGGTTCAAATACGGCAACACTTAGATTGTTTAATGTAGCCGCTGCAAATGCGGGTAACTATGACTGTGTAGTTAGTGGTGTTTGTCCTCCTCCTGCTACATCAAATGCTGTTGCATTAGTTGTTGCATCTGCTCCTTCAGTTACAAATCCTGCAAATGCAAATATTTGTGCAATAGGTGCTACCAGTCAAACTTCAGCAACATTTAGTGTTACGGGTACCGGCGTTCCTACACCTACCATTTATCAATGGCAAATAAGCATTGATGGAGGTAGCACTTGGAATAATCTGGCAAACTCAGTTTCTACTGCTGCTAGTCCATATTATACCGGAGTGTTTACGCCAACGCTTACAGTTTCTAATGCCCCTGTTTCATTAAACGGAGCCCGTTACAGAGCGGTTGTTACGAATAGCTGTGCACAATCAACCAACTCTGGATCAGCTACCTTAACGGTTCGTGTTACTCCTGTTGTTGTTGCAAATGATTTATTCAATCAAAGAATCTGTATCAGCGATACTTTAATTCCTTTAGTTGGCTCTCCAGTGGGTGGCGCTTGGACAGGTATTGGGGTATCTGGTTTCAATTTTGTACCTACTGCTACTGCAGTGGGAACATATACACTTACTTACACTTATACAAACAGTGTTAATTGTACTGCCCGTGATACTACTTTGGTGAAAGTGGTTGATTGTCCTGAAAGACAAAGATTGCTGATTGATGATGCAATACTGGTATATCCTAATCCTAATAACGGTTTATTCAATATTCGTATCAACAGCACTTTGTATAATTATCTTGGAATGAAAGTGTTTGACATGACAGGTCGTTTGGTAAATGGAAAAGTTACTAAGAGCGGAATTGATCAACAATTAGTATCACCTACCTGGAGCAATCTGGTATATGGCAGAGTGATTCCAATTGATTTGACCTATTTGCCTTCTGGTAATTATCTGGTTGAATTTTATTATGATGATGGCGTAAGAACTTCTAGGAAAGGTTATGTGATTCAAATAATGAAATAATCATAATACCGCATAATTTTTTACAACATCCCGCCATTTGGCGGGATGTTTTTTTGAAATAGAGTTCAGACTTTGCGTTAGGTTTCTTTACTAAAAATTGGATTTGATAATTAATATTTAGTTTTACAATCTACAGAAGTTAAATTAATGCCCAACTCCAATCTAAATAATGATAAAGAAAATCTGGCTGCAGCAGATATTGCGTTTGAAAATACCATCAGACCTTCGGTAATTGATGATTTTTCGGGGCAGGCGCAGATAATTGAAAATCTACGCATATTTATAAAGGCTGCTAAAATTAGAGGTGAAGCGTTAGATCATGTTTTATTTCATGGGCCACCGGGTTTGGGAAAAACAACACTATCCAGGATTGTTGCAAATGAAATGGGTGTGAGTATAAAAGAAACTTCCGGCCCTGTTATTGAGAAGCCTGGCGATCTGGCTGGCCTTCTCACTAATCTTGAACCAAATGATGTTCTTTTCATTGATGAAATACACCGCCTCAGCACTGTAGTGGAAGAATATTTATATGCGGCTATGGAAGATTATCGTATTGACATAATGATAGATAGCGGCCCCAATGCACGCAGTGTGCAAATCAATCTGAACCCTTTTACACTTATTGGCGCTACTACCAGAAGTGGATTACTAACGGCTCCGCTATTATCTCGTTTTGCCATTAAATCAAGATTGGAATATTATACAGCCGATGTGTTGAATAAAATTATTTATCGGTCTTCAAATATTCTGGGAACGAAAATTTCTGATGAAGCGATTGGTGAAATAGGAAGAAGAAGCCGCGGCACACCACGTATTGCCAATGGCTTGTTGAGAAGGGTAAGGGACTTTGCCCAGGTATTAAATGATGGAGATATTGATTTTGGTATCACTCAACACGCATTAAAGGCATTGAATGTAGATGAGCATGGGCTCGATGATATGGACAACCGCATTCTTTCCACCATTATTGAAAAATTTAAGGGAGGCCCCGTGGGCATTACTACCATTGCCACAGCCGTGGGCGAAGAAGCAGGCACATTAGAAGAAGTATATGAACCTTTTTTAATTCAAGAAGGATTTATTCAACGTACGCCAAGAGGCAGAGAAGTAACTGCAAAAGCTTATGATCATCTGGGTAAAAACAAACCGGGAACTGCAGGTACTTTGTTCACTTAAAAAAATAAAAGGGATTACCGAATGATGTAATCCCTTTTTATATTTTTTGAATAATTGAATTATTGTACTACGAGCCTGAAGCCGTTTCCATGAATATTTACAATTTCAATTTTAGGATCATCTTTCAGGTATTTGCGAAGTTTGGCAATATAAACATCCATACTACGACCGTTAAAATAAGTATCGCTGCCCCAAATCTTTTTTAATGCCTGCTCTCTGGGCAATAAATCATTTAAATGTTCTGCAAGCATTTTTAGTAGATCATTTTCTTTGGGAGAAAGTGTTTGCGTAATGCCATCATGGATAAGCTGCCGCAACTTGGGATTGAAATGATAACTGGCTAAATCAAACTCCTTGTTTTCACTTTCTTTATTTTGCTCTTCATTCCTTTTTAATATTGCCTTTATTTTCATCAGCAATACTTCACTGTCAAAAGGTTTGGTAATATAATCATCGGCTCCCAGTTTGTATCCTTGTATTACATCTTCCTTCATGGTTTTGGCACTCAGGAAAAATAAAGGTACATCCGGATCAATGTCTCTGATTTCTTCTGCCAGCGTAAAGCCATCCATATTCGGCATCATTACATTGAGCAGGCAAAGCTCAAATTTTTCTCTTTGAAAAGCCGCTAAACCCAAACGGCCATCCCGCTCAAGCGTAACATCATATTCATTTAGTTCAAGATAATTTTTTAAAACACTGCCGAGATTAGGATCGTCTTCGCAGAGTAAAAGCTTAGGTTTCTTTTCTTCCATTTTAGGTGGTTTTATTTATTGTTACAAATAAAGATAAAGCATTTATAGGCTTCAAGTTTACAGATTCAATTTTTTGTTAAAAGGATGCTATTTGGCCTTATTTTGCTTTTTACATTTGTACTATAATAAAAAACTATGCCATGCATGTCACTCCGGTTAGCCGTTTAAAAAAATTAATCGTTATGGGCGACCATTTATTGATAAAGCCTATTCGGCCGGAAGAAAGAACAGAGAGTGGATTATATCTCCCTCCAGGAATACAGGAAAAAGAAAAAGTACAAAAGAGTTATCTAATAAATGCGGGCCCGGTTTATGCTATTCCTATGCAGGTTGAAGTTGAATCCTGAAAGGGAGAAGATGATAAGGGAACTTATGTGCCGCTTCAGGCAAAAGAAGGTGACCTTGCCATTTTTTTATTGAGCGATGCCATTGAAGTAATGTATGAAAACGAAAAATAATTTATTGCACCGCAAAGCGTTATTTTGATGCTGGAAAGAGAAGAAGATCTATGATAACTTTAGAATAACAAATCAATTATTTCAATACTATATTTCATTTCCTATCTTCAATTAAAATAAAATTTCATGAGTGATACACAAAAATTCATTGATGTTGTAAAGTCCGGATATACATTTAAAGGAGAATCATACAAAATTGGATCTGCTATGCTGGATGGCGGCGTTGTAGATGGAGCAGATGTTTTAATTCCTCTCAGAACCATGAACCGGCATGGATTGATTGCCGGTGCTACCGGAACAGGAAAAACGAAAACCCTGCAGGTACTTGCCGAAGGACTTAGCGATGCTAGTGTACCTGTACTATTAATGGACATCAAAGGCGATATGAGTGGCATTGCTGCTGCCGGAGCCGTTAATGATAAAATTACAGACCGTTGCCAAAAACTTCATATTGAATACAAACCAACGGCTTATCCTTCCGACTTGCTGACCCTTAGCCACGAAAAAGGAGTACGGTTAAGAGCAACCGTGAGTGAGTTTGGCCCCGTTTTGCTTTCAAAAATTCTTGGATTAAATGATACACAGGGCGGACTGGTAGCTATGATTTATAAATATTGCGACGATAGCAAATTGCCATTACTGGATTTAAAAGATTTTATTAAAGTACTTCAGTATGTAAGCAATGAGGGAAAAGAAGAATTGCAAAAAACTTATGGCAACATTTCAACATCATCCATCGGCACCATTTTAAGAAAAGTGGTTGAGTTGCAACAGCAGGGTGCCGAAGTTTTCTTTGGTGAAAAAAGTTTTGAAGTAGAAGATCTGATGCGAATCAACGATGATGGAAAGGGTATGATTTCCATCGTACGGGTTACCGATTTGCAAGATCGTCCCAAACTGTTTTCCACTTTTATGTTGCAACTGCTGGCCGAGTTATACGCTACCTGCCCGGAAGAAGGTGATATGGAAAAACCAAAACTGGTCATGTTTATAGATGAAGCACATCTTATTTTTCAAGAAGCAAATGATGCTTTATTACAACAGATTGAAACCATCATCAAACTGATACGTTCTAAAGGAATTGGTATTTATTTCTGTACACAAAACCCAATGGATGTTCCTGCCTCTGTGTTATCACAGTTGGGATTGAAGATTCAACACGCATTACGTGCATTTACTGCAGCCGACAGAAAGGTTATTAAACAAACTTCAGAAAATTATCCAGAAACTACCTTTTATAAAACAGAAGACCTGATTACTCAATTGGGAATTGGTGAGGCTCTGGTTACCATACTGAATGAAAAAGGTATTCCCACCCCACTCGTACATTGTATGTTGCGTGCACCACAAAGCAGGATGGATGTACTTACTGATGGCGAAATTGATAATCTGGTTTTCGAAAATCAAAAATTGCAGGAAAGTACAACACCGTGGTCGACAGCGAAAGTGCTTATGAAATACTGACGGACAAACTGAATGATGCCGCCAAGCGGGATGCTGCACAACAGGAAAAGGAAACTGAAGAAAAACAAACCAGAAAGTCGACAACTAAAGAAAAAGGATTTTTTGATAATCCTACAGTTAAAAGTATGACACGTACTGCAGGCAATCAGATTGTACGAGGATTATTGGGCGTTTTGGGTCTGGGT
This sequence comes from Chitinophagaceae bacterium, assembly GCA_037045195.1. Lineage (GTDB taxonomy): Bacteria > Bacteroidota > Bacteroidia > Chitinophagales > Chitinophagaceae > JJ008. Next base: position 113,914 of record JBAOIB010000004.1, read on the forward strand.
GGCCGAGGCCGTAGCCGCAAATCCTTATTTTAAAGAAACACTGCCATCGCTATTCATCTCAATTTTATTTTCAGCCTGAAGGAATTCTAATACCTTCCAGGCTTTTTCTTTTTTTATACTTCCCAGTTTTGCAATTAATTCCTTTGCTGTCAATGGCGCATATTTTACAATATTGACAATGCGGTGATGCAGACTGTTGAACTCTTCTTTGCTTAAAACTGTATTTTTTTGCTTTAAACAGTTGTCACAAATGCCGCAATTTTTTATTTGTTCATCGCCAAAATAGTTTCCAATGATGCGGCTGCGACATTTCAAATCTTCCTTTACATACGACAGCATTTGTTGCATTCTCTTTTGAAACTCTTTTTTTCTTTTTTGATATTGAACCATATCAATCTGCAGATCAGCTGCTTTAATGCGATTGTGCAGAAAATACAATTGAGGTTTATCTTTTTGTTCCTGATAAGAAACGATACAGGCCCTGTGCAATTGGAATAATTGTTGTTTTACTTCAGTATCATTTTTTCTAAGTAATCCTGCTATTAGTTTTTCCGAAATAGAGGTTGGGAAATCAAAAATGCCTTCATAAGCCCGCAGCAGCGTTTTTATCAATTCAGAAAGCAAAGGGTTTTGTGCTTCAAAACCATAAAGATTATTTTTATTAACCGTAAATACTAATGTTGATGGTATGAAAACTTGTTCGTTAAATGTAAGCCAGCCATCCTGCTCCAATGCTTTTAGCGAATACAAAGTAGTGTGACTTTGCATTTTGAACTTTCGCATAAAATCTGAAATATCAAAATCAAAATATTGCCCCTCACCGCTTCCAGCAGGCAATTGCAAATAGTTGGCTACTGCCTGATAAATATTTCTAATGTCTTCCAACTCAGGAAAACGCCACGAAGCCATTTCCTTCAGCTCTCTCAAATCCATTTCATCGTATAATAATACGGCATAGGCTGTTTTACCATCTCTGCCGGCCCTGCCTGCTTCCTGATAATAATATTCCAGACTCTCGGGCACATCTGCATGTATTACTGTTCTTACATCGGGCTTATCAATACCCATTCCAAATGCATTGGTACAAACAATAACTCTTGTTTGGTTTTTTATCCAGGCTTCCTGTCTTTTATTTCTTTCGTCTTGCGGCAGCCCCGCATGATAATAATCTGCAGCAAGATTTTGCAATTGAAGTAGTTCGCTTATTTCTTTTGTCCGTTTTCGGCTTTTACAATAAATGATGGAACTGCCAGGAACTTTTTGTAGCACTTCCAGTATTTTATTGATTTTTGAATCGACATGAAAAGCGCTGTAAGAAAGATTGGCTCTTTCAAAAGATTGCCGATACACATTCCAGTCTGCAAAAGGTTTTATCTCTTTTGATTTGTAAGTAAGAGATGTGTTTTCTGGCTTTAGCTTTTCACAGATATCCAGCTGTACATCGGGTGTTGCCGAAGCTGTAAGTGCCAGCACAGGAATTTGTGGCAATTCTTTTCTGATGGTTGCAATGCGCTGATAAGGTGGCCGGAAATCGTAACCCCATTGTGAAATGCAATGCGCTTCATCCACAGCAATAAGATTTATATTTAATCCCGGTAAATATTCTTTGAACAGTGCAGTTTCTAATCTTTCAGGCGATACATAAAGAAATTTACAATTGCTGTTGGATGCTACTTTTAATGTATTGATGACTTCTTTGCGACTCATGCCCGAAAAAATGGCGAAAGCAGTGATGTTTCGCTTACGCAGATTTTCTACCTGATCTTTCATCAGCGCTATCAATGGCGAGATGACTAAGCACAAACCTTCTTTCATTAATGCCGGAATCTGATAACAAATGGATTTGCCACCGCCAGTGGGCAGCAGTGCCAGCGTGTCATTACCATTTAACACGGACTGAATGATTTCTTCCTGCAAAGGGCGAAATGAAGCATAGCCCCAATGCTTTTTGAGCATATCATGAATGGAAAATAGGGATGTGCTACTCATCTTAATTTCTTCGCCTGAAGATAATGATTTCAACTCTTCTGTTCTTTGCTCTTCCTTCGGAGGTGTTATTAGAAGCAATAGGTCTGGCTTTTCCAAATGACTGTGTGTGTATATAGCTTTCAGGAGCGATCTGATGATTTACTAACCACCATTTTACTTGCTCGCTTCTTTGCTTTCCCAAAACAATATTGCTGCTATCGCTTCCTGCGGCGTCAGTATGTCCTTCTACGTACACACTATCAATATTTGCACTCATGCCAATATGAAAATACTGACTTAATGTTTTTTCAGCCTCCGGTTTCAAAATTGACCTATTAAAATCAAACAACACATCGCCCAGTCGCAATGTATCAGTGATAACTGGTAGCGGAGAAAGTATTTTTTTTTGCACCTGCAATTCAAGGCTATCCGGTGGTTGGTAAAATTTTATATCCAGATAGCCACGACCAAAAAGCGAATAGTCCATATCCCGATGACGAAAATTATAGTTGTAAATTGTTTTTTTGTTTTGCTCAAATGCAGGGCAGCAAGTGATATTGCTATCAACTGGCAACAATTGGAAATTATTGAACACCACAGAGACAGTTTGTACACCTGTTAATTTCTTTTTACCGCCAACTGTATCTTCTTTTACATAAGTACCAAGGGTCAGATATTTTTCATCTCCTTTGGCCGTAAAGCGATACTCCATCTGATAAAATAAAGAATTGGGCATGGGTTTTAATTTGGTGACACTGTCGGGGTGCATGTCAATGGCAAACTTTCTTCGGGGAACATAGAAGAAAGGGCCCAGGCATATTCCCGGTACAAATAAAAGTTTCGGATTCAGCTTTGCAGAAATCAATCCTTTAAAAATATATTCTTTGCCCGCCTGAAGTTTGCAAGGCAGCAGGGTGCCAATCAAAGGAGAAAATTCAGAATAATCTCTCCAGTTAAAAAATATGCCAAATGAATTGGTACCGTTCTTCCCGGTTGTATCATCATTGCCCAGCATTTGAGCTTTTACATCTTGCAGATAAAACCAGGCTTCCACACCACATTCGGCATTATATTCGGTGCAGGTATTTACATCTTCAAATCCACCATTGAGGATGAGATTTGTTTGGGAAACACATGGTACTGATGTTGAAAGCAAAGTAAAAAGTATAAAATTCTTCAGCTTCATTTTCTTAAGTACAATTTACACCACTTTTTTTACAAACAGCCTTACAGAATTTATTGCCAGCACCACATCACTCAATCCCATTATCAAGGCGCCAAATGTGGGTGTTAAAAACCCAAATGCTGCTATGGGAATGGCAATGATGTTATAGGCAAATGCCCAAAACAGATTTTGTTTGATGGTAAGATGTGTATGTTTTCCAAGACCCAATGCTGTGGGAAGATTTTTTAATCCATGATTCATTAACACTACTTGTGCCGACTGAACAGCAATTTGTGATGCCTCGCTCATAGAAATGCCAATGGTTGCTTTTGCCAGAGCAGGCGCATCATTGATGCCATCGCCCACCATAATGGTTGGGTTATCTTTTGCAAGTTGCTCTATATGTTGCAATTTTTCTTCCGGTGTTTGTTCGGCCAGCACAGTATCTATTCCTAGTTCGTCGGCCAGTTGTTTGCATTTTGAAAATCGATCACCGCTTAATAAAATGGTTTCAATTTTTTTGCTATGCAAATAGTCAATTACGCCTTTGGCTTCGGGTCTTATTTCGTCTTTTACATCTATCCAGCCTATCAGTTGCTTATTTTTTAAAATATAGACATTGTGGGTATCATCTTGTGTATGCGCTGCAGCAGCCTTAAAGGAACCCGCAATGTAAATGTTTCCTTCATTGTCTTCGGCCTGCATTCCCAATCCTTTGATCTCCTCAATTTTTTTCCAGCGAATGAGGTCTTTACTTTTCCAGACCTCGGTTATACATTTGGCAATGGGATGATTTGAATGTTTTTCAATTGAGTAAACCAGATTTTTAAAATGTTCTTCTGTTTCGTTTTCAAAAATTTTATAATTACTGAGCTCAAATTTTCCTGTTGTCAGCGTTCCTGTTTTGTCAAAAACGGCTTTCTTAATATTTTTAAAAAGCTCAAGACTAGTGGCATTGCGAAACAGGATGCCGGTTTTGGCGGCACGGCTGAGTCCTACCGCAATGGCTGCCGGAGTAGCAAGACCCATAGCACAGGGACAGGCAATAACCAACACGGCAATACTTCTTAATAAGGCAGGTGTAAACTCTTTAAGAATTATCCAATTGGCAATAAGCGCCACGACAGCAATTATCAAAACTATGGGAATAAATACAGCACTTATTTTATCTGCAAGTTGTTGCATGGGTGGTTTTTCACCCTGGGCTTTAGTTACCATTTTAATAATGCCCGATAAAATAGTGTCGTCGCCTACAGCAGTTACCTGTGCTTTTGCAGTGCCTTCGGCAATGAGGCTGCCGCCAATGATCGAGTCTTTTGCTTTTTTATGAACGGGAATACTTTCGCCTGTGATGATGGCTTCATTTACCTGCACATCACCCCAAAGAATTTTGGAATCAATAGGAACCTGATCGCCTGATTTCAGCAATATTAAATCGCCTACACGCAACTGCGTATTTTCTACCTGAAACAATTGCTCCTGATATTTATCGTCAAAAGCAATCATAGTGGCCATTACTTTTTGCGACTTCACTAATTTCTTTAATTCTCTTTGTGTAGAGGCAATTGCAGCATCTTCCAGATAATTTCCCATGAAAACCAGTGTGATGATGGTAGCGGCCGTTTCGTAAAACATAAACTGGTGTGCCTGTCCGGTAAGAGAACCATAAAGACTGTAAAAAAATGCGGCTGTGGAGCCTATTGCAATCAGCACATTCATATTGGGCATTCGGTTGCGAATACTCTTTAATGCACTGCGTCCAAAAAAACTCATCCCTACTATATAAACTGGTGTTGCCAAAGCCAGTTGCACCCAATGATTCATAAGCCAGTGTATATGCAGCCTCGGAATCATGTGCAGCATCAGCAAAGCGGTAAAGGGAAGACAAAAAAGGAAACGGTGCAGATGGCTGGAAAGAAATGCTTTTCTTTTTGCTTCGGATGTTTTTTGGGAAACAGCATTTTCATCATTGATAACGGTATAGCCCAAATTGGAAATACCATGGGTGAGTCTGTTTTTTTCAAAATCAGTTGCAGCATCAAAAATAACATCGCCGGTGGCAAAATTTACTTTTACATTCTGCATGCCCTGCTTTTCCAGATATTTATGGATATGGATGGCGCAAGTGTTGCAATCCATTCCCGAAACTTTCCATTGAACCGTTTGCATTTTGCAAAGTTATTATTATAAAATGGTAGCAACTGTTAGGCGGGTTTGCGAAAAAGAGAAATTATTATTAATGTACAAGGAGAACTGTTGGCTGATTATTTTTGCATCATGAATTGGACCTTTTCCTTAAACGAACTGGATGCAGTTGCAAAAGAATTTTGGCAATTACAAAAAGATAATAAAGTTTTTGCCTTTCATGGTGCAATGGGTGCCGGTAAAACTACCTTTATTCTGTCACTGTGTAATGTAATTGGTGTGAATGAAAACATGTCGAGTCCCACATTTTCAATTGTTAATGAATATTCGTATAACTGTGAAGGTACGCCAAGACCTGTTTTTCATATTGATCTTTATAGATTGAAAGATGCGGAAGAAGCCATAAGGGCAGGAATTGAAGATGTGTTGCATAGCGAACATCTTTGTTTTATAGAATGGCCCGAAAGGGCACCGGAAATTTTTCCAGAGGCAACCGTTCACCTCACACTAAAAGATATTGGAGAAAATTTGAGAATTCTATCTATTGAAAATCAATAATTTAAAATTAAAATGTTTACTATTGACTGTCAATAGTAAAAAGTAAATTTTTTACACTAATTTTGCTCTGTTCATGAAGATAAAGGAGCAAATAGTACGTTTATTGAAAAAACAAACCGAGTTGTCGGTGGTGGAGATGGTTAACCTTTTGCAGGTTTCCAAACAGGCGATTCATAAATCATTAAACCAGCTATTGGATGCGGAAGAAGTGGTGAAGTTTGGCAAAGTTCCCAAAACCATTTACAGGCTGAATGATGCAAAACAGGAAGTGCAATCATTCGATGAAATCAATAAGGAGGACAAGGATTTTCTGAAACATCAATTTCTGTTAATAACTGAAACCGGGGAAATAAAAGAAGGAATTGATGGGTTTGCTATTTGGTCCAGGCAACGGAAACTGCAGCTACAAAAAACAGTTAAGGAGTTTATACAAACAAAAAAAAAGTATGAAAAATATTATCAGCAAGGCATCATCAATGGCACTGATAAGTTTGAAAATACACAGGGATTTACACAGCTTTATTTAGACAAAGTATATTATCTGGACTTTTATGCAATTGAACGATTTGGAAAAACCCGTTTAGGCACTTTGTTGCATTTCGCCAAACAAGGACAAAACAGAATGCTGATGAAAATGATAGTGAAAGAAATTGAGCCGGCAATCAATAAGTTTATAAAAGTTGAAAAACCAAATGCGGTTTGTTTTGTACCACCCACCATACGGCGTGAGTTGCAAATCATGAAATATCTGGAAACACATTTACAAATCAATTTGCCTGTAGTACGTGTGCAGAAAATATCTGGAATCATACCTGTTCCTCAAAAATCGCTGAACAAACTCGAAGAAAGAATTGCAAATGCAGACAAAACATTTGCCGTAAATGAACCCGTTCGTTACCAGCATGTATTGCTGATTGATGATGCAGTGGGCAGTGGTGCTACACTCAATCAAATAGCCGGAAAATTAAAACAAAAAGGCATAGCAATTAAAGTAACAGGCATTGCAGTTGTTGGCAGTTTTAAAGGGTTTGATGTGGTAACAGATGTATAACAAGCTTGCCATCAACACCTGCAAACAGTAGGGGCAAAATGAGAGAAAAAAACTAACTTAGAACTTTGAATAAAGTAAATACAAATGAGCCAGCAAAAACCATCTATCAGCACTTCATTTAGCTACGAAACCTTAGAGGAAACGCTGGATATAAAACCGCGAATAGAAGGAATGATGATTGGCATTCCAAAAGAAATTGCTTTTCAGGAAAACAGGGTAGCACTTACGCCGGATGCGGTAAGTGTATTAATAAGCAACGGCCACGAAGTAATGATAGAGCATAATGCTGGTGAGGCATCTCATTTTCGTGATAAGGATTACAGTGAAGCAGGTGCTAAAATTGTTTATAGCAGGGAAGATGTTTTTAAAGCGCCGGTTTTAGTAAAAAGTGCTCCGGTGATAGAAGAAGATTTGCCTTTATTACAATTGAATCAGATCATTATTTCACCCATTCATCAGTCGGTGCTTAAGTCATCAATATTAGAAGGAATGATGGCTAAAAAAGTTACTGCTATTTCATTTGAAAATCTGAAAGACGATAGCGATAGCTATCCCATTGTAAGAGGCATGAGTGAAATTGCCGGAAGTGCGGTGATGTTGATTGCAGCACAATACCTGGGTTCCGCCAATCATGGTAAGGGTGTGTTGCTGGGAGGTATTTCAGGTATTGCGCCTACAAAAGTGATCATAATTGGCGCAGGTATAGTGGGTGAATATGCAGCCCGTGCAGCTTTGGCATTGGGCGCATCGGTAAAAGTGTTTGACAATAATGTATATCGGCTGAAACGATTGCAAAATAATATTGGTCAACGATTATGGACATCGGTAATAGAACCACGAATGCTGGCCAAGCAATTAAAAACTTGTGAAGTAGCCGTAGGTGCACTTGGTTCGCAAACAGGCAGAACACCCATGGTAGTAACGGAAGAAATGGTAGGCAATATGCGACCCGGCTCGGTAATCATTGATGTAAGCATAGACAGAGGTGGTTGTTTTGAAACTTCGGAGATAACATCTCATGAGCATCCTATTTTTATGAAGTATGGAGTGATACATTATTGTGTTCCCAATATTCCGTCAGGTTTTGCCCGCACGGCCTCGCAGGCCATCAGCAATGTCCTCATGCCATTACTTTTAGAAGCGGCAGAAGAAGGAGGATTTGAAAAACTGGTATGGCATAAGCTGCATTTGCGCAGTGGTATTTATATATTTAAGGGTGCACTTACCAATTTTTATCTCAGCCAGCGTTTCAATTTAAAATATACTGATTTGAATTTGCTGATTGCCAGTCAACGATAGTAGAAATATTCGGCGCTACCTTAAATTTTCTGAATGCAAAATTCCGGTAATAAATTTTTTGAAAGTTTTCGCCGTGTTACATCTGCCGGAAATTATATACCTGAAATTGACGGATTACGTTTTGTAGCTATCTTTTGGGTAGTAGTATGGATGCACCTGCCAACGATGCTAGATAAACATTTATTTGGTGGCAGTCTTTTTTCCAATCATTATGCAAATGCAGTAATGCTTGAAGGCGGAAATGGGGTTTCATTATTTTTTATGGTGAGCGGATTTATTTTATCGCTTCCATTTATAAATGAAAAAATGAAAAATGGTAACAAGGTATTGCTCAGTCAATATTATTTAAGAAGGCTTACCCGGTTGGAGCCGCCTTATTTAGTAGCATTGATAATTGCTTTTTTTGCAACAATGCTGGCAAAAAATTATTCGTTTGCAGATATGTTGCCGCATTTTGGTGCTTCAGCAGTGTATATGCATAATGTAATTTACGATAGTGCATCACCTATATTGGGAGTAGCCTGGTCTTTGGAGATAGAAGTACAGTTTTATTTGTTAGCGCCATTTTTATGTTTTGTTTTTTTAATCCGCAATCCAATATTCAGAAGAGCAATATTGTTTTTATTAATCATAATGTTTGCATTATATGCATGGAAGCAAAGTTTTGAGCAACCGGCCATACTACCCCATTTTTTATGTTACTTTCTGGCGGGCATGCTGCTGGCCGATTTGTATATGCTTAAACATCGGCCGGTATTGAATAATCGATTAGGCTTTGGGTTGGGTATTTTAATTTTTGTAGGCAGCCCTTTTATTATCAGTGTAAATTTATTTAGTCTGTTCATTTTAAAGTTTGCGTTGTTAATCTGCGCTTTTTACTTAGTACTTTTCAACGACCGATTGAAGTTCTTTTTTCAAAACCGATATCTTACTCTTGTCGGCGGTATGTGTTATTCCATTTATTTATTACACACTTTAATTATTTCCGCTTTGTTCAACGGTTTAAAAGAATTGGAAACCATTGGGGGTGTAGCAGGTATTATTTTTTATGCTGCAATTGCGATAACCGCTGTTCTCATCATCAGTGCAATATTTTACAAACTGGTGGAGCAGCCCTGTATGCGGAAGGGGTGGTGGAGGAGAATCTAGTTTAACTTCTTAGCATTTAAGGTGTGATATTGTGGGTTTAATAAAACTATTAATTAAACGTTTGTTTAATTCAAACAAATGTTTAAGTTTGCGCTCTTAAGCCAATTATAATGAAATATAATGAAAAACAGTTGCAGATAATGCATGAAGCCGAAAGCCTGTTTGCAGAAAAGGGGTTTAAAGGCGCTTCTGTTCGTGATATTGCTGTTAAAGCGGGAATCAACCTCGCCATGGTATCCTATTATTTTGGTTCCAAAGAAAAATTACTTGAGGCCATTTTTGAATACAGAGGTGAGATTACTCAGCTCAAACTTTCAAGCATCTTAGAAATAAAAGAGCTGAGCGCCATGGAAAAAGTAAACTTGTTGGTTGATAATTATATCGAAAAACTGATGTTGCAGCAAAATTTTCACAGAATTCTGGTGCGTGAGCAGGTATTGCATAATACGGGGGTTACGTCCAGGCTGATTTTTCAAATGAAGAAAAGAAATCATGATTTGATTAATAAACTGATTAGAGAAGGACAAAAAAATGGGGAATTTATAAAAAATGTTGATGTGCCATTGATGATGACAACCCTGGTTGGTATTGCGAGTCATCTGATAACAACAAAACATTATTATCGCCAGTTAAGTAATCAACAATATTTAACAGACAAAATGTTCAATAATCTTATTCAGGATAAATTGAGCAAGCATTTAAAATTTATTACTAAAGCAATCCTGACCCATGAGATATAAAAAAATAATTCTGTTATGTAGCATCTTTTTTGTTTTTGCTTCCGGCAATGCTCAGGATAGTAAAGCAATTTCATTGAAAGATGCGGTACAACTAAGTATCAGTAACAGTAAACAATTGAAATTAAATCTGGCTAAGATTGAAGAAGCAATGGCCGCTGTAAAGGAAGCAATGGAAAAGAAACTGCCAAATGCTGGAGTAGCTGGTTCTTATTTGCGACTCAACAGTGCCCATGTGGAACTAAAAAATCAAAATAATAATAGTGGAAATGGAAGTGGTGAGGATGCGCCAAAATTATCTCAGGCAATATACGGAACCTTAAATGTGACTTTGCCCATTTATTCAGGCGGAAGAATTAAGTATGGAATTGAATCAACTAAATTTCTGGCTGAGGCGATAAAACTGGACGCAGAAGCTGATAAGGATGCTATAATTCAAAATACAATTGAGGCTTTTGCCAATTTATTTAAAGCGAAAAATGCTGTTGGGTTGATTCAAGAAAATCTTAATGTAGCAAAAAAAAGAGTTACGAATTTAGCTAATCTTGAAAAAAACGGAATGCTGGCAAAAAATGATTTATTAAAAGCAGGATTACAATCATCGCAGATGGAACTCAATTTACTGGATGCTACAAATAACCTTCAACTTGCCAATTTACAAATGGATATCATTCTCGGATTACCAATAAATACGGAACTGGTATTAGATACATCTGGAATTGAAAAACGGGATGATGGTTCTAAAGTATTGGCCGATTATATTGAAGCTGCACAGCACAACAGAAAAGATGTTCTGGCTTTGGGTTATAGAAAAAAAGCAGCAGAAAGTAATTTGCAGATTGCTAAAGGCGAACAATATCCAAGTCTGCAGCTAACAGGAGGCTATATAGCTGCAAATATTCCCCATTTTCTTACAGTTACCAATGCTGTTAATGTTGGTGTTGGCGTATCATACAATATTGCTTCATTATGGAAATCAAAATCAAAAATTCAACAGGCATCATCCCGATCCAAGCAAGTAATAGTTACCGAAGCTATCTTGAATGACAAGGTTACATTACAGGTAAGCAGCGCCTATTTAAACTTGCAAAGCAGCCGAAAAAAAATTGAAGTAAATGAACTGGCAATGCAACAAGCAACAGAAAACTACCGTATTCTTAAAAATAAATTTGACAATAGTCTGGCTACTACAACCGAGCTGCTTGATGCAGATGTCACACAATTGCAAACAAAACTAAATTTTACACTGTCAAGGGCAGATGCTTTCGTTGCTTACTGTAAACTTTTACAAGTTACAGGCTTGCTGACTGACGAATATTTAGTTAAAAGTGCTACGAATTAATACTATCTAAAAATGGAAACGAAACAACAAGAAACAAACAAAAAGAAAATGCGAAACCCGGTATTTCTTATCATACTTATTTTATTAGTGATAGCGGGCTCCTGGTTTGGAGTAAAAAAATATAAACATGCACAACGACATGAAGAAACGGATGATGCTCAGGTGAGTGCGGATATCAGTCCGGTGATACCCCATGTTTCAGGTTATGTGGCTGATATAAGAGTTGCAGATAACCAATGGGTTAAAAAAGGAGACACTCTTTTAGTGTTGGATAAAAGAGATTATGAAATCAAACTGGAACAGGCAGCGGCAGCGTTGCTTACTGCTCAAAGTAATCTAAAAAGTGCAGCCGCAAATACACATGCTGCTCAGGCTAATATTGCCACATCACAAGCGTCAATAGGTACAATTGATAAACAGATAGAAGCTGCAAAAGTGACGTTATGGCGGGCAACAGAAGATTTTAAACGATATGAAAATTTATTTAAAGATCATTCTATAACTCAACAACAATATGAACAGGCGCTGGCTGCAAAAGAATCTGCTGAAAAACAAGTAGCTATTTTGGAAAGTCAAAAAAATCAGGCAGGCTCTCAAACAAATGCCGTAGCGGCACAAAGCAATGCTGTAGCAGAACAAACTAGCATTGCGACAGCTTCTATTAAACAAAGACAAGTGGATGTGGATGCTGCCAAATTAAATTTATCTTATACTGTGTTGCTTGCACAGGAAGATGGACGTGTGTCCAAAATAAATGTTCAGCCAGGTCAGTTTGTTCAGGCTGGTCAGCCATTATTTAGTCTGGTACACAGTCAGAATGTGTGGGTGATAGCCAATTTTAAAGAAACTCAGCTACAGAAAATGGTTGAAGGGCAAAAGGTGGTTGTAAGTGCAGATGCTTTTGCAAAACATAAGTTTGAAGCGGTATTGTCGTCATTTGCTCCTGCAACCGGTTCTACATTCGCTTTACTGCCACCCGATAATGCCAGTGGAAATTTTGTGAAGGTAGTTCAGCGATTACCCGTAAAAATTGAATTCACAAACAAATCAGACAGCCTTTTAAAAAAGCTTCGTCCGGGAATGAGTGTGTATGTAGATGTGTTTTTAAATTAAATTTTCTGATAGTATTTTTCTTTTTCGGTTTTTGATACCAATGTAAAAACATGGATGAATCATTAGTTGAATATGGCTCCCGCAGATTGGTGATAACCATAACGGCAATTGTGTGTGCGCTGCTGGAAATTGTGGATACCACAATTGTGAATGTGGCTATTAAAGATATGCAGGGCAATCTGGGTGCAACGACTTCTGAAATTGGATGGATCATTACTGCCTATGCTATCGGAAATGTGATAATTATTCCTATGACAAGTTGGTTGTCGCAGCAATTTGGACGCAGAAATTATTTTGCAGTATCTATTGTCATTTTTACAGTTTGCTCTTTTTTGTGCGGTAATGCCACCGATATCAATGAATTAATTCTTTTTCGTTTTTTGCAAGGCGTGGGTGGTGGTGCATTGCTGGTTACTTCACAAACTATCATTACTGAAAGTTATCCTGCTGAAAAAAGAGGCATGGCACAGGCCTTATATGGCATGGGTGTAATAGTGGGGCCTACGCTGGGGCCACCACTAGGCGGTTATATTATTGATAATTTTTCGTGGCCTTTTATTTTCTATATCAATATCCCATTAGGTATTATTGCTACTTTACTTACACTTCAATTTGTAAAAAGCCCAAAGTATGCTGAAAAGAGTAAGACGAGCGATATTGACTGGCTGGGTATTGGTTTACTTGCTGTATTTGTAGGTTCGCTGCAGTTTGTTTTGGAAAAAGGACATGATGAAGACTGGTTTTCCAGTTCACTCATAATTTACTTCTCTATCACTGCCTTATTAGGTTTCTTCTTTTTTATATGGAGGGAGTTGACTTTTCGAAAATCCTGTTGTGAATTTGAGGGTACTCAAAAATGGCAACTTGCGTACTGGAACTATTCTGTCTTTTATTATGGGTTTTGGATTATATGGTTCCACGTTTATTATTCCGCTTTATACGCAGGCTACTTTGGGGTGGACCGCTTTGCAAGCGGGCCTATTGATGATTCCAGCTACGCTTACAACGGCTGTGCTGATGCCGTTTATAGGCAAACTATTACAAGCAGGAGTCAAACAGCAGTTTATGGCGGCTATTGGTATGTTTATGTTTTTTATTTTTTGTATGTGGGGTTATAAAATTCTGACACCCGATACAGGCGAACAGTCTTTTTTCTGGATGTTAATTATGAGAGGTATTGCAATGGCCTTATTATTTATTCCTGTAACCACCTTGTCTTTAAGCACACTCAAGGGAAAAGAAATAGGAGAAGGAGCTGCTTTTACAGGTATGATGCGTCAATTGGGAGGTTCTTTTGGCATTGCAATCATCACTACATTTATGGCACAGCAGTTGATGGTACATCGTGCAGATCTTGTATCAAAACTGGATATCAACAGCCCTGTGGTACAGGCAAGAGTTAGTAATATACAACATGCTTTTATGGCGAAAGGTGATGCACCCAATATCGCATTGCAAAAAGCATATCAGTTAATGGATTATTCTGTAATGAAACAATCATCTGTAATGTCTTATATGGATGTGTTTTTGTATATCGGTCTATTATTCCTTATTTGTGTCCCCTTTGTATTACTTGTAAAAAATAAAAAGAGAAATAAAGGCGAGAAACCTGATTTAAGCTCTCTTCATTAATTCATACTTTAATCTCAATTTCATTATTTCTTATAATCACCCATATTGATCTGCTCATCACAAAAACTTGTTTCCACTTCATCATTACTGCTTACAATGACGAGGCGGGAAGCGCAATAATCTTTTATTAAATTTTGATAAACGCTTATTCCTTCTGTATCTAAATTGGTACAAGGCTCATCCAGCAATACGATAGTTGTATCAGAAAAAATACATTGCGCCAGTTTCACCCTTTGCTTCATGCCCGATGAGTAGTAGCGTATTTGCTTATGCTCCGCTTTAGAAAGCCCCACCTTTTCAATAATAAATGGTATTTCAACTCCTGCTAAAAATGGTTTAAAGCTTTGATGAAATTCCAGAAACTCTCTCACCGTCATTTCTTCTATTACTTCCAGGTATGGGGCGCAAATGGAAATATGTTTGTACACCGATTCGGCAGGTACCTGTTTTTGCTGTTGCTCATAAATTATTTTTCCTTCATTCAGCATCAATGCACTGCCTATTGCTTGCAGCAAAGTGCTTTTGCCCGAGCCATTGGGCCCAGAAATAGCATAAGCATTACCCGATTGAAATTGATATTGAAAGTGCCGAAACACCCATTCGCGGTTGTACCGCTTGCCTGCATCAGATAGGGAGATCGTCATCGCTGCTGCCTTTGGTGAAGCGTTTGATAATGCCACGGCCACTTTCGCGGATAAAGGTTACTATCTCATCCCGCTCATCCGTTGCCTGCATTTCTTCTTCTAAATATTCAATGGCCTGACTGGTGTTCATGCCCTTGTTATATAGTACCCGGTAAATATCAAGAATATGATTGATGCTTTCTATACTAAAACCACGACGCTTAAGTCCTATGGAGTTTACTCCGGCATAACTCAAAGGTGTACGTCCGGCCTTAATGTAGGGCGGCACATCTTTACTTACCAGTGAGCCACCGGCTACAAATGAATGAGCACCAATTTTTACAAACTGATGTACCGCACACATACCGGCAAGGATGGCCCACTCGCCAATGGTAACATGGCCTGCTACCTGTGTGTTGTTGCTTACGATTACATGATCGCCTACCAGACAATCGTGTGCAAAATGCGAATAAGCCATGATGAGGCAATTGCTGCCAATCACCGTTTTTTCACGGTCTTTGGTTCCGCGGTTTACGGATACAAATTCTCTGATGGTTGTATTGTCGCCAATATGCACAGTAGAATATTCGCCCTGAAATTTTAAGTCCTGTGGAATGGCGGCGATAACAGCACCGGGAAATATGCGACAGTTTTTTCCAATTCTGGCTCCTTCCATTATGGTTACATTGGAGCCTATCCAGGTGCCATCGCCTATTTCTACATCCTGATGGATGACAGTAAAGGGGTCAATCTTCACATTCGTTGCCAGTCTGGCATTAGGATGAATGTAAGTATGCGGATGAATCATATAATATATTGTAGAAAGATTTTGGCAACCCGGCATTGCCGGTGCAGGCGTGCAAAGTTAGCAGATAAGCCTAAAAAATGAAGATTTTTTACAATTTGACTGTTAAAATACGGCTAAAGACAATCGGATGACTGAAGAATGTAAAAAATCAATGTTTACACTGTAAATTTGCAATTGCAAATGAATTCTAATCTGGATATATTATCTGTAGCCTACAATCAGCCTTTAATGCAGGAGCAAATGTCTTTGTTGCAGGAGAAGCAACAACCCATTCCCGGTTCGGTTCAATATAATATTAAAAGATATTACCGTCAGCCGCACTGGAATGTAGATGATACTGGGTTGATGATTTATAACTATCAGGGCAATAAGTCAAAGGAAAATTATCTGGAACTGAAATATTGTTTTAGTGGTAATGTGTACTGCCGCAAAAAAGATTCGGAATGTGATATGTGTCAGTACAGTGCTTCTAAAAGTTGTATGGAAAGAGTGGATAGTGTGGATGTGGTAAGTTTTCGTTTTTCGGCAAGGCAGTTGAGCCAGTTTGTAAAGCCACGCAAGGGTGCCGATAGTCTTACTGATGACATTCTGAACTTTAAACATGCTACCTCGTTTAGCAAAGCCATGCCCCTTTGCGGTAAAACCCGTATGGTTTTGGAAGCATTATTGAATCATACTTATTCCGGCTCATTCGAAAAATATTTTTGTAAACGCCCAAACGCAGATGCTCTTACTCTACAGTCTGGATTGTATGCTGGGCGAAAAAGAAATTGACACCATTCATTGTAAGTTTCTGGCCAATGAAGCCGACCGGGAAAAAATCATCAAAGCCCGTGAAATATTAATTGGCCATATCGGCAATCCCATTACCATTAAAGAACTGAGCCGCAAAGTAGCCATCAATGAATGTTATCTGAAAAAAGGATTTAAAGAATTATTCGGCACTACGGTTTTTGATTTTTATCAAAGTCAACGAATGGAGCATGCCAAATACCTGCTTTATGAAAAAGGTCTGAGTGTTACTGAAGTATCTATGCTGCTGGGTTATTCTTCCATATCCCACTTCTCCACTGCTTTTAAAAAGCATACCGGACTGAAGCCTTGTGAGCTGCTGTTGCGATAAAATACTTCTTCATTTTTTCTGATACGGTTATGATTTCCCGATTTATTTTTTCACCTTTGCTCTGGTGAAATTATTTGCTTTCATAATGTCCGTTGTAGTCATCACATTGTCTTGCTTTCCCTGTAATGATGCTGCTTGCGAGTCAGTAAAGTATCAGACTGAATTGACTACTGCCAATCATAACAGCTGCCCGGCCGAAAGTCATCATGCCGATGCCTGTACACCTTTTTGTACCTGTAGCTGTTGTGCTACTGCATTCTGCGAAAATGTAAATCTTTTTCCCGCTTACACAACTGCTTTTCAAACTACAAATAAACATGCTTACGCTTCTGATAATGTTTTAGATATTTCGCTTCCGGTTTGGCAGCCCCCACAGTTAGGATAATACTGATTTTTTAGATTTCATTTATTGACAGGTACATACTACTGACCTGCTTTTATTTATTATCCAACTTAATATTTACATGTTAAACAGCATTATACATTTTAGTATAAGAAATAAACTCATTGTGGGGTTGATGACACTGGCACTCATCAGCTGGGGTGTGTGGAGTGCCGGTAAGTTGCCGCTGGATGCTGTGCCCGATATTACTAACAATCAGGTACAAATCATTACGCTTGCTCCTACATTGGCTGCTCAGGAAACGGAACAATTAATTACTTATCCCATTGAGCAAAGCCTTGCCAATCTTCCAGACCTGGAAGAAATGCGTTCTATTTCAAGATTTGGTTTATCAGTAATCACCGTTGTTTTTCAGGATGATATTGATATTTATTTTGCCCGACAATTAATCAATGAAAAATTAAAAGAAGCTGAAGAAAATATTCCAAAGGGGCTGGGCAGTCCTGAGATGGCTCCTGTAAGTACGGGCCTGGGAGAAATATACCAATACATTATTCATCCAAAGAAAGGTGCAGAAAATAAATACAGTGCAATGGACCTGCGTACGATGCAGGACTGGATTGTGGCAAGACAATTATATGGCACACCCGGTATAGCTGAAGTAAACAGTTTTGGCGGTTTGCTAAAGCAATATGAAGTATCGGTAAATCCCAATAAACTTAAAGGGATGAATGTAACCATTGCCGAAATTTTTTCTGCATTGCAAAAAAATAATGAAAATACCGGTGGTGCCTACATTGATAAAAAGCCCAACGCATATTTCATTCGCGGTATTGGATTAATTCATTCAATGGAAGATGTAAACAATATTGTGATTAAGAAAGTAAACAATATTCCGGTGTTGATAAGAGATGTTGCAGAAGTACGGTTAGGCAATGCAGTGCGATACGGCTCTGTAACCTACAACGGAGAAAAGGAAGTAGTAGGTGGAATAGTAATGATGCTGAAAGGAGGAAATAGTGCCGCAGTGGTAGAGCGGGTGAAGCAAAAAATAGAAACGATACAAAAAGCATTGCCCGATGATATAGAAATAGAACCCTATCTGGACAGAACAGAACTGGTAAACCGTGCTGTGGGTACAGTGAAAATAAATTTGCTGGAAGGTGCTTTAATTGTACTGCTGGTGCTCATACTTTTTTTGGGTAACCTTAGAGCTGGATTGATAGTGGCTTCAGCCATTCCATTATCTATGTTATTTGCATTGGGTATGATGCGTTTGTTTGGAGTAAGTGCCAACCTGATGAGCCTGGGAGCAATTGATTTTGGTTTGATAGTAGATGGTGCTGTAATTATTGTAGAAGCAACCTTACATTTTCTCGCTACAAAAAAAATAACGGGAAAGCTATCGCAAAAACAAATGGATGAGGCAGTAGAAGGCAGTGCCAAAAAAATGATGAGCTCAGCAGCATTTGGGCAAATCATTATTCTGATTGTTTATCTGCCTATTTTATCCTTACAGGGAATTGAAGGAAAAATGTTTCGACCTATGGCTCAAACGGTGGGTTTTGCCATTTTGGGCGCATTAATACTTTCGCTTACCTATATTCCCATGATGTCTGCATTGTTTCTTTCTAAGCAAACAACTTACAAAAAAAATATTAGCGACAGGCTGATGGATTTTTTTCAGCGGATATATGCGCCACTAATACGATGGGCTATCAAACTAAAATATGGAGTGGTGGGTGCAGCTGTAGCCTTACTGATCATTGCAATGATAATATTTGGAAGAATGGGTGGCGAGTTTATTCCGCAATTAAAAGAAGGTGATTTTGCTTTTCACTGCATACTTCCACAGGGTACTTCGCTTACGCAAAGTGTGGAAACATCTATGCAGGCAAGTCGTATCATCAAATCTTTTCCTGAAGTAAAAATGGTAGTGGGCAAAACAGGTAGTGCCGAAGTGCCTACCGATCCTATGCCGCCGGAAGCTACAGACCTGATTATCGTATTAAAACCCAGAAGTGAATGGAAAACAACAAAAGATTATAATCAGCTTTCGGAAATGATGTTGGAAAAACTGGAAGTAATTCCCGGTGTTTTCTTTGAAGCATCGCAACCTATACAAATGCGTTTTAATGAACTAATGACAGGAGTAAGACAAGATGTAGCCATTAAAATTTTTGGAGAAAATATAGATACACTTGCAAGTATTGCGCCACGGGTTGCCAAAATTGTACAGACGGTAAAAGGTGTAACAGAGCCGCAGGTAGAAAGAACGGTGGGCCTGCCTCAGATTACAATTCAATACGACCGTGCTAAGATTGCAGGCTATGGATTGAATATTGAAGACATCAATCACACCATCAGTACAGCCTTTGCAGGCGAAGCCGCAGGCGTGATATTTGAGAACGAAAGAAAATTTGACCTGGTGGTAAGGCTCGACAGTGCAAGTAGAACCTCTATTGATGATGTAAGTAATTTATTTGTGGCCACCAACGATGGCAACCAAATTCCATTATCACAGGTGGCAAGCATTTCTTTTAAAGAAGGCCCTGCACAAATAAGCAGGGAAGAAGGCAAACGCAGAATTGTAGTGGGCTTTAATGTAAAAGGCAGAGATGTGGCCAGTGTGGTAAAAGAAATTCAGAGAAAATTGAGTATCGTAAAAATATTGCCCACTGGATATTATTATACTTATGGCGGCACTTTTGAAAATTTACAAAAAGCATCTGCCCGTTTAAAAATTGCGGTACCGCTTGCGCTGGCTTTGATATTTCTTTTGCTCTACTTCACCTTTGGTTCTGTCAAAGAATCTTTATTGATTTTTACGGCCATTCCTATGAGTGCCATTGGCGGAGTCTTTGCTTTATTATTAAGAGGAATGCCATTCAGCATTTCTGCGGGTGTTGGATTTATTGCCTTGTTTGGTGTCGCTGTATTAAACGGAATTGTACTCATCAGCACTTTCAATCAGTTAGAAAAAGAGGGTATGAAAGATATCTTTCAACGAGTACTGGAAGGAACTAAAATCCGCTTGCGGCCTGTTTTAATGACGGCCATAGTAGCTTCATTAGGTTTTATACCCATGGCACTATCAGCTGGTGCTGGTGCTGAAGTTCAAAAGCCATTGGCTACCGTTGTTATTGGCGGCTTAATTACGTCCACATTTCTAACGTTGGTAGTGTTGCCGCTACTCTATATCATCTTTTCAACAAGAAGAAATATGAAAATTAAATCCAAAGCGATCGTTAGCTCAAATATGTTGTTTTTGTTATTTACAAACTACGGATTTGCGCAGCAACCTGCTACAAAAAGAGTAAGTTGTAATGAAGCTATCGGTCTTGCAAAAAATAATCTGCAGTATGAAATAAACAAGCAGCAGGTAGTAAAAGGCAAAACACAAATGAATACAGCAATGGCATTTCCAAAAACCGGTGTATTTGCAGAGAATGAAGATTTAAGACCTTCTGATAGTAAAGGCATGTTAAAAATTGGCATTTCTCAGTCTATAGCCTGGCCCGGTTTATATAAAGCACAGAAAAATCTTTATGGTGAGCAGTTAAAATTCTACAATATGAATGAGGCTGCTATAGAGGTACAATTGAATAGAGAAGTAAGGAAAGTGTACTACGAACTTTGGTATTTGCAGGATAAACAATTATTGTATCAACGATTAGACAGTATCTATAAATCGCTCAATGCTGCTGCCATACTTAAAGTAAAAACCGGAGATAGCCCTGGGCTCAACAGTATAGCCGCCAATGTACGCATGAGGGAGCTACAGGCTCAGATGCAACAGATAAGTAAGGAGATGCAAATACAACAGCAGTCGCTGATGCAATTATTAAACACAACAGAAGTTTTGCTGCCGCAACTATTGCCTTTAGAAAAAATGAACCTGCCTTTGATTACTACTGATAGTGTTCATCCTGTTTTGTCATTGCAAACACAAAATATCAACATCGCCAATGCAGGAATTCAGGTGGTGAGGAATGAAAACAAACCTGAGTTTTCAGGAAGGTTCTTTACTCAGCGATTGTGGGGTGCCAAAGATCCTTTATCAGGGTTTTCCATAACAGCGGCGTTTCCATTATTTGGCGCAAAAGCCTATCAGCAGAAAATAAAATATGCACAGGCCGAAGTCGTATTACAGCAAAAGCAATTTGAATATGATTCGCAATTAATGCTAACACATAAATTGCAATTGCAGCAAGAAGTAGAAAAAAATCAAAGTATGTTATCTTTTTATGAAAGTGCTGGATTAAAGCAGGCGGAATCAATTATCAAAGCGGCTACTTTGGCTTATCGTGCAGGCGAAATTAGTTTTGCTGAGCTTTCACAATTTCTGACACAGGCTATTGAAGTTCAAAAAAATTATCTGGAAAATCTCAATGCCTATAACCATTCAGTCATTCAATATTATTATTACACAAACCAATAAAAACAGAACGATGAAACGTATATTAATACCAGCAATATTATTTTTCAGTCTTGGTTTTATTTCTGCCTGTGGTGGTAAAAACAGTTCTAAAGAAGAACCGCAAGCCAATGAAGAAAAGCATGAAGACGAAAATAGTGAACCCGGAACAACTTCACTCACTCAAGAGCAGATGAAAGCGATAGGTGTAGAACTGGGAGTGATTGAAGACAAAGAATTGACATCGTCATTAAAAGCAACTGGAGTTTTGCGTGTACCCAATCAAAACAAGGCTAGCATAAATTCAATTTACAGTGGTGTAGTAAAATCATTGTTGGTACAGCCGGGAAGTAAGGTATATAAAGGACAAACAATAGCCACCATCGGCAATCCTGATTTTATTCAGGCGCAAAGCGAGTATTTGAATGTAAATACAAAAATTACATTGGCCGAACTTGAAGTAAAACGCCAAAAGGAATTGAATGCAGGGAATGCAGGAGCCTTAAAAAACCTGCAGGCCGCAGAAACGGAATTGAGAACATTGCGCAACCTGAAATCAACACTTGCACAGCAAATACAATTAATGGGCATCAACCCTGCCAGGCTTTCAAGTGGCAAATTAATTTCGGTATTGGCGGTTATCAGCCCCATCAATGGTGTAGTAAGTGATGTAAAAGTAAAAATGGGCAGCTATGTAGATGTAACCACCCCGGTAGCGGAAGTGGTGGACAACAGTCAATTGCATCTTGATCTGTCTGTTTATGAAAAAGACTTGCCTGTACTAAAGAATAATCAACTCATACATTTTACGCTTACCAATAATCCGGGCAAAGAGTACGATGCGCAAATATTTTCTCTGGGTTCATCCTTTGAAGGGGAAAGCAAAGCTGTATCCGTACATGCAAAAGTGATGGGCGATAAAACCGGATTGATTGATGGCATGAATGTAACTGCCATCATCAGCCTGGAGAAAGCAAACGTGCCTGCCATTCCCACAGATGCGATTGTAACCATTCAGGGGCAGGATTATATTTTTATTGTAACAGATAAAAAAGAAGAAGCACATAATAACGAAGATGGAAAAGATTCAGTAAAGCAAAATGAAAATGCAGACCATGATCATAATGAAAAATCTGCGCCGCATGATAAGAAAAAGAGCATTACATTTAAAATGATACCGGTTGCTAAAGGGACGACAGAAGTTGGATATACACAAATTACTTTATTAAAAGAAATACCAATGGATGCAAGAGTAGTAGTGAAAGGCGCTTTTTTTGTAATGGCAAAATTGACCAACGCAGGTGAAGGAGAGCATGCACATTAACATAATTGAAACGAAACACCATGTATTTTTACCGAATTAAATTTTATAAAAATGAACAGACTCAATTGCTGGAAATGTGTAGTCATGCTTTCTGCTTTGATGGCATTGGCCGCAGGTATGTAAATTCAATCATTCATTACTAATATTGAAAGTGCAACAGTTGAACTGTTTGCACTTTTTTTAATCACTTTACTTTAATGATAAATAAAGATCCTAATCATAAACATCAATACGATGCAGCCGGCCGGCAGCTATGCTGTACACAGGAAGAAAAAATTTATGCGCAGGCAGGTGCCAAAGAACTGTTGCAAAAAGGTCACTCACATGACGACGGTCACAATCATGATGGCCATGACCATGATCATGAGCAATCTGGTGGAGCTGTAAAGCAATTTTTACCTGCAATCATCAGCTTTGTTTTGTTAATGCTCGGACTGGCTTTTGATCATAACTGGTTACCTAGCCCCGGATTTTTTAAAGAATACCTCCGGTTGGGCTGGTACATAGCTGCCTATTTGCCTGTAGGATTACCGGTGATGAGGGAAATGCTGGAATCAATTGTCAAAAAGGAAATCTTTTCAGAATTTACTTTAATGGTAATTGCAACGGCTGGTGCCTTTGCGATAGGTGAATATCCTGAAGGTGTTGCTGTAATGCTTTTTTATGCTGTGGGTGAAGTGTTTCAAACCCTGGCTGTAAAAAGGGCTAAAGCAAATATTAAAACGCTGCTGGATCAACGGCCCGATGAAGTAACGGTGCTGGAGCACAATCAACAAAAACTGATTCATGCAAAAGAGGTAAGTATTGGCTCCATCATACAGTTGAAGCCCGGCGAAAAATTGGGTTTGGATGGCGAATTGATTTCTGAAACAGCCACATTTAATACCGCTGCACTTACCGGCGAAAGCAAACCCGACACCAAATCTAAAGGTGAAGCCGTGCTGGCAGGTATGATTAACCTGAATA
The DNA here is from genome assembly GCA_037045195.1 of Chitinophagaceae bacterium. Lineage (GTDB taxonomy): Bacteria > Bacteroidota > Bacteroidia > Chitinophagales > Chitinophagaceae > JJ008. Next base: position 137,677 of record JBAOIB010000004.1, read on the forward strand.
CTGTTTCATTGATAAAAGTAACTACGGCTTATACAGACAGTAAACTCAGTAAAATTCTGGAACTGGTACAAAACGCAACGGCTCAAAAAGCACCTACGGAATTATTCATACGCAGGTTTGCAAAAATTTATACACCTATTGTAGTATTACTGGCTGTTGCCATTTGTCTGCTGCCTTATTTTTTTGTAAGAGATTATCAGTTTAACGAATGGCTTTATCGGGCATTAATTTTTCTGGTTATCTCCTGTCCTTGTGCATTGGTTATTTCTATTCCGTTGGGATATTTTGGCGGCATAGGTGCTGCCAGTAGAAATGGCATTTTATTTAAAGGAAGTAATTTTTTGGACGTAATGGCCGGCATTAAAAATGTGGTAGTAGATAAAACCGGCACCATGACGGAAGGCGTTTTTAAAGTGCAGGAAGTTATCATGAAGCCGGACGTAAACAAAGAAACAATTCTGCAAATGGTAAATGTGCTGGAAAGTCAAAGTACGCATCCGGTGGCTACGGCTATTCATCAATATGTGGGTGCGGTCAATCATTCCATAAAGGTAGAAAGAGTTGAAGAAATTTCAGGTCATGGAATAAAAGCTTTTATTGACAATAAGGAAATATTGGTCGGCAATTTTAAGTTGCTTGATAAATTCGGAATTGCTTATGATGTGGACACAACCGATATTGCATACACTACAATTGCCATTGCTTACAATAAAAAATATGCTGGCTATCTCACCATTGCTGATAGTATAAAAGCAGATGCAAAAGCAGCGGTTGATCAATTGAAAGCAATGAATATTTCGTTGACTATGTTGAGTGGCGATAAGCGTAAAGTGGTGGAATATGTAGCTGCGCAGTTGGGTATTCAATATGCTTATGGAGATTTACTACCCGAAGACAAAGTGAATAAAGTCAACGAGATAAAAAATAGAAATGAATCAGTGGCATTTGCAGGCGATGGTGTGAATGATGCGCCGGTGGTGGCACTCAGTGATGCGGGTATTGCATTTGGCGGATTGGGTAGTGATGCTACTATTGAAACAGCAGACATTGTTATTCAGGATGACAAGCCCATAAAAATTCCAATGGCAATAAAAATTGGTAAGCAGACTAAGCGCATCGTTTGGCAAAATATTGCACTGGCATTTAGTGTAAAATTAGTTGTGTTGATTTTAGGCGCCGGTGGTTTGGCTACTATGTGGGAAGCCGTATTTGCAGACGTAGGTGTGGCGTTGCTGGCGATACTGAATGCGGTAAGGATACAGCGGATGAAGTTTTGAAAATTATTTTTTTTCAAGGATGATTTTAGTTTGGTTTTAATAATTTCAAACCTCCTATTTTTATTCTTTATTACACTTGGCTGAAAGCTAAATGAAGAAACTGCTAATTACTACATCGCTGATTTTTGTTGCGCTGCTCCTGGTTTCATTTATTACACAGGAGTCGGACTCACAAACAAATCGTTTGCGAAAAATCTATTCGCAGCATCCTTCGCAATGGCCTGCTCCTGCTGTAGATGAAAATGTAAAATGGAAAGAGCTGGGTTTGATACCCCCAAGTCCAATTGAAAATCAAAAAGATTCATTAAAAAATATCATTGCATTGGGCAAGACATTATTCTTTGATCCCCGGCTGAGCAGTTCCGGAAAAATAAGTTGCGCCACCTGCCACGATCCCGCACTGCACTGGACTGATAAAAAAGAAAAATCAATAGGACATGAAGGCGCCACGACACAGCGGAATGCACCTTCTATTTTAAACAGCTGGGTTTATCACAAACTATTTTGGGATGGCCGTGCTCGTGATTTGCAGGATCAGGCTTTCGGGCCTATCGAAAGTGAATCGGAAATGAACAGTGAAATGCCGGATGTGATAAGAACGCTCAGAAGAATAAAAGGCTATCAGGAGCTTTTTGAAAAAGCATTTGGAAAAAATGAAATCAATCCCGATAGAATGACAGAAGCTATAGCGGTATTTGAGAATACTATTGTTAGCAACAAAAGTAGATTCGATCATTTTCTGGAAGGAAATAAAAAAGCACTTTCTATCAGTGAACTTCGCGGATTACATTTATTTCGTACAAAGGCAAAATGTATGAACTGCCATCACGGAGCATTGATGACCGATAATCAGTTTCACAATATAGGCACAGCAGGAACGGACGTTGGTCTGTATAAAGTAACCCATGCCGATGCCGATAGTGGAAAGTTTAAAACACCTTCTTTGAGAGATGTAATGTACACCGCCCCATGGCTGCACGATGGTTCTTTAAAACATATTGAAGCCGTGATTGACAAGCTGAATCAACCCGCCATGAATGGTCAGGTAAGCCACTTGATTCGCCCTTTACATTTGAACAAAAATGAAAAAAAGGATTTGATCTCATTTTTAAATGCCATTTCAGCTCCGGTACCCCATTTTGAAAAACCTGTTTTACCACAATAAGCAACTATTTGGAATAAAATTTTATCTTTACCCTCTTAACTTATAAAACTTAAAAAATAAACAGATATGAAAAAGATATTACTTACACTTTTAGTAGCTGGTTTAGGATTAGCAGCACAGGCACAGCCACCGGCCGGAGAGGCAAAGGTGGGTGACTGGTATGGTGAAAAAATTACGGCAACTGATTTTGTGCCGTTACAGGATGTTGCTGCAAAATTGAATGCCGGAAGTGCTGAAAAAGCAGATGTGAAAGTAAAAGCTAAAATCATTGATGTATGTCCAAAAAAAGGATGCTGGCTCACGCTGGAACTTCCTAATGGAGAAACAGCAATGGTAAAAATGAAAGACTACGGTTTCTTTTTGCCGCTGGCTGCCAAAGGAAAAACAGTGGTAATAGATGGCGAAGTAAAATTAAAAACTACTTCTGTTGATGAATTGAAACACTATGCTGAAGATGCCAAAAAATCTCAAGCAGAAATTGATGCAATAAAAGAACCTAAAAAAGAAGTGAGAGTAACAGCAAAAGGGATAGTGGTAGTTGAGTAATTAAATAAAAAAATAATTAAGTCCCGCTTTATAAGCGGGATTTTTTTTTGCATATCAATAAAGGAAAATTGATGTCAGGTGAAAAGAGAATTGTCATCTCATAGTCAGTTTCCCTATTGCGAAAAACAAGTTTCCCGATTCGGTTAATAGTTTAAATGTGAACTCCTCACTTTTGCGCCCTGCAAAGAATACAAATTATTGTCAATGATTTTTGTCATACAGCTTTGTGATAACAGTTTTTCAGATGTCATTTTTTTGTAAAACATAGCACAAGTCATATTTCCTGACAAAAGCATGATAAAATAATAAATACCATACAACAAACTTTGCAGCAATACTATGACACTTATGAGAAAAATTTACATCTCCTTTCTGATGGCGATTGTTAGCCATTCAGTATTCGCACAGTTAGATACTTTAAAAACTTTGGGTGAAGTTGTCATCACAGGACAATACAAACCACAATCGGTAAAAAATTCTGTTTATCAGGTTCGAGTAATTAATAGCGAACGAATCAGACAGAGTGGTGCTACGGAAATAAAACAGGTTTTGGCCAATCAATTGGGCTTTCGTTTTAGCAACGATAATACGATTGGCACTACGGATGTACAGCTAATGGGCATGAGTGGCCGAAATGTTAAGATTTTATTGGATGGCGTACCCATGGTTGACCGTGGCGATACCCGTGAAAGTCTGAACCAGGTTGATGTAAATACAATTGACCGAATAGAAATAGTAGAAGGCCCCATGTCGGTTTCTTATGGCTCTGATGCGCTGGCAGGTGTTATCAACATCATTACTAAAAAGAATGAAAAAAACAATCTTACTGTTTCCGCAAAACTGCAGGAAGAAACAGCAGATAATGAATATTATCCCTTTAGCTATAAAGGCGCACATCTGCAAAATGTAAATATTGGGTGGAATAAAAACAGTTGGAACTTTTCAGTTGGTGGCACACATAATGATCAGGATGGCTTTGGTGGAGATGCCTATGGCCGAAACAAGCAGTGGAAGCCAAAAGAACAATGGCTTGGACACACAAGAATGGGTTATGAAAACAGTCGCTTCAATATTTATTATCGTTTAGATGCATTGCAGGAAAACATCATCAGCCGCGGCGCTATTAATATGAATACTTATAAAGCAGTAGATCAGCGTTATGGTACCGACAGGTTTACACATCAATTGCAAGGCGGATGGAAAATTAATTCCAAAATGCAGCTCAACGGACTGATGGCATATACCGATTATGAACGCCGCACCAAAACCACCCGGCACGATTTTGAAAAAGGAACAGATGAATTGACTACCGGAATGGGTGAGCAGGATATTTCAAAGTTCAACAGTTTTGTTTACAGAACCACATTGCAATATACAGTTGCTCCTGCATTTTCATTACAGCCGGGCATTGATATCAATCGTGAATCGGCAAGTGGTGAAAGAATAGAAGGTAAGCCTGTAATTACTGATTTTGCAGCTTTTGTATCTGCTGAAATAAAACCCAACAGCAAAATAAATCTGCGTCCGGGTTTGCGTTTTATTCACAACTCGGTGTATGATGCGCCACCGGTTGTTCCTTCTTTCAATGCAAAGCTGATATTAAGTAAAACACTGGATCTGCGGCTGGCTTATGCTTATGGTTTTCGTTCGCCTGCTTTGCGGGAACTATATTTCAGTTTTCATGATGTAAACCACGATATTGAAGGAAATAAAAATCTGAAAGCAGAACATTCCAATAGCTTTTCTACTTCTTTGGGATGGGCACCCATAAAAAATAAAGGATTAAAATACAGCAGCTCCCTCACCGGGTTTTATAATGTATTCAACAATCAGATTGACCTGGCGCTCAGCACTACCAATGCCAACCTCTATACTTATTTTAATATCAATCATTCTAAAACAACAGGAGCTACATTGAATAATACTTTGGGCTGGAAAAATCTTTCAGCCACCTTAGGCTTTTCATATATCGGCTATTATGCAAGTGTGTTTAATGATCCTGTTTATACTAAAACCGATAGTCGTGATTTTTTATGGACACCTGAAATAAATTCAAACATCAGTTACAATATCAATAAGCTAAAAACAAAACTGGGTTTGTTTTATAAATTTACTGGCAAACGCCCATCATTTGTTTTTGGTGAAGATGCATCGGGCAATGGCATTGTTTATGTAGCCAATGTGGCTTCCTATCATTTAGCCGATTTTACCATTACATCACAAGTACATCCTATGATAACACTATGTGGTGGGGTGAAGAATATTTTTGATGTAACCAATATCAACAATACAGCTACCGGCGGCGGTATGCATGCTGTCAACGGAGCAGTACCGGTTAGCTATGGTCGTTCTTTTTTTCTAGGTTTAAATTTTCAATGGAATAAAAAATACAAATAGAACTTAAAAATATATTTTATGCGCAATGCTTTATTCATATTTACTGCTTTCACTGCAAGCCTGTTTGTTGCTTGCAAAAAAGATCATGATCCCATTTTCAATGTACCGCCTACCAATGGAGCACAGGTACAGTTGAACGGTCTTATAGGTAGCGAGCCGGGTAGTGCAGCGGGCAATTCCGTTTATCTTGATTTAAGTTCGGGAACCACTACTCCAGTAGCAAGGGAAAGTTGGGATTTGGGTTTTTATTGCGGCAGCGATTTTAGAGTAATCTTAAACAATACAACTGGGGCGGGTGCTAAAGTAACTGCAAAGAATGATCTAAGCTTAGTGAATGCAGCAGATACAATAGGGTTGACATTGGCAGTAAGCCAATTCAATCCACAACCATCCGACTTAGCATATTTTGATGACATCAATGGCTCGCTGGCGGGCACCGTTATTCCCGAAGTATCGGCAAATGCTACCGACAACAAAGTAATCATCATCAACCGTGGAACTGGTGGTGGCATTGCTGAAAAACCCTGGATGAAAATAAGAGTGCTGCGCAATGCCGGTGGTGGTTATACCTTGCAATATGCAGGTATTACTTCCTCCACATTTAAAACATTACAAATAAATAAAGATGCGGCCTATCATTTTCGTTTTGCTTCTTTTGATAAAGGATTAGTGAATGTAGAGCCTGAAAAAGCAAGATGGGATATTGTTTGGTCCTATTCTTTATACATGACCAATTTTGGAGCTGGAATGGTTCCTTACAATTTTTCTGATATGATAGTTACCAACTATTTATCAGGCATACAGGTAAAAGAAATAAAATATGCAAATGCAGCTACTGCTAATGCAGCTTTTACTGCTTACAATATAGATAGTGTGCATACCATTAGCCTGGCAACCGACCGCTGGGGCATTGGCAGTAAATGGAGAAGTACACAACCTGCAACAGGGGCCCGGCTAGACAGGTTTTATATCATTAAAGATTTCAATAGCAATTATTATAAACTAAAATGTCTGGCTATGGGAATTGGTGGCGATGGTGGTACAAGAGGAAAGCCAGAGTTTAAGTTTGAGAGAATTCAATAAATTTTTTGTGAAAGCTGCTAATGCTGGCAGCTTTTTCTTTTCTCGTAAAACCGTTTTCTGATTTTGAAAATGGTTTGCAGGATATCCATGTTTCTTTGCCGGATTATAAAAACAAAAATCTACATGATGTTCTCCGGCAAAAAAACTTTGAATTTTTTGGTATTGGGTGCTTTGGTTACAAGCATTTTAGCCTCTTGTGGTCGCTCAGAAAAAACAGCTAAAGCAAACAGCAGTAATAAGAAAGTAGGTGTTTTGTTGGTCAATCATGGTTCCCGCTCAGAAGCCTGGAGAAATGGCTTGCTTGATCTGGAAAAAAGAGTAAGAGATTCAATAATGGCTGATGGTGTGGTAAAGGATGTGAAAACAGCTTTTATGGAATATACCGAGCCTTCCATTGCTACAAGGCTTAAAGAATTTGACAAAGAAAACTATTCAGATATAGTAATAGTCCCGATTTTTCTTACGGTTAGCTCACATTCGTTTGATGATATACCTACATTGATTGGTCAGAAAGACGATCCCAAATCTATTGAACTGTTTAAAATTGAAAAAATGGAACGCTACAAGCCTACGGCCAAAGTACATGTAGCACCCCTGCTAGATTTTACAGATTTACTGAAGAAAAATATTTTAAAAAGATATAAAGAGCTTTCTAAGGATCCGCAAAATGAAGGCCTGTCGCTCATTGCCTACGGCGATAAAGAATATAATACCGAATGGACAAAGCTGATGACCGATGTGGCAGATTATGTAAAAGCCAATACCGGTGTAGCCGATTACAGCTTTGGCTGGTGCGGACATATTGCACATTATAGTCCCGATTCTACCACCATCGCCATCAATCAGGTTTTGCAAAAAAAGAAAACTGCTGTAGTGATTCCGGTATTAGTAGCTTTTGATGAAATGTTTCAGGTGCAAATCATTGGCGATGGTATCAAAAAAATATCCAATTCAAAAGAAAGAGTACTTTATAAACCCGATGCCATTTTACCTGATAAAGGAGTGGAAGAATGGGTAATTCATACTTCCAAAGATTTTGCAGGGCGCATTATTTCTGAAACCGCAAAGGGAAATTAATGGCGAATAAGTTTAAAGTGAAGTTGCACCGGTGGAGTGTGGCCTGGCATCGTGATTTGGGCTATTTCTTTTCCTCCTTAATCATTATTTATTGTATTTCGGGTCTTGCACTCAACCATGTGGACGACTGGAATCCTGATTTTATCATTCAGAAGAAAACAATTCAGTTGCCCAAGGTTTATCAACGTGCAGAAGTAAATAACGAGGTGGTTACTTCATTTAGTAAGCTAGTGGATGAAAAACATTTCAAACTTTATGATTTTCCCACCAATAATCAGGTGAAGATTTATTATGACAATGCTACCTTGCATATCAATTTTGATGACCGCACCGGTCATTATGAAAAATTATCAAAGCGGCCGCTCTTCTACGAGTCAAATGTAATACACCGCAATAGCCTGAAAGGATGGAAATGGGTGTCCGATGTTTTTGCTTTGATGCTTATCATCATTAGTATTACTGGTTTGTATATTTTAAAAGGCAAATACGGATTTAAGCGAAGAGGCATTTGGTTTTTTCTTGCAGGCTTGTTATTGCCAGTGGTGGCGGTAGTGTTGTTTTATATGTTTCAATCTTAATTTATTTTTTTTCACACACTATATTTTTTTAAAAAGTATGTATTATTTAAAAAAAAACATTGTTTTTTTTAAATTAAAAATTGACAAATGTCAATTTTGAAAAAAATCATTTGACTTTTTGAAAATGTATATTATATTCGCTCTTTGTGTTAAAAATTTTAACACAAAAGATTTCTTTTTTTAAAAAAAAAGAGAAAAACATAATCCAAACTCTAAGAAGCCATTCCATATCCAAAATTAAGAACCATTGATATTGTCATTTTGATATTATCAATTTGTTTTAAAAAGAAAACTAACTACTAATGGGAATTCTTAGCGCATGCCAAACAGGGACATTGAAAATTTCAAACTCTGTAATTAAATCAATTAGAAAGTTCAGCTTCAAATTAAGTTTGCTTTTGCTGGTTACTTCTGTATCTCAACAAGCTTATTCACAAGTAGCTGCATGGGATTTTAATGGAAATTTAGGTAATGAAACAACCGTTGCCGCCACCACTTTAGATGCAAACCTATTAAGTACAAGTATAAGCAGAGGTGCCGGTATCAATGCAACCAATGTTAATAATACTTTTGCAGCTAATAATTTTACCGTATCTGGCACGTTTGCTGATGCGGTTACAAATGGTAAATATTTTCAATTTACTATTCAGCCAAAACCTCTTTATCAGGCTTTGCTAAGTACGTTGGATGCAAATTTTAGAAGATCCGCAACAGGACCCAATAACTTTCAATGGCAATACAGTCTGGATGGATTTGCAACTGCGGGTATCAATATTGGGTCGTCATTTACGTATAATTTAACAACTGGGGGTGGTGACCCACAATCACAAATTGATCTTACTTCTATAAGTGCTTTACAAAATTTTACAACGGCAACTACCGTTACTTTCAGACTTTATGCCTGGGGCGCTACCAATACAGGGGGAACATTTGCTTTAGGCCGACCTTCTTCACCCTTAAACGACCTGGCTATTGGAGGCACAGTTATACTATTGCCTGTACATAACCTTACACAAAACACACATTATAATACCATACAAGCCGCCATTAATGCAGCTAATAACAATGATGTAATTGCAGTTGATCCCGGCACTTATACAGAATTGCTCACCATCAATAAAACCCTGACTTTTCAAGGAAATAATATAGGAACTGCGGGTACAGGAACACGTATTACAGAAACTATTTTAGTGGCACCTGGCGCAGGACCCAATCGAATGATTAATTTGACTGGTTCAGTATCTGCAACATTTGATGGTTTCCTGATTGATGGTACCAATGTGGCTTCCATTAATACAGCTGGTCAATCACTCGCTTTGCAAAACAATATTGTTGAATTGGACTTTACCGATAATGATAACAATATCTATTTCAATGCAAATAGCCTGACACTCAATCGCAACTACTTCAAAGCTATAAACGGTACCAATACTACCGGTGCTTCTTCACATATTTTTGTAGGTGCTTCTACACTTACTGCTACCAATAATAAATTTACATCCGTTGATGCTATTGACGACCTTACGGGTGGTACTACCAGCTTACCTGTATGGCTCAATCTTACTACAGGACTTACAAGTGCAGCGGTAAACAACAATGAATTCACACAAGTAGATATTGGTATTCTGTTAGCCTACAATGCAAGCAATGTAACAATTGAGAATAACGATTTTGATCAGGCTAAAAGAAAAGCTTATACAGGTGGCAGTTCTTTAGGTGCCGGTATTGCTATTTTCAATACTTTGACACCTGCTTCTGCCATTAATATCAGAAATAATAATTTCAAGAACAGTGAATCCGGTATCCGCACATCATCAACTAGTGCCGGGCAAAGTTTTCCTGCAGATAATATGTTGTCTATAGGTTACAACTCATTTACCGGTATTTCTGATGTAGCTATCTTGGTTTCATCTGATTATAGTGCCAGCACTACAAAACTAAAAGCATTATGTAACTGGTATGATAATATTACGGGCCCTGCTATTACCGGAAATACTGGAGCAGCCGGAGGTGCTATCAATGCTCCCGCAGGTAAAGTAAGCTATGCCAACTGGCTTAATTATGGAACTGATGCCAGTCCCAATCTGGGATTTCAGTTACCCACTTCTTTGACATTGTCTCCAGGCTCAAATTTTTCTGTTGCAGAAAATCATTACAGAGTATTGTCCAATGGAATAGGTTGTTTGGTAAGCAATCAAACACTTACACTTAGTGGCACTTTTGATTTTGCAAATGCAACCGCAATGGCCGAATGGGCAAAAGGAAACAATCAAATTGCAGGAGATGGAATGGGCATTTTAACTGGAAGCGGTGACGATTACTCAATCACAGCTCCCGACTCTACCAATAATGTAACCATTACAGCCGCTAGTCTGGGTAGTGCTACCGTTCGTGGCCCCGGCGATCTGGCTGTTGTGGCCTTAGAATCTCCTCTTTATTTTAATAATAATAATGCTACCAGCAGTTTCCAAAACTGGACCATATCAAATTTGGTATTTAAGGATTTTGATATGACTATAAGTTGCGATTTTAATGGCGGCAATACTACTGCCTATAATAATCTGAAAATATTAAACAACCAGATTGATATACCAGAAGACAGAAATCAAACATTTGGTGGAGAAACTTCAAATTTCCAAAATTTAGGAATCTATCTTGGTTTTGGCAGCAATATGGAGATAAGCGGCAATAATATTAATATTGATGGGGTTGGAATCAGTGACGGTACAAATTATTCTGTTTCTATAGCTATTCAGTCCACAACAAGCGGTGGCACTGTTTATGATGGCCTGAAGATTAAAAATAATACGGTAACAGTTACAGGAGATCCTGATGTGAACGAGCCGGCTGTTATCAGAGGTTTCTGGGAAAACAGCCATAGTAAAAACGCTGCAATTGAAATCAGTGGTAACAAGTTCTTAAATGCAAACGCTACAAATACTGCCGATTTAAACAGACAAACCGCTTTTTGGGTTACCTCACGCTCCGGTGCTGCCAAGAAAGTTGAATACAAGAATAATGAAGTAAGTGGCTTTAATGAAGGTATTGCCTGGATGGGTGGTGCTTATACTTCGTACACACCTCCAGATTATGAAGCAGACGCTACACCGGTTGAAATAAAAAATAACACGTTTGATAAGAATAAAAATTCGGTGGTAGTGCGTAAGTCACTTACCAGCCCCAATGCAGGCTCACCGGGCTATATTGAAAACAACAGTTTTACAAATGCTGTAACCGGTGGTTTTGCTATTAAGAATGAAGGCACCGGCAATGCACAGTCAGTATGCAACTGGTATGGTACTACATCTGCCCCGGTAGCAGCTACCATGAATAATGGTCCCGTTTATCTGGCTTCTATTTTGAATAGTGGTGTTGATGGTAATCCGGCTACAGGCTTTCAGCCAAGTGGTACATGTATAGTACCTCCGGTACACAACGTAACGCAGAATATTTATTATACTACAATACAGGCGGGTGTAAATGGTGCTGTTGATGGAGATCAGATTACTGTTGCAGCCGGTACTTATAATGAGCAAGTATTGGTAAACAAAAAAGTAGAACTATTGGGTATTGGTGCTACTCAGCCTGTTGTCGATTTTACAGGTACTGTTTCAGGTAAACCAACACTGTTTGATGTTTCTGTTGATAATGTAAAAATTGATAATTTCCACTTTAATGTTGATTTATCAAAACTTAAGAGTGCAGTGATTGTAAGTGGTACAGATATTGACAACATAATTATTAATAATAACCTGGTTGATCCATACGGTACACCTGCATCCGGAACTTATGGAGATAGAAATGCCTTTAGTATAAATTATAGCGGTCCTACTAATTATAGAGTTGCAACAGGTGGCGTAAACAGCATCACATTTACAAATAATACAGTAAACGGATCAGCTCCTACCAGCTATTTCCGCTCGGGCGTAGCTGTTGATGAAGGTGGTGGCAGTTTTACTGGCAATACTTTGCAAACGATAAATCATGATATCTTGGTAAGATTTGGAAGCAATGGTACTGTTACTATTTCTAATAATAATTTTAATGGAGGTGGTGTTGAACTCCCTGATCAAAATGCAGGTGCCGGAACAATCACAGTTACGAATAATATATTTAATGGCACTTTCGCAATTTCTTCGGCACCGGGTTCAGCCATCTTAAGAGTAAGAAATAATTATAACGGTATTACCCATAATATTTCTAATAATACTTTCAATGACTATGATTGGGCAGTATCGCTGGAGAATATGAATAATATCACTTTAAATGCCAACACCTTTAATACCAGCGTGGCAAATGCACATGCAATTGTCGTAAACACAAAATCAATTAGTTCCAATTCAAACACAATAGTTCAGGTTCCGGTTGCTGGTACATTTACCAATAATAATTTCAACGGAACCGGTAATGCTTTCACTTTTGCCAATCATGATGATGATAATGCAACTTTCGGCACCTTTACTTTAGGCACAGCCGGTAATGAAAATAATTTTGCAGCTGCACTCAGTTCATTTGTTGTATTTGACGGACAAACAGGCCCATCGGGTGGTTCTGCTTTCCCTGCTTATACTTCATTAATTGGAAGTGGCAGTGGAGCCGGCACTACAATGGCCTGCTGGAATCAGAATTTAGATATCCAAAATAATAAAATGGATGTAGGTGCTGGTTTGCAACTGCCTGCATCAATGAGTTTTGCTCAAAGAACAACATTAGAGTCTAAGTTGACTCACAAACCCGACAACAGTTGTCTTGGGTTGATGTCCTATTTTATGCCAGTACACAATCTTACTCAAAACACTTATTATTTTACTATTCAGGATGGAGTAAATGCTGCTAATGCAAACGATGTGATAGAGTGTGCTGCATGGGAGTTTAATGAAAGAGTAGTAATTGACAAATCACTGACTCTGCAAGGTGTTGACTCTACAAATACCATTTTAAATGGCGCAGGTCTATCAGGTAATGGAAATGGTATTACGATCAATTTAGGAGTTACTAATGTTACTATTAAGAAACTAAGAGTGAAAAACTATACAGGTCTCAGTGGTAACGCAAATGCAGGTATTTATGGAATTGGTGAAAATGATAACCTGCTGGTAGATGAAGTTGCCATTTGGAATAATGTGGGTGGTAGCGGATTCTATGCAAATGGACCCGTAAATAATGTAACGATTACGCATTGCACTGCTACCGGCCATACTGTTGGCGCCAGAGGTATAGTAATCTGGAACGGACTGAAATCAAATATTAATATTTCCGATAATCATGTATTTGGTAACAACTGTTGTGGTATAGAATTGCAGGATGGCACAGCAACAGACGTAACCATGAACAATAATAATGTTCACAATAATGGAGACAATGGAATTGGGGCTGTTGGTTTAATGGGTCCTGGTGCCAATTTAATATCCAATAACACAGTAACCGATAATGGCCGTTTTGGTATTGAAGTAAAGAATGCAGATGGCTCGGGTACATCTTCAGGACCTGGTAGTATTGTAATAAGTAACAATACAGTTAGTCGTACTGTTCCTATTGGAGCTGAGCAAAGAGACCTTGCCGGTATTGCCGTATTCCGCAGAGGTGTACTTCCCGGAAATGTAGATATACCTACGGGTGTACAAGTACTTAATAACAATGTATCAGGATTTCAGCAACCAAGCACAAGTGATGGTTTTGGTATAGTAGTAGAAGGACTTAATCATACAGTGAGCGGAAATACATTGAATGGAAACGATGTAGGTATTCAGCGTCAGGCCGGTCATTTACCTTATCCCGGCGATGGTGATCAAAGTAATCTGGCCGATCAGTATTTTGGTCGTGGAAACTCACCTATTACCTGCGGCGTAGTTGTTACAGGTAATACTTTTGGAAATATAACTGCAAATGGAACTGATACACGTGATGTAGGAAATAGCTCCGGTGGTGGAATCGTTACAAATACCAATACAGGAAAATCTTATTGTAGTATTCAAGCGGCAATCAATGATCCGCTGACACTCAACGGTCATACAATTTCGGCAAGTGCCGGTACATACAATGAGGATATTGTTATCAATAAATCAATAACATTGAAAGGTGCCAACGCAGGTAAGTCGTGTGGAAACTGGACAGAAACACCATCTGTTATTAATGCTTCCGGTACCAACACAGGTATTGATGTACAGGTAAGTGGTGTTACAATAGATGGCTTTGAGATTATGGCACCAAACGCCAATACCGGTATAACCCAATTTGTTGGCGTATCAAATCTTCAGATAGTGAATAACAAAATCCACGCTGTAGGTTTAGCTAATGGAGGTAATAAATATGCCGTTAGAATATTGGGCACAAATGATGTAAACGCATCAAATATTACAATTGAGGATAACTGTATTTATGATGTAGGCCTTAGTACGCCGGGGTATCATGCCGGTGGTATTGCAATAATACAATCAACAGCTACCAAAACAATAAGTAACCTGAGTATTAAGCGTAATAATATTCAGAATATTAGAAATGGTAATCAAAACAATAAATATGTTTGGGGTATTACAATGAATGTTGGTTCAGCCAATTATCAGACTGCCGGATACGGGTTGAATACTGTATCGGTAGAAGATAACGAGATTACGAATTTGAATGGATATAATGTAGTAGGTATTGATGCTTCTACAAGCATTAATGGACTTACAATGAAACATAACTATGTAGGCACATTGAATGGAACTGGATCTGTCGGCCTCAATCTGGAGAAGAATAAATTTATGAGCACTGCTACGATTGAAGAAAACAGTTTTGCAACCAATTTATTTAGTGGTACCAAGTTTGCCGTTGCCAATAACGTAGTATATGGAGTTGGAGGTGCAGCCAATTTAACTTGTAACTGGTATGGCAGCAGTGTTGCAGCCACAATAGCCGGATTAATAACTGGTACAGGCGTCACCAATACTTCTCCATGGCTTGTTAATGGTACCGATAATGCGCCCGCAACCACAGGCTTCCAGCCTGTCCCCGGTTCATGTACAGGTGTTGGCCCTGTATTAAATGTCAATACAGGTCAAACTTATCTTACCATACAATCTGCCATTAATAACCCGCTTACACAAAACGGCCACACCATCCAGGTTGCAGCCGGTACTTACGCAGAAAATGTTATAGTTAATAAATCATTGACCATACTTGGCCCTAATGCAAACATAGACCCATGCAGTGGTAGCAGAAATCCTGAGGCGATTGTTGTTCCGGCTATTTCAGTTATTGCTTCAGGTGAAATTTTCCATGTGGCAGCTTCTAATGTTACCATCAGCGGATTTACGATTGATGGAGATAATACAACATTAACAAGCGGATATCTAGGTACCAATGGCGCCGATATTGATGCAGCAGAAGGAATTACAGTGTATGAAACAAATATCAACAACCTGCATGCAACAAATAACATCATACAAAACCTTTCTTATTTTGGTGTTACACTTTATGATTATCCTGCCGGAGTTGCTACTTCAGGACATGAAATCAAGCATAACCTTATTCAGAATTTGGGAACCTACGATGCAGGCTCCGGTATTGCTTTATGGGGTGGTGGCGTATTGCTTTACAATAATCAGTATGCTGCAGTTACAGATAACTGTATAACGAATGTAAGAGTAGGAGTTCAAACCGGTAATTTCTATACAGCAAATCCGGGAGCAGCAAGTTATCAGGTTATTGCTAATAATACAATGTCAGTTCGTCGTCGTGGTATATTCCACAACCTGTTCTATGGTACAGCTTCACCTTACACGGTAAGCAATAATACAATTACCGGTGTAGCCAATAGCAACGAAACAGCATCATGGGATGGTATACTGATTGCATCTATGGCTGTTGGTTCAACAACTTCTGGTAATATCATCAACGGCTCTGCCATCACAGCTATTCCAACAACAGGTATAGTTGGTTGGAATAACCAAACAGCTACTTTGATCAGTGGCGGTAACATTACCGGAGTTGGCCTGGGTATCAATATCAATAACTTTGAAGGCTATCCAAGTTCTGGCTCCAATGCTAATAATACCCTTGCTACAATAGATGGGGTAACAGTTAGTGGTGCAACAATAGCCGGTATCAAAGTACATGATAACCCATTAAATACAAATGGAGCAACCGTAGGTGCAGAAATAAAAGGTAATACCAATATTACAGGTAGTGCAATCGGTATTCTTGTATTGGGCAGCGATGCTAGTGCTGATGTACACGATAATGCAAGCAGCATTACCGGTGGCATTACAGGTGTAGAAGTAAATGCAGGAACCATTACGCAACTATACCGCAATAATATCAGCAGCAATACAGGAGATGGTGTAAGAGTATTGACTGGTGGTAAAATAAATTCAATTACAGAAAACTTTATTAAGAACAACGGCAGCGGCATTAAGGTTGAGTCTGATGCCGGTGTAATGGGTAATGTTACATCAAATGATCTCTCAGGCAATACAGGCCTTGCATTGAACAATCTTGCAGCTACTGCATTAAATGCAAACTGTAACTGGTATGGCAGTGCAGATGGCAATGTGGTATTTGCCAAAGTATCAACCAATGTAAATTACCTGCCTTACTTGACTGATGGTACCGACGATCAACCGGGCACCAATGGCTTCCAGCCTTTATCTGGTGTATGTAACGGGCCTGGCAATTTCTATGTAAATGACAACAATACAGCAGATGACTTATATACAACCGCTGTTGGTAACGATGCCAATGCCGGAACTGCTTCAGCTCCTTTCCTTACTATTCAAAAGGCGTTGATGATGGCCAGCCCCGGAAACACTATTTATGTGGATGGTGGTGTGTATCAAACTCAATTGGACATTAATAAATCCATAACTATCATGGGTGCGGGCAGAAGCGGTGCTACGACTACAAGAATAAAAGCTCCCGTAACACCTGCATCAATTAGCAATGCAAATGGTAGCTATCAACCTATTATTTATGCTCAGGGAGCTGGTAATACTATTAATCTGGATAAACTATTGGTAGATGGAGATGGAGGTAGAACGATTAGTGATTTTATGGGCGTTTACTATTTTGAAGCTGGTGGCGCTCTTACCAATAGCCATGTTACGGGTATCAGAGATGCAACATATAGTGGTAACCAAAGTGGCTTAGGCGTATATATAAATCATGCTTTTGATGTAAATGTGTCACACACAGTTACGATTAACAACAACATCATCGACGATTATCAAAAAGCAGGATTGGTTGTAAACGAGCTGAACACACATGCCGTGATTACAGGTAATACCGTAACCGGACAAAATATACCAAACATTAACGGACAGAACGGTATTCAGTTAGGTTATGGTGCTTATGCTACCATTACCGGAAATACAGTAACGGGAAATATCTGGAACAGCCCCAATCCTCACACCTGGCTTTCAGGAGGTATCTTACTTGCGGGTGCCGGAGTAGATAATACAAATACAGCAACAGGCAACGCAACTGTTATTGGTGGGGCAGGTGCGCTGGCCAATAATTTAACTGGCAATGAAACCGGTGTAATAACAGGAGACGGTGGATATGGATATACTAACAGCAAAACCGTAACCTATGCAGGCGATATTTATGCAAATAATAAAGTGCATGTATATCTGGATCCTACAGACCCTGTAAATGTTCCTGTAGTAGCAAATGCTTATGATAAGAGAGTTGATAATCCTGCACAAACCAATATTGTTTTCGGATGTATTCAATATGGCGTTGACTTCGCATCAGCTGGCAATACCTTAAATGTAAGCGGACACACATTCAATGAAAATGTATTAGTGCATACTCCTGTTTCCATCATTGGAGCAGGTCAGGCCAATACATTTGTGAAGCCGGAAATATCCGCACCAAACATTTGTTCAGGCGCTTCACTTTGCCCGGGTTCCAGCAATGTATTCCTGGTGCAGGCAAATGACGTAACAATTAAAGACCTGACTGTAGATGGTGATAACCCTGCATTAAGCGGCATACCCGTGGGCGGTGCCGATGTGGATGCCAGAAATGGTATCATCACCAATCATAATGCAGTTTCAGTTCCATTCAATAACCTTACTGTTCAGAATGTAACTGTGAAGAATGTATTCCTCAGAGGTATTTATGCATCTTCGGGCGGTACTTTCACTTTTGATAACAATACGGTTACAAACGTAAGCGGTGATCCTGCAGGTTCTATTGCTATGTTCAACTTTGGAGGTGCTGGTGTTTTCTCTAATAACACCGTAACCAATTCAAACGATGGAATCGTTTCTAACTGGTCAACAGGATCTCAGTATTTTGGAAATACCGTTTCTAATGTAGCAGGAACAGGTATTCATACAGATAATAATCAAACCACTGCCGATTTAATTCACAACAATTCAATTTCCAACAGTCCGGCTGGTGGTTATGGTATCATGGTTTTTTCACCTTATGTTGCCACACAGGTATATGAAAATACCATAACCAATGTGGAAGTAGGTATTGCCAATATCAGACAAAATGCAGCAGTGGCTCCTGTGTTTAGCCGCAACGTAATTGATGGTATGGCTAAAGCTAACAGTGTGGGAATCTATCAAACAACACAAGGTTTTGGATGGGGCGATACGAATGTAAGCGGACTATATCTCAATAACTTTATTCAAAATAATGTTACGGGACTGTATCTGGAAACACAATCAGGACTTACCAGCAATATTGTTGCTAATGATAATTCCATTACCGGAAATACTTTAGCTGTAGATACAACAGGTACAGGTGCAGCTGTTCGCAATCTTACTTGTAACTGGTGGGGTGTTACCGGTGGCAATGCCCTGGTAACTGCTGTGGGCAAGGCAACTAATTATGCACCTTGGCAACATTCTGGAACTGATGCAGACCTTGTAACCATGGGCTTCCAGCCTTTAGGACCTTGTAGTTTTGATGCCGACTTGTATGTAAATGATGGTTCTAATAATGGAAACTTCTATACTACAACAGTGGGTAGCGATGCTAATCCAGGTGTACCTGCTGCACCGTTCCGAACAATCAACAAAGCAATTGCATCTGCAGCTGCTACAGGCAATACCATTTGGGTTGATCCGGGTAATTATCCTGAGAATGTGGTTGTAAATAAAGAAGTAAATATCAAGGGCCGTTGGGCAGGGTCTCCTGTTGCGCCAAGATTTGGAGCCTTTGTAAGTTTGAAAGCAGATCCGGATGTAGAGTCTATTATTACTGCGCCGGTAAGTGATCCACTGAACAATCCAAATGACCTGGTGAAAGTATTGACCAATAACATAACGGTTGACGGCTTTACGCTGGATGGTAATAACCCTGCTTTGACAGGTACAAGTACAGTTCAGGATGGTCTCGGACTAGATATTGATGGAAGAAGAGCATTCACTAATATTAATGTATCAGGAAGCGTAGTAGATTTCAATAGCCTGACTATTAAGAATAATATCATTCAAAATGTTGCACAAAGAGGTGTCTCACTGTCAAGTAATGGCACGTCACTTACAGGCAACTTGATTGATGGTAATATTGTCCGTAACTATGGACTTGATCCAGTAAATGGCGGTCAGGGTATTATTCTGTTTGGAAACGCTTATACAGATATTACAAACAATACAGTGGATGTTAATGATGATAATATTGGATTGCATCTGCAGAATTTCTATAGCAATGGTACAATGACATGGAGTAATAATAATGTAACTACCGGTCAAGATGCCATAGGTATTCATGCCAATCTCTTCTATGCTCCGGCAGGTGTATTAAATATTCAGAACAACACCGTGAATGCCCGTACAGGCGTTACTGGTGCTTCAGATTATACATGGGGTATCAATGTATGGTCCGTTCAAGCAGGTGCTACTATAAATGTTACAAACAACTCTGTTGGTAACAGTGGCGGTGAGTTTGGTCGTGGTATCAATCTGTGGAATCTGCCTACTTCCAGTACGGTAACAGTATCTGGCGGTACAGTTGGCAATTCTTTAGTTGGTATCAATCTGGATAATGTAGATCCATATTTTGGAGTTGGTTCAAATACTATGGTAAATGTTTCCGGCAATCCTGTTGTTACAGTTGGCAGTGGCCAGATAGGCATCCGTGCAAGATCGGCAATGGTAAATACTGTAGCACCAAACGGTAGCACAACCTTAGTATTGAATAATGCTACTGTGGTTACCAGCGGTACTGCAATTGGTGTAGAAGCAGATGCGCCTACAGCAAGCACTACTAATATGGCTACTGTTTACCTCTCCGGTGGTACTGCTGTAAATGGCGGAAGCTCAACACCAGTACTAATCAATGGCGATCAGGCACAGGTTTATGCCGGTGCTAGCAATATCGTTGCTCCTGCAAGTGGTGCTAATAATGCCATTCAGTTTAGCAATATCACAGCAGCTAATACAAGAGAAAATCTGGTAATAGCCGGTGGTACTACTGTAAATATGAACGGAAACACTGCGGCCAGAGCAATTGCTTCTCCTCAATACTCAATAGTAGAAATGGCTGCGGCTAGTGGATGGACAGTGCCTGGTAAAATTGGCGGTGGACAACATACTATGTTGATTGATGGCTCTATGAAGTTTAGCAATGGTATTTTGAGTACTGCAACAGTTGCCGATACCATCTTGTTTGGCAATAATGCAACCGACATCATGACCGGTGCTTGGCCTGAAAAAGCAACCAGCTATATTTTAGGAAGAGCGAAGATGCTGAGCAGGGTAGTAAATAATGGAGCGGTTGATATGTTGGGTGCAAACCTTGGAGCACAGGGAGGCGCAGCTGCCGATGTAGGTAATCTGGTAATAACCAGAACAACTACTAATGCCGGTGCTATCACTCCTGTTTTCCCTGGAGGTCAATCTATACGTACGGTATGGAACATCATACCGTCTAATGTTAGTGCATCCAGAGCTTCGGTACAATATCGTTATCTCAATATTGGAACTAATATCAATGGACAGAACGCCGCATCGATATATGGTTATAGATATGTAGGCGGAACCTGGAACAAGATTTCAGCAAGCCTGAATTCAAGCCTGGTGGGTGATGTTTATACAACAGATGCCTTTGGTGTACCGGGCTTCTCACCTTGGACACTGAGCTCGCAGGCTACTGCGTATCTGCCTGACTTTACACCATTAATTGCTATGGGTGTGGGTGGTTATGGATTTACAAATCCTCCGTCTGCCGGATCGTCAAAAGACTTTATGGTTACAATACAAGAGGTTGGCAATGCTTCTTCAACAGGTCAGGTTGTATTTAGAATCACTAAATCATCAAATTATACTATTACATGGAGTAATGCAAGCGGCACATCTAATGTACCTGGACCTACCACTAATAATAATAGTGATTGGGATTTTACACAAGACCCAACATATATTTATGTGACTTTGAAGTCTGGAGGTGTAATTCCTGCTTTTGGTACAAGTAAGATTGGATTTACTATAACAAGAAATACTGGTGTTGCAGTGAATTCGAATACAAGTTTGACAGTAAGAATTACAGGTGGTTCAGGTGGCGATTCCAATAGTTCCAATAATTCTAAATCAGGAAATTTATTAGCACAATAATTTTAAAAAAATAGTATGAAAAAAATAGCATTAAATCTGATTACAATATTCTGTTTCTATTTTAGTACTCTTGGACAAAATGCCGACCCATATATTGCGGTTTATCCAACACCTGGATCATCCGGATTGGTTCAATTAGGAAGCACTACTCAGATGCATGTTTATATTGGAAATAATGGCGAAGATCAAATTTGCGCAAACACTCTCGAAGTTTCTATTGTAGTTGGACTAAATGTAGAAATTATGGGAATAGCACCTGGAAGCGATCCGCGGTGGACAATATCTTCTTCAACAACAGGTCCCGGAAATAATGTTGTGCTATTTAATACCGGTGGTAATTTTGGCGATGGTGATTTGAATTATGTTTACTTGACTATTAAGGGAGTTGTACTTGGAGGCCCCAATAATTTTACCGGCCAAATAAATTATTTACCAATAATTAATCCGTGTACAGGTACACCAGCTGTGCTTCAAGGAGATGATCCTGATCCGACAAATAATTTCAGCCAATCGTCTTTTACAGTAACCGCCGTTACTCCTCTGTTTTTTACGTCATTTAATGCAAATGGAAAAGATTGTGGTGCCAAAGTAACATGGAGCACAGCACAGGAAGAAAATGTAAGACAGTTTGAAGTACAACAAAGTTTTGATGGTAATAACTATAATACGATTGCTACCACCTTATCAAAAGGGGCCGGCGCACATGATTATTCTTTAGATGTAAACCAGTCACAAAAGAGAATGTATTATCGTGTTGTAGCAGTAGATGTGGATGGCCGCAAACTTTATAGTAATGTAAGCATGGTACAGTTGAATAATTGTACTAAGGCTTCATTGGTGCAGGTATTCCCGATTCCGGCTAATAGAGATGAAATGATAATCATGCGTGCCAATCAGAATGAAATAGTTAATTACAGAGTTCTGGATATGAGCGGAAAACAAGTTCTTTCGGGTAGATTTTTCAACAATTCTCAAATCAAACTTGCTACAGGCGGCTCTTATCTCATAGAATTTATAGGTAAGAGTTTCAGGGAAACACAAAAAATTATTGTTCAATAATCTAAAAAATTTCTTGACAAGACCGGCTGATAAATTGGCCGGTCTTTTTTTTTGCAGCAGTAACTCAGTTCTCTCTTGCATCAATATCGCTGCTTTTATTCCTTACCTTTGCACTCATTTTTCTATTAAGTTATGAGTGCTGCATACAAAGAATTTACGGGATTAAATCTGCCGGCTTTTGAGGCAGATATACTAGCCAAATGGACGGAGAAACAGGCTTTTGAAAAAAGTATTTCGCTACGTGAAGGCGCCACACCTTTTGTATTTTATGAAGGGCCACCCAGTGCCAATGGTATGCCCGGTATTCACCACGTTATATCACGTACACTCAAAGACCTGGTATGCCGCTACAAAACCATGAAAGGCTTTCAGGTAAAGCGAAAAGGCGGATGGGATACCCACGGCCTTCCTATTGAACTGGGTGTAGAAAAAGAACTCGGCATTACCAAAGAAGATATTGGAAAAAAAATATCAGTAGAAGATTATAATAAAAAATGCCGCGAAGCGGTACTTCGCTTTAAAGATAAATGGGACGACATCACCCGCAAAATGGGTTATTGGGTTGACTTGAACGATCCTTACATCACCTTCAAAAACGAATACATTGAAACCCTGTGGTGGTTGCTGAAGGAGTTGTATAAAAAAGGATTGCTCTATGAAAGCGTAAGCATTCAGCCCTATTCTCCTGCGGCAGGCACAGGATTGAGTTCGCACGAACTAAACCAGCCAGGCACTTA
Source organism: Chitinophagaceae bacterium (assembly GCA_037045195.1). Lineage (GTDB taxonomy): Bacteria > Bacteroidota > Bacteroidia > Chitinophagales > Chitinophagaceae > JJ008. The sequence goes on from JBAOIB010000004.1 coordinate 161,149, forward strand.
TAAAGATGTGAAGGATACGAGCTGTGTGGCCATGTTTGAAATGGAAGATTATGAAGAGCGATTAATCAGACTAAGCGAATTGGACAAACTTGCTTTTACAGAATTGACTGTAGCATCTTCGGTTGCCGATTTGAAAACTTTTAGAAGAGAACAAAAAAAATGGGCTTACGATAATTTGCGTGGAGTACAGATTCATCATGCTTCATTCAATAAGCCTGTACAGATAACAAGAAGATCCATTGATGAAGTGCTTGCATTTTCTCCGGTAGCTGAAGAAGTATTTGTATTGACAGAAGCGGCAAAACTCATTCCTGCATCGGTATTGATAGAAACACGTAATACAGATGGCGCCGATGGAGCCACATTTTATTATCTGGTGAATAAAGTGAAATTTGGAGAAGATTATTACCTGCTGAAAACAGTACTAAAGGAAACCGACCTGTTAAGGATTTACGATATGAGGCTGATGCCCATAAAAAAATCCTGGCAATTCAGCGCTACTCTCTTATCCAAACGAGATGACGATAAATTGTCAGGACAATACAAAGATAAAAGACTTTTATCACTTCTCAAAGTACCTCATTTTGCCTATGCAATTAAAGAAAAAGGTGTAACAGGTTCTGTTCATTTTTTGGCCTGGACCACAACCCCCTGGACACTACCCAGCAATCTTGGTTTAACAGTAGGCCCACAAATTGAATATTGCCTTATAAAAACCATCAATCCATATACTCACAAACTCATTCAGGTGGTTTTGGCAAAAAAATTATTGACAAAATATTTTGCGCCACAAAATGAAAATCTGCCTTTTACGGAATATAAGAATGATGGCAAAAACCTTCCCTGGAAAATTGAGCTAACCTGTACCGGTGCCGATCTGGAAGGATTGCAATACAAACAATTGCTTCCTTATACTGCAAATTCCACAACGGTAATTCATGAAAATACACACGGCGCTGAACCTTTTAGAGTACTGCTTGGCGACTTCGTTACCACCGAAGACGGAACTGGTATTGTACACACCGCACCTGCTTTTGGTGCCGATGACTATAAGGTGGGAAAAAAATACAATATCGGCATATTGACGATGGTGGACCGTGAAGGAAAATTTGTTGATGGCCTGGGCGAATTCAGCAACCGCTTTGTAAAAAATTATAAAGACGACCCGAATTATGTAGATGTAAATGTGGACATAAGCGTAAAACTGAAAAAGGAAAACCGTGCTTTTAAGGTTGAGAAATATGAACACAGTTATCCGCACTGCTGGCGTACCGATAAGCCAGTTTTATATTATCCATTAGATGCCTGGTTTATCAAAACCACAGCTTTAAAAGACCGAATGGTTGAATTAAATAAAACCATTAACTGGAAACCTAAATTGACCGGTGAGGGCAGGTTTGGCAACTGGCTGGAAAATATGGTGGACTGGAATCTCAGTCGTTCCCGTTTTTGGGGCACACCACTACCCATTTGGAAAACAGAAGACGAGAGCGAAGAAAAATGTATTGGCAGTATAGAAGAATTATTCAACGAAATAAAAAAAGCTGATGAGGTTTTAGGATTAGTACAAAATAAATCTGTTAATATTGAAAGCCTTGATCTTCATAAGCCTTTCGTAGATGACATTGTACTGGTAAGCGATACGGGTAAGCCAATGAAGCGTGTGCCTGATTTGATAGATGTATGGTTTGACAGTGGTGCTATGCCTTATGCACAATGGCATTTCCCTTTTGAGAATAAAGAAACCTTTAAACAATCTTTCCCGGCCGATTTTATAGCCGAAGGCGTCGACCAAACAAGAGGCTGGTTTTATACTTTACATGCCATCGCATCGCTGGTATTTGATTCCGTTGCATATAAAACGGTAGTGAGCAACGGATTGGTGCTGGATAAGAACGGTAATAAAATGAGTAAGCGGCTGGGCAATGTGGTAGATCCTTTTAAAACCATTGAAACCTATGGCGCCGATGCTACCCGCTGGTACCTCATCACCAATGCCTCACCCTGGGACAATTTAAAATTTGATATTGAAGGTATAAAAGAAGTCCAAAGAAAATTCTTTGGAACGCTTTATAATACGTATCAGTTTTTTGCACTCTATGCCAACGTAGATGGCTTTGCGTTTAAGGAGGCTTATATTCCGCTTAATGAAAGACCGGAGATTGATCGCTGGATACTTTCTTCGTTAAATACAGTTGTAAAAAAAGCAACTGAATACATGGACGATTATGAGCCTACACAGGCTGGCAGAGTAATAGAAGATTTTGTAGATGAGCACCTGAGTAACTGGTATGTGCGTCTTTGTCGCAGAAGATTCTGGAAAGGCGAATATGAGCAGGATAAAATATGTGCTTATCAAACACTATATGAATGTCTGGAAACATTGACAAGGCTGATAGCTCCCATTTCACCATTCTTCAGCGATTATCTTTTTCAAAATATGGATGCTGTTACCGGTAAGTTTCAAAAAGAATCAGTTCATCATGTAGATTTTCCTGTGGCCAATCTTGCAGCAATAGACGAGCAGCTTGAAGAAAGAATGCAACTGGCGCAGGATGCATCATCATTAATACTTTCGCTGCGCAAGAAAGTAAATATCAAAGTACGTCAGCCTTTGCAAAAGGTATTGATACCCGCATTGGATATAAATATGAAGGCTCAGGTGCAAAAAGTAGAAGACTTAATAAAGGCTGAAGTAAATGTAAAAGAGATTGAATACCTGAACCCGGATAATACCTTTATCAGCAAAAAAATTAAACCCAATTTTATTGCACTGGGCAAAAAACTGGGATCCAAAATGAAAGCGGTGTCGGCTGCGCTAGCTGTATTCAATCAGGAGGAAATTAATCGTTTGGAAAAAGAGGGTCAATATCAATTGCAGATAGATGGAGAAGAATTAATATTACAGAAAGCCGAGGTAGAAATCAGCAGTGAGGATATTCCAGGCTGGACGGTGGCCGGTAAAGGACTATTGACTGTAGCTTTAGACATAACGGTGACACCCGAACTGGAGGCTGAAGGCAATGCCCGTGAATTTGTAAACAGGGTTCAGAAAATAAGAAAGGATAGTGGATTTGAACTGACGGATAGAGTGACAATTTTAGTATCCGTTTCAAGTGGATTAAAAGATTCTTTAACCCGTTTTAAAGACTATATTTGCGCCGAAATTCTTGCAGACAAACTTGAATTTTTGCCCGAAAATGTGGCAGAAATTGATGAAACGTTTAAAAACGGTGCTGTAGGAGTTGAAATAAACGATTATTTGCTAAATGTAAAAGTTTCAAAAAAAGGGTAAAACTATGGCTACCAAAAAAAAACCAGCTCCAAAAAAAGCGAGCAAACCAGCCCCTAAGAAAAAGCCCGTTGCAAAAAAACCTGCAGCAAAAACGGCTAAACCGGCAGCAAAAGCTGTGAAAAAGCCCGTTGCAAAAAAACCTGCAGCAAAACCTGTTGCAAAGAAGCCTGTGCCAAAGCCAGCACCAAAAGCTGTCACAAAGCCTGCTCCAAAGCCAGCTCCAGCACCTGCTCCTAAGGTTGAAGCACCCAAGCCGGTAGCTAAAAAAGGTGGTATAGACCCAAAATCATTAGTATCAATTAAACAAAAAGTGCAACCTGTGGTAAAAAAAGAACCGCCCAAGCCCTCCAAAGTAGCTATTCCAAAAACTAATACTAAGTCAGCAGTGAAATATGAGCCTGATTTTACAAAATCAGTTCTTGATATAACTGCCCCTGTTTATGCTACTGGCCCGGTTATGAGATATTCCGATGCTGACCTGACTGAGTTTAGAGAAATTATTCAACGCAAGTTAGATGCAGCAAAAAAAGAACTGGCATATTTGCAAGGGCTTATCACTCGTAAAGATGAGGGAGGTGACATGGATGAAGCCCGTTATATGACAATGGAGGATGGTAGTGTAAGTATGGAAAGAGAACAACTAAGCCAGATGGCCAGCCGTCAGATTACATTTATAGACCACCTTGAAAAAGCAATGATGCGGATTGAAAATAAAACTTATGGCATCTGTCGTGTAACAGGGAAGTTAATTGATAAAGCAAGATTGAGAGCAGTACCTCATGCTACACTAAGCATTGAAGCCAAGCAGACGATGAACAGATAATTCTATTTAATTGTTTACAATAGAAAATGCCCCGATTGAATATTCGGGGCATTTTTATTTTGTGTAATTATAATTTTATTTTTTCCCCTTCAAAAAAATCTGAAAACCTACACCCAAAGTAAAACCATGATTGGTAAACTTGGTAGTAGTTTCATTTTCACTTCTGGAATCTATTGAACCATTGTTGCCATCATCACGCAAGGAGGTTTTCTTGAATGTGTTTTTATTGTATGAGAAATTATAACCAATATAAAAATCAAGCCCCGTATGTTCGCCTACCATCTTGGTCATGCCGGCAAGAAAATTAGCATTAAAAAAGAAGCCACCATTAGAATTGCCTTCATAAGTAATCTTATAAGCAGTAGGTCCACTTCCACCATAGAAAAATCCATCAGTTTTCAAATTGCTTATTCCTGCATTGAGGCCCAGTTGTCCAAATGGAGCCAGATTGCTATTATGATTAAGATAATGCCTTACAAAACCACCCAGACCTATGTTGAAATTATTGTTTTTATCACTCTGATAAGTGGAGCCGTTTTGTTCGTAAGTTGTTTTATTGCTCGAGGGATTAATGTTTAAAGTTGCCCCCACCGAAGTGTTATCCGAAATAAACCAACCCATATTGGGGTTAATGCTTACATTAAATCCCGTAATTTTTGAGGTATTACTCCCTATTTGCGCTACCGAAATATCGGCCGTGCCTGAATTGACAACCACGCTGGCTACGGAAGCTCCAACCATTCTATCGCCCTTTTTAAACTGTGCTGAAACAGAGGATGCTGCCAATAGAAAACCTCCGGCGAGAAGGCAAATTGTTTTCTTCATAATGAATTTTTAGAGGGTCAAATATATTGCGGTTCTTAGAAAGGCAGGATTAAATTTTTTTGGCCAAAATAGCTTTGGAATGAATATTTTTCCATTAACTTTAAATCTTAGTTGGAGGGATGAATAAATCCCTTTACTTTTAAACCCAAAACTAATTTATACAGCCAAACTTAAAACGCTATGAGAAAGCTCAGACTTTTATCCATTCTTGCCTTAGCCATTACATTTATTACTGTTAGTTGTACCAAGGAAGGCCCTGAAGGTCCTGCAGGTGCTACAGGTTCACAAGGCCCTACAGGTTCAAATGGTGCTACAGGTGCTACCGGCCCACAAGGTCCTCAAGGTCCATCTGGTCCACAAGGCCCAACTGGTCCAGCGGGGACTGCGAACGTTATTTATTCTTCTTGGTTTAATTTAACAGGATGGCATGATTCTACAATGGTAGATCAAGGATTGTGTAAAATTGATTATAAAGATGCAACTTCTATTACCGCTTCTGTTATCTCACAGGGTGTTGTTTTAGCATATATAGCTCCTAGTGCTGCCAGCACATTTGCATATCCAATGCCTTGGACTTATACCGCTTCAGCTCAAAATTTAATTATAAGTTATCGCCCAAGCGTGGGAAGAATGATTTTTTACAATGTAATTACCAATAGTGTTGCAGGTGGATTAAATCTAAATCCTGCTTATGTTTATCGTTATATTGTAATCCCTGGTGGTATTGCAGGAAGAGGAACTGAAAAAGCTGCTCAAATTAAAGGACAGGTTTACACTGAGTCTCAGTTGAAAAATATGTCTTATTCGCAGGTTTGTACCTTATTGAATATTCAACCTTAAAAACTATTTTTTATATCTCTCAAGCCGCTTCTACAGGAGCGGCTTTTTTGTACTCTGTATTTTATTATTCTTAACTAACTTGTGCGCTTTAAAATGTTGCTATGAAAAAATCAATATTTCTTTCATTCTGCATCTTTTCATTTTTTATTCTTAATGGACAGCCTCAAATTATTTCAGGCCCCATGCTGGGCCCGGTGGAACTGAGAGATGCTAAAGTGTGGATTGAAGTTTCACCCGAAGTAAACTCAGTGGCACTTCAGTTATTTAAAAGGGGAGAAACAAAGATTATAAAATGAATACCTTACAAAGGGGTTTTGGGCAATGAGTTTAACCCTCTCTCAATTACTGTTGGAGGATTGGACATAAACACTACATACGAGTATAAATTTTTGGTAAATGGAAAACTTGCAAGTCAAAGCGGCACATTTACAACCAAAGACCTCTGGCAATGGAGAAAACCTGCACCCGATTTTAGCTTTTTAACCGGTAGCTGCGCTTATTTCAATCAACCACAGTTTGACCGCCCCGGCAAGCCCTATGGCGGCGACTCCAGCATTTTTGTATCAATGGCAAAAGAAAAATCCGCCTTTATGGTTTGGCTGGGTGATGAATGGTACACCCGTGAAGTTGATTACTATAGTGATTGGGGACTTTGGTATCGGGCACAGCACGACCGTTCTATTCCTGTACTACAAAATTTTTTGAAAGCCATGCCACATTATGCCATGTGGGATGACCATGACTATGGCCCCAATAATATTGGTAAAAACTTTATTCTAAAAAATACCAGTCGTGATATTTGGAAAAAATACTGGTGCAATCCCTCTTATGGAGAAAACGAAAAAGGCATTTATACTACTTTGAGCTGGGGCGATGTAGATGTTTTCCTTACCGACGATCGCTGGTGGCGTAGTGCAGATGAAATGAAAGACTCCATTAATGGTTATCCCAATCCTGAAAAAGAAATGCTAGGAGCCCAGCAAATGGAATGGCTGAAAAATTCATTATTATACAGTAAAGCCCCATTTAAAATTGTGGCTATGGGTAGTCAGATTTTAAATCCTGTTTCTCCTTATGATAAATGGAAAGATTGTCCTGCTGAATATCAGGAATTCATGGATTTTATAAAGGAATATAAAATTAATGGTATTGTTTTTCTTACCGGCGACCGTCACCATAGCGAAATAATAAAAGTTCAAAGACCTGGCACTTATGCATTATACGATATCACTGTTTCTCCACTTACATCAGGAACTCATAAATTTGGCAAAGCCGAAGAAAATAATCCCTATAGGGTTTTGGGGATTGATGGTAAACAGAATTATGGAAAATTTTCTTTTAACGGGAAGAAGGGAGACAGAAAACTTACCGTTAACTATTACGGCGTAAAAGGCGAACCATTAGGAGAATGGAGTATTTCAGAAAAAGATTTATTAACACCAGGCACAAAATAATTATTTAAAATATATAAAATCAAAAATGAAACTATCACCAATATTTATTGCAGCAACATTTATGTTCTTTTCATGTCAAAGCAACGATAAGAAAGACAAAGGAAACCAAAACGAAATGGCAACTGTTAGTCCGGCAGTAGATTCCACTAATATCAGAAAAGTAATCACCGATTTCTATTCCTGGTATGTAGGAAACGAAAGCCGCATGCATACTTATCCGCTTTATCAAAGCATCAACAAAAACGATGCCCCACCGTATAAAATAAACTGGGATGCTGTGGAAAAATATCAGTCTTTCTTAAAAGATTCGGTGCCACAACTGGGCCAGGCCTTTAACGATAATCAAAAAATATTTTTTCAACAATGCGACAGTGCTTTCAAAAAAGATATTAACGAAGAAGTGCCTTATGGATTTGATTTTGACTGGTTCACCAACAGTCAGGAAGAATCAAAATATTTATTGGAACAAATTCAAAAACCATTGTCTTGGAATATCACCAGAAATGGTGAAGATGCAATTGTGGAAATTAAAGGTGAGTTTGAAGAAAAAGGCGTTAAGAAAACAAATACCGTTCAGGTGCTGAGAATGAAAAAAGAAAACGGTCAATGGAAGATTGCAAAAACCTGGAGCGATTAAAAAATCTGATTCATGACTATTCAATTTGGTTACGAGAAACAAAAAGTGATGCAGGCGCTTCGATATCATTTTTTAAGCAGAAAGGAAATACGCATCATGATTATTCTGGTAAACGTATTTGCGATTATGTCGCTTATACTTTATATGATGAAGAAAATAAGACCTGAACCATTTTTTTTGGGAACGGTGATGTGGATGGTATTAATGATTAGTTTCTGGTTTGTTCTTCCGGCATTGGTTTACAGACGCACAATTACATTCCGTCATCAATTTAGCATGAATTTTACCGAAGAAGGTTTTACGCTGGGACATGAGAAAGGCTCAAAAAAATGGGAATGGAGTGCTTTACAATCTTATACAGAAAGCCCTCACTTTTTTCATTTTTACTTCGATAGCCGTTCATTTATTCTGGTACCCAAAAGCGGTTGCAAAGACATTGATGAAGTAGCTGATTTGAGAAAGCTGATTAAAGATCACGTCAAAAGATCCTGAACCTTTAAGAAATTGCTTTTAAAACCAGGTCTTTCAGTTCGCTTATTGCAATTCTTTCCTGTTGCATAGAATCACGATGACGAATAGTTACAGTATTATCTTCCTTGCTTTGATGATCGACTGTTACGCAAAAAGGAGTTCCTAATGCATCCATACGACGATAGCGTTTACCAATAGAGTCTTTCTCTTCATAAAAACATCTGAAATGTGATTTACAATCACTGATTATTTGTTCGGCTATTTCAGGCAAGCCATCTTTTTTGGTAAGTGGTAATACAGCCAGTTTGATAGGCGCCAGTTTCGCAGGAAATTTTAGAACTACACGACTGTCTTTTTTTTCTCCATCACTCAGGTCTTGTTCCTCGTATGCATTGCTGAGAATGGCCAGAAACATTCTGTCCAATCCAATTGAGGTTTCTACTACAAAAGGAATATAGTTACCAAACGGTTTGCCGGTTGCAGGGTCAATATCATTATCAAAATACTGTTGCTTTTTCTTACTGTATTCCTGATGTTGTTTCAGGTCAAAATCTGTACGGCTGTGTATGCCTTCCAGTTCTTTAAAACCCATTGGAAAATCAAACTCAATATCGCAGGCAGCATCAGCATAATGTGCCAGCTTGATATGGTCGTGAAATCGATATTTTTCAGCGGGAATACCCAGATCCAGATGCCATTTCAATCTTTCAGTTTTCCAGAATTCGTACCATTCTTTTTGAGAGCCGGGACGAATAAAAAATTGCATCTCCATTTGTTCAAACTCACGCATACGGAAAATAAACTGACGGGCTACAATTTCATTTCGAAAATGCTTTTCCTATTTGGGCTATGCCAAATGGAATTTTCATGCGACCGGTTTTTTGCACATTTAAAAAATTGACAAAGATGCCTTGCGCAGTTTCTGGACGCAGATATACTTTATTATCCTCATCATCAGAAGAGACAGTGCTTCCAAATTCGGTTGAAAACATCAGATTGAACTGTTGAATATCAGTCCAGTTACAGGTACTACTAATGTTACATTTTATTTTATTGTCTTCAATTAACTGTTTTAATCCAACGAAATCGTCTTTAGCCAATAATACATCCATCTGTCCTAGCAGGTTATCAGCTGCTTCGCTTTCGCCTTTTATTTTTAATTCTTCAGCGAATCCTTCTATTAAATGATCTACTCTGTATCTTTTTTTACTGTCTTTATTATCAATCATCGGGTCGTTGAAATTATCAACGTGGCCGCTGGCTTTCCAGGTGGTAGGGTGCATAAAAATGGCGGCATCTATTCCTACAATATTATCTTGTAGCTGCGTCATGCTTTTCCACCAGTAATCTTTGATATTTTTTTTCAATTCGCTACCCATTTGGCCGTAGTCATATACTGCCTGTAGTCCTTCATAGATTTCGCTGCTGGGAAAAATAAATCCATACTCTTTGCAGTGAGAAATAATAGCCTGAAATTTATTTGTATCGTTTGCCATAGCGGCAAAAGTAAGCTCTAAACCTGATTTTTTTTGAATTGAGTATTATTAAAAAATTCATTCAACTGCTTTGTACTCATCATTTTTAATGGAAATATTTTTATAAATCCTTTTCAGGCTGGTTTGCGAAATGGCGTGTCTTGCCGTTATTTCCATTTGCAATTTAGATTTGCCCGATACTACCGAAAGAGGTAAAAATCTGAATTTTAGCATTTGGGCAGTAAAAGCCTGATTGTATCCAATTACCGGGGCTACTATTGTTTTTCTTTCCAGTAGTTTTTTTTGTGTTCCATTTACTTCAAACAGCCTGTATTCAATTGATGAAAAAACAGGATCATACTTTTCATCCAGATTAAAAAGCGAAAAACTGATTCCTTCTGATGTTTTGCCTGGAATTACTTTCAGCCTGATATCGGTAAAGAGTGGCGACAGTGAAGTGGCTGGAGCAGGTTGTGCAAAGCTCACTTTATTTACCACCAGAGCCTGTGCTACAAAAAGCATGTGATAGTCATAAGACATTACTGCATAGCCATTATCGCCCCAATCGGGGCCCCATGAATTTTTTATGATAAACCCTTTATCATTATAGCCTACTATGGTAATTGCATGCCCCTCGGGATTGTAAAAAGTTTCAAATGAATAAGGTTTGAATTTGAAGAAAGAATAATAACTGTTTACCGAGTCCCAAACATTTTTTCCGTATTTGTTTTTTAAGTTTTGAAAAGAGTAAATTTTTTTTGCTGTATCTGACATAAAAAATCCTACACTGTCAGGAGTAATTACCAGGTTTTTGTTGTGCATCCAGTTGCTCCATGCCGCATTTACATAATAGGCAACGGCAATGGCTTTATGTCCCTTGCGAAGCAAACCTTTTATCAAAGAAGTGTCTGATGCTTCAATAAAGGTGAAAGTTTTACAATCGGAAGGCTGTACAAATGTTTTTGCAAAATTTGTTTTTGTAAGTACAGAAACTGGCCCTTCCTGTGCTTCCAAAATTACCTGTACCAGCCGCTTGGCACTGTCGGGTGTTTCTAATTGTTTTTTATTGTATGGCATTCGGCTTTCGTGAAGTACACCATATTGCTGCAACGATTTTGAATAGCCAAATAATGAGCCACCCGGAGAAATTATTTTATTGGTATCCAGATAATCTCCCATTTGCAAACAGGCATACAGGTATTGTTCACTTAGGTTGGCAGGAACGCCATTAAAAGTTTCTAAAACTGCTGCTATTGCAAATGCAGTACAGGTTCCCCGCTCGCCCTGATTGCGTAATGGACTTTGACAATATCTGTAATCAACAATACGCTGACCAATGGAAATAAAAGTACTGCTTGCAAAAAAGAATAAAAAAAGGCTCTTTTTCATATAAATAGTGCGATGTCTATTCAAATTTAGCACAGTATTTTTTCTTTATTACATTTGAACGTTTAAAATTTAAAATGCAACTAGTTAAAATAACCCTGCCCGATCAGGAAAAAGAATTCATTCTTGTGAATGTAGAATTGAATAAGAATAATCCTGCATACATCAGGCCATTGGATAAAGATGTAATTGAAGTATTTGATCCAAAGAAGAATAAAACTTTTAGGCATGGTGAAGTGTGTCGTTGGATATTAAAAGACAGCGAAGGAAAAAATATTGGACGCATTGCCGCTTTTGTAAATAAGAAGTATAAAAATAAAGGTGATGACGTGCCGGTGGGTGGTATTGGTTTTTTTGATAGCATCAATGATCAGGCTGCGGCGGATATGCTTTTTGATGTTGCCAAACATTGGCTGATACAGCAGGATATGCAGGCAATGGATGGACCTATCAATTTTGGAGAAAGAGATAAATGGTGGGGATTAGTTGTCAAAGGCAATGAGATACCACCCATGTATGGAATGAATTTCAATCCGCCCTATTATCAGCAGTTGTTTGAAAACTATGGGTTTAAAAATTTCTTCAATCAGGTTTGTTTTTCATTAAAAGTAAATGAAAGATTACAGCAAAAATTTTACGATCGGCATGATGAAGTGGAAAAGGACGCTGATTTTTCATCGGCTTATATTAAGAAGAATCAGTTGGAAAAATTTGCTAAAGATTTTACAATCGTATATAATAAAGCCTGGGCAGGGCATGGCGGTATGAAACAGTTGGAAGAAAGAACGGTAATCAAAATGTTTAAAAGCATGAAGCCAGTGCTGGATGAAAAAATTTGCTGGTTTGTCTATTATAAAAATGAACCGATAGGCATCTGGATTAATCTGCCCAATTTGAATCATTGGTTTAAATACCTCAATGGTAAATTTAGTCTTTGGCACAAGCTGAAATTTTTATGGTTGAAACGAACTGTAAGAAACTCAAAGTTTACCGGATTGGTTTTTGGGGTGGTGCCCGAGTTTCACGGGAAGGGTATTGATAGTTACATGATAGTAGAAGGCGCAAGATTGATACAGGATCTCAAGAAAACTGAGGGCAGATACGAGGTAGGGAAAGTTTTGTATGAAGATTATGAAATGCAGTGGATAGGAGAGTTTAATCCTAAAATGATTAATGTAGCAGAGGCATTAGGTACCTACCGAAGCCGCATTTTGACGACCTATCGTTATAATTTTGACCCCACAAAAGAATTTAAACCACACCCCATTTTGCTTTAGTTTCCGATTTCTAAATATTACATTTGGAGACTTAAAGCACGGTAATGGCAAAAAAGCTATTCTGCTTCCTCCTTATTCTTCATGTATTTAGTTATGGACTTGCTCAAAAGCCTGTAACGTTGAGTAATTATGAGCAAAATTGTGCTTCACAAGATAACAGTTTAGAGAAAGTAAACTGTCTGAATCACTTAGCCGAACTGTATTTTGTGTATCAGTTAGATGCTCAGGCAGATAGCGCTTTGAATCAGGCTGTAATTATAGCTGACATTATTGGAAATAAAGAATCAAAGATCAACACTTACTTTGGCGATTATTTAGATGCTATTTCCGGCACCAGAAGCAAGGAAACTTTTCAAAGGCTGATAAAGTTTATTAGTGATGGATTGTCTTATGCTACACTTGAGAATAATGAAGACCTGCAATGTAAGGGCAATTTATTGCTGTCGCGGGTATATTTAATACAAGGAAATAACATAGCCGCACAGGAAAAATGCCAGACAGCTTACACCTATTCGCTTGCATCCGGCAACGATTCTTTAAAGATTGCCGCTTTATTACAAATGGGTAAATCGGCATTTGCCCGCAATGAATCGCTGATGGCTTTTAAATGGTACAGTAAAGTGCTGGATCAAACCGCTGATGGCCATCATATAGATTTGCAAACACAGGCTTTGAGAGATTGTGCTGAGTTATATAAATCTCTAAATAACAAAGAACAAAGTAAAGAATACCTGCAAGATGCATTAAAAATCAGCAGGGCCAAAAAAGACAGCACCGGAATTGTATATACTTTAATTGACCTGTGCCGGCTTACCGATGAAAAGGTTTATCTCCATGAAGCTATGCGTATTGCGGAGAAATTGAAATCGGACAAACTCATCATTGCAGTTAAAAGAATTCAATTTGGACTTTATGCTTATATCATTTCTTCGGTTGACAGTACTTTGAATTTTTTTGCAAAAAATCCTGATGTAAATTATTTCTATAAAAATATGGGATCAGCCGCCTATTTGTTCAGGCTGGGGCAAGTGTATCAATATGGTGGCAAGCCCGATTCTGCAATTTTGTTTTATAAAGAAGCGGAGCCTCAATATGTAAATGAGTTTGACCAAACACCTCGTTACAATATTTATGCTTCATTGGCTGATTGTTATTATAAAACCAATAACAATAAAGAGGCGATAGTTTATTATGAAAAAGCTTATCAGGTAGCGTTGGATCAAGATATGATTGCAAAGCGCCTGCCGGTTACGCTGGCACTAAGCAAACTGTTTGGTGATTTGAAAGATTTTCAGAAGGCTAACTACTATCTCAGCGGTTACATTGCACTTAAAGATAGTTTGAATGTAAAGGCCAATCAAAAAGACATAGCCCTTGCTGAAATTAATAATGAGAAAAGAAACATTGAAAGAGAGGCAAACAAATTGCAAGGCAAAAAATTGAAAGTACGCAATCTGCAATACATGATTATTACGATTGCCATCACCATGTTCTTCTTTTTGTTACTGTTGCTGGGTATGTACCCCATTTCACCATTTACCATTCGGTTGTTTGGTTATTTTGTTTTTATCTCCATTTTTGAATTTATTATCCTGCTGATTGATAACTGGCTTCATAAAATTGCCCATGGCAGCCCGCTATGGATATGGCTGATGAAAGTGGCAATCATAGCCATGATTGTACCGGTGCATCATTTTATTGAGCATCAGGTGGTTCAATTTCTACATACCAGGAAGCTTCATTTTCTTAGAGAAAAAATATCCCGGTCTTTTAGAAGAAAAAAGACCGGGACAAAGAATTTAGCCTCACAGGAAAATGAAAAAAGAGAAAATAGTTAATTTTAATCGGGAATACAAGCTATTTTGCAATCAGGAGGAGGACACACACAAATCGGTGGTTTTTTTGACATAATAGAAATTGAATCTGCATGATAACGATTATTTCTTTTAACATTTATATCTCTTATATCCACCACTTCTTTTGTTTTATTTTCCTTATCGGCTACATAGATAAGTACTGTAAACATATTTTTTTTCCTGTAAGCATCGCCAGATGGGTGGTCTTTAGTATAAGCAGCTAAAACATAATACACATAGTCTCCGGAGTTACTAATTTTTTTAATAGCTTTTGCAGAAATCATAAACTGCTTAATTTGATCATTGAATTCGTGACTTACATCTGTGGATGTTCTATGATGATTTACCATCTCTTTAGCTTCTTCTTTTGGCGTAGTGGAATAGATAATTTTTGAACAACTACTAAAGCAAAATGCTATAGCAGCGAGATAGAATAATTTTTTCATAACAGGTGTTTTTGGTTAATGATTATGAAATTTATACCGATTTTATCTGATTTTAAAAATTTATTCTTCCCCACGCTGATTAAAGATTTTTTTCAAACAGAAAAACTTGGTTAATTTGGCCTATTATGCAAGAAGGAAAATTCATCGTTTCGGCAAGGAAGTACCGGCCACAAACCTTTGATACTGTGGTAGGTCAGGGGCATATTACTACTACTTTAAAGAATGCCATTCGCCATCAGCAACTGGGTCATGCCTTTCTTTTTTGCGGCCCCCGCGGTGTGGGTAAAACAACCTGTGCCCGTATTTTGGCCAAAACCATTAATTGCGAAAATCAAACGAAAGAGGGAGAGGCCTGCGACACTTGTCAAAGTTGTAAATCTTTCAACGATGGGGCTTCTATGAACTATTTTGAACTGGATGCTGCTTCAAATAATTCGGTAGATAATATTCGAAGATTTGGTGGATCAGGTGCGCTTTGTACCACAAACAGGTCGTTATAAAGTATATGTGATTGATGAGGTTCACATGCTGAGTCAGGCGGCCTTTAATGCATTTTTGAAAACATTGGAAGAACCACCAGCTTATGCAAAATTTATTCTGGCTACTACAGAAAAGCATAAAATACTTCCCACCATCCTCAGCCGTTGTCAGATTTTTGATTTTAAACGAATCACAACCAACGATACCGTAAAACACCTTGAAGAAATTTGTGAGAAAGAAGAAATAAAAGCTGAACGCACTGCATTACAGATCATTGCTCAAAAAAGCGAAGGCTGTATGCGGGATGCACTGAGTATTCTGGATAAAATTGTAAGCTTTACTAATGGCGAACTGGATTATGCCAATACATTGGAACATTTAAATATTCTGGATGCGGAATTTTATTTTAAACTTTTACAATTTATGCAGGAGCAGAACTTGTCTGAAGCAATGCTGCTGTACGATGAAATCAACCGTAAAGGATTTGAAGGTGATGTAGTGCTAAACGGTTTTGCTGAATTCATCAGAAACCTGCTGGTATGCAAAGATGAAAAAGCTGCCGGTCTGCTGGAAGTTGTAGAAAATTTTAAAGACAAATATCTAACAACTGCAAAAAATGTAAGTGCTCCACTTCTTATAAGTGCACTCAATATATTAAACGAAACGGAAATTAATTATAAAGCTGCCCGCAATAAGCGATTGCATGTGGAATTGGCAATTATCAAACTTTGTTACCTGCAACAAGCTATTGAAATTACAGCCGGGGGTAGTGGGTTAATTAAAAAAAAACGAATTGATGCGCCAGTTGCATTCAAAACCAAGGCTATAACTTCCTTTATTCCTGAATCCAATTTACAAACCGGTGCAAAATTGATTATTGAATCACCGGTTGCAAAACTGCAAGTCGCCAATGAAGCTACATCTAATTACGACAAACCAACTGCAACGACTGTAGTTAATAAGGCAATACCTATACAGCAAGAAACTGGCAATAACAATAAGATAAAAGCACTTGATAAAATTCGCCAGCAGTTTAATAGCCAAGAAGAAGAGATTAAGGGAATTGACGAACAGCCACTAGAAATGGAAACTTTGCAACTGGCTTGGGCAGACTATACACAGATTATAAAGGATCAAAAAAATCCTGCTGCTCATAGTTTTGAAGTGGCAGAGTTACGCATTATAAATCAGGACTCATTTGAAATTATTATTGCAGACCTTATAGAAAAACAATTTATAGAACAGGAAAGAATCAGGCTTTTTGAATTTTTGCAAAACAGGATTAAGAATAAAAACATAAAGTTTGGCCTTGTGGTGGAAGAAAAAGAACGAGTCATTCATCCTGATGAAATTGTGCTAAGCGCAAAAGAACAATTTCAAAAAATGGTTGAAGCATATCCAATGGTTTTGGAATTAAAAAACAAATTGAAACTGGATTTGGATTATTAAAATCTATTTTAGCTTCTTGTTGTTTTGATGCCGGCTTGCATCACGATTGGTTTTTTTCTCAAAATTTTTTTCTAATGCTGCTGTCAGGTTAACGCCGGTCTGATTTGCAAGGCAGAGTAGAACCCAAAGTACATCAGCCATTTCATCGCCTAAATCTTTTTGTTGTTCATTTTCTTTAAAGCTTTGATCTCCGAATTGGCGGGCCATCAGTCTTGCCAGTTCACCCACTTCTTCAGTCAGGATAGTCATATTTGTCAATTCGCTGAAATAACGAACGCCAACTGTTTTTATCCAAAGGTCCACCTGCTGTTGAGCATCATGTAAAGTCATAACATAATTTTTAAATAGCTGAGTGCAATTTAGCACGATTCTTGACTCATATTTCCTCCCGCACCCTGAAAAACTGTAAACCAATTCCTTTTAAAAATTAAAACAGTACCAGATGAAGTTGTTAATGAGGCTTTGTGCCAGTCTATTTTTATTGGTAATAGTTGATAATTCTTATTCTCAACCAAAATCACAATCCCCGCCAAAACCTTATAAGGTACTCACATCCGGCAGAGAAATAACTATTAAGAGTAATAAGGATATAGAATATGTAATGGTGTGGACAACCGATGGTGACAGAGTGGTGGAGCAAAAAGGGATTAAGGAAAAATCTTTTTCTACAACACTTCCCATTTACCGTAAAGCATTTTTTTTGATGGTGTGCTTTACTGATAAAAAGGTCTATACTGAAAAAATAGGGCTACAATAGGGCTATTCTTTGTTTTTGGTATCTATGATAATTGTAACCGGACCATCATTCAGCAGCGCTACTTTCATATCGGCACCAAAAACTCCTGTGCCAATAGGTTTGCCCAAGGCGGAGGAAAGACTGGCTATCATTTTTTCATATAGTGGTATAGCAATTTCTGGTTTGCTCGCTTTTAAATAAGAAGGTCTGTTTCCTTTTTTTGTAGAAGCCTGAAGTGTAAACTGACTCACTAAAATCACCTCTCCTTTTTTCTCAATCACGGATTCGTTCATCACTCCGGTCTCATCATCAAAAATGCGCAGATTAACAATTTTCTGACTCAGCCATTCTATATCAGCATCCGAATCAGCATCTTCAATACCTAATAATACAAGTAATCCTAAGCCAATCTGCGCATGAATGTTCTCATTAATAGTTACACTTGCCTTACTTACTCTTTGTATTACTGCCTTCATTCTACGTAAATTTCTCTTAAATAAATATTATAGTTTTTTGGCCAAAAGGAACTCCCATAAAATTTTTCATTTATCCATTGTGTATATTATGAATGAAAATTTTCATGTACGTTTGTTTTACAAATGTAATCGCTTGTATGATTAATGTAAGCAAAGAAATAAAATTTCAAACGACACGAAGTGGTGGCAAAGGAGGGCAAAATGTAAATAAAGTAGAGACCGCAGTTTTTGCTTCTTTTTCTATTGCAACTTCTTCATTGCTTAATGACGAGGAAAAAGAATTGCTACTTAAAAAACTTGCAAGCAGAGTAACAACAGAAGGGGTTTTACAGGTAAAATCTCAGGTTTATCGTTCTCAATTAGAAAATAAAGAGAATGCTGTTTATAATTTGCATGCAATTTTAGAAAAAGCATTAATCAAAAAGAAAATTCGTAAGCCCACAAAGGTCAGCAAAGCGGCCAAACAAAAAAGATTGGAATCCAAAAAGAAAAAAGGTGAGCTAAAAACGGGAAGAAAAAAATTCAATCAATCAGATTTTTAATTAATTTTTTTGTGTGAAAAAACTTTATGTAATAGCAGGAATTTCGCTCATCATTACTGCGCTGTCATGGTTATTGACTGCTTGCAAGAAGGAGCAAAACATAAAGAATCTGACTTTAAAATCACAGGAAATTCCTGCGGGATTTCCTGCTCCGCTTTATACATTTCAAGATAATCCACTGAGCGAAGAAGGATTTGAACTGGGTCGTAAATTATTTTATGATGGAAGACTTTCTATTGATAATGAACATCCCTGTTCATCCTGTCATCAGCAAATTGCCGGGTTTGGTACTTTTGAACACGATCGCAGTCATGGCGTAAATAATACCCATACCTTGCGCAATGCACCTGTGCTTTTCAATCTTGCATGGAATTCTTATCTGCACTGGGACGGTGCTTACAAATCCTTGTACGACGAAGCAGCACAACCGCTACATGGCGCACATGAAATGGGTGAAACTTATGCGGGTATTATTAATAAAATAAATGATGACAAGACTTACAGAGAACTTTTTAGAAAAGTTTTTCGTAGTTCAATCATTCGTCCCGAATATATTTTAAAAGCGTTGCAACAATTTACCGGCAACCTGGTTTCAGCCAATTCAAAATATGATAAGTACAAAAGAGGTGAATATGTTTTTACGCCACAGGAAAATGCAGGATATTCAATATATCTGACTAATTGCAGCAGCTGCCATCCTGAGCCATTATTTACTGATAATAGTTTTAGAAACATTGGGCTTCCGGTAGATCCGTTTTTAAATGATTTTGGTAGAATGATGATAACCGGGAATGTATCCGATTCATTAAAATTCAAAGTTCCCACTTTGCGCAATTCCAATGTTTCTTCCAACTATATGCACGATGGCAGATTTGGAACTTTGGGTCAGGTAATCAATCATTACCGCACTGGAGTACAGCCCGGCCCCACTTTAGATCCTGCGCTTGTGGGCGGAATTTCTATGACGAATACTGATGCCAATAACTTGTTTCAGTTTTTAAAAGCATTGACTGATTCCAGTTTTTTGACTGATACCAGATTGAGTGACCCCGACTAACTAGTTGGTTTTGCGTTTGCCCACCAATACGCCTAATGCCTGCTTTTGATTGGCAATATCTTTTTGGGTGTTTTCCTGATCGGCTTTATTTTGAAGAAGTTTCTTTTCAAGACTGGTTTGGTCTGATTTTAAATCAGCAAATTTCTTTTCTGATTTAACTATTACATCTTCCTGTGCTTTTATCTGCAATTCCAGATCGGCCGCTTCAATATCAGGAATCATATTATTTAAAAAGTTTTTGGCATTGTCAATAACAGTATTGTCTGATTTTGAAAAAATATTGTCGCCGTCTTCTTGTAATATAAGATACAAGGTTGCTTCATCTTTAGCTTTACGACTTTGTTTTACAATGTTTACAATATAATCGAGCCGGTCGCCTGAGATTTCATTAATCAAAGTGTTTTTGAAAACCAGAAATCCTTTATCGCGGTTAAACAAACCTTTTTCTTCCTTTGGCTTATATCCTAAATATGCCATTTTACCAGTAAAGGCATTTTGAACCGCTTCTGGTGAATAATTATAATCAATCAGAATAGCCTGTTGTTTTTTCTTGCTGAAGGTTGTAGTACCTTCATAAGCCTGCGCCATAGCGAATACTGTTAAAGAGCAACTTGTAATAAACAGCAATATAAATTTCTTCATAATCTAGTTTTTTGTTGTAAAGATACATCAGTATTAAAAATCGTTGCAATAACCTTAAATATTACTTTACTTTAGGTCTGTTGAGAATATTCGGGGCTTAACAATTACTTTTGACAGGAAATCTTACATCCTTTGAGTGGTATAAAAAAACTGGCAGGACAAACAATGTGGTATGGAGCAAGCTCCATCGCTGCCCGTTTTCTCAATTACCTGCTGACGCCCTATCTCACTGGCACTCTTCAAACTGCTGACTATGGTGAAATGAGCCTGGTCTATGCGCTGATACCTTTCTTGAATATCGTTTTTACTTATGGACTTGAAACAGCATATTTCCGCTATGTACAAAAAAAGGAAAGGGTTGGCGAAGTGTATAATACCATTACAGTATCGTTGATAATAAGTACCATCAGTTTTACCTTGATCTTGTTGCTTTTTTCGAAATTCATTAGCCGAAATGATTTCAATAAAAGAACATCCTGAGTATATAACCTGGAGTGCTTTTATAATTGCATTTGATGCCCTTACAACTATTTCATTTGCAAAGCTGCGTCAGGAAGGTCGTCCGGTGAAGTATGCATTTGTAAGAATTGTAGGTATTATTGTCAATATAGTGCTTACTATTTTCTTCTTATCTGTTTGCCCCGCTATTGCAAAAAAGAATCCTGATAGTATATTATTGACCTTTTATGATGCAAAAATTGGTGTTGGATATGTTTTCATAGCTAACCTGGTACAATCTGTTATTACATTTTTATTATTATGGAAAGAGTTTTCGGCATTTCGCTGGAAATTTAATAAGGGTTTGTGGAAAGAAATCATGGTTTATTCGCTGCCGCTGTTAATAGCAGGATTTGGTGGAATGATTAATGAAACATTTGACCGCATCATGCTGGGTTGGTGGTCAACTGCTGCCAATCCAAAAGTAGAAGTAGGTATTTATTCCGGTTGTTATAAGCTTTCTATATTAATTACTTTGTTTATTCAAGCATTTCGTTTAGGAGCAGAACCATTTTTCTTTAAGCTGGCACAGGGCGAAAATGCGCAAAGAGTTTATGCCAGGGTGATGAAGTTTTTTGTAATTACCATTTGTTTTATGTTTTTAGTGGTGGTATTGTATATCGGTATCTGGAAACATTTTATTCAAAATCCTAAGATGTGGGTGGGGTTGAAGGTGGTTCCGGTTTTATTACTGGCTAATATGTTTCTGGGTATTTATTACAATCTTTCTATTTGGTATAAGCTTACAAATAAAACAATGGCGGGTGCCTGGATAACCTTAGCAGGTGCCTTGATTACGTTGGTCATAAACTATTTATTTATTCCAAAATTTGGTTACATGGCCTGTGCCTGGGCCACTTTTTTTTGCTATGGCACTATGATGGTGCTGTCTTATAAATGGGGACAAAAAGCGTATAGAATACCTTATGCCTGGAAAAAGCTTATGGCTTATATCATAATTGTAGTACTTATATATTTTGCTCATTTTGGGCTGAATATGTTGTGGGATAATAATTGGTTCAATATGGGTACAGCTACTGCCTTGTTATTATCATTTGCCTGGCTGATTGTAAAAGTTGAAAGACAAGAGTTGATGAAAATTCCGTTGGTAAATAAGTTTGTTAAATAATACGGCAATGGAATTATTCATTTTCTCCGGGATATTATTTTTTCTGGGATTAATATTAATGCGATTGAGCTGGTTCTATAAGCAGAAAATTAAAAAGATGGCTGCCAATTTTACCGGAGATATAGTACCCGATAAAGAGAACGATGAAATGTATAAATATGAAATGCGTATTTATCTTAAATTTCAGAAAGGGAGTTATTATTTCGGTTTAATATTTCTGTTTTGGGGATTTGTATTTCTTTTAGTTATACTATATTATTTTTTCATTTAAGAATCCGGAATGTGGCCATCTTTTGAAGCCGTGATTTGTTTAGTGTCTCCAATCTGATCCATGAACAAGTTAGTCCAAAAACATTTCAGAAATGTTACTAGTAATTCCTGAGCCATTAACAGAGGTGGGTAAAAAATATTTTTTTTTATTTTCAGCGGATCATATCTTAGTGAACTGAATTGGAGTTTATTTAAATTGTAGCTTATCTGACCGGCATTTTCTTACCTGATTTTTCTTTGCTCAAAAACGAAACTCGTGGCTCCTTCTTTCTCCTTTGTTAAATTGATAATTGACTTTTTTGGTTCAATATTCTGTTGACAAATTAAGTTTGAATTTAGAATTGAACTTGTTTTCTATCCTTTTGTTAAAACCCGGGGAATGCCGAAAACCGCTATTTGAAAAAGTAGGCAACAAAAACCTTAGTTATGAAAATTTTATTTCTTTCCATTTTCTCGCTATTTATTTTTTTGCAATCATTTAGCCAGGAGCCTGAAACTCAGGTACAAGACAAAAGCTATTATCTGAAAAAATCTAAAAATCAAAAAACAGGAGCATGGGTTCTTGTGGGATTGGGTGTTGGTATGACAGTTGGTGGCATACTTATAAATCTTGACCAACCATTTTTTGGGCCTGGTTCAAATTCAAAAAAAGGTTTATGGCTTTCGTATGTTGGTGTCGCAACGACATTGGGTAGTATTCCACTTTTTATAAGTGCTCATAGAAATAAGAAGAAAGCAGCAGCTTTGGCTTTTAATTATCAGAAAATTCTAATGCCATATCAAACTGGTTTGGCTTTAAAGAAACAGCCCGCAATAGTTTTTAAAATCGATTTTTGATTTTTTCAGATGATTAGTTAGTCTTTAAGTGTTTTAAAAGATAATTTTTCATACTGAAACAGTTTTTTAAATCATTTTTAAAAAAGGGTTATTCCTTTTCTCATACCCAATAGTGGTTACTGGCCCGTGGCCTGAATGTACTTTAGTTTCATCGGGTAATGTATAAAGCTGTGATTGTATGCTTTCAATAAGTACTTCATAGTTGCTCCCGGGCAAGTCGGTACGGCCTATGCTTTGTCTGAACAATGCATCGCCACCTATTACAAAACCTGCTTCTTTAGAATAGAAGGCAAGACTCCCGGGCGAATGTCCGGGTACAAACAAAACAGCTAATTCATCATCACCCAATTTTACTTTTTCTCCTTCTTTCAAATAAACTAATGGGCCATTGTAATTGTCAAAAGGCAGTTGCCACATAAGTCCCGCTTGCGGAGCAAAATCCAAAACCTTCTTTTCGTTGGGATGAATATGCAGGTTAAGTTGCCAGGTTTCGTGTATATATTTATTGCCGAAAACATGATCCAGATGGCAATGTGTATTAAGCAGCAAAATGGGGGTGAGTCCTGTCTTTTCTATGCCCGTTTTTAATTCGTCCCTTTCTTCCGGAAAATAACAACCGGGATCTATAATGCAGCACTGCCCTTTTTCGTTGTATAATACGTAGGTGTTTTCCTGTACAGGATTAAAAGTATAAGTCTGAACCTTTAACATAGCTGAAATGTCGTATTTTTAGAACTACGATTATACGTATTAAAATGGATTTGGGCGCAATTAAAACTAAAAGGAATTTGCACCAGATTGTTTTTGAATTAATGAACGTTTTTAATTTAATATGAGGAAAATATCAACCCTGATGATGATCTGTCTTGCTGTTTTCGTCCAACTGAAAACGGAGGCACAGGTGAATACCGTAGAATTTGGCAAGAACCGGATTCAATATCAAAAATTTAAATGGAAATATTATCAGACAGAAAATTTCAACAGCTATTTTAGTCAGGATGGACTGGGTCTGGGCAAATATGTCGCACAGATAGCTGAAGCAGAACTTCCTTCTATTGAAGAATTTGTAGAATATGGATTGCAACGGCGTGCCAATATTGTTATCTACAACAATTTTGATGAAATGCAGCAGTCCAATATTGGTTTGGGTATTGACTGGCAAAATACAGGTGGCGTTACCAAACTGGTAAATAATAAAATGGTGGTTTATTTTGATGGCAACCACGACAACCTTCGCCGACAGATAAGGCAGGGCATTGCAAAAATTTTGGTTGATAATATTTTATTTGGAGATGATTTGGGTGAGTTTGCCGCCAATCAGGCTCTTTTAGATTTACCCAAATGGCTTACCGATGGTTACATAGCATATGCTGCGGAAGACTGGAGTACTTCAATAGATGATGAACTTCGTGGTGCTATGCTAAGTGGCGATTATGACAATTTTTATGATTTTGCTTTCAAAAAACCTTTATTAGCCGGTCATGCTTTTTGGAAATATGTAGCTGATAAATATGGCAAAAGCAAAACCACCTATTTTCTTTATCTGGCACGTATCTACCGCAATCTAAACAACGCTTCCAATAAAATTGCGAAAATGAAGTTCAAAAAGCTATTGGAAAACTTTATGACGGAAGTGCCACAGATTTATTTTAAAGACATTCGTGGTAGAAAAAATTCTCCAAAAGGGCAATTAGCCGTTAGTGAAGATGTGGGCAAAACAGATTATATCCGTTTCAATGCTAATCCTAATGCCAAGAGTTATACTTATGCTTTAGTTGAGTTTAAGCAGGGAAAATATCAGGTAGTGCTGATGGAAAATTTTTCAAATAGAAAAGTATTACTCAAACAAGGAGTTCGCTCCCGCGATGAAATAATTCATCCTAACTATCCGCTGCTGGCCTGGGATGGTAAAGGGACAAGACTCGCTGTAATTTATTATGAAAAAGGAAAAACCAAATTCTTTGTTTATGATTTGGTAAACCGAAATAAGTTGTGGGGTCATGTGCTTGAAAAATTTGATCAGGTGCAGGATATGAAGTATATGCTCGACAACAATACACTGGTACTAAGTGCAGTTCGAAGCGGACAATCAGATATTTATGTTTATAAAATAGATACACAAAAATTTGAGCAGATAACTAATGATGTATATGATGATTTGGATCCATCATTTGTATCATTTCCAAATCGTACGGGTATTTTATTTTCAAGCAACAGGCCTTCTGCTCTGGCGGCTAATAGCGATGATTCACTGCCCGGTAAAAATTTTAATATCTATCTTGTTGATAACTGGAATAAATCAGAATTTAAGCAAATATCAAAGCTGAGTGATTTGAAGCATGGCGATGCCCGATATCCATCGCAGTATAATCAATCGCATTTTACTTTTGTAAGTGATGAAAATGGTGTGAATAACCGCTATGCCGGATTCTTTACAACTGAAAGGGCAGGTGTGGATACCCTGGTATTTATTGGGGATGAAGTTTTGCGCAATCCGCCACAGGCCGAGGTGGATAGTGTACTAAAGGATTGGGGTAAAAATGACATAGACTCAGTTGGTTTCTTTTCAGTAACCAATGATTCTTCTTATGTATTTCCGCTTACAAATTATCAAAGCAGTTTGTTGGAAACACGTACTGCCGGCGATAATCAACAGGTAAGCGAAGTCGTAAGGCTTGGCGATACCAAGTTATTGTATCGATTGAAAGTAAATGAAAATGTGCTACGCAACAGAAACGTTACAGCAAGACCTACGGAGTACTTGAAGAAAGTGATTGAGGAAGAAAAAAATGCTGCAAGGGTGATGGCGCAGGTGCCAGCTAATTCCGATTCGGCAAAAAATGCACAGAATGATTTCTTCAACAGTGGATTTGATAATGAGAAAAGCGATACCGCCAGTAAAATAGGTAATGTAGTACCCGGCAAACCCGCCAATGGAAAAGAGCCTGTATTGAAGAATGCTAAAGTATATGAGTATCGTCCACCTAAATTTTTCAACGACTATCTTGTAAGTGGTTTTAATAATAATGTTTTGGTTACCCGTTATCAGCCTTATACAGGCGGATCGGGTCCAATACAGTTAAGTAATAATGATCCCTTTAACGGAATGATACGTGTTGGTACTTCCGATTTATTTGAAGATTGGAAATTCGCAGGAGGTTTCCGCATCAGCCCCAATCTGGATAATAATGAATATATTCTTACAACACAGTATTTAAAAAAGCGGATTGATTACGGTCTTACTTACTACCGCAGCAATCAGTTGTATGGCAGTGCTATTGGGAATGTAAAATTATTTTCCAATTTATATCAGGCAACGATAGCATATCCATTTAGTAAAATTCAAAGCCTGCGTCTGAATCTGGGTTATAGAAGTGATAAATATGTATTTCAGGCACACGATTCAGTTACATTGGCGGAGCCTAATATTAAGGACGGCTATGTGTTAACACATCTGGAGTATGTGCATGATGATGTAATAGCACCTGCAACCAATATCTGGAACGGGTTACGATTTAAAATTTATGCAGATGTAAATTCCAGGATACTTTCAAAACAAGGAAATATAAAAAGTGACGAACATCCTTTTACGATGAATGTGGGATTTGATGCAAGACATTATTTGCCCATTTACCGAAACATTATTTGGGCAACAAGAGCTGCAGGAGATTTTTCATGGGGTAAACAAAAAATGATTTATTATTTGGGTGGCGTTGACAACTGGTTGATGTTTGGTCAAAATCAAAAGGACAACGGCACCTATCGTTATTTCAATCCGGCGAATGTGCCCGATCCCAATACGAATTATGCCTATCAATCGCTGGCAGTAAATATGCGTGGCTTTTTGCAAAATGTAGCTAATGGTAATAATGCATTGGTAATAAATAGTGAAATAAGAGTGCCTGTATTTTCTTCTTTTATCAATAAACCCATTAATAATGCATTTCTCAGAAACTTTCAGATTGTACAGTTTATTGACCTGGGTACGGCATGGAATGGTTCTTACAATAAAATAGAAAGACCCAATGTGTCTTATGGTTCTACACCTGTACAAATAAAAGTGAAAGCAGGTGGTATTGGCCCATTTGCCGGTGGTTATGGTTTTGGTGCCCGCAGCACTTTGCTGGGTTATTTTTTAAGGTTTGATGCAGGTTGGGAAATGAAAGGCGTTTTCAGAGGTAAGCCCAAATTTTATTTTGCAATGGGATTGGATTTTTGAAATTCTAAACCAGATTTATTGAAAAGGACAAAATGTATTTGAATAAATTCCATTTTGTCCTTTTTTGTTTTTTTATATTCAAAAAGTAAAAAATAGCGTATGCGTTTTTTGTTATACTTACTTGTGTTTTTTTCTGTTTCTGCATGTAAACAGAATAAGCAATCATCTGCATCTTTAAATGAGTATTTTAATTATGGAGATTCAATAAAAAGTGGTGGTGTAAAGTTGATACCAATAAATACACCAGTCGGAACATTTAAAGTATGGACAAAACGATTTGGAAATAATCCCAGGATAAAAATTCTTTTGTTGCATGGCGGCCCTGCAATGACACATGAGTATATGGAATGTTTTGAAACATTCTTTCAGCAACAAGGGTTTGAATTTTATGAATACGATCAGTTAGGTTCATATTATAGTGATCAGCCTCATGATAGTAGTTTGTGGACTATTCCAAGATTTGTTGATGAGGTAGAACAGGTGCGCAAAGCAATTGGAGCTGACAGTTCAAATTTCTATCTGCTTGGAAATTCATGGGGCGGCATACTTACAATGGAATATGCATTGAAGTATCAGCAACATTTAAAGGGAATTATTGTGGCAAACATGGTAGCCAGTGCACCCGAGTATGGAAAATATGCAGATGAAGTATTGGCCAAACAATTTGAGCCCGATGTACTATCAGAGATCCAAACTTTAGAAGCGAAAAAGGATTTTGATAATCCACGTTATATGGAATTGTTAGTACCCAATTATTATAAAAAGCATATCTGCAGAATGCAGGAATGGCCCGATGCATTTAACCGAACAATGAAACATGCGAATCCTGAAGTATATACGATGATGCAGGGCCCTAGTGAATTTGGCATAAGTGGCAGGTTGGCCAACTGGGATATTAAAAACAGGTTGCATGAAATTAAAATACCCGCATTAATGGTGGGTGCACGGTTTGATACTATGGATCCAAAGGAAATGGAAGCGCAAAGCAAGTTGGTGAAGAAAGGACGCTATCTTTTTTGTCCCAATGGAAGTCATCTTGCAATGTGGGACGACCAGCAAATATTTATGAAGGGAGTTATCAGTTTTATTAATGATGTAAACGCCGACAAATTTTGAATTTAGCTGCATGATTCTCTGTTTTTTGTTTTCATGCTATCACTCAATATTAAAGCAATTAAATTTATAGAAGTAACAGATTTGTTTTTTTGAATATTTTGTTGCTGCAATAAAAAAAATGGCGCATAAAAATATGCGCCATAAGTATAAAAACGAATAAACTTAAAAATGTTTAAATATCCAATTTTGCATATTTAGCATGGCTTTCAATAAATGCTCTTCTGGGAGCCACTTCATCACCCATCAACATACTGAATACACGATCTGCTTCAGCAGCGCTATCTACTGTTACTCTTTTTAAAGTGCGGGTTTCGGGGTTCATGGTAGTATCCCATAGCTGATTGGCATTCATCTCTCCCAAACCTTTGTATCGTTGTATGTTTACACTGTCTTCTTTGCCGGCGCCCAATTTTTCTACCCACAATTTTCTTTGTTCCTCATTCCATGCATAAGATTGTTCTTTGCCTTTCTTTACTAAATACAAAGGTGGCTGGGCAATATAAACATAACCCTGCTCTACCAATGCTTTCATATAACGATATAAAAATGTCAAAATCAAAGTGGCAATATGTGATCCATCAATATCAGCATCGGTCATGATGATGAGTTTGTGATATTGAAGTTTGCTGATGTCCAAAGCTTTTGGATCATCGGGAGTGCCAATTCTTACTCCCAATGCTGTGAACATATTTCTTATTTCTTCGTTATCGTAAATGCGGTGCTCCATTGCTTTTTCTACGTTCAATATTTTACCACGTAGGGGGAGGATTGCCTGAAAACTTCTATCGCGGCCTTGCTTGGCGGTACCACCGGCCGAGTCTCCTTCAACTAAAAATAATTCGCAACGCTCAGGGCTACGATCGGAGCAGTCAGCCAGTTTTCCAGGGAGACCTCCACCTGTAAGCACCGTTTTTCTTTGTACACTTTCTCTTGCTTTTCGAGCTGCAATTCTTGCTTGTGCTGAAAGAATCACTTTGCTTACAATATTCTTAGCCTCTTTTGGATTTTCTTCTAAGTAGGCAGAAAGCGTTTTGGAAACGGTACTGTCCACTACGCCCATAACTTCATTATTGCCCAGTTTGGTTTTAGTTTGTCCTTCAAATTGTGGCTCGGGCACTTTTACCGAAATGATTGCACTCAATCCTTCACGAAAATCTTCACCTTCAATTTCTACTTTGGCTTTTTCAAACAAACCTTGTTTATCGCCATAAGATTTAAACACTCTTGTCAATGCACGTCTAAAACCGGCAACATGTGTACCACCTTCAATGGTATTGATGTTGTTTACATATGAGTAAAGATGTTCGTTATAACTGTCGTTGTAGGTAAGTGCTACTTCTACTACTACATTGGTTTGTTCGTCTTTCCCTTCAAAATAAAGTACTTTGGGTATAAGTGCATTACGACCGGCATTGCTATCCAGCATTTCTACAAATTCGCTAATACCGCCTTCGCTGTAAAAGCTATTGCTGTAAGCGTTGCCACTTTCATCTTTTTCTCTCAGGTCAAGCAGCATGATGCTTATGCCACGATTGAGGTAAGCTAACTCTCGCAGTCTGCTTTCAAGAATATCTTTATTGTAAGTAGTAGTGATGAATATAGAAGCATCGGGCCAAAAATGTACCAACGTACCTCTTTTCTCTGTAGTACCTATTTCTCTTACTGCATATTGTGGTACGCCAATAGCATATTCCTGTTCAAAAACTTTTCCTTCTCTGTTAACAGTTACAAGAAGTTTGGAACTTAATGCGTTTACACAACTTACACCTACACCATGTAATCCGCCCGATACTTTATAAGAGCCTTTGTCAAATTTACCTCCGGCATGAAGTACCGTCATTACCACTTCTAATGCTGAACGTTTTTCTTTGGAGTGCATAGCGGTGGGAATACCACGGCCATCATCTTCAACTGAAATAGAATTGTCTTCGTGTATTGTTACAGTGATATTTTTACAAAAACCTGCCAGGGCTTCGTCAATAGAATTGTCCACCACTTCATAAACAAGATGGTGCAAACCTTTAACGCTGATATCTCCGATATACATAGCCGGTCGTTTGCGAACGGCTTCTAATCCTTCTAAAACCTGAATGCTATCGGCACCATAGCTCGCTGCGCCTGTCGGTTTTTTTTCTGCTGTTTCAGTACTCATAAAATGGTATAAAAATCGCTAAAATTGAGGCTAAAAATGAACTCACAAATGTACTGAAATAAGACGGGAGATGGCGGTATTTTATTCTGTTTTTTAGCGACAAAATGAGTTAAATAATCCCGCTGAAAATAGTCTCAGACGGGATTAAATTTCTTTAAAAAATTATGGGGATTATCGTTTCACTATCTGCGCCACCATATCGGCTTCGGCGCATACTTTATTGCCCACATAGGTGGTGCCCTTCATTTCGCAAATACCACGGCGTATGGGGGCAGATAGTTCCATTTTAAGTATCAAAGTATCTCCTGGTTTTACCATGTTTTTAAACTTGCAATTGTCAATTTTTAAAAAATAGGTATCGTATTCTCCTTCATCGCTTAGGTTGATGGCTAATATACCACCACATTGTGCCAGGGCTTCTATTTGCAAAACACCGGGCATTACGGGATTGCCCGGAAAATGACCCTGAAAAAACCATTCGTTAAAAGTTACGTTTTTAATACCTACAATATGCGTATCACTCAACTCAATAATTTTATCAACCAGCGCAAAGGGGAAACGATGGGGTAATATTTTTTCAATATACTGATGCTCATATACCGGCGGCTGTGCAGGGTTATAAACCGGAATGCCACGGGTATGTTTATTTTTTTTGATATACTGTTTTATTTTTTTTGCAAATTCTACATTTGTACTATGCCCCGGACGATTAGCGATTATTCGCCCTTTGATGGGATAACCGATTAATGCCAGATCGCCCACCACATCTAAGAGTTTATGACGTGCTGGCTCATTGGGAAAACGTAGTTCCAGATTATTCAGATAACCCTCGCTTTTAACTTCAATTTGCTCTCTGCCAAAAATTTTCTTAAGCCTTTTCATTTCAGCTTCACCCACCGGCTTATCTACTACAACAATGGCATTGTTGAGGTCGCCACCTTTGATGAGGTTATGATCAAGCAGCATTTCCAACTCGTGTAAAAAACAAAAAGTACGGCAGGGGGCGATTTCGTTTTTAAAATCACTGATTTTTTTTAGACCTGCATGTTGGGTGCCTAATACCGGAGAATTGAAATCAATTAGCGTAGTTACTTCATAGTTCATAGATGGCATGGCCACCATTTCTACCCGCTTTTTTTCATCGTAGTAGTAGATATTTTCATCAATACTGTACCACACTTTGGCAGCATCCTGCTCTACTACTCCTGCCTTTTCTATCAGTTCAACAAATGGTTGAGAACTGCCGTCCATTATGGGCATTTCGGGTCCGTTGATCTCCAACAGACAGTTATCAACGCCCATTCCTACCAATGCGGCTAATACATGCTCCACTGTGCTCACCTTTGCTCCATTGCTTTCCAGTGTAGTACCACGACTTACATCAGTTACCAAGTCGCAATCTGCTTTTATAATGGGTTGATCTGGCAAATCCACTCTTTGAAACTGAAAACCAAAGCCCGGGGTGGCTGGTTTTAAAGTTAATTCGGCCATTACGCCTGTATGCAGGCCAGTACCAGAAATTGATACAGCTGACTTGAGTGTATGTTGTTTATCGGGGTTGAATGTTACAGCCATAATACTACCGTTGGCATTGTTGGTTTCTGCTTGTGCGATCATAAAAACAAAGATAGCTAATGAAAAGGAAAGGTGGTAGGTAGAGGGCAGAAGGTAGAAGGCTGGGGGAGAAGCTAGGAAGTTATTCTTTCGCTCAGTAATTGTTTTACCAATATTTCCAATTCTTTTATCCGTTTCTCCATTTCCGGAAGGGTGCGGGCTATTGCCTGACTGCGTATAGCCTGACCGTATTCATAAGCAGGAGATGAAGTAACTGCTGTACCAGGTTTTAATGATTTTCCTAATCCGGCCTGTGCATTAATTTTAGCACCATCTCCAACATGTAAGTGCCCAGCCAAACCGGCCTGTCCGCCAATCATCACTCCGTTGCCAATTTTGGTGCTGCCGCTGATGCCTGCCTGTGCCGCTATTACGGTACTGTGTCCTACTTCAACATTATGAGCAATCTGTATCAAGTTGTCCAGTTTGGCGCCACTTTTAATTAAAGTGGAACCTATAGTAGCTCTATCAATGGCAGCATTTGCTCCTATTTCTACATTGTCCTCAATCACCACATTGCCAATCTGTGGCACTTTTTGCAACGAACCATTTGCCTGCGGTGCAAAACCAAAACCATCGCTACCAATTACTGTTCCGGCATGAATAATTACGTTGCTGCCAACCTTGCATCCCTGATAAATTCTTACTCCAGGATGTATAACTGTATTGTCCCCTACTGTTACCTGATCGCCGAGATACACATTTGGAAAAATTTTGGTGTTGTTACCTATCGTTACATTTTCACCCAAATAGGCAAAGGCACCGATAAAAACCTGCTGACCATATATTGCAGTTTTGGAAATATAAGACGGCTCCTGAATGCCGCTTAGTTGTTGTTGTATAATTTCCTGATACTTGCCCAACAATGTGGCAAATGCAGTATAAGCATCGGGTACTTTTATTAAAGTGGCTTTTATGGGTTGTTTTAATTCATATTCTTCGTTGATAATGATAATGGATGCTGCGGTGCTGTATAAATAGTCTTCATATTTGGGGTTTGCAAAAAAAGTAAGCTGCCCCTCTTTGGCTTCTTCAATTTTACCAAAAGCAGAAACAGCAACATCAGGGTTGCCAGCTACTTTACCATTTATCAGCAGTGCTATTTGTGATGCAGGAAATGTCATATATTTTTTTTGGACTGAGTTTTTTTAGAAAAGTAAAAATGAATGATGCAAGTAGTTATTGATTCACTTCAACTTTTCAATGTGCAAAAATAATATTTTTTTACAGTGTCTTTCAGATTCTGTTGTATCAACGCATTGTCCACCTGCGAAATGTCTTTTATGGTTCCGTCTTTGAACAAAATATTGATACGTTCATCCTTGATATTATAAGTAGTAATGCTGGCTTCACCTGTAAAAACAAAATACGATGCTTCCGCTTCCTCAATTCCTAAATGTGCAGCTATCTGCTTTCTGGTTTGATCGATCAGGTTTGCTGCAACCGGCTCCGCCTGTAGTTTTACTTTTAACAATTTTCGTTCCACTAATAAACGGCAAAGCATTGATAATATTTTGTCTTCATGCATTTGCCAGTATTTAATTGCACTCATCACATCGTGGTCGTCTAATTGACAAAACTCAAATAACCATTGCTGCACACCGCCTTTTATTTTTTCGCCTCCTTCTAAAAATAGATTCAGAAAAGGGGAAGGTGCTTTAGCGTTTATTTCTTTGGCCCTTTGCAAAATTTTTTGCAGCATTTTCTCTGCACAAAGAACGGTTTTGTGCAGGTACACCTGCCAGTACATCAACCTTCGGCTTACCAAAAATTTTTCAATGGAATAAATGGCTTTTTCTTCCACCATCAGGTTGCCATCTTTTACGGTCAACATTTTTAAAATGCGATCGTAACCAATTACGCCTTCGGCTACACCGGTAAAAAAACTATCTCGATTCAGGTAGTCCATACGGTCCACATCCAACTGGCCAGAAACTAACTGATGTAAAAATTTTTTGGGATGCACATCCGTAAATATTTCAATGGCCGTATTCAGTCTTCCCTGCATTTCCCTATTGAGCTGCTGCATCAGCAACAATGAAATTTCCTCATGACTGGTATCTTGTATCAATTCTTCTTCCAGTGCATGTGAAAAAGGCCCATGGCCAATGTCGTGCAACAGTATGGCAATTTTAGCACCCATTACTTCTTCATCGGTGATGAGGATGCCTTTGCTTTTTAGCTCATTCAATGCAATACACATCAGATGAAAGGCGCCCAGCGAATGATGCAAACGGGAATGAACAGCACCGGGATAAACCAAATGCGCAAAGGCCATTTGATGAATATTGCGCAAACGCTGATAAATGGGGTGTGAAATAATATCCAGTATAAGGGGATGATCTATCGTAATAAACCCATAAACAGGGTCGTTGATGATTTTGCGAATAGAATTCATTGTTGCTTTTTTGTTAAAGAGGATTGTACAAAGCTATAATAGCCCGACATAATAAGCTAAATTCGCTATTCTGTAATTTTAATCTTAAATAATTTTTTAATGGCAATTGCTAAAATAATTTGGGTGGATGATGAAATTGAAAGTTTGCAGTCTCAAAAAATGTTTCTGGAAAATAAAGGTTACGAAGTGCAGACATTTACCAACGGGTTTGATGCTATAGATTATGTAAAAGACAATCCCGTGGATGTGGTACTGATAGATGAAAGTATGCCAGGAATAACCGGATTGGAAACACTTGCCAAAATAAAAGAAATTAAACAAGCGCTTCCGGTTGTATTGATAACCAAGAATGAAACAGAAAACCTGATGGATGAAGCCATCGGCTCACAAATAAGCGACTATTTGATAAAGCCTGTAAATCCCAATCAGGTTTGGCTTAGTCTAAAAAAAATAATTGATAATAAACGTCTGGTTGCCGAAAAAACGACCACCGCCTATCAACAACAGTTTCGCAATCTTTTTATGGCACTCAACAGCAATCCAGATTATAATGAGTGGATGGATATTTATAAAAAACTGGTGTATTGGGAATTGGAAATGCAAAAAAGCGATAGCCCAGAGATGCAGGAAGTGCTGCAAAGCCAGAAAGGAGAAGCCAATACCGAATTTTTTAAATTTGTTTCCAGAAATTATTCTTCATGGGTTTCGCCCAAAAGTCAGGAGGGCCCTATTATGAGTCATAACCTGATGCAATTAAAAGTATTGCCACATCTTGAAAAAGGAACTCCTTTATTTTTTATTTTGATTGACAATCTTAGGTTTGACCAATGGAAATCTATACAGCCCATATTTGCCGAAAGTTTTAGAATACTTGAAGAAGAAACTTTCTACAGTATTTTACCTACAGCTACTCAGTATGCCCGCAATGCTATTTTTAGCGGATTGCTTCCGATTGATATTGAAAAAAAATTTCCTGCACAATGGAAAAATGATGACGAAGGAGGAGGAAAGAATTTACATGAAGAAGAATTTCTCAGGGCACAATTAAAAAGGCTGGGGAAAGACGATTTAAAAATTTCTTATACAAAAGTGGTCAACAATCAGGCAGGGATTGAGCTGTTAAATAATATTCACAACCTGCTTACCAACGATTTGAATGTAATCGTGTACAATTTTGTGGACATGCTAAGCCATGCCCGTACGGAAATGG
Organism: Chitinophagaceae bacterium; assembly: GCA_037045195.1. Taxonomy (GTDB): domain Bacteria; phylum Bacteroidota; class Bacteroidia; order Chitinophagales; family Chitinophagaceae; genus JJ008. Next base: position 196,759 of record JBAOIB010000004.1, read on the forward strand.
AAGTTTTAAAAGAACTGGCCAGCGATGAAATGAGTTATCGCAGCATTACTACCAGTTGGTTTGAACATTCGCCACTGCATCAGGCATTGAAGAAAATTTCCGAGAAGAAAATAAAAATTGTTTTAGCAACCGATCATGGAAGTACAAGAGTAAAATCTCCTTATAAAGTAGTGGGTGATAAACAAACCACTACTAATCTTCGCTATAAACATGGTCGCAATCTACAATACGAATCAAAAGATGTTTTAGCTTTTCGGGATCCCCGAGTGGCCGGCCTCCCGGTACCTACAGTAAATTCTTCATTTATTTTTGCAAAGGAAGACGGATTTCTTTGTTATCCAAACAACTATAATTACTACGTCAATTATTATCGTAATACTTTTCAGCATGGTGGTGTAAGCCTTGAAGAAATGATAGTGCCGGTAATAAAGATGGAAAGTAAATAATAAGTATGGTGAATGTCTGTGGATAAGAACAACGAATGAAAAAATTAAATACAATCTTTCAGAATTAAATTTGCTCATCATTCAAAACTTTCATTTTTGCTATGAAATATAATCAGGGCACTTTGGATAAACTAGAAGCCATTGCAGAAGAAGCAGGCTATGTTATCAGATATGAAAGAGGTACTTTCCAGAGCGGCTATTGCATTTTAGAATTAAAAAAAGTAGTGGTGCTCAATAAATTTTTGCAAACCGAAGGTCGTATCAATACTTTGATTGATTTATTACCTCAATTAGCTGTTGCTGTTGATTTATTGACTGAGGAATCTGCCAAACTCTACAAAGAAGTAATTTCAAAATCGGAATTGGCTGCAAAAGCAGAATAAAGATGTTGGCTTCTAATAGCCATTTGTTATTTCGTTTTACCTGCTAACTTTAGCCTGTGAGCTGTCCACCACTTCATATTATTTTTTTAGGCACAGGCACCAGCAGTGGCGTACCTATGATAGGTTGCGATTGTGAAATATGTCTTTCCACTGATAAAAAAGATAATCGCCTTCGCTCCAGCATACTGGTACAATCACCCACTACTACTTTGGTGGTAGATACAGGTCCTGATTTTCAATATCAAATGCTAAGACAAAAAGTAAAAAAAATTGATGCAGTTTTATTTACACATCCCCACAAGGATCATCTTGCCGGATTAGACGACATCCGGGCATTTAATTATTTTATGCAAAAGCCTATTGAAGTGTATGCCGATGCCCTTACTGAAGAAGCCGTTCGCCGTGATTTTTATTATGCTTTTACTGATACAAAATATCCAGGAATACCTGAATTGAACTTAAACACCATCGCACTGGATCCATTTGTAATCGGCGACATTCCGATAATTCCTATTTTGGTCTGGCATCTCAAAATGCCGGTACTGGGTTTTCGTTTTGGCAACTTTACTTACATTACCGATGCCAATCGTATTGATGATACAGAAAAAGAAAAAATTAAAGGAAGTAATACACTTGTAATAAATGCCTTGCGAAAACACAAGCATATATCTCATTTTACATTAGATGAAGCCGTGGCGCTTGTGCAGGAATTGAATATTCCGAATGCCTGGTTTACACACATATCTCACCAACTGGGGCTTCATAGTCAAGTTGATGCCGAACTTCCCAATGGAATGCACCTCGCATATGATGGTTTAGAATTGAATTTTTTGTGATAAAAAATTTTCAGCCTAACAGTTGTTAGTATTACTTAAATATCCACTATATTGCACCGCATTTTAAAATGCAATGTGGCTTAAAACCCCAGCCAATACTAATTGCGATTGTTTGTCAACATAACACTATGCCATTCTTGAGGGAGTGGCATAGTTGTTTATCAAAAATGAAGTTATGAATTTTCAATCTACTGAACTTACTCAACAAGTGGCACTATCTGCCCGTGATTTTGCATTGCAACATATAAAACCACAATTGATGGAGTGGGATGAAAGTCAGGAATTTCCTGTTCATATATTTAAAGAACTGGGTAAGCTGGGAATGATGGGAGTGTTGGTGCCTGAAGAATATGGTGGTGCAGGTCTTTCCTATTTTGAATATAAAGCGATTATAGAAGAGATTTCAAAAGTTTGCGGATCGGTGGGTTTAAGTGTGGCTGCACACAATTCACTTTGTACCGGTCATATACTTTCATTTGGCACCGAAGCACAAAAAAAGAAATGGCTGCCCAAACTGGCCACTGCCGAATGGATAGGTGCCTGGGGACTTACCGAAGCCAATACCGGAAGCGATGCGGGCAATATGAAATGCACCGCTGTAAAAGAAGGAGATGAATGGGTGATAAATGGTACTAAAAACTGGATTACACATGGAAAAAGTGGCGATATAGCTGTTGTTGTTTGTCGTACAGGTGAACCACGTACCAAAAATAATTCAACCGCATTTGTAGTAGAAAGAGGAACCAAAGGTTTTAGTGCAGGCAAAAAAGAAAATAAACTGGGCATGCGGGCAAGTGAAACTGCGGAAATGATATTTGACAACTGCCGCATACCCGATAGTAATCGTTTGGGTGAAGTGGGTGATGGTTTTAAGCAGGCCATGAAAATTCTGGATGGTGGCAGAATATCTATTGCCTCACTGGCATTGGGCATAGCCAAAGGAGCTTATGAAGCAGCTTTACAATACTCGCAGGAACGTTATCAATTTGATCAGCCCATTTCAAATTTTCAGGGAATTTCATTTAAACTGGCCGATATGGCTACCGAAATTATGGCTTCAGAGTTATTGATACTGCAAGCCTGCGATTTGAAAGAACGCAAACAACCCATGACCAAGGAAGCAGCTATGGCTAAATATTATGCAAGTGAAGTCGCAGTAAAAACGGCTAATGATGCGGTGCAGATATTTGGCGGTTATGGTTACACCAAAGATTTTCCGGTAGAGAAACATTATCGAGATGCCAAGCTTTGCACGATAGGCGAAGGCACATCAGAAATACAGAAACTGGTAATCAGCCGCGAAGTGCTTAAATGAAAAATTGGCTACTAAACTGTCCAATTTTACGTAAATTTGGCTAGTAGACTGCTCATATTTTCAACTCGTTCATAAAATAGGTTTATAAAAAGAATTAGATTCAATTTTTATTGGTTTCTCATCTTTTCTTAAAAGTCTTTTTTGCATTTTTCAGTCTTTCTATCCATTTTTAGTTAAATATCTTTAACTTTTCGCCCTGTTCCGTTAGCCTTTGTCCTGCAAACAACCGTGTAAATTTTTATGAAACTGAAACCGCAGAGAATTTTTGCAGCCATTAGCTGTGTTTTGATTTTTACTAGTTTTTTAAATGCACAAAGTTGCATTCCCACCAACATTAATGGTACTACTATAAATCTGCTCTGTAACCAGACTTGTACAACCATGGTTTTTCAGGTACCGCATTTGAAGAGTACGGATGATTATACTGTTAGCTCAATACCTTATGCCGCATATCCTTATTTCAATGCTTCAGGAACTGAAATCACATCAATTTATATTGATGATAAATTCTCAGGTTTAATCAATACAGCGTTTCCTTTTTGTTTTTACGGTGCGACATATAATCAAATGGTGGTAGGCTCAAATGGTGTGGTAACTTTTGAAACGCAATGCGCAAATCAAAGTAATGCATTTACTTTAACTGTTGGTGGCGCCCCTCAGCCCATACCTTATAATGGAGGGGCAGGCCCAAGTGGAATATTTACAACATACTATCCCAGAGCTTCGATTATGGGAGCCTATCATGATATAAACCCAAATACTAGTCCAGCTTCTAGAAGAATTGAATATAATGTTTTTGGAACTGCACCTTGCAGAAAACTTGTTGTTAGTTATTTTGATGTTAGTATGTTTAATTGTTCAAGTTTAATTTGTAGCCAACAAATTGTAATGCATGAAAGCACAGGGCTCATTGAAGTTTTTTTTCTTAATAAACCGATGTGTCCTAGTTGGCCTTCTGGCGCAGGTGCAGGATTGGCAATTTTAGGAATTCAGGATTTTACAAGAACAAAAGCAGTTGCTGCGCCTGGAAAGAACTGTACACAATGGTCAGAATCTAACACCGGTTATCGATTTACACCTTCTGGTTCTACATCAAACTTTGTAAGCCTTGGCTCCGGTCTTTATGATATGACAGGTACTTTAATCATGCCTGCAGATACACTTACCACTACACCGGGTTTATTAGACATAAGTTTTCCCAACTTTTGCCCGCCTGCCGGCTCAAATCAATATGTAGTAAAAACCATTTTTGCTTCCTGCGATAATCCGGCCAATCAACTCATAAGTTTAGATACCATTACGGTTGACCGTCTCAATAGTCTGGGTGCTACGGCTACCAAAACCGATGCAACCTGTGGCCCACCCGATGGAACCATTACCGTTACCATTCCTGCAGGCGTAGGTACACCTCCTTATACTTTTGTATTAGATGGTGGTGCACCGGCAACAGGGCCCAGTCCACATACTTTTAATGGTGTAGCACCGGGCCCGCATACAATTGTTGTAACCGATTTTTCCGGTGGATGTACCAGCACAGTTAATATCACTGTAAACCTTACCGGCAACATTACTGCCACTACGACAAAAACCGATGCTGCATGTACCGGCGTAAATGATGGAACGATTACCATTACATCTGCATCCGGCACCGGGCCTTATACTTTTAGTTTGGATGGTGGTGCTGCGGTACCTGGCACTATTCCATTTACATTTAGTAATCTGTCACCCGGCAATCATACCATCATGGTAAATGACATTGGTACAGGTTGCGCTACTGTATTGATGACTGTTAATATTGCAACCGGAACAGGTGTTACAGCTACAGGAGCATCAACGCCTACTGCATGTACCGGTGTAAATGATGGAACGATTACCATAACCACTACAGCAGGAGCAGCACCTTTTACCTGGCAATTAGACGGCGGGTCTATTTTACTAGGAGCTTCGCCTTTTACTTATTCAAATTTATCATCGGGTCTGCATACTGTAATTGTAACAGATGCTAATGGTTGCACCAGAGCTGTTAATGTCAATATTGCTATTGGTCCTGGGGTTACCGCATCCGGTACTTCAACGCCTACAGCTTGTACAGGTGTAAATAACGGAAGTATCACGATTACTGCTACGGCAGGTACTGCACCTTTTACCTGGCAGCTAGATGGCGGTGCCGTATTACCCGGTGCATCACCATTTATTTTTTCAAATGTATCATCAGGCTTACATACTGTTCTTGTTACAGATTTTAATGGTTGTAGCAGAGCTGTAAATGTAAATGTAACTGTTGGTCCCGGTGTATCTGCCAGTTCAACAACCACTGCTACATCCTGCCCGGCAGCAACGGATGGTAGTATTATTGTAACTGCTACTGCAGGTACTGCACCCTTCACCTGGCAATTAGATGGAGGGGCCGTATTACCCGGTGCTTCGCCATTTACTTTTAATGCTGTTGCTTCAGGTGCTCACACCATTCTGATAACAGATTTTAATGGCTGCAACCGTACCTTAAATGTTAACGTAGCAGCTGGTCCGGCACTTACCGCCAATGCTTCGCCAACCGCCACATCATGCAATGGAGCAAACAATGGAAGTATTACTGTAACGCCTACCAACGGTTCTGCACCTTATCAATATGCAATTGACGGTGGTGCTTATGTTCCTGGTGGCGCCAGTTTTACCTTTAATAATCTTACACCAGGCAATCATACCGTTACTGTTTCAGATGGTGCGGGTTGTATCACCGCGGTTATTTCAGTTAATGTGCCCGTTGGTCCCCAGCTTACTGCTACTGCAACAACAACGGATGTGTTGTGCAATGGTGGTAATACAGGAACAATTACAGTTACTGCACCTATACCGGGAACTGCTCCTTATCAATACTCACTGGATAATGTAACCTGGCAGGCTTCTAATGTGTTTAACGGACTAACTGCAGGAGCCTATACCGTTTATTTTAATGAAGCATATGGATGTAGTGGCACTTTGAATATTAATGTAAACGAGCCAATGGCATTAACGGCCACCACTGCCACCGTGCCAGTAGTGTGTAATGGTGAAAATAATGGAACAATAACGGTAACGCCAAATGGCGGTGTTACCCCTTATGAATATTCAATTGATGGTGGCACAACCTGGCAGCCAAGTAATACTTTTGCCGTTGCTGTCGGTACTTATACAATAACAATAAGAGACTTTAATGGTTGCACCCGCACCGAAAATGTAAACGTAACGGAGCCCGCCTTGCTGACGGCCGCTTCTGTAAATGGAAACGCTACCTGCGACGGGGGAAATGATGGCATCATTACTGTGAATGCTACAGGTGGTAATACCAGCTATACTTATTCTATTGATGGTACAAATTTTCAAACAGCCAATTCTTTCAATGTAGCTCCTGGAAATTATACTGTAACTGTAAAAGACAATCTGGGTTGTACCACTACTTTCAATACAACGGTGGGACTTACCAATAATCTGGCAGTAACGCCTCAACGTGATACCGCCATTTGCGAAAGTAAATCGGTGCAGTTGAGTGTAAACTCAAATGCTACTGTTTATTCCTGGACACCTACTACTGCTTTAAGTAATCCAAACATTTATAATCCGGTTGCTAATCCTACAACCACTATACAATATATTGTTTCGCTAACGCTGGGAAGATGTAATGCTATTGATACAGTTGTCGTAAATGTAAATACAGCACCGGTGCCTGATGCAGGTCCCGATGGATTAATCTGTTATGGACAAACCTATCAACTGCAAGGCAGTGGTGGCACACAATACACCTGGTCGCCGGCTACCTATTTAAATGCAACCAATATTTCAAATCCCGTTTCTACACCAGCCAAAACCATTACTTATACTTTAACTAAAGTAATAGATGCCATTGGCTGCGAATCGCTGACTACTGATGATGTAACTATTGATGTAACCCCGCCGATAAAAGTAAATACCTATCCATTTGATACTATCGGTTATCCCGGCGATCAGTTTACGATTAATGCAACCACCAATGTTCCGAATATTACAAGCTATGTCTGGACGCCGATATTTGGACTAAGCGATCCAACTATTCCTAATCCAGTACTTACTGTTGGGCCTATTGGCAGCGATGTATTGTATCAGGTGGTTACATCAACTGCGGCGGGCTGTAAGGGAGAAGGTTATGTAAAGCTAAGAGTGTACAAGGGCCCCGAGTTATATACACCCAACGGATTTACTCCAAATGGAGATGGATTGAATGATAAGTTTTATCCTTTCCCTGTGGGTATCAAAGCCATTAATTATTTCAAAGTATTCAACCGCTGGGGACAGCTGGTTTATAGTACGACTACATTAATGGCAGGCTGGGATGGTAGAATGATGGGAGTTGAACAACCAACGGGCACTTATGTGTTTATGGCTGAAGGAGTAGATAAGAACAATAAGAAAATAACGAAGAAAGGAACGGTTACATTGATTAGATAATTTTAGAAGTACATAAATTTTTAGATTTGGAATGGTGCGTGGGGACTTAATAATGGTTCGTGAGGACACGAACCAATGCCACGAACAATTGCTTTACACCATTGAAATGGCCATTGCTTAATAATTTACTGCTTTGTAGCTTTACAGCGTGAAGTGGAAACGCATTTTATATGCAATTATTAATTTCAAATCAAAACATTTTGGTGGTATGACAATCTTTTCAAAAATCATTGCCGGAGAAATCCCTTCTTATAAAATTGCAGAGAATGAAAAATTCTTTGCTTTTCTTGACATCTTTCCACTGCGTGAAGGACATGTGCTGGTGATACCCAAAACAGAAACCGACAACCTGTTTGATTTGTCTGACGACTATCTCTCGGAAATATTTTTGTTTGCAAAACCTATTGCCAAGGCTATTGAAAAATCATTTGACTGCAACCGGTGTGGTATGAGTGTTGTGGGTCTTGAAGTGCCCCATGCACACATGCATTTGATTCCTATAAATACCGCTAACGACCTCAACTTTATGCAACCAAAGCCACAGGCAAAACCTGAGCAGTTGAAAAAAGTACAGGAAAAAATACTGGCAAATCTGTAATCAAATATTTTTCAACAAAAAATTATTCACAGATTTACTTCCGGTTTACTGCTTTACAATTCTGAAACTTTGTTTCTGCTCACCTGTTTTTAATTCTATTAAATAAATACCAGCAACCGGAAGCTGTACGGTAGCTTGTTGTATAAATCCTGTTGCCAGCAATTGTTGCTGTTGCACCTGTTTGCCACCGGCATCAAATATGCGTAACTGAACCTTTTCGCCTGCATTGGCCTGATAAGCAAGTGTCACCATTCCGTTTGTAGGATTGGGATAAGCCTGCCATTTTATTTCGTTGGAAAATACTAATGGTCTTATATTGGAATAGCTGTACCTGCCATCATTGTCCACCATTTTTAATCTATAATAACGCACTCCGGATTTATTGCTTTCTAAATCGGAAAAAGTATAATGCCGCACACCGGCACCGGAATTAGAAGCTGCTACTTCACCCAGTTTGACAAACTGATTGAGCTGATAATTTGAATTGCCTTTGGCTACTTCAATTTCATAATGATGCAGGTTAATTTCGTTTTCAGTAGTCCATTGTGCCAGTACCTGATTGTTATTTTGCTTTGTAACCAAAAAACTAATTAGCTGAACGGGTAAAGCTGTGTTATTGTCAAAGCCACCATTGTTGAGCCAGAATTCAGAAAAGTTTTTCACTTTAAATTCGGCATAATAGCCTTTATCAAATGGCGTAAACTTTATTTTTCCATTATTGATGAAGAGATAATTGCCCGGTATATTATCACTTAGTGTTCCGTTTTCTTTTGAAATATCAAAGGGGTCGCTGTATTTGGTTACACCCAGCTCGTAAGCCATTGCAGGTTTGTAACAATAACTACAACCGCTTGCATTAATTAAGGCTTCTGTTTCGGCGTCGGTAAAATAAAAGCGAACGGTTGCTGAATCGGCTAATGCATTGTTGGCGGGTTTTATGGTAATATTTCTGTTATGATAATATTGATCGCTATTGATACGTACCGGCCCGGAATAAATATAGGATTGCACATCGGTGCTGCCCATATTCTGATTATTGGGATTGATAGAAGCAATTATTTTGCCTGAAACAGGTTCAATAAAATGTATCCAGCTTGTGCCACTTACATTTTGATTAACTACCGGACTGGTGCCTGTAACATCATAAATACCATTGACATCGTCGTACACATGAATGTCATCAATGGCAATACCTTCTTTTGTAACACCTGGATCAGAATTGATAACAAAACGAAAACGAATGTTGCTGTTGTTTGTAGTGGGTAATGCTGTAGTGGCCACATGCCAGCGTGTATAGTCTTGCTGACTCCATAACTGATTGCCAGAATAATTTTTATTATACCAGTTGGTGCCTGAGCCCTGTGTACCTAATTTGTTCCATGTAGTACCGCCATCATTGGAATATTCTACCCATGCACCATCGCAATAGGAGGCACCGCAATCTTCCATATCTAAAGCAAGGCTGAAGCTGAGTGTCGGATTGCTCATACCACTTAAATTGAAACAGGGAGAATAGAGATAAGAATTTTCGTTTTCAGTGTAATAACCATTTAGGTTGGTTTTCCAAGCCTTATTACCACTTGCTGCCCTGATGATTTTGGCACTGTTGGGTGTGCCATAGTTCCAGGTACTATTATTGCCGCCTGCATACCAGTAGCTATTGTTTGTTTCAAAATTTTCTAAATATGGAAAAGAAGCAATAAGTGGAAGGTGATACGCATTCACCTTTGCAGTATCGTTTTGTCTTACATTATCGGTAGCATAATCAACCCAGGCTTCTACCAGGTGATTTCCAGGGGCAGAAAGATTGGCTGTTGCAGTAAATGTATATTGAATCGTACTGTTGGCTGCTATGGAAGTTATTGTTTCATTAGCAACAATATTTCCGTCAACTCTTAATACTACAGGAATATTGTTGATGACAACTCCTTTTGAATTTCGAACCCTGAGTTTTACTGGCACTGCATTGTTGAGACCACAGGCAATTACAACAGGTGTATCCAGCACTATGGCCTGAACATCATCAATTGCACGATAGATGCGAATATCATCAAAGCTATAACCTGCACCACTTTCATTGTCTGCTGTCATATATTCACCCCACTGGCCCCAGCGAGCCTGTGTACTGCTGCTGAAAACCTGTCCATATACAGCTAATGAATCTGCCAGTTCAATACTGGATGATAGCTTGTAACTGCCATCGGCAGGATTTTGATTGGCATATAAATCATAAACCGGAATCCAACTGCTCATATCACTACCTCTAATCCACAACTGATTTGCGGAATTTGATTGCTGGTTATGATTTTTGTATCTAAAATCAATACGAATATCATCGCTGGCAATATTAAAGGCACTCAGGTTAAATGTAGCAGTAAGAGAATTAATATTACCACCACTAATGTATTTGCTAACATCCAGTGTAATGGCTTTGCTGCCTGAATAGGCGATACCCGAGTTGATAAAGCTACGCAAACGCCCATCCGTTGAGCTTTTTAAAAAGTCATACCTGTCGTTGCCTGTAAGACCCATTTGATTTTCGGTAACCGTTTGACCGGGTGTGGCTTCTAAATTATCTATCCAGGGTAACAGTGCGTTGGTAATGGGTTGGTTGTCTAATTGTTTGTAAACGGTTTGAAAACTGTTATTATTGGATACAGCATCTCCCGCTTTAATGGCCGTTGCCAAAATGGTATAGGAGCCAACGGCCGAGAGATTGGCGTTGGTTGCAAAGGTGTAATCCAAATAGTCAAGCGCCGGAATATTTGCTGCGGGTGCTGTGATGACTTCATTTATGGCAGGCCCTCCATTGATGGAATACGAGACGTTGATATTTCCGGAGGATGCAATATCATCCAGATTTTTGATACGAATGGTGATGGGTACATTATTGCCCAAAGCTGTTGAAGTAAATATTCTTCCTGAATTTACTGGTGAGATAATTGTGTCAAGTTTCAGATCATTATCTGAAATGCTTCCTGCACAGGTTCCCGTATTGGGTTGCCTTGAGATCGCAATTGCCCTTCTGCCCGGGTGTCCGTTTATTCTTGCTCTTACGGTTACCCAGTAAACAGAATCTTTTGATAATCCGCTAAAATTGTAACTAAGATTGGTGGTAGTGGTTACTGAAACCATTTCATTTCCCATCAATCGCATTACTTCATAATCCGTAGCTGAGGGAACCGCATTCCAATTGATGCTGATATAACTTTCGCATTGCACCGCAGCAAGTGTAACAACAGGAAGCTCCGTTATTACAAAAGCATTACTGGTTTGTGTAAATCCGGTTGTGTTTTTTGTCAGTCTCATTCTTGCTACATCGGTGGGTGTATTGGGCACCGTCCATGCATAATGTCTGGTTGAGGCTGGTAAATTATTACTTAAAGCAGTCCAGCTGCCACCGTTATTACTTGAAAATTCCAAAGTAAAAGAATTGGTTTCATCGCTGTACGATTCCCAGTTTACAATAAAACTATCCACATTGGGTATGCATGGAATTAAGTGTTCGCCACCCACCGGATTAGTAAGTACCAAACTTTGGGGAATGGCATCATAAACCAAAAAATATCCTTGTGAAGGACCTGCGGCAATGGCCGCACCGTTAACTTTTAAATCATAACTGCCTGCTGCGGGATTATTGATGACAACCTGTTCAATATTATTTATAGCATCGTTGCCCGTAGGAGTGGCGGCATTGTTAACCTGCGAGGGTAGTGTATCTAATACATAAGGCATTACTGTGCCACCCGGGCCGGTTACACTCAGGTTTAGATTATTTACTAAAGTGTGTGCTGCCATTACTGAAGCAGCAGGATCGTTCCAGTACAACAGTACTTTTAATTGAGCTGTATTGGCTGGAACAGAAATAGTATGTGTATTAGTAATATTTTGTGCAACTGTGTTTGTAAAATAATGATTCGCTTCCATCATGGCCAGCGAACGAACCAGGTTCATACTTCCAAAACCATAAGTAAAATCGGGACCCGCATTGCCACGGTCTGATGCGCCATTACAAAGCAATGCTTTCATTAATCCATTTTTTGGATTTGCATTTCCATGTGTGGTGCGGTATCTTTCTATCAACAAAGCCAATCCACCCGAAACACCCGGTGCTGCCATACTGGTGCCGTTGTTAAAGCTATAAAGATTATTTGTCCAGGTTGAAGCTACTCTTTCGCCCTGCGACATTATTTCTGGTTTCACCCTTCCATCTCTTACCGGGCCTTTGGAAGAAAAGGTAGCCCAATCTCTTTTATAATCGGTAGCACCAACGGTAATAATATTTTTTGCACATTGAAAGCCACCCATCACGGTTCTAAAACCGGAAGGGAAAGGGCTGCAAGTTCTAAAGCCATCATTTCCGGCAGCAAAAACATGCTGCAGCTCAGGTAAATCTATTGCCTGTTGATCGAGTATTCTTGCATTTAAATCATAGATGCCATTAAAAGCACAGTCATCAGCAACAGAACCATAAGAATGACTGCCTATCACCATCCCATTATCCTGTACATAAGCAGGTGCTTTGGTAATAATATTATTATACAACTGACTTAGTATCGAAGCCTTTGGCGCATAGCCTTCAAAAAGTTCATTTATAATACCAGCGCCACCCACTGTACCAGCTACATGTGTAGCATGTGCCCGGGGAATATCGCCTGCTCGATTGATGATGCGACCTGTAAAATCCAAATGTGTCTGTATATCACCATTATCACCTACACCTACTACTACACCCTGACCTGTAAGACCCAGACCGCCATTAGCTACAGTTGCTTTCAGCACATTGGCTTTTGAAGCTGCCATACTGTTTGTGTTAAACTCTTTTACAGGCGCTGGTGCAGCTTGTACATAATCAATACAGGATAAAGCCGCTAACTCTGTTAGTCTTTCAGTTGCAATTTTTAGCTCCAGAATATGGTATGCTTTGTAAATGGATGAAGTAATCTGAAAACCTTTTTGATACAATTCTTCTTGTACTGTTTCATATTTAAAAGAAGATGGAAAACTAATCCAGAGCTCAATCTGATTATTATTTTTTAAAGCCCAGTTGGGAAAAATTCCTTTTGATAATTCCGGTTGCATTTTTTGTTCGGGCTGAGGCACTATCAATGCCCTTGCTTTTGACTGCAACAATTCATTTACATCCGGTTGACCGCTGATGGTTGCTGTAAAAGCATTGTTAGGTATGTATTCCAAAAGTTCAATGCCATTTGCTTTAAGTTGTTCTTTGATTGCAACAGAAGGCAACTCATCAAACTGAATAATTACAAAAGACTTTCCGGCAGTTCTGGATGCAGATTGATTAAATGCCTGAATACTTGCCGGGTCAATATTTTTTACTGGAATAAAATTGCCGCTCTTTAGTTCAATTTGAAATCGACTATCGAGTTGTGCTGCAGCCGTAATGGATAGCAGCAATAACGAAGTTATCAGGGGAATTGGATTGAGCCTCATAGCATGGTTTGAATAATAAAATTAGAATAAAAAAATGAAAATGGCCAGAGGGGAAACGAAGAAATTAATGCAGCTGTGTTATTATTTTGCAGAAGCTGTGGTAAATTGATGCATTTGATATAAAAACAGATACACTTCGTTCATTGTTTTCATATTCTCTCCAATCAGCATAAAAAGTCTTCCCGTTTGTTTGAGTTTTGCTTTGTTCGTTTCTGTTTGCAGAAAACGAATGATTTTATCAAACAGCGCCGACTCATAGTAAGGAGAATCTGGACGGTTGATAAAGAAGCAACGAAGCGTATTGTCTTTCAAACTCATTTTTTCAAAACCCAGATCGACAGCCAGCTTGCGACAACGAACCGTGATAAATAAATCGGAAACAGGTGAAGGAATAGGACCAAAACGATCTGCTATTTCAGTTTTCATCAATTCCAGTTCTTCTTCTGTTTCGCAGTTATCTAATCTTTGATAAAGCGATAGTCTTTCGGTTATACTTTCCACATAATCATCAGGGATCAGAATTTCCAAATCGGTATCAATGGTACAGTCCTCAACAAAATCATCCTGTTTTGCAATTTCTTCTTTAAACAATTCTTTAAAATCACTTCTCTTTAATTCTCGTATGGCTTCATCCAAAATTTTCTGATACATTTCAAATCCAATATCGGCCATAAAGCCACTTTGTTCGCCGCCTAATAAGTTTCCGGCACCTCTTATGTCCAGGTCACGCATGGCAATCTGAAAACCGCTTCCTAAATCGCTATGCTGCTCCAGGGTTTGCAATCTCTTTCTTGAATCATCGGGCAGGGTGCTCATTGGCGGAGCCAGCAGATAGCAAAATGCTTTTTTATTACTTCTGCCTACACGACCACGTAGCTGATGCAAATCGCTAAGGCCAAACTGATGTGCATTGTTTACAAGGATTGTGTTTACATTGGGTATATCTACACCACTCTCTACAATATTTGTACAAATAAGCACATCATACCGTCGTTCAATAAAATCAAAAATTCTTTCTTCTAATACATGACCTTCCATTTGTCCGTGTGCATAGCCAATACTTAGGTCGGGGCAAAGCGCCTGAATGATAGTAGCCATTTCTGCAAGGCCAGCAATGCGGTTGTAAATAAAAAATACCTGTCCGCCCCTCTCGGTTTCAAAATAAATGGCTTCACGTATCAGGTCTTCATTGTAAACCTGCACTTCTGTTTGTATGGGCTGCCTGTTGGGCGGCGGTGTGTTGATGATACTTAAATCTCTTGCACCCATCAATGAAAACTGCAATGTTCTGGGAATAGGAGTGGCAGTAAGCGTAAGACAATCTACCGCCGTACGCAATGTTTTTATTTTTTCTTTATGCGCTACCCCAAATTTTTGTTCTTCATCTACAACCAGCAAACCCAGGTTTTTAAACTTTACATCTTTACCCAGCAATGCATGTGTGCCAATGATGATGTCAATTTTTCCATCGGCAAGTTTTTGATAAGTTTCTTTTTTCTCTTTGGCTGACTTAAAACGGTTTACAAAATCAACCGTAACGGGAAAATCTTTTAACCGTTCGCTGAAAGTTTTATAGTGTTGAAAGGCCAAAATTGTTGTGGGCACCAATACAGCAGCCTGCTTACCATCAGTGCAGGTTTTAAATGCAGCACGAATGGCAATTTCTGTTTTGCCAAAACCCACATCACCGCAAACTAATCTGTCCATAGGAGAGGCGGATTCCATATCCTTTTTTACATCAGCCGATGCTTTACCCTGATCCGGTGTGTCTTCATAAATAAATGATGCTTCCAACTCTGTTTGCATATACGTATCAGGCGTATGTGCAAATCCCTGTTGTGCTTTTCGTTTAGCATAAAGTTTTATCAGGTCAAATGCAATTTCTTTAACCTTGGCCTTGGTTTTATCTTTTAGTTTGTTCCATACATCGCTGCCCAGTTTATTTATTTTAGGAACGGTGCCGTCTTTACCTGTAAATTTTGCAATCTTGTGCAGACTGTTGATGTTGACGTATAAAATATCAGTGTCTTTATAAATCAATCGCACGGCCTCCTGCATTCTGCCGTTTACTTCTATTTTTTGCAAACCGCTGAAAACGCCTACGCCATGGTCGATATGCGTAACAAAATCTCCTGGTTGTAATTCACGCAGCGTACGCAGGGTTAATGCTTTATTTTTATTGTAGGCCTGCTTTACTTTGTATTTATGATATCGTTGAAAAATCTGATGATCGGTATAGCAAACAATTTTCAAATCATCATCAATAAAACCTTCATGAATAGATACGGAAACCGGGTTGAAAACAATGGCTGCATTTAAATCATCAAAAATACTTTGCAGCCTTTCCAGCTGGCGAGGATTTTCGGCAAAAATGTAAATAGTATAACCGTTGCTTTCACTGCTTTTCAAATCACGAATCAGTAAATCAAACTGCCTGTTGAATGCCGGTTGCTCCTTTGTGTTGAATTGAATACTAAAAGATACAGGGGATGCTGCCGATGCATTACCAAAATTTACCAGATGTCTGTTGCTTGTTTTATCAACAAACTCGCCGGCGGTAATGAAATCTTTTTTATCAACTGCTTTTTTGCTGTTGAATTCTTCAAATGCAGAAACAGTGGGTAGCCTCAGTTTTTGATGTTTATGGTTTTCCTGCTGTGCTGCTGCACTTATTTTTTCCTGATAATATTGTAAGTAAGCATCCAGGTTTTCTTCTTCATCTGCCAGATGATCTTTACATAATGCGTAATCCTGAATCCAGTAGATGGTGTTTGGGGGCAAGAAATCAAAAAGAGAAACCCTTTCTTCGTTTTGAAACTGTGTTTCTACATTGGGTATAATGCTTACTTGTAAAAGTTTTCTTTCGCTCAACTGTGTTTCGGGATCTATTATGCGAATGGAATCCACTTCATTGCCAAAAAGCTCAACCCGATAAGGTTTTTCATTTCCGAAAGAATAAATATCCAAAATGCCCCCACGTATGGCAAACTGACCGGGTTGATAAACAAAATCGGTTCGTTCAAAACCATAGTCTGACAGCTTCAATAAAAGTGCACCAATATCTAATGTGTCGGCCGTTTTAATATGTATGATGGATGATGAAAGTGCTGTGGGCAATACCGATTTTTTCGAAAATGGCCTCGGGATAGGTAACCAGAATTTTTTTATTACCACCGCCCGCAATTTTGGTCAGTGCTTCAGTGCGCAGCATTACATGCGATGCATTCAGCAGCTCAAAGTTTTTTCTGTTTTTAAAAGAGGAGGGAAAATAAAAAAGATCCAGTGCATACGTTAGATTTTCCAATGAGTTGTGAAAATATGCGGCTTCCTCGGCGTTGTTGAGAATAATTACATGATTGAGCCCTGCACAGGAAGGATGTAAAAAAGTAGCAGCCACTACAAATTGTGTAGCGCTTCCTCTCAGATTTTCTAAATAAATTTTTTCGGTTTGTCCGTTTGTTGCAGTAGCGGCAATAGATAGCCTGTCCGCCAGTTGAAACAGGCGGGGGGTGTTTTGATACAATTGCAACAAATCCTGAGCACCCATAAAGGGCGCAAAGATAGCAAGAAAGATAAAATGGATGGGGTTGAGAAAGTTGTAATTTTATCTTTTTACTTCTTTGTTGAAGTTTTATGAATTTATTTTGAATTAATAAGACCGCATCAGCATCTGAAAATGGATACAATTTTTTATAAAATGAAATGGAGTTTTTTAGTTATTAGCTTTTCTAGTGCACTGATAGCTTGTGCACAGCCTAAAATTATTATACATGGCTATTCGCAACAGTTTACTCCCGGCACTATTCCAACAAGGGATGTAGTGGGTGAAAATGCAGATGTGCCCATAAAACATCCTGCCGTTATTACCAACTATTTGATATATGTTGAAGTAGATACCGCCATGCAAATAATTCCATCAGCAGTATGGGTAGATGGCAAATGGGATACGGTTGCAGCAAAAAATATTATCAAAACACCTTTTGTAACCGACTATCCCAGCAAAAAAACTTTGGTACCCGCCACTACAAAAAAGGTTTATGAAATTATTATGGGTGATACATTGATACAGGCGATAGTACCAACAGCCAAGCTAAAAAAACAAATGAATGATAATGAATTGATTTTTGCTTATTGGTGGAATGGGAAGAAATATTTTGCTGTGCTAAAAAAACTGACAGTTCTGGAACCACTTTTGGGGATGTAAATTATTTTCCTCAATACATAAACAATTTAATTAAAGACACTTGTAATTTGCACTCAAATCATTTGCATGGCATTACTACCCTGGCTTACCGGAAAAGTAATTCGCATAGAAACAGAAACAACCAACACACACCGTTTTTGGGTGGAAGTGCAGGGAGCAGCTTCTTTTGATTTTAAACCTGGGCAGTTTGTAACGCTTGACCTGCCTATTGATACAAGACCCACTCGCCGTTACCGTAGTTATTCCATAGCATCCTGGCCCGATGGTTCAAATGTTTTTGAATTGTTGATTGTACTCAATAAAACCGGAGCCGGCACGCAGTATATTTTTAATGAAGTACAAGTGGGTACCGAACTAAAATTTCGTGGGCCACTTGGTGTATTTATATTGCCTGAAGAATTGAATAAAGATTTGATATTGATATGCACCGGCACGGGCATTGCGCCTTTTCGCAGTATGGTGCATCATATATGCAACCGGCAAATTCCACATAAAAACATTTACCTTGTATTCGGCACTCGTGAGCAAAAGGATTTACTTTACTATGATGAGATGATGGAGCTGCAGGGCAAACTCAAAGATTTTTATTATCTGCCCGCTTTATCACGCCAGCAATGGGAAGGGCGCACTGGATATGTGCATGCTATATATGAAGCAATATGTAAAGAAAAACCGGATGCACAGTTTTATCTCTGCGGCTGGAAGAATATGGTGGATGAAGCCAAACAAAAAATTTTGGATATGGGGTACGATAAGAAGGCGATACATTTGGAGTTGTACGGGTAGAAATGAAATAACATCGAGTACACAGACAGCACACAGGGCTGGGGTGAGGGATTGGCTAGAGAATGGCAAGTAAATATTGACTGTATTTTTATTTCGCTACTTTAAATTTTGCATTTGAAAGTTATCAACGGACAGGGCTTGGCGATGTGTTGATAGCGATAAAAGATGAGGATATATTCGCCAGCCAGCATAGCAGCAAACTCCCTGTTATGTGTTCGCTCTTCATTCTCGTCTATGGTTTGTCCGTCCAAAGTCGCTGTGTCAGTGCGATTAGTAAAGTAAGTTCTTTTGCAATTTACTGTCTGTGTGTTAGCTTGTAACGGCTTGCAAATGTGCCTGACTTGGTGCGTCGGCACTTATTCTTTCCCATTTATCGTCAACATTATTTCTCTGAAACTTTCTAATCCTGCTTCCAGGTTTTCAATAATTTCTCCTGCTAATACATCAGGGTCTGGAAGATTGTCAAGGTCGGCAAGTGATTTGTCTTTTATCCATGTGATGTCAAGCGAAGTTTTATCTCTTGCAATAATTTCATTGTAAGAAAACTTTCTCCATCTGCCTTCTGGATTTGTTTCTGTGTTGAAAGTTTCTTTTCGTTTATGTCGGTTGTTTGGATTGTAACAGGTAATAAAATCTCTAAGGTCTTCCAGCTTCAACGGATTTTTCTTCAATGTGAAATGAATGTTGGTTCTGAAATCATAAATCCAAATCTCTTTTGTCCAAGGGTCTTTGCTTCCTTTCTTGTTGTCAAAGAAAATGACATTGGCTTTCACTCCGGGTTTGTAAAATATTCCTGTCGGCAAACGAAGTATCGTGTGCAAGTCGGTTACTTCCATCAGTTTCTTTCTTGCTGTTTCGCCTGCACCGCCTTCAAACAAAACATTGTCCGGCACAACTACGGCTGCAACTCCTGTTTCCTTTAACATGGTTCTGATGTGCTGAACAAAATTCAACTGCTTATTACTTGTCGTTATCCAAAAGTCCTGACGGTTGTAAGTCAAATCTTCGCTGTCCTGCTCACCTTCTTCATTGGTAAAAGTCATGCTGCTCTTTTTGCCGAAAGGCGGATTTGCCAAAACATAATCTACACGCAAACCACTGTCGGCAACCAACGCATCAGCAGGTGAAATGAAATTCTCTGCATCAATATCACCGATGTTGTGCAAAAACATATTCATCAATGCAAGCCGCCTTGTGCTGGCAACAATTTCATTTCCGAAAAATGTTTTGTATTTCAGAAACTGCTTTTGCTCTTTATCTAAATTTTGCTTTGCGATGTAATCGTAAGCAGCAAGAAAAAATCCTCCCGTGCCGCAAGCAGGGTCGGCAATGGTTTTGTTTGGTTGCGGCTGCACACATTCCACCATTGCTTTTATCAATGCTCTTGGTGTAAAGTATTGCCCGGCTCCGCTTTTTGTGTCTTCTGCATTTTTCTCCAGCAGCCCTTCGTAAATCTGTCCTTTCACATCTGCACCCATTGTGCTCCACTGCTCATCATCAATCATGCGAATGAGCTTGTAAAGTTTTGCGGGGTCTTGAATTTTGTTTTGGCTTTTTGTAAAAATTTGTCCTAAGATTCCTTTCTCTTGCGAAAGCTCACGAAGTAAAGCAGCGTAGTGCAATTCCAAGCCAGCACCTTTCTTATCGTTCAAACTTTCCCAATTGTAATTTTTTGGAATCGGCAGTTTGCGGTTGTATGGCGGTTTTGAAAACTCGTATGCCATTTTCAGAAACAGCAAGTAAGTGAGTTGTTCCAGATAATCTCCATAACCCACTCCATCATCACGAAGGGTGTTACAAAAACTCCAAACTTTACTGATGATGCCTGATGTGTTGTTGTTGCTCATATTATTTATCTTTTAAACAGCGTGAAATATTCTTCAAAAACAAAAAGCCTGTTTCTTTTGGCTCCGGTCATTTCTTTTAAGATTTTTAATCTTACAAAATCGCCTAAAAGCTTGTAAGATGATACCAAAGAAACTTTGGTTTGATTAGCCACCATTTCAGCATCCACTATGGGTTGTTGAAACAAATAATCCAACAAAATTTTTGCTGTGTTTACTTTCTTCCCCAAAGAGTAAATGCGTGTTTCTTCGCAAATTTTTTTGAGCTCAAGAATGCCTTTCATCGTTTGGTTTGAGCTTGCACAAGTTTCAATGATACCGATGAGAAAAAACTTCACCCATTTCAGCAGGTCGTGTTTTGTTCTCACAAGCGTAAGGTTGTCGTAATAGGCAGTTCTGTTTTTTTCAAAAAAATCTGACAGATACAGCACCGGTTTTTGAATGATGCCTTTTTCAACCAGATAAAGCGTAATCATTAGCCTGCCAATACGCCCGTTACCATCCAGAAAAGGGTGAATGGTTTCAAACTGATAATGCGCAATGGCTATTTGCATAAGGTTAGTAAGGCCGGTATCATCATTATGCAGAAAATTTTCTAAATCACCCATCAATGGGTTCACCTCATCGTGAGGCGGGGGGATAAAAACAGCACTCAACAACGAAGAGCCCCCAATCCAGTTCTGACTTCTGCGAAATTCACCGGGCAATTTATGTTCACCTCTGGCTCCTTGCAACAGCGTTTTGTGTGCCTCTTTAAGCAACCGTGAGCTTAGCGGCAATTTGGCAAGGCGGCTGATAGAATCATTCAATGCCTTTATATAGTTGTTCACTTCAAGCCAATCGTTCTTTCGTTCGGGCCGAATGTCTGTTTCTTTCAGCAGGGCTTCTTCCATATTGGTTTGTGTGCCTTCTATGCGACTGGAAACGGTGGCTTCTTTTGCCACATACATCCGTATGAAATGGTCTAAGTTGGGGATTTGATGGGCATAGGCATCCAATTGCCCGATGGCTATTGCCGATTTTTCAACCAGCCGTGTGAGTTCACGGTCGTTCCACCACCAGGTATCATTGATTTTTCCAGGCAAAAAAGCCTTGTAATCAAGCTGTTTGGTGGTTGTTCCGGCATTGAAATCGTGAATTTTTATCATGCAGCAAAGTTAAACAAAAAAATCTTTATTTAACCTAAATGGCATTAAAGTTAAATAGTGTGTGTCTTATTTAAGTTTCAAACGTGTTGCCTTTTCTCGTTTTTTCGTTTTTATTTCTTTCTCCGGTTTGCCGTTCAGTTTTATTTCTTCTGCTCTTATTCTCTCCAAAAGTTTTTCTGCCGGTTCGTCTTTGGGATTTTGAGCTACCAACTTTCCTTCAAATGCTTTTTTCAAAATACTTTGGCGCAATGCTTCGGCTTGCCGTAAACTGTTTTCTATTGTTTCTTCAATCTTATCGCAAACGGAAAGACGGCTTTCAATTTCTGCAACAATCTTTTCCTGTTCTTCGGATGGAGGAATCATCATTTCAATTTCCTTGAAATCTTTTATGCCAACAAGATTTGGCATTGCTGTTCCCTGTGATTGTTCAAATATTTTCTTTTGAAAAAATGCTGCACGAAAATGAATGATGAAAAACTTATTGCTGATTAGTTCTTTCCTCAATCGGATTCTAAGCAATGCCTGATTGATTATTCCGGCTTTTCCATCTTCGGGTATTTCAGAAATTCTTCCAAGAGTAACACCTGAACAACTCACAATCAAATCGTGTGGCAATACTTTGAAGTTGATTAACTCCTGATATTTTTTTTCATCAACAAAGTATTTCCCCCTGTATGGGTCGTCATTGATTGCGTTGCCTTGCTCATAAACTTTGTAGCCATCTGAAACAAAATATTCTTTCTTGATTGCACTGCCGAAAGGTCCTCTCCTTAATCCTTCCTTGTCTTTAACCAAATCTTTCAACATCAAAAGTTTCCAACTCTTCGGCAATTCACCTTTGTCTGAATCACTGATTTTGTTTTCAGAATTGTCTTTAGAATCTGTGGCATCCGTTAATCCAACTAATCTGTGATGCTGACGGGTTAACTTTCCTTCAAAAGCCCATTTCAAAACTGATTGTCTGTAAACTTTGAGTTGCTGCTGAGCTTTTTCAAGTTGTTCAATGCCTTTGTTAAGGTCGGTAAAGAGTTGTTCAATCTTGGAAACAATGCGGTGTTGTTCGGGGAGGGGTGGAAGGGGGATGTTAAGTTCCTTTAACATCGTTTGACTTATGTTCGGTTGTGCTCCCCCAAAACTTTTCTCAACTAATTTTTGTCTTTGAAGAAAAAGAAAATAGTAAAGCAGATTTAGCTCAATAATTTCATTTTGATAAATTCCGCAAACTGCCTGATTGCTTGCCGCTTCAATTCCAAGAAAAGCAAGTTTGCCAACAGTAGCACCATACAGTGCAATCAACAAAGTTCCTTTAGGAAAAATTTTCGCACTGGAATTATCCAATGCTTCATCAGAAATTTTTTCTTCGGTATCAAGAATAATATTGTGCTTGAGTTCACCTGACTTTACCCAAGGGATATTTCCATCAAAAAATTTCTTCACCTTGCGGCTTGGCGTTCCTCCGCTTGTTGTAAAACATATTTCTCCCAACTTAGCAGTAGCCCAATTTGAAGGCAGTCCATTTTCATTGGTTAAATCTTTCATTCAAAAAATGTTTAGCCCAAAAGTGGTTTAATCTTTTTTGTTTTCTTTCTGCTTCCGGCTACGGTGTCAACCAACTTCTGCTTTAAGTTTTCAGAATACGGTTCGTTTGCTTCGGGCTTAAAATGAATTTCAAAATAATTTTCGCTGTCAAAAGTTGCCAAACCAATATTGTATTGCTTGAAAAAATCAAGATTATTTAATGCCGCATTTGCATAGTTGCTGCCAAGCACTACATACGATACATTGGAAAAACTTTTGTAACGGAATGCTTGCTTTGCTGCCCGTTTCCAGTTTTTCAATTTGAGTTCAAACGACACGAAAGCAAAATTATTTTTCTTCTTAGCATAAAATACAAAGTCGGGAACACCGAAAAGTCCGGGATGTTCTTTGAGATATGTATTGCCGAAATTTGATTTCAGATACTTCTCAAATCTTAATGACATTTCCAGTTCGGTTTCAAACATTTTTTTATTTAGTTAGTTCTTTTTGAAATGCGTTAACAACATTAAACCATGTTGGCAAATGAGAGCCATCACTATCATCGTCTAACAGCACCGATTCTTCTATTGTTTTGAATAATCCAATCGCTCTTTTTATCTGTGCTTTTATTGCCTCTAATCTGTCGGTTTGGGAAGCTGGTAAACTTTTTATCTGCCTGTCAAAAACATAAAAGTAATGTTTGTATGGTTCGGGTTTTTGAAACTGCCAATTGTAATCCGGTGTAAACATCAAAGGTCTGAATTCCGTTTCGTCAAAATAGTTTTGGTAGTTGTCAATTAAACTGCTCATTGCATCAATGTATTGGTAGTCCATCCACTGAAATAATTGCGAACTATATAACCTTGCTCTTGGTGCTCTCATGGGCCCATTTTCCAAATCCTGAAAACGCTTGATGCCGAATGAACGAAGGTTTTCATAAGAACCAACTGTTACCGAATCAGGCATTGCAACACTGTAAAGTATTGCTTCGGTGTTGGTGTAACCAATATGAACTTCCATTGAGTTTTCTTTCAGCACTCTGATGAAGCGAATAGTATTCAACAGAAATTCAAAATCTTTAATCTGCTTGCTTGGAAAATTATCTTCAAAAATCAAATACACTCCGTCAACATTTTGTCCGGTAATCCAGTTTAAAGTTTCGTTGCGTTTATCCACATCAGTCAACATGATTCCTTTTACAATTACTGAAAGCAGGATTTTCTTTTTAATGTCTTTTGCTCTCAAGTAATCACAAAACGGTGTAACGAAATAATCACTGCTTTGTAAAAAATAATTTGTCGGATTGTCTGTGTAATACCTTGTAGGAATTACGATGTAATCAAAATTATTTTGAAGTTGAAAGTCCACACATAATTGAGCCAACAACAAATTGCTGTTGTCCAAATCAGGAGTTGAATAATCGGGCTTTATGTTGCCGGGGAAATAAGGGTAAGTGTCAAGTGTTCCTTTAGCTTCGTTGAGCAAATAAAGTTGAGGGTCAAGAAATCCGGTTTGCTTAATGCTATTGTCAAGATGTAACAATTTATCTGCATCCAAATTGATTGGAGAATAAATCAGTCCATCGCCAACACCCTGCTGGAAACTTTCAATGTTCCAGTTTTGTCTGAATCCTGTTTGATGATATACTTTCATTTTTGTAAATGCTTTTCAAGAAATGATTGTAACAGTTGGTAATTTCTAAACCTGTTAAACGGCTGGGGTTGCAGTGTTCTTGATGCAAGTTCAACCATTCGGTCATCTCTTTTTACTTGTTTGGTTTCAACTAAATACTTGTTCTGTAAAATATTTTCAACTATTGAAAAATGATTTTCCAAATAAGTTGGGTCAAACGGATGCACACCTAAAAATAATTCCAACGCAATAATACCTAAGCCAAAGAAATCAGTTCGGTGGTCAATGACATTCTTATTGTTGGTAAATTGTTCGGGTGATGCGTAAATAGGAGTGCAAGGTCCGACTGGTGAAATTGTTTTTGTGAGTGATTCTAAATCAAGAAACCTTGCAATGCCTAAATCAATAATGCAAGGCATTCCGTTTTTGCGAATGATAATATTCTCCGGTTTCAAATCACGGTGAACAATATTTCTGTCCCAAATAATTGAAAGTCCTTTTGTGAGTGAAAGCAGAAGAGAAAATATTTGCTCCACATTTGAAAAGTTTTTCATTGCTTCACGAAGTGTAGCACCTTCAATGTAGTCCTCAATTATTTCAAACTCTTTTGTCTTGATGTCAATGTTGAAATGATATTGCTGCGGATAAAAATCTGATTTTAATTCAGAAAGCAATTCAATTTCTCTTTTGATTCTTTCAAGCGTAGTGAAACTCTTTATTGCTCCTCTCTTGATAACCACCAAGCCGATTTTTGGATGTTCAGCAAGCTGAACATTTTTCTGTCCGCCAGAGGGTAAATCCTTGATTATTTTACATTCATTAATCATGCTTCAAAGGTAGTATTTTATGCCGCCAACGCTTCGTTTAATTCATTAATGATTTCATACAAGTCGTTGCCGAATGCTTTGTATGCTTTACCTAACATGCCTTGTCCAATCAACTCAAAGTCGTCAGCTTCAAAATGAAATGAGTTCATGATTTGGTCTTTAATCATGTTCACAAAAATCATTTGCTCATCAGTAAATCGGTTGTGTTTCCCTGCGTTCTTTTTCAAAATCCATTGCTGAAAATTCTTTGCAACGGTGGTGTTGTAAGTGGTCAGCGTTTCATCAATGCCGCACACTTTACGAATCAAACTCACCAATGCAATTTCTTCTTTCAAAGGTGAACCGTTTGCACCTTCCAAACTTGCGAATGCCTTATACACATGCAAGGGTGCAAGTATGGGCTTGTCGGTTTTCAAAAGTTGAATCACATCTTTTATCATGCCCAATGTGAGTTCACGCCTGCGATAGGGTTGTGAATAAAAAATCTGCAAGGCAATAATTTCGTCTCTGTGTTTTGCAATCCATGTTTTGAAGTCGGTAACTATTGCCTGTGCCTGTTTGGTATTGGCAGTGTCCCAACCTGCATTTAACAGGGTGTCGGGATTGGTAATGTCAATGGTTTGCTCGTGTAACCTGCGAACATTCTCAATGTATTTGTTCAGGTCGCCTGTAAAAACTTTAGCGGCTTCTTCCAAAATTTCAGAATGAAGTTTGTTGAATGCTTCTTCTTTTTTGACCGGTGATTCACCGGCCAACTCCGTTTCAACTTTTGTTTTTAAATCTTCAAGCGTGTCAGGATTGTAAGCGTTTAATAATTCTTTCACAACCTGCGATAAATTTTTTCCTTCCGCTTTCTCAACAAACATTTGCTTCTCTTGTTCGGTGATTTGTTTTTCTAATCGTATCAAGCGGTTTGCAAGTGATGTAAATAAATCTTCGTCCCTTGCTCCGACATTTATAGCACCCAATAAATCTTTCAATGGAATACCGGGCTTTTTCTCCAATGGTCTGCTGTCTGTTTTGCAACTCTTGGTTACACCCACTGCATCCACAATTACAAAATGGTCTTTGGTAAATTTTGCTGACGGAGAAACTTTTTTCAAATCATCCAACGGAATTACCCTTGTGCCTCTGCCTTTCATCTGCTCAAAATAATTTCGGCTCCGCACATCACGCATAAACAGTAAACACTCTAAAGGCTTTACATCTGTGCCTGTAGCAATCATGTCAACGGTTACTGCAATTCTCGGATAGAATTCGTTTCGGAAATTTTGCAAAGTTCCTTTCGGGTCTTTTTCGCTGTAGGTAATTTTCTTGCAAAATTTATTTTCTTCTCCAAATTCTTCTCTCACAATATTGATGATGTCGTCAGCATGTGAATCTGTTTTGGCGAAGATTAAAGTTTTGGGAACTTCAAACTTTCCGTCCTGGTCGTATCGCTTTTCTTCTTTGAAAATGATTGGAAGTTTTTCCTTGAATGTTTTAATAATTAACCGGATTTGATTGGGGTTCACAATGTCTTTGTCCAACTGGTTTGCTCCGTAGGTTTCGTTTTCGTCCTGCAAATCCCAACGCTTTCTTCGTGAAAGTTTTTCCCTGCGTTCTACATATTCACCTGCTTCAATCGTTGCTCCCTGCTGTGTGATTTTTGTTTCAATCGTGTAAACATCATAGCCCACATTCACTCCGTCTGTGATTGCCTGTTCGTGTAAGTATTCACTTACGATGTTTTGATTGAAGTAGCCGAAAGTCCGGTTGTCTGGTGTTGCAGTCAAACCAATTTGAAACGAATCGTAATACGCCAACACTTGCATCCATAAATTATAAATGCTGCGGTGGCATTCGTCAATTACAATGAAATCAAAAAACTCAATCGGTAATTTTTCAGAATAGACAACCGGCATTGGTTCTTTCGGTGCTCCCGATAGCCATCGGGAT
This sequence comes from Chitinophagaceae bacterium, assembly GCA_037045195.1. Lineage (GTDB taxonomy): Bacteria > Bacteroidota > Bacteroidia > Chitinophagales > Chitinophagaceae > JJ008. The sequence goes on from JBAOIB010000004.1 coordinate 224,149, forward strand.
TCATTTGGATTTTCTTCCTCTGCCGATTCTTCCAACTCTGTTCCTTTCAAAATAGAATACAGTCGTTGAATTGTGCTGATGTAAACATTATTATCGGAAGGAATGAAACTTGATTTCAAGCGATGCACCGGATAAATTGCCGTGAACATTCTGTTGTCATCATTCGGCTGATAAGCCATGAATTCCTGTTCAGCTTGCTCACCAAGATTTTTGGTGTCAACCAAAAACAAAATTCTTTTTGCATTGGTGAATTTCAGCAAGCGATAAATAAAAGTAACAGCAGTAAAAGTTTTTCCTGAACCAGTCGCCATTTGAATCAATGCCTTTGGCTTGAAATCTTTGAATGACTTTTCCAATTCAGTGATTGCTTTTATTTGGCAATCACGAAGCCCAACCGTTTTTAATGCGGGAAGGTCATGTAAACTTTTGCGAAGTGATTTTTCATTCTTCAACCACTTGCTGAAAGTTTCAGGTCTGTGAAAAGTAAATACAGGTCGTGAACGGGGTTTCGGGTCACGAAAATCAGTGAACCGTGTTACGTCGCCTGTGCTTTCATACACAAATGGCAAAGGGTCGTTGTTCAGATATTTGAGTTTGCTTGACGCATATTCCTCTGATTGCGTTTCGTGAACTGTCAAACGAACTCCTTCTTCTTCCCGTTTTGCTTCAATAACTCCAACTGGTTTTTTGTCAACGAACATTACATAGTCCGTTTCTTTTCCGTCCTGTGTCAAATAGTAGCGAACAACCACACCGATTCCAGCATTTAGGTTAATCTTGTCTTTGTCTTGAATAACCCATCCACTCCGCTGTAAAGCGGAGTCAATTATATCTCTCGCTATTTGTTCTGGGTCTTGGTTCGGCATTGGTTATTTATAATCATTTTTTGGACGGTCAATTTACATAAAAATAGCTTTTAAATACGCAATAACATCTTTAGTGTGAGTGAGATTTGACTTTTTCCACCCATCCTCTCTTCAATTTTCCCAACTAACATCACATCCTCTCCATCCGCGCCGTTTCTACCCATGGCTGGCCCTGTGCAGGTGTAAGTGTGTTGGCGGCCTACTTTGGGCTGATGCGAAAACATTTATCTTGCCTGTCTTTAATTTTTGCAGTAAGAAAATTTTTTATGGATAGCCAAGGTCTTAAACAACGCCGAGTCCACAGTCATGTTGCAAGGCCGAGGTGAGACATCGGCTACAAAGAAGTAAATAGCGGTCACTCGACTGGAAAACAGCAATACTAATTCGATATAGCTATTCACAACTGTCAGCAATTATCCTGCAATAAATGATCCTTTCATCGTTTCCTTTCTTATATTCGTCCAAACCAATTTTTATGGGTGCATCCTCACTCATTGTACTTATTATTGCTGCTATTGCCTTCTCCGGTATTGCCATATTAATTTCAAAATTTGTATTAAAAGCATCTACCAATAAACAAAAAGGCGAACCTTACGAATGTGGCATTCCTACAAGGGGAAAAACCTGGGTGCAACTGAATGTGGGTTACTATCTTTTTGCATTGATATTTTTAATATTTGATGTGGAGCTGGTCTTTCTTTACCCCTGGGCTGTGGTTGCAAAAAGTATGGGCTGGATAGCATTGATAGAAATTGTGGTTTTCTTTTTCATCTTATTTATGGGTCTTTTGTATGCACATAAAAAAGGTGCTTTGAAATGGCAGTAAGCCTTTTTTGAAATTGAATTATTTTTTTAAAAAATAAAACTGAAATTTTTTAATGAGCGGAGAAAGAACTTTGGAAGAAGATGGATTGATACTCCCTCAAAAGCCGGAGCATTTCAAGGATACTTTTCCCGGCGAAGTGCATAATATGGGCGGGGGAGATGTAGTGCTTAGTAAGTTGGATGAGCTCATCAACTGGTCGAGAGCCAATTCGCTGTGGCCACTCACCTTTGCTACCAGCTGCTGTGGTATTGAAATGATGTCAACTGCATCGGCCAAATACGATTTTTCCCGCTTTGGATTTGAAGTGGCAAGAGCTACACCGCGACAGGCAGATGTCATCATCATTGCCGGAACAATTGTTAATAAAATGGCTCCGGTGCTCAAAAGACTGTACGATCAAATGGCCGATCCTAAATATGTAATTGCCATGGGGGCCTGTGCTATCAGCGGTGGGCCGTTTTTTTATAATACCTATTCCGTAGTAAAAGGTGCCGATCATGTAATACCTGTAGATGTATATGTAGCCGGTTGTCCGCCCCGGCCTGAAGCATTACTTCATGCATTAATTACTTTGCAGGAAAAAATAAAAGCAGGCCTCACCCGTGAACAAATAAAACAGGCTCAGTAAAATGACAAATGAAGAACTGAAAATAAAATTAACTGAGCTATTGCCTGCTGCAACTTTTGAAGAAGGTTCCGAATGGACAACCATTCAGCTTTCGACAGAAGATTTTTCAACATCCATGCAATTACTGTATGCCGATGATTTGCTATACATGAATTATTTGTTTTGCCTTACCTGTGTGGATTGGAAGACCCATCTCACCATGGTGTATCATCTTACTTCCACCACACACCGTTGTCCATTGGTAATAAAAGTAAAGCTTGAAAACAGCAAGCCTGAAATTGCAACCGTATCACATATATGGAAAACAGCTGTGTTTCATGAAAGAGAAGTGTATGAGATGTTTGGAGTGAATTTTTTGAACCACCCCGATTTGAGGTTATTGATTTTGCCCGACGGATGGGAAGGAAAAAATCCGATGAGAAAAGATTTTGAAGACCCGGTGAATATGATAAAACTGTGAGGAAAGATTTGTTGAGTTGTAGGATTGTATTGGAAATTGGTATTAAATTTTACTAACGAATAAGAAATGAAAAAGAATAAAGAATCGTGAATACAACTTCATCATTCATCATTCTCTGTTCAATGTTTAATATTTACGATGTATAGAGAAACGCAAATATTATCTGATAGTACTACGCCAATAGCCGGGCCAGATGGTGGTGATATGATTATCAACATTGGCCCGCAGCACCCTGCCACACACGGTGTACTGCATCTTGTTATTACGTTGAGTGGTGAGACTATCAAAAAAGTGGAGCCGCACCTGGGATATATACATCGATCTATTGAGAAAATGTGTGAGAGCCTGAGTTACCGTCAGTTTATATATGTAACCAGCAGGATGGACTATCTGTCAGCTCATATTAACAACCATGCTTGTGCCATGTGTGTGGAGAAAGGATTGCAAGTAGAAGTGCCACCCCGTGCACAGTTTATCAGGGTGCTGATGGATGAGCTTACCCGCATTGCCAGTCATGAGCTGTGGTGGGGCGCTATGGCAATGGATATCGGTGCCTTTACACCTTTCTTTCATGCTTTCAGAGAAAGGGAAAGTATAAATGACATTATGGAAGAAACATGCGGTGCCAGATTGACCATGAATTATATGGTGCCCGGTGGTGTGATGCACGACCTGCATCCCAATTTTCAACAAAGGGTAAAAGATTTTTTACAGCTTTATAAAAGAAAAGTAAGTGAGTATGATGAACTGGTAACAGGCAATGTTATTTTTCAAAGCAGAATGAAAAATGTAGGTGTTCTTTCTGCGGCTGATGCTGTTTCCTATGGATGCACCGGACCTGTAGCAAGAGGCAGTGGCGTGAGTTGTGATATCAGAAAAATTCATCCTTATGAAATATATGATAAACTGGAGTTTGATGAAGTACTGGAAACCGGTGGTGATTCATTTGCCCGCTATATGGTGCGGATAAAAGAAATGAATCAATCCATAAAAATCATAGAGCAGTTGATTGATAATATTCCCGAAGGAGAATTTCAAGCAAAAACAAAAGCCGTATTGAAATTGCCAAAAGGTGAATTTTATACAAGAGTGGAAACGGCAAGAGGAGAGTTGGGCGTATATATTGTGAGTGAAGGAGGAACAACGCCATACAGAATAAAATTTCGGTCGCCGGGGTTTTCTAATCTATCAATATTGGATACCATTGCAAGAGGAGGAAAGATTGGTGACCTGATAGCGATGATGGGAACGCTGGATTTGGTGATACCGGATATTGACAGATAGATGTGAAAGGGAGGAATAATGAATCATAAAGAATGAACAAGCCCGCCTGAGCACTATATTAATAATATATGACGAGGGGCAGGAAATGATGAATGAAGAAGGGGGAGTGAATCATGAATAATGAACAAGGAATGATGAATGATGAAGGGGGAGTGAATCATGAATAATGAACAAGGAATGATGAAGGAAGATGAGAGGGAGGAATCATAAATAATGAACAAGGAATGATGAAGGGGGAGTGAATCATGAATAATGAACAAGGAATGATGAATGATGAAGAATAATAATTGAAGTGTAAATAGGAAAAAGTAATAATTGAGAAATGGTTAATGGTTAAAATTTTTTTAGACAGTAATTTATGTGGAGCTTTTCAGACATAGCAAATAACATTCATAACTGGCTGGGTAATCAGTTTAACCCAACATGGACAATGATTTTTGAAATGGTCATTGCCGGTGTTTGTGTTATTGGTTTATTTGCAATGCTGGGTTTGGTGTTAGTGATTATGGAAAGAAAAGTTTCGGCATGGATGCAGATAAGACTGGGGCCCAACCGTGTGGGACCAAAAGGAATGTTTCAATCGCTGGCAGATACGGTGAAGCTGATGGTGAAAGAAGGAATGACACCCTGGGGAGCTGATAAAACATTGTTTAACCTGGCACCGTTTATAGCCATGATAGTGGCCATGCTGTTACTTGCACCTCTTGCTTTTGCTTCCAATTTTCAACTGTGGGATATTAATATAGGTGTGTTGTATGTATCTGCCGTTTCATCATTATCCGTCATCAGTATTTTAATGGCAGGATGGGCAAGCAATAATAAATATTCATTACTGGGTGCAATGCGCAGCGGCGCACAAATTGTGAGTTATGAACTTTCTGCCGGATTATCAATTCTTGCTATTATTGTATTGACAGGTGACTTGCGTTTTTCTTCTATCATCGCTTCACAGGCCGATGGCTGGTGGATTTTTAAAGGACATATTCCCGTTCTCATTGCCTTTGTCACTTTTATTATTGCAGTAACTGCCGAAACAAATCGGGCGCCTTTTGATATGGCAGAAGCAGAGAGTGAACTGACTGCAGGATTTCATACCGAATATTCGGGAATGAAGTTTGCACTTTTCTTCCTGGCAGAGTATGTCAATGTTTTTATCGTATGTGCCATCGGTGCTACATTATTTTTTGGTGGCCCCATGCCCTTGCACATTGGTAGTTGGGAAGGATTTAATCATGCAATGGACTATATACCTTCCAGTGTTTGGTTTTTTGGAAAAACATTTTTCCTGATATTTTTAATTATGTGGTTTAGGTGGACTTTTCCAAGATTACGTATAGATCAATTATTGAGACTGGAATGGAAGTATTTATTGCCGATAAGTATGATTAATTTATTATTGATAACCGCTATGGCTATTTTAAAATGGCATTTTTAATGAGTGCAGGTAAATACATAAGAGAAATCTGGAAGGGCATGACTTCATTGCTGAAAGGTATGAAGCGTACCGGTTATTACTTTACGCATCATAAGGAAATCATCACACAACAATATCCCGACAACCGAAATGATTTAAAACTTCCAGAACGGTTTAAAGGCGAAGTAGTGATGCCGCATAATGAGAAAAATGAACACCGCTGCACGGGTTGTCAGGCCTGCGAACTTGCTTGTCCCAATGGTTCCATAAAAGTGATTTTTAAAAATGAATTGACGCCGGAAGGCAAAAAGAAAAAAGCGATTGATAAATTAGTATATCATCTTGAGTTGTGTACTATGTGCAACCTATGTGTGGAAGCTTGCCCTTCCGATGCTATAAAAATGGCACAGACTTTTGAACATAGTGTGTTTGACAGAAATAAACTGACAAAAATTTTAAATAAACCTGAATCTAAAATAATGGATGGTGTTGAGTGATGCGAATGGCGTAAGAAAAGTATATTTATGACCGGATCGACTATAATATTTTATTTGTTATCAGCTTTAACGCTTGTGAGTGGTGTACTGTCCGTTACTACCCGCCATATTTTTCGGGCTGCCATTTATCTTTTATTTACATTAATAGGAATCGCTGGTATTTATTTCTGGATGCAGTATGAATTTATTGCAGCTGTACAGATTGTGGTTTATGCCGGCGGTATTGCAGTGTTGATTATTTTTTCAATCTTTTTGACAGAACAGTCGGGAGAAAAATTACCTAAACAAAAAGTTGAACGTAAAATATTTTCGGCACTAGCTGTTTTTTGTGGGTTTGCATTGACGATGTTGCAGGTATTGCAGCATAAATTTCCGGTTTCGGTTGCTCCAGTTACTTCTCCATCGGTACACGATATTGGGCGACAAATGCTGAATGTGGAAGAAAGCGGATTTGCATTGCCTTTTGAAGTTATATCTATGTTGTTGCTTGCAGCTATGGTGGGGTGTATTGTGATTGCGATGCGGGAAAGTGGTGGAATAACGAATAAAGAACAAGGAATGATGAATGATGAAGGGGGAATGAATAATGAATCATGAACAAGGAATGATGAATGATGAAGGGGGAATGAATAATGAATTATGAACAAGGAATGATGAATGATGAAGGGGGAATGAATAATGAATTATGAACAAGGAATGATGAATGATGGAGGGGGAATGAATAATGAATCATGAACAAGGAATGATGAATGATGAAGGGGGAATGAATAATGAATTATGAACAAGGAATGATGAATGATGAAGGGGGAATGAATAATGAATCATGAACAAGGAATGATGAATGATGAAGGGGGAATGAATAATGAATCATGAACAAGGAATGATGAATGATGAAGGGGGAATGAATAATGAATCATGAACAAGGAATGATGAAGGGGGAATGAATAATGAATCATGAACAAGGAATGATGAATGATGAAGGGGGAATGAATAATGAATCATGAACAAGGAATGATGAATGATGAAGGGGGAATGAATAATGAATCATGAACAAGGAATGATGAAGGAAGGTGAGAGGGATGAATAATGAACAAGGAATGATGAACGATGAAGGGGGAATGAATAATGAATCATGAACAAGGAATGATGAATGATGAAGGAAGATGAGAGGGATGAATCATGAATAATGAACAAGGAATGATGAATGATGAAGGAAGGTGAGAGGGATGAATAATGAACAAGGAATGATGAACGATGAAGGGAGGTGAGAGGGAGGAATAATGAACAAGGAATGATGATTGCCGAAGTATATATTTAGTAAAGCGAAGATTGAGTAACAATATAATTGCGATAAAAGTTTAATAAATTCTTAATATAATTTTAAGTTGTTGGAACAAAAGAGAAAATATGATTTGGAGGAGAGGTTAATTGAATTTGCAGTGATGATTATAAAGATTTCTGAAAGCCTTTTCCCTACCAGAGCAGGCATTCATATTGCTGGTCAGTTAGTTCGATCAGGCACATCACCGGCTTTACATTATGGTGAAGCACAAAGCGCAGAGTCGAGAGCTGATTTTATTCATAAAATTAAAATTGTATTGAAGGAACTAAGGGAAAGTTCAAATGCTTTGAAAATTATTTCTAAAGTTCCATTAATCGAAAATTTGAAAAATGTGGAAATGGCTTTGGATGAATGCAATCAATTGATTGCGATTTTTGTAAAAAGCCTTGAAACTGCAAAAAACAATTTATTAACAGAACAAAAATTAAAAAAAAGTAAGAAGAATACCGAATGATGCCTAAACTTCATCATTCCATGTTTAATATTTAATATTTATTGATTTATGACTTCTCCGGGATTGGAACATATTTTATTTATCAGTGCCGCACTTTTTTTTATCGGCATGTACGGCTTTTTCACCCGTCGCAACCTGATTACGATGCTCATGAGCATTGAACTCATTTTGAACAGCGTGAACCTGAACTTTATTGCTTTTAATAAATATGTGTGGCCCGACAAAATGGATGGCTTGTTTTTTACTTTGTTTATAATTGCGATCGCTGCAGCTGAAGCCGCTGTGGCCATTGCCATCATCATTAATTTATACAGAAGTCATCATTCGGTGGATGTGGAATCGGCACAAGACTTAAAATATTAAAAGAAATTATGTTGTAAGAAATTTATGAACAATATTAGCTACATAGTCCTGATACCGCTACTGCCACTGGCAGGCTTTGTACTATTGGGTCTGTTTGGAAAAAAATATTTTGGCAAAGCTTCTGGTATTATTGGCACATTATTATTATTCGCATCGGCTTCCCTGGCAATTTATACTGCTTACCACTATTTTGCTTCCAATGTAACCGGACAATATCAATCTGTAATTGCACTTAAATACACTTGGCTTCAGTTTTCCAATGGTCTTTCAATTGATATGGGCTTGTATCTTGATTCCATATCTATGATGATGATTGTAGTGGTTACATTGATTTCATTAATGGTGCATATTTATAGTTTGGGTTACATGAAAGGCGAAAAACGGTTCTGCACCTATTACGCTTATTTGGGTTTGTTTACTTTCTCCATGTTGGGTTTGGTGCTTTCATCCAACATATTTCAGATATATATGTTCTGGGAATTAGTAGGAGTATCATCCTATCTTCTTATCGGTTTTTATTATGATAAGCCAAGTGCTGTGGCTGCTTGTAAAAAAGCATTTATTGTAACCCGTTTTGCCGATCTGGGTTTTCTTATTGGTATCCTCGTTCTTTCTTATGTTTCAGGTACACTTGATTTTAATACGATGATTCAAACACTTACACAGCCTGAATCGTCAACATTAAAGACTGCCGTAGCTTCTTCATTTCTCGGCGTATCGGCTGTTACCTGGGGTGGTTTATTAATTTTTATGGGTGGTGCAGGTAAAAGTGCCATGTTTCCTTTGCACATCTGGCTGCCCGATGCAATGGAAGGTCCCACTCCTGTATCGGCATTAATACATGCTGCTACAATGGTAGTGGCAGGTGTGTATTTAGTGGCAAGATTGTTTCCCATTTTTGCAATTACTACTCCGGTAGTTTTAGAAGTAATAGGTTGGGTGGGTGTCATCTCGGCTGTTATTGCAGCCATCATTGCCTGTACACAAACGGATATTAAACGGGTGCTTGCTTACTCCACTATGAGCCAGATTGGTTTTATGATGTTTGCTTTAGGTGTATCAAAATATGGCGGCGAAGCAGGATTGGGTTTTACAGCTTCAATGTTTCATTTGTTTACGCATGCTATGTTCAAAGCGTTATTGTTTTTAGGAGCCGGTGCCGTTATACATTATGTACACAGCAATGAAATGAAAGATATGGGCGGTCTTAGAAAATCAATGCCCATTACGCATATTACTTTTTTAATTGCCTGTCTGGCTATTGCAGGCTTCCCGCTATTATCCGGTTTTTTTAGCAAGGAAGAAATATTGTTAGCAGCTTACCAACAAAACGCTGCTATTTACTGGATTGCATTATTTACTTCCGGACTTACGGCATTTTATATGTTCAGGCTTTATTTTTCAATATTTTGGAATCGGGAGCATCTTGCACATAGTGAAACCACAACACATAAAAAAAGCGAAGGACCTTTTGTAATGATGCTACCCTTAATCATTTTGGCTATTGGCGCAGCAGCGGCAGGTTATATTCCTTTTGGTAAATATGTAAGTACAGATGGAAAGCCACTGGAGTCGCATTTCAATTTGAGCTTTTCAATATTACCGGTGGTTTTGGGTTTTGCAGGTATCGTTACAGCATGGATAATGTATAAAAAACAAAATCCATTGCCAGATAAATTGAGTTCATCATTTGGCGCTTTATACAAAGCTTCATATCATAAATTTTATATTGATGAGATTTATTTATTCATTACAAAAAAAATATTGTTTAATCTGGTAGGAAGACCGGCTGCCTGGTTTGATAAACATGTTGTAGATGGCATTGTAAATTTTACCGGCAATAGCATACAGTGGATGGCGGAGAGTATTAAAAAATTTCAATCAGGAAAATTGCAGTCCTATGCTGCACTCTTTTTGATGACAGCTTTAATAATTGCTACAATTTTTATTTATATCTGGAAATAATATTGAATGAATTTATTATTGTTACTTATTATTCCTTTAATCACTGCACTGGCTGTTTTATTTGCCCGCAGTCAATCGCAAGTGAGGTGGTTCTCATTGGCCGGCTCAGTGGCACAGTTAATTGCTTCTGGAGTTTTGCTTTTTGCATTCAATCAGGCAAGAGATTATGGAAATACTGCCATTATATTATTTGAAGACAATTACAGATTTTTCAGTAATCCGAATATTCAATTCCATTTTGGAGTAGATGGTATTGCAGTAGCTATGATTTTGCTTACTTCATTTGTTTTACTTGCGGGTGTACTCGTATCGTGGAATGTGCAGAAGCTTACCAAAGAATTTTATTTTTTACTGATCTTATTGGCTTTTGGAGCTTTTGGATTTTTTATTTCGCTTGATTTATTTGTGCTGTTTTTCTTTCTTGAAATTTCGGTAATACCCAAATATCTTTTAATTGGCATTTGGGGAAGTGGTAAAAAAGAATATGCCGCCAATAAACTGGCGCTGATGCTGATGGGTGGCTCTGCATTGATACTGGTGGGCATTCTGCTGTTGTATTTTAATGCAGGTCATACATTTGATATTTTGCAACTTTCTCAGACAAATATAAACAGTCAGTTACAAAAAATTGTTTTCCCGCTTTTGTTTATCGGCTTTGGAGTTTTTACTGCATTATTTCCTTTTCATACCTGGGTGCCCGATGGTCATTCTTCGGCGCCTACATCAGGTTCTATGTTTCTGGCTGGTATCTCTATGAAACTCGGTGGGTATGGATGTCTTCGCATCGCTACTTATTTATTACCTGAAGGTGCCAGAGAATACGCCAACATCATCATCATTCTTTCGGCCATTGCCATTTTATATGGTGCATTTGCAACTATGATGCAGAAAGATTTGAAATACATCAATGCTTATTCTTCCGTTAGTCATGTAGGCTTTAGCTTATTGGGTATTGGTATGCTTACACAAACAGCTTTCACCGGTGCTTTGCTGCAAATGGTAAGTCATGGAGTGATGACGGCTCTCTTCTTCGCAGTGATAGGAATAATTTACGATCGCACACATACAAGACAGGTAAACGAAATGGGTGGCCTGATGAAGTTGTTGCCATTTACCATGACTGCTTTCTTTATTGTTGGTCTTTGTTCATTGGGTTTACCCGGACTAAGTGGCTTTGTAGCAGAGATGACTGTATTTGTAGGCTCATGGGAAAATGCAGATGCTTTTCATCGTATAGCAACCATTGCCGCCTGTGTTTCAATTGTCGTTACTGCTGTTTATATTTTGCGGGCTATAGGTAAAGTAGCGATGGGGCCATTGTTTGTAAAAGATATTAAAATGGGAACTGAAAGCAATAGCCTGAAAGATGCAAGCTGGAATGAAAAACTGGCATTGGTTTTATTAATTGCTGGCATATTGGCTATAGGTTTGGTGCCGGAGTGGTTGAATAAATTATTGAAACCATCGGCAGAAATGATTATGAATCGGTTTACAGGCAATTAAAAAAATATTTGAAAACGCAACAAGGAATTTTTATCAATGAGTGATTTTTTCTTATTAATGAAACAGGAGTTGGCAATTACTGTCATTATTTTCTTTTTGCTGTTTGTAAAAATTACTGGCAAAAGAGCAAATGCCGGCTTATTGCCCTGGATACAATTATTGTTGTTGCTCAACTTCCTCAGCGGTTTCTTTTTTATTCAGTCCGGAACCTTGTTTGCTGATATGTATCATACAAACGGATTGCTGGCATTTCAAAAAAGCGTTTTAAGTCTCGGTGTATATCTTATTTCATTATTGTGCAGCGACTGGTTGAAGAAATCTGAACATCTGCCTGAATTTTTTCTGCTAATGTGTTCTTCATTGTTGGGAATGTTTTTGCTGATATCAAGCGGCAATCTGTTGATGTTTTATTTGTCACTGGAGCTGGCCAGTATTCCGGTGGCGGCAATGGCCAATTTTGACCTGCACAAAAAAAGCGCATCGGAAGGTGCTATGAAGCTGATATTAATTTCAGCCTTTGCATCGGCTGTATTGTTATTTGGAATTTCATTAATCTATGGAGCTACTGGCACTATCAGTTTTGCATCATTGGCACAGGTGGTTACAGATAGCCCGCTTCAAATTTTGGCATTCGTATTTTTCTTTACAGCATTTACATTTAAACTTTCAGTTGTGCCTTTTCATTTATGGACGGCTGATGTATATGAAGGTGCACCCATTGCCACCACATCATATCTCTCTGTCATTTCAAAAGGAGCGGTCGCATTTATTTTCATCACTGTTTTGTACAAAGTATTTGCTCCATTGGAAGATGCCTGGTATTGGATGCTGGTTGTATTATCGGTGCTTACCATGCTCATTGGTAATTTATTTGCATTGCGCCAGCAAAACATCAAGCGATTTCTGGCTTTCTCATCTATAGCACAAGTAGGATTTATTTTAGTGGCCATTACAGGTGCTGGTGTTTCAGCAATGGCATCGGTTACATATTTTATATTAATTTATATTTTTTCAAATCTGGCCGCCTTTGGTGTAGCTGCAGTTATTTCCGAAAAAGCAGGTAAAGAAAACATTGATGAGTATAAAGGTTTGTACAAAACCAATCCCTTTCTGAGCTGGATGCTGGTACTTGCATTGTTTTCATTGGCAGGCATTCCTCCTACAGCAGGTTTTTTTGGAAAATTATTTTTGCTGACAGCGGGAAGTGAAAAGGGAAATTTCTGGCTTATTTTGATTGCCGGATTAAATATGGTCATCTCTCTTTTTTATTATTTAAAGATTGTGAGGGCGGTTTTTATGGATAAAAATGAAACACCCATTGAGAAGATAACTGTAAATAGCTATGTGAAGATGGGAATGATTATCTGCGCAACCGGTATCATTTTTGCCGGACTCATCGGTCCTTTGTATGATTATATACGAGAATTAATAATTGCATATTTTTAAAATCGTTTCATAGTAATCATTTTGAATTATGGCACTCAATAAGAATCATGAATACGAAGATTTGGATGGCGTACGTTGCGGTATTGTAGAAAAAAATGTAAAGCCGGAACGTTTGACTTTTTTCAAAAATTTGCTTGAAGCAAATGGATATACGGTAATAGCTGTACCATCGCCTCCTGCAAAAACTGCCACTCCTAAAGCTGATGAAGGCGAAGCCACAGCAGAGATTGCACCTGCAATAGAAACATTTACCGTTGGCGTAACAGATTATACTTTTAACCCAATCAATGCTATATTCGGCCGATTTTTAAAAACAAAGGACGGGCAAGTTGTAACCTGGGCATATTGGAATCAGCAGTTGCCTGTTAATGACGATGCTATTCCTTACTTTGATAAAAAAGAAACATGGAAGTAAAAAATTTATTTGAGCCTGCCGTAAAGCAGGAAATTGAAGATAGAATTAATAAGCTGACCTTACAATCGCAACCCAAATGGGGAAAGATGAATGTAGCACAAATGCTGGCTCATCTGCAGGAGCCAATGGCCATTGCCTTAGATGGAAAAACAGTAAAAGCCAACTGGCTGATGAAAATGATTTTCCCGCTTTTCAAATCAAAGCTATGGGATGATCAGCCTTATAAACAAAATCTGCCTACATCACCATCATTTATTACTTATGGTTCGGAGAAGGATTTTGAAAATGAAAAACAAGGGCTGCTGAATATGGTAAATAGGTTTACTGAAACCAATATTATTTCCGACCGGCATCCGATTTTTGGGAAACTCACAAAAGAAAACTGGAGCAAAGCTACCTGGAAACATATCGATCATCACTTGCAGCAGTTTGGTGTATAGTGTATCATTAATTTTTATTGGGAAACAGTTAAGACTGTATTGAACTACATACGCTTTTCTTTGCATTGTATTTAATATTATCTCTATGTGTTTTACAGCACAGTAAAATTTTCAATCTGTGAAAGTATATTAACAGATTCCTAATCAAATTCTATTAGTACCTGAATAAAATTGATATATCTTCGGAAGATAAACTTTGCCTGATATGAAATTTTTTGTTTCTGTAATATCTCTGTTGATTTCATTGTATGCTGAGTGCCAACCTCCAATTAATTTTATATTCTCTTCTGATACAACAAAAACCGTGGCCTATACCGGCAAACTTGTCAATGGGAAAGCAAATGGCTATGGAAAAGGAGTATTCTCAAATGGAAATATTTATACCGGGAATTGGAAAAATAATTGTATGGAGGGCAAGGGGAAATATTTTTGGAAAAAAGACAGCACTATTCATGATGGATTATTTATAAATAATGTAGCAGAAGGGAAGGGCAAGCTTACATGGAAGAATGGTGATGTATATCAAGGCGATTTTAAAAATTTTCTACGGGAGGGAAAAGGGACAATGAAGTGGGTAAGTGGAAATATATATACTGGAGAGTGGCAGAAAGATAAAAGAAACGGATGGGGAATAATGGAGTATAAAACTGGTGACAAATACGAAGGCAACTGGATCAATAACTCGAGAGAGCTGCAGGGAAAGTTTACTTGGAAAAATGGAAATGAATATAATGGTTCGTGGAAGGCTAATGAAAGAAGTGGGAATGGAGTAATGAAATGGACGAATGGAGATGTTTTTAGTGGAGCCTGGGTAAAAGATAAACGAAACGGGTTTGGTAAAATTGAATTTGCCACAGGCGACAAATATGAAGGTATGTGGGTTGATGATTATAGAGGGATGAAAGGTATCTATACATGGAAAAATGGAAATGTCTATGATGGAGAATGGAAAACAGATGAAAGGAATGGAAAAGGGGTACAAAAATTTGCCAATGGAGAGTCCTATTCTGGTAATTGGGATTTAGATGCCATGCACGGTTACGGAGAGTATAAATTTAAGAGTGGAGATGTGTATAAAGGAGAATGGTATTTGAACACACAAAATGGGAAAGGAGTATTGTATAAATCAAATGGCTCAAAACAAGATGGGACTTGGGTAAAAGGATCATTTATTGTTTCTCCAAAAAATAAAATTGAGCAATTGGCAGGTGAGGTGGGTGCTACTTTAAATATGGCCTTAACCAATGCTGCCTTTCGTGAATACGCATCAAAGAACTTTAGTGTGCCTAATATGAGGTATCAAAACAAGGATAATAATTGTTTTGAATTTACTTTAGGAAGAGGTAAAGTTACCTATATTGTTGTATTAATAGCTGCTAAAAATAGTTATTTGGAAATACTTCCGGAATTGGGTTATTCGACAAGAACTCGACCTCGCACTACTTATAAAGGACCGATGTTTGAAGATAATGCAGAAGGGGTACAGGCTGTTTGGTACATTATCGATTCTTTTGACGGATATGATATAACAGTTTGTCCCAAATCTTCAAACGAATCTTTGAGCAAAATG
Source organism: Chitinophagaceae bacterium (assembly GCA_037045195.1). Lineage (GTDB taxonomy): Bacteria > Bacteroidota > Bacteroidia > Chitinophagales > Chitinophagaceae > JJ008. The sequence goes on from JBAOIB010000004.1 coordinate 239,622, forward strand.
GAGGGGAAGATTCTTATATACCGTATGTTTAACTGATGAGTTCAAAAAGTATTTTTTTTATTTATTACAAGCCAAGCATTGTTTGTTTTGCAGTAAATTTTAGCAATTCTCTTTTGTAAATTATAGGGGTTAATGCTGCCCGTTGTAGTAGATGCTCTCAATCAAATTTTTGTATTACCCATTTTACATAGGCAGCTGATTAAAATCATAATCGGTATTAGTACCTGCTGCTACATTTGCGTCGGTTATGATGATGATTATCTGGAAAAATATCATTCGCCGCCCCACCTGAAGTTTTGCCACACAAGACAAGTCATTTTATTTGTGAATCACTGTAGCAATACAGGCAAAACTTTTATATGCGTACAATTATTGAACCCTTCAAAATAAAATCGGTAGAACCCATTTATTTTAATACCCGTGATGAACGGGAAGCAATTCTTTCCAATGCTTTTTATAATCCTTTTTTAATTAAAGCCAACGATGTGTTGATTGACCTGCTTACCGACAGCGGCACCAGTGCCATGAGCAGCAATCAATGGGCGGGCATTATGAAAGGTGATGAATCTTATGCAGGCAGCTCCAGCTTTTTCCATTTTGAAAAAGTTATTAAAGAAATTACCGGCTATCCCATTGCTATTCCCACGCATCAGGGCAGGGCTGCCGAAAAAATTCTTTTCTCTATACTGGGCGGTGCAGGAAAATATTTTATCAGCAATACATTATTTGATACCACCCGTGCTAATATAGAATTCTCAGGTGCTATCGGAATTGATTTGCCCTGCGAAGAAGGCAAACATCCATCTATACCGGCACCATTCAAAGGAAATATGGATGTGGCTGCTTTGAAAAAAAAGATTGATGAAATTGGAGTTGCCAATATACCTATGGTGATAATGACGGTTACCAACAACTCTGGCGGTGGGCAACCGGTGAGCATGCAAAACATTAAAGAAGTAAGTACGATTTGCAAAGAAAATAATATTCCATTTTTTATTGATGCTTGTCGCTTTGCTGAGAATTGTTACTTCATCAAACTAAGGGAAGATGGATATGCCAATATTCCTGTACCGCAAATAGTGGCTGAACTTTTTTCTTATGCAGATGGATGTACCATGAGTGCTAAGAAAGATGCATTTGCAAATATTGGCGGTTTTCTGGCAATGAAGAATACCGAACTGGCAAACAGTTGCCGCAACCTGCTCATCATTACCGAAGGATTTACAACTTATGGTGGCCTTGCAGGCCGTGATCTGGAAGCCATCGCCATCGGATTGCAGGAAGTAATGGATGAAAATTATTTGCAGTATCGCATTCGCAGTATTGAATACCTTACCAATAAACTGATAGCAGCCGGTGTGCCGGTAATGCAACCTGCAGGTGGTCATGCTGTGTATATTGATGCAAAAGCATTTCTGCCACATATTCCCGTACATCAATATCCTGGTCAGGCATTGGCTTGTGCACTTTATACAGAAGGAGGCATCCGCAGTGTAGAAATCGGATCGCTGATGTTTGGTAAATATGACAACAACAATCATTTAGTTCCTGCGGCTTTAGAACTTGTACGACTGGCCATTCCACGCCGTGCTTATACACAAAGTCATATTGACTATGTAGCCGAAGTGATTATTGAAGTATTTGAAAAAAGAAATAATATAGGCGGTTTGGAAATTTTAGAAGAAACCCAGCTGCTGCGACATTTCACTGCAAAACTTAAGCCTGTTAAATAAAATACGATGGCAACAAAAATGAAAAGAAGCTGGGCCGAACCCTATAAAATGAAAATGGTAGAGTTGTTGAAAATGACAACACCTGCCCAACGAAAAAAAGCATTAACAGAAGCTGGCTTTAATACCTTTCTGCTCAAGTCGGAAGATGTGTATATCAACTTGCTTACCGATAGTGGTACATCAGCCATGAGTGACCGGCAATGGGCAGGCATGATGATGGGCGATGAAGCCTATGCCGGAAGCAAAAATTTTTATCACCTGGAAGAAGTTGTAAAATCGGTTTACGGGTATAAATATTTAGTGCCCACACATCAGGGCCGCGGTGCAGAAAATATTCTTTCAAAAATTTTGATTAAGAAAGGCGATATCGTTCCGGGCAATATGTACTTTACTACTACAAGGTTGCATCAGGAGCTGGCCGGTGGCCGTTTTGAAGATATCATTATAGATGAAGCACACGATCCGGAAAATGAGTTTCCCTTTAAAGGAAATGTGGATTTGAATAAACTGGATATGCTGGTAAAAAAGTATGGGGCTAAAAAAATTGCTTATGTAAGTATTGCCACCAGTGTGAATATGGCCGGTGGTCAGCCCATCAGTCTTAAAAATCTGAAAGAACTGAGAGCATATACCAAGAAGCATGGCATTCTCATAATACATGATATGACTCGTGTGGCAGAGAATGCCTATTTTATTCAGCAGAAAGAAAAAGGCTACGGTAACAAATCTGTAAAAGCAATTGTAAAAGAGATTTGCTCGCTTACTGATGGTGCTACCATGAGTGCTAAAAAAGATGCACTGGTAAACATTGGCGGGTTTTTAACCATCAACGACTGGAATATTTTTGAAGAAGCTCGAAATATGGTGGTGGTGTATGAAGGCCTGCACACTTATGGCGGACTTGCAGGCAGAGATATGGAGGCTATGGCCATTGGCATAAAAGAAAGTGTGGATGATGATCACATCAGAGCAAGAGTAGGACAAGTAATTTATCTCGGTGAAAAAATGAAAGATTATGGTATTCCAATTGTAAGGCCAACAGGCAGTCACGGAATTTTTGTAGATGCTAAAAAATTCCTTCCTCATATTCCGCAAACGGCTTATACTGCACAAACATTGGCAGCAGAAGTGTATCTTGACTCAGGCGTAAGAACAATGGAAAGAGGCATTGTATCAGCCGGCAGAAAATCCAATGGCGAAAACTATTTTCCAAAACTGGAACTAGTCAGGTTCACCATTCCACGTCGTGTATATACACAGGCGCACATGGATGTGATAGCAGAATCAACAGCGAGGGTATTTGAACGCAGGCATCAGATCAATGGATTGAAAATGGTGTACGAACCAAAATACCTTCGTTTCTTTCAGGCAAGATTTGAAAAATTATAATCAGCCAAACAAATAGGCTACACCACTGTTAACCGGCTCGCAGAGGTTAGCAATTTTTTTCTCTTTGCACAATTGCTGAAAAAGGTCTCTCACCTTTTTATAATCATTATGAATAGGGCAGGGGTGTGTGGCAGAGCATTTGCTCAACCCCAAACCACACTGGTTAAAAACATTTTTGCCATCAATGGATTCTACTATTTGAATAATGGGAAGCTGTATTTGTTTTGCGTTTAAAAAAAATCCGCCATTTGGCCCCTTACTGCTGTTGATGATATTTTCTTTTGCCAGCAGTTGCAATACTTTGCCTACTGTATGTTCGCTTGCATCTATCGTGTGTGCTATTTCAAGAATGCCTGCTTTTTCTCCTGTCTCAAATTTTGAAGCAAGATAGATAACCGCTTTAATGGCTGTTTTGCAAGTAAGGCTCAACATGATTAATAATTTAGAAATTTTTTTCCTTCCTCTGAAATGCGTTCATAATTCCAGGGAGGATCAAAGGTCAGGTTTAATATTACTTCTTCTCCATCAAAGGTAGTTTCCAATGCTCTTTTCGCAGCAGCCGTAATGGATTCGCCCATGGGGCAAAACTGCGTAGTGAGTGTCATTGATAAAAATATTTTTTTTCCTTCTTCATCAAAATCTAATTGATATACCAGCCCTAGATCAACAATATTTAATCCAATTTCGGGATCAATAACATTTTCTAATGCAGCCAGTGCAATGGTACATTTAATATTATTATTGGTAACTACATTCATAGCATTTTCGCTTTATGATTTACCACCGTTAATACATTCATATTATAAAGCACAGCCGTTACTATCAAAATGATAGCTGCTATATTGAGCAATAAAACATTTGCCAATGCTGCTGCTGTTATAAAAAGAATAAACCCGGCCACGTAAGTAACTACCATTAAAGAAAAAATTCGGCTTTTGAACAAGTCCTTTGGATTAGGCGTTTTGCCAAGACCTGCCTTGTCGTGATAAACTTTGTTCCAAATAATAAAAGGCAGCGTTTTAAAAGTCATGCCAAGAATAATAGCCGTTATCCATCCAAAGAAAATAATAAAACCATAAATAAGTGCCATTCTTCCACTTATATCATTGGAAAACAACAATCCGGTGATGCTTACTAAGAAAATAAGCGGTATCAGCATCATCAGTACCGAAACCAGTGATATTTTTACCTGCTCGTCCACCTGTTTTCTTATGCGTTGTTTATAACATTGATAGCAGTACGCTGAAAAAAGCATAAGACCAAGCAATACGGCAATTACGGGTAGCATAAATAACGAATTGCCGGGAGCAAAAAGAAATATCAGTACAAAAGAAATCAATCCTGCGTTTATTAAAAAAAAGATGATCCACAGCAGACGGTCGTTTTTATATTTTGATATTAAAAAAAGAGGAATCAACCGACTGCCGACACCTATAATCAACAAGAGGAACCAGCCTATCACTCCCGTATGTGCATGTATGGGCAAATAGGCTACCGATGATTTAGGCATAAAGTTGTAAGTAAAGTTATACACTAATGACAAACCATAAAACACAGTAAGCAAAAGCCAGGCAGTGGCTGCTAAAACAAAATAGGCATGTACATTTCTTGATTTACTTTTTGAAATACTCACACAAAGATTGATGAAGTAGCAAATGACGGACAGCAATACAAAACGGCCTCCCCATTTGGCAGGCCATCCCATATTGAAAACATAAAAACCATAAACCAGCAGTGGAATGCCAATAGCTGCCAGCCAGAAGGAAGTATGTGCCAGTTTAATACTGTGCAAACTTCTTTCAATAAGCACGGGCACCAGTTGGTGACTGGCTCCCAAAATAATCATGGTGCCCCACCCCAATGCCATGCCATGTGTAAGCGCTAAAATATGTGGATGAAAATAATGTTGTGTAAAAGCTTCTGTTGAAAGCAGCAGCAGCACCGTGCTTACCAAAAAGGAAAGTGCGGCATAAAGATAGAAGGGCACTACTACTTTATGTGTCGTGTTTTTTACTAAGGAGCCCGATGGAAAAGCACCAAACATGTTAAGGTTTAAAAATTAATAAAAACACTTCACCGTCACCTGTTTTTTTGATGCGGTAATCAAATTTTCTTTCTTGCAATTCCGGCAACAAAAAAACCGGAATGCGTTTGTGATATACATAAAGTGCCTGATCGTCAGCCAATACATCCAGTGCTTCCAGAATAGTCATCATAGGCTTGGGCATTTCCATTTGTCGTACATCTGCCATCACCAGTTTGTTTTCAAATTTTTTAATAATTGCATCCCAGTCGCCATTATTTTTTTCGGCAGGCGCAGCCGCTTCGACGGGCTTTTCTGGTTTAAGAAAATAAGTAATTACCAAATCTTTATTCACCGTATCCACAAAGTATTGAAATCCCTGCTTGCTTAATAATGCAATGAGTGGAGTGGGCTCAAAACTGTTGATCAGTTTCAATACAGCACCCGGTTCCAGTTGTTTTATTTTTTCGGTTATTTCTTTAAAGGGGTCTTTATCGGCGGCAATAATGGGTCGCACATCTAACTCAACCAACGTTTTTTCATTAAGGGTATTCATAAAAACCGGTACCTGATGTGTAGGTTCAATTTTTGGTGCTTCAGTTTTATCGTCAATTGCAAAACCCAGAGGTTTCAGTTTTTCAAAAAAATCAGAAGCGGTACAACCGGCCACCTTGCTGGCCATGGCAATGGTGGTGCGTGAGGCCATAATTTTTCGCAGCAGCGGATTTCTTAGTTTGTTAAACTTGGGCGAGATGCTGATGATGGCTTCTAAAGCAGCCGGATGCTGTTTTAATATTTGTGCAATTTTTGTATTGACTGTAATAGTCATGATGATTCAAATATCAGATATTCACTAAAGACTTACTTCACAATATATAAAAAGAAAAAACAGGAAAGTTGCCCTTCTTTTCAAACCAAAACACTAAGAAAATAAAGAAGGGAACTTTCCTGTAAAAGCTCAGGCATTCAGTTGTTTCTCTGCCTTAAGCGCTTTTGGAAAAAGAATATTATTTTCAAGATGTACGTGAATGTGAAGATCTTCTTCAAACTCATCTAACATTCTGTAGAGCAAACTATATGAAGCACAGGCATCATCAGGCAGCACATAGTTTTGAGTGAGTGTTCTGATTTCTTCCAGATTCTTTCCTACGACTTCATGTTCCATCTCCATCATATTAATAGGATTTTGTACCGTACCAAAATGAGAAGCTTGAAGTGGTTGAATATTTTTTTGAGCCGTTACAATATCCTTTATGTAAGGAAATAATATACGTTCTTCTTTTACCATATGGTTCATCATTTCATTGTACACTTCTTCTACCAGTTCTCTTACCGGCAAAAGTTCGGGATGACGGCTGCCATGCACTCGGGCAACTTTGTTTGCATAAGCCAATATATCGGGCAGGTTTTTCTTTACATAGCTGTGGTGTGTGTTTACAATATAGTCAGCCAGAAAATCAAGCTCCCATTCATTGTATGGAAGGGGCCGGGTACTAAATGCTTTGTCGGCCTGCAATAATTCCTGTTCAATTTTAGTAACGTCTAATCCTTTTTCGCTGCAAGCTTCTTTCACGGTCTTTTTTCCACCGCAGCAAAAATCCAAACCATATTTTCTAAAAATCTGAGCTTTGCGTAAATCTTTTGCAGCTATCTCTCCAAGTGTTTCTTCATTTTCTCCGCTGATGCGACGGGTAATTTTTATTTTCCACCACTGGGGTCCTTGTTCTAAATATTCCCAGTTAAAAATATTTCCCCTCTCGCCTAATAACTGATAATATAGAGGCTTAGGGTCGTGGTCGTTGTGTATGGTAAGACTCTCACCCTCATTCAGCTCGTCAAAGCGATTGAAGATGGTTGGATGCTTTTGCCTGGGTTCCAGCAGTGTTACATTCAGAATATTTTCTGTAGTTGTTTCCATGATGAAGTGTTTTGTTTAAAGAACAAAGGTAACGGAAAACAATAATAAAAGTATTTAAATGCTTTTATTTATTTTTTGATGACATTTCGTCCCGGATCCAGCGCAGTTTTGTTTTTATGCCAAGATGCAGCCCCGAATATTTTATCTGATTGAGTTGCAATGTATAAACCTCGCCTGGCACTCCTAATGCCAGTGGATACTTTTTATAATAGTGAGCTGTAGCATGAAGGGTAAGCGGGTTTTCTTTGTCTAATATGAGTCCCTGAAACTGAATGCCCTCGGTTGATAACCTGCTTAACTTATTGGGTAAAATGGTGCCCGCTACTTTTGGATTGGTATGTATATTTTTGGAATGATGTGTTGCTGCTGCTGATTTGAAATATAAAAGTGTTTGCTCATTGTTAAAGGCAATATATACAGTGAAACAATAGGGATTTCCATCTGCATCTATGCAACAAATAGAGGCACAGGTTTGTTTACTAATAAATATTTCAATTTCTTTATTCATTGTACAGTAATAATTCTTACAGGGCAGGCCTTGGCCGTTTGCATCGCTAGTGAAATATTTTTATCAACAATCTGAAGAATAAAAACTTTATTTTTTTCCTGGCTGTTTAGCAAAGTTGCTTTCCCGTCTTTTTTTGACATACGCCAGTATTCCGGTTGCATGTTTTCACAAACGCCACAGCCAATACATTTATTTCTATGTTGTATCAACTTAGCCATCTGCAATTATTTTATACATTTTATCGGTTACAGAAACTTTTGTCGCAAATGGAAAAGTAATCTTATCGCCTTTTACAGCAGTTGTTTGTTCAGTACCATTTACAATCAAGGAATTGAGTTTTTCTTTTACCATGCCGCATTTGGTACCCGTTATCATGATGTTGTCGCCGGTTTTTAACTGGCCTGATTCTAGTATAAATTCTCCCACACTTATTTTGGGATAGTATTTACTTCCTTTACCAACATAAATTTTTTTCTCGGTAGCGGCCGAGCCCGGATGCGGAGTCCATTCACCCATTTTTCTTCCTAAATAATATCCTTCCCAGAAACCACGGTTATATACTGCGGCTAATTGTTTTTTCCACTCATCAATTTTTGATGAAGTATAAGTTCCATTTTGAACAGCCATTATGGCTTCTCTATAGCAATTTGTAACTGTTTGAACATAATCGGCTCCTTTGGTACGACCTTCAATTTTCAAAACAGCAACACCACTTGCCATTACCTGATCCAATATGTCAATGGTGCATAAATCTTTTGGCGACATGATGTACTCATTTTCAATCACCAGAGCTTCACCCGATTCTTTATCGGTTACTTCATAAGCTCTTCTGCAGTTTTGTACACAAGCGCCACGGTTGGCCGATGCGTTTTGAGAATGCAGGCTTAAATAACATTTGCCTGAAATAGCCATACACAATGCACCATGTATAAATATTTCAATTTTTAATAATTCGCCGGATGGGCCACATATTTTCTTTCTTTTTATGGCAGCGGTAATTTTTTTTACCTGCACCAGCGTAAGTTCCCTTGCCAGCACCATTACATCAGCATATTTTGAAAAAAATATTACCGATTCAAGATTACTGATGTTGGCCTGTGTAGAAATATGTACGGGTATATTCATTTGCCTGCACAGTACCAGTACTGCAAAATCAGATGCTATTACTGCATCTATCTTTTGTTTTTTGGTTTCTTTTAAAATATTCTTCAGCAACTGCATATCATGTTCATACATTACAGTGTTTAAGGTGAGATAGCAGTGAATACCTGCTGTTTTGCAAATGGTTCTGATTTCTTTTAAGTCTTTTATGATAAATGGGTAGGAGGAGCGAGTTCTCATGTTTAGCTGCTCTACTCCAAAGTAAACAGCATCGGCCTTACTATTGATGGCTGCCTGCAAACTTTCAAATGAGCCTACCGGCGCTAAAAGACTAACCTGTTTCTGCATGGCAAAGAGTTTGTAATAAGAGTATAAATTTTGAATACAAATATTTATTGTGTTATAATGTTTTTATAAAACAGGCTCTTTGTTTATGTTGTCTTGCATCAAAATATTCCCACATGGATTGTACTTTATGGTTCTCTTCCAGCTCAGGATTACTTTCGGCAAAAGCAATTCCGTTTTTTATGAATGATAAATTAATATCTCTCATCAACATTGCATTTACACCTTTGCCCTGCAGGTCTTTGCGCACAGCTACCAGCAATAAATCAGCCGTATTATTTTTTTTGAAAGCTTTCATGATATGAAAAAATCCAAGTGGAAATAATTTTCCTTTTGATTTTTGCAAAGCAATTGAAAGTGATGGCATGGTGATGGCAAAGCCTGCCAATTCCTTATTTGCATCTAATACCAGCGATACAAATTCAGGTTTAATAAATGAAAGGTATTTTTTTATATTGTATTCGATTTGTCGTTCATTTAAAGCTACCATACCAAATAACCCGGCGTAAGCTTCATTCAGCAGTTTAAATATGTTATTGGCAAAAGGTTGTATTTCTTTTTTGGTTGTAGGTTTTAAAGATGTTAAATGCAATCTCCTTTCAACAATAGCGGCTACTTTTTCCAACTTTTCAGAAACCTGAGTGCCCAATGAAATTTTATATTCTACCCAGCCAGTTTCTTTTTTATATCCTGCTTTTTGTAATGTTTCAGGATAGTATGGAAAATTATAAATGGTAGCAAAGGTTCCCAGCTCTTCAAAGCCGGCTGTCAACATACCTGCATAATCAAAGTTGGTAAAACCAAGTGGGCCATGAACTGCTTTCATCCCCTTGGCCCTGGCCCATTGTTCTGCTGCCTGTAGTAAAGCAAATGCGGTGTTTTCATCTTCAATAAAATCAAACCAACCAAATCGTGCATAGGGTTGTTGCCATTGTGCTATAAACTTGTGATTGATGATTCCTGCAAGGCGGCCGGCAAGTTTGCCGTCTTTATATGCCAGCCAGTATTTCGCTTCACAAAATTCAAGAGCGGGGTTTTGATTTTTATTGAAAGTGGCTTTAATGTCTTTATAAAGCTGTGGTACATAATATTTGTTGCCTTTATACAACTCGAGTGGAAAATGGATAAAGGCATTAAGTTGCTTTTTTGTACTTACTTCAATTATTTCTATGTCCTTGTATTGATTTTGTAATTGTGGTTGTATTGTGGCTTCTTGTAGTAATTTTTTCTCACCAGAACTGATACAGTCTTCCAGCGTTTGCAAAATTTTATTGGCTTCATCCATATCAAAATCTGCATGATAATTTTTGGCAACGCCAAATTTGCTTAAATCAAAATGGATGTTTGGTTGTATTGCCTGATTAATAAGACATGCTTTGGAACAGGCTAGTGGGCAACCATCAATTACAATAATGGGCCGGCCTGATTTTGCGGTATGTAAAAGCTTTTTCACATTGCCACCAACACCCACAATACAACTCATTTCTGCCACCGATTTTCTATCGAGCTGCAAGGCCAGATAATTGGTCATTTGCGCAGCACTACTACAACCTGAGCAGGAATAGACTATGGGTTTATTTTCGGTTTTATTTTTCAATTTATTGAAGGGGGTTGAGCGTAATAAAATTTTTTCAAAACATTCAGAGCTAAAAGGCAATATGCAAAATTAATAATAAAAGATAAAAATATCCTTAATTAAAACTTAATTCAGATGGCCAAAGCCTGTCATTCAATACTTTTATTTAATAATAGGGACAAGAAACGACAAATGGGTTATAGTAATGCGTTGGAGAATTGAGCTTATAAAGATAATTTTGTCCTTAATTAGCACTATCTTATTTATAATTTATATTTAAATGCTTCAGGTTACAAAAATTTTTCATTTTGAAATGGCTCATGCCCTTGCTGGGTATGATGGTGCTTGCAAAAATATTCATGGTCATTCATACGAATTACATGTTACGATAATGGCAGCAGTAGATGATCAGCATATTTTACCGGCTCCCGGTTTTGTTATAGATTTTAAAGAGATTAAGAAAATAGTAAATGATTGTATAATAAAACAGTTAGATCACAAACTGCTCCTTTCTTCATCTTACCTCAACCATCATTCGCATTTAAAGGTTTTGGAGAATCTGGTTATCTGGCAGGCAGAGCCTACAGCTGAAAATATATTGATATTTATTCATCGTATTTTGAAAAAGCAGTTAGCAGCTTCAATACGATTAGCCAGGTTGAAACTTTTTGAGACCAAAGATTCGTACGCTGAATGGCTGAATACAGATATTGATTACTAATTTTAGATTTATGTTTTCAAAAACAACTGAATACGCTTTAAGAGCTGTTATCTATATTGCTCAAAAAGGAACTGAAGATAATAAACTGGGCCTGGCAGAAATTGCAAAAGCAATTCGTTCTCCCCGTTCGTTTACAGCAAAAATTTTACAGCAACTTACAACAGGTGGAAAGATAATCAGCTCTGTACGTGGACCCGGTGGCGGCTTTTATATTTCTGCTAGTGCAAAAAAAATGCCTGTAAGGTCAGTACTTTCTGTTATGGGAGAAGATATAAAGTTGGAGAAATGTGTACTAGGGTTGAAACAATGCTCTGAAGAAAAGCCATGTCCCATGCATGCTTCATACAAGTTAATAAAGCCGCTGATTATTGATTTATTTGAATCTAAAACAATTGAGATGCTGGCCAATGAAGTAAATGCTGGGAAAAGCAATATCGGAAATTAGTAAATGCGGGAAAGAAACGATGATATGATTTCATCAAAAAGAAAACGGCTACAAATTTTTTTCCATTACATAATGCGGAATGGTTACTTCACTAAACTCATGACCCGAAACCCGATAGCCCATTTTTTCATAGAATCCGATTGCATTTTTTCTTGCATGCATAGACAATAACTTGAAACCACGGTCTCTTGCAATGTTTTCTGCAAAATGCATCAACGCTCTGCCCACACCTTTGCCCTGTAAATCGTTTAAAACGGCCATCTGACGAAGTCTTACTTTTCCTGGCCCTTCTTCTACAAGCATACAACAGCCGAGAATCTGATCTTCTTCAAATGCAGCAATCAGCATGTTGTTTTTTTCAGACTCCAGTTCTTCCGTTGAAAAATTGAGACCTAGTGGACGGCGCAAAATATCATAACGCAGCTTTACCATCTGCATATACTCTGGGCTACCGTGGTCCAAAATTTTTAGGGCCATGAATAATGAAATTAATGTCAATACAAATTGGAAATAACCGTCGTTGCGACAAAATACAAAGAACTTATAACTCCACCAACCATTTGTTAGCTTAATTTTGAATTTACTATTTGCAAAAAACAGGGTACTATTGGTTAATTTTCAGTGAATTGGGCGAAATCTGAAAAAATTTGTGTTTCCTGTGCTTATTAATTCAAAAAGTATATTTTTGCTGCCTGTAATCAAAACTTAAAGAACATGTCAGACATTGCATCAAGAGTTAAGAAAATTATTATTGACAAGCTGGGCGTTGATGAATCAGAAGTAACCAACGAAGCTTCTTTTACCAACGACCTCGGCGCTGATTCATTAGACACCGTTGAGCTAATAATGGAGTTTGAAAAAGAGTTCAACATTTCTATTCCTGATGAGCAGGCTGAAACCATCACTACTGTTGGTCAGGCTATTACTTATCTGGACGAAAACGCCAAGTAAAAACAAGATTCCGTTTCGTAACGGGACGATAATCTTACCGCCTTTGTTTGCTCCAATGCAGCGAAGGCGGTTTTATCTTAAAAGGATATTGCTCCTGTTTCCGAGAATTAATTTCTTCCAAATTTGATTTTAATCAGGTAGCATTTTTTGCTGATTTTTTTCATTCCTTCTTTTTATAAATTTGGATAGAAAAAATTCAGTTTGGTTTGATTTAACTAATTTATCTTACAGCCGTATGGAATTAAAAAGGGTTGTTGTTACTGGTATGGGTGCATTGACACCATTGGGAAACACCGTTGATGAATACTGGAATGGACTCATCAATGGCGTATCCGGTGCCGATATGATTACATTATTTGATGCATCAAAATTCAGAACCAAGTTTGCCTGCGAGGTAAAAGGATTTGATGCTACCCAATACCTTGATAGAAAGGAAGCCCGCAAAATTGACCGCTTTACACAATTTGCATTGGTAGTAAGCGACCAGGCAATGGCTGATGCAGGCCTTTCAAAAGAGAACATCAATCCCGATAGAATAGGTGTTGTATTCGCCAGTGGTATTGGCGGATTAATCACTTTTCAGCACGAAGTAACCGATTTCGCCAGAGGTGATGGTACTCCGCGATTTAATCCATTCTTCATTCCAAAAATGATATTGGATATAGCTGCAGGACAAATCAGCATGCGGCATAACCTACGTGGGCCCAATTTTGCTGTGGTTAGCGCTTGCGCCAGCAGTACCAATGCCATCATGGATGCATTTAATCTGATCAGATTAGGCAAGGCAGATATTTTAGTAACAGGTGGTAGTGAAGCCGTCATCAGTGAAGCTGGTGTAGGCGGATTTAATGCTATGAAGGCAATGAGTGAAAGAAATGATGATCCAAAAACTGCCAGCCGGCCATATGATAAAGATCGTGACGGTTTTGTAATGGGTGAGGCCTGTGGTATTTTAATATTGGAAGAACTGGAACATGCAAAGGCAAGAGGAGCTAAAATTTACTGTGAAATAGCAGGAGCAGGCGCTACTGCTGATGCCCATCATATTACAGCACCACATCCGGAAGGATTAGGTGCAAAAAACGTAATGCTTGTAGCACTGGATGATGCCGGTATGAAAGCAGATGAAATTGATTACATCAACACTCATGGCACTTCTACACCCATTGGTGATGGCGCAGAAGTAAAAGCTATCGTACAGGTTTTTGGCGATCATGCTTATAATATCAATATCAGCGCTACTAAATCTATGACTGGCCACTGCCTGGGTGCAGCAGGTGTAATAGAAGCCATTGCCAGCATTAAAGCTGTGATACACGATGAAGTGCCACCTACAATCAACCATTTTACTGATGATCCCGAGTTGGATCCAAAATTGAACTTCACATTCTGCAAATCCCAAAAACGAACTGTGAGAGCAGCATTGAGTAATACTTTTGGTTTTGGCGGACACAATGCCTGTGTGATAGTGAAGAAATATCAGGGATAATCATATACAATGGATTTGGCTTTATGTTTAAAAAATTGAAATATTCATGCCTATCTAAACAGTTTAGTTTTCAATTTTTCTTCGTAGCTTAACCGCCGTGGATTTTTTCAAATTTTTTTCCGGAAAACATGATAACTCCAGCTTTAAAAAGGAGTTGAAAGATATGCTGGGTTTCAAACCAGTTAATTTTTCTCTTTACAAAACTGCACTTACTCATCGCTCCGTCAGAGAAGGGGCAGATGAAAATAATGAAAGACTAGAATACCTGGGTGATGCAGTGCTGAGTACCATTGTTGCCGATTTTCTTTTTAAGCGATATCCATACAAAGAAGAAGGCTTTTTAACTGAGATGCGCAGCAAAATGGTAAACCGCCAGCAGCTGAATGACATAGCTGTACGTATGGGATTAAAAAAAATTACTTTATTTAATAAATTAGATGGCTCGTTAAAGGTGAGCCAGATTTTTGGAAATACACTCGAGGCATTAGTGGGTGCTTTATATCTCAATTTGGGGTATAAAAAAACCGCCAAATGGGTTCTTGAAAACATTATTCTGCCTCACATGTTTATGGACGACCTGGAGCATCTGGAAATAAACCATAAAAACAAACTTTATGGCTGGGCCAATAAAAATGGCATAGTGCTGGAGTTTGAAACATTAAATGAAAGACTGGAAAACGGAAGACGTTTGTTTACAGTGGCCGCCGTTTTAGACGGGAAAAATATGGGAGAGGGTAAAGCATTTAATAAAAAAGACGCTTCGCAAATTGCAGCACAAATTGCTGTTGAAAAACTGGGCATTGTAAATACTGAATCATAGAATGTAAACCAAAGCTGAATAGTATGAAAATTTTAAAAAAGAACCCCTTATCTTTTCTATTGGCTATAGCCTGTGTTGTTTTATTCATTTCCTGTAAAACACAAACCAGGAAAGGAGCCAATGGAGTAACCTATCATACTGCTCAGGAGTATAATGATTATATCGTGGGCAGGCAAACGAAGTTGGTTGAGAGAGTTATGGATTTTGTAAAAGCATCGCAAACGGATTTGGATGCAGCTGAAGTATTGCTTGATACTTGTGTAAAAGAAACACATCAAATGGTGACTGAAATAAAAGGAATGCCACCATTTAAGAATGACACAACTCTAAGGGATGCTGCTGTTTCAATATTCGGATTTTATGAAAGAATATTTGATAAAGATTATCGAGATTTAATACACCTGAGGAAAGAACAGGATGGCACATCAATGGAAATTGAAAATAGCATACAGGGAATTGTAGCTAAAGTTACTGAAGAAGAAAAAGGATTTGATATCCGCTTCCGAACTGCGCAACAAGCTTTTGCAACAAAAAATAAATTGCTGTTGCAGGAAAATGATATTCAGAAAAAAATTAAAAGAGGAGTAGAAAATTAATTTCAGTTTTCTTTTTCCATGCACAGTTCAATCAGTACACCATGAGTGTCTTTAGGATGTACAAAACAAACTAATTTATTATCGGCACCAAATTTTGGCGTTTCATTCAGCAATTTAAATCCTTCGTTTTTTAATCTTTCCATTTCTGCATAAATGTCATTTACATCAAAAGCGATATGATGAAGCCCTTCACCTTTTTTTTCTATAAAACGGGCAATTACTCCGTCGGGGTCGGTGCTTTCCAATAATTCAATTTTATTAGGTCCGGTTTTAAAAAAAGCGGTATTCACCTTTTCACCTGTTACGTGTTCTTTTTTATAGCAGGTAGTATTCAATAATTTTTCATACTGTGGAATAGATTCATTCAAATTTTTTACAGCAATGCCAATATGTTCAACTTTTTGCATAAATTCCTTTGCGAATTCGGTAAAATGTACTTCAGAAACGAATTTAGCCCTTTCCGCTTAGATCCATTTGGGTTAATTTTGCAATAGAAACAAAACAAGCGAGGATTCTCAATCATGTTGCAATTTCCCATTTACCTAGATCATAATGCTACCACGCCCTGCGACCCAAGGGTGGTAGATGCTATGTTGCCTTATTTCACCAATAGTTTTGGCAATGCAGCCAGTCGCAACCATTCATTTGGCTGGAAGGCCGAAGAAGCCGTTGACTATGCAAGAGAGCAAGTAGCCAAGTTAATAGGCGCCGACCCTAAAGAAATTATTTTTACCAGCGGTGCTACTGAAGCAGATAATCTGGCAATCAAAGGGGTATTTGAAATGTATGCCAGCAAAGGCAACCACATTATTACTTGCAATATCGAACACAAAGCCGTATTAGATACTTGTAAACATATTGAGAAGGAAGGCGGTGAAGTAACTTATCTGAAAGTAAAAGAAAACGGATTAGTAGATCTTGCCGAACTGGAAGCTGCGATCAAGCCTACAACGATTCTTATTGCACTGATGTATGCCAATAATGAAATTGGTACCATTATGCCAATGAAAGAAATTAGTGCTATTGCAAAAAAACATAATGTACTTGTATTTAGCGATGCAACACAGGCCGTAGGAAAAATTCCTGTTGACGTTAATAAAGATGGAATTGACCTGATGGCTTTTTCTGCACATAAAATGTATGGGCCAAAAGGTATAGGTGCATTATATGTTCGTCGCAAAAACCCAAGAGTAAAAGTAACTGCACAAATAGATGGCGGTGGCCACGAAAGAGGAATGCGCAGCGGCACCTTAAATGTTCCGGGCATTGTAGGTTTTGGCAAAGCCTGCGAAATTTGCATCAATGAAATGGAAGCAGAAACAAAACGGGTGAGTGCATTGAGAGATAAGCTCCAAAATGAATTGCTGAAACTGGAAGAAAGCTATCTGAACGGAGATAAAGAACACAAGTTGCCACATGTTACTAATATTTCATTCAAATATGTAGAAGGAGAAGGATTGATGATGGGCTTTAATAAAAATATTGCAGTATCATCTGGCTCAGCTTGTACTTCTGCTTCATTGGAACCATCATACGTTTTAAAAGCTTTGGGATTAGGTGATGATCTGGCACACAGTTCCCTTCGTTTTGGACTAGGAAGATTTACAACAGAAGACCAAATAGACTATACCATTGAGCAGGTAAGTAATACGGTAAATAAACTGAGAGAAATGAGTCCGCTTTGGGAAATGTTTAAAGAGGGGATAGATTTGAATAGTATTGAATGGGCACACCATTAAATTGAAAAAATGTTGGCAGAAAATAATAGCAAAGGGCCTGTCAATTAAATTTTAAACCTTTGAACTTATTGAATTTTAAATTTTTTTATCATGGCATATAGCGAAAAAGTAATAGACCACTACCACAACCCCAAAAACGTGGGTACATTAGATAAAAGTAAAAACAATGTAGGTACTGGCTTGGTAGGCGCTCCTGAATGTGGAGACGTGATGCGTCTTCAAATTGAAGTGGACGAAGCCACCGGCGTTATTAAGGATGCCAAGTTTAAAACTTTTGGCTGTGGCTCTGCTATAGCCTCATCTTCATTGGCTACTGAGTGGCTGAAGGGCAAATCAGTAGATGATGCTGTGAAGATTGATAATATGACAATAGTAGAGGAACTTAATTTACCTCCTGTAAAAATTCACTGCTCTGTTCTTGCTGAAGATGCTATTAAAGCAGCCATCAACGATTATCGTAAAAAGAACGGATTAGTGGAATTGAAGTTTGACGAATCTGTTGTTCATTAATTCCTAAATCAGGTAAGTAGCCATCGTAACTTCAATACGACGACAACCCAAATGGAAACAGCGACATTAAATACACAGGCAAACAGCATCTACATCAGCGACAAAGCCAAGGTTAAGGTCAATCAACTAATGACTGATGCTGGCATTGTTGATGATGCTACTTATTTTTTAAGAGTAGGTGTAGTAGGCGGTGGTTGTTCTGGTCTTAGTTACAAGCTCGATTTTGACAACGAAGTAAAGCCCATGGATCAGGTGTTTGAAGATAATGGGCTTAAAATTGTTACCGATTTAAAAAGTTTTTTATACCTCGTAAATACCACTCTCGATTTCAGCGACGGACTGAATGGAAAGGGCTTTTACTTCACAAATCCCAATGCCAGCAGAAGTTGTGGCTGCGGCGAAAGTTTTGCAGTATAATCAAAGTCTATAATTGATAAGTTAAAAAGTTGACAAAGGCCTCTGGCATTTTACATTGGTCATTCAACTTTTAAAGTTTATAGCTATTTTGCAGCTTTATAGTCTATGTGGTCAATTTGCAAAAAAGAACTCCGCCAGTTTTTTAGTAGCCTTACCGGTTATATAGCTATTATCGTTTTTTTATTGGCAAACGGGCTGGTATTATTCACATTTAAAGGCGAGAATAACATTTTTGATTTTGGCTATGCCACACTTGATAAATTCTTTCAACTGGCTCCCTGGGTACTATTGTTTTTGATCCCTGCAATTAGTATGAGAAGTTTTGCCGAAGAGTTTAAAACCGGCACTTTTGAAATTTTGCAAACAAAGCCATTGACCCGCTGGCAAATAGTCATCGGTAAATATCTCGGTAGCTTGCTGGTGGTTTTTATAGCACTGATTCCTACTATCGTTTATGTTTTTTCAATTCAGAGTTTATCATCTGGCGAGGGGCTTGACAGGGGTGCTACAATTGGCTCCTACATTGGATTGTTTTTTCTTGCAGCAGTTTTTACGGCGATTTGTATTTCTTGCAGCAGTTTTACCAACAATGCTGTGGTAGCATTTATTGCTGGCTTATTGGGATGTGCCATACTGTACTATGGTTTTAGCGCTATCAGTAAATTGCCTGCATTGAGCAATGGTGCCGATTATTATGTAGAAATGGCAGGGATTGACTTTCATTACCGTAGTATCAGCCGGGGGTTGATTGACACCCGTGATATTATTTATTTCATTTCTGTTATATTTTTATTTCTAACAATAACCAATAGGAAACTGCTGAAAAAATAATGAAAGCGATAAACAAAATATTTGCTTCAAAATACTGGTGGATACTCTTACTGGTTTTTCTAATATTGGTCAACTATCTTGCTTCCATTATTCACACCCGCTTTGATCTTACCAAAGAGAAGCGATATACATTAAGTAACACAACCAAACACCTCATCTCACAACTGGATGACAAGGTGCAGATCGATGTTTTTTTAAAAGGTGATTTCCCTTCGGGGTTTAAAAAACTTGCTGGAACAACAAAAGAATTTTTAAGCCTCTTAAAAGACCGAAACAGTTCCAAAATTAATTTCAGGTTTATGACGCCTACTGATGTAATGGAAGACGGGCATACGCTTTATGGCGATTCATTGGTAAACATGGGAGCAGTACCCATCAACCTCACTGTTCAAAAAAAAGAAGGACAAAGCAGTAATATTATTTTTCCGGTGGCCTTATTAAAATTCAAAGGAAAGCAGGAGTTGGTAAATCTTTATCCAGGTGCCAGCAGTAAAATATCGCAGGAAGAAATTAATAATGCTGAAGCCTTGCTGGAATATCAGTTTGCAAAGGCATTGGATAAAATAAACAGTGACAAAAAACCAGCAGTAGCCTATTCTATAGGCAATGGCGAGCCGGTAGATGGGCGCACCTTTCAATTAGCAACTGCTATAAGAAAAGAATTTCAGTTTGGCTTGCTCAATCTAAAATTACTTCCCAAAATTCCGGATGAAGTAAATGTTTTGCTGATTGCCAAGCCCTCTCAACAATTTACAGAAGAAGAGAAACTTAAGATTGACCAGTTTGTCATGCGTGGCGGAAAACTATTGTGCTTTATTGATAACTTGATTGCTGAGCAGGATAGCTTATCCATTAAACCTGAAACTATCGCTTACGATCGTAATTTGAATTTGACTGATTTGTTCTTCCGATATGGTTTACGCATCAATTCCGATTTGGTAATGGATTTACAATGCGATGTCATTCCTTTTGTAGTGGGTGGTACAGCTCAAAATCCACAAATGGAATTTCTTCCCTGGAATTATTATCCTTTGCTGATTGCTAAAAATAATAAAGTAACCAAAGGGCTGGGTTATGTTTCCGGCCACTTTGTCAACTCTATTGATACCATTGCAGTTAAAGAAGTAAGTAAAGAGCCCTTATTATTTACCTCGCCCAATTCAAGAATCATCAGCACGCCTGCCCTTATAAGTTTAAACGAAAACAAAACCACACCTGAAGATGCTCAATTTAGAAAAAATGCAATACCTGTAGCTATGTTGCTGGAGGGTAATTTCACATCTTTATACAGAAACAGACTAACAACAGTTCAACAGGACTCACTAAAAGCAGCAGGTGAAGTGTTCAAACAATCGTCGCCGGATAATAAAATGATTGTGGTGGCCGATGGTGATATTCTTTTTAATGAATTTATACCACCCACTACTGCCGATGCACAGCCTGAGCCGCTACCAATGGGTTGGAATAAGTACACATATTCTGAGTATCTGAAAAATTCGGAACTGGGTAAACTTTTTGTCCCAGTTGCCAATAAAGATTTTCTGTTGAGTTGTCTGGAATATCTAACCAGTAATACAACTATCAATAATTTGAAAAATAAGGAGATTGTACTTCGGTTGCTGGACTCCAAAAAAGTAAGGACAAATAAAAGTACCTGGCAACTTATCAATATTGCACTTCCCATTTTATTAGTAATTCTTGCCGGTTGGTCTTATCAGGAAATAAGAAAACGTAAATATGCAGCATAGCTCATAAGCTACTACTATCTTTGTACATTATTAATACTGCATGACAACTGAACAAATTTCCTACATTGTTTTTGGAGGTGTTTTAATTCTGGCACTGATATTTGATCTTGGCCTCTTGAGCAAGAAGGGGAAAAAAGTTACCATCCGTCAAGCGCTGTTTCAAACCTTTTTCTGGGTGGGGCTTGCAATGGCTTTTTTTGTGTTTATGTGGATTGAAAACGGGCAAAGCCTTGCATTGCAATATCTCAGCGGCTATCTCATGGAGTGGAGCTTAAGTATTGATAATATCTTTGTATTTATTCTGATTTTTTCTGCATTTTCAGTTAAAGAAAAATATTACAGCCGTGTATTGCTCATTGGTATATTGATGGCCATTGTATTCAGAATTATTTTTATTACAGTAGGTGTGGCGCTGGTAGAACAATTTCATTGGATATTGTATGTGTTTGGATTTTTTCTTGTTTTTACCGGTTATAAAATGTTTACTGCAAATGATGATGAAGAATTTAAGCCTCAGGACAGCAAGATTTATAAATTTTTGAAACGTTTTTTGCCTCTGGTAGCTCATGATGGTGAGGGCCGATACCGCATAACTGAAAATGGCAAACCGGTTTATACTACATTGTTTGTAGTTGTCATCATGCTGGCAGCTATTGATTTGGTTTTTGCTCTCGACTCTATTCCTGCAGTAATGGGTATTTCTCAGGATAAGTTAGTTATTTACACTTCCAACATTTTTGCCGTATTGGGACTCCGTTCTCTCTTCTTTTTGTTAAGAGGTGCTGTTAGCAAATTTGATTATTTGCAACAAGGCATTGCAATTGTCTTGGTATTTATCGGGTTAAAAATGCTGGCAGAAAAATGGATCAGTAAAGTATTAGACAAAAATGAGCAGGTGTTTATTTCATTGGGTGTAATCATGATTTGTATTTCTGGATCTATATTTTATTCGATTTTTATGAATAAGAAAGGACTACCACCAGAAGTAAAAGAGTAATTTAATATATTGCTTGTGTATGTTGTCAGCCATATTGCGAAAATTATAGAAGCACAACCAAGGATAGTTCAAGATGCAGAAATTGAGATGCTGCTACTGGACAGTCGTAAAATTTTTGCGCCAACCCGTTCTTTATTTTTTGCATTAAAAGGCCCACGAAGAAATGGCGTTCAGTTTATTAATACATTATATCAGCGTGGAGTAAGAAATTTTGTAATTGCAACTTCAGTTGACTATTCTTTGTATCCCGAAGCAAACTTCTTATTGGTAAAAGACAGTCTTGAAGCCTTACAAAAGCTGGCTGCTTTTCATCGCAGCAGATTTTCAATACCGGTAATAGGAATTACAGGAAGCAATGGAAAAACAATTGTGAAAGAATGGCTATATCAGTTGCTTCACAACGATTTTAATATTATAAGAAGCCCTAAAAGCTACAATTCTCAAATAGGCGTTCCCTTAAGTGTGTGGCAAATGAATGAAAAACATACATTGGCCATTTTTGAAGCAGGAATTTCACAGCCTGGTGAAATGGAAAAAATGCAAAAAATCATTCAACCCTCAATGGGCGTACTTACCAATATTGGCGCAGCACATAGTGAAGGGTTTTTAAATGATAAGCAAAAGGAAGAGGAGAAACGTATTTTATTTCAAAACATTGGCTTGAAATATCCTGCAAGCAATTTTCAAATACAAAAACAATCAATACAAACAATCATACATTACAATATTGATGGGATTGATTCTTCTAATTTTTCTTTTTGCATTCCATTTACTGATGATGCGGCTATTCAAAACGCCATATCCTGTCTTCAAATTTTAATTCAACTTAAAATAAAGCCTGAAGTAATAAAAGAACGGATGAAAAATTTACATCCTGTTTCTATGCGGCTGGAGTTGAAAAGAGGAATCAATAATTGTGTTGTTGTAAACGATAGCTATAGTGCTGATCTCAGCTCTTTAGAAATTGCACTCAGTTTTTTGGAATATCAATCGGGTGATAGAAAAAAAACAGTTATTCTTTCAGACTTTTTGCAAAGTGCATTGACTGAAAAAGAATTATATGCACAAGTGCTTATATTGATGGAGAGACATGGGATAGCTAGAGTGATTGGCATTGGAGAAAAAATAAATTCGGCATGGGATGGCACTTCCTCCCGAATTTCTATTCAGCTTTTTGCAACGAAAGAGAAATTTTTAGAACAGTTTCTTTCATCTCAATTCAGGGAGGAAGCTATCTTAATAAAAGGCGCCCGCATTTTTGAGCTGGAAGACATTGCACAATTGGTTGAGTTGAAAACACATCAAACCCTGCTTGAAATAAATTTGAATGCTTTGGTTCATAATTTAAAAGAATATCAACATGGGTTAAATGAGAATACAAAAATAATGGCAATGGTAAAAGCCTTTGCTTATGGAAGCGGTGGAGCTGAAGTAGCCAATGTGCTACAGTTTAATCAGGTGGACTATCTGGGTGTTGCCTATTCCGATGAAGGGGTGGAGCTGCGCAAAGCGGGCATTCAACTTCCCATCATGGTATTGAATCCCGAACCAAATGCTTTTGAAAAAATGGTGGAATATCATTTGGAGCCGGAGTTGTTTTCATTTGATATACTCAATCGTTTTGATGAATTTTTAAAACAGGATGGTATTAAAGATTATCCTATACATATAGAAATTGAAACAGGAATGAACCGACTTGGTTATTCGATTGCTGACATCAATAGACTGACTTCAACCATTTTAGCAACAGATTCTTTCAAACTTCAATCAGTATTTACACATTTGGCTGCAAGTGAAGAGGCTGCCAATGATGAATTTTCGTTGGATCAATATGCACGATTTAAAAAAGCTGTTGCACTCATCAAAACCAGAACCGGTTTTTCTTTCTTAAGTCATATTGCCAATTCTGCTGCTGCCATCAGGCATCCGCAGATGCAAATGGATATGGTGAGGCTGGGAATTGGATTGTATGGTGTGGATAGTGCCGATTCTGAAAATTTAAATTTGCAAACAGTCGCAACTTTAAAATCAACTGTTGCACAAATTAAGGAGTTACAAAAAGGCGAAACTGTAAGTTATAACCGACTTGGTGTTGTTTCAAAAAATTCAACAATTGCAACTATCCGTTTGGGTTATGCCGACGGTTTTCCCAGACGTTTGGGCAACGGAGTGGGTCAGGTATGGATAAATGGAAAAATGGCTCCCGTTGTTGGAATAGTTTGCATGGATATGTTTATGGTAGATGTTACCGATATTGCTGGGGTAAAAGAAGGTGATACAGTGATTATATTTGGTAAAGAATGGCTTGTTGAAAATGTAGCAAAAGCCGCCGCTACCATACCTTATGAAATTATGACTGGTATTTCGCAAAGAGTTAAAAGGATTTATTTTGAAGAATAAACACTTTTTCTGTTATCAGTTCTTTCACGTATTCCCTTCATCAATCTTATTATATTTGCCACCGCTATGAAGTCACTGAAGCTGAAGTATGTTGCCCTGATTATCGCACTAATCATCTTTGCAGATCAGGCAATAAAAATTTGGATAAAAACTACTTTTGAAGTTGGTCAGGAAACCCAAATACTAGGTATTCCCTGGTTTAAATTGCATTTTATTGAAAACTCGGGCATGGCCTGGGGTTTAAAATTTTGGGGTGAAACAGGAAAAGTTATTTTGACGTTGTTTAGATTAGCAGCCGTCATTTTTGGAGTTTGGTATCTGAAAAAAATTGTAAGAGAAAAATATTCCAGAGGTTTTATCATTTGTGCATCACTCATTTTTGCTGGCGCTCTGGGCAATTTGATCGACAGTATGTTTTACGGGTTGATTTTTGACAAGGGGCTGGTATATAGCGCTGCCATTCAAGATTATCTGCCCGCTTATGAAGGTCTGGCTAAATTTTCTACAACCGGCTATTCTTCATTTTTACATGGTAGTGTGGTGGATATGTTTTATTTCCCTATAATAGAAAATAAAACTTTCCCATCATGGATTCCATTTGTGGGTGGCGAAAGATTTACCTTCTTTAATGCTATTTTTAATATTGCTGATGCATCAATTTCCGTAGGCGTGCTTACTCTTTTATTTTTTCAAAAACGGTTTTATAAAAAAGTAAAAACAGAAGAAAATAATTCTGTAACCGAAACCAGCACTAATGTGAGCGATAAAGTACAGGTGCTCTAACGATTTTGTTTATAGATTTTTTGCTGAATAATTGTTTGATAATTTTTTATGGTCAGAAAGTAAATTCCTGAGGCTAAGAAATTTGTATTATCAATCTGAACCCGGTTAACACCTCTCTGCAGCACCATATTTTTTCTGAGTATCAATCTTCCGTTTTGATCCAGTATTTCAGCTACAGCTACACTTTCTGTTGTGTTATTAAAAATGCTGAATTCCAGCTTTTCAGTAAAAGGATTTACTACCGTTAATAATGAAATATTTCCATTTTCACCATTTAGTAAAATTGTTTTAGAGTAAAAGTATCGGCCCTGGCTATTTTTCAATTTGAGCCTGTAATATGTTTTTCCAACTAAATTAAGATCTGAGAAAGAATAATTGTTCTCGCCTGGAAGATTATAACTGAATTGTTGGCCTGCTTTCGTAAAATTAATTCCATCTATACTTTTTTCTATTTCAGAAACATAGGTTTCGTCTTCATTTACTATTGTCCAATGTAAAATTGCCGTACTTCCGTTTTTTTCTCCTTTGAAGGAAATTATTTTTACAGCAAGTGGAATCTGGCAGTCAATTACTTCTAAAGTAATGATAGAAGTATTGTCGGTAAAACTACAATCAGGATTGGCAAGATTTCCCAATGTTGTTGCTACAATCAGTTGATACATATCTCCATTGTCTGCCAGCGTTGTTGCAGTTGGTGGTATATTATAAGTGGACACATATTCCCAGGCACTGCCATTCCATAATGGGACAACTGGCCCGGTTGGTGCAGTTACATCAGTCCATGAGGCTCCACCATCAGTACTTCGCTGCCATTTGTAATACACATAATTATTGAAGAAGGAGCGAATAGTATCTTGAATCTGAATTGAATTACTATCGCATACTTTAGGATTGTTGCTGGGTGCATATAACATATTAGGCGAGCAGGTACTTACTGATATATCATCCAGTGCCCAGTCGTTTCCACCACCTCCAGGTGCATTATTAAAAAATTTTAATGTAAAACTGGTTTGAAATGGTCCGGTCAGGTAAGTAAAACCTTTCTTAATCCAGTTTCCTGAATAAAGAATATTGCCAGTTGTATAATAATCTATTCCATTTACTTCAAATGTTAGATTGGGTCTTACACCGGCTGAATCACCAGCGGCAGTAGGAATATATCCCGTCCCACTAGCGCCAACACCATTTGAGTCACAACCACATTTAGAACATATATTTCTGATCCAACATGAAATTTCATAGTAGGTATTGGGACATAGTCCAGATATGGTTTGCTGAAAAGCAGAGTCAATTCGATATGCAGCATTAACTACCAGCATATAGCCTGCATTGCCATTAGCTACAGTATCGGCTGCCGGATTACCCGCTGTAGGCGAAGCTGCACCGGTATGATCACCTATAATATCCCATACGCCAAAAACCCTGTGAGTGGGCGTTGACGGATCTGGTTTTGGCCACGCATTGGAAGTGGTATAATTTGTTAGTGTTGATGTATTGTTTGCAATTCCATAATTATAATCATTTGGCTGGTTGGTTGTAAAAAACTGGTAGGCATATCCTACGGGTACATTAGCAGATGCGCCACGGTTTCGCGGCTGGCCACTACCAAAAGTACCATTGGTTTCTGTTCCAATTGCATTAACGCCAATGGTGTTACTACAAATGCCATAGTTTGAAAATACCCTTACCAGATTTGCAGGAAACGTAAATGTTTGAACAGGCGAAGCACCACTTCTATATGTCATATTTCCACCTCCGGTACTTAAATTGGTTCCTGTAGCTGCAGTTACCCTCACCCTGAATGAGGCAATCATAATACAAGTGCTGCCAAAAAATGATGGTTTGTGTGTGTTGCGAACCCTTCCTCTTCTGAAAGAAGTAGCTGGTTGATCAGTTTGATTGTATCCAAGGTTAATAGTAATATTGGCTCCTGTTATCCAACCCGGATCATCGCCTGCGGCATCCGTAAATTGCTTGTATATTTTTCCTTCATTGGTTAATACCCTTACAGTACCTGTAATATAAACTGTACCTGCTGGTACTATGTCCTGATATCTGCAACTGTCATACCTGCCGGATCTTACAACCAGTGATGCTCTTATTTCTAAAGTATCACCAGTTTCGACAGTACCGCCATTCAATCCTTTTGTAACATTGATATAACTTTTTCCAAAGTCAATATTTTGTGCCAACACAAAAGATCTTTCATTTGTACAAAGTACAAATAATGCGCTGAGATATTTTAAAGAAATTCCGGGTAGAGATTTTATCATAGACAGGATATTTTAGTTTTTATTCCTGTATGATGGCTTGATGTAAATGTAGATTGAATGTTGAGCTACTGCAATAGTAGAATATACTTGATGGCAAGGCATTTTTACATTCGGGTTTTACAAAGGAATTCTTCCTTGTATTTGAAACAACATTCAGATAGCTTTAGTTTAAAATCCATAAATATGAAAAAGCAAATTTTGTCTTTATTCATACAAGCCACATTGTTTTGTTTACCTCTTTCTTCATTCTCGCAGGTAATTGATTCCACCACAACACTGTTTTACATCGATACTATTGCTAAAAACCTCGGCTATCCTTGGGAAATTACTTATGGCCCCGATGATTCCTTGTGGATTACTGAAGCAAGAGGATATCGTGTTCTTCGCATGAGTGCTTCCAGAACACAGACTCAAAAAAATTTACCACCGCAACAAGTATTGAAAATTCCTTTGGGTTCGGGAGAAATTAATTTTAGCCGCTCTATTGGCACCTGGCCACAGGGCGGTATGCAGGGCCTGGCTATCCATCCCGATTTTTATAGTGGGAAACCCTGGATATATCTTTCATATGTTTATAAAACCACAGGAACGCCATGCCCCTCAAGCCCTGGTTCACCTTGTTATTTCCGAACAAAAATTGTTAGATGTCATTTTTATTTTGCCGGAGATGCAGGTAGCCCCAATATTTCAAAAGATACATTGACAATTATGGATACTGTCTTTTCAAATCTTTCGGGTAGTAATGATCACAATTCAGGAAGAATGACACTGAGCTCCGTGGCAGAGAATGATGGAACCTATAAATTATATTATACCGTTGGCGATATGGGTGCCGGCCAGTTTAATAACGCATCAAGAACGAATAATGCACAAAACCGCGACACTTGTGAAGGCAAGGTTTTGCGTTTTAACACTGAGCCCGATGGAGATGGTGTGCCAGGTACGCCTATTCACTTATATGATAAATGGAGAGAATGGATACCTAACGATAACCCCTTTGTACACACAAGTATTGGAGGTGGTAATATGAAAACTCCGGTTTACAGTCTCGGACACCGAAATGCACAGGGGTTAGCCTGGGGCAATGCCAATGGAACCTGGAGACTTTACAGTTCAGAGCATGGCGATAAATCTGATGACGAGGTAAACGAAATCAAACCCGGACAAAATTATGGTTGGCCAAAAGTTGCTGGAATGGGTGATGATAATTATTCATCATTAGATGCTTTTTCAAATAATGACCGCCTTGCTTCTCAGATGATTAATTATAGTGAAAATACATGGGCAGGTAATAATAATATGCAACGCCCTTTATTTGTAACATTTAACTGGCCAGCAGCTTCCATTCCTGCTGATGGTACAAATATTTATACCTGGGGTACCATCGGACCTTCCAGCATTGCGTATTATACTGGTAATATCCCCGGATGGAAAAATTCTTTACTTATCACCTCATTAAAATATGGAATGTTCCGTCTCAAATTAAATGCATCAGGCAATTTTGTTGACAGCTCTTCTTCTTTAAATGTTGTTGATACATTTCCACTTTTGCATGGATGGCGAGTAAGAGATGTTGCAATCAACCCTAGTCCTAACAGTGGAATGCTTTGGATTGTTGTGGATAGTACCGGTAACACATCTGGGCCTACAGGTGGTTTTAATGGAGGTAATTCTGGAACTAAAGATGGAGGTAAAGTTTTAAAACTGACATATAAAACATTAATTACACTTTCTTTAAATCCCCGATCACCAGCACGGCCACCAGTTGTTAAGGATTTAATTCAGCTTTTTCCCAATCCTGCAACAAATGAAATTAATATTCATGGAAAAAAAGAATTAAAAAAGCCTTTATATGCACAGGTCTGCGATTTATTTGGCCGGGTTATGAAAGAAGAAATCAGTTACAGAAACGATTTCAAAATTTCTATTACCAGTCTTATTCCTGGTACATACTTATTAAAACTATATAACGGTTATGATCAGGAAGTACAAATAGAAAAATTTATTAAATACTAGTTGTAAATAAATGAATATTTATAAAATTCCCTTATATTGAAATATTTGTTTTGAATTGTGGTACTGTTTTTTTAATTATGACAATGAAAATATTGTTTGCATTATTGTTTAGTGTAATATTATTTGTAACCTGTAATCAAAGGGAAAATAATAAAGCAGATGTTAAAACTAATAAACCAAGAAGAGAAATTACTTTGGGGAACAACAATAATTTTACAAAATCATATGAAGGCTCAATTAATGGTAATCATAAGATAATTATGACTCTTTCGAGAAGCGCAAACTCTTTGAATGGAACTTATACGTATAAAAAGAAAGGAGAGCCAATAAAAATTTCTGGGGCGATTGATGAATACGGAAATTTGAAAATTAATGAGTTCGATCACAATGGAAAAGTTTCGGGAATGTTCAAAGGGCAGATGATTGAACGGGATATTGTTGGTCAATGGATCAGTCCTAACGAATCACAAGTAATGCCTTTTTCAATTTCTGAATCACAAAATTTTGAAACTGCATATATAAAATCAAATTCAATTAATCCTGATGTAGCTAACAGTTGGACAGCTACGTATATAAATGGAAATGAAAAGACTCTTAGAATATTAGGTCCAGATTCTCTTGGTGAAATGAAATTTGAGATTATTATTGCCAATGATAAATGTGCAAGTTCAATTGAGGGGTCTGCATATTTGTCAAAAAAGAATTTTGCCAATTTTAATGATAAGAATGGAAGTTGTCATTTAAACTTTTCATTAAATAATGAACGAATTATTGTTAATGAGTTTGATTGTCAAGATTATCGTGGTACACATTGCGAATCTTTTGAAGGGACTTATATTAGAGATAAAATATTTAATATTAAATAGCTATATTTTTTTTTAGCCTTGTCAACTCCCGGAATTGCTTTTCAAGAAATAAATAAACATAAAAGCCCCCGAACGAACGGAGGCTTTTTTTAGTGAAACATGCTCAAGGGTTACGAACTGCTTCTATGCTTTTCTTAAAAATGAAGATTCTTTAATATAACGGCTGGCTGCATTTTTATCAGTTAGCTCAATGCTATCAATATTGCGAATTAACGCAGCGCCTGTTCTATTCCCGGTAAGAATGGCTTTTAGATATGGCGATCTTTGGTCATTCTTTTTTTCGTTAACAGAATGATTTTCAGATCCGGCAATTGATAAAAAAGGATGCTGAAGGGTACCCATGGTTCGGAATTTAGTTTTGAATAGTTTGGATTTCGACTGTTAAGATATAAATGGTGCAAATTATTTGCAACTATAAACATTAAAAAACCGGAGGAATCGTAATTCTCCGGTTATAATCTTGAAAGTTTACGTATATCTCAATTCAATTTACCTACCATATTAGCAGGCACTACCCATTCATCAAATTGCTCGGGAGTAAGGTATCCAAGCTTTACAGCCATTTCTTTTAATGTGGTTCCTTCTCTATGTGCTTTTTGAGCAATCTCGGCAGATTTGTAATAACCGATTTTTGTATTTAGTGCGGTAACCAGCATCAAACTGTTGTCCACATGCTTTTTTATATTCGCTTCAATGGGTTCAATGCCAGAGGCACATTTATCGTTAAAGGAAATACAGCCATCGCCAATCAGCCGGGCACTGTGTAGAAAATTATAAATCATTACCGGTTTAAATACATTGAGTTCAAAATGTCCGGTGGCACCACCAATATTGATAGCAACATCATTGCCCATCACCTGTGCAGCTATCATGGATAGGGCTTCGCACTGTGTAGGGTTTACTTTCCCTGGCATGATGGAGGAGCCAGGCTCATTATCAGGAATAAAAATTTCTCCAATGCCACTACGTGGCCCGCTGGATAACATACGTATATCATTTGCAATCTTCATCAGACTGACAGCTGCAGTTTTTAATGCACCATGAGATTCTACAATGGCATCATGCGCTGCTAATGCTTCAAATTTATTTTCGGCTGTTACAAAGGGCAGCCCCGTTAACGTTGTAATATGCTTTGCTACATTTTCACAATAACCGGCAGGTGTGTTAATGCCTGTACCCACAGCCGTACCGCCCAAGGCAAGCTCGCTCAAATGCGCCAACGTATTTTTAATTGCACGAAGCCCATGATCTAATTGTGAAACGTAACCACTAAACTCCTGACCCAGTGTAAGTGGTGTGGCATCCATAAAATGAGTGCGACCAATTTTTACTACCTGCATAAAGGCTTTGCTCTTTGCTGCCAGAGTGTTTCTGAGTTTCTCTATTCCCGGAATAGTGGTTTCCAGTAATATTTTATAAGCCGCAATGTGCATGGCCGTAGGAAAAGTATCGTTGGACGATTGCGATTTATTTACGTCATCATTTGGATGCAAAAATTTTTCTTTATCGCTGAGGTGCCCGCCATTGAGCACATGACCACGGTAAGCGATTACTTCATTTACATTCATATTGCTTTGCGTGCCACTGCCGGTTTGCCATACTACCAATGGAAAATAGGCGTCTAACTTTCCTTCCAGAATTTCATCGCATACTATTCCAATCAAATCACATTTTTCTTTTGGTAATACACCTGCATCAAAATTTGTAAGTGCTGCTGCTTTTTTTAAATAGGCAAATGCCCGAATAATTTCACGAGGCATTTTATTAATGTCTTGCGCAATTTTAAAATTGTTGATACTGCGTTGTGTTTGTGCACCATAGTAGGCATCCACAGGCACTTGTACTTCGCCCATGGTATCTTTTTCTATTCTGTAATCCATAAAAAAGGGGATGAATTTTAATAATGGTGCAAAGGTAAGTCAAAGCGACAAACGGTTGCGTCATTTTTCGTTTTTTAAGTAGCCTTTTCATTGCTAAATTGGGGAGCAATAGCAGTGTAGTAAATTAATTTTCCTGAAACCCCAAACACATTTATACAATTGTAAATAGTAAACGGATGAAAAAAATATTTTTCCTTTTAGCAGTAATGTTCTTTACTTCCAACTTGGATGCACAGCAAAAGCATATTTTCTCGCTGGGCACAAAGGATTTTTTGCTGGATGGCAAACCATTACAAATTATAAGTGGTGAGATGCACCCTGCACGCATTCCCAAAGAATACTGGCGGCATCGTATTCAAATGGCAAAGGCAATGGGCTGTAATACGATTGCTGTGTATATTTTTTGGAACTACCTTGAAAGACAGGAAGGCGTTTGGGATTTTAAATCGGAGAACAGAAACATCGCTGAATTTATTCGCATCTGTCAGGAAGAAAAAATGTGGGTATTGTTTCGGCCCGGCCCTTATGTATGTGCCGAATGGGATTTTGGTGGGCTGCCAACATATCTTCTAAAAACACCTGATATAAAAATCCGTTGTATGGATCCCCGTTATATGAAGGCCGTTGAAAAATATGTGGCACGGCTGGCTAAGGAAGTAAAATCTTTACAATGCAATTACGGTGGCCCTATCATTATGGCGCAGGTAGAAAATGAATACGGCAGCTATGGAAATGATAAAGAATATATGGAGGCATTAAGGAAGCTTTGGATTAAAAACGGAATTGTTGTACCATTTTATACGGCAGATGGGCCTACAACTTATATGCTTGAGGCAGGTAGTATAGCTGGTGCTGCCATTGGGCTCGATAGTGGAGGCGATGATGCTGCATTTGAACAAGCCACCAAAAAAAATCCAAATGTTCCATCATTCAGCAGCGAAACCTATCCGGGCTGGCTTACTCATTGGGGCGAAAAATTTG
Organism: Chitinophagaceae bacterium; assembly: GCA_037045195.1. Lineage (GTDB taxonomy): Bacteria > Bacteroidota > Bacteroidia > Chitinophagales > Chitinophagaceae > JJ008. The sequence continues at coordinate 272,678 of JBAOIB010000004.1, forward strand.
CAAAGCCCGATACCAATGAATTAAAAAAAGAAGTTGATTATCTGTTGAAAAATAAAAAGTCATTTAATTTCTATGTAATACATGGCGGAACCAATTTTGGATTTACTGCCGGGGCCAATGCAGCTTCGGCAACCCAATATCAACCCGACCTTACCAGCTACGATTATGATGCACCCATAAATGAACAGGGACTTCCAACTGCAAAATATTTTATGCTGCGCAATATGATAAAACAATATGTGGATTATACAATACCTGATGTGCCTGCACCAGTAGCTACTATTTCCATACCCGATTTTGAAATGAAAGCAATGAGTTCTATCTGGCAAAATCTTCCCAAACCTATTATCACACCACAGCCAAAAACAATGGAAGCACTTGGGCAAAATCAGGGATTGGTTCTTTATCGTACAAAATTAAGAGGACACAAAAGTGGTAAACTCACCATTTGGGAACCGCATGATTATGCATTGGTGTTTGTAGATGGAAAATTTATTGATACCGTAGTAAGAGATGGAGGTAAATGGACTATTAATATTCCAAAGCCAGAAACTACAGGTACTGATCCTGTTTTAGATATTTTGGTTGAAGGTATGGGGCATATCAACTTTGCGCAGTTTATGATTGATCGCAAAGGAATTACCGACCGTGTAACTTTAAACGGTATGACCTTGATGAATTGGGAAACCTTTTTGTTACCCATGAGCCCCACATTTGCAAAGCAAGCGACTGACTTGAAAACCTTAACAAGTGAAGGCAAACAAGCTGTGTTTTTTAAAGGCAAATTTCAATTGGAAAAAACGGGAGATACTTTTTTTGATATGAGCAACTATTCAAAAGGCATGTTGTATGTAAACGGTCATCTGCTGGGAAGATACTGGAACATAGGCCCCCAGCAAAGATTGTATTGCCCGGCAAGCTGGCTGCACAAAGGAGAAAATGAAGTAATTGTATTTGATCTGCACCAGATGCACGAAGCCACCATCAGCGGAAAAACATCATTAGAATAATTTTGAAACGTGAAAAGAATATGAAAAAGCTTTTTTTACTATTATCTGTATTTTTAATGACAGCAGTTGTATGCTTATCGCAACAGCCCATTCAAAATTTAATTATTGTAACTACAGACGGACTTCGCTGGCAAGAAGTTTTTAAAGGCATGGATACCGCAATTGCCAATAATAATAAATATAACGAAGGTGATAGTGCCTATATCTACCAACATTATTGGAGTAGTGATGCTATAGAAAGAAGAAAAAAGCTAATGCCCTTTCTATGGAGTACAATAGCTGATAAAGGCCAACTTTTTGGAAACAGGGAGGCGGGATGCAAGGTAAATGTGGCTAATCCCTATTGGTTTAGTTATCCCGGCTATAATGAAATTTTTACCGGTTATCCTGACACAGCGGTAAACAGCAATGATTTTCCTCCCAATCCAAATGTTACTGTTTTAGAATATATTAATAAGCAAAAAGCTTTTAGCGGAAAAGTTGCAGCATTTGGTGCCTGGGATGCTTTTGACAGAATTCTAAACCAGCAAAGAAGCGGCATCCCTGTTATGTCGGCTTTTGATGCTACAGGTGGCAACAAGCCGACTACCGTTGAGAGGGCTATCAATGCAATGAATAAGGACGCTTATCGCCCGTTTGGTGAAGAAGAGTGTTTGGATGTGTTTACGCATTATGCAGCTTTTGAGCATTTGAAATCCAGAAAGCCCAGGGTACTTTATATTGCCTACGGCGAAACGGATGAATGGGCACATTCCGGTAAGTATCGCTCTTATCTTGATGCGGCACATTTGGTAGATCAATGGTTGTCGCAATTATGGGGTTATTTGCAAAAGGATCCATTTTACAAAGGCAAAACAGCTATGTTTATCACAGTAGATCATGGGCGGGGTGATGTGGTAAAAAAAGAATGGACGAGTCACAACAATAAAATTATAGGTTGTGATCAGATTTGGTTTGCAACTTTGGGACCGGGTATTCCCTCTAAAGGAGAAATAAAAAAAGAAATTCAGTTATATCAGAAGCAGTTTGCCCAAACATTCGCTAAATTGCTGGGCATTACTTACACAGCCCTGCATCCTATAGCCGAACCTTTATTGAAAGAAATAAAATAGTTTGATGAAAAATTTTATTTGCAGCTTTTTTATTTTGTTAAGCTGCTCAGCCTTATCACAAAATACAGAATATCTTGTCCGCCCCACTAAACAACAATTGGCCTGGCACGAGAATGAGCTATACCTTTTTGTTCATTTTGGTCCCAATACATTTACAGATAAAGAATGGGGCGAGGGTAATGAGCCTGAACAACTCTTTAACCCTTCTTCATTAGATTGTAAACAATGGTGTCGTGTGGCCAGAGCTGCCGGAGCAAAAGGCATTATCATCACTGCAAAACATCATGATGGATTTTGTCTTTGGCCAAGTAAATACTCTACTCATACAGTAAGAGAAAGTAAGTGGAAAGATGGTAAAGGTGATGTGTTGATGGAATTGTCTCATGCCTGCAAACAATATGGATTAAAATTTGGGGTTTACCTTTCTCCCTGGGATAGAAATCATCCCGACTATGGTACAGAAAAATACAACGATGTATTTGTAAATATGATGAAGGAGATTTTTCAAAACTATGGCCCCGTTTGGGAAATATGGTGGGATGGTGCCAATGGCGAAGGCCCCAATGGAAAGCAGCAGGTATATAACTGGAGGAGATTTGAAAATACAGTACGTCAATATTCACCGCAAACAGTAATATTTAGTGATATTGGTCCCGATATTCGTTGGGTTGGAAATGAAAACGGTATAGCTGGAGAAACCAACTGGAATTTTTTGGATACGGCCGGTTTTAAACGTGGGCTTGGTGCGCCATCCAATGATACTTTGCAACAAGGAAATTTTTGGGGAAAAAACTGGATTCCTGCCGAATGTGATGTATCAATCAGACCAGGCTGGTTTTATCATGCTTCAGAAGATAAGAAAATCAAACAACCCGATTCATTGTTTAAGTTATATCTGAAATCAGTTGGAAGAGGAGCTAATTTATTGTTGAATGTGCCACCCGACAGAAGAGGAATAATAACTGATAGAGATTCAGCTTCACTGGCAGAGTTTAGAAAATTGAAGACTGAAAGTTTTTCCAACAACCTTTTAAAAGAGGCCAGTACCTATTATGAATTTACAAAGAATGATTTTTTGGAAAAGCCAATGCAAATAAGGGAGTTGGATCATCCAACTCAAACTTATTCCATCAATATGCAGAATTTTATTGTGCAGATGAAAGAACCGACAAAAATGAATTGCATCATTCTGCGTGAAGCGATACATCTGGGACAAACAATAAGAAGATTCAATATCGTTTTTTATAACGGAGACAAGGCCATCAATCAAATTTTAGGAACCAGTATAGGCAGAAAGAGAATACTTACTTTTCCAGCCGTTACTGTTACATCTTTTAAGGTTTATATTGAAGATGCAAAAGGTAATGACAATGTAAGCGGCATAGCAGCTTATCTGATTGACGAAAAACTGATTGAAAAATAAAAATGATTATTTAGATGTAAAGCTGGCCTTTCTTTTTTCCATAAATGCTGCTACACCTTCTTTTCTGTCTGCTGTGTCAAAACAGTTTCCAAATTCTGAAATCTCTAAAGCATAGCCATCTTTTGTTTCATCATAAACTGCATTGGCTGCTTTGATGCATGCTGCAACTGCTAAAGGCGCTTTGGAATTAATTATTTCAAGAATTTTTTTTGTGTGGTCCATAAGCGTATCGGCCGTGGTTACATAGTTTACCAGTCCGTATTGTTTGGCTTCATTTGCATCTATTAAATGTGCACTCATCAATAGTTCCATGGCTTTACCTTTTCCAATTAACTGAACCAGGCGTTGTGTACCTCCATAACCGGGAATCAATCCCAGATTTACTTCAGGTTGGCCAAATTTTGCATTTTCACTGGCTATTCTAAAATGACAACACATGGCAAGCTCACAACCACCGCCCAATGCAAAACCATTTACTGCTGCCACAAAAGGCTTAGTGCAATTTTCAATTCGGGCAAATGTATCCTGTCCTCTTTTGGATAAGGCCATTGCCTGTTCTTTGTTGAGTTCAGAAAATTCTGAAATATCAGCTCCTGCTACAAATGCTTTGGGGCCGGCACCGGTTATCACGACCGATTTAATTGAGGCATTCGTTTCAATATCATCCAATACTATATTCAAATCAGTAAATACTTCTTTATTTAAAGCATTCAGTTTGTCAGGTCGGTTGATGGTTATTGTAAGAATGCCATTTTCAAGATTGGTAAGCAGTGTCTGGTACATAATAAAATTTTAGAATTTTCTGTTTTCTTTTACCCAGTTGGTGATATATGTTGCAATTTCGGCAGTGGGTGTACCCGGCGCAAATAATTTTCCAACACCTTGTTCATTCAAGGTTTTCATATCATCTTCTGGAATGATGCCACCACCGGTAAGCAGCACATCATTCATATCTTTTTCTTTCATCAATGCTATAATTTTTGGAAATACAGTTTGATGGGCACCGGAAAGAATACTGATGCCAATGGCGTCCACATCTTCCTGCAAAGCAGCACTCACTACCATTTCAGGAGTTTGACGAAGCCCGGTATAAATCACTTCCATGCCCGCATCCCGCAAAGCGGTGGCAATTACTTTGGCACCCCTGTCGTGGCCATCCAATCCTACTTTAGCAACTAAAACACGAATAGGTCGGTTCATTTTAATATTTCTTGTATTGCGAAAATACATTCTTTCAGCGGAAGCATGTATATTGAGCTATGCAGTTTAGAAAATTTGGAAATACGGATTTATTGGTAAGCGAAATTGGCTTTGGTGCCTGGGCCATTGGGGGTGCTGCAATGATAGGCGATACGGCTATTGGCTGGGGTGATGCTGATGATTCAATATCACTAACAGCAATCAAAGCTGCGCTGGATGCAGGTATTAATTTTTTTGACACTGCTGATGTTTATGGATTGGGACATTCGGAAACTTTACTGGGCAAAATAATTGGAACAAAAAAAGATGTGGTGATTGCAACTAAAGGTGGCAATGTAGCGAGAGCCGAGAAATTTACGGTTGATTATTCTAAAGAGCATCTTATGAATGCTTGTGAAGCTTCTCTACGCAGATTGAAAAGAGAAACGATAGATTATTATCAATTACATACTGTAAGATTGCAGCATTTGCAACATGGAGAATGTATTCAGGCAATGAATCAATTACAAAAGCAAGGGAAAATCAGGTATTGGGGAATTTCACTAAATACTTTTGAACCATTGCCAGAGGCAAACTGGTTAATGCAGGAAGATATCGGTAATGGATTTCAACTTGTACTAAATCTGTTAAATCAATTTGCTTTGCCAATATTGAATACAGCATCAGAAAAAGGCTTAGGCATTATAGCCCGTATGCCACTTCAGTTTGGATTGCTTACTGGAAAATTTGATAACTCGGCAACATTTTCAAAAACAGATCACCGAAAAAACAGACTGACAAAAGAAGTAATTGACACCTGTGCGGATGTGCTGCAACCTGTTTGGCAACTTTGTCAAAAATATCAATGCTCCAAAACTCAGTTGGCGTTGAGTTATATTAAAAGCAATGTGGAAGTTTCTACAATAATTCCCGGCATACGCACTCCTGAGCATGTAAAATTGAATACACAAGGGTTGTTTCAATTAGATGATGCCGATAAAACTATCATTGAATCATTGGGGCAAAAAGAATTTTTAACTGCAATGGAACTCATTCGCAAACAGGGTTAATTGCATTGCGAGTTTAAGAACTTCAAGGTTGCACTATTGTAATCGCTGTAAATATGATGATCGGCTACAGCCAGCGCAATTTGCTCTAATAATGATATTCGTTGCAATGCGTTCAAACTGTTCATTGCCGGAAATGAAAGCGGGTTTGCCTGATAAGCAGTGGACAAATCCTCGGAAAACCCAATGAAATAATTTTTGCTGTCTAAAAACCCTTTTGTTTTTAATTCATTGAAAACGGCTGTGGATTGAGAGATACTGATATCTCCTTTTCTTGCGAATCTTTCGGCATAGAGCGGACTATGCTCTTGCATCAGATATTTACTGCAAACACCACGACCCGAAATTGTTTGTGAATTGGTAAGTGCATTGGTATTTCCTGTTGGACCTACATTTTCATTGTTATCAAATCTTGCCATGCAAAACTGAAATGGACTGTTTAGCGAATTTGCCATCACACCTCCTGAAGGTGCGCAATAACTTATTCCCGCTTTGTAATTGAACAGGTAAGTAACATAAGAAGAAAAATTTCCACCATTACTCATGCCAACGGAGTAGCGAAACTTTGAACGATTGGTAACTCCCCGGTTATAAAATTCATCAGTAATAACTTTAATGTTTGCAAAATCAACATTTGTTGTACTGTCTAACGGTATGGGATTCCATCTTATTTTTCCATCTCCATTTAAATCTGTATATAATGTACTTTCTTCCGATTCGGTAATGATGACTCCAAAATTGTCATTAATAAGAGCACTGATCATTAACTGAAATTCATAACTCTTAGTTAGATTTTCGGCGGTGCCGCCAGTGCCATGCAGCAGGTAAACAAATCCTTTATGTCCTGCTGGAAAATAATAATACACAGGTTTCAGCCTGTCTCTTCCCATAATTTGCTCAAAATTTAATGTTACAGGTGTAATGCTTTTTAAACTACCGCTGAAGCTTACATTTCTTGACGGCATGATAAACCAGGTATGCCATTCATCTTTACCATTTAAAAGACTCACATCTGCACCTGCCCAGGTATTGAAGAGTTGACTATTACTCGTAGCTACACTAAAAATATGGACGGTATCACCTGTTTTATATTTCCCATTTCCATATCCATTACTTACCGATACTGTAAAGCTATCGGTTACAGGAGGCGTACCACCACCACCACCGGTGTTGGATTCCTTTTGGCATGAGAATAATACAATTACACTAAGCAGTGGGATTATTTTTTTCATAGGTTCGTTTGACTGATTGATATACAAAAAGTTAAAACGAAATCTAAAATATTTTTATTGCCGTATTTATACGAAGGATTGTTTCTTCTATTCCCAATTGTTCTGCAATTTGAAATACCGGTGGACCATATTTACCACCCACTAGCATAATCCTGAAAGGCAATTGCAACTCGCCTGGTTTTATATTTTTTTCAGCAGCTGTTTCTTTAAATACAGTTTCCAACGTAATTGCATCTGTAGGTGATTTTTTTATTTTTTCTGCAAAACTTTCAAAGAAATTTTTCTTGTCTTCATTCCATTTTGGCTTTACAGCTTCTGTGTCCAATGTTTCGGGAGCTATAAAGAAGAAAGCAGATTGTTGTACAAAATCAGTCAACAAAGTGCAACGGTCTTTTACGAGGTCAATTATTTTTTCAAGTTGTGCATCATTGCCTGCCGAAATTTTTTCTGCAATTAATATCGCTTTTACCTGTGGTAACAATTTTTTTGCACTACTTTTTTTAATCCATTCGTGGTTGAACCACTTGGCTTTTTCAAAATCAAATTTTGCGCCTGCACTATGCACCCTTTCTATTGAAAATTTCTCAATCAACTCATCTATTGAAAATATTTCCTGTTCTGTTCCATCATTCCAGCCAAGTAAAGCGAGATAATTGATGAGTGCTTCAGGCAAAAATCCTTTTTCTTTAAATCCTGCTGTTGTTTCATTGGTCTTAGGGTCGGTCCAGTTCATTGAAAAAACCGGAAATCCATATTTAGCACCATCACGTTTGCTAAGTTTACCATTTGGCCCCAATATTAATGGGAAATGTGCCCACTGCGGCATATTTTCTAATCCGAATAAATAATCCCATAATAAAATATGAACGGGTGCCGATGATAACCATTCTTCACCACGAAAAGCATGACTGATTTTCATTAAATAATCATCTACAACTACTGCCAGATGATAAGTGGGCATTCCATCTGCCTTCAGCAATACTTTATCATCAACAAGCGAAGTATCAAACTTCACTTCTCCTCGAATCATATCAGTAAATGCAATAGTTTCTCCTTTCGGCATTTTTATGCGTATCACATAACCGGTTCCTGAGGCTACTAATTGTTTTGTTTCAGCATCAGGCAATGATAACGAATTGCGCATTTTCATGCGAGTGCTATGGTCGTATTGATGTGAAGTAGTTGAATCGGATTGTCGCATTTGATCCAGTTCTTCTGGAGTGTCAAATGCATAGTAAGCCTTGCCTGAAGCAACTAATTTTTCGGCATACTGTCGGTATATTTCTTTTCTTTCACTTTGGCGATAGGGGCCAAAATTTCCTTCTTGTTGTACACTTTCATCTGGCGTAAGTCCACACCATTTCAAGGTTTCAAAAATGTATGCTTCTGCCCCCGCAACGTATCTGCTTTGATCTGTATCTTCTATTCTTACGATAAACTCACCCTCATTTTTCTTTGCAAAAAGATAGTTGTACAAAACTGTTCTTACACCTCCCAAATGCAGCCCTCCGGTAGGTGAAGGGGCAAAACGAACTCTTACTTTCTTTGACATAGCGCAAAGATAAGTTATCAGGTATCTTTGTAGATTATGAAGCAAAAGGAAGCAACAAACGAGATTGTGAACAAAGATTTTTTTCTTGTAAAAACACCCTGGTGGGTAAAAAAACTTTATCCCGACTGTATTTGGGATATGCCTGAAAAAAATAAAACCCTTTATCTCAGTTTTGACGATGGCCCACACCCCACCATTACGCCATTTGTATTAAAGCTTTTGAAGCAATATAATGCCAAAGCAAGTTTCTTTTGTATTGGAGAAAATGTTGAGAAGCATCCTGATTTGTTTAAGCAATATATTGATGAAGGCCATGCTGTGGGCAATCATACTTACAAGCATTTAAACGGCTGGAAAACGAATGATGAGGACTATCTGTACGACATAGAAAGAACAGACAGATTGATGAGCACAAATCTTTTTCGTCCGCCTTACGGTCGCATTACCCGTTCGCAGATAAAAAAGATAAGAAAGGATAATTCCGGAAAAAAAATAGTAATGTGGAATATTCTTGCCGGCGATTGGGTAACTACGCTAACTCCTGATAAATGCTATGATAGAGTAAAGGAAAAAATTTCGGAGGGGGATATCATCGTGCTACACGAAAGCAACAAATCCTGGGAGCGAATGAGCTATTGTCTGCCTCGATTATTAAAAGAATTTTCATCAAAAGGTTTTGTTTTTGCACCCATTCAGTAAAAATGGATCGCAACTATGTCATAAAAAAGTTAGGGCCGGGGTAGAAACCCTGGCCCGTTTTTAATCCGTACCCTATGAAAACTGGTTTAAAGATAAAATATTTTTTGATTAGTTCAAAGTAATTTGAAAGGTATGACCGTTCACAGTAAGCGTTGCCTGATTGTCGCATTCCCCGTTACCAAAGTTTAAAAATGAGATCCAGTGGGAGTTTGCTGGCAAGTTTGCTCTTGTGGTTTTGACTACTCCTTTCACAATCCAACGGCAGGAAACTCTGCGTATTAATGGCTCGGTAATAGTTGATTCCCAGCGCACAAGAAGATTTCCTCCTCTTACTTTACCAGTTGCGGTTCCATCATAAATTTTATAAACATCATCTCTTGGAATAGGGGTGGCCATTCCATCAATTTGCAAAATGCTGCGACTGCTATTCCATTCAATATAATTGCCACTGGGTTTGGTGAGTTTTCCTTCAATAACTTCAACCTTATATCTTCTTACGATGGCAGGAGGCTGCGAAGTATTTGTAATCTTATGTGTTCCTTCAACCTTCACACTATCTACATAAAAGCCATCAAATGTGGTAACGGCCATTGCACCCGGATTGAGCAGACGGTCAGTATATTCAGAAATAATTTTTCCTCGGCGAATATGTCCATCGGGCCCTGAGCAACCAGTGTTTCCAAAATCAATAACCACTCTCACTGGAAAGGGAGTATTGTTGGGATGCGTAATGGTAACAGTAAAGCATCTGAGGGCGGGGTTCAGCGTATCGGGCCGGCCATAAAAAACACCGGAGCCTTCCATACCCACATCATTATTTACACCCATTACATCATCAAAGGTTTCAGAAAATGTATTTTCAGCTTCGCCACTTGCCTCGGTTGATGCTTGAGCCAGTTCCTGCTCCTGCGCATCAGTATTGGCGCTACTGGTTTCTTTACTACATGAATAAAAGATAAAACTGGAGAAAAGTGCAGTTGCAAGAAGTATTGCAAAGGGCTTATTGCGACAATTCATAATCCGGGTTTTGGGTTGAAGGAAAATGCAAATACATGGCTAAGAAAGATATTATTCAATGAGGTTTAAGGGTGCAGTAATATTTTTTTACTGACTTTTGCTTTCAAAGTAGTTCAGAATGAATTTGATAGATACCCATGCACATGTTTATGTAGATGAATTTGAAGCAGATACGACAGAAATGCTGCAAAAAGCGAGAGCTACAGGTGTTTCAAAAATTTTGATGCCGGCAATTGATCGGGCCACACATACGGCCTTATTGGAGCTTGAAGCAAAAAATCCTGATTTATGTGTGAGCATGATGGGATTGCATCCCTGTTCTGTCAAAGAAAATTATAAAGAAGAGTTGCAAGCAGCATCAAAATTATTGGCCTCCCGAGAATTTATTGCGGTAGGAGAAATTGGTCTTGATTTTTATTGGGATAAAACATTTGTAAAAGAACAAGTGGATGCTTTTCATCAGCAACTTGACTGGGCATTGCAATATGATATTCCCGTTTCCATACATTCCAGAAACGCAACGGATGAATGTATTGAAATAGTGGCACAGCATCAGAAAGGAAAACTAAAGGGTGTGTTTCATTGTTTCTCGGGAAATGAAGAGCATGCAAAGAAAATTATTGATTTAGGTTTTCATCTGGGTATTGGCGGGGTAGTAAGTTTTAAAAATTCGGGATTGGATAAAGCGATTACGAATATTCCCATAAAAAATATTGTACTGGAAACCGATGCGCCCTATCTGGCACCTGTCCCCTTCAGGGGCAAAAGAAACGAACCTGCTTATTTAAAATATGTAGTAGAAAAATTAGCTTCGATATGCGGACTGAGTATTGAGGATGTTGCTAATAATACAACTGCAAATGCAAAGAAGTTGTTTGTACTGAAATAAAATAAGCGGAGACTGAGGGATTCGAACCCTCGATACCCTTTAGAGGTATACACACTTTCCAGGCGTGCTCCTTCAACCACTCGGACAAGTCTCCAATTACAAGGGGCGCAAAAATAAGGATAAGTTGATTACCAGTTATTAGCTTGCTCCGCATTCAGCCTTTCTGAAACATCTTCGGCTTTCTCTTCCTCCCAGTATGGATTATACTTTACAAACCAGGATATCCAAAAACTGCGGCTAATGCGCATCAACCAGGGTTGCAAAAAAAATAATAGTACCGCATTGCAACCCATCCAATAAAAAAAACGATTGTCGCTGGTTGAAAGTCCAATAAGCACATACCAGACAATTAAGGATACTACACTGATGGCAATAGTAAGCGCATAACTAACATAACTGGTGCCATAGTAAAAGCCTACTTCTATTTCGGTAGGCTGCCTGCAAACAGGGCATTCTTTATTCATCTCCATCGTTTTCTTAAAACGAAAACTCATCTTATGTTTAAAAAGTTTACCTTCTCTGCATCGGGGACAATAACAACCCAATACACTGCTTAAATATCCTCTTGCTACTTTCTGCTCACTCATCTATTAATAAATTTTTGCTGCAAAGTTCGTAAATCTGATATAAACTTATTTGCAACTTTTGTTTCCTATTGAAACGATTGTTTAATCAATGTGGCAATTTTTCTCTAAATTTTCCATAAACCCAGGTACCGGCAATGGCGCTTAATAATGTAATGGCAACTACAATGGCTCCATTTCCTATTTGTGCAAACAAAGGACCCGGACAGGCACCCGTCATAGCCCAACCCAATCCAAACAAAAGACCACCGTAAATATTACCCCTATTAAATTTTTTTGTAGCGAATAAAATCGGCTCACCATAAATGGTTTTTATTTTCCATTTTTTGATAATCCATACAGAAATAATGCCTACTACAACTGCCGAACCAATAACGCCATACATGTGAAGACTTTGAAAGCGAAACATTTCCTGAATACGCAGCCAGGATATTACTTCCGATTTTATAAGAATGATACCAAATAGAAGTCCGGCTAATGTGTATTTTAAATTATACCAAAACGGATGTTTTAATTCCGAATCGTTTACACATACGGCGTCTAAAGAACGAACTTCAAAATCAGTATGGTTAGTTTGCAGCGCCATTACTTTACAATTTTAAAATGATTGGTAATAAAAAATTTGCCATAATAATGCCACCTGCCATAAAACAAATAGTAGCAATAATGGATGGAACTTGTAATAAAGAAATTCCCATAATGGAATGTCCGGAGGTGCAGCCACCAGCATAGCGGGTACCAAAGCCAATTAAAAAGCCTCCACCAACTATCATGATCATTCCTCTAATTGTAAACAGTGATGACCAATTGAATAAATCAGCAGGTACCAGATTTTGTCGGTCATTAATTCCATATTGCTGCAAATCCGTAGTCAGTTTTTCAGAAACCCGAATAGGTTCTGGATTTTGAAAAAACAGATAAACTAAAACACCACCAAGGATAATGCCGACAACAAAAAATAAATTCCACCATTCTTTTTTCCAGTCGTATTTAAAAAAGGGAATATTGGCAGGCATACAGGCAGCACATATATGCCTCATAGAAGATGAGATACCAAAAGTTTTATTACCGATGAGGAGAAGCAGGGGCACCATCAACCCAATAAGTGGCCCAGCCACATACCAGGGACAGGGCTTAGTCAACCATTCAGTCATAGATTGTTTGTTTTTATTCTGTAATTATTTTTTCCATCTGCATACTGCGGCTTCCTTTTACCAAAAAATCAGTCTTTTCAAATTTTTGATTTTGTAACCATGTTTTTGCTTCCTGTGCATTTGTAAAAGAAAGATAGGGGTGTGCCAGTTTTAAAAAATCACCACCTACCAGTACCACTTTTTCCCAGTTTTTTGATTGAATTAGTTTTACAACTGCTTCATGTTCGGTAAGGCTTTCTTCACCCAGCTCGGCCATAGCGCCCAGCAGTAATACTTTTTTTTCTGATTTTAAATTTGCGAAATTTTCTATCGCCAGTTTCATACTACTGGGGTTGGCATTATAAGCATCCATTATAAACCGGTTGCTGCCCTTGTTTATTAATTGGGAACGACTGTTGGAAGGAGTGTAATTTTCTATTGCACATTTTATTTTATCGGCTGCTATATTAAAATATTGTCCTACACAAACTGCCGCCAATACATTGGGAAAATTATAACTTCCTACCAATTTGGTTTGAATATGAAATGTATTCTTTCCTGTGATAGCTGTTTCTAAATAAGGTTCACTCGACAGCATTTTTCCGGTTATATCACCTTCCTTACTTCCATAAGAAAAGATATGGCTGATGCCTGCACTCATTTCTTTTAAATAATCATAATCATTAAAAATAAATGCAGTACCATTAATTGTTTTTAAATAATCAAACAATTCACCTTTTCCTTTTCTTACACCTGCAGCTCCGCCAAATCCTTCCAGATGTGCTTTGCCACAGTTGGTTATCAGCCCGTGTGTGGGTAGTGCATAGCGGCAATAGCTTTCAATTTCTTTTTGATGATTGGCACCCATTTCAATCACTGCTATTTCCGCATCCTGCTTTATGGATAAAATAGTAATGGGAATACCAATATGGTTATTGAGATTGCCTACAGTTGTATAAGTTTTATATTTTGATGATAGCACAGCATGTATCAATTCTTTTGTAGTGGTCTTGCCATTGCTTCCGGTTATGGCTATAAATGGAATATGAAACTGCTGCCGGTGATGGTGTGCTAACTGTTGTAAACATTCAAGAACATTATTGACCAAAAAAGTTTTTCCAGGAATTTCGTAAGCTGCTTCTTCAATTACTGCATAAACTGCGCCGGCTTCTACTGCCTGTTTTGCAAAGGCATTGCCGTTAAAATTTTCTCCCTTCAATGCAAAAAAAATATCGCCGGGTTTTAATTTACGGGTATCCGTTTGTACCGATGGATGTTTCAAAAAGATTTTATACAGTTCTTCAATTGTAGGCATGTGGCAAAAATATACTTATGTAAAATAAAAACCCTGCCGTTTGTAGGCAGGGTTTAAATATTGTTATTGTCAACTCTTATCTTTTACTCTTTTTTGTTTTTCCTGTTTTGGAGTTCTGTCTGCGAGTAGGGAATTGCTGTCCGGTTTTGCGGCCATTACCTTCTGGACTGCCCATACGATCCATTGCACAACGGAAGCCCAAAGTGCTCAACGCCTGCTCTTCTTCTAAAAAGCGACGTGAACCCGGAGACAACCAATAAGGTCTGTCATTCCAGCTACCACCTTTATATACTCTGGATTTATCACTGATAAGCGTAGTAACGCCATAGCCGTAAGACGACTGAGAAAGTGAGTCTCCATCAGAGAAATTGATTACGTTTCCTCTCTGATAGTTTCTGCGGTTTTTAGATTCGGCATCAGTTACATCTACCATTTTTACCTTTCCTGTAGTGTCATTCTTTTCGTATTCGCCATTGGCGTTCTTATATAATTTCTGGAATTTGTTACCACGGAAAGGAGCTGGCATATCATCAAAGTCAAGCGTAGAAAGTGGACGATATACATCCTGCACCCACTCGCTTACATTGCCAGCCATATTATAAAGGCCAAATGCATTTGGATAAAAAGATTTTACATCTGCAGTATAAAAAGCACGGTCATTCAAACCTCCGGCTACACCCGCATTGTCACCATTTCCTCTTTTAAAGTTTGCAAGAAAAGCACCCTGCCAACTTCCGTGGCGAGTATCACGAAGTCCATTTACATTTTGCGACCAGGGATACATTTGCTTATTGCTAGCTAACTCTTCACCTCTTTTTCCTTCTTTCACACTAGGGCGGGGATTTTGATCTATAAGTCCGTAAGCTGCATATTCCCACTCGGCTTCAAATGGTAAACGATAATCGGGCATAATAATTCCTGACTCTACAGATGCTGTTGTTTGCTTCTGTTCACCTTTTTTGGTTTTGATTTTTCCAGGAGGAGGAGGGTCAAGATTTAATAAATATGCTTTTGTAGAGAAATGATTAGAACCTTGTTGCGCACCGGGTTTTAAATATGATTTATTTATAAAACCTTTATCCATCAAATTTTTCTCATTCACTCGGTCGCTTCTCCAAAGGCAGAAATCACTTGCCTGTCTCCAGGTTACACCTACTACAGGATAATTATTAAATCCAGGATGGCGGAAATAATATTCTACCAATGGTTCATTATAACTCAACTCACTTCTCCAGCTTAATGTATCGGGAAGTGCAGCTTCATATATTTTACGATTGTTTTCATCGGCTGTTGGGTCAAATACTTTCTCGATCCAGTGCAGATATTCACGATAATGTACGTTGGCTACCTCGGTACGGTCAATATAGAATGAAGGTACAGATACACGACGGGGAATATTGTTCCAGTCGCCCATTACATCTTCCTCGGTTTGCCCCATGGTAAAGGTACCCCCTTGAACAAATACCAGACCCGGACCAGTTTTCTGATCAACGGCTTTAGAAACCTTGTAACCACCCATGTTTTTGTCATTGTAGTTCCAGCCGGTCATATCGGATTTGTCTTGTTTCTTTTTGCCAAAAAGGCCTTTTCCTTTGCAGGATGCCAGTAGCACCACACAGGACATTAGGATTGTTAAGTTTTTCACTGTTACTGTTTTTTGCATAAACCTATGAATTGGAATATTTTTAACGCCGGATAAGCTAAAATATTGCACCCGGAAATAGTTTTCCGGCCGGGATTGCGAATATAGAGACTTTGTAATAAAACAGAATTAGAATAAATACCTTTTTTTGATGATAAAATCCCTAATATGGAATGTGGTTTTTAACATGAGTAAATTTTTTTTAATACTTTTCTTAATATTGACTTTTAATGGGTTTGTGAGTGCCCAAAGAGTGTATAATGCTCATTCAATATTAGCTACAGGAAATTGGTATAAAATTGCTGTAAATAAAGCCGGAATTTACCGGATGGATCTTAATTTTTTGGCGGGACTGGGTATCAATACTGCCAACCTCAATTCTGCTTCAATCCGTTTATTTGGAAATGGTGGCCAAATGTTGCCCGAAGCAAATGCTATTACCCGGGCAGATGATTTGATTGAAAATGCAATTATGGTGATGGATGGCGGAGATGGCGTTTTTAATCAAAATGACTATATCCTTTTTTATGCAGCCGGCCCTGATGAATGGGTTAAAGATTCAATGAATCAAAAATTCTCTCATCGCAAAAATCTATATACCGACAGCTCCGTTTATTTTATCAATATTGGTTCAAATGGGAAACGAATTACAACTGCGCCAATAATAAACGTATCTGCAAACCCGGTAAGCAGTTATTCCGAAAGATTTTTTCATGAACTGGATACTGTTAATTTTTTAAGTAGCGGCAAAGAATGGTTTGGCGAAGAGCTTTCCGACATTCCAGGCAGATCTTTATCAAGAAGCTTTTCAATTCCAAATATTGGAGCGGTTTCAGGAAGCTCCTTTACCATAGTGGCTAATGCAGCCGCAAGATCAATAGGCCAAAACAGCCGATTCGATATTCATTTAAACAATCAACTGCTTACACAACTTCCAATCAATGCCGTTTCTGGTGGACAGTATGATTTTTTTGCTCAACAAGGTCAATCGATAACGACTGGTTTTAATAGTAATCAGGCATTTGATATACGGTTTTCCTATGTGCCAGGTAGTTATAATGCGCAAGGATGGATCAACTGGTTTGAAGTTTTTTCAAGAAAAGAACTTTCATTTAATAGTAATGTAAATCAGTTTTTGTTCCGCGACTGGCTTAGTGTGCTGCCGGGAAGTAATGCGGAATTTATTATTAAGAATGCCAATGCCACTACTCAGGTTTGGGATGTTACCTATCCTCAAAATCCCCAACTCATACAAGGCTTATTAAGCGGCAACGATTATAAGTTTATCAACAACAGTTCACGATTAAGAGAATATGTAGCGTTCAATAGTACAACTTTTTTAACACCGGTATCTATTGGAAAAATTGCAAATCAGGATTTACATAATACCTCACCGGTATCAATGTTGATTATCATTCCACAGGAGTTTATTGCACAGGCAGAAAAATTAGCACAAATACACCAGCAACAAAATGGTTTGAATGTAAAATGGGTGACTATAGATGCAGTTTACAACGAGTTTGGCAGTGGCAACCCGGATCCTACAGCCATCAGAGATTTTGTAAAAATGTATTATGATAAATATCAGGCATCGGCAACATATAAGCTGAAGTATTTGTTATTATTTGGCGATGCATCCTTTGACTATATGGGAAGAATAAAAGGTAACACCAACCTGATTCCTGCATATCAAACCATACAATCTTTAGATGCTTTGGCTACTTATACTTCCGATGATTTTTTTGGTTTTTTGGATGATAATGAAGATATCAATTCGCTGCTGCAAACTAATTTATTAGATATAGGAATTGGCCGTGTGCCGGCCAAAAATATTACAGAAGCAAAAAATTTTGTGGACAAAGTGCAGTCATATTATGCTACACAAAGCATGGGTCCATGGAGAAATAATCTTTGTTTTATTGCGGATGATGAAGACAATAATCTTCATTTACAAGATGCAGAAACGGTATCGGGGACCGCAAATACAATCGCACCGGTTTTTAATCAGCAAAAAGTATATCTGGATGCTTTTCATCAGGAAACCGGCCCCGGAGGAAGTGCCTATCCACAAGTGAATCTTGCAATCAATAATCAGATTGAAAGTGGTACAATAATTCTGAACTATAACGGACATGGAGGCCCGCAACGTCTTGCTGAAGAAACAATCCTGGACCAATCAATCATCAATGGGTGGAAAAACAAAAACAGATTACCGCTTTTTATAACTGCCACCTGCGATTTTGCACCATTTGATAATCCACTTATAAATTCTATTGGTGAAAATATTTTGCTCAGGCCACAGACCGGTGGCATTGCATTGATGACGACAACCCGCCCGGTTTTTGCATTTAGCAATAGAATTCTTAATAATAATTATTTATACACCGCTTTACAAACCGATGTAGATGGGAAATATAAATCATTGGGTGATGCCATTAAGGAAGCCAAAAATTTTACCTATCAGAACGCTGGTGATATTATTAATACAAGGAAATTTATATTATTAGGCGATCCCGCATTAACGCTGGCTTTTCCAGAAAAAGGCATTCAGATTACTAAAGTAAATAACCTGCCAGCAATTCAGGCAGATACTTTAAGTGCAGCTGAAACTACATTATTTGAAGGAGAAATAATTGATAGAAATGGAAATGTTCAAACTGATTTTAATGGCACTGTTTATCCACTTGTATTTGACAAGCCGAATCAGGTAAATACAATAGGTAATGACCCCGGAAGTATGGTTACCACATTTCAAACTCAAACGAATTTATTATTTAAAGGAAAAGCAACGGTTGCATCAGGGCGTTTTGTATTTACTTTTAAAGTGCCAAAAGATATAAACTTTCAGTATGGAAATGGAAAGCTAAGTCTATATGCAGAAAACGGAGTAATAGATGTGAATGGCTTGTTCACAGATTTTTATGTAGGCGGCGCAGGCAATGGCATTACTCAGGATAGCAAAGGGCCGGATATCAAACTTTATCTTAATGATGAAAGATTTGTAAATGGTGGATTAGTCAATCAGCAACCAATACTACTGGCAAAACTTTTTGATACATCAGGCATCAATATTACCGGAACAGGAATTGGCCATGATATTGTAGCTACCATAGATGGTGATAACCGAAAATATTTTATATTGAACGATTTTTTTCAAAATGAATTAAATAGCTTTCAAAATGGTACCGTATGGTTTCAAATGCCGTCATTGGCACCTGGCATACATACACTCAATCTGAAGGCATGGGATGTAATGAATAATTCGAGTGAAACACAAATAGAATTTACAGTTGCTGATGATAATGAGCTGGAGCTAAAGCATGTGCTGAATTATCCCAATCCGTTTACTACGCATACAAATTTTTGGTTTGAACACAATAAACCCGGAATTAATTTAGACGTTACAATTGAAGTGATGACAATTACAGGAAGAATTATAAAAACGATAAATCAAAAAATTAATACACCTGGCAACCGTAGTACTGAAATATTTTGGGATGGGAAAGATGAGTTTGGCGATAAAATAGCAAGGGGAGTTTATTTGTATAGTATTAAAGTTTCAGCTCAGGGGCTAAAAAAGAGGGAGAAAATTGAAAAAATTGTAATTTTTTAGCTATTTAGTGCCTAAAATTGACAAAAATCAATAAGTTTTTTTGTGTGTATGTGCAATATTCTTAGAATGTGAACGTTTAATGTTGCCTATACTATATTTATAGGACAAATAGAATATTTGAAATGCCAAGTCTTTGAAAATTAAAATATTTCGAATTTTTTGGTTCAGATTAAATTCTATACTTTAGTTTTGTATTTCATCAAAAGCTCTATATTTACACCATTATTAAAAAATTACTAATGAGACCAACTGCTTTAAAACTAACTGCCGGAATTCTGCTCTTTTGTGGCATCACTGCTGCCGTGAAAGCCCAGGTTCAACCAATTAACGTTGTTACCACTGCTGTCCCTTTTCTTCGTATTTCACCTGATGCCCGCGCCGGTGGTATGGGAGATATTGGCGTTGCCACTTCTCCTGATGCTTATGCCGGATTATGGAATCCAGGTAAAGTAACCTTCAACACTTTAAATGGTGGTATAGGTGCTACTTATACTCCATGGTTGAAAGACTTAGTGAATGATGTATATCTTGCAAACCTTTCAGGTTTCTACAAATTTGCCGACAATCAGGCTGTTTACGGATCATTCCGTTATTTTAGTCTGGGCAATATCGCTTTTACCGATAATCTTGGAAACGACATTTCTCAAGGTCGTCCTCGTGAATTCGGTATTGATATCGGTTATTCAAGAAAGTTAAACGCTAAAAATGGTATTGGCGTTGCTTTAAAATATATCAACTCAAATCTTTCTGATGGATTTACTTCAGGAAGCACTACTTACAAAACTGGTAATTCAGTTGCTGCTGACCTCGGTTGGTATCATGATGGTAAGAAAGCTTCAGGAAGTGGCTGGACTTATGGTGTTACTTTAACCAATCTGGGTGCTAAAATTGCCTATACTAATAATGCTGATGCAAAAGATTTCATCCCTGCTAACTTAGGTTTAGGTGCTACTTATACTAAGAAAGCAAATGACAAAAATTCATTCACTATTGGTTTAGATATCAACAAACTGTTGGTACCTACTCCTCCTGCTGAAGGTGATGTAGCTGGTTTGGCTGACTATAGAAAAACTAGTGTAATCAGTGGTTGGTTCAAATCTTTCGGTGATGCTCCTGATGGCTTTAGCGAAGAATTAAAAGAATTTGCATTACAATTGGGTGCTGAGTATAACTACAACAACCAATTTATGCTGCGTGCTGGTTATTTCTATGAGAATAAAGAAAAAGGTAACCGCCGTTATTTCACTGCTGGTGTTGGTCTTAAGTACAGCGCATTCGGTTTTAACTTTGCTTACCTTGTGCCTACAGGAAGTGGTGTTAGCCGCAATCCACTTTCAAATACACTGCGTTTTTCTCTAATGGTTGATTTAGGAGATGGTAGCAGAGTAAAAGACAAAAAATAAGAATTAATTTTTTGAATTATATTGTTCATCCCGCCCTTTTTGGCGGGATGAATTTTTTATATCCATTACTAAGTTTTGCTTAACCATTTGAATTAATAAAATTCAAAATCATGTCATATAGAATAGGCAATGGTGTAGATTTTCACCAGTTAGAAGAAGGAAAAAAACTGTGGCTTGGTGGCATACATATTCCACATTATAAAGGCGCTGTTGGTCACAGTGATGCCGATGTGCTGCTTCATGCAATATGTGATGCATTGCTGGGTGCACTTGCACTGGGAGATATAGGAAAGCATTTCCCAAATACTGATATGAAGTATAAAGGAATAGATAGTAAGCTGCTGTTAAAAGAGACAATATCACTAGTAAAAGCAAAAGGATATGCAGTCGTAAATGTTGACAGTACGATATGTTTGCAAGAGCCAAAGATCAGTACGTATGTAGAAAATATGCAATCAACAATTGCCTCCATCTTACAAATTAATACTGATGCCGTTTCTATAAAAGCTACTACTACTGAAAATCTGGGATTTGTTGGCAGAGAAGAAGGTATTATGGCTTATGCTACAGCGCTGCTTGTAAAAACAAACTAATAGAATGAACGCATACAAAATGCAGTCATCTATCTTTGCAAAATGCCACTGGTAAATATTAAAATCATCAACAAATCTCAAAATTCGTTGCCAGCTTATGCCACTACTGGTTCCTCTGGTATGGATATAAGAGCCATGTTAGATGCCCCGAAAAAAATAAAGCCTTTAGAAAGAGTGCTTATCCCAACGGGGTTATTTTTGGAAATACCTTTTGGATATGAAGCCCAGATCAGACCACGCAGTGGCCTGGCTATTAAACAAGGCATTACCTGTCTCAATACTCCGGGCACAATTGATAGCGACTACAGAGGAGAAATTAAGATCATATTAATCAACCTTTCGGATGAGGAACAAGTCATACAACCGGCCGACCGAATTGCTCAAATGGTTTTTCAGAAAGTAGAACAAATTGAATGGCAACAAACTAATGAATTAAATTTTTCTACAAGAAATGAAGGAGGTTTTGGGCATACCGGAAAACATTAAATGCAAAAGTTAAACATGAAAAATCTTATTCTTATTTTTTTTGCAGGGCTGTTCATTTTTTGTTCCTGCAAATCCACAAGAAAAATTCAAACCGCTATTACACCAAAGGATACTACTGTAGCAGTTGTTGTTGCACCTCCTAGCCACAATGCAAAAGAAGACACAATAGCATTTATCAATGAGAGTTATCAGCAAATTCAAAATAGGCAGATTCAATATCAAACATTTTCTGCTAAAACAGATGTTGATTATCGTGAATTAGATGGAAAAAAATATTCAGTAACAGTTCATATAAGAATGGTAAAAGATAGTGTCATCTGGTTATTGGTCAATGGCCCATTAGGAATAGAAGGTCTTCGTGCACTGATAACCTCTGATTCTGTAAAGATTCTTGACAAACAAAATAAAACTTATACGGCAAGAAGTCTGACCTATTTGCAAGAAGTAACAGCTTTACCTCTGGATTTAGGTTCATTGCAAAATTTATTGATAGGCAATGCAGTTTTTTTTGGTCCCGATATTTATGCATATCAAAAATCGCCCGGCAGTCTTTCCTTATTTAGTTCTGGTAATTATTTTAAAAATTTATTTACGGTTGGAGATTTAACTAAAACAGTTATCAGCAGCAAACTGGATGATGTAAATGTGTTACATAACAGAACCTGTTATCTTACTTATTCGGATTATGATGATAAAAAGGGGCAACTGTTTTCAAGAGAAAGAAATATTAATGTGGCTGAGAAGAAAAAAATTGATATTAAAATACAGTTTAAACAGTATGAATTTAATGAAAAGTTAAGTTTTCCGTTTTCAGTATCAGAAAAATATAAACGGAATTAGGGAATAAAATTTATTTTGCATCTTTCCGTTATTGCATTGGTATCATTCATTCATTCATTTACTAACCATCATATCCAATTCGAATGAAAAAAAATATTTTTTTACTTCTGATATTCATATTTGCAGCAGCACAGGGTGTCAACTCTCAGCCGTTAAGCGATAAGTCAAAATTGGAACAAGAAAGGAAAAACCTGCAATCTGAATTAAAAGCAGTACAAGCCCAATACAACCAGATAAAATCCCAAACCAAGCAATCTTTAGGACAATTAAGCATCTTAAAACGCAAAATCGATCTTCAGGAAAAATACCTCTCCAATATTAATAAAGAAATCCAGAATATTGATGATGATATTTATTTGAGTAATCTTGAAATATACCGTTTACAGAAGCAAGTGGACACTTTAAAAATGCAGTATGCAAAAACGGTAGTATATGCTTATAAGAACAGGAGCAACTACGACTACCTGAATTTTATTTTTTCGGCTGCAAGTTTTAATGATGCTTTAAAAAGGATTGGTTACTTAAAAAGTTATCAAACCTATCGTGAGAAGCAAGTGAATACAATTTTGCAAACACAGGATCTGATTGCCCGTAGAAAAAAGCAACAGATAGGCCGAAAAGAAGAAAAAAATCTGGCCTTACAAAATCAAACAAAGCAGGTAAAGGAGCTGGAAGTACAAAAGAAAGAAAAAGATATAGTTGTATCCGGTTTAAAATCTCAGGAAAAAGATTTAAAACGCCAGATAGATATAAAGAAAAAACGTGACAGGGATCTTGTAAGCAATATTAATAAAATTGTACAAAAGGAAATTGCTGATGCCAGAAAGGCGGCAGCCGAAAGGCTGGCAGATGATAAAAAGGCTGCAGATATAAAGGCAGCCGAGGAAAAGAAGAATAATGTTACAACAGTTGTAACAACGAAACCCACCACACCAACACCCGATAAACCTGATGTGGAGATTGAAAAGAAGGTTACGACCCGACCAAATGTTGTTTTTAATTCTGATGCAGATTTAAAATTATCTGCAAGTTTTGAAGGAAATCGTGGCAGATTGCCATGGCCAGTTGATAATGGATTTGTCAAAATACATTTTGGAGCATATTCTATAGAAGGAACTTTATTAAAAGGGGATAATCCCGGGCTTACGTTAGGAACATCTACAGGCAGTACGGTTAAATCTGTTTTTGATGGTGAGGTAGTTGGTGTTTTTAATTTGGGTGATGGAATGGCTGTTATAATTAAGCATGGTAAATATTTTACTACCTATAGTAACCTTACAGGTGTATCAGTAAGTAAAGGAGCAAATGTAAGAACCGGGCAAGCAATCGGAAAGGCTGGAAAAGATGATGAAGGCAGTGGCGGACAAATTGATTTTATATTAATGATCGAAGCCAGAAATGTAAATCCTGAAGGATGGTTACGTCGATAAGCTGATTGATAGATTTTTAAAAAAGAATGCCGTTCAGATTTTTTGAACGGCATTCTGTTTTCTATTCATTAGAAAGTTTTTTAAGCCTTCTTTTTGCTCAATGCAACTTTATAAAGTATAAAACCAAGTGCGGCAAAGAATATAACTGCAAGAATATCATAACCGCCGTCTCCTAATTTTTTACGAAGTGCTTCATCCAGACTTATGGACTTCATACCGGATTCAAAGAATACAGTAAGTATGGCTACCACAACACCAAAAAGAGCACCACCTGCAACAAGACCGGTTGCAAATAAATTTCCTTTTCTTAAATCTTCGTCCTCATCAGTTTCTGCGTTTCGTTTTTTGAGTTTTTTATCTGCAACTCCTCTGAGGAATCCTCCTGCAAATATGGGAAGTGTGGTGGATAAAGGTAGATAAGTGCCCACCGCAAAACTTAAAGACTTAATACCACAAAGCTCTAAAACAATGGCGATAAACACGCCTACCATTACAAATTGCCAGTCAAGATCGCCACCCAAAATGCCTCTGATAATAGTAGCCATCAAAGTTGCCTGTGGGGCTGCATATTTTTCGCCAATGGCATGCTTAATACCATTTTGAGCCATTTCTGCTGTTGGTGTATCAAGTATATGCACCGTCCAACCAATTACAATGGATGAAACGATAGCTCCAACAAACAATGCCAATTGTTGATTACGTGGTGTAGCACCCAGTATAAAACCTGTTTTTAAATCTTGTGAAGTAGCACCGGCATTGGCTGCTGCCACACATATCATACCACCTACTACCAATGCCATTGGTTCGTAAACACTACCAGTCCAACCTACTCCAATAAATACAAGGCAGGTTGCCATAATGGTGGCAATTGTCATACCGCTGATAGGATTATTGGAAGATCCAATAAGGCCTACAATACGGGAAGAAACAGTTACGAAAAATGCTCCGAAGATAATAACCAATAAACCCAATAATAAACGACTTCCTATATTTTCTCCGGGAATAATGGGCAGCATGGCCATAATTAATACCAAACATAAACTGCCGATACCTACAATCTTCAAACTAAGATCCTTCTCAGTACGGACTACACTTTTAGACACATCCTTATCTTTAACTGCTTTTACACTTTCTTTAAATGAAGTAACAATAGTTGGTATTGTTTTAATAAGGGTAATAAATCCACCGGCTGCTACAGCGCCTGCACCAATCAATCTTATGTAAGCTCTGTAAATCGCCTCTGCCGAATCGGAAAAAGTATGAGTGGCAGCATCCCACCCATATTTTGCAGGATTAATGTTTAGTTTGGTAAGTTGTGCAAAGATGGCATCGCCGGGTACCAGCGTGGCAAGTAAAGGAATAATTACAAAAGAACTTAGCACGCCACCTGCAACCAAAATGCCAGAAATTTTTGGTCCAATGATATAACCCACACCTAAATATTCAGGTGTAATTTCTCCATTTAGTTTAGCAGATGGGAGGTATTTGTTCTTAAGGCTCGTTACATATTGGGGAGCTTCTGATATAACATGAAAAACTTTTTGCAACGCAGCATAAACTACCGCTACACCAATACCCAGAAATGCAGTTTTTGCCAGATCGCCACCTTTCTCTCCGGCCTTTAATACAGAAGCACAGGCTGTACCTTCAGGATAGGGTAGTGTGCCATGTTCTTTTACAATTAAGGATCTTCGAAGCGGCACCATCATCAGTGTACCAAGCATACCGCCCAAAATGGCGAGTGTCATAATAATTATTATGCTGAAGTAATCCTGACTGCTGGGAGAGCCAAGAAATAAAAATCCCGGTAAAGTAAATACGACACCGGCTGCGATGCTTTCTCCTGCAGATCCGGTTGTTTGAATAATATTGTTCTCTAGTATTGTTGTCTTTAAAAACATTTTTCCCAAAGCAATAGAAAGTACTGCTATTGGGATGGATGCTGAAACGGTAAGACCGGCTTTAAGTGCCAAATAAACGGTTGAAGCGCCGAAGATGATTCCAAATATCCCACCCACTATTAAAGATTTTAGGGTAAGTTCTTTCATCTGAACTTCGGGAGCTATAAACGGCTTAAAGCCTGTTTGTTCTGCCATTGCAATTGATTTAATGAGTTAAGATAAGAAATTGCTTCAACTGTTTATTATTGTAGAATTTGATAGTTTAATTAACTCCTTTCTCTTTCATAACCCGGTTAAGCCATTTGAGCAACACAAGTAAGAAAATGGCGGCAACACCAAGCAAAATAAAATTCAACCAGAAATAGTCTGTTTTGTTTTCATATTCATCCCATTTGCTGGCTAGTATGCCACTCAATTTGTTGCCAATAGAAGTGGAAAGAAACCAACCGCCCATCATCAAGGACGTTATGCGGACAGGGCTTAATTTAGATACCAGCGACAGGCCCATGGGGCTCAAAAATAATTCGCCAATTGTGATAACACCATAACTGCCAATCAACCACCACACGCTTACTTTTTCCGTTCCATTGTTTCCCACCTTTACAGCTGCGATCATTACAAGTACCGAAAGTGCAGATATCAAAAGACCAAATGCAATTTTGGAAGGTGTAGATGGCTCTTTTCCTTTTCGGCGCAGCCATGTAAAAAAGGCAACGATCAATGGCGTTAATACGATTACCCAAAAAGGATTTATGGACTGGCTTAAACTGGGTAACCATGCTTTTACAGTTTCTCCTTCCTTTGGAAGCATATCGGGTGTTACATTTTTAAAATAGGAAGGATAGCCTAATTCTTTTACTTCTTGTCCATCAACTTTTACTTTTCTAAACTGATGATCGGTTTTTACTACACTATCTAATTTATAAGTAGTGTTAGCCGGTTTATCAGTTTGTTTCAACGTGTGTAAAATTTCACCCGATACTCCGCTTACTTCTCGATCTGTATAACGGCTTGCCCAAGTATTAAGGGCCGATCCGTTTTGTTTGAAGATGGCCCAGAATAAAATAACAACTGCAAAAATTGAAAGCATGGCACCCATAGCAGGTCTCTCATCTTTGTTACTCCTTATTAATAGGATGGTATAGAAAGCGAGAACCGGGATACAGGCAAATATGAAAGCATCAGTAGAGTCGGAATCAAAAATAAAACTGTTGGGTGTGCCTGCACCTTTAAGATAGTAGCCTATAGCTCCAAAAACCAGAGAAGGAACAATCACCAAAGCAATAATTTTCCAAAGCGGTAGATCGCCAGGCTGCAGTGGTTTCCTTACATCAAATTCTTTATAATGTCGTGTGCCTGAAATAAAAGTAATAACGCCTATAAACATGCCTACTCCAGCTGCAGCAAAAGCAGCACCCCAGCCAATCAAGCTATAGAGTGCAGCACCAAAAAAGTTACAAACGAAAGCACCTACATTGATACCCATGTAAAAAATATTATAACCTTCATCCTTCTGGTGCAGGTGCTGTGGCGTAGAATACACATTGCCTAATAATGTAGAGATATTGGGTTTAAAAAATCCGTTGCCAATAATTACCAATGTCATGGATAAATATAAAATTGATTTACTGTGAATACCCATCATACAATAACCTATGCCCATTAGCAGTCCCCCTAAAATAATGGAGCGCCGATAACCCAGATAGCGGTCAGCTATTAATCCGCCCAGAAATGGTGTAAAAAATACAAGAGCAATAAAAGTTCCGTACAAACTGGCAGATTCTTTTTCATCCATATTAAAACCAGCAACAGAATCTTTAAGATATAAAGTGAAGATGCCGATCATCAGATAATATCCAAATCGTTCCCACATTTCAGAGAAAAAAAGAAAAGGTAGAGCTTTAGGGTGTTTTTTCCACATTGCATTTTTGGTTTAAACGGTAAGATAAGTGAATTTGAAATTCTGGTAAATAAAAAGGGAGTTGCATTTTTGTGCAACTCCCTTTTTTAAAAATAAAGATTCTTTAGGCTGTTCCCGTTTTATCTTTTACAATTTTATCAAGCGATTTTACTTTCATAAAAATTAATATACCGCCAATAAAAGCAGCCACTGCGATAATTCCAAAAAATATTCGTTTATCGGGCATCTTGTCCCAAAAAGTTGCCATTACGCCAGCCACTTTGCCACCCAAAGAAGTGGAAAGAAACCAACCACCCATCATTAAAGAAGTTAAACGTTGTGGTGCAAGTTTAGATACAAATGAAAGCCCTATTGGACTTAAGCAAATTTCACTGACGGTAAAAACACCATAAGTCAGAAACAGCCAAAATGAACTAGACTTATGAGTATAGATACTGGGGACCGACATGACTGCAAACACCATTACTAAAGCACTCAAACCTGAAATAATAAGAGCCCATGCAAATTTACTTGCTGTACTAACAGGCTTTTTTCGTCGCACCCTCCATGCAAAAAATCCAATTAATAAAGGTGTTAGAACA
The DNA here is from genome assembly GCA_037045195.1 of Chitinophagaceae bacterium. Taxonomy (GTDB): domain Bacteria; phylum Bacteroidota; class Bacteroidia; order Chitinophagales; family Chitinophagaceae; genus JJ008. The sequence continues at coordinate 301,300 of JBAOIB010000004.1, forward strand.
ACAATAAAGAAAGGATTGATTGATTGGAACAATTCGGTGTTACCCACCTTTTCTACCCCGTTAGGTGGCCATTTATCTTTTGGAATATTTGCGAAATATGGATCGGGTCCCATTGTCTTTATAGCTTTTCCGTCTGCACCCGTAATCACTCTCATATATTTATCCAAACTGTCCACTTCTTGTGGCTTGGTTTCCAAACTTTGCAATGCATAAACAGTTTCAGCCGGCTTTTCCATAAACTGAGGCATAGTACGATCAGTATGCGATTCGGCCCAAATGGTTAGCCCCGTTGAATTTTGATTATAAATCGTCCAAAAAATAACTGAGACTGCAAATACGAATAACAAAGCACCAATTCCTTTTTTGTCATCTCCTTTTTCTTTTCTCCACAGGTTTACATAAAAAACGATAACTGGAATACAGGCCATCATAAATGCATCAGCAGAATCACTTCCAAAAAGATTTCCGGGAATTAACCATCCAAGAACTGCAAAAACTATCATAGGTAAAAAAACAGATCCTAGAATTTTTGTAGTAGGCATATCTCCAGGTTGCATTGGCTTCCTTACATCATATTCCTTTATATGCTTAAGATTTATTGCTAACGCAATAAGACCAATAATAAGGCCAATACCCGCAGCAGAAAATGCAGCCTGCCAGCCAATTCGATTTCGTAAAATAGCAGCTATGAAATTGCAAAAGAACGCCCCTATATTAATTCCCATATAAAAGATATTAAAAGCATTATCTTTTAATGGTTGCAGATCTTTTCTATTATACATATTGCCAAGCAACGTAGAAATATTGGGTTTGAAAAAACCATTACCAATAATTATTAGTCCCATTGCAATATAGGTTGTGTACTGTCCAGGTAAAGCAATTGTAAGATATCCTACTGCCATCAATGTGCCACCAATAAATATTGATTTAATATAGCCCAGATAGCGATCGGCAAGCAGGCCCCCTATAAATGGAGTCAGATATACTAAAGCTATAAATGTTCCTACTACATCAGCTCCAAATGCACGAGGGAGGTCTTTTCCTGAACCATTTGTAAGATACAATAAAAGAATACCCACCATTAGATAATAACCAAAGCGTTCCCACATTTCTGTGAAAAAAAGTACATACAATCCTTTTGGGTGTTTGCCAAGTCGGACTGCATCTGCAGGCAATACATCGTTAGCCATATTAATTATTTTAGATTAAAAATAAAATTGAACTTCCAAAGGCGTTCCAAAGTAAGAAAAAAATGCCATCTGTAAACTTTTTCATTATCCCTTTAACAATGTGGCCTATATTAGCAACTCTTTTTAAAATCAAATTACTAATGAGAATCCTGCTTATTGGTTCAGGTGGCAGAGAACATGCACTTGCATGGAAGATCGCACAAAGTCCGCATTGCGAAAAGCTATTTATCACACCCGGTAATGCAGGCACAGCTTCATGTGGCACTAATCTTTTATTTAGTGTTACCGATTTTGAAAATATCAGGCAGGCTTGTATAGATCATAAGATAGAACTGGTAATTGTAGGTCCAGAAGAACCGCTTGTAAAAGGAATTACTGATTATCTTATCAATGATAAGGCTTTAGCTCATCTCGATATTATCGGGCCTGATAAAATGGGTGCCCAATTAGAAGGTAGTAAAGCATTTGCTAAGGCATTTATGGTACGTCACCAAATTCCTACGGCTTCTTACAAAGAGTTTACACTGCAAAATTATCAGGAAGGAGTTGCCTATTTACAACAACACAGTTTGCCCATTGTGCTTAAAGCCGACGGACTGGCTGCCGGAAAAGGCGTTGTTATTTGTCAATCTCCATTTGAAGCATTGGCAGAATATGAATTAATGATTCAAAGGGCAAAATATGGTGAAGCAGGAAAAAAAGTAGTGGTAGAAGAATTTATGAATGGCATTGAAATGTCGGTTTTTGTTTTAACCGATGGTAAATATTATGTATTGCTTCCTGAGGCAAAAGATTATAAAAGAATTGATGAAGGCGACAAAGGACCCAATACAGGCGGTATGGGTGCCATCAGCCCGGTTCCATTTGCCAATGAGACATTAATGAAAAAAATTGAAGAACGTATTATTAAACCAACGGTTGAAGGTCTTGCTAAAGAAGGGTTGGAATACAGGGGATTTATTTTTTTTGGACTAATGATTGAGAATGGAGAACCCCGAATGATTGAATATAATTGCAGAATGGGCGATCCGGAAACGGAAGTTGTAATTCCTCGATTGCAAAATGACCTGGTACTTTTATTAAAAGCTACAGCGGCTCAACAATTAAATTCAGTTAAAATAGAAACAGATAAACGTACCGCTTGTACTACAGTTGCCGTAAGTGGTGGCTATCCTGGGGATTATGATAAAGGAAAAGAGATATCAGGACTTGAAAATGTAAACCCCGAAGACAGTATTTTATTTCACATGGGCACAACAGTTATCAATGGAAAAACGGTAACTAATGGCGGACGGGTTTTTTGTATATCTGCTTACGGCCGCTCGGTTTTTGACGCTGCCGAAATATCCAGAATGGAAATGCTGAAAGTGAATTTTGAAGGCAAAAACTACCGAACGGATATTGGTTATGAATTTGAATAGTTGCCTTCTCATAAATTTATAAAACGATTGCAATGCAAACTAATGTTCATTATCACGATTATCTTCAAATTGATAAAATTCTCAACGCTCAGTCTCTTGAAAGTGAAAAGTATAATCTGCCAGCACATGATGAAATGCTTTTCATTATCATTCATCAGGCATACGAACTATGGTTTAAGCAACTGCACCACGAAGTGGACTCCATAGCGACAATCATGAGCAAGGCTTCGCTGAATGACAATTCACCGGAATTGCAAACCGTAGTGCATCGCCTCAATCGTTGTGTTACCATCTTAAGAGTGTTGGTTCATCAAATTGATATTATGGAAACCATGACGCCTATGGATTTTCTTGATTTCAGAGATATGCTGCGTCCGGCATCAGGTTTTCAAAGCTGGCAGTTTAAAGAGCTGGAAGCAAAACTGGGACTGAAATTTGAGCAAAGGCATGGAAAAGAATATTATACTGCACAGTTAAGAAGCGAACATGTAGATATTATTAAGAAAGCTGAGAATAGCCAGTCTTTATTACAATTATTAAATACCTGGCTGCAGCGAATGCCTTTGCTGCATCATGAAGCGGGTGAAGCATTCTGGAAATCGTATAAGAATATTTATGACGAAAGTCTGGCAGCTGCAGAAAAATCAAACCTGCAGGCATTTGATGAAATCTTTAACAGCAAAACTGCATCTAACGAACGTCAACTTTCACCAATGGCTTGTCGTGCTGCATTATTTATTATGCTTTATCGTGGCTATCCGCTGATGCAATTACCCTTTCAAATGCTAAATGCACTATTGGAAATTGATGAACAACTGGCTGCTTGGCGCCACAGGCACATGAATATGGTACACCGTATGATTGGTGCACGCATAGGCACGGGAGGCAGCAGTGGTAAAGATTATTTAAAAGCGGCAGCCGATAAACATTATATCTATAAAGAAATAGCACAGCTCAACAGCTTTCTGGTTGAAAGAAGAAAATTGCCTGTACTTTCAAAAGAAGCAGCTAACAGTTTAGGATTCGTTCAATAACTAATTTAGAAAAATCGTTCTACTGCAGAAAAGTTTCTAAACGGTTGTCTCAAAAAGGCATCCACCTTAGTATTGAACTCTTTGTCATATACAATGGGTGTGCTATGCCCCGAATTAGGTAATATCCAAAGAAATGATTTTGGAATATTATTGAATATCTCCATAGTATGTTCTACTTTAACTACATCATGATCGCCACCAATTACCAGAACCGGGCAACTGATTTTTTGCAAATCTGCATGAGCTATATATGGATTCTCTACCAAAAGTCTCAATAGTTTATACCCGCCTTTCTCTATATCATTTTTATCAACTTTATTTTTCAAAGCTTTATACTGCGGCACTACTAGATCCCAAATCCCTTGAGGCACTGCCGTGGTATCAGGCCGCAGATTAGCACCGGTGATGGCAAGTTTTTTTACCTTTTCGGGATGACGAATGGCTAACAATAAACCATTGTTGCCACCATCACTCCAACCTACTACATAGGCTGAATCTATTTTCATTGCATCGAGTAATGCTGCATAATCATCGGCCATCATTTCATAACTGATGGAGTCGCCTTTGTCAACCGATTTTCCCTGTGCACGGCTATCGGCAATAATCACTTTGTATGATTTAGCGAAATATGGAATTTGTTTTGTAAAACTACTAATTGAGCCTCCGTTTCCATGAATAAACAAAATTGGCTGACCTTTCCCATAAACTTCTGCATACATTTTAAAACCACGTATATCATAATATTTGCCTGTGGCTTTATTTTTTCCATAAAGATTTTTAGGATCGCTCAACATTTTTTCAAAACCTGCCTGTAGTTTGGCAAATTCATCTTGAGACTTTAATTCACAAAACAAAAAAACCGACAGACTTATCAGTAGAAACTTTTTCATACACTTATTTTCTACCCAAGTTATACAAATGAGTTTGGAATTTATTATTTGTTTCTAAATATTCATACAAAAAAATCCCCTCCAAAGAATAAATTCATTCCTGAGAGGGGAAATGTAAAAAATAAATTATTTAGAAGGTATAACGAACACCCAGTCCACCCCAGCTACCAACAAAGCCACGACCCGTTCCAAACTCAAAAGATGGCTGCCAGTCTAATGAAATATTAATAGGAGCGCCGTTAAACTTGTAATCGAGTCCCAAAACACCGTCTAAGCCGATAAAAGAGCCATCTCCATTTTTGGAATTATAAAATCCAATGTGAGCACCGGGTCCTATATACCATTTAAGTCCACCGGCATCATTAAAGTCGCCGTGTATTTCATATAGACCAGTTATACGCAAACCCTGTTTCCAAAAATAACCAATAGCTTCTAAAGCATTGTTGTCACTTACAAAATGCTTTAATGAGATACCACCTCCGTCCCACACTTTTACACCCAAAGCGGTTTCATAAGTAGTACCTTTTGAGCTTTTACTTTGTGCCTGAGATACTGTTACAAAAAATACGGCCATTGCCAATACAATAACTTTCCTCATATAATCTTTTTTTAGTAGAAGAATTAATATCAGGCGCACACTTGCTATTTCTATGCCAAAAACCTCAAAACTGACAAATCAACTTTATTTGGTTTTTAATTTTAATAAAAAGTAAAAACAAACTACAATTGAAACGAATGCTGTTGAAAGAAAGGTAGTCTGACTGCCAAAATACTCCCAAAGTCCGCCGGCAATTATACTTGCAAAAAAAGCACAAATACTTTCGCAACTTGTGTAAAAACCGATAGCAGTGGCCGTATGCTCCTTTTGAGCCATATTGGAAATCCAGGCTTTAATAACACCTTCTGTAGCGGCGGCAAAAATTCCATACACAGAAAATAAAATAAAAATTATTGATATGGACGGATTAAATGCAAATCCAGCATACACTACAGCAAATAATACAAAGCCAAACAGTATTGTTTTTTTAAAACCCATTCTATCGGCCAAAATACCCATGGGATAAGAAGCCAGAGCGAAAACCAGATTGTAAACAACATAAGCAGCTATCGTAATTGAATCAGCATTAAAACTTGCCCCCATAATGTCTATTGTTCCTGCTCCAATTTTTTCTTTTGTTACAAGTAATAGAAATATATCTGAGCTATTAAAAAGTGCAAACAATAATAAGCCAGGAACAATTTTTTTAAATAAGGGCGATGCTGTGCGCCAATATTTAAAATAGGAAAGAAATGATCCCTTTTTAGAATTTGTAACTGGTTGTTTCTTTTCCTTTACCAGATAAATCAATAATACAGCCAGAATGCCTGGTATAAAAGCGAGATAAAACAGGGTTTTATAATCACCCGGATTAAAATATAAATACACCAACGCCAATACTGGCCCAATAGCTGCACCGGCTGTATCCATACTTCTATGAAACCCAAAAACTCTACCCTTTGTGTCCTGTGATGCCTCTTGCGAAAGCATTGCATCTCTAGCGGCAGTACGAACGCCTTTGCCCAACCGGTCAATAGTTCTGATGCCAAAAACCCAGGCTACCGAAGTGAATAATGCCAATAGTGGTTTAGAAAGATTACTTAGCAAATAGCCGAGTTTTACAAAAGGTAATCTTTCGCCTCTTTCGTCACTCAATTTTCCAAAATAACCTTTGCTGATGCCTGCTACAAAACCTACGACACCTTCTAAAGTGCCAATCAGTAATATACTAAACCCAATTTCCTTAAGATAAACCGGGATGACCGGATAAAGCATTTCGCTGGCAATATCAGCAAGCAAACTCACCATTGAAAGGATTAATATGGTGCGAGTGATGATGCGCATTAAATGAAGATAAAGGAAATCACTACTGATACCGAAACGTATTTAACAATTCGAAAAAAAGAAATTCCTTAATTTGATAACTTTTCCCTTTGATAATTCAGAATTTTTCCTCCACCTTTGTTGCTTACCGAAGGGGTTCTTCGGTTGAAAATCCAAGTTTATTTTAATGGGACTTTTTAACTGGTTTACACAAGAAATTGCCATCAACTTAGGCACTGCGAATACACTGATTATTCACAACGAGGAAGTAGTAGTGAATGAGCCAAGCATCGTAGCACTCAACAGAAACAATCCAAAAGAAGTTTTGGCTGTTGGCAAAAAAGCGCTGATGATGCATGAGAAAACGCATGAAAGTATACGTACCGTAAGGCCATTGAAAGATGGCGTAATCGCAGATTTTAATGCTGCCGAATTGATGATACGGGAGCTTATCAAATTAGTTTATCCCAAAAAACCTTTATTCCCACCCAGCTGGAGGATGATGATTTGTATTCCATCTTCCATAACTGAAGTTGAAAAGAGAGCTGTAAGAGACAGTGCCGAGCAGGCTGGCGCAAAAGAAGTATATCTGTTACATGAACCTATGGCAGCTGCATTGGGTATTGGTATTGATGTGGAAGAGCCGGTTGGAAATATGATTATTGATATTGGCGGTGGCACCACTGGTATTACCGTTATTGCATTGGCTGGTATTGTATGCGATCAAAGTATTCGGGTAGCGGGAGATGAGTTTACTGCAGATATTATGGAAGCACTTCAACGTTATCACAGCTTATTGATTGGAGAACGCACTGCAGAGCAAATTAAAATAAATGTAGGGGCAGCAATGAAAGATATTGATAACCCGCCAGATGATTATCCGGTAAATGGCCGCGACTTAGTAACAGGCATACCCAAACAAATCATGGTTAGCTATCAGGAAATAGCAGAAGCATTAGATAAAAGTATTTTTAAAATTGAAGAAGCAATCTTAAAAGCATTGGAACAAACACCTCCTGAGTTGGCTGCTGATATTTATCGCCGCGGTCTTTATATCACGGGTGGTGGTGCTTTGCTTCGTGGTTTAGATAAAAGACTGGGCAGCAAAATAAAACTTCCAGTACATATAGCCGATGACCCGCTTAAGAGTGTGGTAAGAGGTACCGGTATCGCTTTGAAACAATACGACAGATATCCATTTGTAATGAGATAGCGCAATACTTTGTATTGCCGCTTGACCAAAACAAAAATTATTGAATTTAGTTAAGAGTGTTAGCTTTATTTTTTTCAGCGTAGAACAAAAGCGTTCAAAATTTTTCCCTTGAGAAACATTTTTTTATTTCTCCGGCATTACAGAACATTTATCACCTTTTTTATACTTCAGGTGATTGCGTTGTGGCTTTTGTTCAACTATAATAAATTTCACAGAGCCCGTTTTTTGGGAGTGGCAAATGAAGTGACCGGTAAGGTTAATGGCTATTATAATAAGGTTGAAGATTTTTTTTATCTTAATCAGGAGAACAAAAGGCTACACCGGCAGAATGATTCATTATTAAACTTGTTGCCGGTTAATATAGCTCGTCATGATACAAGCGTTCAAACCTTTCAGGATGTACAGCCTCAGGATAGCACAGGTTTTTATCGCCGGTACTTTCTTTATCCTGCAACAGTTACTTATTCAACTACAGGTTCTCAGAAAAATTATATTCAGTTAAATCGGGGAGCAAATCAGGGGGTAAAAGATGGCTGGGGTGTTATCAATTCTGATGGCAGCGTGGTAGGAACTGTTGTAAATGTAAGCCCCAATTTTTGTCAGGTGATGAGTTTATTGCATGTAAAAAGCCGCTTAGATGCTTCATTGAAGAAAACAGGGGATTTTGGTACAATTGAGTGGGATGGGCGAAATCCAAACTATTTAACAATGGTAAGGGTGCCGAAAGCTATTAAGATTGCAAAAGGTGATAGCGTCATCACCAGTGGAAATAACGATATTACTTTTCCCAAAGGATTTTTGGTGGGTACAGTAAGCGAAATGGAAGTTGACAATGCCCAGGGAATGTATGTTTTGAAAATAAAACCAGCAGCAAATTTTTTCAGCCTGCAACAAGTACATATTATTAACAATGTGGACAGAGTAGAGCAGTTGCAGCTATTGGAAGACACCAGAAAGAAAGTAGATGCTGTAAATAAGAAATAATATTGAGAGACTTTATAAAATATATTGCCCGATTTCTCCTGTTTATCTTTTTGCAGTTCTTTGTACTGAATAAGGTACCTCACCTGCATCGGTATATTGTCCCCATTATTTATTATTTACCGCTATTTTGGCTTCCGTTTTCTGTCTCTCGCTTGAGGTTGCTATTGGCTGGTTTTGCGGTAGGTCTTACTTTGGATTATTTTATGATGACACCGGGGCTTCATGCTGCGGCCTGTGTATTGATAATGTATATAAGACCTTTCTTGATCAATCTACTTACGCCCAAAGAAAATGCAGAATTTACCTATAAGGAACCTTCGCCACTTGCCATGCAATGGACGCCATATGCAGTTTATATATTTATACTTACATTGCTGCATCACGGTTATCTGTTATTTTTAGAATGGTTAAGCTTTGGAAGTTTTTTGGATTTTATCATTAAAGTAATTACCACAACAGCCATCAGTTTATTACTAACATTTACAGTTGAATTACTATTTCCCCGGAAGCTACGGTTTAGAACAAATACAGCTTAAAAAAAATTTAGTATATTTTCTTTGGAAACCGCCTTGTACAAATCGTACATTGCAAACAGGAAAATTTCTTCTTCACTTTTATAAGATTTTACTCTTTTAATCTTCTATGTCTGTTTTTAATCAATCAAGAAGCCGAATTATTAATTTGGTTTTTGTAATGGCCTTTGTAGTTATAGTCGCCCGTTTGTTTTATTTGCAAATTCTTTCTTCTAAATATGGACAACTAGCCAAAAACAATGCTATTCTTGAAAAACCCATATATCCACCTCGAGGCCTGGTGTTTGATAAACACGGGAAAGTGATTGTAAATAACACTATGACTTATGATTTAATGGTAACTCCGGCACAGACAAAAGGCATTGATATTGATTTTCTGTGTAAACTGATAGAAATTGATACGGCAGAGTACAATCAAAGAATGCTCAACTCGATAATTAAAGCCGGAAGACAGGTTCCTTCCGTTTTTGAAGCATCTCTAACTCCACAGAAATATGCCCGCATTCAGGAAAATCTATGGAGGTTTCAGGACGGATTTTATTTGCAAGAGCGACCAGTGCGCAACTATCCAATAAAGGCTGGCGCAAATATTTTTGGATATATAGCTGAAGTAGATACAGGATATTTAAGACGACATGCAGAAGAAGGTTATAAAAGTGGAGAGCATGCGGGATTGACCGGATTGGAAGCCAGCTATGAAAAAGTCTTAAAGGGGCAAAAAGGAATAGAAGTATTGCTAAAAGACAAAGACAGTCGTATTCAAGGTTCTTATAAAAATGGAGAAAGAGATGTGCCGGCTATTGCAGGAAGTAATCTATATACCAGTCTGGACATGGAATTGCAGCAGTTTGGCGAAAAATTAATGCAAAATAAAGTGGGCTCCATTGTGGCTATAGATCCCCGTACTGGCGGTATCATTGCGATGGTTAGCAGTCCCACTTATGATCCCGGTTATTTAACAGGGCCTGATGCAAACAAGCATATCAGAGAATTGTTGTATAGTAATCCTCAATTGCCACTTTTGAATAGAGCAGTTAATGCTACTTATTCGCCTGGCTCTACTTTTAAAACCTTGCAGGCTTTGGTAGGTTTGCATGATGGTGTCATTTCAACTAGCACTACTTTTGGTTGTAATGGCGCTTTTTATGGTTGTGGTAGCAGCAGACCTATGAAGTGTCTTGATCCAGGTGTTTATTATTTGAAAACAGCAATCACACATTCGTGTAATACCTATTTTGCCAATGTAATGCAAAGGGTAATTAATAATCCAAGATATCCAAATATTGACAGTAGTCTTCGGGTTTGGGATAATTATATGTATGGCTTTGGACTTGGACATAAATTGGGTGTAGATGTACCTTCAGAAAAAAGTGGCATGATCCCCACTCCAGAGTATTTTAATAACCCAAAAATTCATGGCCCTGGAAAATGGAACTATTGTAGTTTCCGGTCTGTAAGCATTGGACAAGGTGAAGTAACAGCCACTCCATTGCAGGTGGCTAATGAAATGGCATACATAGCAAACAAGGGTTGGTATTATATTCCCCATATTGTGGATTCTATAGAAGATGGAGATAAATATGGATTATTGGAAAAGTATAAATTGAAAATAAATCCCATAGATATACCCGACAGTATTTTTGAAGCAGTCCACGACGGAATGCAGGGTGTAATGGAAGTCGGAACGGGTAGAGGTTCCAAAGTAGAAGGAATAACCGTTTGTGGAAAAACCGGTACTGTTGAAAATTATTTCAGGGGAGTAAAACAACCAAATCACTCTTTCTTTGCTGCCTTCGCCCCAAGAGAAAACCCTAAAATTGCTATCATGTGTGTTGTGGAAAACAGTGGTAGATATGGTGGCACCTATGCTGGCCCGATTGTGAGCCTTATGATTGAAAAATATATTAACGACAGTATTGCCCCAGGCAGAAAAGCACTTGAAACCAGAATTACGAATACTAATCTAATTCCGCCATTGATGAAGCAAAAAATGAATAGTATTGACTCAGCCAAAAAAGCGAGGGATAATGAAAAGAAGTTAATTCAAAATTCCATTACATTAACTGAGCAAGTAAACGACGTTGATCAGATAATTGTAAAAAAGAACAAATCAAAAATTCCTGCTAAACCTTCAGGTACAAACACTTCTATGTTGTATTCAATTGCAATGTTATTGCCCGAAGAAAATTATTTTCCATTTACATTAAAACCTGCTGTGAAATAATGAACCAGCGTAATCCGGAGATATCTAAGGGGATAGACTGGCTACTTGTGTGGTTATATCTGGCGCTTTGTATTATTGGCTTGTTATGTATATTCTCTGTTGAGTACAGAAGCGGGGAAAATATTTTGCAAAATTTGATTGGTTTTAAAAAGGAATATAGCAAGCAGTTCTTTTTTATGGGCATCAGTTTTGTAGTTGCCATTTTTATTTTACTTACTGACAGTAAATTTTTTACAGCAACAGCAAATCTTTCCTATTTGTTTGGCATCTGCCTGATACTGGCCACATTCGTTGTCGGGAAAAATGTTGCTGGCTCCAAAAGTTGGATACCATTGGGGGTAATGAATATTCAACCTGTGGAAGTATGTAAAATCTTTACTTCTCTGGCAATTGCAAAATATTTATCATCTCCGGATCTTGATTTTCAAAAAACCAAAACTCAGCTTATTGCTGCTGCTATTGCATTTGCGCCAGCCATACTTTCTGTAATGCAAAAAGAGCCCGGTGCGGCACTGGTGTATTTTTCTTTTGCACTTGCTCTTTTTCGTGAAGGCCTTCCTGCAAAATATATCGTTGCTGTATTGTCATTAATTACATTGATTATTGCAAGTATCATTATTAAACAGGAAGTACTGTTTATTATATTAACATTAATCGCTTTACTGCTCATTTATATAGTAAAGCAACGAAAGAAAAGAAGCGGAAATATTATTACAGCAATTGTACTGGTTTGGATGGTGTCAGTAGGCGTGCAAAAATTTTTGGTTCCCACACTGTTTGAAAAAATATTGAAACCACATCAGGTAGTCCGCATTTTTGCATCATTTGGCATTGATGATTATCAGTTTAAAGACTCGGCCCGGGCTCAGGCAATACAAAAAGAGTTTAACAAATTGGGCACTACAAAAAAGGGTGACAAAGGAAAAGTAGAAAGTTATAATGTGCGGCAGTCGAAGATTGCAATTGGGAGCGGCGGATTTTCAGGAAAAGGATATTTAAAAGGGACACAAACCAGTGGAGATTTTATACCGGCACAGAATACGGATTTTATTTTTTCTTCTGTAGGAGAGAATTTTGGTTTTATGGGTAGCACAGTGTTGATGCTTTTGTATTTTGGTATGATGTTGCGTATTGTATTTGTTGCAGAAAGACAACGAAGCACTTTTAGCAGAGTATATGCTTATTGTGTTGCCGGTATCTTGTTTGTTCATGTATTTTTAAATATATGTATGACAATAGGATTAGCCCCTTCACCAGGTATTACACTTCCTTTTTTAAGCTACGGTGGCTCCTCGTTACTCACTTTTACAATTCTTCTTTTTATACTCATTAAGCTGGATGCAGACCGGCAAATGGTTTTAAGGTAACAAATGCATGAATGTGTTGCGACACTTAACGACACTGAATCTCTTACTTTTGTTTTTAATAAATTGGGGATTAGGTAGCTTTTATAATACGAATTGAATATGAAAATAATTCCACTTTCAGAAGGGACATTTACTATTGACAGGTTGAAACAGTTTTTACCATTTGAACTTGAAAAAGATATTTTAACTGACAGGCCGCTGGGAAGTTTGCTCGTAGAGGTGCAACCTTTTGTAGTAATTACTTCAAAAGATATATTGCTGCTGGATACTGGATTGGGCTTTGAAATAAATGGAAGAATGCAGCTTCATAAAAATTTAATTGATGCAGGTATCAATCCATTGGAGGTAACTAAAGTTTTATTATCGCATTTGCATAAAGACCATGCAGGCGGTGTGGGGCTGGAGCGGGAAGGGCTTGGCGCAAGACTTTCATTTGAAAATGCAACTTATTTTGTTCAACAAAAAGAATTTCAATTTGCTTTTGAAAAAGGAGCACCATCATATATTATAGAGGAGTTAAATGCATTAAAAGAAAATGAACAGGTTCATCTGCTCAATGGAGATGGAGTGATAGATGATTATATTTCTTATCAGATAAGCGGAGCACATGCACCCCATCACCAGGTTTTTTGGATTAGAGATGAAGGAGATATTGTTTTTTATGGTGGTGATGAAGCACCTCAGTTAAAACAAATGAAACACAGGTTTGTGGCTAAGTATGACTATGACGGGAAAAAAGCAATGGAGCTGAGAACACAATGGTGGCAACAAGGAATGAATGAAGGTTGGATTTTTTTATTCTACCATGATGTAAAAAATCCGCTTTATGATTGTAAAAAACCGGATAAAGCCGGTTAGTGTTTAGTTGATTCTTTGAGTGATTATTTTATTTTGCCTGAATGGTTTTTCACGAATACGATTCTTTTTATTATCTCGGATGACTTCCATGGCTTTTTTTCTAAATTCATCTTCATAAAGATAAACTCTGTTCGCTTTTTTCTCATCCAGAATTTGTCTGAACTCGTTGCGATAGCGAATGCGAAGGTCAATTATTTTTTGTTTAAAAATAAGGCGGTCATCTTTGTACTGCCGATGCGTTTGTGCAAATTCACGAAAGTATCTTACAAAAACAGGGATAAATTTTTCTGATTCTGCCTTAGATAAACCCAACTTGTCTTGAACGTATTGCTGACAACGCTCTCTTAGTTTCCCTTCCTGTGCCGGCTCATCATTTTGTGAAAAGCCAGAAATGCAGGGAAGCATCATTATTAATAATATCGTAAACCACTTTTTCATTTCTAGTTTAGTTAGTCATTAAGATATCACCCATATCCTCGGTTTGTTGTTGAAAATCAGACAACTCTTCATCCGACACATCCTGCAAAAGTTGTTTTACTTCTTTAGTCTTTGCATCATTGGAAAGGGCAGTAGTTTCTTTACCATCCATTCCTGCATCTAAAAACTCAATGAGATTATCTTTTTGATCATCACTTAGGTTCTTAATATCTTTTTTCACTCCGGCTATAGCATCCCCTTTTATTGCTTTAGTTCCTGAAAAAAATTGAATACTGCCAAAGGCTATAAATCCAATAAGAACAGCGGCTGCTGCTAGTCGCAGCCATTTATGCCCGTAAATAGATTTTATTTTTACAACTGGTTTTATAGTTTCAACTACAGGAGTATTCACTACTTCAAAAAAGCCTGTAGGCACAGCATAAGGATTCTCTTTCTTCAATCCGCTAAGGAATGGAGATAAGATCTCCAATTCCTCTTTTGCGGTTTGATTTGCAATTGCCAACATCTTTTCGGGAAGATTGACAAAATAATCATTGGGTACGGAATAAGGCGTATTTTTTAAAATATTGCTCAAAACAGAAGAAAGACTCTTCAGTTCAGATTGTACAGGGTTTGATTCTAATTCTTTTATACGAGTTGAAATTTGGCTGATAAGATTGTCAAAATAATCTGTGGGAACCGTATAAGGATTGACGGTTTCAACCTCGGCTAGTTTGCTTTTTAGCTCGGTTAATTCGTTTAATATGTTTGAATTAAGTGACATTTTACATTATTACAGACGAAAATTGTAGTAAAAAGTTTAATGATTAATCATATAATCCTCAATTTTTTTAACAGCGTGATGATAACTGGCTTTTAATGCACCCTCGCTTGTTTCCAAAACCCGACTCATCTTCTCATAAGGCATTTCGTCATAATAGCGAAGTGTAAAAACTACACGCTGTTTTTCAGGCAGTTGTTGCATTGCAAGCTGTAATTTCCATTCAAGCTTATTAGCGTCAAAATGCTTGTCTGCCTTTATTTTATTACTCAAACCGCTTTCAACATCACTCAGGCTTACCGAAGTTCTTCTTTTTTGCTGCTCCAAATAGGTAAGACATTCATTGGTAGCTACACGATAGAGCCAGGTATAAAGCTGGCTGTCTTCTCTGAAATTTTCAAGCCCATTCCAGGCTCTTATTAATACATTCTGTAAAACATCGTTGGCATCATCATGTACTACCACCATACGGCGAATATGCCAGTACATTTTTTCCTGGTATTTTTTTATAATACTTGTATATGCTTTTTCTTTAGTAGCCGGGTTGCGGAATTGACTTAGTAATTCGCTATCGTTGATTGTGGTAAGAGACATGCGTCCGTTTCTTTGGCTTCCTTAGAATGTGGAAATTGGAAAATGTTTAATTCTTATTTTTCTTAAAAAAATACTAATACAGACTCAAAAATAATAGAGGCTGCTCAAAATATTTGAAAATTTTTTTTATGATGCTTAAAAAAATATAGTTTATCAGGAATTTTTCCTGGTTAATACTTTTTCTGCAGCTTCAACAATGTCCGGAATATCTAATTTATATTTCTTTAATAACTGCATGGGTGTTCCGCTTTCTCCAAATGTATCATTGGTGCCAACATATTCAATTGGTACAGGAAAATGTCGAGAAGCACACTTTGCAATACTATCGCCCAGTCCACCAATAATATTATGCTCTTCGGCTGTAACAGCACATTTGGTTTTGCGAAGCGATTGTATAACTGCCGCTTCATCCAATGGTTTTATCGTGTGTATATTGATAACCTCTACACTGATTCCTTTTTCCTGAAGAATGGCTCCAGCCTGAATGGCATTCCATACCAAATGACCACAGGCGAATATGGAAACATCGGTGCCTTCGGAAAAAATCTGCGCTTTGCCTATTTCAAATGGCCGATCGGTAGTAAAAATGGGCCATGAGGGGCGGCCAAACCTTAAATAAACAGGGCCGTTAAAATCAGCAATGGCAATGGTAGCAGCTTTTGTTTGGGCATAATCGCAAGGTACTATTACCGACATACCGGGCAACATTTTCATCATTCCTATATCTTCCAGTATCTGATGTGTGGCACCATCTTCGCCCAGCGTTAATCCGGCATGTGAGGCGCATATTTTTACATTTTTTCCACTATATGCAATGGATTGTCTTATTTGATCATAAACTCTTCCTGTTGAAAAATTGGCAAAAGTGGTAGTGTAAGGAATCTTTCCACCAATAGTAAGACCTGCGGCTATGCACATCATATTGGCTTCAGCAATGCCGCATTGTATAAATCTGTCAGGGAATTCTTTTATAAATGGATGAAGCTTTAATGAACCAGCAAGGTCAGCAGTCAGCGCAACAATATTTGAATTTTTGCGAGCGGCTTCTAATATGCCATCTCCAAATCCGCTGCGTGTATCTTTACTTCCTGTTGATTGAATTTCTTTAAGCATAATTTGATAGAATTAATGCAAAGTAAAGGATTTGAAACCTGAATTGCTTTTACAAAAATGTTTTTAAATAATTGGAATTAAGATTTAGTTTAATCCGGGTGACGGTTTATTCATTATTGCTTCGTCTTGTTTCATTTTTTGCTCCCAGTTCCAGGCTGTGCGAATGATATCATCCAGATGATATTTAGTTTCCCATCCCAATTGATTTTTTGCAAGATCATTATTGGCATAAATTGCCACTACATCTCCGGCACGACGGGATCCTTCTTCAAAATTTAATTTCATTCCACTCACTTTTTCAAATGTCTGAATGGCCTCTAAAACGGTAACGCCATTACCAGTACCCAAATTAAAAATTTCTGATTGAGATTTATTTTGTTGACGTTCCAGATATTTCAATGCTAAAGTGTGGGCATGGGCTAAATCGCTAACGTGTATAAAATCTCTGATACAGGAGCCATCTCGGGTTTCATAATCAGTACCAAAAACTGTCATTTTTTTTATTTTTCCAATTGCAGTTTGGGTAATAACAGGTACGAGATTGGAAGGCTGACCCAAAGGCATTTCGCCAATGATATTGCTTGGATGTGCGCCAGCTGGATTAAAATATCTAAGTAGAATACAGGGGATACCAGAACTTTTTGCAAAATCTGAAATAATTTGTTCTCCCATTTGTTTGGTAGCGCCATAAGGCGATTCAGGAGGCATTAATGGCGTGGTTTCGGTAACAGGAATTTCTGCAGCATTACCATAAACTGAGCAGGAGGAAGAAAAGACAAAATGAGGGATATGAAATTCCTGAACACATTTCAAAAGATTTACTAATGATGTTATATTGTTTTCATAGTAAAGCAATGGTTCTTCCACAGATTCGCCAACGGCCTTATATGCTGCAAAATGAATGATGCCATAGATGTCTTTATTTTCCTGAAATATGGCATGTGTGTCATCAAAATTGCAAAGATCAACTTTGTAGTTTTTTATTTTCTTGCCTGTTATCTGTTCAGCACCATTTAGCATTGCCGGGGTTGATCTGGAGTTGTTGTCAACTGAAATAAGATCGTATCCGTTTTCAATAAGATCTACTATAGTGTGAGAGCCGATATAACCGCAGCCTCCTGTTACAAGTATTTTAGACATAATAAAAAATTCCAGACAAAAGTCCGGAATTTTTATAAGATGAAAAATTCAATGTTAGTGAAACTTACTGACGATATAATATGCAGCAGCAGCCAATAAGGCACTTATAGGTATTGTAAGTATCCATGCCCATATTAAATTGATAGTAACACCCCAGCGAACAGCGGATAATCTTTTGGTAGCGCCCACTCCAATTATACTACCCGTTATGGTGTGTGTGGTTGAAACAGGAATACCCATTTGACCTGTAAAGAATAAAGTAAATGCACCCGCTGTTTCAGCAGCAACTCCTTCCAATGGTGTTACTTTTGTAATTTTTGTGCCCATTGTTTTTACGATTTTCCAGCCGCCACTTAAAGTGCCTAAACCAATTGCAGCATAACAGGCTAATGGCACCCAAAATGGTAAACTTTCAAAGTCCTGAATTTGCCCGCTGGCAATTAATGCAGCGCCAATTATTCCCATTACTTTTTGTGCATCATTACCTCCATGGCCTATACTAAAAGCTGCGGAACTGAATAACTGGAGTCTTTTAAACATATTGGCCATTCTATAAGCCGTCGGAGTTCTTATTTTTTCAACATAGATATAAACAAGACAAAAGAGTGCCGCAACAAAAACCAGCCCCCAGGCAATTTCAGTATTATCGGCTTTTATTAATTCACTTTTGAATGCATTTTCAATATTGTAATCCGTTAATTTCTTTTTTACTTTAGCAAGATTCTGATCATAGATATAATAAATTGAACGTAAGGCCTTCATGGTGCTGTCAAGTGTAATTTCTTTTTTCAGATATTGAGACAGCGGTATTTCGTATTTTTCAGTTTCTCTTTTTTCAATTTTAAATTCATTGGCAATTGCTTCATCTTCTATTGCCATTGATTCATGTACCAGATAATTATTGGCATTTCTTACTTCGTCTTTTAAGCGACTTACTTCAATGTCTTTCAAAAGCCCCTGATCAAATACTATTTTCGCAATTTTTTCAGCTCCCAGTTTGTCGTAGTCTTTAACAAGCAACTTTATTTTTTGATATTTAGGAGTTGCTTTGTCCAACTTGGCTTTTGCAGTCGCATATTCGGCAATTGCAATAGAATCATTTGGATTTTTTTCTAATTTTTCCAAAGCAATCTTTTCTGTCTTTTCAAAACGATCCATTTTTAAGAACTGGTTGACCTTTTTTAGTTGGTTCGCTTGTTCAAAATTGTCAAACATGAAAAAGGTGAGTGCCGTTGCAATTGCTATAATACCAATTCGTAACCACACATTTCTCATAACGGTAACTATGGTAATAAACATAGATATCACCATACCAATAATGGGTGCCAGAAAAATGAAAAGAATGATCTGAATAATTATATTGCTTTCTATCACTTTTGACCAGGAGATGCCCCATCCATGTTGCATGATGGCGTGTGTAAGTGCTGCACCAGCAAAACCACCAATCAATGTATGTGATGAAGAAGAAGGAATGCCATACCACCATGTGGCCAGATTCCAAATGATGGCTGCAATAAGACCCGATAAGATAACAGGAAGTGTTATAAACTCTTTTGTAACAGTTTTACTTATCGTGTTTGCAACAGTATGGTCTTTAAATACCCAAAAAGCCACCATATTAAACATAGCAGCCCAAAGCACTGCCTGAAAGGGCGTTAATACTTTTGTTGAAACAACAGTTGCAATGGAGTTGGCTGCATCATGAAATCCATTGATGTAGTCAAAAATTAGTGCTAGAATGATTATGGCTATTACTAAAGTCATAATGAAAGGTCTTGGTTGATGATACGAAAAAGAATTATGCGTATTTAATGATAATAGACTCTATCACGTTAGCGGCATCTTCACATTTATCTGTAGCCAGCTCCATTACCTGATATATTTCCCTTTTCTTAATAACTTCTTTGGCATCGGGTTCGGTTTCAAACAAGCGTTCAATACTCATATCAAAAAGATCATCAGCCTGATTTTCATAACTGTTTACTCTTACCAAAGATTCAGTTATGCTTTTCATATTCTTCATATTACGCAACTGACCTACAGCCGATTTTAATTCTGCTGCACTCATTTGTATCACTTCTGCTAATTTTTGAAAACCAATATCATTGGGGTTTACCCTATAAAAGTTTATCTTTTTTGCAGATGAATAAATGTAATCGGCAATATCATCCAAGGAAGTAGCAAGGTAGTGAATGTCTTCTCTGTCAAATGGCGTAATAAAATTTCTGCCCAGCTCTGTAAAAATATTATGAGTGAGGTCGTCATTATCATGCTCTAAATCTTCAATTTGAGTAATCAAAACAGCTCTCTTATCAAAATCGGCTTCTCCTACCAATTCTCTTAGTTTATCACTCATTATTGCAACATTGGCTGCTACCTTTTCAAAAAGTTCATTAAAAATTTTGGTTTTCGGCATGAATATTTTAAACAGTGAATTAAGTGCCATAATAATGGTTTTAGTGTAATGACAAAAGTAATCTGCTGATTCCTGATTTCTTAATATTTATTAAGACTTAATAATTTATTAATATTGGGTTGATAATTCTTTTTGATTTTTGTAATTATTATTTGATAAAATGTGTCTAATTCATTTCTTGACTCTTGATTCTCAAAGCGTGATGAGAAAATCTTCAGTTTGTTTGATTTCTTTTTTTTTACTATTTACAAATGCAAAAGCGCAGCGTTTTTTATCAGATTTGGATTCCAGCTTTTATATTAAGGACACTGTAAGGCCAGTTGTCAAACGCTTTTCCAATTTAAGAATCACAGGTTATATTCAGCCTCAGTTTCAGTTGGCATCTACAAAAGGAGTTGAGTCTTATGAAGGAGGCAGTTTTTCACCTCATTCTCAGTCAAGATTTATGTTGAGAAGGGCCCGAGTTAAAATTGAGTATGTTCTCCCTTCAAAAGAATCTGGTGTTCCTGCTGCCTTTTTTGCTTTTCAGGTGGATGGAACAGAAAGAGGCGTAGCAATAAGAGATATGTTTTTGAAACTGTTTGAAACAAAAAAGCAAATGTTTTCATTAACTGCTGGTTTGTTTGCCCGGCCTTTTGGTTATGAAGTTAATCTTTCTTCTGCTTACAGAGAAATGCCAGAAAGAGGAAGAATGTCGCAAATATTAATGCCTCGTGAACGGGATATTGGCGCAATGATTTCTTATGAGCCAATAAATAAGAAAAGAAAATCTTCACAAATAAAATTTGATATAGGCGTATTTAACGGGCAGGGATTGGCGGGCAGCACCGATTTTGATAGTCGCAAAGATGTAATCAGCCGAGCTTATTTTAAACCATACGAGGTAAATAATTTCACAATTTCCGGAGGGCTTTCATTTTTAAATGGTGGTTGGAAAAATGGAACGAAATATGTTTATAAAAACGGGATGGCTCAGAATGGCGATAATATATTTAATGTCGACTCTTCACTTTCCAATTTAGATAAAATTGCACCTCGTCATTATTATGGGGCCGATATTCAATTAAAGAAGGATCATCAATGGGGTGCTACAGAACTTCGTGCTGAATACTGGTTTGGTACGCAGCCTGGTACCATCAATACTAGTATCAGTCCGGGAGCATTGCCTGTTGCCAATGGCAATCCCTTGCCCACTTATATTCGTTCTTTCAATGGTGCATTCTTTTATTTTCTTCAAAATATTGTAAACGAAAAACATCAGTTGTTGTTGAAATATGACTGGTATGATCCGAATATAAAAGTAAAAAAGCTGCAAATTGGAAAGCCGGGTACCAACCTTACACTGGCAGATATAAAGTTTGCTACTACTGGCATTGGGTATATTTATAATTTCAATAAGCAAACCAGATTAGTGCTTTGTTATAGTTTGGTGTCAAATGAAATTACAGCGTTGCCCGGTTTTACTTCACAGTTGAGTGATAATGTGTTTACTTGCAGGTTGCATTTTATTTTCTAAAATTTATTTCAAATTTCTTAAAGTTTACAATCAGTTAATATTGTCATAACATTATAGTAACATAATCAAATCAGTTTTGCAGCAAATCATAATGATATGCTTCAAAAGCTACACCTGATTATTGGATTTGTTTTTGTATCCTTAGGATCCGCATTGGGGCAGTTGCAAACAGTGATACTGTCAGGCAAAATAAGAGATGCTCATAATCACCCTGTTGTTGGTGTTACAGTTACAATCATTTCTACCGCCAGGGGTACAGTATCTGACCTTGATGGCATATATAACCTTTCGCTCATACCTGGGAAAAAATATGAATTGGAGTTTTCTGCTATTGGATATGAAACTAAAATCGTTACAGATGCAGAGGTATTTATAGGCAACACAAATACATTAAACATTACACTTGAGGTTAAAGAGAAAATGAGTGAAAATGTAACTGTAGTAGCAAAACGATCGAGTGCAAGAAAAGAAACGATTAATTCCCTCATTGCATTTCAAAAAAATAGCAATACTGTTACTTCCGTTATTTCTGCAGAAAGTATAAGGCTTTCCCCTGATAAAAGCGCTGGGGAGGTTGTCAAACGTACACCAGGAGCAAGTTTACAAGAGGGAAAATTTGTGATTATTAGAGGCCTTGCTGACAGGTATAACCAAGCAATGCTAAATGGTATTCTAATGACCAGTACTGAGCCTGACAGAAAAACTTTTTCTTTTGATTTGATTCCGGCTCAAATGATTGATAATATTATTGTCAATAAAGCATTTGTTCCTGAGTTTCCTGGGGAATGGGCGGGTGGACTGATACAAGTAAATACAAAAGATATTCCTTCTAAAAGTTTTTTTAATTTTCAATTGGGTACAGGTTTAAACTCACAAGTTGTAGGCAATAATTTTTATAAAGACAAGGGAGGAAAATTTGATTGGCTGGGAATTGACGATGGAACCAGATCGCTTCCGTCAGCCTATAAACGTAAATCAGTTTTCAATACGTTAAATGCATTGCAAAAAACTAATATGGGAAGGCAAATGCGCAATGCATGGGAGCCCTATCAGTCAGTTGCTCCAATAAATTTTAGTTTACAAGTAAATGGGGGAATAAATGGGAAGCTGTTTCGTAAAAAATTTGGCGCTTCGTTTGGAGTTGTTTACAATAAATCCAACAAATTGGTGCAAATGACCAATCGCTCAAATGCTCTTGCCTCAAATATTTTTACTATCAATTATGATTTTTCTGATACACGTTATACTCAAGATATTAATGCAGGTGTATTGGGTAGTTTTACCTTACAGCTAAATTCAGTAAATAAAATATCAATCAAATCAATATTAAATGTAATTACTACAAACGCAGTTACTAAACGAAGCGGAGATGAATTTACCAGGGATGAAATTATTTTAGGCACAGAATTAACTTTTAAACAGAATACTTTTTTTTCAATACAGACAAACGGAGAGCATGAACTTTCAAAAACTTGGAAACTTAAATGGCAGGGAGCTTTTAATATATTAGACGGATATATACCAGATCAGCGCAGAATTACTTATTCACGTATGCGCAATACACAAAACCCTTTCTTACTGCTTATCTCTAATTCTTTATCTCAACAAAGTGGTAGCCGTATTTTTCAAAATCTTAGCGATTATATTGGAACTGTAGGTGGAGATATTACCTATAACTTTAAATGGCTTGGCCAGAAGCAATCTATAAAAGCAGGTTATATGCTGCAGATTAAAGACAGGCTGTACGATGCAAAGCTTTTTGCTAACTACCTTACTCAGGATAATCTTATTTTAAGAAAATTAGCTGCTGATGTAGTTTTTGCTTCTGAAAATTTTGGAAATGGAATTGATAATAAATTTGGTTTTGATGCTATAAAAGGGAACAACTTCAGATACCTTGCAAATACAATTTTAAATAGCGGGTTTTTTCAATTTCATAATCAAATTTCAAAGCAAATTTATGTAGTTGGAGGACTTAGAGTAGAGCATTTTCGATCAACTAGTTGGAAGTGTAAAAAGCTGGGACCCACGACATATTCATTCTTCAATTACAGATTTTTTACCAGGCTTTAATTTCACGTTGAAGTTAAACCAGAAAGTCAATTTCCGGCTGTCAGCATCTCAAACCGTTATTAGGCCCGAACTGAGGGAATTGTCCTTTCTAAATCTTTACGATTTTGAATTGAATGCCTCAGTTCAGGGCAATCCACTTCTGAAAAGAACAAAAGTTTCTAACTTGGATATCAGGTATGAATTATATCCTTGTGAAGGGGAAATTCTTACAATTGGTTTGTTCTTAAAGTACTTTAAAAATCCAATAGAGCAATTTTATAATGAAGGAGCAGGGGGGGCAAGTACATTTAGCTACCAAAATGTAAATCAGGCAATTTCTAATGGAATTGAAATTGAAGTTAGAAAGAAATTAGACTTCAGCAGGATTTTTAGGAAGTTCACATTTCAAGCAAATGCCTCTATAATTAGCAGTAAAGTAAGCGATAAAAATTTTGGGATAAACAGGATTATGCAAGGCCAATCCCCATATGTTTTAAATATGGGCTTACAGTATGATCTTCCTAAAAAAGGGATTAATGCAACATTACTTTTTAATCAAATCGGACAGCGCATTTATTTGGTTGGCGATCTGAGCTCGGGTGCTGGTTCACCTGATATTTATGAAGCTGCCAGACCCTTGTTTGACTTTCAAGTAAGTAAAAAATTTAGTAATAAAAAAGCGGAGTTAAAACTAAGCATTTCAGATTTACTGAATGCGACTCAATACTTCTATCAAAACAAAATTAATAGTAAACGTTCGCTTCAAAAAAATGAAGATGCTTACAGGTTTACAAGAAAAACTGGTTCTGTATTTAGTCTAACATTTAATTATTCTTTATAAATAATAAAAATCAAAAAATGAAAAAATTTATATTTTTTGGAGCCGTAGTCATTATTATGCTACAAACTAATTGTAGAAAGATTGAGACAGACGGAGAAATTGAGGTTGTTATTGTAAATGGTGGGGGCGCATCAAATTCAGGACAAACCATTACCCTACAGGGGCGAATCAATGCTGACACGATATTGAAAAAACAAAATATATATATCTTAAAGGGATTGGTGTATATGGTGGGAAATCATACAATGACCATAGAAGCAGGAACGACTATCAAAGGCTCATTTAGCGGTGGTGATGTTGCAGCATTAATCATAACCAGAGGTTCTAAACTAAATGCGATTGGCACTCCAGTGGAACCAATTGTGTTTACATCAGCATCGCCCAATCCTCAATCTGGCGACTGGGGAGGTATAGTGATTTGTGGAAAAGCTCCAATAAACACCAGTTTCAATAATATTAGTGGCTTGTTTCAGGTTGAAGGAGGAATTGATAATTCAAACGGAGATGGCTTGGCTGGTTCAGGTGATGCTGTAGCTCCAATTGCATTGGATGATGACAATTCAGGGACTTTGAGTTTTCTTAGAATAGAGTATGCAGGATATGCCTTTCAGCCTGATAAAGAAATTAACAGCCTCACTTTGGCAGCAGTAGGTAGTGGAACAACTATTGATCATGTTCAGGTTGCTTATGCCAAAGACGATGCTTTTGAATGGTTTGGTGGTAGAGTAAATTGCAAATACCTTGTTTCTTATAAAACTCAAGATGACGATTTTGATACAGACAATGGTTACAATGGTAAAGTACAGTTTGGCTTAGTGTTTCGTGATTCTGTAATTGCAGATATATCAAACTCTGAAGCTTTTGAAAGTGATAATAATGCAAGTGGTACAACTGCAATGCCCAAAACGTCTGCAATCTTCAGTAACATTACTGCAATTGGCCCCAAGGCAACTACAGCCAATATCGGCAATTCATTATTCAGGGGTGGCGCACATATTCGCAGAAATAGTGGTGTTTCAATTTTTAATTCAATTATAATGGGATGGCCACGAGGTATAGAAATTGATTGTACTACCGGTTCTTCAACTGTTTTGAATATTGAGGACAGTACTTTGAGGTTAAGAAATGTTACACTTGCAGGAAATGCGGTTAACCTGCGGTTTTCTGGAAGTGGAGGAAATACAATTACAGGCGACCCTTCATTAGCTACATGGTTTAATAACACTTTTTATAATAACGATTTGCTTACAAATGCAGCGGATGTAAAATTGATTCAGCCCTTTAACTATACAGCGCCGGATCCTACTCCTTTTGCCGGGTCCAATGGAAATCAAAAAATTCTTAATGGAGGAAGTTTTAATGATCCAAAATTTGCTGGGGATGATTTCTTTGACAAGTCTGTAACTTTTCGTGGGGCAGTAGCTTCAGCCGGAGTTTATGCTTCCTGGTGGAAAGGGTGGACTAGATTCAATTACAAATAATCAGTAAAAATTTGAGTATTTAATGAGGGCTCTGTGATTTCAGAGCCTTTTTAATTATTTTTTGCATCAATAGTAAATCCAATCGTAGTACCTACATTTAATTTACTGCGTACATGAATACTTTGTCCATGAGCTTCGATAATGTGTTTGCAGATAGCCAGACCTAATCCACTACCGTTTTTGTCCAGGCTTCGACCTTCTTCTGTTCTAAAAAAACGTTCAAATATGCGAGCAATATTTTTTTCTTCTACACCAATTCCATCATCACTTATTTCAATTAATATCTGCTTGTCATCTGTTTTATAAATACTGGCTGTAATACTTCCATTTTGTTTACCGTATTTAATTGAATTCTCTATCAAATTGGCAAACACCTGTCGCATTTTTTGTTTGTCTGCAAAAACGGTAAGTGGCGACTCGCATCCTTTTTTTATTTGGAGATGTATTTTTTTTGCTTCAGCTATTGCGGAAAAGCTTTCGTACACATCCCTTATTAGTTCCTGAATTACAAAATTTTCTCTGCTTAGCTTTAATTCGCCCCTTTCCAGGCTGGAGATTTCATCCAGATCGGCAAGCAAGTGATTTAGCCTTTCAATATTTTTTGCAATTTTTGAAAGATATTTTTTTCGTGCATCAGGCTCAATTGGTGCATTTGATATTAAAATTTCTACATAACCCTGAATAGCAAATACAGGTGTTTTGAATTCATGTGAAAGGTTTTGAAGAAACTCTTTTCGAAAATGCTCTGTACTTCGAAGCAGTTCCAGTTGTTCTACGTTTTCAGCTGCCCATTGCTCCACATCCTCCCGCACTTCATCAATACTTTTTTGAGGCAACACATATTTGTAAAACGTTTCTTCCCGCTTTGTCGCTTTTGTTTTATTAATAAACTTGTAAATAAGTTTTATTTTACGGTAAATAAAACGTTCCAGTACAAATAAAATGAGAAAGTAACTTCCAGTAAAGAAAATGATAAATGAAGCAATTGCCCACAGCCATTTTTTTTCAACGGCCAGCACCAGCAAACTTTCTGGTAATGCCAGTATGAGTGCTGTTAATAAAGCAATTTGCCTTGGTGTAATGTTTTTAGTTGAAAACATAGGACGAAGGTAAAGACAGAAAGCACAATTAAATTTTTTGAACTATACTTCAAACTTGTAACCCACACCCTTTACTGTTGTAATGCAATCTATGCCAAGCTTCTGTCTTATTTTCCGAATATGTACGTCAATTGTTCTGTCGCCCACTATAACATCGTATCCCCAAACCTGATTTAAAATTTCATTTCTTAAAAATACTTTTCCTGGTTTTTGAGCTAAAAGATAAAGCAACTCAAATTCTTTTTTGGCTAAGGCAAATTCGGTTTCTCCTATGGCAATCACAAATCGCTCAGGATCTATAACCATTTCCCCTATTTTAATAATTCCATTTCCCTTTTTTCCTGTTCGTCTTAAATGGACATGTATCCTGCTCAATAAGACTTTGGGACTTACAGGTTTACTAATATAGTCATCAGCGCCCACCTCAAGTCCTCTTACATGAGTTGCTTCGTCATTCAATGCAGTTAAAAAGAGAATGGGAGTTTCTTTGAATTTAATCTGAGCTTTTAAAAGCTCACACACTTCCATGCCGTTTTTTTTTGGCATCATCATGTCCAAAATTATTAAATCAGGATTGATGCGGTGAGCAAGATCTAAAGCTTCCACCCCGTCTTTTGCTAAATGTACCAAATAACCTCCGGCAGTAATATGAAATTGCAAAATCTCCAAAATATCCGGCTCGTCATCAGCAATTAAAATAGTGTGGATTTTTTCTGACAAGTTATTTTTTTGCAAACCTAATTGTAATTACACCTGTAGAAAAATATGTAGTATCAATAAGTCAAAAATTAATGAAATCTTAATAAAGGGAAAAAATAAAAAGATCGACCTTATTACAGCTATTTATGGGTTTTTATCGTCTTTGAAGGTGATTTGAATTCTGTAGTAATCATTTCATGGATTAAATTTGCATAATATTTTTATGAGATTAGTTTTTAGATACAGTTTAGTGTTATTAACCGGGCTTTTGTTTCATTCTTTGTCTTTTGGGCAATGTAATGCCGATTCGGTTAAAGACTTTAAGCCAAAACAAAGGCAGTATTGGCATGATGAAGTTGATGATGCTCAGCATAGCCTTCTTAAATGGGATGGTACCGATGATGGGCATTTGAAAGTTTCTAGCGACGAAACGGTGAACTTCCTCGTCAATCAAACCGCTACAACCGGTATAGATTGTTTTCAATACAGAGTAGAAAACGACAGCACAATGGGTGCACAAAAAAAAATCGGTTATTTACGATGGTATGCCGAGTTTTTGAGAATGGTTCAAAGAAATTGGTCTGACAGAAATCCACGTGACAAAGCTCAACGCTTAAAACCTGTACAACTACCTTCAATATTAGAATCATTTGAAAAAGCTTTGGATGCAAATGGAAAAGGATACTCTTTATTAAATGTTATAAATGATCTGGATTATGCTTCCGCTTCCATAATTCTTAAATCAGCAGCTTTTCAGCAAAATCCTGAACTACAATCCAGCAGAGATGAAGTAATAAGAAAATACTGTGTAAACTACCCCGACAAGATTTTATCAACCTTAACCGAGTATCCTAATCTTCCGTTTGCAGACACGCTGATAAAAATGGCTGCCCGTAATAATCCTAAAGAACTGTATGACTACTCTCAAGCTAATAACCGGTTGGGTGTAAGGATACGTTCTCTCAAAGACAATTTGTTAGTGAGTACTATTGTTGCTATGTCAAAAAGTAAAGATGGGCAACAATATTTTTGTTTTCTTGATAATATTCTTAATGGGAAAGTGAGTTATGCAGAAGTAGATGAGGCAAAGTCGGATTCTCTGAAGTATTACCGATTGCTGGTTAAAACTCATATTGATTATGTAGAAAGGGCTATCAATAAAGACACTGCTTTTGAGTTTGAAACACTCAGCATGCGAATGATGCAAAAGGCAAAAGAAAATTTTGTAAATATTATCAACGGCCTGCATACCGAATCTGCAGAAGTGAGATTTAAATCAATTCAAAATCTTACACCACAGGAGCTTTATTATCTGGCTGTCTCCGGCGATGGTATTATATATACCTCAAGTTTTGTAAGAGGCGTTTTCCCATTAATGTTGAAAAAGTTGAATAATCGTGGAGATTCCATTTTGAAGCTCGTTTATTTTGATAAGTACCGAAAATTTATCAAAATGTGTGCTGGTTATAACCAATTAGGAAATTATCTGGCTAGTTTTCCAAAACCCGCAAATCCTGCCGACATGAGTGATGCAGAAATGCTGATGAAGTCATTTGTAAAAAATCTGGAAAAAGCTAAAGGATATGAAGACGCAGTTGATGTGGCAGATTCTTATGCCAGTATTGCGGAGACTTTAAAACCGCTGGCAGATGAAATACTTCGTAATGTTCAAGAGAACTATCAAACGAATATTATTGAACAAAATAAAAAGGGGATTGCTATTTATAAAATTTTGAAATATCTCTTTCTTTCAGCTGACAGTACTCAAAAAATTGATTTAACTAAAGAGCTGGGCATTCCACCTGTTTATGATGTGCCTTATATAGCTTTAAAAAATGACAGCGGTCGTGTAATTATGCAACAATTTTTTTATGGTGATAAAGACGGGCAAGGCGTTTTTAATGGTTTTTTAAAAGCATTTACAAATTCCAATTGGAAAATTATTCCTTCGGAGCAATGGGTGGAAGTGAGATCTGTAAAGGGAAAACCCGTATCAATTTTTGCCAATAGGGCATTAAACGAAGAAGATGGATTAGACGAAAAAGCTCAAAAAGCATTAGGAGCGTATCTGGAAAAAAACAAACTTTTCCCAACGGTTACTATTCATCGTGGACATAGCTATTATGCTGATGCAACAATTGCTCAAATGTTTCCCAGTTCAAAAATTGTTTTTATGGGTTCTTGTGGGGGCTACCGATTATTGCATGATATTCTTACGGTTTCGGATGATGCACATATAGTAGCTACCAAACAGATTGGGGATACAAAAGTAAACCTGCCATTCGTTGTACTCATCGCAAATAAAGAAAGAATGGGGCAGGATATAAATTGGATTCCATTCTGGCATGAGTTAAGGGCAGCTTCCAGCTCTTCAGAATTTGACGATTATGTACCTCCATATAAAAATCTGGGTGCATTATTCATTAAAGCATATAAAATTGCATTAAGGGAAGAAGAATAGACTATGGGAACACTTAGATTTGTGCTTCTTTAATTTTTATTTTTTGTCAACTACCTCAAAAACATTTTTTGATTTTAATCTGTTGCGCAGGGTATTTCATTATGCACAACCTTACCGAAATAAACTTTATTTATCAATTGCTTTAGCAATTTTGCTTGCAATCATCACCCCATTCAGACCATATTTAATAAAATTAACAGTTGATAATTATATAGCAGGCGATCAACAAGCTGCCTACACCCAGTGGAATTTCAGTATTGCCGAAATGCTTGTATGGATCACATTGATTCAAATTGGACTTGTAATTATTGAGACCTTATTCAGATTCATTTTCACTTTTACTACTGCAGTTTTGGGCCAATCGGTTGTGAAAGATCTGAGAGTGAAAACCTATGAAAAAATTCTCAATCTGAACCTGAGGCAGTTTGATAAAACACCCATTGGAACTTTAACAACCAGAACTATTAATGATATAGAATCCATAAATGAAATTTTTTCTGATGGGCTAGTGCCTATCATTGCTGATTTGCTTACAATAGTTTGTGTGCTGGGTATGATGATTTGGCTTGATTGGCGACTTACATTGATTGCTTTGATTCCTTTTCCCATTATGCTTATAGCCACTTACTATTTTAAAGAAAGCATCAACCGATCTTTTTTAAAAGTTAGAAATGCTATTGCCGCTTTAAATGCATTTGTTCAAGAGCATTTGAGTGGAATGCATGTTGTACAATCCTTTGCAAGTGAAAACAAGGAATTTGGAAAGTTTAAAAAGATAAATAAAGAACACCGACAGGCAAATATCAAAGCCATTTTTGCATATTCAGTTTTTTTTCCGGTAGTAGAAATAGTTTTGGCATTGTCCATTGGCTTGGTAGTATGGTGGACGGCCCGAAATACATTGCAACTTCATCACGGTCAGGAAGGCACTATTATGGCTTTCCTGCTTTATCTTAATTTACTATTTCGTCCTTTGCGAATGTTGGCCGATAAATTCAATGTATTACAAATGGGTATGATTGCCAGCGAAAGAGTATTTAGAGTATTGGATAATGAAGATGTAATGAAAGAGCCTGATCAAAGTAAAAAATACGCCCCTCAAAAAGTGGATGGTGCCATTCAGTTCAGCAATGTGTGGTTTGCATATGATGATGAGAACTATGTGCTGAAGAATATTAATTTTTCTGTTCAGCCGGGCGAAACTATTGCTATCGTTGGTCATACAGGTAGTGGAAAAACGACCATCATAAGTTTATTGAACCGATTATATCATATCCAAAAGGGAGCAATAGAGATAGACGGAGTAAATATTGATCAATATGATCCTGATATTCTGCGGAAAAATGTGGGTGTTGTTTTGCAGGATGTTTTTCTTTTTTCGGGTTCTGTTGCCGATAATATTACATTGCGCAACCCTGAAATAACAAGAGAAAAAGTAATAGCGGCAGCCCGGTTGATTGATATGCACGATTTTATTATGAAATTACCTGATGGTTATGATTTTAATGTGATGGAGAGGGGGGCTACCCTTTCATTAGGCCAGCGGCAGATGTTGTCATTTATCAGGGCTATTCTTTATAATCCGGCAATTCTGATTTTAGATGAAGCCACCTCCAGTATTGATACGGAAAGTGAACAACTAATTCAACATGCAATAGATGCTTTAATTAAGGACCGAACCTCAATCGTTATTGCTCATCGATTAAGTACAATTCGTAAAGCGAATAAAATAATAGTATTAGATAAAGGCGAAATTTTAGAAGCCGGCACTCATGATGATTTGATGAAAAAAGGTGGTTTTTATAGTAAGCTTCATGAAATGCAATATCAACAAAACCAATCAAAAACTGAAACCCCTCCGGTTTGATTTATGGTTAACCTTGTGCCGAATTTCTTCAGATTAATTTTTTTTAGAACAGACATAATGTAATTTTCTGATTTCTGATTCGGAAAAGCTGGGCTACTACTGCTCAGTTGCTTGATTGTCAACTATAAATCAAGCATTTAAGTTTTATGAGACTAAGGGTAACTATGGTCTTGTTTTCATTTAACAATTGCAAAAAAAAATCCTAAACAGGATATCTAAATTTTCCCTTTAAATTCTTTCATCCAAAGCAAAATTTCACTGCCACAACCTTATCTTTGCGCCAAATTTCAGAAGCGGCATGACATCCAGACGTCTCAAATCCTTACTGGTAGCGGTTTTCAGCATATTTTGTATCAGTTTTTCTGTACCTGCACTGGCAGGTGGCGGTGAAGGTGATCCCAAAGCTGCAAAAGAAGAAAATATTGGCGACATCATTTTTACCCACGTTTTGGATGGTCACGAATTTCACTTTTTTAATGCCAGTGTTCCACTGCCGATTATATTGTATTCTCCTCAAAGAGGTTTTACTACGTTCATGTCTTCGGCATTTCATCATGGCGAGCATGCGCATAATGGGTATAAGATTTTAACCAAGCATAATATTGAAGAAATGGGGTTGGATCCCAAAACCTTCAAACCCGAACAAATAATACCTGTAGATGCAAGTGGCAATTTTGATTCTTCAGCAAAAGTGTATGACATTTCACTTACCAGAAATGTAGTACAAATGTTATTGGCACTGGTGCTGTTTGTATGGATTATGCTATCAGTTGCTAAAAGATATAAGCAGGGGATAGGTGTTACATCTGCACCAAAAGGTTCACAAAGTTTATTAGAGCCTGTGATCACATTTATCAGAGACGAAGTGGCCAAACCTAATTTGGGAGTAAAATACGAAAAATTCCTGCCTTATTTGCTTACTGTATTTTTCTTTATTTTAATTAATGCCCTATTCGGTTTAATACCTGGTTCGGCAAACGTTGCTGGAAATATTGCATTTACCGTAGTATTGGGCGTTGTTGCATTTGTTTATATTTTGGCAAGTACTAATAAACATTACTGGAGTCATATATTCAATCCCCCAGGCGTACCATTAGGTGTTAAGTTTATTTTGGTTCCGGTGG
This sequence comes from Chitinophagaceae bacterium, assembly GCA_037045195.1. GTDB lineage: Bacteria > Bacteroidota > Bacteroidia > Chitinophagales > Chitinophagaceae > JJ008. Next base: position 334,477 of record JBAOIB010000004.1, read on the forward strand.
AGTTTTTGAGTGTATTTATTAAGCCCTTCGCATTAATTATTCGTCTTTTTGCGAATATGGTGGCAGGGCACATTATCATCATCTGTTTGATTTCGCTCATATTCATTGTTGGCAAACTGAATTCAGGTGCTGGCTGGGGTACCTCTCCTTTTTCTATTGCATTTACTGTTTTCATATATATGATTGAGTTGCTGGTAGCATTTTTACAAGCATTCATATTTACAATGCTTACAGCGGTGTTCATTGGGCAGGCATTTGAAGGAGAGCACCATGACGGTCACGACTATGATGACGCAGTGATGGTTTAATTTGTATTTTTTAACTGTTAATAAATAAGAAACATGGATTTATTAAATGTACTTCTGAGCACTGTTCCTATGGCGAATGCCGGTGGTGCAATTGGCGCAGGTCTTGCTGCAATTGGTGCCGGTATCGGTATCGGTTTGATTGGTAAAGGCGCTGTAGAAGCAATTGCCCGTCAACCGGAAGCGTCTAACGACATTCGTGCAAACATGATCCTTACTGCCGCCCTTGTAGAAGGTGCTGCATTATTTGCGATCATTGTTGGATTCCTTGCAATGGTTATGTAATAGCCCCGCAGGAAAAAAAATTACTGCATCTAAAGCACAGGGCGGCGGATGCAGTATTTAAAAAAAATTGAATTAAAACCTGAATAAGAATCAGATGGAACTACTTCTTCCCAAACTTGGATTATTAGCCTGGACACTACTGGCTTTTCTGGTAGTGCTTTTTATTCTTTCCAAATTTGCATGGCCTGCCATCATCAAAGGATTGAGAGAAAGAGAAAACAGTATTACCGAGTCTTTGGCAACTGCCGAAAGAGTAAAGTCAGAAATGGCACAACTCAAATCGGAGAATGAAGAATTGCTTGCTAAAGCAAGAGAAGAAAGAGCAATCTTGTTAAAAGAAGCAAGAGAGACAAAAGAAAAGATGATCAACGATGCAAAGGAGCAAGCAAAAATTGAAGCCAATAAAATAATTACGGAAGCTCAGGCTGCGATCAACGTACAAAAAATGGCAGCTTTAACCGAAGTAAAAAATCAGGCTGGTAAATTAGTTATAGAAGTAAGTGAGAAGGTATTGAGAAGAGAACTAAATGATACAAAAGCACAGGAAGCACACATCAAAGGACTGGTAGATAGCTTGAAACTGAACTAATAGAACATTAAGTAAACAAATATGCGTAACCCCCGTTTAGCCGCCCGATATGCAAAATCTCTGCTGGATCTTTCAATTGAGAAAGACCAGTTGGAGCAGGTATATGCAGACATGCAATGGCTGAAGGCTGTATGCGCAAGCAATCCCGATTTTGTAAACCTGCTGCGAAGTCCCATTATTAAAGGCGATAAGAAGACAAAAATATTAGCCGCTGTTACCGAAAGTAAAATTGGCGTGTTGACGACCGCATTTAACAACCTGCTAATTGCAAAAAGCAGAGAAGGAAATTTGCCCGAAGTGATTACTGCTTTTATTGATCAATATAAAAAACATAAAAATATTTATGTAGTAAAACTGACAACGGCAGTTCCACTTTCTGATGAAGTAAAAAAGCAAATAGTAGCACAAGTGCAAAAAACCAGTGAAATGAAACAAATTGAACTGGAAACTTCTGTTGATGAAGGGATTATAGGTGGTTATGTTTTACAGACTGGAGACACTTTGATGGACGCCAGTATTGCTTATGATTTAAAGAATATTGCCCGCCAGTTTGAAAACAATGATTTTATTTATAAAGTGAAATAATTTTCTCATCGTGCTTGTCACGGTTATTTTTTATCAAAGCAAATTAAATTAATAAGATATGCCAGAAATTAAACCAGATGAAATATCGGCGATACTGCGTCAGCAGCTTAGCAATTTTAATGTAGGAGCTGACCTGGAAGAAGTAGGCACTGTATTGCAAGTAGGTGATGGAATTGCCCGTGTGTATGGCCTCGGCAATGTTCGCTATGGTGAACTGGTAGAATTTGATAACGGAGTAAGAGCTATTGCCCTTAACCTGGAAGAAGATAATGTTGGTGTGGTACTAATGGGTGAAACAGGAAAAATTGAAGAGGGTTCAAAAGTGCGTCGTACGGGTCAAATCGCTTCTATTAAAGTGGGTGAAGGAATGGTAGGTCGTGTGGTAAATACGCTTGGTGCGCCAATAGATGGTAAAGGCCCCATCATCGGCGAACGATATGAAATGCCATTGGAAAGAAAGGCGCCCGGTGTAATTTTTCGTGAGCCGGTAAAGGAACCATTGCAAACGGGTATCAAAGCCATTGATGCTATGATTCCTATTGGCCGTGGTCAAAGAGAATTGGTAATTGGTGACCGTCAGACTGGTAAGACGGCTATTTGTATAGATACAATTATCAATCAAAAAGAATTTTTTAATGCAGGAAAACCTGTTTATTGTATCTATGTGGCTATTGGTCAGAAAGCATCAACCATTGCCGGTGTAATGAAAACTTTGCAAGATGCAGGAGCAATGGAATATACGACTATAGTTGCCGCTTCAGCTTCAGATCCTGCTCCGCTTCAGTTCTATGCACCTTTTGCCGGAGCTGCAATTGGAGAATTTTTCCGTGACACAGGAAGACCCGCATTAATCATATATGATGATTTGTCAAAGCAAGCGGTAGCTTATCGTGAGGTTTCGTTGTTGTTGCGTCGCCCTCCTGGTCGTGAGGCTTATCCTGGTGATGTATTCTATTTGCATAGCCGTTTGTTAGAAAGAGCAGCTAAAGTAATTAGTGATGATAATGTTGCAAAGAATATGAATGATGTGCCTGACAGTATTCGTCATTTGATAAAAGGGGGTGGTTCATTAACAGCGCTTCCAATTATTGAAACACAGGCGGGAGACGTATCTGCTTATATTCCTACCAATGTAATTTCAATTACCGACGGGCAGATATTTCTAGAGGGTAACTTGTTTAACTCCGGTATTCGCCCTGCCATCAACGTAGGTATATCTGTAAGTCGTGTGGGTGGTAATGCGCAAATCAAATCCATGAAGAAAGTAGCAGGTACCTTAAAGCTAGACCAGGCACTTTATCGTGAGCTGGAAGCGTTCTCAAAATTTGGAGGAGACCTTGATGCAGCTACAAAGAATGTAATTGATAAAGGTGCCAGAAATGTAGAAGTATTGAAGCAGGCACAGTACACCCCATTTGCTGTTGAAAAACAAGTTGCTATTATTTATTTGGGAACAAATGGATTGTTGAAGGATGTAGCAGTAAAAAGAGTAAAGGAATTTGAAGATCACTTTCTAATGGAGATGGAAAATAAACTGTCAGATGTAATGGCTGAGTTTAAAAAAGGAAATCTTCCTGAAGACGGATTAAAGAAAATGGTGGAGTTGGCCAATACAATTATACCTCAGTACAAATAAAGAATCATACTTTTTTGAATAGTAGAATCCCGCATAATGCGGGATTTTTTTTGGGGTATTGGCATATGGAAATAATTGATTATCAATATACATCGTAATAATACTACAGAAATTACGGAAAATTTTGCGAAAAAGTTCGTGAAAAACTTGCACGTAAAAAAACCAAGTATTATGTTTGATTCATCAACGAACAAATCCTAAGAAAGTAACCGAATCCGATCTAGATCCTTACATATTTGTTGTAGGTAAAATTCCCAACAAATTGAATTCCTCTTCAAAATCGGTTTTCCGAGATTACTTCAAAAAATTTTTTCGTTGGGTAGATATCCTAAGATTGGCTGAATATTAATCTTAACCCTAAAGCAAAAACGATGAAAGCACTTTTACAATCAAAATCAGTTAAAATCTGTCTGTTTTTTTTCTTCATTACTAACAGCTTTGTGTCACAAGCACAAGATGAATTAATCTTTCAAAATTCAGTATTAAGCTCAGGTACAGCAGGAGCAAATAATGCAGTTTACAAATTTCCTTTGGTAAATGATACCACAGATGCATTGGTGAAAATTGTAGGCCGTTCTTCAAGCCTGGTTACTTTGTATAAGTTGGATATTTCAAATGAAGGTTTTAATAAAGCATTTCAGCCTCAGGTTTCATATAATAGCGGTTCAGTAAATATTGCATCTGACTGGTGGATGGAGTTTGAAATTGCTTTTGTAAAGAAAAACACTAATACATCTACTAATATTTCAAAAATTTATGCCACTAGTTTAGATATAGATGGTAATAATAGTACCCTTAGGGAGTATATTTCTCTTTATGGTGCAAAATATTATACACTAGAAAATAATAGCGGGCTTAGTGTAAGTAATGTAGTGGGAAATCTGGGAAGTGCACAACAAATTGGAAATAAATTTTTGGGAGTATTGACGGAATATTCGGGAATTGATACAACGAGAACAAACGTAATGGTGACAAATGTTTATGAAGATGTAAGCACAATTACTATTCGTATCGGTGGGACTACTACAGGATATGCAGATGATACAAGAAGGAAGTCATCTATTTGGTTTAAAGGTTTCCCTTATGCTGACCCTATTAGTACGCTGCCAGTTTCCTTAACCTCTTTTGTTGCAAATCTTAATGATAATAAAGTAATCCTGAAATGGTCAACAGCCAGCGAAATTAATTTAAACCATTTCATAGTAGAAAGAAGCTTGAATGGTACTACATTTAATGAAGTGGGTATGGCATTTGCAAATGGAGCTACTAATAGCAATACTGATTATTTGTACCCCGATAATATTTCTGGAGTTGCTTCTGACATTATTTACTATAGATTGAAAATGGTTGATATTGATGGAAAAGTTCAGTACTCTTCTATCCGAATCATCAGGATTTCTAAAAATGAAGAAAAAAGTATATCACTGTCAGCATATCCTAACCCGGTTGTATCTGAACTTCGTGTTACCATACCAGCCAACTGGCAAAATAAAAATGTAATCTATCAGATTTTTGCTCTCAATGGTAAACTGATGAATTCAAAACAAACTGCAAATAGCAGCCAAACAGAAACTTTGAATACGGAAAAACTGTCTTCCGGTATTTATATAATCAAAGCAATCTGTAATACAGAATCTGCGATTCAAAAATTTGTAAAGCAATAAAAATCATTTACTCTGGACGGTAAATAAGCGCCTCGCAATTGCGGGGCGTTTTTTTGTGAAAATTAATTTTGGTTTATAATATAAACTACTTTATGTTTGTATTGAATTTTAAGCAATGAAAAATATTTTCTTACTAATAACTGTATTTTTAAGCGGCATTTATTCACAAGGAATACTTGCCCAAACTATCGTAAAGGGTTTAGTAAAGGATGGAAAAGGGAGGCCGCTGGCAGGAGTCAGTATCGCCATTAAAGACAGTTATGATGGAACGATTTCTGATTCTATCGGAAACTATTCTTTCAAAACTTTTGAAAAAGGAACACAGTTAATACAATTCTCTGCAATAGGTTATAAATCTATGGAGCAAACAATTAAAATAGAAGGGGAATTTATAATTAGTAATATACAGTTGAAAGAAGAAATTAGCGAATTGACTGCGGTGGTGATATCGGCAGGTAGTTTTGAAGCCAGCGACAGAAAAAGAGCATCGGCGGTACTTGATCCTTTAGATATTGTAACTACTGCAAGCGCAAACGGAGACGTAACAGAAGCATTAAAAACATTGCCAGGTGCACAACAGATAGGAGAGAGTGAAGGATTGTATGTAAGAGGCGGGACTGCCGCAGAAACAAAAACTTTTATAGATGGCACGTTAGTAAATAATTTCTTTTTTAGCAGTGTGCCCAATATTGCACAGTTTGGACGCTTTTCTCCTTTCATCTTTAAAGGAACAGTTTTCAGTACCGGCGGATATTCTGCTTTATATGGTCAGGCTTTATCATCGGCGCTTATTTTAGAATCCATAGACTTGCCTGAAAAGACTTCGGCCAATTTTGGACTTTCTGTAATAGGAGGGAATATTGGTTGGCAGCAACTTGTAAAAAAGAAAAATGCATCATGGGGGATTAATTATAGTTATACCAATCTGGCTCCCGCTTTCTCCATCATCAAACAGAAACAAGATTATTCCCAAGCTCCCCTTTTTCATAATATTGATGGCAATTTTAGAATTAAAACATCTAAAACCGGAATACTTAAATATTATGGATATTTCAGCAGTAATAAACTGGCTTTTACAACACCGAGCCTGGACTCATTAGGTTATCTTGATCAGTTTGCTTTAAAAAACACAAACCACTATCATAATTTATTTTGGAAAGAGACTTTGCCTAAGCGTTGGAAAATTAGTGTCGGAATTTCTTATTCAAATAACAAGGACCACATTAGCAGTGAAATGGAGGATGTAAATAAATCTAAAGTTTTATTATCTGGACTGGAGTTTAAAAATTTTAAAGTCAATACAGATGGAAATTATTTAAACGGAAAAATAGTATTAGAAAAAAAACTAAAAGGGCTGAGTGCATTCAGGTTTGGATCGGAGTATAATTATGGAAAAGATCATTCCACTTATACTGACTACAATCTACAACAATTTCCTTCTTCGCTAACACAAAGCACCACTGCTATATTTGGTGAGGGAGATATCTATGCGACAAATGATTTGGCTATTAAAGGAGGTTTACGACTGGAGCATTCTTCTATCATTGATAAAACTAATCTTGCACCACGCTTCTCTCTTGCTTACAAGTTGAGCAAAGGAACGCAGGCTTCTTTTGCCTATGGAATTTTTTATCAGACACCGGAGACAAAATACCTTCCATCACCGGTTGCACTTTCCTTTATGAGGGCAGATCATTATATTCTTCAATTTCAGAAAGTGATAAACCAACAATCTTTCAGGGTTGAAGCCTTTTATAAAAAATATCATGATTTGCAAAAAACAGGAATAATCAATTTTAGACCCACTGCGATCAACAACAGTGGTTTTGGAGAAGCTAAAGGATTTGAATTCTTCTGGAGAGACAAAAAGACTTTTAAAAACTTTGATTATTGGATTTCATACTCATTTCTGGATACCAAACGTGATTTCCTGAATTTTCCTTATGCCATTACGCCCAATTTCGCAGCTCGCCATACTGCTTCTGTAATATTAAAGAAGTTTGTAACGAAATTGAAAACCCAATTTAATGGCGCTTATAATTTCTCAAGTGGTCGCCCTTATTATAATATCGTATATGATGGCTCACAATATAAATTTTCTGATAAGGGTACTATACCCGATTATCATAATTTTAGTTTTTCAATCAACTTTCTTCCTTCCATTGGAAAAAAAGATGCAAAAGCATTTGCTGTCTATGTATTACAGATTAGCAACATTTTTAACCTTCGTCAGGTTTATGGCTATCAATATTCGTACAATGGATTTAGAAAGCAAGAAATTACACCTTCATCCAGAATGTTTATCTTTTTGGGCGCATTCATAAGTTTGGGTGTGGATAGAAGCGAAGATGTAATCAATAACTCATTATAAATATTTAAAACAAACAAAATGAAAAAAATGTTCTTATTGCTGGCAGTTGTCAGTATTTCTTTGCATGGCTTTTCCCAAAACGAAAAATATGTAAAAGCGATGGAGCAATTGGTGCCTGCTGTTGATACAACACATAGTGTACAAGGGCTTTTAGATTTATCGGCAGCATTTGAACGTATTGCAAATGCTGAAAAAACTCAATGGCTTCCATTTTACTATGCAGCTTTGTGTCAGGTAAATCTGGGTAATATGTACTATGTTCAAGGGCAGGCAGATAAAATGGACCCTTTGATGGATAAGGCTGAGTCGTTGTTGAATAAAGCAACAGCGTTGGAAAATAACAATTCAGAAATATATTGCCTGACAAAAATGTATAACAGTGGCAGAATGATGGTAGATCCCATGAGTCGCTATATGTCTTATGGTATTGCTGCAGCTGATGCATTGGCAAAAGCAAAAAGCCTTAATCCGGAAAATCCAAGAGTCTATTTACTGGAGGGTCAGGATAAATATTATACACCCGAACAATATGGTGGCAGTAAATCAGAAGCAAAACAACTTTTTGAAGAAGCTAAGAAAAAATTTGAAAGCTTTAAACCGGCTGATTCAATAGCACCTACATGGGGCATGGGTCAGTTGAATTATTTTCTTTCACTTCAAAAAGGTCAGGAATAATTGAAGGAATCTATTTTTCCAGAAACAATAAATGTTTACAACATGGAAGAGAAACAATTGTCGGAAAATGAAAGTTTGGAATTAATATCCAAAATGATCAATAAGGCGAAGCAATCTTATAAAGATACTGGCATCAGTTCTATGCTTTGGGGCATAGTCATATCCTTATGTTCATTAGTAAGATTTGCCGAAATAGAATTTAATTTCAGTTTGCCGTTTAATATTTATTGGCTGACTTTCGTAGCGGTTGTTCCACAAATTTTAATTTCGATTAGAGAAAATAAAGGAAAGAATTATAAAACATATGATGATACTTATATGTTATACGTTTGGATGGGCTTTGGTATCAGTATTGGGTTGTTGGTATTTATAACTTCAGTAGTTGGAAACGAAGCAGAAAAATCTTCATTTCCATTTTATGAATATATTTCTTCTTTTTTTCTGCTTCTGTATGGTATTCCTACTTTTATTACGGGTACTGCTTGTAAAGTAAGACCTATGCTATGGGGAGCATTGTTATGCTGGATTTGCAGTATAACCACTGTTTATACAAATGGAAAAATAGATTTATTATTAACAGCATTTGCTGCAATTTTTGCATGGTTAATCCCGGGTATTATCATGCAATTAGATTTTAGAAAGGCAAAAAATGAGCTAGATCGCAATAATGTTTAAAGAGCTGGATCCTATATTACATTCACAATTAAGGTTAGCGATAATGTCGTTGCTGATCGGCGTAAAAGAAGCAGAGTTTACTTTTTTAAAAGAAAAGACGGAAGCTACTGCAGGAAATTTGAGTGTGCAAATACAAAAATTAAAAGATGCTGGATATATTGTTGTATTAAAAAATTTTAAAGATAATTATCCTCAAACAATTTGTAAGATTACACAACCGGGAGTAAAGGCATTTGAAAAATATGTTGCAGCACTGCAATCTTACTTAGGTAAATAAATCAAGAAAGCCCCTGTAAAGGGGCTCTCTTTCTCTTTGTGTACTCTTAGATGTATGAAAAATTTGAATAGTGTGGCTTCTTTAACGTTGATTGCGTAATGGCTGAAGAACCAGTTGAGGCAAAACTTCTTTTTTTTGTGGTCTTATCGCTTTCTTGAGCAGATTCTTAATACGGTTGTATTCCTGCTGTAAATATTTTCTTGTTTTATTTGCCATAAAGTTTATGCTTTTAAATTTACTTCTAATAAAGGCGAGTAACCAATTTCTTTATTCTTATTTATAAGTTTGATTCTATAAAATGTTTTTTTCTTTTTTAACTTTTCAAAATACTGGTAGCTGGCCTCTTTGGCATTGTCAGTTCCAAATACAATAGCTGCCAGATGAAAACTTTTGCCATCAAAGCTTTTTTCAACTTCAAGCATATCTGCCGTTTCATTATCGGTAACAATCCAGTTGAGGATTACTTTATTTTTAATAATGGTGGCATTTACATTAAGCAAACCGGCTGTTTGCTTAATGTAATGCAGTGTGGTATCTGTACTTGTAAAAGGGATTTTTGCAGATTCAGAATAGCCAGGATGAAAAAATATCCTTAAAGCTATAATGGCAATAAATGAAAAATACTTTGTCATTTCTTTGGGTTGGGATTAAATTTCTTTGGCCCATAGAAATATTGGAAACTGATCTTTTGGAAATACCATCAAAAAATTTCGGAAATAAAAAACCGCTTTAAAATGGTGGATGATAGCGGTAAATGATTTTCGTAGTTTTACGAGGGTATTATTTGTTTTTCGGATTGGAAACAAACCTATGAAGTCGTTTTAATACTTGCAAGAATTTCAACAATTTTTTTTTGAAAATCGGAAAAATACTTGAATAGCCTTTGCATCATTAATACCTTTGTGCTTTATATCATGTCAACCATTATTTCAGTCAACAATCTTACAAAAGATTTTAAGGAAGTAAAAGCTGTAGATAATCTTTCGTTTCAGGTAAACGAAGGTGAAGTGTATGGTTTTCTTGGGCAAAATGGCGCAGGTAAATCTACGACAATACGGATGTTGCTTTCTTTGATTACTCCTTCTGCTGGCGATATTGAAATTTTTGGACTCAATTTAAAATCGCATCGTAAAGAAATTTTAAAACAGACCGGAGCAATTATTGAACGACCAGATTTATACAAATATCTCAGTGCATTTGAAAATATGAGACTGTTTGCCAGTCTTAGTCGTGTTAAGTTAACTAATACTACAATAAAGGACCAGCTTGCAAAAGTAGGATTGGCAGAAAGAGCATATAGTAAGGTAAAAACTTTTTCGCAGGGAATGAAGCAAAGACTTGGTTTGGCTTGTGCTTTAGTACACAATCCTGGTTTACTTATTCTTGATGAGCCCTCCAATGGTCTTGACCCACAGGGTATCGCAGATATGAGAAGAATGATTCAATACCTGAGTAAAGTAGAAAAAAAGACACTAGTCGTTTCCTCTCATTTATTGAGCGAAATGGAAATGGTTGCTGATAGTATGCTTATTATTAATAAAGGCAGAAAAGTGGTAGAAGGCCGTGTATCAGCATTATTAAATCCTGCAAAAACAGCAGTGGAGTTAATTACTAATTCTCCGGACGCCTTGGCTTTTATTAAAAAATCGGAATGGGGTCAGTTTTTAAAACTGGCTTCTGGTGAAAGAATATGTCTTGAGTTTAATAAAAATAGTATTCCGGTTTTTAATCAGGAACTTGTAGCAAATGGTATTGAAGTACAAAGCCTGAGGCCATTACATTCATTGGAAGAATATTTTCTTTCGCAAACTAAAGGTTAAATGTTTTTTGCAATTTTAAGAATAGAGTTGTTCAAGATTTTTAAACGGCCTCGTACGTTTATATCTTTTGGTGCAATAGCTGTAATTGTATTGTTGGTACAACTTGCATTAAAAGTGAATGGGCAAGACTTTATTGAACTTTATACCGACAGCCAATCCGATACATTTTATATTCCTTATGATAAAATGTTGAATGGTTATTTTGTTTGTGTAGCTGTATTGCACATGATATTAATCCATGTGCCATTGCTGATAGCATTGATAGCAGGTGATATGATTTCAGGAGAAGCCAATCTGGGTACACTTCGATTGCTGGGTTCAAAACCGGTTACCAGAACTGAACTCATCCTTGCCAAATTTTCTGCAAGCACAGTTTATGTTGTGTTGTTATTAATATGGATGGCTCTTCTGGCTTTATTGGGAAGCATCCTTCTTTTTGGAAAAGGCGACTTAGTTGTGTTTAAAGAAATGGACTGGCATCAAATGAATTATTATGATGTACTATGGCGCTTTTTTGCTGCTTTTATTTTTGCAGCATTGGCATTAACGACCATTGCGGCAATGGCCATGATGTTTTCTGTTTTTTCAGAAAACTCACTGGGGCCTATTGTGGCTACCGTTTGTGTGGTGATCGTGTTTACTATTATTCAGCAATTAAAAGTCCCATTGTTTGAACAAACAATTAATCCCTGGTCTTTTACCACACACATGCTTGGGTGGAAAGGTTTTTTTTATGTTGAAAAATCGGCCGAAGGTGCTACGATTGATGGCTCAATTGAAAATCCGGGTGCTTTGGTAAGAAGTGCAATGATTTTGATTGGATATATTGTGCTGTTTCTGAGTGTAACAATCTGGTATTTTAGAAAAAAAGATATTTTAAGTTAAGTACATAATTCAAAATGATGAAGAAAACGATAATCCTTTTGGCTGTATTCTTAAGCAGTATGCCAATGTTAGTGGCGCAAGATGTAAAAACATTGTTGAAGCAGGTAAAAGATAAATATGATAAAGTAAATGACTATACTGCTGATGGAAAGATGAAAACCAATGTACTTTTTATTAAAGCGCCGATAGCGCAGGTTAAAATTTATTATAAGAAACCAGATAAGCTAAAAATCAGGAATGAAAAAGGTGTTTCTTTTATACCAAAAGGTTCGGTAAATATTAATATCAACAATGTGCTTGCGCTTGATAATTATGAAGCCATTGATGGAGGAAAAGAAAAAGTGAACGGAACAGAGTGCAGGGTTGTAAAAATTTTTCCCATAAGTGATGATGAGAATATTACCCGTGCTACACTTCATATTGACGAGAAACAGCAAATAGTAATCAAATCGGTTATCAGTACAAAAGAAAACGGTACTTATGAACTGGTAATGACATATAAAAATTATGTTTCGTATGGCTTACCAGATAAGGCTGTACTTACTTTTAACACAAAAGAATTTAAACTTCCCAAAGGAATTTCAATTGACTATGATAACGGAACTGATAAGGATAAAAAAGATAAAGAAAAACAAAGGAAAGGCAAAGTAGAAATTACTTATACTAAGTATAATATTAATAAAGGTGTACCGGATTCAGTGTTCACCAACTGATTTTATTCTTCAATTGCCTCATCTCTTGCATTGCCCATTACGGCAGCAGTCATTTTTCTTAAGGGGTTGCTCCTGCTTTCAGTATAATTATTTCTCCTGTTGATGATGTCTATACACTCATAAATAGAGAGCAGAAAAGAGGAGTTGTCTGCTTCATTTTTTCCGGCAATATCAAAAGCAACTCCGTGATCGGGCGAAGTTCTAACGCCGGAAATACCTGCAGTAAAGTTTACACCTTCGCCGGTGGCAAGTGTTTTAAAAGGAATCAATCCCTGATCGTGATACATGGCTAAAACAGCATTGAATCTTTTATAAGAACGGCGGGCAAAAAAAGCATCAGCACTATAAGGACCCATCACCAGCATATTATTATTTCTGGCTTCTTTAATAGCCGGTTTAATGATGGCTTCCTCTTCGTTACCTATCAGTCCCTCATCGCCGGCATGAGGGTTGAGGCCGAGCACAGCAATTTTTGGTTTTTCAATTCCAAAATCTTTTTGCAGACTTTTGTAGATGATCTGCAACTTGCTAACAATTTTTTCTTTAGAAATGTTTTGAGTAATGGCAGATACAGGCACATGCTCAGTTAACAATGCTACCCTAAAATTGTCTGCACAAAGCATCATCGCCACATCGGGTACCCCAAAAATATTCTTAAGATAGGGTGTATGACCTGTAAAAGAAAACTCTGCCGATTGAATATTTTTTTTATGAATAGGAGCGGTAACCAATCCGTCAATCTGATTTTGCTTTAATGCAGCCACTGCCGTTTGTAAAGAAATAGCTGCATACTTTCCACCTTCGGGTGTCAATTGTCCGGGGTTGATATTTACCTCTTCTTCCCAGCAGTTAAAAAGGTTAACCTGTTTATGATTTACCCTGTTATATTCTTTAATAGTCTGAAAACTAAAATTAATTTCCGGCATTGACTTTCTGTAAAAATTGATGACTTTATTAGATGAAAAAATAACCGGAGTACAATGTTCAAGTATTCTGTTGTCGGCAAAAGTTTTGATAATAAGTTCAGTGCCGATTCCGTTGAGGTCACCACAAGTGATGCCGATGATGGGTTTTTGATTCATGTTTTTAAAATAGAGATGTAAAAATAATGATTTATTATGGTGATGCCGTAATACTACTTAATCAGCTAGTAATTGCCCGTTGAGTAAAAGCAGTATTACTCAATTTATTTTGAAAGTTTACGAAATGGTTGAAGTTCTAAGTAAAAACGCTGATTTTGTGCAACGATTACTCAAATGTTATTGTGAATTAAGAAATTCACTATCCTTTGAAAATGAAAAATCCATTCTATGAATAAGAAGTTTACATTTTTTTGTATTGCTTTTTTAAGCATAATTTTTTTACCCAAGTTTTCTTCAGCACAATGTGGGACAGGGTATTCCTATTCAACTACAGACTGGGATCACCTTACATATTTACAAGCTGATGGTACATATATAACCACCGCTATGGCTTCTACTCAAAGATTTGCAATCGGGGTTAATGCTTTTTCGATTTCATATTCAGGTAGTATCATAAATAATGGTGAATTGACTAACCATAGTGCTGATACTGGTGCTGACCTTTTTTTTAATGCTGTACCAAATAGTGGAAATGTGGCTACAATCACAATTGTGTTTGATAATCCTGTAGCCAATCTTTCTTTTTCTATATATGATATTGACAGACGACAAATAGTATCTGTGAATGGAAAAGATGCTTTGGGCGTAGATATTATTACTACAATTGCCAAAAGAACAGCCTCTCCAATTATTACATTAACACCTGCTTCTGGTATTGGTACAAATCCTACAGCTTCTGCATCAAATACAGGTTGTGGTAATGCAAGTAATGATGGAACAATTGATGTTTCAATGACTTCTTTAGTGAAAACTGTTACCCTGAGTATATCAAATTCTGGAAGTGTGAGTTCTGAGCAATTATTTATTTTGAAAATTTCAGCTTGCATATCAGGCAGCTTTCCATTAAATTATAGGTTAATTTCAAAACCATTTACGGGCATGCCTGGATATGTACTTACGGTTGTAAACAATAGCATTTATTATACAGATCCTTCATCTGGAGTGAGCAAATTTTTATTTAATGACCCCGGTCATACAAATATCAACTCAGTAGCATACGACCCATATAATCGATTTGTATATTATACTTATAGCCTTACTGGAAGTCCATCAACTGATAAAGGATTGAAAAAATATGATGTTAATTCAGGAAACATAAGTGTAGTGTTATCTGATGTAACCACCTTGGGGATTCCAGTTTATCAATTCGGTGTAGAATCTGGTGCTGCATCTTTTTACAATGGGTCATTGTTTTTGGGTATTGAAGGATATAATCCGAGTTTTACTTCCAGTAGAAAATCTACTATATGGAGAATTGATTTTGATGGTTCAAACATACCTTATAGAGCTTCACAAGTTTACGGTTCATTGGCTGATAATGGATCTGGTAATTTGAGGCACGACTGGAGTGACTTTGGTGTAACTGATAGTTTGATATATGACTTTGATGGAGCAAGTTCAGACAATGATTTTTATGTATTCAATATGCGCACTGGAATCTTGACAAATTATGCACCATCTTCAGGTGTAGTACCTCGACAAGTTTCTATTGGATGGGATGAATCAATTTATAATGTTGATGGTAACATTGTACAATATAATGGCACAAATGGCACAACTGGTTCTACTTATGCAATCACGTCCACACCGGCAATTCCCGGAGGCGGTAGTTGGGGTGATGCTGCTGAAGCCTTTCGCCCCTTTCTTGATTTTGGTGATGCGCCTGCTACTTATGATCCCGCAACAAGCGACCCCGCAGTACATGATACAAGTGGATCAATACTACGCATAGGTTCAAATGTAAGTATAGAATGGCTAAAACGAGGGGTAGCAGCGACGAATGATAATTTTGATGATGGTATTTCATTTGTACCTGTGTTAAGTCCAGGACATGGTGATTATTTAGCCCAAGTATCAGTGTTTAATAATACAGGAAGTAATGCAACTCTGATAGCATGGCTCAATTTTAATAATAATGGGTTATTTGATGCAGGAGAAGGCATCACGCAAACGGTTACTTCAAGTGCCTCAGCACAAAATAAATGGCTATACTGGAGTGGATTTAGCACACCACTTGTAAACGGGTCTACTACTTACTTAAGGGTTAGAATTACTTCAACTTCAAATGGAATGACGACTTCAAATGCAACAGGTTATTATCCTGATGGAGAAGTTGAAGATTATAGAATAATTGTAGATAATTTCCCATTGTCTGTAAATACAGTTTCATTTAATGCAAAATTAATTGGAAGAAATCAGGTGCAAACAAATTGGCGAACAGAGAATGAGGATGGTCTTGTAGGGTATGAAGTTGAAAGAAGTTCCGATAATCATAATTGGAATTCTTTAGCTGTCATTTCTCGTAAATCGGGAAATGCTGGAAATGACTATCTCTTTAATGATCTTAGCCCTTTAAAAGGTCTTTCTTATTACCGTTTAAAACTATTAAAAGGCGATGGCTCAATTAAATATAGTGAGGTAAAAAATATTTTGATAGCCAAACAATTTGATGCAATACGAATTTATCCTAACCCGGTAACTGAATTTTTAACTATTAATGTTTTTGCACATCAAAAAACGAATGGAATTGTAAGATTGAAGGATATCAGTGGGAGAATTATTTTACAAACCCCAATAATATTGAATAGCGGAGAGAATGTGCAAAGAATTAACATTGATAAAAACATAAGTACAGGCATGTATGTTGTAAGCCTGATAACCGAAGAAGATCAAGCAAGTAAGTTAATACTGATTAATAAATAATTGAAATACTACCCAAATCCAACAAACCAAAAATGATGAAAAACCTCAAATTACTTTTAACCGTATTGCTTTTAAGTAGTACGATGTTGAATGCTCAAGAAAAATACAGTGCCGTGCAAATTGACTTGCCTAACGATGCTCGGTTAAGAGCAGAAGTATTTGGCAAGCTTGAAGTAGATCATTTTGCCGAAGTTAACGGAAGTGTTTCTGTAGAAATCAGCGAATCTGCTCTAAGCAAACTTCAATTATTAGGATACCCTTTTAGAGTAACTACTGATGATATTGTTGCCGATTTGCATCGTAAAAATGATGAATACTTTGAGGCAAGACGCCGTGGATTAATTAATATGGATGGCTCGCCCACAGCAGCAGGAGTAGCTGGTAGAGTTGCTTTTGAACAACAGGGAGCAATTGTAGATAATATAATACAAACTCCAACTGCATTTCAGGTTCAGAGCGGTAGCCCCAATCTGGGAGGGTATTATACATTTGATCAAATGGAGGCTGCAATGGATGATTTGATTTCATCATATCCAGGCATTGCTTCAAAAACATCTTTAGGCACTTCAGTTCAAGGCAGAAATATTTGGTGCATTAAAATATCTGATAATGTAGCTACAGATGAAGCAAATGAACCAGAGGTATTATATATTGGAGTGCAACATGCAAGAGAAGCAATTGGAGGTTCCAGTATGATATTTTTTATGCAATATCTATGTGAACAATATGCAGCAAACAATAGTATCAAAAACTTAGTTGATAACAGGGAAGTATTTATTATCCCCTGTATGAATCCTGACGGTTGGGAATATAACAGATCAAACGACCCAAATGGAGGCGGCATGTGGAGGAAAAACAGACGGAATAATGGAGCAGGTTATTATGGAGTCGACCTTAACAGAAACTGGAGTGTTGATTGGTCAAATTGTGCAGGAGCTGGTTCCAGTTGTGGTTCTTCTTCTACTTCTTCAGACACTTATTATGGACCTTCTGCATTCTCCGAGCCTGAATCGCAGGCAATAAGAGCATTTACAAAAACCAGAAACTTTGTTGCAATGATTGATCAGCATTGTTACGGGCCATATTATTCTTTGCCTTTTGGCAGGCCTTCTTTGCATACTGGACCTGATAATTTGAGTACAATGGAACAGGAGTATTATACACAAATACCATCATTGATGGGTAAATATAATGGAATGCGTGCTGGCAATAGTCCACAGTCTGTTGGTTATGAAGTAGCTGGTGGTGTAAAGGATTGGATGTTGAGAGGAGAAATAGGAGTAGGAACAAAACAAAAAGTATTTGGCATGACGGGTGAAGGCGGTGGTGGAGCTTTCTGGGCTCCTGCAAATCGGATCATTAATTTGTGCAAAGGAATGGTTTTTCAAAATTTACAACTCCTAAATGGAGCGGGTTCATACTTAGATATACAAGATATGAGTGATATTGCACTTACAGCTAAATCCGGAAGCATGTCCTTTAAAATTAAGCGTATTGGACTGGGGGATGCTCCTGTTACAGTAACTGCAATTCCTATTACAAATATTTCATTCGGAACGGCTGTAACAGTACCTACAATGCCCAATTATTATGACTCTTATACTGGGAATATTACTTTTATCTTACCCCCTTCAATTACAAATGGACAATATGTAAAATTTGCATGGAAAGTAGAATCAAGTGGATATTCTTATTTTGATACAGTTACAAAATTTTACAATCCGATAACATTATTTTCTGATAATATGGAAACAGGTAGTGCATCTGCAAACTGGACTGTTAACTCAGGATGGGCATACGAAACGGGTGTGGGATATGGAGGATCAAGAGCCTTATCCGAATCTCCGGGCACTGACTATCCGGCAAATGCAAATAGAAGAGCAACCTATAACAATACGCTTAACCTGAGCGATGCCACTGCAGCGTATATCACTTTTCAAACAAAATACAGAGCCGAGAATTTTCATGATAAATTGCAAGTTCAGGTGTCCACCAATGGTACGAGCTGGACTCCAATTGCAGGAAAAAATACAATACAGGAACCGGGTACAAATGAGGGAAGTACAATTGATGGAGAACCATCTTTAACCGGTATAAAGGATGATTGGGTAAATGAATTATTTGATCTGTCAGCATATATTGGACAGTCAGCACTTCATTTTAGATTTAGATTTACATCTGATGCTACTAGCTCATTCTTTTATGCAGAAGATGAAGGGTTTTTAATAGATAATATCAAAGTAATAAAAAGTACTACAACACTGCAAACCTTGGCTGTAAATTTTATTTCATTTACCGGAAAAATGTTGCCGACTGATGATGTGCAATTAGATTGGCAGGCTGAAATGGATGGAGACCATAGATATTTTGAAGTTGAAAGATCATCTAATGGCACTTTATTTGAAATTATTGGACGTGTAAATAGAGATCAGCCCAATATTTTTATTGACAGACACCCATTTAAAGGAAATAATTATTATAGATTGAAAGCAATTGATGTATCGGGAACGGGAAAAAACAGTAAAGTGATTAATGTGAAATATAATCCCGGCTTGGTTTTACAGATTTATCCCAATCCTACCAAAGACGAATTAACAGTAAGATTTAAGGATCAAGTAAACATGCAGGTTAATATGATATTAACTGATCTGATGGGCAGAGTTGTATTGAATGCATCAAATCATGTTCAAAACGGAATAGTGAAGTTAAATTTGAATAACCTCAAACCACAGATTTATATTTTAAAACTAACCGATACTGATGGAAGTACTTTAGATATTCAAAAGATTTCAAAATTATAGTTTAATTCAGTTTTTAAAAAACTCAGAAGGCTGCCAAACTGGGCAGCCTTTTTTTTATACAATTGTAATCGTACATTTTGTAGTGCTACCTTTACGCCTAATGTACACCCTCAAAAAATCTCTTGGCCAGCATTTTCTCAAAGATGAAAATATCTGTCGCAAAATTGTGGAGCAGTTACAAAAAAATTCATTCTCACAATTACTGGAAGTAGGGCCGGGTGGCGGTGCTCTTACAAAATATCTGTTGCAAATTCAAAATATTAATTTCAAGGCAGTTGAACTGGATGATGAAAAAGTAAATTATCTGATTTCCATTTTTCCTGATTTGAATTCAAAAATCATTCATCAAAGTTTTTTGGATATTGATATACCTTTTGAAGGGGCTTTCACTGTTATTGGAAATTTTCCTTACAATATTTCTTCGCAAATACTTTTTAAAGTTCTTGAATGGAAAAATAATGTGGAATGTGTAGTGGGTATGTTTCAAAAAGAAGTAGCACAAAGGGTAGCCGCAAAAGAAGGTAACAAAGTATATGGAGTGATCAGTGTACTCGTGCAGGCTTTTTACAATGTGGAGTATCTGTTTGATGTATCTGAACAGAGTTTTCAGCCCCCGCCTAAAGTAAAAAGCGGCGTCATCAGGCTTTTGCCCAATAAAGAAACCCCGGACATGAGAAATGAAAAGGATTTTTTTATCTTAGTAAAAACAGCATTTAATCAACGAAGAAAAACACTGAGAAATGCGGTACGAAATTTATTTGAAACAGAGACGCTTGAAGATAATATTTTTGACAAGAGAGCTGAGCAGCTAAGTGTTAAACAGTTTGCTGCGCTCACCTTTAAAATGAAATGAATAAAATAATTATTTCTGGTAAGGCCCACCCATTTTTGAATGAAACGCTGATGCAAAAGGGTTATGAAGTTCAGTATGCACCAGATATCCAGTACGAAACACTGGAAAAGGATTTAGAAAATGCTATTGGACTTATTGTTACAACCAGACTGCGAATTGATAAAAAAATAATTGATAAAGCAAAATACTTAAAATGGATCGGCAGATTGGGAAGTGGAATGGAATTGATTGATGTGGCCTATGCAACGGAAAAAGGTATTCGATGCGAAAGCAGCCCCGAAGGTAATCGCAATGCTGTGGCTGAACATTTACTGGGATTGTTATTGGCATTGTTAAATAATATTCATTACTCAAATAATGAAATCAGTAAAGGCTTATGGCATCGTGATGAAAACAGAGGAACAGAGTTACACGGCCGCACAGTAGGAATTATAGGATATGGAAATACCGGAAGCAGTTTTGCAAAGCTGTTACAGCCATTTGATGTTACCGTTTTGGCTTATGATAAATACAAATCCGGTTTTGCAACAGATTATATTAAAGAAGCCAGTCTTGAACAAATCTGTCGATATGCTGATGTAGTAAGTTTTCATGTGCCCCTTACTGATGAAACTTTTTATATGGGGAATAAAAATTTCTTCGATGCACTTGAGCGCAAACCCTGGTTTTTAAATACGAGCAGAGGAAAGGTCGTACGTATTGGTCATCTTGTAAATGCTTTAATTGAAAGCAAAATTGCCGGTGCAGGACTTGATGTATTGGAAAACGAACAGTTGCAGACCTATACTCCTATTGAAAAAGAGCAGTTAGATTGGCTCTTAAATCATCAACATGTAATAATTACGCCTCATATTGCTGGATACAGCCATGAAGCATCCTATAAAATGGCGGAAATTTTATTAAAAAAACTTGCACTTTAATTTTCAATAAATCTTTTGCATTTATTCATTAATTTATAGAAATATATTTTCTATATTTGCATCATAATAATGCAACGCTTCAGCAAACACTGAGGCGTTGTTATTTTTTTTATTCTATAAACTTTTGTTTTATGGCTGATATACAATATGTGACAAAGGACACACTGGAGCAAATTAAAGCCGAATTGCAGCGCATGAGAGGGGTTGAAAGACCAGCTGCCAGCAGAGCTATTGCAGAAGCAAGAGAAAAAGGCGATTTGAAAGAAAACGCAGAGTATGATGCAGCAAAGGAAGCACAAGGCTTACTTGAAGCTAAGATAGCAGCAATGGAAGGCTCCCTTGCAAATGTGAGAGTGATTGATGAGTCAAGTATTGACACAAGTAAAGTTTCTATACTTACAACAGTAAAGCTTACCAACCTGAATACCAAGAAGCAGGTTACCTATAAAATTGTAAGCGAACAAGAGGCCGATTTAAAATCAGGTAAAATCTCTGTTACTTCACCCATAGGAAAAGGTGTTTTAGGAAAATTAGTAGGTGATACTGCTGAAGTACAAGCTCCTGCCGGTATTTTAAAGTTTAAAATAGAAGAAATTACTGCATAGTAAATAAAAGCTTTTTCCCTCTGTACATTGGCAAAATAATTGTGTACCTTGTAAGCTGTTTCTGCTTAGTACAATCTTATTTTAATACAGGTATGCAATTAAAAAAATCAATTGCTTTATTTTCTGTTTTAATTTTCTCTGCAACCTCACTATTTGCTCAACAATTTACTTTTAATTGTACCCGTGATACTTTTATTGCCAGGTGTGCTGGCACTTCCTGTTTTACATTAAAAGCACTTATTCCCGATATTCATATATCCTCCGGAACTTATACTGTAAACCCAATCGGCACAACACCCAGCGCCTGTTTTCCTGTATATGTTCAACCCGATGATCCTGGCGGCATATCTGCAAATCTGACGATTGATGATATTTACAGTCCTCCCTTAAATATTGGTTTCCCATTTCCATTTTATGGAACTGTTTATAATAATTTAATCATTAGCCCAAATGGCGCTTTGTCGTTTGATGTAAGTAAAGCAGGTCAGTTTGCCCATTTTGGATTGCTTACTGATGGTACTATCTTAAATGCAACAATTGGTACGCCAGTTGATTTACCTAATGCACTTTATGATGCTTCAATGATTATGGGACCTTATCATGATCTTGCACCGCAATATGCAACATCTCCCAATAAGAAAATTCAGTATCAGGTTACAGGCACAGCACCTCACCGAAAATGGATATTAAGCTTTTATAAAATGCCTTTGTATCTGATTACTGGCGGTTGCAATTTATTAATTGAAAACACACATCAGATTGTCTTGTATGAATCTACCGGAATAATTGAAGTTTTGATTTTTGGTACACAACCTTGTTTGGGATGGAATGATGGCCGTGCAATGATAGGAATACAAAATGCTGCAAAGAATCAGGCAGTAATGGTGAATGGCAGAAGAGCTTCAGATGCACCCTGGGGCGCACCCAATATGAATGAAGCGTATAGATTTGTACCCTCTCAAGGTGCTTCTTTATTTAAAAGAGTAGAATTATATGATATAACAGGCACCTTAATTACTGTTGGCTCTACAATAAATCTGGGTGATGGAAGGTTAGAAGCATCCTTTCCTAATATTTGTCCTGCAATAGGTGCTACAACTTCTTATGTGGTTAAATCCGTTTACTCAAAATTTGATGATCCTTCTGTTGAAATATATGGGAGCGATACAATCAATATCACAAAAGATGCTTCAACTAACTTAAATGCTACAGCGGCAACAACCAATACCAGTTGTTTTAGTAATACAGGCGTTATTAATGTTACGGTTCCACCTGCTGTTGCCAATCCGCCATATACCTATATTCTGGATGGTGGATTGCCTGTAAATGGTGGAAGTCCGTTTACATTTAACAATGTCGCAGCCGGGCCACATACAATTTTTGTATCTGATGCATCTGGTACTTGCACAAGCACAATTAATGTAAATGTTCAACGAAACAATGATATTACAGCAACTATCACCACTACTGCAACTGCATGTGCAGGCGTAGCTACGGGAAGTATCACCATTACTCCCAATAATGGGGCTGCCCCTTTTAGTTATCAGTTAGATGGATTTTTACCAGTTGCCGGCCCCTCACCATATACTTTTTTAAATCTCACAGGAGGCAATCATAATATTATTGTTTATGATGCCACAGGGTGTCAGACAAATGTAATTGTAGTAGATGTACCTATAGGTCCGGGAGTTACTGCAAATACAACTTCAATACCTACATCTTGCACAATGGTAGCAAATGGAAGCATTACAGCCACAGCATTAACAGGTGTTGCTCCATTTACATGGCAATTGGATGGTGGAGCAATATTGGGTGGAGCCAGCCCGCATATTTTTAGTAATGTTTCCTCCGGATTACATACGATCACAATTTATGATAATGCAGGATGTTCAAATTCATTTACAATAAATGTGGCAGCAGGCCCTGGTGTTAACGGCACAACATCTTCTACACCCGCAACCTGTGCTGCAGTTCTAAATGCAACATTAACACTGAATGCCACAGCAGGAGCATCCCCATTTAGTTATCAAATTGATGGTGGGGCATTTCAGTCTGGCCCAAATCCATTTACATTTAACAATCTTTCTGCAGGATCGCATATAGCTACTATAAGAGATAATATAGGCTGCACACAAACATTTAATGTAAGTATTGGAGCAGGCACCGGACCATTAGTATCTGCAATAGCTGCAGCTACATCCTGTAATGGCGCAGCAGATGGCAGTGTAACTGTAAACGGATCGGGTGGAGTCTCTCCTTATTCATTTTCACTGGACGGTGCTTTGGCGGTTCCAGGAGCCTCTCCTTTTACGTTTTCAAATGTTGGAGCAGGTACTCATACTGTTACAGTAACCGATGCAGTAGGTTGTATCAGTAATGTATTTAATATCATTGTAGCTATTGGGCCTACCATTACTACTACTGTCAACAAGACAAATGTATTATGCAATGGTGATGCTACTGGCGCTATCATAGTCAATCAACCTGCATTAGGTAGTCCACCATTTCAGTATTCCATTGGAGGCGTGGTGTGGCAGCCCGGAAATTCCTTTACAGGTTTAGCTGCCGGAACGTATAATGTTTTTTATCGTTCGGCAAATGGTTGCACCGGATCGCAAATAGTAAACATCACACAACCCGCCGCACTTTTAGCAACCACAACCATAAAAGCTGTTCGTTGTTTTGGCGAAAATAATGGGAACATTTCTGTCACAACTTCTGGCGGAATGGCACCTTATCAATTTTCAATAAATGGAGGTATAAACTGGCAGTCATCAAATCAGTTCAATACAGCTGCAGGCAATTATACCATTACCATTAAAGATGCCAATGGTTGTATTACTACTCGTAATGTTGTGGTAACAGAGCCTTCTCTTCTTACAGCCTTCTCATTAAATGCAAATGCAACCTGCGATGGTGGTAATGATGGTCGGATAACCGTTTTGGCAAGTGGTGGTAATACTGGTTATCGTTATTCTTTAGACGGAATTAATTTTCAGACTTCAAATATTTTTAATCTGCCTCCTGGTTCGTTTAGTGTTACGGTAAAAGATAGTATGGGTTGTAGTATATCTTTTCCAGCTACGGTTGGTCTTACGGTTAATCTTTTTTTGAATCCACTTCGTGATACCAGTATTTGCGAAGGAACAGCAGGACAACTTCAGATAAATACAAATGCAAATATTTTTTCATGGTCGCCTTCAATAGGTTTGAATGATACAACTGTTCCCCGGCCTGTTGCCAGCCCAGTATCAACTACGCAATATGTTGTAAAAGTAACATTAGGAAGATGTGATGACAGTGATACCATGATTGTAAATGTAAATAAAGCACCCATTCCCAATGCCGGGCCAGATGGTGATATTTGCTATGGCCGTTCCTATACTTTGCAAGGCAGTGGAGGTACACAATACTTTTGGTCGCCGCCCACTTATTTAAATACAACATTTGGTGCCAACCCGGTATCAACACCCACCATTAGTACAACATATAGAGTTGATGTACAAGATGCAATTGGTTGTAATTCGCTTAGAAGTGATACTGTTAAAGTGAAAGTTTCTCAACCCTTACATGTATTTACCATTCCATTTGATACAGTTGCATATCCAGGGCAACAGATTCAGTTAATTGCAAACTCTATAGGAGTTACTTATAACTGGTCGCCGGCAACGGGGCTTAATAATCCTTTCATTCAAAACCCTGTAGCAACTGCTTCAAACATTATCGGCAGCGAAACTTTGTATAAAGTCGTTTCTACTACAGCTGATGGATGTAAGGGAGAAGGGTTTGTAACAATAAGAATTTCAAAAGGGCCAGACATTTATATGCCTACAGCATTTACACCCAATGGCGATGGGTTGAATGAATATTTTACTCCCATACCGGTAGGAATAAAATCATACAATTATTTTAAAATCTTCAACCGTTGGGGGCAATTGATTTTTTCAACTACTCGTCAAAATGAAGGCTGGGATGGACTGATAATGGGAAAAGAACAACCAACTGGTGTTTATGTATGGATGATTGAAGGTGTTGCATTAGATAACCGCAAGATTGCCAAAAAAGGATCAGTAACGCTTATTCGTTAATAACTTGCTTTATAAGGTGAATAACTATCGGTGCTATGTATTTTTTTTGAGTAAGTCCCTTACATTGAAACCTTATTTTTGCCATGTTATAAATCTTCAAATTAACTATGGTAGATGTAATACTCGGCCTGCAATGGGGCGATGAAGGAAAAGGAAAAATCGTTGATTTTTTTGCCAAAGACTATGATGTGGTAGCAAGATTTCAGGGTGGCCCCAATGCCGGGCATACCCTTTATGTCAATGATAAAAAAGTAGTGTTGCATCAAATCCCTTCGGGTGTTTTTCATGCGGGTACTGAAAATCTGATAGGGAATGGTGTGGTGCTTGACCCTGTAGTGCTGAAGCGGGAAATGGAGACCGTAAAATCATTTGGAATTGATTTGCAGAAAAATCTTTTTATTTCTGAAAGAACGCATTTAATACTTCCCACACATCGAGCTTTGGATAAAGCAGCAGAACTGTCAAAAGGTAATCAAAAAATTGGTTCCACTTTAAAGGGCATTGGCCCTACCTATATGGATAAAACAGGTCGCAATGGTTTACGAGTCGGCGATTTGCTTGACAAAAATTTTACTACTGCCTACATCAAATTGAGATTGAAGCATCAGCGTCTTTTAGATAATTTTAATTTTCATGAAGACATCACTGTCTGGGAAGAAGAATTTTTTGAAGCGGCAGAGATTTTAAAAGGAATGAATATTGTAAATGGTGAATATTTCATCAACAATAAAATTAAAGAAGGGAAAAAAGTATTGGCAGAAGGCGCACAGGGAAGTATGCTGGACATTGATTTTGGAACATTTCCATATGTTACTTCATCTAATACCATTTCGGCCGGTGTTTCCAATGGACTCGGTATTGCACCTCAATTAATAAGGGATGTGATAGGTGTAACCAAGGCTTATTGTACAAGAGTTGGCAGCGGACCCTTTCCCACCGAGCTGGACAATGAATTGGGAGAATCTCTAAGAAAAACCGGCAATGAATTTGGCGCTACTACTGGCAGACCTCGTCGTTGTGGTTGGATTGATCTGGTAGCACTTCGCTATGCCTGTATGATAAATGGTGTAACTCAAATTGTAATGACAAAAGCGGATGTTTTGGATGCTTTTAAAGAATTGCAGGTATGTACTTCATATAAAATAAGCGGAAAAGAAACAAATGAAGTGCCTTTTCAAATGGAAAGACAAAAGCCTGAACCGGTTTATCGTCAATTTCCCGGATGGAATATCAGCACTGATACTGCTAAAGATTATAAAGCTTTGCCTGAAAGTATGAAAGAATACGTGAAATTTATAAATGAATATTTAGGAGTGAATATTCAATATATTTCAAACGGACCTGGCAGGGATCAACTTATTAAGGTATTTTGAAAGAGTCAAAAAAAATTCTGAGTAAAAAATTTGGCTATTTAAAAACTTCGCTGAAATTTTACAGCATCAACCCTTTTAAACTATGGCTTCTAAATCTGAAAAAGAAAAAAAATCAAATAGCAATGCAGGAGATTCAGCTTCTGGCGAACCTGTAAAAAAAACATCATCAAAATCTAAAAAACAAATGGAGGATGATGAAAATGATTTTGATGATGACGAACAGGATACCCTTTCCTCTAAAAAAAGCGGGAAAGCAACTTCTAAAAATAAAAAGGAAGATGATGATGACGATGATGTAGAGGATGGACCTGATGATTGGGAAAAGCCCGAAGAAGAAGAAGAAAATTGGGATCCTGATTTTGATGAGTTTGATATCCCAAAATCAAAAGGCAAAAAAAGCGGCGGTGGAAAGAAAAGTGAAGAAGATGATCTGGGACTTGATGATGAATTCAAAGATATGTTTAATGACAAGGATGAGTTTGATGATGAAGAGGACGATTATTAAACCCGCACAGTATCGTAAATCACTTACCGTGCTTTGAATACCAACCCAAAAACCAATTGCTTAGTTCCTGTTACTGATTTTTTTCAGTTAAAAGATAAAGTGCTATACTGGGCTAACCGGTATGGTACTTTTTGTTTTTTAGACAATCAACAGTACAATATTGCACCACATCAGATGGAATGCCTTGTTGGTGTGGGAATAAAATATTGTATTAAGGCTAATGCTGGTGAAAATGCTTTATTACAATTATCATCATTTGTCAATGATGCAAAAGAGTCATCTTCCTGGCTTTTCGGCCATTTGGGATATGATCTTAAAAACGAAATTGAAAATTTATCCTCTGAAAACCCTGATGAAACTGGGTTTGAAGATCTTTTCTTTTTTGTTCCTGAGGTGGTTATCAAATTGAATGAAAAAGAACTGTGGATAGAAGCAGAAAATGCAACTGCAATTGCTGCCGAGATTGTTTCAATGGCAACTACACCACAAGATGTATCAAGCACACTTACCTTTGACAACCGATTAACAAAAGATGCATATTCTCAAAAAGTGGAGTTGCTCAAACAGCATATTCTTCGGGGCGATTGTTATGAAGTAAATTTTTGTCAGGAGTTTTTTGCTTCAACAGCAATCATAAATCCACTTTATATTTTTCAAAAACTGGCAGCCATTTCCCCCAATCCATTTGCGGCTTTGTATAAATATGATAACAAATGGCTGATATGTGCAAGTCCCGAAAGGTTTTTGAATAAACAAGAAAACAAAATTTTTTCTCAACCAATAAAAGGCACTTCAAAGCGGGATCAGAAAAATGTTGATCATGATATCGCAAATAAAGAATGGCTGCGATACAGCGCCAAAGACAGATCTGAAAATGTGATGGTAGTAGATCTTGTAAGAAATGATCTCTCAAAAATATGTGAAGAAGGCTCTGTAGGGGTAGAAGAATTATTTGGAATTTATTCATTTCCTCAGGTGCATCAAATGATTTCTACAATAAGTGGAACGCTGATAGATGGTATTTCTTTTACTGATATCATTAAAGCCTGCTTTCCAATGGGATCAATGACTGGTGCCCCCAAAAAAATTGTTATGGAATTAATTGAAAAATACGAAACCAGAAAACGGGGGATTTTTTCAGGGGCTTTGGGTTATATTAACCCTTCTGGCGACTTTGATTTTAATGTAGTCATTCGTAGTGTAATGTATAATGCTGCTTCAGGCTATCTTTCTTATCAAGTGGGATCGGGTATTACACATTATTGTAACGCAGCAGCCGAATGGGATGAATGTATGATGAAAGCAGAGGCAATCAGGCAAGTATTTCAATAGCAAAAAATCAGGAACCTGATGTAAGCAATTTTTCCATGGATTCTTTTAGAATAACAGTTTTATTGTTAGTAAACATGGCCATTTTGCTTTCGGGCAATCTCAATTCATAGCTGCCTGAAATAGCAATTTCGCTGTTAAATCCCGGATTGTATCGATTAAATTCTTTTTCGCTCATCAAAATATGCGTAGCAATAACAGATGCATAATACCTGCCACTTATTTTCAGCACTTTAGATGCTTTTAGTTCGTCTTTACTCAAATTAATATTGGTAGTAAGTGCTACATTTTTTAGCTCCTCTTTAGTAAGTGTGGTAATGCCACCTTCTCCTTCAAAAATATAATGGGTGCCAATAAATTTTTTTACATGATTCATGGATTCATCAGGTAGAT
Organism: Chitinophagaceae bacterium; assembly: GCA_037045195.1. Lineage (GTDB taxonomy): Bacteria > Bacteroidota > Bacteroidia > Chitinophagales > Chitinophagaceae > JJ008. The sequence continues at coordinate 363,669 of JBAOIB010000004.1, forward strand.
AATATTGCAATTTCCAAAAATCGGTAGATCCGCATTTTTTGATGGCCTTACTTACATTACCAGGTCCACAATTATAAGCGGCAACTACAAGTAGCCAGTCGCCATAGCGCACATATAAATCAGTCAGAAATCTTGCAGCAGCGTGTGTGCTTTTGTAATAATCAAGTCTTTCATCATTGTGGCGTGATATTGATAGCCCGTATTGACGGGCAGCCGCTGGCATAAAAGCCCAGGGGCCAACTGCTCCTGTCCAGGAAATGGCATTGTACCGAAGTCCGGATTCTATAACCGCCAGATATTTTAATTCTTTTGGAATACCATGAGCCGATAAAACTTCATCCATCATATTGAAATAAGGAGCAGCCCATTTTTTCATTTCTTTAAAACCCTTTTCATTTTTTTTGATATAGTTCTGTACAAAACTTACCGCCATTGGATTCAGTTTGCCGGGATTGATGCCATCGCCCAACATTGCAGTTTGAAAAAGACTTTTAAAACCCGACTTCAAATCATTCAATGGCAATGAATCATTTACAATATCTTTTTCATGTATAGTGGTATCCACAACTGTTGTGGTGTTTGTTTGTGCAGTGGCAATGGAAGTCATTAATAAAAAAACGAATGACATGATAGCCGCAGAAAATGGTATGAATATTTTCTTTTTCAATTATCCAGCGTTTAAGGCCGTTTGTTCATGATTTGATGAGAAACCTGCAGTAAAGTTAATTCATCAAATGAATTTGCCATTAGTTGCATTCCAAATGGCATTCCGTTACTGTGTTTAAATAACGGGATAGAGATGGCAGGAATGCCAACAAGGTTGGCCATTACGGTATAAATATCAGCTAAATACATGGCGATAGGATCGTCCATTTTTTCTCCGGCTTTAAAAGCAGTAACAGGAGAAGTGGGAAGTATGATAAAATCGTAATTGTTAAAAATATCTTGAATTTTATTTTTTAAAATCCTGCGCACTTTTTGAGCCTTGGTATAGTAAGCGTCGTAGTAGCCGGCACTAAGCACAAATGTCCCTAACATAATACGCCTTTTCACTTCTTTTCCAAAACCTTCAGTTCGGGTTTGTTTATATGTATTATTTAAGTCTAGTCCTTTTGAATTGGTTCTATGACCAAATTTTACACCATCATATCTCGAAAAGATTGCTTGATGCTTCCGCAGTGGTAAGAATATAATATGCAGGAACAATGAATTCCATTAAATCAAAAGGTACTGCATCAACTTTATGACCTTCATTTCTTAGCTCTTCTATTTTTGTTTTGATGCTCTTCGCTATTTCCTGATCAATTCCTTTATGATGAAGCGCTTCTTCAAAATAAGCGAACCTGTATTTTTTTTCTGACTGAAGTTGTGATGCATAGGAAGGAACTTCCAATTGAGAAACGGTACTGTCATAAGTATCTTTTCCTGCTATTACCTCAAGCACCAATGCTACATCTGGAATATTTTTTCCAAAAATTCCAATTTGATCAAACGAAGAAGCATAAGCAATTAGTCCGTATCTGGATACACGTCCATAAGTTGGTTTTAAACCAACGATGCCGCAGAAATCTGCGGGTTGCCTTACTGAACCACCTGTGTCGCTTCCCAGAGATACCATACATAGACCTGCCTGTACAGCCACTGCCGAGCCTCCTGATGATCCACCGGGTACTCGGCTTTCGTCAAGTGCATTTAAAACTTTTCCATATGTAGAATTTTCATTGGTGCTTCCCATTGCAAATTCATCACAATTGCAATTACCTATAATGATAGCACCGGCTTCTAAAAGATTTTCAATTACTGAAGCAGAATATACTGCATTAAAATTTTCAAGAATTTTTGAAGCGGCAGTTAAAGAATGGTCTTTGAAGCTTATTACATCTTTCACTGCTATTACAACACCATGGAGTTTTCCTTTGATGCCTTCTAGTTTTCGCTGCTCGTCTAGTTGTGTTGCTCTTTGTAATGCTTCATCTGTATATACATCAACAAATGCATTCAGACTTTTGTTTTCCTTAATACTGTTAAGATAATACTGTACTACTTCCTCGCAGGTAGTTTTGCCTGTATTTAACCGGGCATGATAATCCTCAATAGAAATATACTCAGGCAAATGAGATAATTTTTCTTGTAAAGAGAAAGTGTGAGTGAATTACTTCACTGAGTTTTTTACATCGCCAGCACTTTCCTCTATCTCTTTTTTTACATTGGTCTTGGCGTCATTAAACTCACGAACACCTTTACCCAATCCTCTCATCAGTTCAGGAATTTTTTTGCCACCAAACAGCAGCAAAACAATGATGAGTATAATGATGATTTCGTTGGTGCCGAGCATGCCAAGCAAAACAGGGGTTGTCATAGTCTAAATTATTAGATAACAAAGATAATAAGTATGTACAAAAATCTTGCTGATTTATCTACGATAACTGGCAGATAACAAAAAAGCCCCGATATACGGGACTTTTGAAAAATTTATTCCTAATAAGATTATTCAGCAGTTTCGGTGACAACGCGTTTTTCACGAATACGGGCACTTTTACCGCTACGGCCTCTTTGATAAAACAGTTTGGCACGACGAACGTGGCCTGTTTTATTTACCTCTATAGATTCAATATTGGGAGAATAAAAAGGAAAAACCCTTTCTACACCTACACCATCAGAGATTTTGCGAACAGTAAAGGAAGCTGTATGGCCTGTACCTTGTTTCTTAATTACATCGCCTTTAAAAGACTGAATTCTCTCTTTGTTACCTTCAATAATTTTATAATTAACGGTAACATTATCACCAGCTTTAAAAGCAGGAAATTCCTTTTTTGGAGTCATTTGCTCATGTACAAAGGCTATAGCACTGAAATTCATATTACTTACATTTAAGGGACGGCAAAGGTAGGGGGTTTTTGGCAAAAAACTTAAATCATGAATTAGTTTATTGCTCTAATTTTTGAAACCACCTTTTATAGTTAAATAAAAATTATAACCAGCTAATTTGCAACAAATTAACGGGCCACGTTTACAGCTCTTTTCTCTCTAATAACGGTTACTTTTATTTGCCCAGGGAAGGTCATTTCAGTTTGAATTTTCTGTGCCATTTCAAAAGAAAGCCTTTCGGATTCCTGATCAGTTACTTTATCTGCTTCAACGATAACCCTCAATTCTCGTCCGGCTTGAATGGCATATGCTTTTTCAACTCCCGTATATCCCATAGCCAGATTTTCAAGGTCTTTAATCCGCTGAATATATTGCTGCATTATTTCGCGGCGAGCACCGGGGCGGGCACCGCTGATAGCATCGCAGGCCTGAACGATAGGAGAAATGACAAATTGCATTTCCATTTCTTCGTGGTGTGCACCTATGGCATTTACTACAGCGGGATTTTCGCCATATTTTTCGGCCAGTTTTGCACCCAGCAATGCGTGGCTTAATTCACTTTCTTCATCGGGTACTTTTCCAATATCGTGTAGCAAGCCTCCACGTTTTGCCAGCTTTACCATGTTTTGATTCAAGCCTAACTCGGCTGCCATGGTAGCGCAAAGGTTGGCCGTTTCCCTGCTATGCATCAAAAGATTTTGGCCATAAGAAGATCGGAAACGCATACGGCCAACCATTCTTACCAGTTCTTTATGAAGGCCATGAATGCCCAGTTCAATAACCGTACGTTCGCCTATTTCCATTACCTGCTCATCAATTTGCTTTTTAGTTTTTTCAACTACTTCTTCTATACGGGCTGGATGTATGCGACCATCGGCAACCAGCCTTTGTAAACTCAACCGGGCAACTTCTCAACGAAGCGGGTCAAATGAAGAAAGCAAAATAGCCTCTGGAGTATCATCTACAATCAAATCAACACCAGTTGCAGATTCTATAGCACGAATATTTCTTCCTTCACGTCCTATTATCTGTCCTTTAATTTCATCGCTTTCCAGATTAAAGACAGAAATGGTATTTTCTATAGCCTGTTCGGCAGCGGTACGCTGTATGGTTTGTATTACAATTTTGCGGGCTTCTTTTGCTGCCTTTTGTTTGGCATCTTCAATAATTTCCTGCTGTAGTGTTACTGCTTTTGATTGTGCTTCCTCTTTCAGGCTTTCTATCAACTGGGTTTTTGCATCTTCGGCCGAAAGGTTGGCAATCTTTTCCAATCTGCGGATATGCTCTTCCTGGTGTTTTTCCAACTCGGTTCTTTTAATATTTACCAGTTCTATCTGACGGTTCAGGTTTTGTTTGATAGCATCATTGTCTTTAATCTGCTTATCCAGATTGTTTTCCTTTTGATTTACAGATTGTTCTTTTTGACGAATGCGATTCTCCGAATCATTTATTTTTTTGTTCTTCTCAAAAATTTCTTTGTCGTTTGCGCTCTTCATTTGCACAAACTTTTCTTTGGCCTCCAGTTCTTTTTCCTTGCGGATGGTGTCGGCTCTTAGTTCGGCTTCTTTAAGTATAGTTTGAGATTGCAGTTCGGCTTCTTCAACTTTTTTTCTGGTGTTTTTGGCAAAGATGAGCTTACCCGCCACCAGGCCCAGTAAAAGGGCTGCCACACCAATGATGATGTATAATATATTTGGATCCATGAATGTTTTTGTTTAGTGGTTGCACAATGCAGATATTTTAATAAAATAGCATACTTAACAATATGCAGCCCACGAAGATACAAAACGGGAACAAAAAAGGGGAAATTGCATTATTAAAGAGTTGGCAAATTTGAAAATTTAGAAAAAGCAGGGTTTTCCTCATTTATTATTGATTAAAACTTTGAACAATGGAACGTAAAATTACCAGCGATTTGTTGATTGAAAGATTTAGCCTGAAGCGGCATCCGGAGGGAGGTTGGTTTCGGCAGACTTACCAATCTGTTGAAAAAATACCGGTAAATGGTTTGCCTGCCAGATTTAAGGCAGCCAGACCTATAAGTACAGCTATATATTATCTGTTAGCATCGGGAGATTATTCAGCTTTTCATCGCATCAAAAGTGATGAGGTTTGGCATTTTTATACGGGAGGCGCTTTGCTTATTCATGTATTACATACATCCGGAGATATGGAAACGGTCATTTTGGGGAGCGATTTTTTAAAAGGAGAACTTTTTCAGTTTGTAGTACCAGCTGGCTGTTGGTTTGCCGCCGAGCTTGCTCCGGGTACTTCATTTTCATTTGTGGGTTGCACTGTAGCACCTGGTTTTGATTTTGAGGATTTTGAGTTGGGTAAAAAGAATGATTTATTAAATCTATTTCCAAAACACACAAAAATTATAGAGCGATTGTGCAAATGAATGATTTGCTACCTTTAAATGAAGGTTCATTATCAATTAAACAATTTCTTCAATTTACTCTTCAACGAATCTTTTGCTTTTTTCTTTAGCGTATCTGTTACTCTTTTTACAATGGTGTCTTTGGCGTTTTTAATATTAAGATTGGCGGTGTCAATCCCTTTTTCAGCTAATGCTTCTTTGGCTTTTTGCTCGGCTTTTGATTTAATAACATTTAATGAATCCTTCGCTTTTTGTTTCAAGCTATCGGCCTTTGCTTTTGCAAAATCTTCCGCCTGATTTTTTATGTCTGCCAGCACATCACCGGCTACATCTTTCAGGTTTACACTTAGAGATGGGCTTGAAATAGTACCTGTAAGTTTTAAACTCAAATTGATAACATCACTCATTTTAATAGGGATACCTTTTGCATTGGCACTACTGATGAGGTTGTTTACTAATGTATTTCCTTTGCTTCCCATATATGCACGGGGTAGTTTCATTTTGATGCCATAGTCTATGGACTGATCAAACCCATGCAGACCGGCAATCTCCATTTCTATATCATCTACTTTTACAGTAAATGGTTTTACCAATACTTTGCCATTGCTGAATTCAATATAATTCTTAATGTCCTTGAGACTAATGGATTTTAACCTGTCCACATCCAGCACCGAGGCTATTTTTTCAAGCGGGGCAAATTTTGCGAGTATTCCTTTTAATAAAAGTAAATTGCCTTTACCCGTAAGGCTATTGAGCAACGGGAACATATCCTGCTTTAAATTACCTGTCAACGAAAGTTGTGAACTGAGTTTTCCCGCCAGAAATTTTCCAATGGGCATTAAAGATTGCAAGGTGTTAAAGGCATAAAAAGTTTTTTGAACATCCATGTCTTTGATATCGTAGGTTAGACTAATGTCAGGTTTTTCTTTGCTAACCTTGGTTGCATAGCTGCCATTGATCAACAAGCTGCCATCTAAAGCATTGGCCTTTATATTTTGAAGTTCAATTTTTTCATCTTCTAATTTTAATGTGCCGCTGATGTTGTTGTAATTCACTTTATCATACACCAGTGTATTGGCTGTGGTATGAATATTTAGATTCATGTTTGCAGGTACCGCAAAGGGGGCAGTAGTTGCATTTGTTGTTGAAGCGGTTGTGGTATTAGATGAAGTTGTATTGGATGCAGTTGTTCCCATCCATTTATTCAGATCTATTTGATCTGCATTCAAATTCAAATTTCCTCCCAATGATTGTTTTCCGGCCATATAACCTATCAGGTTACTCAGGCTTCCATTTGCAGTAAGTTGAGAGTTCATATAAGAAGCAGTAGTATTTTCCAGTGTTATCAGTTTATTGTTGAAACTGATTTTTGCATTTGGAATTTTTAAGGCATCCTGTGTTGTGGAAGATTGGTAAGCAACATTGCTAAGCTGGGCATTGCCGTTCATAGTTATTTGATCGAACTCGCCTTTTGAAATGGCAGCATTGCTACCTGCAAAACCGGCATCGGCTTGTAAAAGCCCACTTAAAGTTGTGCCATTTGGCATAAGTCCAAATTGTTTTAAGTTTCCTAAGGTCAGTCTTCCTTTTGCATGGCCATCAAAATTCATTGTGGTTACCGGCTTCGTTAATTTTAGTGAAAAATCAACGGGATCATTGCCTATTTCAATATGCGCTGCGCTAATGTCAATCGCTGTGTTATCTGCAACGCCACCGCTATTTTGCAAAGTGGCTTTTATGTTTCCGTTTTTAATGGGTTGAGGTAAATTTTTATCGGAATAATACAGATTACTCACATTAAAAAAACCACCTGCTGTAAAAGGGCCACTCATTTGCTGCAATGATTGAAGTGATCCTTTCGCATAAGCATCTGCCCACACTAATCCACTAAGCTTTGTATCTTTTTCTAAAGGCAGAAATGATTTTATTTGTGTCAAATCTAATTTTCCTTTTGCGCCAGCATCAATGTATTGTGCACTTACTGGTTGCGAATAATTAAAATGAAAATCAAAAGGTTCTTTGTCCAGCTCTAAGTGGCCTTTTGAAATATTGACTACTGAATTATCAGGTTGACCATCTTTATTATAAGCATGAAGATCCAGGTTGATGTTTTGAACGGGTTTTGGCAAGTCGGGGTATTGAAAGAAGCCATTTTGTACAAGCAATTTTACATCGTAGGCTGGTAACTGTGCAGGCGTGAAGGTGCCTTTTACAAAACCGGAAAATGAAGCTTTGCCACCCGTTTTTACTTTATTAAAATCTTTGGTAAACATTGCGGGCACCATGGATAATATATTCTTAAAATCATTTTGAGGACTACTGAATTGAATATCCATTTTTATCGTCTGTGCATTTATCATTTGCACAAAACCTTTTGCTGCCAACTGCATTGCGTTAAGGTGGATATCATCGGTATTGAAAGTATAAGTCTGTGTTTTAGTGTCTATTTGAACATTTGCATTCAGTTCAGTTTTAGTTTTATACAGATAGGGAATGCCATCCTGCACAAGGTCAAATGATTTTGCTTTGGTAGCAGTGTGCAAGGTAAAAATATCAGATGTGAAATTTCCACTTCCGCTATGATCAAGCCCATCAATTTCCATATAGGTTTTCGCCTGCTGGTCAGCATAAACCAGATGTGCATTTGACAATTGATATTTTTTTAATTGTATCTTAAAAGAAGATGTGGTAGTATCTGTTTTATCAGTATTTGTAGAAATAGATGGTTTTGCAATATCCCAATTGGCTCTGCCAAAGGGGTTCATCAATAAACGAATGCGGGGCTGGTAAGCATAAAGCCCATACACTTTAATGTCTTTACCTTTCAATACACTAAATAAGCCAGCAGTGGCTTCCAGTTTTTCAGTAGCAATCAAAGTGTCATTAGCAAATTCTCCCTTGCCTACAATGGTAAGGCCTTTGATGCTGATAGTAGCTTTTGGAAAATGTCGCAGTAATGAAAGTTTTACATCTTTGAAATCAACTGTGGCATTGAGTTGTTTGTTGATTTCTTTTTTTACTAATGCCTGCACCTGTTTCTTAAAAACAATTGGAATTATGAAGAGCAGACCAATAAGTATGGCCAGCGTAATACCGCTTATTTTTAAAATTTTTTTTAATCGGCGCATGGGGTATTATTAGTTTTTGTAAAGAAAAGTTACGCCTACTTTTAGAAATTTTCAGAAATAAAATTAGCGAACCTCCTGCATCTCTACCAGCTTATTATAAAATCCATTTTGTTGCATGAGTTCTTCATGTGTACCTCTTTCCACAATTTTTCCTTTTTGTAAAACAATAATTTCATCAGCATGGCGTATCGTACTCAACCGGTGGGCAATGACGATACTGGTGCGGTGCTGCATCATATTGTTGATGGCATCCTGAACCAGTCTTTCACTTTCGGTGTCTAATGAAGAGGTAGCTTCATCAAGTATCAGAATAGGTGGATTTTTTAAAACAGCACGGGCTATGGTCAGTCTTTGTCTTTCGCCGCCGCTTAGTTTGGCTCCTCTGTCGCCTATATTGGTATCATATTGCAATTCTTTTTTCATAATGAAATCATGAGCATTGGCAATTTTTGCAGCTTTTATTATGTCTTCTATACTTGCATTTTCGCTGCCCAACGCTATGTTATGTGCGATGGTATCGTTAAATAAAATGGGTTCCTGAGTAACAATACTCATTTGACAGCGAATAGAATGCAGTGAATAGTCTTTTATATTCAATCCATCTATAATTAATTCGCCTGATGTAACATCGTGAAAGCGTGGAACAAGATCGGCCAGTGTTGATTTACCTGCACCGCTTGACCCAACCAGAGCTATCGTTTTCCCTTTTTCAACCAGCAGATTGATGTTATCAAGAATAACCGCATCGTCGTAAGCAAATTGAACATTTCGGAATTCAATTTTATCAGAAAATCCAGTAAGTTTTTTGCCATTTGGATTGTCATCCACGGTTACGGGAGTTTGCAGCACTTCTTCTATTCTTTGAATTGCGGCAGATCCTTTTCTCATATTACTAAAAGAGGTAGAAAGCGCTTTTGCCGGATTGATGATGTTGTAAAAAATACCCAGATAGCCCAGAAATACGGGCGCAGATAAAAGTTGATCTTTCAGCACAAGCCTGCCGCCAAAATATAATACGATTGTAAAAAGTGCAACACCCATCACCTCCGAAAGGGGTGATGCCAGATCACGCCGATAACCGATTTTATTTTTTGCATCTAATAACTCATCATTTCCTTTTACAAAACGGCCTCTTAGAATCTTTTCAATATTAAACGCCTTTATTACTCTGAGGCTACCCAGCGTTTCTTCAATAGTTGAAAGTGTTTCACCCCATTTTACGGCAACAACACTGGAATGTTTCTTTAAGGATTTTGTAATGCGGCCTATTACCAGTCCCAGTACCGGAATAAGTATGAGAATAAATAAAGTAAGTGAAGGGCTTATTATTAGTAAAAAGGCAAGTGTAATAATAATGGTAAGCGGGTCTCTTACCCATCCTTCCATGCTACCAACCAAAGAGCCCTCTACTTCGCCAATATCGGTAGTCATACGGCTCAGTAAGTCTCCTTTTCTTTTCTCGTTGAAATAGCCAATGGGTAGCTTCAATACTTTATCATACACTTCTTCACGCATATCGTTTACAATTCTGTTTTTGAGTGGGTTTAGAATATAGTATGAGAGATACAGGAATAAATTTTTAAAAATGATGAATAAAATAATGAGAATACAAATGACGCCCAGTTTGGCAATATTATCGTTGGCAGAAAAGGTTTCCAGCAGATGATTGATGGTTTTAAGTACTACATTGCTGTTGGTATTTACCGGAGTTTCCTTTAAAAAAATTAGTTGTAAAAATGGCATCAGCATTCCTATAGAAATCAGGGAAAAGAAGATGCTAAGGATGGTGCAAAAAAAGTATAGGCCGATTTTGCCCTTGTATCTTGCCATATATCTGAAAACTCTTGCGTATTGCTTCATGAGAGGTATATCAATTAAACGGAGCAAAGTAACTAATTTTACCCCGTCTGCCGAAGGTAAATAAGGCGACATGTAAAAATGGAAGAAGGAAAACGACAAAAACAGATAGCCGGACTACTCAATGAAGAGATGAACCTGATTTTTCAGCGATTAGGTCTAAATATGATAGGCGGAGGAATGGTTTCCATTTCTTCAGTTAAAGTAACTCCTGATTTGCTGGAAGCCCGCTTTTATCTTAGTTTTTTTAAAGTAGAGGATGTAACGGCATCTTTGCTCAAAATAGAAAGCCTGCATCATGAAATAAAAAAAGAACTGGCTGCCAAAGTCAGGCATCAGTTGCGCAGCATACCTGTGCTTAAGTTTTTTAAAGATGATACTTTAGATCATGTTTTTAAAATGGATGAAATCTTTAAAAAAATTGAACAGGAAAAAGAAGATAATAACAAAAAAGCGGAATAGAAATTATTTGGCAATCATAAATCTGTATTTCTGAAATTTATTCACTTCTTATTTGCCTGGCGTTATTTTAAAGCCAAAAAGTCGACCAATGCCATTAACATCATTGCATGGGTAAGCATGGGTGCTATTTTAATAGGTACTGCTGCTTTAATTTTAGTATTGAGTGTTTTTAATGGGTTTGAAGGTCTTGTAAAATCTCTTTATTCCGCATTCTATACTGATTTGAAAATTGCACCTGAAACAGGAAAAAATATTTCCCTCACGCCTGCACAATTACAGCAGCTAAAAGGAATCAATGGTATTCGAAATTTTTCTTTAATAGCCGAAGAAAAAGCATTGGTTCAAAATGGTCAATATCAGTCGGTAGTTTATTTAAAAGGGGTAGATGAAAATTATTGATATACAACAGGTGTTTCATCTTATTTAGTAAATCATGCCGAATATGATATAGGCAATAACGAGTCGCCCAAGTTGATTGTAGGAGAAGGAGTAGAAAATGCATTGGGAATAAGGGCTGATGCTAATATTTTTTTATTAAACGTTTATTTGCCCCGCAAAAGCAATACGGAAATGATAAATGCTTATGAAGATATAAGCAGTGATACGGTGCGTACATCGGCAGCGTTTAAAATTCAGCAGGACTTTGATAATAAATATTGCATCACTAATATCGATTTTGTAAAACGGGCTTTAAAATTTTCGGCCGATGAATATACTGGTGTTGAAATAGCAGTTAATGAAAAAACTGATCCAGATGAATTGAAAAAGGAGATCAGAAAAATTTTGGGACCTGGTTTTTTGGTTCTTAATAAGTATGAACAAAATAAGGGACTTTATTCGGTAATGTCAGTAGAACGGTGGTTTGTTTATGGCATTCTTTGTCTGATTTTAGTTGTAGCGGCTTTTACTATGATTGGTGCACTTACTATGCTGGTTTTAGAAAAACAAAAAGACATAAGTGTGCTGCAATCATTGGGAGCCGGAAAAAAAATAATTCAGAAAATATTTTTAACTGAGGGGATGTTGCTGGCCATCATTGGCGGTGTAGTGGGAATGTTATTAGCACTAGGTATTGTCATTTTGCAGATGAAGACACACTTTATACCATTAACCGGTGGTTCGTTTTTGATTGATTATTTCCCTGTTAAGCTCAGGTTGTTCGATTTCCTTTTGGTGGGTGCCACCGTTTTTGTTATCGCTTTTATCGCCGCCTGGATACCATCTAAAAAAGCAGCTTCGCAAAATTTTTCTTTGAGAAGCGAATAGTGGTTATTAAATTACTTTCATTATTTTAAATATTTATCGATGAATAAGAATATACGAAAAACCGGATACTTTGTTTTATGTATGATTTGTTTTTCAATTTTATTTTCAGGTTGTCTTACTTCGGCAAAGCTGGATAAGTATGTGGCTAAACAGTTCAACAATGAACTACCAAAAGTGACAAAGAAAAAGAAAGAAGGCATAGAGGTAGCTACTGGATTAAAAGAAGGCGATTTGCAGATTTCAAATACAACCTATAAGACAGACAAATTGCTTCCACTCATTGTGTATTGGAAGTATAATCATCGACAAAGTTGTTCGCTCAATTCAAAAATTGCAATGACGCATTTTACAAATGCAGTATATAGTCAGGCCACAAAAACATTTACCGATAAACTAAATGGGCGCAAATTGGAATTGACTTTAGATCAGGCACCCACCACATTTTCGTTAGTAGCAAAGGAAAATATTATATGGCTGATTTATGCCTTTAGCTGGTCTAAATTTTATGTAGAGCCTGACAAAAAAGACTTGATAGTTTCCTACAAATTAAGCGGAGCGGAAGGCGAAAAAACCGGAAAAATTACAGTGAAGAGTAATGACAGCAATGTGGGGCTTCGGTATTTCCAATCATGGAAATCGGCAGCTTCAGAATATCTTACTTTTTATAATTCAAATATGAATTATCTGGCATCAAGCTTTATGAAGGAACTTGCAAAGGAGCTTTAATGCTGAAAAACTTCAGATAGCATTTTATCCATCTTACATAAACGATTAAGGAAATTACAATTTAAATCGGGTTGCAGAGAAATGATTTAGTAATCGCCAAGCGTTTCCGGTAATTGCGCCAACGCACTTGCCAGTTGTTCATCATTAGGTGCAATGCCATGCCACTCGTGGTGACCTTCCATAAAGTCAACCCCTTTACCCATGATGGTGTGCATCATAATGCCGATAGGTTTACCTTTTCCTGTTATTGATTTAGCTTTCTCTAAAGTAGCAACCAGTTCATCCATATTGTTGCCGTTTGTTTCCAGAGTTTCCCATCCAAAAGCGTCAAATTTTTGGCGGATATTCCCTAACGAAAGTACCTGATTGGTAGTGCCATCTATCTGCTGGCCATTCCAGTCGATAGTTGATATTAGATTGTCAACTTTATGATGAGCAGCAAACATAACAGCTTCCCATATTTGACCTTCCTGAAGTTCTCCATCGCCATGTAAAGAATACACAAGACCGCTATCTTTATTTAATTTTTTTGCTAGTGCAGCGCCATTTGCCACACTTAAACCCTGGCCTAGTGAACCCGAAGCTACTCTCACTCCCGGAAGATGTTCATGAGTAGTAGGATGTCCCTGTAATCTGGAATTTATTCTTCTGAAAGTGGATAATTCTTTAATATCAAAATAACCAGACCTTGCTAAAACTGAATAGAATAATGGAGAAATATGGCCATTGGATAGGAAAAAAACATCCTCACCTTCTGCATTCATATTAAAAGATGGATTGTGTTTCATTATTTTGAAATACAATGCAGTAAGAAAATCTGCACAACCTAATGAACCGCCCGGATGACCACTGTTGGCTCCATGTACCATTCTGACAATATCTCGACGTACTTGTGTAGCTATTTTTATTAATTCAGGCATAATACTTGCTGATTTTTAAACTTTTAGTATCTTGCCGGTTCAAAAACCGGATGATTGCAAAAGTGCAATCTTTTTAGATACAAACCTTGTCCTATCGCCGAACCAGCAAAAAAATTTATTCTTACCAGTGTCCGGAAAGTTAAACCAACTTTTAAATCTGTTGTCCTGGCAAAGAATCTTAGAAGAAATTTAGAAACAGAAAAACAATTGCTTACATGTTTGGCCTAGATGTTTTACTTACTGCTTCAGTAGCCTTTATCATTACATTTCTTTCGATACCTGTGATTATGCAGGTAGCGGAAAAGAAAAAATTGTATGATATACCTGATGAAAGGAAATTGCATACCAGATTAATCGCTTCTTTAGGAGGTGTTGGCATCTTTGCAGGATTCATTTTAGCATCACTTCTATCTATTCAGGGAAGTATCAATCCTGAGTTTCAGGCATATTTTGCTGCTGCTATTGTTATTTTCTTTTTGGGGTTGAAAGATGATATTATGATTTTATCTGCCTCAAAAAAATTTATTGGTCAGTTACTTGCGGCAAGTATCATCATTCATCTGGGTGATTTAAGGCTTGACAGTATGCATGGGCTTTTTGGTGTAGAAAATGTTTCTGAAGGATTTGGATTAGCCATTACATACCTGACGATTATCGTCGTAATGAATTCTTTTAATCTTATTGACGGTGTGGATGGGTTGGCAGCCAGTCTTGGTATATTAAGCATGATGGTTTTTGGCATATATTTCTTTTTTACTGATATGCAGGCTTATGCTTTACTATCATTTGCAATGGCAGGCAGTCTTACTGCCTTTATTATTTTTAACCATCACCCTGCCAAAATTTTTATGGGTGACTCCGGTTCGTTGATGGTTGGACTGGTAAATTCTATTCTGGTTATAAAATTTATATTAGTTGCAGATAAACCACTGGCTGCTGTGCCTATACATGCTGTTGTAGCAGTGGGATTTGCAATCCTTATTGTTCCATTGCTTGATACTCTTAGAGTCTTTAGTATAAGGATATTTAATGGACGTTCGCCTTTTAGTCCCGATCGTAATCATATTCACCATTTATTACTGGATAGAGGTCTAAATCATGCAGCCGTTACTTTTATTTGTCTATTGATTAATGTATTTTTTATATTATTAGCATATTTCGGTCAGTCTTTTGGTCCCAATTATCTGTTATTGACCATGCTGGCAATTGCGTTTTCTGGATTTGGTATTCTCTATTATCAAAAAGCCAGAAAACGATATGTTGTATCAAAAGATATTAATGGAAAGGTTGTTATTAAAAAGACTTCCAAAATATTTGACCTATCTAAGAAACAAAAAGCAAAAGCGATCTCCGATAATTAATAATCCAGTCAGGTTTTCGCATTTCATTTCTCTTTATTAGATTTGCCATAGGCATTAAAACGAAATTAATTTTTTGTATGACAGAAGATTTAGCATCCATATTATCCACTGCGGATGACAGCATGAAAAAGGCTATTAATCACTTAGAAACTGAACTGATTAAGATAAGAGCCGGAAAAGCGAATCCACAAATGATAGATGGAATTGTAGTGGATTATTATGGTTCTCCTATGCCTGTCAATCAGGTTGCCAATATCAATGTGATGGATGCCCGCACTATAAGCATTCAACCCTGGGAAAAAAATATGTTACAGCCAATTGAACGGGCTATCATCGCTGCCAACATAGGAATAACACCACAAAACGATGGTGTTCTCATCCGTCTTTACCTTCCCCCACTTACCGAAGAAAGAAGAAAAGATCTTGTAAAAAAATGCCAAAGCGAAGGAGAACATTCTAAAATTGCTATTCGGAATATACGGCGTGATGCCATTGAGAATATCAAAAAGTTGCAAAAAAATGGACTTAGTGAGGATGCTGCAAAAGATGCAGAAGCAGATATGCAACAGGTTACTGATAGATTTACAGCTACAGTTGAAAAGCACCTGACTGCAAAAGAAAAAGAAATAATGTCGGTTTAATTGTTGGCTACTGTATTTCTCACTTTAGTTGCAATAAATATACCTAGTAAGATAATCAGCAATCCCAGCAATGTGAAAATGTCAACCTTTTCGCCATTTATCCATCCCCAAAACTGTGCAATAAAAGGAATTCCATAAGTCACCATACTGGCAAAAAGATAACCTGCTTTTTGCATTAGCTTATAGAATAACAATGAAGCAACCGTAGTGCCTATAATGCCTAAAGTAACTGATGCGAGTGTGGCAATAATGTACTTTGACTCACCCAGCGGAAGTGAAAAATAACCAGTAATATATAATGCAATAAATGCGGGGATAACCAATGACGCAAAAGCAATAACAGCAACTGCCATAGGATGAGTATTTGCCATTACTTTATCCACCATATTTACATTTAACCCATAAAAAAAAGTGGCTAAAACACAAAACCAGGCAAAGCTTACATTTCCTAATGAATTACGACCATGATCGCTCCAGTTAAAGTAAAAGACGATGGCACTCCCGATAAACGCAACTATAATTCCCCTTAAAGATTGTGAAGTAATCTTTTTACTAAAGAAAAATGCAGCTACAATAATAACAAAACCTGGAGTGAGGCTATTAAGTGTACCTGCAAATGCGCCATCAATTTTTGTTTCGGCCAGTGTAAACAAAAATGCTGGAATCAGGGTGCCTATAATGCCGGAAAGAGCAATATAACGCAGATCGGCTGTGGCTATTTTTTTTAAATAACGGGGAACAAATGGAACTAATACTAATCCTGCAGATACCAATCAAAGTGATGCTACCTGCCATGATGAAAGAATAGGTTTTGATAAATCATGATTTTCAAATAAACCCAATTTCATCAATTCAAAACTACTGCCCCATATAAAGGAAATAAGAAGAAATAATCCCCATTTGGTAATTGTCAAACTGTTTTTCATGGTGGTGCAAAGTTGTATAAATGGAAATACTTCCTGTATTTTTTTTTTGAATATGTTGTATGAATTGTGAAAAACTATTTTATGGTGAAATTATTATTTGATTAATTTCAACTTTCGGTATCAGTATATAATTTATAACTCAAATATTGTTTTTTATGGGAATGATGAAAGAATTTAAAGACTTTGCTTTAAAAGGTAATGTTGTTGATTTAGCTGTGGCAGTTGTTATTGGAGGTGCTTTTGGTGCCATTATTACTTCATTGGTCGATAAAATAATAATGCCGATCGTGGGCATGTTAATTGGTCAAAGATTTGATTCACTTAGTGCAACCTTAAATGGCGTACCTATTCAATATGGTGCATTTATTCAGGCAGTCGTAAATTTCTTAATAATTGCCTTTGTTTTGTTTTTAGTAATCAGAACAATCAATAAAATGAAGAAAAAGGAAGAAACTTCAGCTCCTGCAGCACCGTCGGAAGAAGTCACTTTACTTCGTGAAATAAGAGATTCTTTAAAAAAATAGCAAAAAATCAAGGTTTTTCAGCTCCGGTACAAATTCCTTAATTTTGTAAAGTCCTGTGGTTGGGTACAATTTTATCACAGGGCTTTATTTTTTTGCTTTTTTAACCTACTATTTTGCAAACTATTTCTTATCAAATAAAATTACCCCAGTTTGAAGGCCCATTTGATCTTCTTTTATTCTTTATTGAAAGGGATGAACTGGATATTTACAATATTCCCATTACTCGTATTACCAACGATTTTCTGGATTATATTCATCAAAATGAAGAAATAAATATTGAATTAAGCAGTGAGTTTATTCTGTTTATTTCTACCCTGATGCGCATAAAAGCCAAAATGCTCTTGCCTCGTAAAGAGTTAGATGATCAGGGAAATGAAATAGATCCCCGTCAGGAATTGGTAAATAAAATTTTGGAATACAAGCGATTTAAGGAAACTTCGGCTCAAATGGCTGAAATGGAAGCTCTAAGAATGTTGAGTGTAAAAAGAGGAAATATTCATCAGGAACTAGCTTCAATTGGTGAGGAGGAAAGTGAGGGAACCGAAATACAGAACATTTCCCTTTTCAAGCTAATGAAGGCTTTTGAAAGGGCAATGCAGAAGTATAGTAACCGGTTAAATAGACCTGTGCATACAGTAGTCCCCTATAACTACACAATGGAAGAAAGCCGGGATCAAATGCTCAATCTTGCAAGAGAAGTAAAACACCTGTCTTTTGAAAAAATATTTGAAAGATGTGAAAACAGGGTACATGCAATTTTTATCTTTCTCTCATTGTTAGAACTGGCACAGCAAAGATTTTTGAAAATTATAATCGGGGAAGGGAAAAATAATTTCATAATTGAATATAATGAGCCAGAAAACAGACTGGCCGAAATGGAAGAACCCAATCAGTTAAATTAAAAATTAAAATTTAAACATCATGAAAAGATCAGCAACAGCCAATTGGAAAGGTACCGGTAAAGAAGGCAGCGGAAAATTAATTACTCAATCCGGGGTTATAAAGAATAAAAGCTACGATTACAGAAGTAGATTTGAAGACGGAACCTTTACCAATCCTGAGGAACTGATAGCGGCTGCACATGCAGGATGCTATTCTATGAAATTAAGTTTTGTATTAGGCGCAGCAGGGTTTACGCCTAATCGTATTGAAACTAAGTGTACAGTTACACTTCAGGATGGTGTAATAACCAATAGCCATCTTGAAGTAAAAGCTAAGGTGCCAAAACTGAGAGCAAAGAATTTCCCTCAATACGCAGAAGAAGCTAAAGCAAACTGCCCTATCAGTAAATCGCTTAGTTGCGAGATAACATTGGATGCGCAGCAGGTAAAAAGCTTTAAAGCTGTTGCCGGAGAATAGTTTTATTTAAAATTTCTTGAAAGAAAATCCTTCCTTTCGGGGGGATTTTTTTTATTCATAAATCCAAAGCAAAACCGGCTTTTTTGAATTATTGATTATTTTTTTCAGACGGGTAAGAAAATCAGGCGATACTGTTGGGCAACCGTTGCTTTGACAAAGTTCTTCGTTTGTCACTTCGTTAGGCACACAGCTATGGCTGTGCAACACCACAGTTCTTTCAAAAGCATTATTGTTCGTACTATCAAGCCCGTATAGTTTATAAGAATAACCCCATTTACCAACATAGCTATTCCCAATCTTGTATTTCCCCAGTGAAGTACAGCCGCTGCCAACTACATTGCTATACCTTCTCCCTTCTAGCCAATATTCATAACAATTTCCATGCGCTACCAAACCTTTGTCAACCACACTGTCTTTGACTAAATCGTAAATAAAAAACCTGTTGGAGCCTGAGGGCAATCTCATTTCAATAAAAAAAACAGATTTCTGATTATATCCTTTTTCTTTTGTAAACTTTTTTGCTACAGCGGCATTTATCCTCAGTTTTTCTTCAGTTGAGTTTTTAATTTTACTCCCAATTTTTTGCTTATCGTTAAAATGTATCTGTTTCCAAAAAGCGGCTTTGGGAAACCAGGAAACCATAAAACAGCAAATGATAAGAATGATTAACAGCCGATGGACTTTCATAAAACTTTGTTTACGAAACAAGAGAGATGCCGGATAAACGATAATCCACAACTCCAAATTTTACAACACCTGTTAAACTATTGTTGGTAATTTAAAAACGCCAGCCGGCATACAATTGAACTACATTGTTTTTAATAAATTCTTTTGGTTCAAACCCATGAGAACCACCACCTGTAGGAGTTTCCTTATTTAGATTATGCAGACTTACATTCATTCTTCCTCCAATAAATAATCCCTTAAACGGTGCTATTTGTAATCCTCCTATTACGCCATAATCAAACCGGTTAAAGTAGTTGAAAAGACTGCTGCCACTGCCACCCGTGCTGTCCACAGCAGCATTCATTAAAAAGGCCGCCTGACCACCCAGATGGACTTCAAATCTTTTTGAGAAATTGAAAGTGATAAGCTGGGGTAATAATAAATAATTGAGATTGACTGTTCCAGTATTGGTATTGTTTTTATAATTATATCCCTGGCGTGAAAGCAAAATTTCAGAACGAAAGCCAATAAGTTTTTTGGGTTTGGGAGCTATATAACCGCCTATCATAAATCCAGAACGACTATCGGCATTGATGCCTGCAGTATTGGTAACATTTACAAAATTGAAACCTGCTTTTATGCCAATGCTTAATTGCGAATAACCTATGGCAGGCAATAATAGAAGTATAAGCACAATTTTTTTCATAAGAGTACAAATAGAAAAAATTATTGCAAAGTTGCGATCTCGGTACTTTCTTTCATCATTTGTCTCACTGTTTCTTTGATCGCCTCTGTATCATAAGCACATTCCTGCTGTAGTTCCTTGGGTGTACCATGTTCAACTAATCGATCGGGAATACCCAGTATTCTTAAAGCTGAATAGTAATGATGTTCATTCATAAACTCCAGTATTGCAGACCCGAAACCTCCTATGATGCTGCCATCTTCTACTGTAACTACTTTATTGAATTTTGAAAATACTTCATGTAGCAAAACCTCATCCAGCGGCTTTACAAAACGCATATCATAATGAGCCGGATTTAATCCTTCTGCTTTCAATTCTCTGATAGCTGCAGCAGCAAAATTTCCAGGATGGCCCAGTGTGAGAATGGCAATATCATTTCCATCTTTCAATTTTCTTCCTTTGCCAATCTCAATCTCCTTCATTTCGGTTTTCCATTCGGGCATTACGCCTTCGCCCCTTGGATATTGAATAACAAAAGGAAGCTGAGTAGATTCCAACTGAGCGGTGTACATCAGATTTCTCAATTCGCTTTCATTCATCGGTGCGCTGATAATCATATTGGGGATACATCGTAAATATGAAATATCGTAACATCCGTGATGTGTAGGACCATCATCACCAACAAGGCCTGAGCGGTTGAGACAAAAAATTACCGGCAGTTTTTGAAGCGCAACATCATGTATCACCTGGTCATAGGCCCTTTGCATGAATGAAGAATAAATATTACAGAAAACCTTCATTCCCTGTGTGGCCATACCTGCACTTAAAGTAACGGCATGTTGTTCTGCAATGCCTACATCAAATGCACGATCAGGCATTTTTTCCATCATATATTTTAATGAACAACCGGAGGGCATGGCGGGAGTTACGCCAAAAATTTTTTCATTCTTTTCTGCCAATTCTATAATAGAATAACCAAAGACATCTTGATATTTTGGAGGTTGTGGCAATTCAAATCTTTTCTTCTGAATTTCACCTGTTATTTTGTCAAACAACCCAGGGGCATGCCATTTTGTTTGATCTTTTTCGGCCAATGCATATCCTTTCCCTTTAGTAGTAATGATGTGCAATATTTTTGGTCCCGGAATATTTCTCAGGTCTTTTAAAGTGTCAACCAATTTAGCAATATTGTGTCCATCTATTGGACCAAAATATTGAAGTTTTAAAGCTTCAAAAAGATTGGCATGACTGCTCATCATACCTTTCAGCCCGTCGGTAAGTTTGTGCCCCATGGCTCTGCTAAAATTTTTCCCAACTGGCAATTTCCCAAGCAGATTCCAAACTTCATCTTTGAATTTGTTGTATGTAGGAGATGTGGTTATGTCTGTTAAATACTCTTTTAGTGCCCCTGTATTAGGGTCTATTCCTATTCCATTATCGTTTAAGATAATCAGTAAATCAGTATCTGCAACGCCGGCATGATTCATTCCTTCAAAAGCCAAACCAGCTGTCATAGCACCATCTCCAATGATAGCAACAGCTTTACGGTTGTTTTCACCTTTATATTTTGCAGCCATAGCCATTCCTAATGCTGCAGAAATAGAAGTGGATGAATGGCCAACTCCAAAACTGTCATATTCACTTTCACTTCTTTTGGGAAACCCACTCAGCCCTTTATATTTTCTGTTGGTTTCAAATTGATCTCTTCTACCGGTTAAAATTTTATGTCCGTATGCCTGATGACCTACGTCCCACACTAATTGATCGTACGGTGTATTATAAACATAATGCAGGGCTGTAGTAAGCTCTACTACGCCAAGACTGGCTGCAAAATGACCTCCATGAACACTCACAACATTGATAATGAATTGACGCAATTCATCACAAACCTGATGTAGTTTTTCCCTTGGTAATTTTTTCAGATCGTCAGGAGAATTGATGGTTTGTAAAAGCTGACCGGCTGTGATATTCATGCGGAAGATTTTGCGCTGTAAAATTAGCTTTTTTTTGAAAGCATTTGCAAATGAATTCTTAATAAAAGAGGCGCTATTCTCCAGAGAATCCCATTTGTAAAGGGAATTGGCCATTGATATATTACAGTCATTTGCATAGGATGAAAATTGTAGATTTGTTTCATGCAAATTAAAAGCACAAAGCAGTTGTATTGGATACTGCAGGTATTTGGTTGGGGTGTAGTGGGACTTACTATGTGGTTTTATGCCCGCAATTATCAGGTTCATATTTCAGGCAATATGCTTTTGGGCAGGATCGGCGTTGTTTTTGTTACAGGAATCATTGTTTCTCATTTATTGCGTACCGTTATAAAACAGGTCGGCTGGATGCTTCAGCCAATTGAAAAAGTAATTCCGAAATTGATATTTGGGGTTTTATGTGCCTCGTTTACTTATAGTTTTATTGTAATAAAGGCACTTGACTTTTTTCAACTAACTATTGAAAAAGCAAAACCTTTACCATTTAGTTCAAGACTGGCAGGTTATACGGTTGATAATAGCATGTTTTTTCTTCCCTGGGTGCTTATTTATTATTTCTATCATTTCTTTCGCAAAAGCCAGAAGCAGCAAATGGATACACTAAAAATGGAAGCATTAATTAAAGAACTGGAATTAAAAACGATAAAGGCACATATCAACCCACATTTCATCTTTAATTCTCTTAATAGTATCCGTGCTTTGGTTGACGAAAATCCTCAAAGGGCAAGAGCGGCTGTAACCGAACTTAGTAATATCCTGCGTAGCAGTATGCAAACAGAAATTCAGGAAACGGTTCCATTTGAAAAGGAACTCGATATTGTCAGAGATTATCTGGCTCTTGAAAATATGAGATTTGAAGACCGTTTAAAAATTGTGTATGATATAGATGAAGACACATTGGATAGTCCAGTGCCGCCCATGATGTTGCAAACGCTGGTAGAGAATGCTATCAAGCATGGCATCAGTAAGCAGGTTGGTGGTGGTACGGTGAAGGTTACTTCTGATTTTATTGGAGACTTTCATGTACTGACGGTTCAAAACACAGGTCAATTGAACGGGTATAAAAATAATAGTGAAGGTTTTGGCATTTCAAGCACTACAAACAGATTGAGTTTGTTATATGGAGAAAAAGCAAAATTTGAAATTAAACAGATAAATGGAAGTTTGGTAGAAGCCAAAGTATTGATACCTGTAAACATACACTAGGAACAAAAAAATTTTAAAAAATTTATTTTATGAGAGCAATCATTATTGATGATGAAAGACTAGCTAGAACTGAGCTAAAAAAATTATTGCAAGAATACCCGGAAGTAGAAGTAATAGACGAAGCCGCCAATGCAGAAGAAGGAATTTCAAAAATTGAAAGTTTAAATCCCGATCTTGTTTTTCTGGATATACAAATGCCGGGAAAAACCGGGTTTGATATGCTGGAACAATTAGGAAAAACGCCACAAATAATTTTTACAACAGCTTATGATGAGTTTGCATTAAAAGCATTTGAAGTAAATGCCCTTGATTATCTTGTAAAGCCTGTAGAGCCCAAGCGACTAGCAGATGCCATACATAAACTTCAGACTATAGAACAAAAAGAAACACGTACAGAAGGTGAGTATATAAATAATAGTATTTTAACTGAGAATGATCAGGTTTTTGTTAAAGATGGCGAACGCTGCTGGTTTGTAAAACTGAGTGAAATAAGACTATTTGAAAGCGTAGGAAATTATGCCAAAGTGTTTTTTGGAACTAATAAACCGCTGATATTAAAATCATTGAATGCACTGGAAGAAAGATTGGATGAAAAAATTTTTTTCAGAGCCAACCGCAAGCATATCGTAAACCTGAGAATGGTCGATAAAATTGAACCTTATTTTAATGGAGGGCTATTACTCGATTTAGTAGGTGGTGAAAAAATTGAAGTGAGCAGAAGACAAACTGTAAAGTTTAAAGAAATGATGAGTTTGTGAGGAAGGGTGAAGGATAGATGGTTGAGATTGAGGTTAAGATTAAGATTGAGGATAAGGTTAAGAGGGAGTTTTTTTTGATTTATTAACTTTTATTGAATATTAGAATGGAAAGGAGAAGATTAATATTTAGCGGATTGTTCTTATTTATGTCCGCTTTTTTATTTGCACAAGACATTAATAAAATAGTTACTGAAAAAGAAGTTGAAAGAATTGAAAGGAAACTGGCTTCAAATGAAATGCGTGGCCGAAAAACTTTTTCTCCCGAGATTGACAGTGCTGCTGCTTTTATATCCTCAGAATTTAAAAAAGCAGGTTTGCAAACATTCAATAATTCAGGGAGTTATTTACAGCAGTTTTCATTGGTAAAGTCAAAGACCTTAAGTTCCAATACCCTTTTAGATGGCGTTGAACTCAATCCACAAAATCTGGCTGTTAGCAGCAATCAAATCCCCTTGCTGATAAATGAAAATTCCGGTTACGAAATTATTTTTATTAAGCCTGGTGAAAAGTTGATAAAAGAAGCATTCAAACTTTCTCAGTCAGGAAAAAATATGATAGTATTGGTTGATAGCAGTTATGCCGCAGAGTTTTCCAAATTGTCGTTTGGCAGGAGAGCAGTAATGAAAAAAAACAATAGTGTGATATTCTTGCTTACCAGCCAGATTCCAAAAAAGTTTTCAATAGAAATAAAATTGGAAAATACCGAACAGCATCTTGCAAATGTAATTGGCGTTTTGCGGGGAAAAAATTTGAAAGCAAAGGGTGATATTCAAAATGAGGATATAGTGGTTTTTGCTGCGCATTATGATCATATTGGCGTGGGCAAGCCGGTTAATGGCGATTCAATTTATAATGGAGCCAACGATGATGCTTCGGGAACTACAGCTGTAATTATGCTGGCAAAATATTTGAAGCAGCTGAATAATAATGAAAGAACCATTGTGTTTGTAGCATTTACTGCTGAAGAAATAGGTGGATATGGATCTCAGTATTTTAGTAAACAACTTAATGCAGATAAAGTAGTGGCTATGTTTAACATTGAAATGATTGGCACAGAGTCTAAGTGGGGAAAAAATTCGGCCTATATTACCGGATATGAAAAAACAGATATGGGGGAAATAATGAATCACGATTTAAAAAATTCTCAATTTACTTTTTATCCCGATCCTTATCCCGATCAGCAATTATTTTATAGAAGTGATAATGCTACCCTTGCTGCTCTGGGCGTGCCTGCCCATACGATATCCACGTCAAAAATGGATAGTGAGCCAAATTATCATAAGCAAAGCGATAGCATTGAAACACTTGATTTGAAAAACATGACGGAGATTATTAAGGCTATTGCAATAAGTTCAAAAAGCATTGTGGCAGGTGAGGCTACACCTTCAAGAGTAAAAGTTTCAGATCTACGTTAGGCTTTTACAGGGATGCTGTGTACGGCATCACTCATTTGCTTTATAAGAGAGGCATCTTTTTCAATAGCATTTCCTACAACAATTACATCGGCACCAGCCTTGCAGTTTAGATAAGCTTTTTCGGGATGAATGATACCTCCACCAATGATTAATGGGGCTTCAATATTATCTGCAACCAGTTTAATCATGCTTTCGGTAATAGGTCGTTTGGCGCCACTTCCTGCATCCATATAGATTAATTTCATGCCCAGCATTTCGCCGGCCATGGAAGTACACATAGCAATGTCGTTTTTGTCAGCCGGTATTGGAGCCGCATTACTGATATATGAAACCGTAGTAGGTGCACCACCATCAATTACAATATATCCGGTGGGCATAATCTCCAATCCGCTTTGCTTTACAAAAGGCGCAGAAACCACATGCTGCCCAATTAATAATTCAGGATTGCGGCCAGAGATAAGAGAGAGATATAACAACGCATCTGCATATTTGCTTACCTGTGAAGGGCTGCCTGGAAAAAGTATAACAGGAATATCACTGTTTTGTTTCAACTTTTGTACACAGCTATCCAAATGGTTTGAAATAACAAGACTTCCACCCACAAGAAAATAATCAACTTTCGCAGATACTGAGCGGTCAATAATCTCATCCAATAAAGCAGGATTTACTTTATCCGGATCTATCAGTACCGCAAAAGACTTTTGCCCTTTCTTTTTCTTGGCTACAAGTTCATTATAAATAGATACATGCATTCGGCACAGTTTGCTTCCTACAAAAATGCAAAAAACTTCTTGTATTGCCCATTCTTGTTTTTGAAAAAAACGCTGGTATATTAATGTTGAAGCCTGTAATTGTTTTAATGTTATTTTTAAGAAATTTCACCCTTTTTTCTTTTTTCATTGGGAAATGTACCGGCTAATGCAGAACGCCTTAATAACCAAAAATAATTCTTCCAATTTTTAAGAACCGATGTGAAGAAACGGCCAAATGCACTGCTGTATTGGGTTGGCTTGTTTTACACAGCCCTTTTCCACAAATGTGAATATTTACAGCTATGAATTTCCATTTGTAAAAAATATTTTCGTCTTGGACGTTAACAGAATTGCTTTACATCTAACCCGATAAATTCTTTTTTAGTTATGGCTACCAAAACCAAAGCTCCCCGTCAGGTGGTGGGCATGCAGTTTTCACGTCGCTTTACCCGGCAAGACGTGAATGTGTATGACATGTTTGAGTATGACTACCGCACCTCCATCATTCGAAATACAAATGGCGAAGTTGTTTTTGAAATGAACAATGTAGAAGTACCAAAACAATGGAGTCAGATAGCAACTGATATTCTTGCTCAAAAATATTTTCGTAAAGCAGGAGTGCCTCAGGCTGATGGAAGTCTGGGCCGGGAAACTTCTGCAAAGCAAGTGGCACATCGTATGGCCAACTGCTGGCGAGTGTGGGGCGAACGTTATGGTTATTTTGCATCAACACAGGATGCTCAAATATTCTATGAAGAGTTAGTGTATTCTGTATTGAATCAAATGTGTGTACCCAATAGTCCGCAATGGTTCAATACGGGTCTTCATGAAAGCTATGGTATTACTGGTAAACCACAGGGACACTATTATGTTGACCCCAAAGATGCAGTATTGAAAAAATCAACCAACGCTTATGAAAGACCTCAGCCACATGCCTGCTTTATTTTAAGTGTAAATGATGATCTGGTAAATGAAGGGGGCATCATGGATCTATGGGTAAGAGAAGCCCGGATATTTAAATATGGATCAGGTGTAGGAACCAATTATTCCAACCTGCGTGGCGCTGGCGAAAAATTAAGTGGTGGCGGCAGTTCATCAGGATTGATGAGCTTTTTAAAAATTGGAGACCGTGCTGCAGGTGCAATTAAAAGCGGCGGTACCACACGCAGAGCTGCTAAAATGGTTTGTCTGGATCTTGATCATCCTGAAATTGTAGATTTCATAAATTGGAAAGTTGAAGAAGAGAAAAAAGTGGGTGCTTTAATCGCCGCAGGCTATCCTTCTGGTTATGAAGATGAAGCTTACAAAACCGTTAGCGGTCAAAACTCAAATAATTCTATACGCATCCCCAATGATTTTTTTGAAAAATTAGATAACGATGAAGATTGGGAGCTGAAAGGCAGAATGGATGGAAGAGTAATGAAGAAAATTCCTGCTCGTGAACTTTGGAATCAGATAGCCTATGCAGCCTGGCACTGTGCCGATCCAGGTACTCAATATAACACGACTATTAATGAGTGGCATACCTGCCCCGAAGGTGGCGAAATCAGAGCTTCAAACCCTTGCTCTGAATATATGTTCTTAGATAACACAGCATGTAATCTGGCATCAGCCAACCTGATGAAGTTTTTTGATGTTGAAAACAATGTATTTGATGTAGCAGGTTATGAATACAACACAAGACTATGGACAGTAGTACTTGAAATTTCAGTATTAATGGCACAGTTCCCTTCTCAGGAGGTGGCACAATTAAGCTATGAATATCGTACGCTGGGATTGGGTTATGCTAATCTGGGGACTATGTTAATGGTAAGCGGTATTCCTTATGATAGTGAAGAAGCAAGAGGAATTGCAGGTGTCATTACTGCTATCATGACAGGTATTGCATATAAGACATCAGCGGAAATGGCTCAAGTACTTGGAGCTTTCCCACGTTACGAAGAAAATAAAGCACACATGATGCGTGTAATGCGCAATCACCGTTTGGCCGCTTATGATGCCGATGAATATGAAGGACTAAGCCTGAAACCTCAAGGCCTTCATGCAAAATATTGCCCCGATTATTTATTGAAAGCAGCCTGCAAAGCATGGGATGATGCAGTAGAAATGGGAGAGAAGTTTGGCTATCGCAATGCTCAGGCTACCGTAATAGCGCCTACAGGTACTATTGGTTTAGTAATGGATTGTGATACAACAGGAGTAGAACCCGATTTTGCATTGGTGAAATTTAAAAAACTTTCAGGCGGTGGTTATTTTAAAATCATTAACCAATCCGTACCAACAGCTTTAAAGAATCTGGGATATACACAAGCCGAGGCGGAAAAGATTATTAAATATGCCACCGGAACGGCTTCCTTTGCCGGTGCTCCTTTTATCAATCATCAGACATTAAGCGAGAAAGGATTTATTGCAGACGAAATAAAAAGATTAGATGCGGCAGCGTTAACAGCTTTTGAAATTGGATTTGTATTTAATAAATATACGCTGGGTGAAGAATGTATGCAGCGACTTGGATTTACGCCGGAGCAATACAACGATTTTGAATGGAGAATGATAGATGCTTTAGGATTTACCGATGAGCAAATAGAGGCGGCAAACGATTATGTATGCGGCACCATGATGCTGGAAGGCGCACCCGGATTGAAAGAAGAACATCTCCCTGTTTTTGACTGTGCTAATAAATGCGGACAGAAAGGTCAACGCTATATTCATGCTCATGGACATATTCGTATGATGGGTGCTACACAACCTTTCATCAGCGGTGCCATTTCAAAAACAATCAACCTTCCTCATGAAGCAAAAGTGGAAGAAATAGCCGATGCTTATTATTTAAGCTGGAAATTAGGATTGAAAGCTAATGCACTTTATCGTGATGGTTCTAAACTGAGTCAACCGCTCAGTAATAAAAGCGATAAAAAGAAAAAGGACGATACACAGGCAGTCGCTTCTACAGTTGAAGAAGTCGCTATACCGATGGAATCAAATATTGTGGACCTTGGAAAATTAACCGTAGAAGAACTACTGGAAGAAGTACAAAAAAGAGTTCAGGCTTCGCCCGATACAAAGCTAAAACGTAAACTGGCCAGCATTGTAGAAAGAAGAACCCTGCCCGCAAAGCGGCGTGGTTTTGTACAAAAAGCAAAAATCAATGGTCAGGCAGTATTTCTGCGTACGGGTGAGTATAGTGATGGAACACTTGGCGAAATATTTATTGATATGGCCAAAGAAGGTGCTACCATGCGCAGCATGATGAACTGTTTTGCTATTTCCATTTCTATTGGCTTGCAGTATGGTGTGCCGCTGGAAGAGTTTATTGATAAATTTGCTTTTACCCGTTTCGATCCATCAGGATTTGTAGAGCATCCCAATATTAAATCCACTACCTCCATTGTTGACTTTATCTTCCGTGTATTGGGTTACGAATATCTGGGAAGAACGGATCTGGTACATGTATTAGACAAGCCAGAAGTATTAAATACAGGGGGTGATGATTGGGACGATATTCCATCCAATGGCGGACTGGAATATGCAAAAGACCAGGAATTGAGCAGTGTACGTATTACTCCTTCATCTGGAAATACAGTGCCCCAGTCTAGAAAAACGATAAGTCAAACAGTAAAAGCCGAAAGCAGCTTGGATGCTATGAATGCAATGAACAAAAAAATGCAAGGCGATGCACCGGCTTGTACCAATTGCGGACACATAACAGTACGTAGCGGCACCTGCTACAAATGCCTGAACTGCGGTACACAAGGTGGTTGCTCTTAAAAAAAAAGTATAAGGACGCTCTGGCTGATTGCAAACTTAGCCGGATAAGAAAAACCAATACAGAACAATAAAAAACCGTATCAATTTATTTTGGTACGGTTTCTTTTTTCAGTTTATGAAATCATTATTTGTCCGGTTCAAAGTCAAGTGAAATAGAGTTCATACAAAAACGCTTATAAGTAGGAGCCGGGCCATCGTCAAAAATATGACCCAGATGCGAGCTGCATCTTGCACACAGTACTTCTGTTCTGTCCATACCATAAGAATGATCGGGTTTATACAAAACACTATTTGGTCTTGATGCTTCAAAGAAGCTGGGCCAGCCGCAGGTGCTGGCAAATTTTGCATCGGAACGAAATAGTTTATTGCCACACACGGCACAATAATAAGTGCCTTTGCTTTCTGTATTCCAGTATTTACCAGTAAATGCTCTTTCAGTATTGGCTTCGCGGGCAACTGCATATAAATCGGCAGGAAGTATTTTCTTCCATTCTTTATTACTTACCTCCAGTACAGTTGTATCCGTTCTGGAATAATGTGGATTATTACTATGCGGATTGTTCATTTTTAATTTATCGGCAAATACCTTTTTAAATTTTTCCAGTTTGGGTTGTATAACCATTCTGCAATAAGGCTCATTCATATTGTTTTCATAATAATCCTGATGATAATCTTCGGCAGTATAGAAAACAGTCAAGGGACTTATTTCAGTTACAATTTTATTATCATATACTTTTTCTTCATTTAGTTTGTTGATATAGTATGTTGCTAATTTTTTTTGTTCATCATTATGATAAAAGATTGCCGACCGGTATTGGGTACCTATATCATTTCCTTGCCGATTGAGTTGTGTAGGGTCGTGTGCTACAAAAAATGCCTGAAGTAATTCGTCGTAACTGATTTGCGTGGGATCGTAAATTACATTGCAGGCTTCTGCATGTCCAGTAGTGCCGGTGCATACCAGTTTATAACTGGGGTTGGCTACCGTGCCGCCTGTATAGCCCGATATTACCTGAAGTACACCATCCAGTTGTTTGAGCTGTCCTTCTACACACCAGAAGCAACCTCCGGCAAGAGTAGCTGTGTCGGTTTTAAGATTTATTGTTGTTTGGGTTTTTGTATCGCTCATGGTATTGGTGATTTTTGTTTCTTTCAATGAATGATTTGATTGTCCGCAGGCAATCAATGGCCCCAATAAACACCACTGTAATAAGCGTGTTAGTTGATAAAATTTCATAACTGTAGTTTGTAAAATTAGTATATAAGTAAGGTACGAACAAACCACGTTTTAAGATTTCCTCAAAAGGGAATACCACCGAAGTTTAACAATTAAGAATAACAGAATCGGCTTTATGCTGTTTGGAAAGCCGAGAGTTCAAATGCAAAATTTAACAAGTACATTTTTTATCGGTTCAGGAATCTTTACCATTTTATGTAGTAATACAACTATAAAGCGTAGGATTAATTTTTTGTTAGTAAACAAAGCTTAGATTTTTGCCAAAATTTCAAAATACTATATAAATTTTTTTTATGAAAATCAAATATGTAATATTTATAGTGCTGGTAATGATGGCGATTCAATCTTGCCACAGGGCAATGAGCCCATATGAAGCGGCGAATAAACCAAGAGGGAAAAAGTGCAGGGAAATTAAATAAATGACTAAATTTTTAAGCTGCACCAAATACATTATTTACTGCACCTTCCAGCATTGGGAATTTTTCTACAACATAATTTTTAATAGTTGAAATAGCTTGTTTGGCTTGCGCTTCAGTAAGTCCGGCTTCTTTAACCAGTTTTTCTATAAGTTCATTCATACGTATTGCTATCTAAGTTAATTTGAAATATATTTTTTACGGATCGGCAAAGAATAGATATTAATTAATCTATACATTACGCCACTTTCAACAAACTCAGTTTTCCTTTTTCAAACTTACGCTGCGCATATTCCAGATTGAGGGTGAATTGCGTTTCCTTTGTTGATGGCAATTCAAACATGGCGTCTGTTAACATGCCTTCGCAAATGCTGCGAAGACCACGTGCACCCAGTTTAAACTCTATCGCTTTTTTAACCATAAAATCCAGCACGTCATTTTCTATTTCTAATTCAATGCCTTCCAGTTCAAAAAGTTTTTTGTATTGTTTTACAAGGGCGTTTTTGGGTTCTGTAAGAATGGCTCTTAGGGTTATGGTATCTAAAGGATCAAGATGTGTAACAACGGGTAATCTTCCAAGCAGCTCAGGTATCAATCCGAAACCTTTAAGGTCAGTTGCATTTACATAGCGCAACAGATTTTTCTTCATGCTTTCCTGCGCTTCCTTGTCAACATTGAAGCCGATAGTATTGGTTTGCACTCGGCGGGCAATTATTTTATCCACTCCGTCAAATGCACCACCGCAGATGAAAAGTATATTTTGCGTATTGATGCGAATCATTTTCTGCTCAGGATGTTTTCTGCCACCTTGCGGAGGTACCAATACATCTGTTCCTTCCAGCAATTTCAGCATTCCTTGTTGTACACCTTCGCCACTTACGTCACGTGTAATGGATGGATTGTCGCCTTTGCGTGCTATTTTATCTATTTCGTCAATATATACAATCCCTCTTTCGGCAGCCTGTACATCATAGTTACATACCTGTAATAAACGGGTGAGAATACTTTCAACATCTTCTCCTACATATCCCGCTTCGGTAAATACTGTTGCATCCACAATGGCAAATGGAACATTCAGCATACGGGCTATACTTTTGGCAAGCAGGGTTTTGCCCGTTCCTGTTTCACCCACCATTATGATATTGCTTTTTTCTATCTCTACATCGTTTGCTGTTTCTTTATGTTTTTGTTGTAAACGTTTATAATGATTATAAACAGCTACAGCCAACACTTTTTTAGCTTCATCTTGCCCTATCACATATTCGTCTAAAAACTTCTTTATCTCAATTGGTTTTTTTACGGTAAGCTTAAAAGAGGAAATTGCTTTTTCATCTTTTACCGTTATTTCCTGTTCAATAATTTCCTGGGCATGCGCTACACAGCTTTCGCAAATATGACCTTCAATACCTGCAATGAGGATTTTGACATCAACATCATCTCGGGTGCGGCCACAAAAGGAACAATGAAGTGGGTTTTTTGCCATGTTAGTTTATTTATGACGGATTAAAATACTAATAGTAACATACAAAAATATAAAACCATTCCGGTAAAAGAATGGTTTTATAGTTATTTAAAGCTAAATCCTTCTCTTTGAATGGTTTATAGCTTGTCAAGTAAATGGTCTGCTATGCCATATTCAATAGACTCCTGCGCATTCATCCAATGGTCGCGGTCAAAGTCTTTCATGATTTGATCAATTGATTTGCCACAATTTTTTGCCAGAATATTGGCACTTATTGCTTTTACTTTTTTGGTTTGTATGGCTTGTATTTCAAGGTCAGCACTTACACCTTGTATATATCCACCAATAGAGGGTTGATGAATCATCACTTCGCCATGCGGATAAATATATCGCTTGCCTTTGGTACCACCGCTTAATAAGATAGAACCCATTGAAGCGGCCAATCCCATACAAATGGTACTCACCGGACTTTTAATCATTTGCATTGTATCATACATCACCATACCGCTGGTAACTACACCACCCGGACTGTTGATGTAAAGTTTGATTTCTTCTCCGGGTTTATCGGCATCCAGTAGCAGCAGTTTTGCAACTACATCTTTAGCGCTTTTATCATCCACTACACCCCAGAAGTAAATGCTTCTTTTTTCAAAGAAAAGTGCTTCTAATTTTTTATTGAACATTCCTAAATCACTTTTTGGTGTTTCTTCTTTTTCTTCATCATCATTTAAAAAGTGTGGGTTGTATATGAATTGCTCTTGTTTCATTTTATTTTTTATTTGAAATACTCTAATTGATTTTGAAGGCTTATGCTGATTTTTGTTTACGTGGATTGGTTAGTAATACTTCATCTATTAATCCATATTCTTTTGCTTCGGATGCCTTCATCCAGTTATCTCGGTCAAAATCTTTCTCAATTTGATCTATAGCTTTACCAGTATGCAGATTAACTACTTCATATAATTCCTGTTTAAGTTTACGAATCTCGTTTACAGTTATTTCAATATCACTTGCCTGTCCGCCAATAGCTCCACTGGGCTGGTGCATCATAATTCTGGAATGTTTTAGTGCAGCTCTTTTTCCCTTGGTACCTGCACCTAAAAGCACACAGGCCATAGATGCTGCTACGCCAATACAAATAGTAGAAATATCGGGGCTTACAAACTGCATAGTATCATACACACCCAAACCGGAATAGACACTACCACCAGGGCTATTGATATACATATTGATGTCACGGTTGCGATCGGTACTGTCCAGAAACAATAATTGTGCTGTAACTATATTAGCTATCTCATCATTGATGGGATAGCCGAGAAAAATGATACGATCCATCATCAATCTGCTATAAACATCCATCACAGCAATATTGAGCGAACGCTCCTCAATGATGTTGGGCGTCATGCCGGTTACTAAATGTGATGCATAACTGTGCAATGTATTACTGGATATGCCACGATGTTTTACAGCGTATTTCTCAAATTCGGAATTTAAAGACATGGAGTGTAAATTAATTAAGGTATAGGGTTAAAGTTATAAAGCTTCAAGTGTTTGGTGATGCATCAAATATCCGTCCAATTGCCAAAACCACAAAATTGCCGTCATTAAATACTTAAAATAAGACGAATTGACATAAAAAAGGTTCCGACAATGCGAAACCTATATTTAATTTTTTTCTGAAAGATGTGACTAATGATGATGGTGTTGATGCTCTTCAACCATTTTTGAAAAATCTTCTGCACTAATGTCAACCTCGTCAGGCTTTACCTGAGTAGCCGCCCACTCAAATATTTTTTGTGTCTGTAAGCGATGGTAAGCATCTTCTACAAACTTTCTGTCTTTCATCATTTTTTCCACGTAGTCGTTCACCCAGGGTTGGTCGTCGCTTAGGTTTGCACCGCCCATATAGCTGAAGAGCTGATGTTTGGCAAATGCCTTTATTTCATCTGGAGCAACTTCAATATTATTATCACCAACAATTTTTTCTGAGATTAACGTCCACTTAAGTTGGGCTAGAAATTTTGGAAATTCTTTTTCTACATCTTCATCTTCCTTAACCACATCGCCCTGAGTCTTTACCCATTTTTTTAGAAAAGTTTCGGGAAAATCTATTTGTGTGTGGTCGAGTAATTGATGGTATGCCTGATCATGAATCTGATTATCTACTTGTGTTTTCCAATAGTTCTGAATTTCTTCTTTTATTTTAAGGCGAAATGCCTCTTCTGTATTTACTTCCTGACCTGGATAAAGCTGATTGAAAAAATCTTCATTCAGTTCTCTTTTTTCCATCTGACCAATTTTCGTGATCTCAATAGAAAAGTATTTATTTGCTGCATCCTCAGTTTCTTTTAATCCCAAATCGCTGATAATCCACTCTCTTTCTTTTTCATCAAACGCTTCTCTTAATGATGTAGAAATAGCGTCACCGGTTTTTTTGCCCATCCAGCTTTTACGAATGGGTTCGGCAAAATATTTTACAAGCAGCGAATTGTCTTTAGTGATGCCGCTTTCAATTTTGTTGCCTGAAGCATCTGTTTCTGAAAAAAGTACATTCAAAACATTTTCTTCGGAATCAGCTGCATCTAAATCCTTCATATTGCCATACCGATTTTGCAGTCTCTCTACTTCGCTGTTTATCATTTCGTCGGTAACTGTAACAATATAGCGAGTTGTTTTTGCCTTGGCCAGGTCTGCTAACTGGAATGCAGGTTTCATTCCTATTTCAAAGTTGAAACTATAGTCAGCAGGATTATTAAGATCTATTTGTTTTACATCTGCCTCCATTGGAATGGGTTGAGCGAAGATTTCTATTTTTTCATTTTGAAGATGTCCAATCAATTCACGATCCACTGTTTTCAATACTTCATCTGTAAAAAGAGAAGTACCATACATTTTTTTAATGAGGCCTGAGGGAACCATCCCTTTTCTAAAACCTGGGATATTAGCCTTTTTGCTGTATTCTTTTAAAGCTTTCTCAAAAGAAGGTAGGTAATCTGTTTTTTCCAGCTTTACGGTCAGCTTTTCGTGCAGCAGCCCGATGTTTTCTTGTGTAATAGTTGCCATTGCTTTTATTTGAATATTAAATACCGAACAAGGAATTAAGAATGATGTAGGGAAAACTTTAAAATTCCTAACTCCCTGTTCTTCTGTCCGATATTTGAAGAGTCCGGATGGAGGGACTCGAACCCCCACACCTTGCGGCATCAGATCCTAAGTCTGACGTGTCTACCAATTTCACCACATCCGGTATTCGTTTGATAAAACGGGCTGCAAAGGTAGGGCATTTATAATTATATTTTCAGGGAAAATTGATATAAATCCAAACTTGAAAATTGCTTTTTAAAGGGAAAAAATATTGTATGTTTGAATTAACAACCTTTTCCCAAGAACTCATTCTACTCTAATTGACGAATCCTGTCAAAAATCATGTTTTTCATTCATCCTAAGGTTTGAATGTACTGACATTTATAACATTTTTTAAATCAAAACTAACTGCAATGAAAAAGCTTGTATTGCTTTTTTGCGGGATTATTTCGTGTGCTGTTTTATT
Organism: Chitinophagaceae bacterium; assembly: GCA_037045195.1. Taxonomy (GTDB): domain Bacteria; phylum Bacteroidota; class Bacteroidia; order Chitinophagales; family Chitinophagaceae; genus JJ008. The sequence goes on from JBAOIB010000004.1 coordinate 399,993, forward strand.
CGGCCAGAATCCGGCTACAACAATTGTTCTTGCCAATAAGAACATTGAACTTCCATGTGGTACTTCCTGTACCAGCATCAGTGCTCAGGTGCCACATTTAAAACAAACGGATGATTATGTACTCACTCGTCCGGCTTATGTACCCTTTGCTTATACAACACCAACGGGCAATGAGCTGACTGCCACTTATGTGGACGATAAGTTTAGTTCACTTATTTCTATGCCTTTTAGTTTTTGTTTTTATGGAAACAGCTATGGCTCTGTTGTAATAGGGTCTAACAACATTATGACATTTGATGCTACCAATGCGGGGCTTGCTAACTCATGGCCACTTACCACCAGTGGCGGATCGGGTACTCCTGTCCCTATTCCTTATGCAGGTGGTACACAGGGTAGCTCTTTTTCAACCTATTATCCAAAGGCATCTATCATGGGTCCTTATTATGATATATATCCAACCAATAATGCCAGTGGGCAACGTAAAATTGAATGGAGAGTAGAAGGCACCGCACCACAAAGAAGATTTATTGCCAGTTATAATAGCGTACCACTCTTTAGTTGTACTACTTTATTGAATACGACTCAAATGGTGATATATGAAAGCACAGGTGTGGTTGAAGTATATGTAAATGATAAGCCTACTTGTACTACCTGGAACTCCGGTCTTTCAATACTGGGAATACAGAATTTTAATCAGGATAAAGCTGTGGCTGCCGAAGGTAAAAATTGTACAAACTGGGGTGGCACTGCTATTGATTCCTGTTATCGTTTTATTCCTTCTGCAGGTGCATCACGTTTTATTAATGCCGAGTTATTAATTAATGGTACTGTGGTGGCTACTTCATCACCTACGGATACAAGTACAGCAGCCCCCGGCGTATTAAATATCAATTTTCCAAATGTGTGCCCTACAGGCGACAGCACAGCATATGTTTTTCGTGTAAACTATTCATCATGTCCTACGGGTGGGGCCAATGCAGTATTTGTAGATACTGTTTATGTAAAAAAATCTGGTGTGCCTACTGTTACTGTTTCAAAAACAGATGCGAATTGTACAACCAATGGAACAATAACGGTTACCGCAACTGGTTCCGGTGCTCCTTTTGAATATAGTATAGATGGAGGAATAACCTGGCAGGCTACAAATGTTTTTAATAACCTGCTTCCTGGAACTTATAATGTAAGAGCAAGGTCAATTGAATTGCAATGTGCTTCAGGTGCACAACAGGTTGTGATTTCATTGGTAAACACTTTGAGTATGTCGGTTGCTAAACAAGATGCTAATTGTACCGGAGGTTCTATTTCCATTACAGCTACTGGAGGAGCAACTCCATATCAGTATAGTATTAATGGTGGAGGCAGTTTTCAATCAACAGCAACATTTACAGGATTGGCAGCAGGCACTTATAATGTACAAGTAAAAGATGCTGCAGGTTGTACAGCAAACCAACAGGTTGTGCTCGGCTTCTCCAGCAATCTTACTTTGAGTGCTGATGAGCAAACGAGTGTATGCTTTGGAGGCTCTTATACTCCCAATTTTACAAGCAATGGTGCCAGCTTTAGTTGGTCGCCATCATCAGGCGTAAGCAATCCCAATATTCTTAACCCGGTTTTATCACCTCAATCTACCACTACTTATACCGTTACCGCTACTTTGGGCTCCTGCAGTTTACAACGTACAGTTGTTGTTGCCATCTATCCGGGGGTTACTTTAAATGCGGGGCCGGATGCAACCATTTTCTCTGGCGATGTTTATCAAATGCAGGCAAGTGGTTCTTCTGGCACCTATTTGTGGACACCATCAACCGGCTTAAGTAGTTCCAATATTCTGAATCCAACGGCTACACCTGCAAGCACTACCAACTATACATTGCGAATAACTAATGCGCAAGGATGTACGGGTACAGACGATATGTTGTTGACTGTAGTTCCTTATTGTGTAAAGCCGATGGAAGCTTTTTCGCCTAACGGTGATGGTATTAACGATTTATGGCTAATCACTAATGGCAACTGTCTGGCAAAAGCAAAAGCAGAAGTATTTAACCGATATGGATCAAAAGTGTTTGAATCCAACGATTATAAAAATAACTGGAATGGCTTGTATAAAGGTAAACCATTGCCCGACGGTACTTATTATTATGTAATCAATTACCAGTTGATCAATGGAAGAGTGGTGATACTGAAAGGCAGCCTCACCATACTACGTTAAACATTAATCATCAGAAATTCAAAATATTAATAAAATGAAACGCAATATATTTTTTGCAATGGGTCTTATGGTAGCTGGCGGTGCCTTTGCTCAACAGTTAACGACTGCATCCTTATACTATCAACACGGTTATTTACATAATGCTGCCACAGTAGGAGGTACCAAACATGGGGTGGTAGGCGCATCTTATCGCACGATGTGGAGTGGTATTGATGGGGCACCACAAACTACAGTAGTTTACGGTTCTGCATTTATTCCAAAAATAAAGCTTGGGCTGGGCGGCTATTTGTATAATGATGTAACGGGCCCTACTAAACGTACTGGCCTGCAAATGGCATATGCTTATCATATTCCAATGAAGAATGACGCCAGTTTTTCAATTGGAATTGAAGGAAGGCTGCAACAGTTTTCAATTGATAAAGCAAAACTGCAACAATCGCTTGGCAGTAATGATCCTGTGCTGGCTGGTGATTCAAAACGATTTAAAGGCGATGCGGGATTGGGAATTGCTTATAATAGTAAAAAACTAAATGCAGGAATTTCTGTAAGTCAGTTAATACAATCGAAATTAGATTTTTACAGTGGGATTCTTACACGCAATGAAGAAGCCCGATTGTACAGGCATTATTATCTGCATGGATCATATAGCTGGGATGTAGATGGTAGTACGAAGATAATTCCCAACCTGTTGTTTATTTATCTTCCCAATGCACCGCTTGAGTTTCAGGGAGGAGCAAGGGTAGAGCATAAGGAAGTATTTTGGTGGGGTGTGGCATTAAGAGCCAGACAAAGCTGGATGCTGTCGGCCGGTGTGCATATTCAAAAGAAATTCACCATTGGTTATTGTTTTGATATTTACAGCACGCCTTTAAGTGTGTACGACAAAGGTTCTAATGCTCATGAAATCATGCTTCGTTATGATTTTTTGAAATAAGTTTTTTTTCAAAGTATCGGAGGGTAAGGGAAAATTTTTCTTACCCTTTTTTTATGAGAAAATCTATTGTGGTTTTGCCCCCACAAAAAAAATTCAGTAAATTCGTATGCTATGGATTCCGTTGCCAATATTCCCCGATACAACCTGAATGAAGAGGATGAGAAAAAACTGATCCTCAGAGAATACCGTTCTTTATTAAAGGCCCTAAAATCAAAACTAAAGCCAGGAGATAAAAAACTGGTGCGAATCGCTTTCGAAATGGCTGCCGAAGCGCATCAAACAATGCGTCGAAAAAAGCGGAGAGCCTTATATTTTGCATCCCATTGCAGTGGCAAAAATCTGTGTTCAGGAAATTGGATTAGGTGTCCGTTCTACCATTTGTTCATTGCTGCATGATACGGTTGAGGATACTGACATTACACTGGATGATATACAAAGAGAATTTGGACCCGAAATAACAAAAATTGTTGACGGGCTTACCAAAATTTCCAACATCATAGATGTAAATGCATCAAAACAAGCAGAAAATTTTAAAAAAATACTGTTAACGCTTACAGATGATCCCAGGGTTATACTCATCAAACTGGCAGATAGACTGCACAATATGCGAACCTTAGACAGTATGAAGCGGGAGAAACAATTAAAAATTTCTTCTGAAACTGTATATGTATATGCGCCACTGGCACACCGGATGGGCTTGTACAACATTAAAACGGAAATGGAAGATCTGGCAATGAAGTATATGGAGCCAGATGTGTATAAGGAGATAGCTGAAAAATTGGCCGAAACAAAAAAAGAAAGAACCAAGTTCATAAATGAGTTTATAAAACCTTTAAAAGATAAAATTGAAAAGGCTGGTATCGTTGCAGAAATATATGGCCGGCCCAAAAGCATACATTCCATTTGGAATAAGATGAAGAAAAAATCGGTAGAGTTTGAAGAGGTGTATGATCTGTTTGCTATTCGTATTCTTTTAGATTCAGCGCCAGAGAAAGAAAAAGAAGACTGCTGGAAAGTGTATTCTTTGATAACTGATGAATACAACCCCTCGCCAGAAAGACTGAGAGACTGGTTGAGCAATCCCAAAGCCAATGGATACGAAGCATTGCACACTACGGTGATGAGTGGCCATGGTAAATGGGTGGAAGTACAAATAAGGACAAAAAGGATGAATGAAATTGCTGAGAAAGGATTAGCGGCGCATTGGAAATATAAAGAAGGAAAAGTAGAGGAGAACAGGTTTGATAAATGGTTTCAGCAGATACGAGAAGTAATGTCAAGTCAGGAAACCGACAGTATAGATTTTCTACAGGATTTTAAAACCAGTTTTCTTGCCGATGAAATTTATGTTTATACCCCGAAAGGAGATGTAAAAATGTTGCCGGTGAGTTCTACTGCACTTGATTTTGCATTTGCCATTCACAGTGCTATTGGTGCCAAAACGATTGGCGCAAAGGTGAATCATAAGCTGGTACCCATCAGCCATAAACTGCATAGCGGCGATCAGGTGGAAATCATTACCAGCAATAAACAAAAAGCATCTGAAGACTGGTTGAAATTTGTTGTAACATCAAAGGCCAAAGGCAGAATCCGCGACTCATTGAAAGAAGAAAAACGGATAGTTGCCGATGAGGGTAAGTATGCCTTACAAAGAAAACTGGAAGGAATTGACGCTCAATTTTCACAACATAATATTGATGAACTAATGCAATGGTATAAACAACCATCGCATATCGATCTTTTTTATCAGGTAGCAATAAAAAATATTGACCTGAAAGAATTGAAAAAGGAGTACGTAACAGGTGGAAGATTAGAATTTCCAAAGCCGGTTAAGCTGGTTCAGGAAAAGCCTGAGTTTATTCCACATAATCAGTTGGCAGAAAGAAAAGATACAGAACTGGTCATCTTTGGAGAAAGCAGCGATAAGATTGTTTACAATCTGGCCAATTGTTGTAAACCCATTCCAGGAGATGATGTATTTGGATTTGTAACCACAGGTAAAGGATTGACGATACATCGTACTAATTGCCCCAATGCTACTAAGCTACTATCCAACTATGGGCACCGTGTAGTAAAAACCAAATGGGCAAAGAACAAGGAAATTTCTTTTCTTACTGGTGTAAAGATTGTGGGTATGGATGATGTAGGTGTGGTTAACAAAATCACCAATCTGATATCCGGTGAGTTGAAGATTAATATTTCAGCATTAACAATTGAAGCTAAGGAAGGCTTATTTATGGGCAATATACGCTTGTATGTTCACGATAAAGAAGAACTGGATGAATTGGTACAGCGGCTGCAAAATATGCAGGGAATTGAATCGGTAGAGCGATATGATACGGAAGAGAAACCTATATAATTTTTTATTTTAACTGATTGTCCAGTAGCTTCTCAATTGAATTCAGACCATCAATTACATTTTCCTTTTTTACTCCTTCTGCCATCGCCGCATTTTGCTCCGTTGCAAACCAAATAAGCACCATGCTGATGTAATCCTGCATATCCTTACCGGCAAAATTCGTTTTAAACTCCAGTATTTTGTCGTTGATAGATTTGAGGGTTTTGCGTACTACTTCCTCATCAATGGGTTCTATTTTAATGCGAAATGTACGATCGCCAATGAGGGCTGAAATTGCAATTAATTCAGTCATAAGTTTGATATTTTCAATCTATTTACTATTTTCGGCATCCCCCTTGATTACTACAGGCCGCCACCTTCTGAAAATAATTATATAAAGATACCTGAGGAAAACGAAAAAACGTTTGTCTATGCTTGCCAAAATTAAGTCATCTGTGTTTATAGATGCATTGAAACTGGAACTTCAGGTACCTTCGGGTTGCTGTGTAAGAGGTGTATTGCGTGATGATACGGGAATGGTGTGCCGCACTATCAGACAGGAGGTGAAGAAAGAAAAAGAAGAACTCACTCTTAGCGGGCTCAATGATTTGCCTTATGGTCGTTATACACTGGAACTTTCTGAAGGAAGTGATGAAATGCGGATGCAACTGGTAAAAAGGGTATAATTATTCTCCCAGTAAACTAATAGAGCGGTCTATTTCTTTAATATAGTTGTTCAGCCTTTTTTCAAACTCATTTTTATCTTTATCACTCATATTGCCAGCTGCTAATTTTAAAATATCTACCTGCTGTGTAAGTGCTTCTAATTTTTGATAATTTTTATTGTGTTCATCTTTTGTAGTTGCAAGATTTTCTCTGAGCGATGCATTTTCTTTTTGCAAAGCATTGTACTGCTTCAATAGTTGCTGCAGTTTTTCCTGAATGCGTTTTAATTGTAGTTCAGATGTGCTCACCTTACAAATTTACTTTATTCAACCGGCTTTTGTTAAACATTGAAAATATTGAAAACCTCTTAAAAATTATTTTCGAAATCTCTGCATTTACTTCTTTCTCCAAAGAGATCATTAGTTTTTGCATCCATCCGTCAATTTCTTTATCTGTCAAAGTTTTATCTTCATCTAAAAAAGTAAAATTAACGGCCAGTGATTTTTTATGATTACCCAATTTCTCACTCTCAAATATATCAAAGAGCCGGACATCTTTCAGTTTTGAAAGATTTTCTTTTTTGATGGATTGTAGCACCAGCTCCCATTTTAAATCACGGTTTACCACCAATGCAAGGTCTCTTTGTACTGAAGGGTATTTGGGCAACTCATTTACTTTCCTGTTTTGTTGCAGTGCCAGTTTGGATAAAATATCCCAGTTTAACTCAGCAAAATATACGGCTTGTTTAAGACCAAATTTATCAGCAATTTTTTTTGTTGTGCAGCCTGCGATGGCAATGGTTTGATTATTTGTTTTATAAATCAGATAATGATCCAGTTTAGGCGTTGTTCCGTTTTCAATATTAAATCCGCTTATGCCTAATGATTGGATAACACTTGAAACCACTCCTTTCAAGGTATAAACATCAACTTCCGTGGATTTTTGTTTCCAGCTATCTTCATTTTTATTTCCAGAAATTACAATACATAGTTTTTCTTCTTCCTGATAGCGGCTTGGGCCTGTGGTGCAGTACGATTTTCCAAATTCAAATAATCTTAAATTATGATTCTTGTGATTCAGGTTATGTGCTACCACTTGCAAAGCAGTTTCAAAAAGTGAATTGCGTAAAATATTCAACTCCGCACTCAGGCTGTTTTTCATTTTTACCATTTGCGACTGTTCTTCTTCTGTAAACCAGGCTGCATTGGTGATGGAGTTGGTCATCATTTCATAAAACCCCTGACCAGTAAGATAGGCAGCAGTTTTTTCACGATAAGTTTCTGTTTCGTAGTTTTCTGCTATTGAAGGTGTGAGGGTAATGGCCTCAGGAATTTCAATATTATCCAACCCGTCAATCCGAACAATTTCTTCAACTATATCGGCGGGTAGGCTGATATCGGGTTTGTGAAAAGGAACAGCTATCCTTAGCTCGTCAACACCTTCTTTAATTATTTCAAAACCCAGGCTGCCTAAAATATTCTTAACTGAATCTGGGTGATAATTTTTGCCGCTTAATTTTTTCAGATAATGCCATTTTATTCCCACTTCTTTTTTTGATTTAGGATTGGGATAAATGTCGATAATCTCTGATGCTATTTCACCGCCACAAATTTCTTTAATCATCAAAGCAGCTCTTTTCAATACAAGGATAGTGGCAGCAATATCGGTTCCTTTCTCAAAACGGGAAGCCGCATCTGTACGCAGGTTGTGTCTGAAAGAAGTTTTGCGAAGAGTAACACCATCAAAAAAAGCGCTTTCAAGAAAAATATTTTTTGTAGCAGCAGTAACGCCGCTGTGCAATCCTCCAAAAACCCCGGCAATACACATACCTTCTTTTTCATCGCAAATCATCAGGTCTTCGGCACTTAGTTTTCTTTCTTTTTCGTCAAGCGTTACAAATGGAGTTCCTTCCGGTAGATTTTTTACTACAACTTTTCTCCCAGAAATTCTATCAGCATCAAATGCATGAAGTGGTTGTCCTGTTTCGTGTTGAATAAAATTAGTGATATCAACGATATTGTTGATGGGACGAAGGCCGATTGATTTTAATTTTTGTTGCAGCCATTTTGGCGATTCGGTAATGGTGATATTTGAAATGCTTACTCCTGAATAACGTGGACATGCTTTTTCATTTTCTACAACAACTGTTACTGGTAATAAGTTATTGTCTGGTTTGAAACCATTGCTAATAGATAGTTTAGGTTTCAAATCTTTTTTATCATGGTGAGATAAATAGGCACAAACATCTCTTGCTACACCCCAATGGCTCATGGCATCCATGCGGTTGGGTGTAAGACCTATTTCATAAACAACATCAGTAAATAGCTGAAAATACTCAGCGGCAGCAGTGCCAATAATAGCATCGGCAGGTAATACCATGATGCCATCGTGTGAAGTGCCAAATCCAATTTCATCTTCGGCGCAGATCATTCCTTCACTTTCGCTACCACGTATTTTTCGTTTGCTCATGGTAAGCGGCTCACCGTTTACCGGATATATGGTTGCCCCTACTGGTGCTACTATTACTTTTTGACCTGTAGCTACATTGGGCGCACCGCAAACAATTGATAAAGGTGTTTCATTACCAATGCTGACCGTTGTAAGGGTAAGTTTATCAGCATTGGGGTGCTTTTCTGTGGTCAAAACCTCCCCAATCACCAGGCCTTTCAAGTTGCCTATTATTTCCTCAAAAGAAGTCATGCTTTCTACTTCAAGACCAATGGAGGTAAGAATGCGGGAAAGTCTTGCTGGTTCTACGGTTACGGGCAGGTATTCACTCAGCCATTTGTATGAAATCGTCATGCGGCAAAGATAAGTGAAGGGTATGTGTTACCGTTACATTCGGTAGCAAACTGCATTAATGTTCATACCTGCACCTACAGATGCAAAGAGTACTACATCCTCTTTTTGCAGGTCGTGGTATCCCCAAGCTCCTTTTTTTACCATATCAAACAAGGTTGGAATAGTAGCTACGGAGCTATTGCCCAGTTTATGAATATTCATAGGCATGATGTGTTCGGGCTTCTCTTTTTGGCCATAAAGTTTAAAAAGCCTTTTTACAATAGCTTCATCCATTTTTTCATTGGCCTGATGTATAAATATTTTTTTTACTTCCTGAATGGGTATGCCAGCTTTGTCCAGGCAATCCTTCATTGCTAATGGTACGTGGTGTAATGCAAATTCATAAATCTTACGTCCTTTCATTTTTATGTAACGGATGCGTGGGTCACTATGTGGAAAATTACTTTTGCCCAGATATAAATAATAGGCTTCATCTAAACAATGGCTTTGAACGCTCCATGAAATAATACCACTGTTGCCAGTCTCATTGTATTCTAACACAGAAGCCCCTGCTCCATCGGCAAAAATCATACTATCTCTGTCATACACATCCAGCACACGACTTAGTGTTTCTGTACCTATAACAAGTGCTTTTTTTGCTGCACCACCTTTAAAAAATGAATCAGCCTGTATAATTCCCTGCACCCATCCAGGGCAACCAAACAAAATATCATAGGCCACACAATTTGGATTTTTGATGCCCAGGCCATGTTTTACTCTTGATGCAAGAGCAGGTAAAACATCTGTTTGTATGGTATGCTTTACTACATTTCCAAAATTGTGAGCCAATATGATTTGGTCAAGCGTTTCTGGATCAATGCCACTATCTTCAATAGCACGTTTGGCAGCTATCACTGCCATGTCAGACGAGTTCATTGTTTCGCAGGCATAGCGTCTTTCTTCAATACCTGTTATTTCCTGAAATTTTTCAACGACATCTTTTGGATCCGAATTTATAATCTTGTTGTCTTCGCCATAAAAATTGTTTATGGTAAAGTCGCGGTTGGTCTTCATAACTTCAGGTATAAAACATCCTGTTCCGGTTATCACCGTTCTTTGACTCATGAAACTACAATTTTAATAATTTGAAAAATTGAAGATGGTTGATTTGACAAAGGTAGCTATGAGAGGCGCTAACATTTGTTTGGATTCGAAATTAATTAATCATTACCTATCTTTTCATAAAAAAAGATAAATGCAATTGATTCAATGGAAAGGAGTGATTATCATAGGTATCATTCTGATTTCCCTTTTTCTGGTATATCAGTTTTTTAAATACCTGAGAATAATCATAAAGCCGGAAATTAACTGGGGGAGATTTTTGTTATGGCTGTTGGCAAGTTTGTCTCTGGTATTTGTAAGTACATTTGTAATTGTATTTATTGTAAAACTGATATTTCCAATAGCTTAATCAGAACTCCTTATTTTTACCCAACAAAATCAACCACTATGGCTTACGGATTATTAAAAGGAAAAAGAGGAATTATTACTGGCGCATTAGATCAAAATTCTATTGCTTGGAAGGTAGCAGAAAAAGCGTATGAAGAAGGTGCAAGTATCGTTCTTACGAATGCGCCTATTGCTATGCGTATGGGTGAAATCAACAAACTGGCGGAAAAAACAAAATCTGAAATTATTCCAGCTGATGCCACTAATGTTGATGAACTGACAACTTTGTTTACCAAATCTCAGGAAGTGCTTGGAGGCAAAATTGATTTTCTTTTACATTCAATTGGTATGAGTGTAAACATTCGGAAAAAAATACCTTATACTGAGTCTAATTATGACTACTTTATGAAAGGCATTGATGTTTCTGCCATGTCATTTCATAAAATGCTGGCCGTTGCAAAAAAATTAGACGCCATTAATGATTGGGGCAGCGTGGTAGCGCTTACCTATATGGCAGCACAAAGAACTTATCCATTTTATACCGATATGGCTGATATAAAGGCGATGCTGGAATCTATTGCCCGTAGTTTTGGATATCATTATGGGGTGGAGAAAAAAGTAAGAATTAATACTGTTTCTCAGTCACCTACCAAAACCACTGCGGGCACCGGTATTAAAGGGTTTGGCGATTTTTTTGATTATGCCAATGCCATAGCGCCACTGGGCAATGCTACTGCCGAAGATTGTGCCAATTACTGTATTACTTTATTTTCTGACTTAACCCGAATGGTAACCATGCAAAATTTATTTCATGACGGCGGTTATTCAACCACAGGCGTAAGTAATGTAGTGATGGAAAAACTGGGAGTAACGGATTAAATGAAAACTTTTCCAAAAATAAAAAGCCTCTTTACAAGAGGCTTTCATTTTATTTCTTTCAAAAGAAATTTTTAATACTCATCTTCATTAAAGAGAAAGTCTTCCTGTGTAGGATAATCAGGCCATATGTCTTCTATGGTTTCATACACATCACCTTCATCATCCAGTTCTTGCAGGTTTTCAACTACTTCAATGGGTGCACCACTTCTGATTGAGTAATCAATCAATTCATCTTTTGTAGCGGGCCAGGGTGCGTCTTCTAAGTACGAAGCTAATTCTAGTGTCCAAAACATCTTCTCAGGGTTTAAAATTTAGAACAAGGTTATCTGAGGAATTTGTCCCCAAATTTTTCGCAAATGTAACAGTAATAACTAATTTGCCAAATCCTTAATTTTTGGGAAGATTTTTTTGTTTAATTTCCTAAAAATCAAGCTGTTTTGATTTCTTTATTTTTACTGCTTGTTGCTTTTGCAGATATTTGATTTTTAAAACCAGTAAAAGGCTGCATGATAACCGGAAAAAATATTTACAAAAAATATGGCACTGTTGAGGTGCTGAAGGGGGTTGATTTGTCGGTAAACCGTGGTGAGATTGTATCGATTGTGGGTCCATCGGGTTCTGGAAAAAGCACTTTGCTACATATATTAGGCACATTGGATAAAGCTGATAAAGGAGAAGTATGGATGAATGAAATATCTATCAATACTTTAAAAGGAAATAAGCTTGCCGCATTTCGTAACAAACATATTGGCTTTGTTTTTCAGTTTCATCATTTATTGCCTGAATTTTCGGCATTGGAAAATGTATGCATACCGGGCTGGCTGGCAGGGAAAAAAAAGCAAGCTGTAAAAGAAGAAGCACTTCGGTTACTGGAAATGCTAAACCTCTCATCAAGAATAGAAAATAAACCTAACCAACTTTCTGGCGGTGAACAACAGCGGGTGGCAGTGGCCCGTGCCTTGATTAACAAGCCGGATATTGTATTTGCAGATGAACCTACTGGCAATTTAGATACTGCCAATGCAAAAGAACTTCATCAATTGTTTTTTGATTTGCGAAAACAGTTTAACCAGACCTTTTTAATAGTAACTCATAATGAAGAACTGGCAACGCTTAGCGACAGAGTGCTTAACATGAAAGATGGAAAAATAATTTCTCAGTAATTTATTTACAACCGGGCTTTCCATGGAATTTCTGCTACATTCAACTTGTGAGCTGCATACCTGCTTAAAACAAATAAATAATCACTCAATCGATTCAGGTATTTGATGATGAGCTCAGGCACAAGATCTCCAGTATCTTGCATGTGTACACAGCAGCGCTCAGCACGGCGACACACACAACGGGCAATATGTAAAGAAGATGCAGCAACGTGCCCTCCGGGTAAAATAAATGATTTCATTGAGGGCAACTCTTTATCCATTTGGTCCATTTCATTTTCCAATAAGGAAATGTCTTCTTCATGTAAATCAGGGATTCTCATTTTTGTTTCCTTAGCAGGATCGCATGCAAGAGATGAACCTATTGTAAAAAGCCTGTCTTGCACTTCACGCAATACATTTTTGATTGCGAATGATTCAAGCTGATCAACACAAAATCCTATAAAAGAATTCAACTCATCTACCGTGCCATAGGATTCAATTCGAATATGTGCTTTCGAAACTTTAGTACCTCCAATAAGAGAGGTGCTTCCTTTGTCGCCGGTTTTGGTATAAATTTTAAAAGACATAAACTGAATTTAATGTGTGATTACAGCTTCATTTTTTCGGTCGCTTTCAATTATGCCATCTCTTAGCCGAACAATACGACGGGAATGTTTCGCAATATCTTCTTCATGTGTTACAATAATAATAGTGTTTCCGGCCGAATGAATTTCCTTAAAAATATCCATTATCTCATAAGAAGTTTTAGTATCCAGATTTCCGGTTGGTTCATCAGCCAAAATGATGGATGGCTCATTAACCAATGCCCTGGCTATAGCAACTCTTTGACATTGTCCGCCACTCAATTCATTTGGTTTGTGATGGTGCCTGTCAGTCAGGCTTACTTTCGCTAAAGCATTCATTGCTTTTTCCGTACGTTTTTGTTTACCCATGCCTGCATATATCAAAGGCAGCGCTACATTTTCTAAAGCAGTAAGACGTGGCAGCAGGTTGAACTGTTGAAATACAAATCCAATTTCTTTATTTCTAACAGTCGCCAGTGCATTGTCCTCCATTTTACTTACATCCTGATCGTTCAAAATGTACTTGCCCGAAGAAGGCGAATCAAGGCATCCTAAAATATTCATCAAAGTGCTTTTTCCCGAGCCTGAAGGTCCCATCAGCGCTACATACTCACTTTTATTAATATCTAAAGAAATGCCTTTGAGCACCTGTAGTTCATTTTTACCCAGGAAATAGCTTTTTCTTATTTCTTCAAGATGAATAATATTGTTCATGTGTTTGTAAACTGAAGAAGGAGCAGGCTGCATTTTTAAAATGCTATTGCCCATTTCAGATTTTATTTTTTTATCACTTTCGGTACTTTAAAAAATTGCCCATCATGATGAGGTGCGTTTTGCAGAGCTGCCTCTCTTGGCAGTGAGCCTTTTACTTCATCTTCACGCAACACATTTACCGCATCGCACATGTGTAATAAGGGCTCCACATCGTCCAGTTGTAGTTCATTAAGTTTTTCTACAAAACCAATCATTTTTACCAGATCGTTTTTTATTTCATTCTTTTCTTCTCCATTAAACTGTAGTCTGGAAAGCTGTGCAAGTTTTTCAATCAGTTTGTCGTTTACTTCCATACCGGCAAAGATAGTCTGAAGCCTGCTGCTTAAGAGCCTGTTTGTAAAAATGTAATTGTAAAACATTAAACGATCAACCTTTAGCCAAAGCCTCCGCTTTCAATTTCTTATCTTCGCCTGCTTATGAGCAAGACCAAGGAAATAGTAATGAGTGGCATTCGCCCCACGGGTTTTTTGCATTTAGGAAATTATTTTGGGGCTGTAAAAAATTATGTAAGAATGCAGGATGAGTTTAACTGCTACATCATGGTAGCCGATCTGCATTCGCTTACCACACATCCTGATACTAAGGAATTAAAAATAAATGTACACAGGGTTTTGTCCGAAAATATTGCCTGTGGTATTGATCCGGATAAAGTAGCATTATACTGTCAAAGTCATATTCATGAAACCAGTGAGCTGTATCTATATCTGAATATGCTTGCTTATAAAGGTGAATTGGAAAAAACCACAACTTTTAAAGATAAAGTGCGCAGTCATCCGGATAATGTAAATGCCGGGTTGCTTACTTATCCTGTTTTGCAAGCGGCGGATATTTTATTGCACAGGGCAAAATATGTTCCTGTGGGAAAAGATCAAGAGCAGCATTTGGAAATGGCCAGAAATTATGTAAACCGTTTTAATCATCGCTATGGCGAAGTATTAATAGAGCCTCAGGCTTTTAACTTTGGAGAAGCGTTGGTAAAAGTGCCCAGTCTGGATGGTACCGGTAAAATGAGTAAAAGTGAAAACCAACTGGCTACCCTTTACTTGTCTGATGATGATGATCTGATTCGCAAAAAAGTAATGAAAGCAAAAACAGATGGCGGCCCAACTGAGCAGTATTCAAAAAAACCGGATTATATTGAAAACATTTTTTTATTAATGCAACTGGTGAGTACACAGGATGTAATAGATAAATACGAAAATGACTTTAACCAATGTACCATAAGGTATGGCGATATGAAAAAACAGTTGGCAGAAGATATGGTGAAATTTATTTCGCCTATTCGTGAAAAAGCAACCGCTATACGTAACGATGAAAAATATTTGAGAGAAATAATGGAAAAAGGTGCAGAAAAAGCCAAAATAAGTGCTAAAGCAACCCTTGAAATGGTTAGAGAAGCAATGGGACTAAATTATTTTTGATTTACGATTTAAGATTTTAGATTTGATTTTTCCGAATAAATAAAACTCCCCCAAACGGGTTATGGCAAAAGCAGCAAAACCAAAACCAAAACACATTGCAGTGGCCGGCAACATTGGCGCCGGAAAAACGACTTTAACAGAAATGCTGAGCAAGCATTATAAGTGGATTCCCAATTTTGAGGACGTAGATCATAATCCTTATCTCAACGACTTTTATGAGGATATGAGTCGCTGGAGCTTTAATCTTCAAATTTATTTTTTAAACAGCAGGGTACGTCAATTGGTGGATATCCAAAAAGGAACTGAAACGGTGATACAGGATCGTACGATTTACGAAGATGCAAACATTTTTGCGCCCAATCTGCATGAAATGGGATTGATGACTAAGCGGGACTTTGATAACTACTATCATTTTTTCCAAACATTAAAAATGCTGGTACAGCCGCCGGATTTATTAATCTATCTGAATGCGTCAGTACCTACATTAGTGGGCAATATTCAAAAACGGGGAAGAGAATATGAGGAAAACATTCGTTTAGACTATTTGAAAAAACTAAATGAGTATTATTCCAAATGGATTAGTGAATACAAGGAAGGTAAATTACTCGTGATTGACGTTGATAAAAATCGTTTTCCTGAAAAGGAAGAAGATTTTGGAGAAATCATTCGCAAAGTGGATGCAGAATTGTATGGTTTGTTTTAAGAATATACACAAGCGTTACTATTGCCTGTTCATTAGTTTTTTTGTTTTTTCGCAGGCTTATTTACAGGAAGTAAAAGACACTACATTTATCATAAACGACTATACTTGTAGCTGCCAGTACCTGAAAAATGGATTGCCTGATATCAAACCATTTGATATAAATGAAAAAAGCCCAGCATATCCCGGCGGATTAGAGGAGGTGAAGAAATTTTTAAAGAAAAATTTAAACAAAAGCATGAAGTGGAATGAAACGGTAAAAGTGAAATTCCATGTAGATGTAGACGGCAATTTGTCAAACTTTCAACTATTGAATCATGCTGCCGTTCAAAAATTTCAAGAATTAATTCGGGTATTGAAAATTTCCGGAAAATGGTTTCCGGGCGTCAGAGAAAATTATTGTGTATCTGGCGATGTTACCATTGAAGCCGAACTTTAATAATCCGACCACTGCTGATAGATTTGAAGTATTCTTTCTATTTTAATCAGCCATTCATTTTGTTTTTCTTTATTGATGCTATGATTTGTTTCGAAATCATATTCATCCTGCATTGCAGTTTTTGCAGCTACAATTTCGTCGTAAATATCCTTTAGGTCTTTTTGATATGTTTTATTATTGAATTGATATTCACTTAATTCCTTATTAAGCTTTCTCGCAAATATCTCAGCTATATCAAAGTGCCCTTGTTCGTGACTTAGTATAAATTCCGTTTTATGTCTGCCCCAAGATGTTGATTTTATGAAGAAGGATTTTATGCGAAATGAAAATTTATTTTTTGAAAACTGATATTCTACGGTTAACTGTGTAGTGGTGGATGCGGCTGCATCCGATTTACTGTCTGGTGAAGCCAGATAATCAGACCAACTAAGTTTTTTGTCTTTGCTCCAGTACAAAATTGAATTTGAATTTTGCTGAGCAACCCCTTTTTGTAGAATAAAAATGAATAGAAAGAGGAACGAAAGAATACGCATGAATATCTTTAATTATTTAAACGCAAAACAGGCACCAAACTGTCTGGTGCCTGTCATAATAATTTTAAAAAAATCAATTACGCTTTTGGAGCCGCTGCCAGAATTTCAGCTGACACGCCTGATGCATACTTCTCAAAATTCTTTATAAAAAGTCCTGCCAGTTTTTTTGCCTGCTCATCAAAAGCTCCTTTATCAGCCCAAGTATTTCTAGGTGTTAACACTTCTGAAGGCACATCAGGACAATTTTCTGGAATTGCTACACCAAAAACCGGATCTTGAACAAAAGAAACATTATTTAGCTTACCATCTAATGCAGCTGTAATCATTGATCTGGTATATTTTAACTTCATCCGGTTGCCGGTTCCATATGGCCCACCTGTCCATCCAGTATTTATCATCCACACATTTACTTTATTTACTCTCATTTTATCGCCCAGCATTTGTGCATATTTGCCGGGGTGCAAAGGCAGAAATGGTGCACCAAAGCATGCGCTGAAAGTTGGTTTTGGCTCGGTAACACCCAATTCTGTACCAGCTACTTTTGCAGTGTATCCTGAAATAAACTGATACATTGCCTGTCCCGGCGATAGTTTTGAGATAGGAGGCAATACTCCAAAAGCATCACAGGTAAGCAAAAAGATATTTTTTGGTAAACCACCAATAGAAGGCTCCAATGCATTACTGATAAATGTAAGCGGATAGGAAACCCTGGTGTTTTCAGTTACACTGCCGTCATCAAAATTTATTTTATTAGTGCCTGGAAAAAAGGTTGTGTTTTCTACAATAGCTCCGGGACGAATGGCATGATAGATTTCAGGTTCTTTCTCCTCAGTTAGATTAATTGTTTTAGCATAACAACCACCTTCAAAATTGAAAATATTATCATCAGACCAGCCATGTTCATCATCTCCAATCAGTTTACGACTGGGATCGGCACTCAAAGTTGTCTTTCCGGTTCCGCTAAGGCCAAAGAAAATAGCTGTATCCCCATCATGCCCCATATTGGCACTGCAGTGCATACTCAATACATTTTTTTCTTGTGGTAATAAGTAATTGAGAATTGAAAAAACACCTTTTTTGGTTTCACCGGTATAGCCAGTACCAGCTATCAATATCATTTTATGTTTAAAAGAAACGATTGCTGCGTTAGGTTGTCTTGTACCACATTCTTTTGCATCCAACTTCAATTCTGGTGCAGAAAGGATATGCCATTCCGGCTCAAAATTTTCCAATTCGGCTTCTGTTGGTCTCAAAAACATATTATAAGCAAACAAATTTGTCCAGGGTTTTTCATTTAAAATACGAATATTTAAACGATACTTTGGATCAGCGCAGGCATAACAATCTCTCACCCACAGCTCGGGCAGATTGTTGAAATAATCCATCATTTTCTGATATACAATATCAAAATATTTTGGTTCAATGGGAAGATTAAAATCATTCCAGTTTACTGTATCAGCAGTTATCTCATCTTTTACTGTGAATTTGTCTTTTGGAGAACGACCTGTAAATGCACCTGTTTGTATTACAAGGGCGCCGGTGTCATTCAATACCCCTTCACCGATACGAAGTGTGTCTTGTACAAGTTCTTCAGGAGATGATTGGTAATGAATATTTTCTGTGTTTTTGAGCCCCGTTTTTAGCAAATTTTTTGTTGAAATAGAAAAAGCAGGAGTAGACATATAAGCAAGGAATTTGTTGAAGGCACAAAGGTAAGGAGCAAATGAATTGCTAAACAAACAGCCGTTTGTAAAACAATTTTGATTGTGCTAAAAAAAAGGATAAAATTTGCTTCAAATTCATCGTTTTGTTGAAATTCTCTGTTTTTAATGAATGGAGGATATCTTACATCACATTTTTTAGACTTTAAACTTTATATTATGAAATTCTTGCCATTAAACCCTCAAATTTTTGTCAAAAACCGGGAAAGATTTGTAAGCCGGATGCAAAAAAATTCAATTGCCATTTTTGTAAGTAATGATGAAGTAACTGATAATGGCGACTCCATCTACAAATTCAGGCAAAATAGCGATGTCTATTGGTTGAGCGGAATTACACAAGAGGATAGTATGATTATATTTTTTCCAGATAATCCCGATCCGAAATATCGTGAAGTGCTGGTGCTGGTACGCCCCAATGAATTAAAAGAAAAATGGGATGGTAAAAGACTTCGTGTAAAAGAAGCGCAGGCTATTAGCGGAATTCAAACTATTGTATGGTTAGACAGTATTGATGGTTTATTACAACCCTGGATTCATTTGGCAGATTGTATTTATCTGGACAGTAATGAAAATGACCGTAAGGCCAGTCTGGTTCGTACCCGTGATTACAGATTTATTGATGAAATGAAAAGCCGATACCCATTACATCAATATGCAAGAGCAGCAAAATTGATGAAAGATCTACGTGGAATAAAAACGGCAGAAGAAGTTGAAGTATTACAAAAGGCTGTTGATATTACTGAAGTTACTTTCCGCAGATTGCTTCAGTTTATCAAGCCCGGAGTAATGGAGTATGAAATAGAGGCCGAGATTTATCATTCATTTCTTTCGCAAAGGGCAACCCGTCCTGCTTATGGAATTATATTAGCCAGTGGCGATAATGCCCGTATTCTGCATTATGTAAATAACAATGCAGAATGTAAGGACGGAGATTTAATCTTAATGGATTTTGGTGCCGAATATGGTGGCTATTGTGCTGATCTTACCCGCACGGTTCCTGTAAATGGGAAGTTTACCCGCCGACAGCGTACAGTATATAATGCTTGCTTGCATTTACACGATTATGCTAAAAGCATAATGAAACCCGGTATTTCAATTGTAGATTATACAGAGAAGGTAGGAGAGGAAGCCACTCAACAGTTTTTGAAAATTGGTCTTTTGAGAAAATCGGATGTGAAAAACGAAGACCCCGAGAACAGGGCTTATCGCAAATATCTTTATCATGGCATCTCTCATCATTTAGGAATAGATGTACACGACCTAGGGACAAGAACAGAGCCCATAAAAACCGGGATGGTCTTTACAATAGAGCCCGGCATTTATATTGAAGAAGAAAAAATGGGAATAAGAATTGAGAATAACGTTTGGATTACCAAAAATGGTAACAAAGATTTGTTTAAAAACATACCGATTACGGCCGATGAGATTGAGGCATTGATGAAGAAATAGATTTATTTTGCTGCATGAAGCAACTACCCAATTTTTTTACGCTGCTGAATCTGGTGTTTGGCTGTTTGGCCATCATTTTTATTTTACAGCAAAATATTTTACTTCTTCCATTGGATGGCGATGGTAATATTGTAATTACACCGCAGCAACTTCAAAATACGCCGGAGCAAATCTGGATGGCTTCAATATTTATTGGGCTGGCAGCTCTTGTTGATTTTTTGGACGGCTTTGTTGCCCGACTTTTCAAATCTACTTCTGAAATGGGAAAGCAATTAGATTCGCTTGCAGATTTAGTGAGTTTTGGAGTTGCTCCCGGATTAATTGTTTATCAGTTTCTGAGATTTAGCTATGCACAGTCGGGGGGCGGATTAGATACTTCAATAATCTGGCTTGTTCCAGCTTTATTATTGCCCTGTGCAGCGGCATGGCGTCTTGCCCGTTTCAATCTTGATAGCAGTCAGTCGTTTTCTTTTAGAGGTATGCCTGTACCTGCTGTGGGCTTGTTTTTTGCATCTTTACCTCTTATATATTGGAATGTAAATGAGTATTGGGTAGTAAACCTGTTGCTCAATAAATGGATTTTATATGGATTAGCCGCTTTGTTTTCATGGCTAATGGTGTCCAACTTGCCTTTAATGGCCTTAAAATTTAAAGACTACAGTGTAAAAAATAACCTGCCTAAATATATTTTGGCAATGATTGCAATTACTGCTGTTATTATATTAAAATGGTTTGCTATTCCGGTAATACTGCTGGCTTATGTTCTCATATCTTTGCTGTTCAAAAGCAAAACAACATGACCTACACTGTGCATATTAAAGTAATGCCGCATAAAGAATTATTGGACCCACAGGGAAAAGCGGTGATGGGTGGATTAAAAAATTTGGGATTAGAAGGTGTAGCAGATGTAAGAGTAGGTAAAAATATTACACTGCAAGTAAATGCTGATTCACCCGAATTGGCAAAAACCATCGCCGAAGAAGCGAGTAAAAAATTACTCAGCAATCCGGTAATGGAGTATTTTGAAGTTGCAGTGTTGTAAAAGTGTTGAAGTAAGCCACTACTACACTACCAGTCAACTATTATCCTTATATCTTCCTTAACCTTTAACCCACTCCCTTGCTCTATCTCGTTCCTACACCCATTGGTAATTTAAAAGACATTACACTTCGTGCATTGGATGTATTGAAGGAAGTAGATGTTGTGTTGGCCGAGGATACACGTACCAGTTCCAAATTATTGAATCATTACCAAATTCATACACCGCTTACACCTTATCATCAGCATAATGAGCATCAGGTATTACAACATTTAATTTCACAGTTGCAGGCCGGCAAAAAAATGGCTTTGATAACTGATGCTGGCACACCCGGAATTTCTGATCCTGCATTTTTACTCGTTAGAGAATGTATTAAAAACGAAATAAAAGTAGAGAGCTTGCCCGGCGCCACTGCATTTGTACCTGCGTTGGTTAATAGTGGTATTCCTGCTAATCGCTTTTTATTTGAAGGCTTTTTACCACTTAAAAAAGGAAGACAAACCGTTTTAAAGCAATTGGCTGATGAAGAAAGAACCATGATTTTTTATGAATCTCCCATGCGATTAATTAAAACATTGGAAGATTTTATTCAATATTTTGGGGATGAAAGATATTGCTGCGTAAGTCGGGAGCTTACCAAAATGTTTGAAGAAAATAAAAGAGGTGCTTTGAAAGATGTAAAAGAATATTTTGCAGATAAGCAGGTGAAAGGAGAAATAGTAATAATAGTGGCAGGGAAAAGTGGAAAATAATTTTAGCTTTTTTTGCCGTTGTTCTAGGGGAAAATGCACTTATCAACTTTGTTTTATCTATAACAACTCTTGTACGATATTTACCGTCATTAAATGAAATTTGAAATGATGAAATTTTTATTAACCACTTTGGGCATTTGTATATTTTCTCAAATTCAGGCACAGCCCGATCGCTGGCAGCAGCGTGTAAAGTACACGATGAATATTGATATGAATGTGCAAACCAATCAGTTTCAGGGAAAGCAAAAATTAGAATACTGGAATAACTCTTCCGATACTTTGACACGGGTTTTTTATCATCTTTATTTTAATGCTTTTCAGCCAGGTAGTATGATGGATAACCGCAGCCTTAGACAAGGAAGTATAAAACGTGGCAACACACCCGATTGGGATCCAAGAGTAAAAGACAGAATTCAAAATCTAAAACCAGATGAAATAGGTTATCAGAAAATTATTTCTCTTTCAATGAATGGTGTCGCTCAGTCTTTCAAAGTAGATGAAACGATTCTTGAAGTAAAATTGAATAAGCCGATACTGCCAAAATCAAAGGTTGTCTTTGATATGGTTTTTGAAGCACAGGTGCCGCTTCAAATTCGCAGAAGTGGCAGAGATAATCCCACAACAAAAGTGCGCTATTCTATGAGTCAGTGGTATCCCAAAATATGTGAGTATGATTACGAAGGATGGCATCCTACACCTTATGTGGGTCGTGAGTTTTATGGCGTGTGGGGCGATTTTGATGTGAGTATTTCAATTGACAGTAAATATATTTTAGGTGGTACCGGTTATTTGCAAAATGCCAACCAGATAGGATATGGATATGAAGACCCTGGAGTAAAAGTGAAAAAAACTGGTGGTAATAAATTGATCTGGCATTTCATAGCGCCGAATGTGCACGATTTTATGTGGGCTGCCGATCCTGAATTTGTACACAAAACTTTGAAAGTAAGAAATGACCTTACCTTTCATTTATTGTACAAACCTACCAATGCTACTGCTGCCTCATGGGAAAAAATACTGACTGATGCTGCAAAGGCATTACCCTTTATTGAAAAAAATTTTGGAGCATATCCTTATAAACAATTTTCATTTGTACATGGTGGCGATGGTGGAATGGAATATCCAATGGCAACACTTTTATCAGGCCCCGGTGCATGGTTACACGAGTGGTTGCACAATTGGTATTATGGTATGCTGGGAACCAATGAAGGTGAATATCCCTGGATGGACGAAGGTTTTACTTCCTATGCTGAAGACAGAGTGCAGGCTTTTCTGGATAATGCAAGCGGGTTTCCTTTCGAAGGAAGTTACAGTGGCTATTACGCATTGGTAAAAAGCGGAAAGGAAGAACCCATGACCACCCATGCCGATCATTATAATACAAATTTTGCATACAGCATTGCTTCATATTCCAAAGGCGATATTTTTCTGGCACAACTGGGTTATATAACCGGTGATGCTGTAAGAGATAAAATTTTGCTCGAGTATTACAGATTATGGCGTTTCAAGCATCCCAATATTTCCGACTTCATACGTGTTGCAGAAAAAGTAAGTGACATGAAGCTGGACTGGTATAAAGAGTATTGGGTAAGCTCTACCAAAACAATTGATTATGGAATCGACAGCTTGTGGGAGGCTGGAGGTAAAACAAACATCAGGTTAGTTGATTTTGGCCAAATGCCTATGCCGATAGATGTATTGCTAACTTTTAAAGACGGCACCAAGGAGATGCACTACATACCGATGAACCTGATGTATGGTGCCAAGCCGGTAGAAGATCCTTCAGTTCCAAGAAAGGATTATGAACCGTGGAAATGGACCAGCCCTTACTATACCATTCAATCAGATAAAAAATTCGCAGATATTGCTATTGTGGAAATTGATCCCAGTCAGCGCATGGCCGACGTTGAAAAGAAAAACAATAAGCTGGAATTGAAATGGTAAAAAAACTGATAATTAAATTGAAGCCCCGAAATTTTTTATTCGGGGCTTTTTAATATTTAGTTTGTGCCATTCATATTATCTGCGTACATAAAGCAAATATTTTTCTTTGAAATATGGCTCTCTGAATAGTTCAATAATTTCTATCATTCTGGGTTTGGTCAGGCTCTCATGAATTTCAGTTGCCAGATCGCCGCCTTTTAAACAAATTAATCCGGGTGCAAATGATTGTTCCTGAACAATGGCATTCTTAGTTTTTAATAAAGGTTTGCTCCACCTCCACAGCTCTTTTAAAGGAGCAACAGCACGGGAAACTACAAAATCAAATTTTCGGTCTTTGATGTTTTCTATTCTATTATGTGCTGTAGTTACATTTTCTAAACCGGTTTCGGCAACCACTGCTTCAACAATTTTTAATTTTTTTGCAATACTGTCCACCAAATGAAATTTCACCTTTGGGAAAAAGATTGCAAGTGGAATGCCGGGAAAACCACCACCAGTTCCCAGATCAACTATTTCTGTTCCCTCATTAAAAGAAAAAGCCGCAGCAATACTGAGTGAATGAAGCACATGTTTTTCGTAAAGGCTGTCAATATCTTTTCTTGAAATGACATTTATTTTTTCATTCCATTCTTTGTAAAGCGAGCTCAGCTTTTCAAATTGCTGCAATTGATGTGCTGTAAAATCAGAAAAATATTTTGAAATAATTTCCATTTAGTTGTCTGCATTTGCTTTTAACTCCAGTGTTGTTTGGGTTTTTTCCAAAGTGCCGGAGCAAAGATCAGATAATAAAAAAACATCCACATATCCAGAAAAACAAACCAGGGCCACAAATCAATCTCACCCATTTTCTTCATGGATTTATAAAGCACAAAAGCCTGAATCAGAAATCGCAATCCAAATGCTGCCAACGCCCATTTCCAGTCGTAAAAAATAATGGCTGCCGCAAAAAGCGGATAGTAAATAAACTGAGTGGCAAAATATAAACCCAATAAAAATTTATGTTTTGGTTTATAATATTTAGCTGTGGTATAGTGTCTTGACTTTTGCCGCAGCCAGCCGCTCCAGGTAGTTTTGGGTATAGAACGGGTAATGGCATCGGGGTCTATTACTACTGTAGTATTTTTTTTATTAGCTGTTTTATTGATAAACAAATCATCATCACCGCTGGGAATATGATTGATGGAAGAGAAACCTTTGTTTCTGAAAAATAATCCTTTTTTATAGGAAAGATTTCGGCCTACGCCCATATAAGGAATGCCTGCAAGTGCATAAGAAAGATATTGCAATGCGGTATGAAAGGTTTCAAAGCGAATCAGCTTATTGAGCAGACCTTTCTTTTTATGATAAGCACCATAACCCAAAACAATCTCAGTTTCTTCGGTGTAAGCATTTTGCATTTTTTCAATCCAGTGTTCGCTGGAAGGTACACAGTCGGCATCTGTCAAAAGCAGCATTTCATATTTAGATTCTTTAATGCCAATAGATAGCGGATATTTTTTTCCAGCAATCAGTTTGGCTTCCTGCGTCAGTTCAACAACATTCAACGATTTGAAAGTTTTTTTCAGCTCCTGCAAAATGTATTTGGAATCGTCTAATGAATTGTCGTTAACCACCACTACTTCAAATGTGCTGGGATAGGATTGTACGAGTACTCCTGGCAGATTGCGAGCCAGATTTTCATCTTCATCTCTTGCACATAATATCACAGAAACAGGATGCTGCTGCGATTGTTTTTTTTCTTTTATCTTATAAAAAGCGATACGACTAAAAAACCAGGTATAATAAAATACCTGAATAATGGTAATGGCGGCAAAGACGTAAAATAAAATTTCACCCCAATGGATAGATGGCATAGCGGCAAAAATAGGTGATAAGAAAACTGAAACAATTATCAAAAAGCCGAATGTGGGCAATCTGTGGTAAATATTTTCTGCTTCTGCCCTTCACCCTGTACCTTGCGACTTTTATAGATTATGGCTGATTTAGCATTTCAACTACAACAACAAGACAAAACCTCTAAGGCCCGCACCGGAAAGATTACTACCGATCACGGAGAAATTCTAACGCCCATTTTTATGCCTGTGGGCACTGTGGGAAGTGTAAAGGCGGTAACGCAGCAGCAACTTTTAAATGATGTGAAAGCGCAAATCATTCTCGGCAATACTTATCACCTCTATTTGCGTCCCGGTTTGCAGGTATTAGAGGCTGCAGGTGGTTTACACCATTTTAATGGATGGCCAAAACCTATTTTGACTGACAGTGGCGGCTATCAGGTTTTTTCTTTGGCCGGTACACGAAAGATTAAAGAAGAAGGAGTAACCTTTCAATCGCATATTGATGGCAGTAAACATTTATTTAGTCCGGAGTATGTAATGGATATACAAAGAACCATTGGCGGCGATATCATCATGGCTTTTGATGAATGTCCGCCCGGTGGCAGCGATTTTAGCTATGCTGAAAAATCCATGCACCTGACACATCGCTGGCTCGACAGATGTTTTAACCGCTTCAATGCAACACAATCCAAATATGGTTACACCCAAAACCTGTTTCCAATAGTACAGGGAGGTACATTTAAAGATTTAAGAAAAGCATCTTGCGAATATATTAGTTCCAAGGGTGCCAACGGCAATGCCATTGGCGGATTAAGTGTAGGTGAGCCCGAGCCTGTAATGTATGAAATATGCGACTGGTGTTGCGATCATCTGCCTGTTGATAAACCCCGCTATCTGATGGGAGTGGGCACGCCCTGGAATATTTTGGAATGTATAGGCTTGGGAGTGGATATGTTCGACTGTGTAATGCCAACAAGAAACGGAAGAAATGCCATGCTCTTTACAACCAGTGGTGTCATCAATATCGATAATAAAAAATGGGAGCATGATTTTTCTCCCATTGATAATGGACTAGATTGTGAGGCCAGTAATTTTTATTCCAAATCTTATCTGCGCCACCTCATGAAAGCAAAAGAGTTTTTGGGCTACACTATTGCCAGCGTACACAACCTTGCATTTTATCTGTGGCTGGTAACTGAAGCCAGAAAGCAGATTGAGCAAAATAATTTCACTTCCTGGAAAAATGAAATGATCCCCCTTTTGCAAACGAAACTTTAGACTAATGCACTTGCGCTTTAGGAAACAATTTTTTGAAATAATAATGATAAGCGAAACTATTACCTTCTGCTACCGGAAATGCGTTGACAAGCTTCCAGCCTTGTGAGCCCATATAGTTTAACGCATCGGTAACGGTATTAAATTTTTTGAGTTTGCCAGTTTCTTCATCCCGCATGCGGCTGTCGCTGAAAAATTTTCTTTCATCTCCAAAATCCACATCAATATTCACTTTGTTGGAGAACATACGGTTAAAAGATATCAGTCTACAATATTGCTCTACTTGGGTAGTATCTTGTTGTGCAAAACTGCCAGAAGACAACACAATCAGGAAAACGGCTGTTACTATTATTTTTTTCATATTGCTTAGTTTAAGTGTTTGTTACAAAATAATAAAATTCTTACTTGTAAGAAAAGAAAGGCGACCCAATAAAATGTTAAGCTATGAATGGATGCCGGTTTTTGTTTTATAAGTTTCTAAGCACTTTAACGGGAATTGTATTTCTTTGCATCGGATGAAAAAAATTGATTGGTATATTCTTAAAAAGCTGCTGGTAACTTTTGTTTTCTGTATGTTGCTGTTTACAGTAATAGCCGTAGCGGTGGACAGTAGCGAGAAAACAGAAGACTTTGTAAAAGCCAATATGAGTACGGGGCAGATCATTACTCAATACTATTTGGGCTTTGTTCCATTTATCTGGAGTTTATTGTTTCCACTATTTGTTTTTATTGCAGTGATTTTCTTTACTAGCAGGTTGGCCACCCGCTCCGAAATTATTGCTGTGCTTGCAGGGGGTGCCAGCTACAATCGTTTTTTAAGACCCTATATCTTTGGTGGTATTTTACTGGCAGTATTGTTGTGGGTAGGCAACC
Organism: Chitinophagaceae bacterium; assembly: GCA_037045195.1. Taxonomy (GTDB): domain Bacteria; phylum Bacteroidota; class Bacteroidia; order Chitinophagales; family Chitinophagaceae; genus JJ008. The sequence continues at coordinate 427,730 of JBAOIB010000004.1, forward strand.
GTTACTGGATTCCCAAAGCAAATATTATTCGCAGCAATTTTCAAAGCAATTATATTGACAAAAACGATCCCACCAAAAACAGGATATCTGGAAATTGCGACAGGTGTTTTTATAAACGAATTGATAGTAATACTTATGTAGGTTTAAAAAGCTATGATACGGCTACTAAATCTGCAGCAGTATTTTTTATGGAAAAGGTAAAGGGAAACAAAGTGATTTATAACCTGCGTGGAAATCCAATACAATGGAATAAGGCTACCGGAAAATGGAAACTGAGTAATGCACTGGAAAGAATTATTGACAGTAGCCGCGAAGTAATAAGGCGGTATGATTCTCTATTCATAGATTTAAAACTACAGCCGCAGGAATTGCGAAAGGACGATTATCTCAAAGATCAACTAACTACACCCGAATTAGTAAAATTTATTAAACAGGAAGAACTGCGTGGCACAGAAGGGTTGAGTGCTTTAAAAGTAGAACGCTATAGACGTACAGCTACACCATTTGCTGTATTGTTGCTTACAATTATAGGCGCTGTTATAGCCAGCCGAAAAACCAGAGGTGGCAGTGGTATGCATTTAGCAATGGGAATCATCATTGCCGCAGTATTCATTATCTCGGACAGATTTTCAACTGTATTTGCGACAAAAGGAAATTTTCCGCCTTTGTTAGCTGCCTGGATTCCCAATATTTTCTTCTCTTTCATCGCATTCTGGTTGTATCGCAGAACGCCGAAGTAAACTATGCAATTGTTTTTCTTTACTTCTAATTTGATTGCCTCGTCATCATTGGCTAATTTTACTGGTGATTGTAATTAATGGCTTGAAAATTATTTTTTATGGGAATCATTAAGGAAAGGTTTAAAGCAAAATCAGAATCAGTAGGTGCAGAAATAAAAGAACTACTGAAAGAACATGGAAACAAAGTAATAGGCGAGGTACAGCTTTCTCAAATATATCAGGGAATGCGGGGCATGACTGGCCTTGTTTCAGAAACTTCTCTATTGGATGCGCAGGAAGGTATTCGTTTCAGGGGTTATTCTATTCCTGAACTTAGGCAAAAACTAACAAAAGCGCCTGATGGAAATGAGCCGCTGCCTGAAGGGCTGTTTTACCTGATGCTTGTTGGGGAAATGCCAACGGAGGACGATGTGCATCATCTCTCATCAGTGTGGCAAAGAAGAAGCCATGTGCCAAATCATGTTTTTGATACGATTGAAGCTTTGCCTTTGAATACACATCCTATGACCCAGTTTGTAGTAGGCGTAATGGCTTTGCAAACAGAAAGTCAGTTTTCGAAAAAAGTATGCTAAAGGGATGAATAAAAAAGATTATTGGGAGGCTGTGTTTGATGATTCAATGGACTTAATAGCACGCTTGCCCCGAATAGCTGCTTATATCTACAGAAGAAAATATAAAAATGGAGATCATATTCAGCCCAATGGCTTATTGGACTGGGCTGGCAACTATGCACACATGATGGGTTTTGAGGATGAAAGCTTTAAAGAACTCATGCGATTGTATATGACGATACATGCCGACCATGAAGGCGGCAATGTGTCAGCACACACCACTCATCTGGTAGGGTCTGCATTAAGCGATCCTTACCTTAGCTATGCAGCTGGTATGAATGGTCTTGCAGGTCCATTGCACGGCCTTGCCAACCAGGAGGTAATAAAATGGATTTTTGAAATGCGCACAGCATTGAATTCAGAATCTCCTACTAAAGAACAGATAGCAGAATATGTAAAGAAAACGCTGAGTGAAGGAAAAGTAGTACCCGGTTATGGTCACGCAGTTTTAAGAAAAACAGACCCACGTTTTGAAGCACAAATGGAATTTGGCAAAAAACATATGCCCAACGATCCACTTGTAAATACCGTTTGGGATATATATGAAACAGTACCACCCATTTTACAATCGCTTGGAAAAATTAAAAACCCCTGGCCAAATGTTGATGCACATAGTGGTTCACTGCTGGTGCATTATGGAATGGTAGAATATGAATATTACACCGTATTGTTTGCAGTAAGCCGTGCATTAGGTGTATTGGCAAGTCTATGCTGGGACAGGGCGTTGGGCTTCCCGTTGGAAAGACCAAAGTCTGTAACAACTGATTTGGTGAAACTTTGGATAGAAGGAAAGGATAATATTTGGGGAGATTAAATAAAATTGCTATTCAAATCAAAAGGCCGATTCATTTGAATCGGCCTTTTGATTTTAGTTATGTTTGACTGATTACTCAGCAACTACTTCAAAATCTACTTCTGTATTGTGCCCGCTTCCGAAATCAATATTGGCTTTGTAAGCGCCAAGTTCTTTCACGTCATCAACAATACTGATTTTGCGACGGTCAATTTCGTAGCCTTTTTGTTCACGTATAGCACGGCTGATTTGCAATGCAGTAACTGAACCAAAGATTTTACCACTTGTTCCGGTTTTAGCACCAATTTTTACAGGAGCTTCTTTAAGTTTGGCTATAACGCTGTTGATTTCTTCAAGCATTTTAGCCTCTTTCTTACGCACCTGCTTCATTCTTTCTTCCAATTGAGCTTTGTTGCCAGGAGTGCACTCTAAAGCCAGATGGCGTGGCAATAAAAAGTTACGGGCATATCCGTTTTTTACTGATACTACCTCGTTTTTAGCTCCAAGATTATTGACATCCTGAATTAAGATAATTTCCATTTTGTTTTTTGTTTGTCACCTTCCGCTTCCCAGCATTTACTGCTGTCTCCATTGTGTTCGCAATGGGTTAGAGAGGGTGTGATGAATAATTTATTTCAAAAGATCTGTTACATAAGGTAACAACGCCATTTGACGGGCTTTTTTTACCGCATCAGAAACTTTGCGCTGGTACTTCAGGCTGTTTCCTGAAAGTCGGCGGGGCAAAAGTTTGCCTTGTTCGTTCAAAAACTTTTTCAGGAATTCTACATCTTTATAATTGATATAGCGTATGCCGTATTTTTTAAAGCGGCAGAATTTTTTTACACGATTATCGCTTTTAAAGGCGGTAAGGTATTTGATTTCGTTTTTTGCCATTGTATTAAGCCTCCACTGCTTTTTCGTTACCGGTTGCTACGCCACTTCTTTTTTTAGCATTATACTGGACGGCGTATTTATCCAGTTTGGTGCACAGGTCTCTCATAACGGATTCATCACGCAGCATTTGTATTTTCATTTTTTCATTGAAATCAGAAGCTGCTGTGTACTCCAGTACCCAATACAATCCTGTTGTTTTCTTTTGAATGGGGTAAGCCAGTGATTTAAGGCCCCACGCATTTTCAGCTACAATAGAGCCGCCAGCATCAGTTACCATTTTGGTATATTTTTTTTGGCTGGCTTTGAACTCATCTTCGCTAAGTACCGGGGTGAAAATCACCATCAGTTCGTAATTGTTCATTGCGATTTTTTTTTATCCCACATTTGAGTGAGAATGGTTAAATAATTGTTTTTTCCCATTGGACAGTTCACCATCAGGCAAAAAGAATCTTGCTACCGGCAAGATTTGGGACGCTAAATCATTTATTTAGCGGGCGGCAAAGATAAGAGTAAAATGCTGATTTTCTGAACCTAAATCAGTGTAAATTTTAAGAAACACAAAAGGCTTAAAAATATTTACTAAAACATTGATTTAAAATGCTTTTTTGGCATCCGTAATCTTTTTTAGCAGCACAATAAAGGTAGGAAAATGGTCGCTGTAACCACCTCGGTATGTATTCCCATCCCATGTACGCATTCCATAGCCTTTATAACGTCCTTTATTTTCTACCAAAAATTCTTTATTGAAAATATGCTGTTGGTAAAAAAAGAAACCATCCTGGTGCTTATTTAACCAAGGAAAACTAACCAGAATTTGATCAAAAAGACCCCAGGCATCCTGATAAGCAAGTGTACCAATTCCTTTTTTATACAAATCAACCCAAGGATTGAAAAGGCCACCGGGAGCTACATCATCTTTTTTTCCTTTTGCATTTAAAACTTTGGTTACACTAGGGCTAGTTGGGTCATCATTTAAGTCGCCCATAATAATTACTTTTTGAGGACCGTCTGCTTTGGCAATACTATCCATATGATTTTTGCAAACCAATGCCGCTGCAGCTCTTGCTGGTCTGCTTCTTTGTTCACCACCTACACGGCTTGGCCAGTGATTTACATATATATGTATCGTTTCTCCTCCTAATTTTCCTTTTACCCATAGTATGTCCCGTGTAAAATAGGCATCTTTTGATCCGCCAGGTAGTTGAACAAAAAGTTTATCACTTGATTCTACTTCAAAATATTTGGGATTGTAAAGCATGGCTACATCCACACCTCTTACGTCTTTTGAATCATAATGTACAATCTTATATCCTCTTTTTGCTATCAGTGGTTCTTTAATCAAATCGTTTAACACGGTATCATTTTCCACTTCGGCTACGCCTAATATGGCAGGCCCATCCGGGCTAACATCAGTTCCAATTTGAGAAATTACGGTTGAAAGTTTACCCAATTTGTCAAAATAAATTTTGGTATTGTAATTTCTGGCACCTGTCGGTAAAAACTCTTCATCGTTTTTTATAGGATTATCTACTGTATCATATAAATTTTCAAGATTATAAAAAGCAACGACGGCTGCTTTATATTCAGTTTTTTGCGCAAAAAGTGAAAGACTGAGTATCGTCAAGAGTGTAATTCCAAAAATTTTTTTCATTTGCATGTATTATATTAAGTGAACATTATGATAGTCTAAAAAACATTCAGGATTATTTCTTATTTAAACATAAAGAGCAAACTTACAGAAACATTGGACGTTTTGGCAAGAGAAATGGTTTATTGCTGAGAAAAAAATAATATTTTGATGTTGATATTATTTTCGTTCTGTATGGGTATCATTTGTACTTTTGCCCTTTGTTAAAATTTTAATCATGCTTAAAACCCGATTGCTTTTACTGTGCTTGTGTACAGGTTTATTTGCATCTGCACAAGTAGATTCTACTTTAAAAAGAGATACTTCAATCATTAATGATGCTAAAGACGCTATGCTGGATAACATGCCAACTGTGTCTTTGGATGATAATGATCTGGGAGATGGAGGAAGTCAGAATATTTCTTCATTACTTACTGCCGGAAGAGATCCTTTCTATTCAGCTGCTTCATTTAATTTCAGTGCTGTTCGTTTCCGTATTCGCGGATATGATAATGATCAATTCAGCACATTTATGAATGGCATTCCAATGGATAATCTTGATAATGGATTTACACCATTTGGCCTGTGGGGTGGATTGAATGATGTGATGAGAAACCGCGATGCATCCTGGGGATTGAAAACCAATACCTATACTTTTGGTGACATTGGTGGAAATACCAGTATTGATTCTCGGGCTAGTAAACAACGGGCACAAACGAGTTTTAGCTATGCTGCTTCAAACCGAAATTATAATAATCGTCTGATGATTACTCATTCTACAGGAGTAAGTAAAAAAGGTTGGGCATTTTCATTTAGTGGCAGCCGGCGCTGGGCAGATGAAGGCTATGTACCGGGCACCTATTATAATGGATGGGGTTATTTTCTTGCAGTGGATAAACGCATAGGACAAAATCACCTGCTCTCATTAGCTGTATTTGGCGCTCCTACCGAAAATGGAAGACAAGGCGCATCTGTAAATGAGATGCTGGACTTAGCAGGTACACATTATTATAATCCCAACTGGGGATATCAAAACGGAAAGAAAAGAAATGCAAGTATTGGTAAAACCAATCAGCCTGTAGCAATACTTACGCATGATTTCAGAGTAAATAATAAAACCACACTTACTACGGCTATTGGATATTCCATTGGTGATAGAAGTGTAACTGCACTTGACTGGTATAATGCGGCAGATCCTCGTCCGGATTATTACCGCTATTTGCCGAGTTATACATCTACCTGGGCCAGCACAATTGATCCCATTCAGGGGCAAATGCTTTATGATTTAATGAAGAGCGACATTAATACACGTCAGATAAACTGGCAACGTTTATATGATGCCAACCGTGCAAGCTTTGCAACTATTAATGATGCAAACGGAGTTGCCGGCAACACAGTAAGCGGGCATCGTTCACATTATATAATTGAAGAGAGAATAATTAACACTACTCGTTTAAATGCAAATTCTGTAATCAATACAAAATTTGGTAATCATATTGATTTTACAGGAGGAGCTTCTTTTCAACAACAAAACAATCACTACTATAAAAAAGTTGATGATTTGCTGGGTGGTGAATTTTATGTAAACGTAAATCAGTTTGCCGAAAGAGATTTTCCAGCTGATAATTTATCTAATCAATACGATTTGGATAATCCAAATAAAATTTTGAAAGTAGGAGATAAGTTTGGCTACGATTACAATATTAATATATCCAAGGTGGCGGCATGGGCTCAGGGAGTTTTTAAATTTAACAAGGTAGATTTCTTCCTTGCAGGTAATGTATCTCAAACATCTTTCTATAGAAAAGGTAATACGAGAGTAGGCCTTTTCCCTACTAACTCAAAAGGGAAGGGGACAAAAAACGATTTTTTTGATTATGCAGTGAAGGGTGGTGTAACCTATAAAATTGATGGTAGAAATTATGTGTTTGCAAATGGATCTTATCTGACAAGAGCTCCCTATTTTGAGAACGTATATATTTCTCCTCGTACCAGAAACAGCCAGCAGGATAATATAACCAGCGAAACTATTCAAACAGTAGAAGCAGGTTATGTAATGAATGCACCTAATTTAAAAATCAGACTGAGCGGATACTATACACGTTTTCTGGATGGAATGGATGTAATGTCATTCTACCATGATGCGTATCAAAATTTTGTAAACTATGCTATTAATGGAATTGACAAACTACATTTTGGTGGCGAGTTTGGTGTTGAAGCTAAAATAACTCCAACGCTTACTTTAAATGCTGCTGCTGCTTTGGGCCGTTATTATTACGACAGCAAACAGAATGCAGTAGTAACTGTTGATAATAGTGCATCCGTATTAGGTAAACAGACAATCTATGCTGAAAATTTCAGAGTGCCTTCTACTCCAATGGAAGCTTATAGTCTTGGTTTAAGCTATCGTTCACCTAAGTTTTGGTTTGTGAGTCTTACTGGAAATTATTTTGATGAATCATATCTGAGTATGAATCCGCTGCGCCGTACCTGGGATGCGTTACAATATGTAGCCCCAAAGAGTGCTGAGTACAACGAAATCTTTAATCAAACAAAGTTTGATGCGCAATACACAATTGATTTTTTTGGTGGTTATTCATGGAAATTGCCCAGAGATTTTGAAATTAATAAAAGAAACACCTTTTTGGTTTTCAATGTAGGTGTAAATAATTTGCTGAACAACAAAGACATAATTACAGGTGGATATGAACAACTACGATATGATGCACAAACTGCTTCATCAGATCCTGTAACAGTGAATAAGTTCCCTCCTAAGTTGTATTATGCTTATGGTCTGAACTTTTTTGCCAGTATGACTTTAAGATTCTAATTAATTAAAAAGAGAAAATTTATTTATATGCGACTTCATCAAATAAAAAAGATTTCATTGTTGTTCTTTACTATGAGTGCAGCAATGGTGATGCTTACATCCTGCGATAAGGAACCTATTGGCCCAACAGGACCTGATCCTTTAGGCCCGGGCGATTATATGAGCTTTGCTGATTTCAGAGCTTTATATCCCGGCAGTGGTACTTTTGTTTTTCCTACGGGTACAAAAAGAATAAGAGGCCAGGTGATATCCAATAATACCAATGAAGCTGTTGGCAGTTATCGTTTGCAGGACGAGAGTGGCGCTGGTATTTATTTTTATTCTGTGATTGGTTCACCTGTTTATCCATTAGGTGCAGTTTTGGAAATCAACCCAAATGATGGGGGAAAGTTTACCTTATATAATGGAGACCTGGAGTTGATGAGTGTGCCACAGGTAAATGTTACACAGGTAGGTGGTGCCATTACCATTACACCCAGAGTGGCCACTATTGCAGATATTGTAATTAACAGAAACATCTGGGCTTCTTCCTTGGTGAAAATAAACAATGTAACAGGGATCTCTGTTGCTTCAACAAATGCAACTGGAACAACGTATAATGTTACAGATGCCTCAGGTACATTATCAATGTTTGTAAGAAATACATCAGGAATTACTGTAAATACAAGCGGCACATCCATTACTGGTTATATTACAATATATAATACAACCACACAAATTAGTATTCGCAATGCCGCTGACATTCAATAGAAACGTATAAAGAACTTTTGAAATAAAATATTATGCAAAGAAAATTAATATTCAATAAGATAAATATAACGGCCATGGTATTGTTATCGGGTTTATTAATGGTTTCGTGTAAAAAGAAATTTTCTGATCCACCACCTACAGGTGATCCAGGTGTGGTGGCCAATATCAGTATAAAAGATGTAAAAGCACGTTATACCTCTGGTGCCCCTGTATTGATAACTGATGATATAATAATTGAAGGAGTGGTTTCCTGCGATGACAAAAGCGGAAATTATTATCAGCAAATTGCCATACAAGACGCTACAGGTGGTGTATTATTGAGATTAGCAGGTAGCAATCATTATCTCAATTATCCTGTTGGAAGAATGATATATGTAAAACTGAAAGGACTTTATCTGGGTCAATACAATGGCACGCTACAATTTGGAGGTGGTATTGATGCTGCTTATGCAAGCCAGGGTGGCGTTACTTTACTTGCCCCAAATCTAATTGATCAACATGTATTAAAAGGAGCGCTGAATCAACCATTAGTGCCGCAATTAGTTACTGTGGCTGATTTAACTACCAATATTCAAAATAAATACATCAGCACTCTGGTTAAACTGGTGGGTTATGAATTTGCAGCAAGCGACAGAAATAAAAACTATGCTGATGATGACCAATCAGGTAACAGAATTTTACAAGATTGCTCCAATATTTCCTCACATAAAATAACCCTGCGCACCAGCAATTATTCAAATTTTGCAACGCTGCCGGTTGCGCAAGGCAATGGAGAAATAATTGGTATCTATTCTTATTTCGGTTCTACAAAACAATTCACCATCAGAGATACGACTGACGTAAAATTTTATGATCCCCGTTGTCCTACGGCAAGTGGTGATGGGCAGATAACACTGACTTCATCTCCACTTAGTTTCAATTTTGATAATATAGGTACGGCGGGTCTCCCTTCAGGAGTTTATGTAAAAGAAGGTGCATCCAGCTCTTACATAGGAAATGAAGGATTTGTTTATCAAACTAATTTTGATAACGGTACACTTTGGAATCAGTCTTCTGCAGGGTTTAAAAACTTTGCATCGGCAACCGGATTAACGGCTTCTGCTACATCAACTACGCAAAATACGTCAACAAATCGTGCATTGGGATTCAGACAAACAGGATCATCAGGGGATCCCGGTGCTGCCTTTGTATTTTTAATTGCTAATACAACCGGTAAGTCAAATCTGCAATTGGAGTTTAAATTACAATCGCTGGATGCAGTAGCAGCACCTGGACGTACTACAACATGGAAAGTTGATTTTGCTACCGGATTAAATCCAGGATTGTTTTCAACGGTTACTACCTCACCTGCCTCTTTAATCACAGTAAATGGCGTTTACTCCAATGCCACTGTAAATGTAAACTTTGGCAGTAGTTTGAATAACAGTAGTCAACCAATATGGATAAGAATTGTAACCTTAAATAATACAATCGGTGGTGGCAACAGGCCCTCAACCGCAGTTGATGATGTGAAATTTAGCTGGAACTAATAAAAATAACTAACCGGTTGTTTTTATGATTAACAACCGGTTTTCATTTTTCAATGTAAATATTACAGATATGAGAAAATTTTTTACACTTCTTGTTTTTTGTGCTTTTGTTTTTACAGCTAAGGCGCAATTATTGAATTACGAGCCATTTAATTACACCCCAGATGGTACTATGGGAATACATACTCAAAGTGGAGCTGCTTGGGTAAGACTTAATTCTGGCGATTCAATTTTAGTCACTTCTGGGAACTTATCTTTTACAGGTCTACAGGGTTCTACTGGCAATAAAATCTCGTTTGATGGATCTGGCTCAGATAACTATAAAATTTAACTGCATCTCCAGTAACATCGGGTTCAGTGTACTATTCATTTATTTTAAATGTTAGCGCATTAGGTAGCTTAGGCACTACGGGTGGTTATTTTACAAGCATTGCACAAGCTGCTTCAACAACTTCATACGGGACATCAGTTTGGACAAGAAAAAGTTCAGGAGATCCATCTAAATTTAATGTTGGTATTTCCACTAAAAGAAATTCTACCGTAAGTTGGCTTTCAAGTGATTTAACTCCTGGCACTTCTTATTTTATAGTCATTGCTTATGATATCATTTAAGGAACTGGAAATGATGTTGGAAGAATTTGGTTAAATACCAGTGCTATTGGTGGTGCCGAACCTGCGGCCGACGCAACTTCTGCTTCTGGAACCGATCTTGGAAGTCAGGGACATTGATACAAATATTAGTAAGACAGGAAAATCCAACGCAACTACTCCATTTATTGAGGTAGATGAATTAAGAGTAGGTACCACTTGGGCCGATGTAACACCCGGCGGTGCTACACCATCTCTTTCTATTTCATCGCCACTTACTGCTTTTGGCAATATATGTATCAATGCTACAGCAGGCCCCAATTCATTCACGATTTCCGGCTCTAATCTTTCAACAGCAAATGTGAATGTTGCTGCACTAGCAGGGTATGAATATGCAACTGCTTCAGGCGGTCCTTACACAAATACATTAAGTATAACACAACCGGGCGGTAGCTTTAGCCAACAGGTTTTTGTAAGATTTAATCCAACTGCAGTTCAATCATACAATGGAAATATTGCAGTGAACGGCGGCGGCGTTTCTACTCCAGTTAATGCTGCAGCTTCTGGTGCAGGTATAAACTCTGCACCTACGGTTACAACTGGTAGCGCCAGCGCAATTACAATCAATTCAGCAACTGCAGCCGGAAGTATTTCGGATATTGGATGCTCTGCAGTTACCGCTTATGGTATAGAATATAGCACTACCAATGGTTTCCCTAATGGCACTGGTACACAGGTTGCTTCATCAAATTTGAGTGGGGGAAATTTTTCTTCAAATCTCACAGGTCTTGCTCCAGGTACCATTTATTATTATAAGGCTTACGCCACGAATAGTGGTGGCACTGGCTACGGCACACAGCAACAGTTTACAACACAAAGTCTGAGTCCGTTACTTTCTGCAACAACCCTAAGTGGATTTGGTAATGTATGTATCAATACATCCGCAGGTCCCAATTCATTTACAATAAGTGGAACTAACCTTACTGCTGCAAACATAACTGTAGGGCCACTTACTGGGTTTACATTCTCTACAACATCGGGTGGTACTTATGCTGCTTCATTAAATCTTACTCAGTCCGGTGGAGCATATACACAGCAAGTATTTGTTAGATTTAACCCAATAGCTGTTCAATCTTATAATGGTAATATTTCTGTAAGTGGCGGCGGGGCTGCAGCTATTAATGTAGCGGCAACAGGTGAAGGGGTTAACTCTGTGCCGGTTTTAGTTACAGGAGCAGCGAGCAGTATTACTCAAACTACTGCTTCAGCAGCAGGCACTATTTCAAATACAGGCTGTACTGCAGTAAGTGCTTATGGTATTGAATATAGTACAACAAATAATTTTACGCCTGGCACAGGTACACAGGTTGCCTCTGGCAATTTGGCTGCTGGCAATTTTAGTTCTAATTTGACAGGACTTACACCTAGCACAACTTTCTATTACAGAGCATATGCAACGAATGGTGGTGGTACGGGTTATGGCAGCCAGTTGAGTTTTACAACAGTTGCGCCTACATTATCTGTATCATCATTGCTCCCCTTTGGCGGTGTATGTATCAATACTACTTCAGTTGCTAATTCATTTACAATTACCGGTGTAGGATTGACTAATGCAAACGTGAATGTGGGGCCTCTTGCAGGTTATAGCTTTGCTACTACAAGCGGGGGCACCTATACAGCATCATTAAGTTTGACACAGCCGGGTGGTGCTTATAGCCAAACAATCTATGTTAAATTTTCTCCTGTAGCTGTTCTGACTTATAATGGAAATATTCCTGTAAATGGTGGTGGTGCAGCTACTACCAATGTTGCAGCATCTGGAAGTGGTGTAAATACAATGGCAACTGTTATAACCGGAGGTTCAACTGACATCACTACTCAGTCGGCAGTTTTGGCTGGTTCTATTTCAGATATTGGTTGTTCTGTAGTAACTGCTTATGGAATTGAGTTCAGTGGCATAAATGGATTTACAAATGGCACTGGTACACAGGTTGCCTCAGGCAATATTGCTGGCGGAAATTTCAATGTTGCATTAAACGGTCTTGTACAAGGTGCTACCTATTATTATAAAGCGTATGCAATTAATAATGGCGGTACTTCCTATGGCGCACAACAATCGTTTACTGTATTATCTGTTGGTAATAGTTTTGCTGTTTATCCCAGCCCTGCTGAAAAAGGTGGCGCTATACGAATAACTAAAAATAATTTACAGTCTGGTTATTATGGCGTACTGTTTTTCAACAGTTCCGGTCAATTGGTTTACCAATATAATATAAATGTGCAGACCAACTATATTAATCAGTTGATTACCTTACCCGGCTCATTGAGTTCAGGTACTTACAGAGTAGCACTGGTTAATAATGAAAAAGTGTTGGAGACAAAAACTATTCAGGTGTTTTAATAAGTAAAGTTGAAATAGCTATTTGCAATTTTTAAGAAATTAATTCCGAGGCTTCAATGAAATTCATTGGAGCCTTTTTTATTTTCAGAATTATTTTTTTCTGAGTATGAAGAATAATTCATTACCATTACGGGGAGGAATACTGTTGTAGCAGGGTTCCATTGTTATTAATTTAAAATGAGGCTCAAAAAGATTTTGGTAATCGGATTTTGTACCGCCAAAGGGGGGACCATCTTTTTCAAAATAGCAGGAAAACAAAAGTCCAATCAGTTTCCCATTATTATTAAGCAGCGATGCCATGTGCTGAACATAAGCTGCTCTTTTCTCTAATGAAAGGGCACAAAAAAATGTTTGCTCAATAATTAAATCGTATTTACCCTGATGATTAAAGAAGTCGTCACAAATAATTTTCACCTGCGGCTGGGTTTTAAACTTTTCTCTAAGAATGGACACAGCTTCAAAAGCAATGTCAATCAGCGTAATATTAGTAAAGCCATTTGAGATTAAAAATTCAGCTTCGTGAGCATTGCCACAACCGGGTATCAAAATGGCTGCATTTTTGTTTTCATACTGTTGTAAATAGGTTGTTATTGCGGGAGAAGCATAGCCAATATCCCATCCTGTTTGACCCGTTGCCCAGCGATTGTTCCAAAAAGCAACGTCTAATTCTTTATCCATTTATTTAAATTTTTTTCAAAATATATCTAAAACCAATTGTTTATCTCATTGTATGAAATTTCACTAGTAAAAAGGGGGCTCATGTTTTTTTCAGTTTTAATTTTTGAAACCATTTCTCTGAATGATTTCAACATAGCCATCATAGGTCGGGACCCGGTGCTCACTCTGTTTACTTTTAGCTCTTTTAGTTTGTTGATATTTAAAGTATCGGTTAATAAAATATTTAATGGAAGTTTTATCTCAGATTTAAGTGTAGCTACTGTTTCCATATCTCTTATGAAAGGAATGAAAATGCCATCGGCGCCGGCAGCAGCAAATGCAGTTGCTCTTTCAATACTATGTTGGATTTTGATTTCCAAATTTGCTTTGAGTAACATGGCATCTGTACGGGCATTTACAAAAAATTGAACTCCCTTTTTTGCACCCGCTTCTTTTGCTGCATTAATAAAAGCCATTTGTTTATCTATTTCATTGAGTTTTTCAGAATGTGAATAGCCATCTTCCAGATTAATGCCAACGGCTCCGGCATCCACTAGTTGTGCTATAAAATTTGAAAACATATTTACATCATCCCTGAAATAGCCACCTTCAATATCAACAGAAACCGGAATTTTGACTACAGCTGTTATTCTTTTTGTACAATTGATAACTTCCTGAGGTGGTATTTTTTCACCATCTTGATATCCTAATGACCAGGCCATTCCTGCACTGCTAGTGGCAACGGCGTGGAATCCTTCTAACTCCAAAATTTTTGCCGAGGTACAATCCCATGCATTAATCAGTAAAAGCATATCAGCAGCATGATGCAAAGCATGAAATCTTTCTGCCAATTCTTTTTGTTTTGAAAATTCTGAAATATGATTCATCAACTTTTTTTAGTGTGGAGACATCAAAACATAGCAGCTACTATTTCATTTTCATTAATATTTTTAAAATGCTTCTCAATTTGAAAACTGGAAAGAACCTGACGAATGGCATACTCATCATGTGGAATGTTGTGTAAAGCTGATTCAATTTCGCTGATGCCCTTTTCTGAAAAGAAGTCGCCAAATATTTTTACTTTGTCAATAATACCATTCTTTACATCAAGATTCATTTCCAAAACACCTCCTTGTGTACGGATGGCTTTTTTAAAATTATATTCTGGTGATTTGCCAAAATTCCATTCGTAAGTACTGTATTTTTCGTCTCTTAGTTTTTGAATCTGTTTTATGTCTTCTTCCGAAAACTCATATAGTCGTGCATTTGGATAATTTGCCAATACATGGTTCATTAGTTTTTGCGTAAATGCTTCCAGTGTTATCGGCTGTTTCAAATGTTCAGAAACATTGGTTACTCTTTTAGGAATTGATTTAACAGCTTTGTCAATATACTTTACAGGATTGATTTGCAGTGCTTCGCTTACATTCCGCATCTCTGAAGAAAATAAAATAGTACCGTGATGAAGGATTTTGTTTTTGTGAATATGAGCAGCATTTCCAGAAAATTTTTTGCCATCAATCATCAAATCATTCTTTCCTTCAAATTTTGCATCAACTCCCAGTTCTCTGATGACCTCTATAATCGGTTGTGTGAATTTTTCAAAATCAGATAGGCTGGAATCTTTTCCGGTTTCAGTAAAAGAAAAATTGAGATTTCCCAGATCATGGTAAACAGCTCCACCGCCTGACAATCTTCTTACGACAGCAATGTTGTGCTCTTTTACATAATCATAATTTATCTCAGCTAATGTATTTTGATAATGCCCTACAATAATTGCATTGTCATTGCGCCACAACATAAAACAATCCTCTTTCAGCTGCTTTAAAATATATTCATCTGTTGCTACATTAAAGAAGGGATCGGTTGATTCGTGATAAATGCAAAGCATAGTCAGGCCTGTTTTTGATGAAGCACAAATTTAATTTGCTTTTTTTCAAAAGAGGCAAAGTAAATAGATCGACAAAATAATATTTAATTTTTTGGTATTGCCTGATGAAGTACCTGTGTTTTATTCTTTAACCTTTACCACCCTCACTTTCCATACTTCAGGGCCCTTTTCCAGATACTCCCAACGAAATGGTTCTTTACTTTCGGCTTCCATTTGGTAATAAAGTGGTTTGGGGTCATGATCGTTTATAAATTCAAATGCTTCGCCAGATTTGATATCGGCAAAAGCCTTGTAAAACATTTCATGTCTTTCTGTGGGTGGAAAAGGTCGAATATCCATTTCATTTACTACTGAAAATCCATCATCACCCAGTCCGCTATTGTCTTTCTTTGTAATATGCACAACATATTCATCCGGCCCTTTGATTTTGTAAATCCATGAATGTTGCCCTTCAAACTTCATGATAAAAATACTGTGAATCTCAACAGGGTCTTCTTTTGCAATCAACTCCATAGTAGTATTTGGCTCCATCATACCATAGCGGTGAAAAACAATTTGCTTCCAATCTTTTTTATCGGCTTTACGAAGATCTAACATCGTAGCTATGTCTTTAAACGCTCTTGCCATTGAATCGGCTGTACGGGTTACTTTTACTTTCCATTCTCTTCCGCCACGGTTCAGGTAATCCCAACCAACCACATCTCCATAAATTGAGCGAAACTCATAATAGAGAGGCAGTGGATCGTGGTCATTTATAAAAATAAAACTCTCGTTCGCTGGCAATTCATTAAATAACTTGATAAGAAGTTCGTGTCTTTTAATGGGAATTAGTGTTCTTACATCAAGTTCTTCTCCTGTTATTTGGGCAGTACTCATGATATTTCCTTTAAATAGTTATTACAACTTAATATTCATTCAAAAATATTATTGTGGGGATAACTACATTTTTGATTTTTGGAAAAATATTGATTACCTGATGAAGATCATGTTTTCAGCCAATGAATCTTGACTTAATGGATTGCTTTAGAAAAAATATTTGAATATCCTTAGAAGTTAATCGGTTTGCCGGTGACCCGCATTTACCCAATCAGATATTTTTTGTTTGTCAACCGGCGTTAAGGGAGCATTGGGAGCCAGAGGCATTTGAGTTGGAATATTATCTACGGCTCTTGCTTTTATTCTATCCCAACTTGCAATAATATTTGAATCTGTATCAAAATTTTTTCCGGCTGTAACGGTGCCATTAAGATGGCAGGGGCCACAATAGCCCATAATTACTTGTTTTACCAAAGCATATTTTGGCCCGTAGTTTAAAATGGTGAATTGTGTTGTATCAGTACATCCTTTACTGTTTTTTACAGTAAGCACATAATTTCCCGGAGCCAAATTAGTAAAGAAATTCTCTGCCTGAAAAGCGCCGCTGTTTAATTGATAGCTGATAGTGTCGCCCACTGGAAAGTTAATCGTAATTGTTCCATTATTGGAAGTTCCGATTGCCGCGGTTTTAAAATATTCAACATCATAATTTATGCCTATGCATGGATCGGGTGGCGGTATGTCTTTACTGCC
The DNA here is from genome assembly GCA_037045195.1 of Chitinophagaceae bacterium. GTDB lineage: Bacteria > Bacteroidota > Bacteroidia > Chitinophagales > Chitinophagaceae > JJ008. The sequence continues at coordinate 444,610 of JBAOIB010000004.1, forward strand.
ACATGAAGCCAGAAATAAAATTGATGCAGATAAATAAAGCAGTCTATTTTTCATTGGTTTAATGCTTTGGCTTATCTAATATAAGATTTTTGAAACTCAGGGAAAGATTCTTTCTTGGACTTAGTGGAAGTGTAAAGGTTTATTGTGTAAATTGGTATTGCGAATAAATAGCTGGAATTGAAATTTTTAACTTGATAATACGCCGATTACATCACTTTTTTCATTTGTAAAAAAACGCTTCTCCAAGCTCCGCCGTTGTAAATATCTTTTTTGCCTTTTGCTTTTAAAATCTTTACAGCTTTTTTACTTCTGTATCCTGAGGAGCAACAACAGATAATAGGTCGGTTCATATCTGCCAGCCGATCGGCCTGAGAGGGTAACCTGTCTAAAGGTATGTTCACGGAATTGGGGAGTTTGCCGTTGTCAAACTCATGAGGATTTCTTACATCAATAATGTATGCACCGTTTTGTAAGGCCTCTAAAATATTATTATTGTCTCTTTTGAAAAATGCAAATAGTCCCATAATTATGCAACACTTATTTTGTTTTTCCTTTCACCAATCTGCTGACGCCACATTGCAAAATACAAACCTTTTTCCGAAAGTAATGAATCATGATTGCCCGTTTCCACGACATCTCCTTTTTCCAACACGTAAATCCTGTCTGCATGCATAATTGTAGATAAACGATGGGCAATTAAGATAGTAATTTGGTTACCCAACAACGAAATTTCACGAATAGTGTCTGTAATTTCCTCTTCTGTAATGGAATCTAATGCAGAAGTGGCTTCATCAAAAAGCAGGAGTTTGGGTTGGCGTAATAATGCCCTTGCTATTGAAAGCCTTTGTTTTTCACCGCCAGAAAGTTTCAAACCTCCTTCACCAATCATCGTTTCCAATCCGTTCTCGGCCCTTTCCAGTAAATTTTGACAAGATGCTTTATTGAGCACATCTATTAAATCTGATTCAGTAGCTTCAGGGTTAACAAACATCAGATTTTCTCTGATAGTGCCGGAAAATAAATTGGTATCCTGCGTTACAAACCCGATCTGGTTTCTTAAATCATCAAAATGAATTTCAGTTTCATCCAGTCCGTTGTAAAAAATTTTTCCAGATTGAGGGCGGTACAATCCTACTAAAAGTTTCATCAATGTAGATTTACCACTGCCACTGGGTCCTACAAATGCAATAGTTTCCCCTGTCTTTACCGAAAAGCTGATATCGTTTATGGCTTTATGAGAAGCTGTGCGATGTTGAAAAGCAACATGATCAAATTGCAGGTTTTGAATCTTCCCCAGATGTTTGGGATTAATTGCCTGTAACTCCGGCTCTTTCTTCATCAATGCGCCAAAATTTTCAAGCGATGCCTGGGCTTCACGATAAGAAAGAATGATATTCCCGATTTCTTGCAAAGGCCCAAATACAAAAAATGAAAATATTTGCATGGTCACTATCTGGCCTGCATCCATTTCTTTATGATACACAAAAATCATCAACAACAATAAAATAATTTGACGTAGAGTGTTTACAAAGGTGCCCTGAACAAAACTGATACTGCGGATTCTCTTGACTTTTGTCAATTCCAATCCTAAAATTTTAAAAGTGTTTTTGTTTAACCTACTTACTTCCTGCTGGGTTAATCCAAGGCTTTTTACCAGTTCAATATTGCGAAGCGATTCAGTAGTAGCACCTGCAAGTGCCGTTGTTTGCCCTACAATTTTTTTCTGTATAATTTTTACTTTTTTACTTAGTAAATTAGAAATAATGGTAAGAAAAAAGATACCGCCAAAATATACAAATGGAAGGCTCCAGTGTATTGAGGTGGCATACATAGCGACAAAAACAATTCCCACAATAACCGGAAACAAAACATTGATAAATGAGGTTACAAATTTTTCCGTATCAATTCTTACTTTTTGAAGTATGCTTAATGTTTCGCCGCTTCGTGCATCTTCAAACTCTTGATAAGGGAGCTTCATTGCATGTTGCAATCCTTCAGTAAAAATAGTGGCGCCGAATTTTTGTGTGATGAGACTTAAAAAATAATCTTGAAATGCCTTTGCTATCCGGCTAATCATTGCTACTGAGATAGAAGCAACCAATAACCATACTACACCATACAATACAATGGGCTTGCCATGGTTTCCGGGGATGGTAATATTGGAAAAGAAAAAATCATTGTTGCCCAATTCTTTTACTGATTGATGGTAAGTCGCCAGATTGACAAGTTTACCAAAAATGATAGGGTCTATTAAAGAAAAACCAATATTGACTGCCGCAAGAAAAAGCACTAATGCGACCAACCATTTATATGGTTTCAGGTATTTAAATAAGATTTTCATTTGTTGTCAGATAGTTTCTGTATAGTTAATGCGGCCGGGTGCCTGCAAAAATAATCAGCGAATATACGAATCTCTCGGACTGCCATCAGGCAGGGTATCGTGCAGGAAAACGGCGGGATAACAGATGTAAGCGGTTAAAACTTCTTTTGTGGCGGCATGCGCCAGTAAATTATCGGCAATATATCGCAGGGGTGTTTGTATTTCAATCAACTTTTTAGCGCCACTCTTGTTTATGGCATAAGCAAAAGTAAAGTCGTGAAATCCTGCTTTTTTAAGATGTGGTGAAAAAGGGCGGGCATATAAATTTTTAATCATGGTATGATCCCACTTCAATTTTCCCAGATTGTGTTGCAAATGATATATCAATTGTTTTACAGGTGTAAACCAGTTACGATCTCCGTTTTTATCCCAACCCCAGAATAATAGTTCACAGTTTTCGGGAATCTCAGACAAAATTGCCGGAAGTTGTTGCAATTGTTTTTCATTGGGTACTGTATCATCTTCCATTATCAGTACTCGATTGTATCCATTTGCAATCATGTCTTCATACATTAGACGGTGGCTCCAGCTACAGGCAATTTCACCATGCTTCATACTCTTCGAAAAGCGATGATGTTTTTTTGCAAGTTCAGGATCATAAGTTCCGTGGCTGATAAGTTCTTCAATGCTGAATTTGTTTTTATCGGCCCCATAAAAAAAACTGTATTGCAGTCCCTGAAATCTTTGCTCAAAAAGTTTTCTTCTTTCTGTTGCTGCGGCTACGCTGAGTACATAAATTTTATCGTAGTAAGAATTGAGGTATGAAAATAATTCCTGTCGCATGATTGAGATAAATTTTTTAACCAGCCCATCCTTCTCTGTCCAAACTTCTATATTGTATTGCCTCTGCTAAATGTTCCGGTTTTATATCCTCACTACCGGCCAGATCGGCAATGGTTCTTGATACTTTTAAGATCCGGTCATAAGCACGGGCCGATAAATTAAGTTTTTCCATTGCTGCTTTCAGCAAATTTGCTCCTACGGTATTAATGACACAAATTTCTTTTAGCATCTTACTGCTCATCTGCGCATTGCAATAAACACCAGGATTATTTTGATATCGTAGCTCTTGCATTTCTCTGGCCTTTATTACTTTTTCACGAATGGTTGCAGAATTTTCCTGAGGACGAATGGCCGACAGTTCACTAAATGCAACCGGAGTTACTTCTACATGCAAGTCAATTCTATCAAGTAGCGGTCCCGAAATTTTATTTAAATATTTCTGTACTGTTCCCGGTGGGCAGGTACATGCTCTTTCCGGATGATTATAGAATCCGCAGGGGCAGGGGTTCATACTGGCTATGAGCATAAAGCTGGCAGGAAAATCAACGGCTACTTTTGCTCTTGAAATCGTCACCCTTCTTTCTTCCATAGGTTGTCGCATTACTTCCAATACTGTCCTTTTAAACTCGGGTAGTTCATCTAAAAACAAAACGCCATTGTGTGCCAATGAAATTTCGCCGGGTTGAGGCACACCACCACCGCCTACTAATGCCACATCGCTAATGGTGTGATGGGGTGAACGAAAAGGACGCTTAGAAACCAATGTAGAATTTTCAGGCAACTTGCCTGCTACTGAATGAATTTTTGTAGTCTCCAATGCTTCTTGTAATGATAATGGTGGCAGAATGGTGGGTAATCTTTTTGCAAGCATTGTTTTTCCAGCACCTGGCGGGCCTATCAATATTGCATTATGCCCACCTGCTGCAGCAATCTCTAAAGCCCGTTTTATATTTTCCTGTCCTTTTACATCGGCAAAATCAATTTCAAAATCGTATTGCGAATTAAAAAATTCTTCCCTGGTATTTACAACTACCTGCTCAAGTCCTTTTTCTTCGTTCTCAAAGAAATCAATCACTTCTTTTATATGCGTAACACCATAAACATTTAGGTTGTTAACCATTCCTGCTTCTTTAGCATTGGCCTTGGGTACTATCAATCCTTTAAAGCCCTCTTTTCTTGCTTGTATGGCAATGGGTAATGCACCTTTGATGGATCTGATCTCTCCATCAAGACTCAACTCACCCATGATGACGTAGTTTGAAATTGTATCCGAATTTTTCAATTGTTCTGATGCACCCAATATTCCTAAAGCTATGGGAAGATCAAAAGCTGTTCCGCTTTTCTTAATGTCGGCAGGAGCCAGGTTCACCACCACTTTTGTACGAGGCACCGTATAATCATTTGTTTTAAATGTGCTTTCAATGCGTTGCAAACTTTCTTTTACAGCATTATCAGGCAGACCTACAATCATCATATCCTTGCCGGATTGGTTCAACCAGTTTACTTCAATGGTGATGTTGATGGCTTCTACTCCATAAACGGCGCTGCCAAATGTTTTTACAAGCATGTATTGAAGATAATGAGAAAATTAATTATTTAGACCTGCAAAGACCAATGGGAGGCGAATTGGGAATATCCGGCTGTAATTGTAAAATGTTACTATTGATCTGGAGAATTTCATACTCAAGTTTCTCACCATTTTCAAGTTCAATTGATAAAGAATATTTATCTCTGCTCCAGGTACCATTAATTTCTTCTCCGTCAATTTTAATATTTATTTTTCCGTCATCATAAAAATGAAAGCTCAACTTACATTCAACCAACCAGTTGCCGGGCAATTTATCATATTCTTTTTCAGGAAGTACTATCTGTCTTTGTAATTCTATTTTGTATTCTTTGTTTATGGAGCCAAGTAAACGATCAATTTCCTCGTTATCTGCAGTGTCTAATCTAATTTTGCGTGAAATGTATGTTTGATATACCAAACTGATACGTTCTGCATCCGGATTATCATTTGAAATTGCAATTGCACTATCAATGAATTTTGAAAACACGGGTTTCATCCCTTCAAAACGACTGATGATTCTGTCAATTACTGTTTTAAGTTTTTCGTCAATTAATTTTTCTTCTTTGAGATTGCGCAGGCTATTACAATCCTGATCCAGCTCCCGCAACATCTCAGTTTTCATCATGGAATAGTCGCAGGAGAAACAAGCAATATTTTCAAATTTTTTAGAAGCACTTTTAACATAATCATTAGCCGATTTCCATACATTTTCATTTGCTTCTTTTTTCTCTTTTACTTCTTTCTTATGATCCTTTTTATCGGTAATAAAATGAACGATAAGATAACCTGCAACTGTTATAAGGATACCGAGAATGATGGTTTTCCAAATATTTTCTCCATGAGGAACACCGGCCATAGTTTGATTTTTTAGAGGAGCAAGTTAATAAGAAAAGTTTTGAATTGAGGTTAGTTGCTGCGTATCATTTGATAAATTTCATAGGGAGCGCCATCCTGAACTAGTGTAAAGGCATTTACAGAAACATTTGTAAGGTTAAAACGCCAGTTAATGATTTCGCCAGAAGGTTTACTGGTTGCCATAATCACCAGTTTGTCTTTGTCTATTTTCCAGCTCCCAGTAGCTGAGATCCCTTCTGTTTCAATCCAGTTTACACTGTTATTTTTTGAAAGTGTAACTATTGCACCATCAGTGGACCATTTGCCTATGATGAGATCGGGATTGATTTGCTTTACAAAATTTTTATTTTCAATGATATTTCCACTACTGTCTAAAACGATGTTTTGCAAAAATTGAATTAATGAATCGTTTTTCTGCATTAAACCCGGTGCTTGCTGTACCATTAAAAATTCATCCATAGAGAAAGTGCCGCCGTATCTATCTGCAAGTACTTTGGCTATTTCTTTTAAATCGTTCATACTTCTTTCATACATGCCATTGGTAAGTGTGGCAAAGCGAATCATTTCATTTGTAGATGCTTCTTTTATTTCTTTAAGCGGTTTTTTGCTATCGGCAATCGCAGTCAATGTTTGATAATATTTTTCAACTGGAGGGATGGAGTTTTTCTCGTTTTCAATTCTTTTATTAAAAACTTTAATGAGGTCTTCATCTATATTTTTTCTTCTTTTTAAGTCTTCTACATCTTTTACAAATTTTTCAGACTCGGTTTTTATTGAATTTAAAAAGCCATCGAGTCCATCAGTTGCAGCCGGATTTTGATAAGACATCATATTTCTGAAATACGCATTTTCATATCCTACAAATGATTTCCAGGTTTCTACGGTGGCTTCTTTTTTCTTTTGAAAATTATTTCCTTCAGGTTTTCTTAGATTTTGAGTTATCAAAAAAATAATAGTAGAAGTGATGATTGTAACAATAGCTCCAATAGCTAAATTTTTTACATGAACTTTTGGTGGTGGATTATTTACCGGAGGAGGAATGTAGTGTCCTTGCTGCGAAGATCCAGGTGGATTGGCTTGCCCACTGTTGCCGCGGGTTGATGAACTGTTATAATTATTTTCAGGTAATCGGGGGTTGTCTGACATGGCATAGACTTATATGCCCTAAGTTACAATTTTGAACAAAATTTCACTATTTTATTTGTCTTCAGTCACATTGCCTTCAAATAATAATTTGATTTGAGGGTCAATTAAAATCTGCTGTGGTTTTGTGGGAACAGGAATGGTGAAAGTTTCTTCTTTCTTACTGATCTCCAGCTTTTGAATAGTGTTTGACTTGTTGCCTGATGGCCATGATATTTCTAGCTGAAATTGAAATGGCGCTGTTTGTTGTTTTTGCGTAACAGTAATGATGATTTGCTTGCTTTTTGAATCGTATTTCCAGATGAAGGCAAGTTTTGGAATAACTGGTTGATAGAGCCATTGATCAAAAAAGCTATCAAGCGATTGGCCGCTTATTTTTTCTGCTACTTTCTGAAAATCTTTTGTGTATGCATTCTTTCCTTTATAGCTTTCGTAATAAGTGCGGATGATTGAATGAAATGCCGAATCACCCACTTTATTACGCAGCATGTGCAACACCCATCCGGCACGGGCATAGTTATTTGTGTTTATTAACTGTCTTCTTGGAGTAATGGAATCTACAATGGGTTTGTTTGCATATTTTAAATAGGAAATCACTTCACTTCTGTCGGCAATCAATCTTGTATGAAACTCCTCAGTTCCATATTTTGACTCGTAATAAATATGTGTAAGGTAGGTGGCAAACCCTTCGCTAAGCCAGAGGTGTGAAAAGTTTTGTTCGCTGGCCATATCGCCAAACCACTGATGCACAATTTCATGTGCAAATAATGATTCTTCTTCGCGGTTACCCACTACCGAGTTTTCGTGATAGAAAATGGCACCTGCATTTTCCATTCCACCAAAGATTGTTTTGGATTGCACGTTTGCCAGTTTCTTGTATGGATAAGGCCCAATATAATTGATGTAAAAATTTAATATATCTTTTGCCATTGCATAATCATAGAAACCAGCTTCTTTATTTTCTGGAAAAACCCAACTGCTAACCGGAATACAATCATTAACGTTGCCGATATAATTAACCGCAAATGAAGCAACACCTATCACCATTATTTTGGTGGGTAAAGGAATTTCTTCTCTCCAATGTGTGAGCTTTAAATTGTTTTTCAAATTGGATGCTTCAACCAATACACCGTTTGATATTACTTGATAATGATCGGGTGCTGTTACAAAAAACTCAAAAGACGCTTTATCATCCGGCCGGTCGTTGCAGGGCAGCCAGTAGTGCGCCCTGTCGGGCCAGTTGTCTGAAAAGAAAGTTCAATTCCCGTATTTATTTTTTGAGATGATAAGGCCATCAGCAGGAATGCCTTTATAAAAAATGTTAAGCTGTAAAGTGTCGTTAGTCCGTTTATAATCTGTAAGGTTCAAAATCAGTTTATTGTTTTGATGTGAAAACAAGATTTTGTCTTTGCTGTTTGAATCATCATTTATCTGGGTTACTATCATTCCCTTTCCGGATGCATTAATATTTTGCAGGTCAAGAGAAATGGACTGCGTTTGCTTTTGAGCAATAAAACGGATAGTCGTTGTTCCAAAAATTGAATCGTTCTTGTCGTTTAACTGCAGATTGAATTTATAGTGCAGAATATCTGTTTGATTTTGTGCGTTCGAGACTGTTGGGGCTATTATAAACAGTAAAAACGAAAGACAGTTTTTTATCATGCTTCAGGTTTAAATATTTTAGTAGGGTGCTGGGTTGCTAGCTGTATGCGGGCAATAATTTTTTTAAGGGGCAATGGCTTCAGTAGTTTGGGTGGGTCTATATTTTCATCAATGTCATCAAAATAGTTCATTGCTTTAATGGCAATCATTGGGTTTGAATGGGGATACTTTTCTGCATAAAATTCGAGCATCTGATTGAAGCTGAAATGTCCCATTAAAAAATAGACATCAATAAAATCTTTCAGTCGTTTACCGCTTTGTACGATGGCATGCAGTTTCATAGCAGTAATATCTTCTAACCCTAGAAAACGGATGCCTTCTTCTGTTTGTGGCGGAAATAGAATTTTATAATCGTGACGAATGAAATCAGTTTTGATGTTGTTGACTAAACAAATAATTGCATTCTTCCGCCTGTATATTTCGTTTATAGAATATTTCTTTCTTAATATGTTAAGTAAATCTGAATCATCAAATTTATTTACTGAAAATAAATCAATATCAATTGAATTGCGATGACCTAATTGTAATGCGAGGGAAGTGCCCCCGACAAGATGAAATTCTTTCAATTCAGGGAATTTTTGTAATTCCTTTATCAGTTTTAATGTAGCTGGGGCAATAATAAACGGGTCTTTATGCAGCATATAGAAAACCGGAAGTGAGAAAAAATTTTGAAAAATCTTTATCCCTTTTGTCTAATTGAGCACTCCATTCAATTGTTTCTAATATTTGTTCTTTTGAATAATACTTCACCATGTTTCGCCATTCCTCCAGATTGCCCATTTGAAGGATTCTTTCAATCACAATTTTGTAAGATTTTTCATAATTAAAAGTCTCCAAATCATACTCCCAAAGTAATGCAGGGTTGATAATATGTGGTCTTTCCTTTTTCATTTTTCTGTACTGTAAATATACAAAATATGGGTTTGAATTCCTGATTATTTGACACCTGTTTCTGCCATGAATTAACCAAATTTTATAGCGAAGAATCAACTATAATTTCTCCAGCATGTCCACCACTTTCTCTCTTTTTAAAATTACGTAACCAATGCGATCATTGCTGATGCCCTCTTTGAGTTGATAGCTGAATTCTAATTGCTCATTGTTTACATTGGTTTCAAAATAACGGAATGAAATGTTTGGATAGTTTTTTAAATCTTCACCTATTTCGTATAAGTGAGTGGAGAGGATAAAAAGTGAGTTTTTGATTTTTATTAAACCTTTTATCACTGTCAACGAGCATTTCATTGCATCCTGCACATTGGTCCCTTTAAAAAGTTCATCAATCAGCACCAGCCATTTTTTCCCATCATTTATTTTTTCAATGGTATTTTTTATTCTTTGAACTTCATTAAAGAAAAAGCTTTCTCCTTTGGCAATATTATCTACCACATTAATATTGCTAAGCAGCCCATTGAATAAAGTGAGTTTTAAATGTGCAGCCGGCACACCCATTCCAATATGTGCAAGAAATACGGCTGTTCCTATCAACTTAATTAATGTGCTTTTGCCAGCCATATTAGCTCCCGTTAAAAAAAGAAAATTATGTTCGGGATTCATTTGTAAATCATAAGCAACAGGTTGTGGTAGTAATAAATGGTACAAACCTTTTGCTTCTACCAATGGGCTATCCTGTTCTTTGAATTCAGGGAAACTAAGTTTGTATGTTTTGACAGCAACGGCCATTGAGTACCAAGCATCCAGCCGGCTGTAAGTGTCTATCAATTCAAAAGTATTGGTCTTAAATCGGCCTCTAAGGTGATAGGCAAAATATAAATTTTGTCGAGTGGAAAATTGTTGATTCGGTTCTGTTACGGCTAGTTTTTGCAATGGCCCTTCTTTTAATATTCCATTTATCCTGTCTAAATATATTTTTATATGAATAGGCAAGTCCACATTTTCTAACAGTTCTGCTATTTTACGAATGCCCCGGTAAAAATCTGCAAAATGCGGAACCGAATATTTTACCATTGCATAATCCTCGCTGTGTAACCATTTGTAAAATAAATTATTGAGCGAAGCAGGCGATTCGCTAATGGGATCCAATGAATACTCCATAAACTTTTCCATTACAAGAATGGTTCCGTTACTAATATCGGTAGGCCATTCGTTTACATGTTCCATAAAAGTGCGAATGACTTTTTGAGTGCCGATTATTTTTTTTAGATCATCGTGTGGTTCACTAAAAAATTTGCGTAGCCAATCACTTCCGCCTACAGTGCGTGTAAAGTTGAGTTTATGAAAAATAGAAAATTCTTCCTCGTGGTGGAAGATGGAAATATCATTGAAACTGGTTTTATCTATTTGCATTGCAGGGTTACAAGTGGAGGGTTTGAGGTTATGCTTGAACTTTAGCGGTTAAATATTAATCGTTGTCCTTTTGTTGTTTCATTCCATGTTCCGTTTTGATAAACCAAATTGCCGTTTACGAATGTATGTGTTATAGATGCAGGAAATGTAAAATTCTCTAAAGGGCTCCAGCCACATTTATATAAAATATTGTTTTTTGTTACTGTGTAGGGTGTATTTAAATCTGTAATTACCAAATCAGCATGAAAACCTTCGCGGATATAGCCTCTGTCTTTTATTTGAAAACAATCTGCAACTGCATGGCTCATTTTTTCAGCAATTTTTTCCAAATGGATATACCCTTTTGTATAGTAATGCAGCATTAATAGAAACGGATGTTGCACTAATGGTAAACCGGCATGTGCATTTTCGTAATCTGTATTTTTCTCTTCCCATGTATGCGGTGCATGGTCGGTTGCTATCACATCCAGCCTATCGTCGAGCAATGCTTTCCAAAGTGCCTCTCGGTTGTGTGGTGCTTTTATTGCTGGATTACATTTTATAAGATTACCCAGTCTTTCATAATCATGGCTGGTAAAATGTAAGTGGTGCACACATACTTCCGCCGTTATGCGTTTTTCTTTTAAAGGGAAGAGGTTGGTAAACAATTGCAACTCTTTTTCGGTGCTGATGTGCAATATGTGTAAACGAGTATTGTATTTCTTTGCTATTTGTATGGCATATAATGAAGATTGATAACAGGAATCTTCATTTCGTATGATTGGATGATCTGCTGCCGTTAATATCTTTCCCTGTTGCTTCAGATTTTCAAGACTTTTTTTAATGTTAGCTTCATTTTCACAATGCGTAGCTATCAGTAGTTCTGCATTTTGAAAAATGGTATCTAAAGTACCAGGATTATCTACTAGCATATTGCCGGTACTGCTTCCCAGAAAAATTTTGATGCCACATACCTCATTCCTCTTTTCATTTGTTTTCAACACTTCTTCTATATTTTGATTACTTACACCCATGAAGAATGAAAAATTGGCCAGCGATGTATGAGCAGCTATCTGATATTTATCTTCCAACAGTTCTTGTGTCAGTGCATTGGGAATGGTATTGGGCATTTCCATAAAACTGGTAACACCCCCTGCCACAGCCGCTTTCAATTCACTATAAATAGTGGCTTTATGTGTAAGACCCGGTTCTCAAAAATGCACCTGATCATCAATACATCCGGGAAATAAATATTTTCCTGTACCAATTATTTCAACGCAATTGGAATTAACATTAGCGATTTGTGTGGCAAGTTTTTCTATTCTGCCATTCTTTATTAACACATCTGCATTAAAAATCCTTCCCTCATTCACCACCTGTATATCTTTGATCAGGTATTTTTGCATATCTTGTCAATTGAAATTAAGCCAATACCCATGCAAATTAAGCAAACCGTTCTTAGGGTGATACTTATCCTGTTTCCCTGCTCCGTTTTTTCTCAATCTGTTTTTTTGCCGCAAGGTGATAAAGCCAATATACTTATGGAGAGGATGGAAATAAAAAGCCGTACCGATTCGTTTTTCAATTTCTCAAAAACAAAGCCTTTTACCCGGTTTCATACTGTAAATGCTGTGAACCATTACCTGCAACAGGCTGGGAATAACAAAATTTCCTCAGTAGATGCCTTCAATGCACAAAGGGTGATGTTGAATAATCTGGAATACGTTCCTGTTGCAGACCGTATAAAATATGCCTCTAAAAAATCAATCTGGAAAAATTTTTATAAAACGCCTGCAAATCTTTATGAAGTACATACTAAGGACTTTGATTTGGTAGTGAATCCGGTTATTCAATTTGTAGTGGCAAAGGAAAAAGATAATGATGAAACACTTTATCTGAACTCAAGAGGACTATCGCTTCGGGGAAAAATTGCCAATAAAATCGGCTTCTATACTTATCTGACCGATAATCAGGAAAAAGATCCATTCTTTGTAAGAAACTGGGTAAATGCCAGAGAAGCAGTACCTGGAGCTGGTAATTATAAAACGTTTAAAACAACAGGCTACGATTATTTTGATGCCCGTGGCGGTATTACATTTAATGTAACTAAATATATTGATGTGGCTTTTGGCTACGACCGCAATTTTATCGGCAACGGTTATCGTAGTATGATGCTGGGCGATCAGAGTAACGGTAATTTATTTTTAAAACTCAATACCCGCATCTGGAAAATCAATTATCAGAATCTTTTTATGGAACTGCACAATACCGAAAAAAGAACAGGTGATAGATTGATTGGGAAAAAGTATGCGGCCATTCATCATTTGGATATTGCCATTACCAAATGGTTGAATTTGGGTCTTTATGAAGCGGTAATTTTTGGCCGCAAAGATCATTTTGAATTTGGATACCTCAACCCCATTATCTTTTATCGCTCTATTGAGTTTCAAAATGGAAGTTTTGACAATTCACTCGCAGGGCTTGATTTAAAAGCAAATGTGGCAAAGAAATTTCAGCTTTATGGTCAGTTGGTATTGGATGAGTTTGTACTTTCTGAAATAACTAAAAACCGCGGTTATTGGGCTAACAAATGGGCCATACAGGCAGGTGTAAAATATATTGATGCATTTGGCATCAGTAATCTTGATTTGCAGTTAGAACATAACCGAGCCCGGCCTTTTACCTGGTCGCATAATGATTCGGTAGCCAATTTTACACATTACAATCAACCACTGGCGCATCCGCTGGGAGCCAATTTTAGCGAGTACATTGGTATTGCAAGATATCAGCCGGCAGCAAAATGGCTGGTAGTAGCAAAGCTCATCGCTTATAAACAGGGTAGAGATAGTAGCAGCAGGAGTTTTGGCAGCAATATCTTTTTGCCCAATCAGGCGCCATTTAGATCAGGTGATTATGGATACTCTATAGGCAGTGGGTGGAAGACAAATGTTTTTTATGGCTCATTGCTGGTTTCTTATGAGTTAAAGGAGAATATGTTTTTGGAATTTAATGCAGTTTATAGAAAGCAAGACACAAAAACTGCTCCCATCACTTCGTCAAATACTTCTGTTGTGTCATTCGGCTTTAGATGGAATATGCACAGAAGAGAAGTGGATTATTAATTCAACTGCGGGTCAATAGGAAAGTTGACCATTATTTCATAATCTCCTCCCAATTGCCTGATTGCATCTTTCCATATTTCATTTGAAGTTGGATGAAAAACAAGTTTGCGAGTTGCCGCAACGGTCAGCCATGTTTTTTCTTTCATTTCTTCATCAAGTTGTGCTTCACCCCAGCCTGAGTAGCCAATGAAAAAACGAATTTTTGAAAAATCCATTGATCCATTTTTTATCATTTTTATCACAGTTGCAAAATCTCCACCCCAGTATATGCCTCTCATAATTTCCTGACTTTCGGGAATTGCATCTCCGTATTGATGTAGCAAGTGAATGGAGTGTTGCTCCACTGGCCCTCCATAATATACTGGAATTTTATAACCTTCCAACCCATCTACCAGTTCGTCAAGTGTATTTTCAAACCGACGGTTAATTACAAATCCAAAACTGCCATCTTCTTTATGCTCGCACAAGAAAACAACCGTTCTTAAAAAATTAGGATCCTTTAAAAAGGGGTCGGCTATCAGCAAAACCCCGGCTGTGGGTACTATCATTTTTCTAATTTAGGGAAAGATTTTAAAATGCCGTTAAAAGAATCGAATTATACTTTTTTGAGTAAAGAATGCCAATTGTCCGGTGTATTTTTACAACTGGTACAATTTTTTTATTTTGGGCAGTGCTAAATAATACATGAAGAGAATTTTCCCACTTATTGCTATCCTGATTACACTTTCACTTATCGGAACCATCTTTATTCAGGTATCCTGGATAAAGAATCTGGCATTGGTAAAAGAGGACATCATCAAACAAAAAATTTATGATGCTGCTAAAAAAGTTGCAAATGAACTTTCCAGTCAGGTTTCAGTAAAAAACAGCCTTGCTTCCGCTCCGCAAAAGAATAATTTTTTAAAAGACCCCTATATTAAAGATTTTCAAAAATTTTCTTACTCGGCAAGAGACATTAATCTGGAAGATGTACGCAAAAAAATTGACCAGATACTGGAAGATGCAAATGTAAAAGGTGTGAAGATAGAATTGGGTTATGCTTCATTTGACGACAACAGTTTTAAAAATGCAACCAAAAATTTTCTCACACTATATCAAAGTGAAGACAAAATAAATAATTACCACTGCAATTTTATTATTGATGCCCTTAGTGGCACAGCTGATGAAAACCTGATTGGAAAAAATGCATTATTTGTGGTAGTGCCACAAATTAAAAGTTTGGTTTATAAATCATTGATATGGCGCATCGTGTCAGCAATACTTTTTACACTTGTTATATTGGCTGCTTTTTATCTCACGTTTATCACTATGCTGCGTCAAAAAAAACTGGCTAAGATCAAAAATGATTTTATAAACAACATGACGCATGAGTTTAAAACGCCTATCGCAACTATTTCGCTGGCGGTGGATGCTATGCGAAATGATAAGGTCATCAGCAATAAGGAAAAACTTGGCTATTTCAGCGGCATCATAAAAGAAGAAAATCAGCGGATGAACCGGCAGGTTGAGACTATTTTAAAAGCATCGCAATTAGAAAGACAGGAAGTTGAACTGGCACTGACACCACATCATGTACATGAGTTGATAAAGGATGTTGCCGACAATTTTCAATTGCAATTGGAAGATAAAAAAGGTCGTATAGAATTATTTCTGCATGCATCTAATGATTTGATAGATGTAGATGAGGTACATTTTTCCAATTTGATAAACAACCTGCTTGATAATGCTATAAAGTATTGTAAAGAAGATGTACCGCCTGTAGTAAAAGTGTTTACGCAATCCAATGCAAAAAAGTTGATATTAAAAGTTGAGGACAATGGCATCGGTATGAGCCGTGAAACGGTAAAGAAAATTTTTGAAAGATTTTATCGTGCTCATACCGGCAATTTGCATAATGTAAAAGGGTTTGGATTGGGGCTTAGCTATGTAAAAACAATGGTAGAAGCACATGATGGCGAAATAAAAGTAGAAAGTACATTGGGTAAAGGAAGCATCTTCACAGTAGAATTTCCATTGACAAAATCATAATGCTTTTTCGTTCAGCCAAAACAAACTACCATCTCCATAACTTAAAAAACGGAAATCCTTTTGCAGGGCATACTCATAAACCTGGCGCCAGTAATTGCCAATAAACGCTGCAACTAACAATAGCAAAGTGGATTGTGGTTGATGAAAATTAGTAACTAAACCTTTTACTAATCTAAAACGATAACCGGGGGCTATCAGTATTTGTGTTTTGGTAATCAGTCTTTCTATATTACGTTTTTGCATCCAAAGAAGCAGTGCCTGTAAAGCCTTTTCAGGCGAAATATCTTTTTGCTCCATTTCATAAACTTCCCATTGATTGAGTGTAAGCCGCAATTCGTTTTGCGACAATGATTTTACCCCCAGCCAATAAAGGCTTTCAATGGTTCTTAAAGAAGTAGTACCTACTGCAATTATTTTTTTAGATAAATTGTTCAAAATATTTTCAATAACACTTTTTGATACATCAATCCATTCAGCATGCATTTCATGCTTATGCATTACGGGTGCATATACCGGTTTGAAGGTACCTGCGCCAACATGAAGCGTTATAAAATCCCGTTGGATATTTTTCTTACTTAGTGATTGGAAAATATTATCTGTAAAATGAAGCCCGGCAGTAGGTGCTGCAACTGAGCCATCAAGTTTTGCATAAACGGTTTGATATCTTTCTTTATCTGTAGCTAAGGCCTCTCTTTTGATGTAGGGTGGCAATGGAATCGCACCTGCAAAATGTAATATTTCAGCAAAGCTGAGACCGTCATCATCCCAAAACATCTCCACAATAAAAAAACCCGTTCGTTTTTCCACAAACCTTGTGAAGAGACTTATTTCTTTAGAGCCAGAGTTGATTTTTTTTTCCAATAGTTGACCTGACTTCCATTTAGATGCTCCACCTATCAGGCATTGCCAATACACTTTGCCTTTTTGCAACATCGCAGTTGTAATATCAGCATATTGTACATCGGGCTCCAAACAAAAAATTTCAATAATTCCGCCGGTTGGTTTTTGAAAAAGCAATCTGGCTTCTACAACTCTTGTGTTATTAAAAATGAGAAATGAGTTTTCAGGAAGATGCGATGCAATATTTTTAAAGCAATCTACTTCTATATCTCCATGCTTATAGATGAGCAGCTTTGAATCATCTCTGTTTTGAAGAGGGAAATGGGCTATTTTATCATCAGATAGATGATAAGTGTAGTCTAAAATTGAAATGTTTTTTGGATCTGTCATTACACAACTAACTGTTGTATTAAACAGCAAATGTACAAGGCGTGAGTTAAGATTTTTATTCCGATTTTCTTTTTCAAAGAATAAGTAATCTCCAAGAGAAGTCGTCTACTATCCACAGCTTATCCACGTTTATCCACAGCTTATTCAGGCGTTTTTCATTTTTTGGCTGTACTACTATTCCGAAAGCCTTGTCTGTAGGGCTTTTGGTGGGTTTTTGGTGTGGGGATAAAAGATTTTAAAAAAAATTGGTCAATAAATGGGAAAAGTGGTTATTTTGTGGGAACAACTTACAATTGTTTAACTAATTGAAAATGACAACGCTTCTTGGAGAATATGCAGCTACGCTTGACGTAAGAGGACGTTTTCTGTTTCCAGTAGGTTTAAAAAACCAAATACAGGAATCAGAAAGAGAGAAGTTTGTTATCAACAGAAGTTTTGAAAAATGTCTGGCTCTTTATCCTCTAAGTACATGGGAGCCGCTCTTTGCCAAAGTGAATGGACTCAATGAATTTGATCCAAAACAAAGAGAATTTAAAAGGGCATTTCTTAACGGTGCTACATATGTAGAGCCGGATGCTGCAGGCCGCATTTTACTGCCGCCCACGCTAAAGGCCTATGCTGAGATGACAAAGGATATTGTGCTGATGGCATCGGGCGATAAAATAGAAATCTGGGATAGTAATAAGTACAAACAGTTCTTTGATTCAATTTCTTCGGATGCATTAAGTGATCTGGGAAATCAGGTTTTGGGAGGAAGTAGTGATCAGTTAAAAAACTAACAGGTTGAAAATTATGGGAAAGTCTAAAAAAGAAATGGTCCCTTTCAACTTGTCAAATGATCAAAAACAGCAATACCATACACCGGTTATGCTTGTAGAAACAATTGAGTCGCTCAGTATAAAACCTGATGGTACCTATGTGGACTGCACATTTGGAGGTGGTGGACATTCAAAAGCAATATTGGAAAAACTGGGCACCAATGGCCGTTTAGTTGCTTTTGATCAGGATGCTGATGCCAAAAGAAACCTGCCACATGACGAAAGATTAATTTTTGTTTCACAAAACTTCAGGCACCTGCAACGTTTTTTAAGATTGGAGGGAATGAAAACCGTGGATGGCATCATGGCTGATCTGGGAGTAAGTAGTCATCAGTTTGACGAAGCCGACAGAGGGTTTTCCATCAGGCAAAATGCAAATTTGGATATGCGTATGGATCAACGGCAAACACTCACAGCTTATAACGTAGTGCAATCTTTTTCTGAACAGCAGTTGCACAAGTTGTTTGAGCAGTATGGTGAGGTTTCCAATTCCAAAACGTTGGCTAAGAAAATTGTGGAAGTAAGAAACAGCAGTTCTATGAAAACAATTGATGGTTTTAAAAATGCAATCCGGGAAATTGTTAAAGGAAATCCCAACAAGTACTTTGCCCAGGTTTTTCAGGCTTTGAGAATTGAGGTTAATGATGAGTTAGGCGCATTGAAAGAGATGCTGCAACAAATTCCATCCTTATTAAAACCCGGAGGCAGGGCTGCCATCATCACATTTCATTCATTAGAAGACAGGCTGGTGAAAAATTTCTTTCGTCGCGGTTCATTAGATGAGCCGGAGGAGAATCCTTTTATCAATACCGAAATAGTGAATGAGCTTATTGTAATAACGAAAAAACCGTTAGTGCCTTCGGAAAACGAGCAAAGATTAAATCCAAGAAGCAGAAGCGCAAAACTAAGAGTAGTTGAAAAGCGAATGTTGGTGTAAATAAAAGTGAATTAACGAAAGCATTAAAGTTTGTAAATATAGAGGGCATAAAAATTGGAAAGTCTATATCCCTTGAATTCCATCTCGCAATAGCGGGAAAGAAAAACCAAATGTTGAAAATCAGATTGAAGGCATCATGGCAGACAAAATGAAAAATGTAAATGAAAGTGAACAACCTGCTCAGGGAATTATAAGCACTGGGCAGGCTGGATGGAAACGCTGGCTTAATTATCAGTCGGTGGTAAAGCAGGTGCGCTTCTTTTTGTTACTCACTTTTCTGGCAGTAGTGTATATCTACAACGGCCACAATGCTGATAATACCATTCGCCGTATCAACCGTACGGCAAAAGAAGTGAAGGAATTGAAATACGAGTATATTGATCTAAAAAGTGAAGTTATGTTTTTGAGCAAACCCGGTGAAGTGATAAAGGCTGTAGCGCCATTGGGATTGAATGAAACGAATCAATCGCCGGTAATATTGAAAGACTCGGTAGCTGTAGTGGCAACAACGAAATAAACTAATCATTGCTCTGGACGGCATTGATGAAACCATAATCACGCTGTATATAAAAAGTACAACGTAACAACTAAAAAGTAACGGGCATTGGACGTTAAACGGGACATATTGTGGAGAGTTTACATCAGTTTTATCGGCATTGTAGTGCTGAGTGTATGTGTGTTCGCCCGTGCTTTATATATTCAGCGATTTGAAGGCATCCACTGGCGCAGTATGAGCGACAGTCTTCATCAGCGATTCATTCCGCTTATAGCAGAGAGAGGTACCATTTATAGTAAAGCAGGTGAAATGCTCAGTACCTCAGTTCCTACTTTTGATATCTATATAGATTTTTATGCTGAAGGTTTAAGAGATAAAAAGGGAAAGCGCTTTTATGAAAATATAGATTCATTGTCAACTTCTCTAGCAAAGCATTTTAATGATAAAACAGCAGCCCAATACAAAAAAGAGTTATTGGCAGCATATAAAAAGCCAAACAACAGACACTGGCTTCTTAAGAAAAAACTTGCTTTTGAAGATTACAAAGCCTTGCGTGGTTTCCCATTAGTAAAATTGGGCAAAAACAAAAGTGGTGTGATTGTTGAAATCAACTCAAAGCGACTGACTCCTTTTAGATTATTGGCAAACAGAACGATTGGTCTATCACGTCAGTTTGTAGATGCTGATAAAAAAACTAAAAGCCAGAACGTAGGGCTTGAAAAAAGTTATGATACCGTATTAAACGGCCGCGACGGGCAAAAACTGGTTCGTTTTATTGCAGGTGGTACTGCTATTCCAATTGAAGGTTCAGAAACAGATCCTGTAAACGGACAAGATATATACACTACACTGGATGTAAACATTCAGGACATAGCCGAAACTGCATTGATGAAAATGATGCAGCAATGTAAAGGCCCTTATGGCACTGCTATCGTAATGGAAACCACAACCGGAGAGATAAAAGCAATGGCTAATCTCGGCAGACAAAAAGATGGTAGCTACTGGGAAGATGATAATTATGCACTTCGGGCAACTGAACCAGGCTCAACTATTAAATTGGCCACTTTACTTTCTGTATTAGATAAAGGAAGCAGTAAGCCAACGGATATGGTGGAAATAGGTGGAGCTGGAAGAGCTCAAGTAGGAAATAAAATGGTAACAGATGCAGAAAGATCTCCAAAACCTTTTCTTACTGTGCAGGAATGTTTTGCGCATAGCTCCAATATTGGTATGAGCAAACTGGCATTGAAAGCTTTTGGCGATGAGCCAGCTTCATTGAAAGAATATTTACACAAGTATCATCTTGATATCAAATCTCCAATCGATCTTACTGATGTACCCAGACCCACCATGGCACCGCTCAATCAAAAAGGAAGTGCGTTGGGTAATATGCTTTGGATGAGTTTTGGTTATGGCATACAGGTAAGCCCATTGCAAATTCTTACCCTGTACAACACCATTGCCAATAATGGCAAAATGATGAAACCTTTTTTGGTTAGCAGCATTCAGAGTAATGGTATCATTCGCAAGCAATTTGAACCAATAGTTTTAGAACAAAGTATCTGCAAACCATCGGTTGCTGCCAATGCCCGCAAGGCAATGGAAATGGTAGTTACAGAAGGAACAGCAAGAAAAGCTTTTAAAGGAATGCCATTTGCAGTTGCAGGTAAAACTGGAACAGCACATGTCTCTGATGGAAAAATTAAATATGCTGATGGAGTGTATCAGGCCACTTTCGTTGGATATTTCCCGGCCGATAAACCACAATTCACTTGTATTGTTGTAATCAGAACAAATCCTCACGATCCGGTGCATTACGGTGGATCACTGGGAGCTCCTGTTTTCAGAGAAATTGCAAGCAAGATTTTTCCGCTTTATGTAGAAAAGAAAAATGCCACTCAGTATGCTGTTGTAAAAGACAGCTCCAATTATTTCTATGCAGGTCTTTCAAATGATATAAGAAAAGTTTTTGCTGATTTAAATATGCAATACACAGATTCGGTGCAGCAAAATAAATGGGGAATGGTGTATGCAAGCAATTACCAACCGGTAATAAAAACAAACAATGTGAAGCAGCAGCTAATGCCAAATGTAAAAGGGATGGGATTGAAGGATGCTGTGTATCTGCTGGAAAATATGGGATTGAAGATTAAGATTAGTGGAAAAGGAAAAGTGACAGGACAGTCTTTAGCTCCTGGTTCAGCATTGGCAAAAGGATTGACAGTCATATTAGATTTAAGTTGATAAAAAAATATTGTGTGCTATTACAGGATGTTTTATACAAAGTGGCGATTAGGTCTGTGAAGGGAAGCACATCGGTGAGAGTGAAAGCGGTTGAATTGGATTCAAGAAAAATTGAGAAAGGCTCTTTGTTTGTTGCGATGAAAGGCTTGGCGGCAGATGGTCATTTGTTTATTGATCAGGCGGTGGCAAAAGGTGCATCGGTTATAGTGTGTGAGCAACTTCCTGCTTTGCAAAATGAGCAGGTAGTATATGTGGAAGTAGCTAGTAGTGCCGCCGCTGTAGGGCAAATGGCACATAATTTTTTTGAAAGACCATCAGAAAAATTAAAACTGACAGGTGTAACCGGCACAAACGGAAAAACAACAATAGCGACTTTATTATATAAGCTCTTTACAAGTTTGGGATATACCTGCGGATTAATCAGTACTGTAGAAAATTTAATTGCAGATAAAGTTATTGCAGCTACACATACTACACCGGATGCGGTGAGTCTGAATAAACTTTTGAAGCAAATGGTTGATGCCAGATGTACACATGTGTTTATGGAAACAAGCTCACATGCATTGCATCAGCACAGGATTACAGGATTGCAGTATGCCTGCGGTATTTTTAGCAATATCACACATGATCATCTGGATTATCACAAATCATTTGACGAATACATCCGGGTGAAGAAATCTTTTTTTGACTCATTACCTGCTACAGCCTTCGCTATCAGTAATGCAGATGATAAAAGAGGCCAAGTGATGTTGCAGAATACCAATGCAAAAAAATATTACTACAGCCTGAGAACGGTTGCTGAATTTAAAGGGAAAATTTTAGACAATAGTTTGAGTGGGTTGATGATGCTGGTAAACGAAGTTGAAGTTCATTTCAGGTTGATAGGAGAGTTCAACGCATACAACTTGCTTGCTGTCTATGGAGCTGCCATTTGCTTGGGTGAAGAAAAACAAAAAGTGCTGACAGTATTAAGTGAAATAAATGGTGCAGCTGGAAGATTTGAATATTTCGTTTCAACTAATGAGAGAGTGATGGCCATTGTAGATTATGCACACACACCTGATGCTTTGCTGAATGTGCTGGCTACGATTAAAAAACTGAAGAAAGGTTTTGAACAGGTAATAACGGTTGTAGGATGTGGTGGAGACAGGGATAAAACAAAAAGACCTGTAATGGCTGAAGTAGCATGTGAACATAGTGATAAAGTGATTTTTACCAGTGATAATCCGAGAAGCGAGGACCCTGTGCAAATAATTAAGGATATGGAAGCAGGTTTGCCTCCAGCGAGCAGAAGAAAGTATATCTCAATTGTGGACAGAAAGGAAGCTATAAAAACTGCTATCAGTTTGGCAAAGCCAGAAGATATTATTCTGATAGCAGGAAAGGGACATGAATATTATCAGGAAATAAAAGGAGTGAGAAATCACTTCAATGATAAAGAAGAAGTAAAAGAATTTTTTGAATTATTAAATAAATAACCAAGGCCAGAAATGCTGTACCATTTATATAAATGGCTTGAACAAGAGGGGATACACATACCGGGTATGAGGCTTTTTGACTTCATCACTTTCCGGGTATTGGTAGGAGTGATGTTGTCTTTATTCATTACAGCATTTTATGGAAAGAAGTTGATTAAGTTCTTGCAAAAAAGACAGATTGGAGAAAGTATAAGAGATGAGGGGCTGGCTGGCCAAGAAAGCAAAAGAGGAACACCTACAATGGGAGGAATCATCATCGTTTTTGCGATAATCATTCCAACATTGTTGCTGGCTAATCTTACGAATGTATATGTACAAGTGATGTTGATTAGCACAGTATGGATGGGAGCCATTGGTTTTATAGATGACTATCTGAAACTGAGAGGAAAGAAAATTGCAAAACAGAAAGGTGAAGTATATCAGAAATCTGGAAATGATGGGTTGGCAGGTAAGTTTAAAATTTTGGGTCAGGTGGGTTTAGGCATTCTCGTTGGTGCTACACTATATTTTAATAGTGATGTGAAAATATGGAGAGAGTATGTCGGAAAAAATCCAAAAGCAGATTCAACGGTCTTTGAAAAGAATATAAATGGCAAGGTGAAATATTTTGTGGAATCCAAAACACCGGTAACAACCATCCCATTTGTAAAAAATCATGAGTTTAATTATTCAAAGTTGCTGCCGGCTTCCTGGCGTGATTATACCTGGATTCTTTACATAGCGATTGTGATATTTATTATCACCGCAGTTTCCAATGGGGCAAATCTTACTGATGGATTAGACGGACTGGCAACAGGAACCTCAGCTATAATAGGTTCATTGCTGGGCATATTGGCATATGCTAGTGGAAATATGGTGTTTTCCGATTATCTAAACATTATGTACATACCGGGATTGGAAGAGTTGTCCATCTTCATTGCGGCGCTTATTGGTGCCTGTATTGGATTTTTATGGTACAACTCCTATCCTGCACAAATTTTTATGGGCGATACGGGTAGTTTGATGTTGGGTGGAGTCATTGCTTCATTGGCCATTATTGTACACAAAGAATTATTGGTACCGATATTCTGCGGAGTATTTTTTGTAGAAGCACTGAGTGTAATGATGCAGATGGGATATTTTAAATATACCAGAAAAAAATATGGAATTGGAAAACGTGTGTTTTTAAAAGCTCCCTTGCACCATCATTTTCAGGTAAAAGGGATGCATGAAGTAAAGATTGTAACAAGATTTTGGATTGTGACGGTATTGCTAGTGGTGTTGAGTATTGTAACGCTGAAGATGAGGTAGTATAAAAGTTGATTAAGATATTAATTGATTTCTGAAAAACCCATAATTGACAAAAGCAACAAACAGAAAAATCCAGATCATTTGAAAACGGCAAACCGAACCTATGCTGATTGAAAAACCGAATTGTGGTGCAGTTGTATTGGAAACTAATACTTATGAAAAACCAAACTCCGTACAACCAACCTTTCACAAAAGGTGAAAGTGTTGAACATTATGAGCAAAAGATTTGTCATACTCGGTGGAGGTGAAAGTGGCATTGGTGCTGCTTTGCTTGCTAAGAAAAAAGGGTATGAGGTCTTTCTCTCCGATGAAAGTTCTTTGAAAGACGTGTATCGTAACGAGTTGCAGAATGCAGGAATTGAATTTGAAGAAGGGAAACATTCAGAAGAAAAAATTTTGAATGCATCCGAAGTAATGAAAAGCCCTGGTATTCCGGAAAAAGCAACTATGGTAAAAAGGATTCGAAAAGAAGGAATTCCCATTGTAAGCGAAATTGAATTTGCTTACCGTTTCAAAGGTGATAGTAGAATTATTGCCATCACTGGAAGTAATGGGAAAACCACCACAACCGCTTTAACCTTTCATCTCTGCAAAACGGCAGGACTTGATGCAGCTATGGTGGGAAATATCGGTACATCCTTTGCAAGACAGCTTGCCGAAAATCCAAAGCCACTTTATGTAGTGGAGGTCAGCAGCTTTCAATTGGATGATATAAAACATTTCAAACCGGATGTTGCCATTATTACCAATATAACCGAAGACCACCTGGATCGTTACGATTACCAATTTGAAAATTATATACGGAGCAAGTTCCGTATTGTGATGAACCAGCAGCCGGATGATACGTTCATCTACTGCGCCGATGATGAAATAACTATAAAGTACCTAAACAAAGAAAATTTTTTTGGATTCAATATTCAATCAAAACAACTGCCAATAAGTATGAAAAGAGAACTACCAAATGGAGCGTTTATTAAAGACGGGGATATGTATGTAAGAACTGGACAAGAGTTTACTCGCATGAGTGTCTTTGATTTTGCATTGAAAGGAAAGCACAATCAATATAACACAATGGCGGCCTGCGTAGCAGCAACCACATTGGACATTCGTAAAGAGAAAATAAGAGAGGCTGTTCAAACCTTTCAAAATTTTGAACACCGAATGGAGCATGTTGCCACTATAAGAGGTGTAGAGTTTATTAATGACAGCAAGGCGACTAATGTAAACTCAGTATGGTATGCTTTAGAGAGTATGACGAAACCGACGATATTGATATTAGGAGGAGTAGATAAAGGAAACGAATACTCTCTGATTGAAGACCTCATAAAAGAAAAAGTAAAATCCATTATTTGTTTGGGAACAGATAATAAAAAAATTCATGAGGCATTTGGAAATTTGGTAGATACGATTGTGGATACAGGAACGGCAAATGAAGCAGTACATATGGCATTTCATTTTGCCGAAAAAGGTGATGTGGTATTGCTTAGTCCGGCCTGTGCAAGCTTTGATTTATTTAAGAATTATGAAGACAGAGGGCAACAATTTAAAAAAGCAGTAAAAGAACTTTGATGGATGCAGTAAAAGAAATAAAGTCAGGTTTAAAAAACACTTTCAATACTGATAACTTAATCAGTAAAACGAAAGGTGACAGGGTAATATGGGCGCTAGTAGTACTACTTACGCTGGTTTCACTGTTGGCAGTGTACAGTGCCACGGGTTCATTAGCCTATAAAAATTATCAGGGTAATACTGAAGTGTATTTACTAAAACAAATCATTTTTATAGTAGTGGGTATAGCGGTAATTTATTTTGCTCATCTGGTTAACTATTTTAACTATTCCAAAGTTGCAAAAATTGCATTTTTGATTTCTATTCCATTACTGATTTACACTTTATTCTTTGGGGTAAAGATGAATGAAGGTAGTCGCTGGATTCGACTTCCGATATTGAATATGACTTTGCAAACTTCAGATTTTGCACGTCTGGCTTTATTTATGTATCTGGCCAGGCTCATCAGTAAAAAACAGGATGTTATTAAAGAATTTAAGAAAGGGTTTCTTCCAATCATTATTCCTGTGGTTATTGTTTGCATTTTAATTGCTCCTGCCAATCTTTCTACAGCATTGCTTTTGGGTGCCTGTTGTTTATTACTCATGTTTATTGGAAGGGTAAATACAAAACATTTATTACTTACCATTGGTGTAGCACTCATTCCTTTTATTTTCCTGATTATGGCTGCTGTGGTTCGTCATGGAAAAGAAAATCCTGACACAGTAGTTGCACCGGTTAAGAAAAGTTCAACCTTATTTGGAAGAGTTGATACTTGGATTGGCAGAATGGAAAGTTTTATTTATGGTAGCAAAGACAATGCGGAAGATGATGCATATCAGGTAAATCAGGCTAAAATTGCGATTTCAAATGGAGGGCTTTTTGGGAAAGGCCCTGGCAACAGCACTACCAGAGATTATTTACCACAGGCGTACAATGATTTTATTTATGCCATCATTATTGAAGAGTATGGTTTAGCAGGTGGCGCTTTCATCATGTTTATTTATCTGGTGTTTCTATACAGGTGTATCAGAATTTATAAAAAATGTCCTTATGCCTTTGGAGCATTTTTGGCGTTAGGCTTAAGTTTTACACTGGCCATTCAGGCAGTAGCAAATATGGCGGTAACGGTAAATTTATTTCCAGTTACCGGTGTTACGTTGCCTTTAGTGAGTATGGGAGGTACCAGTTTCATATTTACCTGTTTGGCAGTAGGTATTATTTTGAGTGTGGCCAGTAATGTTGAAAGTCTGGAAGGTAAACAGGGAAACGGTAAAAGTGTTGAAATAGAATAATCAGGGTAAAAAAAAGATTGTGCATGAGCAAGCGAATAATAATTGCAGGAGGTGGAACAGGCGGACATATTTTTCCTGCGATATCGATAGCAAATGCATTAATACAGTTGGATCCTGATATTGAAATACTGTTTGTAGGTGCGAAAGGAAAAATGGAAATGGAAAAAGTACCTCAGGCAGGATATCGGATAGAAGGAGTTGATATAGCGGGACTCAACAGAAGCTCTTTGATAAAAAACATCGGTTTGCCATTAAAGCTGTTAAAAAGTTTCTTTCAAGTACGTAACATTTTTAAAAAATTCAAGCCGGATGCTGCCATTGGTGTGGGCGGTTATTCAAGTTTTCCTGTGTTAAGATATGCACAAGCGAAAGGAATAAAAACTTTTATACATGAGTCAAATTCTTTTGCCGGCAAATCAAATATCCTGCTTGGGAAAAAAGCAACAAAGATTTTTACCGGTACAGATGGTATGGAAAAATTTTTCCCAGCGGAAAAAATTATCGTAACCGGAAATCCAGTGAGAAAAGCCATTTCAAATACTACGGTTACACGAAATGAGGGCATTCGTTTTTTTTCTTTAGATGAAAAAAAGAAGGTGATGTTGATTGTAGGAGGTAGTCTGGGCGCAAAATCTATAAATGAAGCCATTAATGCCGGACTAGATATGCTGACAGGAAATGATGTGCAATTGATTTGGCAAACTGGCAAACCTTATGCAGAGATAGCCAAAGGCCGAGCTGCTGGCAACAACAGGATTTGGGTAAATGAGTTTATTCCAAAAATGGAATACGCTTATGCAGCAGCCGATGTGGTAGTGGCAAGATCGGGTGCCATAACAGTAGCTGAGTTATGTGTAGCAAAAAAGCCGGTCATATTTGTTCCGTATCCGTTTGCTGCAGAAGATCATCAATCAGTAAACGCTATGCAGATGGTAAATAAAAATGCAGCGATGATGATCAAAGACAGTGAAGCGGGAAAAAAATTGGTGATCATGGCAATGGAACTGTTAAAAGATGAAGCTATGCAGCAGGAGTTAATAAAAAATATTTCACCATTGGGAAAAAAGAATGCGGATGAAATAGTAGCGAAGGAAATATTGAGATTGATTTAAGAGGGAAAAGGTGGAAAGGAGAAAGTAAAAAGTGTTTAAAATAATTCTAAGACTGTCCTTATGAAGCTCCCCTTTTTGGGGATATGAAAACGAAATGTTGAAAATTGAAATGAAATGAAATGAACAAATCGGTGAATGATATAAAGACTGTTTATTTCATTGGAATAGGGGGAATAGGAATGAGTGCAATTGCAAGGTTCTTTAAAAGCAGGGGAATAAATGTGAGTGGTTATGATAAAACAGAAACAGTACTCACACGTGAACTGGAAGCAGCAGGAATACCGGTGCATTATAAAGAAGATGTATCACAAATTCCTAAGAGTGCAGATTGTGTTGTTTACACACCTGCTATTCCGGCATCACATCAGGAGTTGGTTTATTACCAAACAAATGGATTTGATGTAGTAAAGCGAAGTGATGTGTTGCAAATCATAACAGCAAGTTCTTTTAATATCTGTATTGCCGGAACACATGGCAAAACAACGATTACCACAATGGTTGCGCATATCCTTCGGGATAGTGGTTTTGGTTGTAATGCTTTCTTGGGTGGTATTTCTGTAAACTATGGTACCAATTTTTGGGCAAGTGATAATAAGGTATGTGTGGTAGAAGCTGACGAGTATGACAGAAGTTTTTTGAAATTAAATCCTGATGTGGCCATCATTACTGCTATGGATGCCGATCATTTGGATATATATGGCACAGCAAATGCAATGGAGCAAGCCTTTATTGATTTTAGTAGTAAGATAAAATCAAAAGGGTTGTTGATCAGCCGGTTTGGATTGAAACGTGCAGAAGAGTTGAACAGCGAGAGAAAGGTTACTTACAGTTTGCAGAATGACAGTGCTGATGTATATGCTGAAAATATTAAAATGATGAATGGTAGTTATGAATTTGATGTAGTATGGAAAGAGGATAGAATTGATAATATAAGACTGAATATGGGCGGTATGCACAATGTTGAAAATGCAGTAGCGGCTATATCAGTTGCAAGTTCTTTGGAAATTGATCCTGAAAAAATTAAAGCAGCAGTTGCAAGTTTTAAAGGAGTGAAACGGAGGTTTGAATACATCATTAAAAATGACCGCTTGGTTTTTATTGATGATTATGCCCATCACCCCGAGGAGTTGAAAGCTTTAATCACAGGAGCCAAAACATTGTTCAGAGCAAAAAAGTGTACGGTGATTTTTCAACCGCACCTCTACTCAAGAACAAGAGATCTGGCAGATGGATTTGCTGCTGCGCTTGATCTTGCTGATGAAGTGATTTTGCTGCCTATCTATCCTGCAAGAGAGTTGCCTATAGAAGGTGTGGACAGTAATATGATAATGGATAAAATGAATCTTGATAGAAAAAGTGTAAAGACCAAAGAAGTATTGATGCAGTGGATTGAAAAAGAATATGCGGAAAAGCTGAATAAAGAATTTGGTGAAATACTGATAACAGCAGGTGCCGGGGATATAGATATGATGGTGGAACCGATTAAAAAATTATTGAAAGAAATATAAAGTGGGAGCTAAACAAACGATAAGAAAAGTATTATTTATAAGCCTGTGGCTTTGTATTGGGGGTGGTATGCTTACACTATTGTTGGCAGCCATCAACAATAAAAACAAGGGACTTTGCAAGGGTTACACAATTTCAATCAAGGGCGGAGAAAAAAATCGTTTTATTGATGAAAAGGATATTGAAAAACTCATTTTAAAAAATGCTGGAGGGGTAATAAAAGGCCAGTCTATTGAAAAGGTGAACCTGAATCAACTGGAACAGGAGTTGAAGAAAAGTGTTTGGGTGAGTCGTGCTGAGTTATATTTTGACAATCAGGATATGTTGCATGTGGCAGTTACAGAAAAGGAGCCTGTTGCAAGAATTTTTACACTGGAAGGAATTTCATTTTATATAGACAGTGCAGCACACCGGCTGCCACTGTCGGAGAAACTAAGTGCGAGGGTGCCCGTATTTACAGGATTTAGCAATGCAGCAAAACTTACGAAAGCAGATAGTGCAATACTTGATGATATAAAAAATGTAGCAACGTTTATTCTACATGATGATTTCTGGATGGCACAGGTGGCGCAAATTGAACTGGCGGAAAATGGCAGTATGGAAATGGTGCCTGTAGTGGGCAACCACCTGGTAAAACTGGGAACAGCAGAAAACATTGATCAAAAATTCAGACGACTGATGATTTTTTATCAGCAGATACTAAGTAAAACAGGATTTGAAAAATATAAAGTAATAGATGTCCAGTATGAACGACAGGTTGTTGCTTCAAAATTTGCTCAAAACTCTAAAATTGATTCAGTTCAGTTGAAAAGAAATGTAGAAAAAATTTTGCAAGAAGCACGGCAATCGCAGATGGATACTTTAATAAAGCCGGTTGAGATTAAAGGTAGATATGAAATACCATTAGATACGGCAAGAGAAGAAAAGCCTGAGCTGCCAGCAGAAGAATTAAGAACAGAGGAAAAGAAACAGGATAATCCGATTGAAGAACGAAAGCCAAAAACGCTGATGCCAAAGAAAAATGTAAACAACTAAACAAGGTTTCAATAAAACAACTAAAAATTACAACTATGAACAACGAAAAACCCATTATTGTCGGTCTTGACATTGGGACTACCAAAATTGCTGTAATTGCCGGTCGCAAAAACGAATTTGGCAAATTAGAAATTTTAGGTTTTGGAAAAGCCAGTTCCAGCGGTGTAAAGCACGGCCAGGTGCTTAACATTGATGAAACTATTAAAGCGGTAAAAACAGCACTTGATAACTGCTTTGCTTCTAACCCAAATCTTAATATAAAAGAAGTATATGTTGGTGTAGCAGGACATCACATAAAAAGTTTGCAAACCAGAGGTGATATCGTCAGACAGAATACCGATGGAGAAATTGCTCAAAAAGAAATTGATCAGCTGGTGGCAGATCAGTATAAAACTTATATTCCTGCTGGTGATCAGATAATTGATGTTATTCCACAAGAATTTACTGTTGACAATTTTCAAAACATACCAAACCCTATTGGATATGGTGGTGTAAAAGTGGGAGCTAATTTTCACATCATCACAGGCGATAAGAATGCTATTAAAAATATTAACCGTAGTGTAGGTAAAGCAGGATTGCAAACCAAAGATCTTGTGTTGCAACCTTTAGCTTCCTCAGCTGCTGTAATGGGACAAGAAGACCTTGAAGCAGGTGTGGCCATTGTTGATATTGGTGGAGGTACTACCGATCTGGCAGTTTTTTATGAAGGCATATTAAAACATACTGCTGTCATTCCTTTTGCAGGAGAAAATATTACTAATGATATCAAAACCGGACTGGGTGTTTTAAAAACACAAGCAGAACAAATGAAAGTTCAGTTTGGTTCTGCATTGGCAAATGAAGCAAAAACGAATGCATTTATCACTATTCCCGGATTGCGTGGAATGCCTGCTAAAGAAATCAGCGTAAAGAATCTTGCTAATATCATTCAGGCAAGAATTAGCGAAATAATGGATTTTGTGACCTATCATCTAAAGCAAGTAGGCTTGGATAATCGTATGCTGAATGGTGGCATCATTTTAACAGGGGGTGGTTCTCAGTTAAAACACCTGATTCAATTAACGGAATATGCAACCGGTTTACCTGCACGTATTGGATATCCAAATGAACATCTGGCAGCTGGACATATTGATGAATTGGCAAAACCCACTTACTCCACCTGTATTGGTCTTATTTTAAAAGGATATGATGACTATGAGCACGACCGCAAGCAATTTGAAATGGATTTCAAAAATGTGGAAGTTCCGGAGTTATTAAAAAATAAAGAAGAAGAAATAAGTGAAGTCTTGCCAGAAGAAATTGTAAACGAAAAAGAAATGGTGAGAAGAAAAAATCTTACCGGCTTCTGGGGCAAGTTTAAAGACAGGATAATTGATTTGTTTAAAGAAGAAGAAGATAAAACGTTATAACTCGATTTGAAATTATTATAAACTGTTTAAAGAAAATACTACTAACCCAATCAACAACAGTCCCGAAAATCCAAGGCTTATAAAGGAGTAAAGCGGGACAAAAATTCAAAGCTTATGATACATTTTGATCTGCCAAAAGAGAAATCATCCATCTTAAAAGTAATAGGCGTAGGTGGTGGTGGCGGCAATGCTGTAAACCACATGCACAGCCAAAATATTGATGGTGTGAATTTTATTATTTGTAATACCGATGCCCAGGCATTGCAGTCTAGTAATATTCCCAATAAAGTGCAACTGGGGCCTCATCTTACGCAGGGACTTGGCGCAGGTGCCAATCCTGAAATTGGAAGACAGGCAACAGAAGAGTCTTTTGATGAGATAAAGAAAATACTGGAAGTAAATACCAAAATGGCATTCATAACTGCCGGTATGGGTGGTGGTACCGGAACAGGTGGTGCGCCAATCATTTCAAAAATTTGTAAAGACCTTGGTATTCTTACTGTAGGTATAGTTACAACTCCTTTTGCTTATGAAGGAAAGAAAAGACAACTGCAGGCTGAAGAAGGAATTAAAACGATGAAGCAGTATGTAGATACTTTACTTGTAATAAGTAATGATAAATTACGCAATCAGTTTGGAAATCTAAAAATGCGTGAAGCATTTGAAAAAGCAGACAATGTGCTGGCTACTGCCGCAAAATGTATAACTGATGTAATCAACAGTACAGGGCAAATTAATGTTGACTTTGCCGATGTGTGTACAGTAATGAGAAATGGCGGTGTTGCCATTTTGGGTAATGCTGCAGCAGAAGGGACTGACCGTGCACAAAAAGCAATTGAAGAAGCGCTGAACTCTCCCTTGCTGAACGACAATGACATTCGCGGTGCCAAGTGGATACTCATCAACATCAATTCGGCACAGGGTGAACATGAGCATACGATGGATGAAGTAGAAGTGATACAACAATATCTTTTAGAACAGGCAGGCGATAATACAGATGTAATCTTAGGTTTGGGTTACGATAATACACTTGGTTCGAAATTAGGCATCACACTAATTGCTACCGGATTTGAACATAAAGATCCTTTTGCAAAGGCCGTTCCTAAAAAAGAAGAGCCTAAGCCTGAAGAAAAAATTGTAATGGTATTAGATACGACTAAAGAAGAACCTATTACAACATGCCTGTTAAAACAGCCCGAAGTTGTAAGTGTTGCAAAAGAAGAAACTGAAGAAAGCAAAACATTGTTGGCTGAAGTTTCCAATAAAGAAATGGAAGTGATGGAAGCGGCTTTACAAACTGAGCAGCAAGAAGATTATCTGGCCCCCAAGTTGGTTGAGGTATCCACTGTTAATCAAATACCGGTTATGCTGGCTCCTGTAATTGATATTACCGACATCAGAGAAGAAGCAAATGAAGTTATTCATTATGAATTGAAACCAGATTTAGAAAATATACTTAGTAGTTCTACTGAGGAAATAGCAGGTAATTCTACTGTTGATAAAATAGAATCAATAGAAGAAACGGTTAGTATAAATTCGGTGGAAGAACAACCACTGCCTGCTATAAAAGAAACTGATGCTGAATTAATCCTCAGCTTTAAAGATAATAGCCAAACCGTGTCTGCAGCATCGGGTGGCTATCTGGCCAGGCCATCCAATATCTACGCAGCGTCCAACGCAGAGGAAAAAACCTCCGTCGTTGCTGTTGAAAAGCCGGTCCCTGTACAATCCTCTGCCAGCAATGAACAGGAAGAACTTCTGGAATTGCAAATGCAGATTGTAGAAAGGGATGACATTCCTGCGGCGGATATGCCCTTGGCCTATCAGGCTCAGTCACCGTTGCAACAAGAGGTTGAGGATGCGTCGCTGACGAACGAAACCGAAGAGCAACAACGTAAGGCGGCCGAACGTTTGCATAAGTTGAGAAACTTATCCTTTAACGTAAACGGTGCCGACCCCAATAATGAGTTTGAGACTGTGCCGGCATTTATCCGCCGCAAAATGGAATTGCACAGCAACACAACTCCCGTTGAAAATTTCTACAGCAATATCGAAGTAAAGGCAGGCGATAGTAAGCAGGCAAACCTCAGCACACTCAATACTTTTTTAGACGGTAAAAAACCTGACTAAGCATAGTTCGTTCCAATGAAACCTAAGCGTTAAGCTAGTGTTTTTTAGTTGTTCCCCCCGATTTCTATCGGGGGGTTTATTTTATTAGAATATTCCTGAAAGTTTTATAAAGCACTTTTACAAGTCGTCATACTTGTATTTTCTTACAGTAAGAAATGCATATAATCCACCAAATGCCATTGCGGCAAATAACATAACAGTTTCTGAAGGGAGCCCAATATAAAAATCTCTTAATCGTGGAAAAGGTGTAAGTGAATCGGCTACCTGCAATGGCATAAAATGTTGCAAACCCGGACTGATTTTTCCGGCAATCCACATAAACAAAAATTCCAGCAACAAACCATAAATGAAGAAAACAATAATAGCAACACCACTGCGTCTGAAAAAAGTAGCTAGCAACAGTGCAAATAATAAATAGACCATTGCTTGTACAAAAGAAAATCCAACCATTTTTAATGCATCGGCTGACATAGATACACCAACAACTTCTGACATGATAAACCCGGCTATTAGATTTACAATTGCAATAACGACAGCCATGCACGCAATCAATCCGATTTTACTAAAAATATATGTTTCCCTTTTCCAGCCATCAATAATGTTTTGTCTGTTAGTTTTAAAATTGACTTCATTTATAAATAGGCTGATGATAATCATTCCTGGCAAGTACAATAAAAACCCTGTCCAGAAACAAACCGTCTGCATTAAAAATTCTGAAGAAAAAAGATTCAACACATCGGAGCCTTTGCCCTGTGTTCCGGTTACGGTTTGTTGCACACTTCCTACCACATTCAGATATACTTTATAAAAAATATATACGACCAGTAACAACCCCATTAGATAAAGAGCCGAGAAGACTTGAAACACCCGGTAGTTCTTTATCTTCATCCATTCAATTTTCAAGTTTTTGAGCATATAATAATTTTAGCGGTCACTTTGATTTCCGGTGATTTCAAGAAATCTTTTTTCCAGCGATTTGCGTTTAACATTTAGTTGACTTAATACCACACCCTGTTCAAAACAAAACTTGTTTATGGAATCGGGCTTTATTTCTTCTGCACATTCAATTAAAAATCCGGATTCAGATTTTTGAACGAACTGAATGCCAGAAAATTTCAATAATGCCGCTTCAAGCATTTGAAGATTTGCTGCTGCAATCTCAATTTCTACTGTATGGGTACTGGTTGTAACGGTACTGCCCGATAAAAGCTCCTGTACTGTGCCCGTTGTTTTTAAAACGCCTTTTTGAATAATGGCAACATGCGTACATACTTTTTCTACTTCATCCAGTATATGGCTGGCCATGATGATGGTTTTGCCCTGACGGTTCAGTTCTTTTATCAGCTGTCTTATTTCGGCAATACCAGCTGGGTCCAATCCATTGGTAGGTTCATCAAAAACCAAAATATCAGGATTGCCCAAAAGGGTAGCGGCTATTGCCAGCCTTTGTTTCATGCCCAATGAATAGGTGCTGAACTTTGAATCTTTTCTTTGATAAAGATTTACCTTTTGTAAAACAGTGGGAATATCATCAACTCCTCTTTCTTTAATGGCTGCAGAAATTTTTAAATTTTTTTCGCCAGATAGATAATGGTAAAAATTGGGTGTTTCCAACAAAGTGCCAATTTGTTTTCGCTGCACTTCGCTGCCGGGTGCGCCATTCCACAAAAAATTTCCACTATTTGCTTTCAATACATCCATTACAATACCCAGCAGCGTGGTTTTGCCACTTCCATTAGGGCCCAAGATGCCAAATACAGAACCGGCAGGCACATCAAATGAAACATTGTTTAATGCATGAACGGGGCCGTAGTGTTTGTTTAAGTTTTTTACCGAGAGTACTGGTGTCATTATAAATTATTGCAGATAAAAGTAGTAAGGAATACAGTTAACACAAAACTAAATTCAGGGCATATCGCCAGGTTGTAGTGATGCATGATCGGGATGCCAGAAATTAGTAAACTCGCCTATGATGGTTTTTCCATTTTCATAGTTTCTACGATGCAGTTTTAATGCAAGAATATCTGCTGTCAACACTTTGCGATACATGGGATGCATGGTGCCGCCTGTTACACCGGCAGGTTTAGCTGGGTCGTATTGAAATGGTGGATCTACCAGTGTGCCGCGGGGGTACATAATGCCCGGAACGCCTTTGCCCCTCAGGTCCAGGTCTTCAGGATGATCGAGCCCCAGCGTGTGGCCATACTCATGTGCCGCAGTAGTAGAACCATTGTACAGGTTTTCCATTTTAAAATAGCCACTGTTGCAACCTAGCCCGTCCACAAAAGAAATATTGCCTCTTGCAAATTCTTCAAGTCTGAAATAATTATTTCGTGGATCCAGGTTCTGATAAATATCTATATCTGCAAGTTGTGGCATACAAGCAGCCGTAATATTGAAAACGACACGATAGTTTTTTTCTTCTAATTGTATCATTGCATGGGGCTCATTCCACATCGTTTCTATTTCATCTCGTAATTGTTCTGTTATTTCCGGATTGGCCGCATGGCCATAAGTAATGATGTGCGAATAAATGATGATGTTTTGGAGTTCTATTTCTGCTGTGCCCATGGTGCTGTAATTGTGAACAAAGATAGGAGAGGGATTGAGAATGGGTTGAAGGATTTGGGGGGAATAAATGACAGGTTATAATATGTTTTAGTTTTTTAATGAGAAAATATTTTCGGAGCACTTATACTATAAACGGCAGTTTCAAAAAATCTTATTTTATATAAACTTTCATTTATATTAAAATATTATAGATGTAGTGTAACTTTCTGGAAGATCAAATCTTGGATAATTCAAACCCCATCAATCCAAAAATTACAGATATTACGATCATGGCTATTGAAGACTTTAAAGTAAACAATTCTTTAATTTGTTCAGCCGTAAGTCCGTTATTCGCCCTGAGAACTATTGATAACCACAAACCAATTGTACAATCATATAATCCAAGAATAGCATTTGTAAGAAGTACATTTGTTAAAATATATTCTTTGGAAACAAAAAAGGCAACCAGTATATAAATCGCAAATGAAAAAATGCTTAAATAGATATATTTAAAATTCATTTTTCTGGATGCAACTGCTCCCAATGTATCTACAAGTGTAATTGAAAATATTCCGATGATTAAATATTTTATCAGGTTTGTATTTGCCATTTTATTCTTTAAGTCAATAATCTATTAATAAAACTGTCAGACGCCTTCAACGAAGCTGGAAAAATAATTTTGTAAATAATTCCATCTTTTTTTGATATATTATTGAAATTTGAAGTCACGGATGATGTTTTGTACTTTTTCATCACAACTTAATTAACATTCGCCCAAGTTTCCCTATTTTTTTTTAAAAATGTAATTAAGGGAGAGGCAAGGGTTGTCTAAATACCTGCCATTGGTAGAAATAGCTACTTTGACAGTAAAGGATAAAAATAAATATTTCATTATTCGGAACTGTATGCCCGGCCTTAGCAAAATTTGTAATTCAGAAACTTTTATATTGGTTATTTGATTTACAGTCTGCCCATTGGTATTATTTTTTTTTTCAAATTGTTCCAGTTTCCCATTTAAATATTGAAAACCTACACCTGCATTAATTCTGAGTTTTTTTGACGAATCTCTTAAAAGATAGTTTATAGAAAGTGGGATTTGATAACCTTTTAAGGTGTAATAATGCTCGTTATTATTTACTTTCAATTTTGTTTCTTTTCCATTAAAAGTGGTAATGCTAAATTCGGTAAACAGATTATTGTTTATATACTTACCTGCTCCAAGTTCCATTCCATTGCCGGTAAATGTTTTTCCGGTTTTAAAATTGATTCCAAAGATTTGAGCAGTAGGCTCTTTTGCTTCTTTAAACACAATGTTAGTTGCACTGTAACCTATTTTCCCAATAATTATTTCATTGGTCTTTTGCCCAAATAAATTGCATGTAACCAAGTTAATAATGATGAATGATAAAAAATATTTCTTCAATGCAAACGGTTAGTGTTCCATATAAGAGTAAAGTTCACAAAACAATAAAAGCAATGAGAGGCCTTCCACATATATTCCAAATTGGAAGATCTTTTATTATTTCAAATGCTAACTTCCTATATACAATTTAAATGCCTCCGTCAGTCTTGCAAATTCTTTTTTTACCTGATTCATACCTATCAGGCCGCCCGACATGCCAGACGAATCTTTTTGCAGCAATAAAGAAAACAACTCACCCTGATGCTTTATTGTTACTGCCTGTTTGTGATATTTGACAAATGCACCTAAGAGAATTCGCAATACCCGGTTTCCCTTTTCGTAGGTCTTTACTTCACCTTCGGTCAATTTTAATTTATAACCTTCCGAGCTAAAGAAAAGATTGAGCTTATTGTCCAGCTCTTCAGATGTACAACCGGTAATATTATAGATTACCCTGTCTTTGGCAAAATCTACCAGCGTGGCTTGCATATATTAAATTTTTATAAATGTAATGGATTTGTAGTAAGATTATTTGCCAAAATTCAAATGTTTCAATATTAGAATAGCGTATATTTACGCATACCTAACCCGTTATAAACTAACTGTAAAACCAATTGTATGACCGACCAGCAAATTCGTGTGGCAATTGCCGATGACCACAAAATCTTTCGAGATGGCATTCGCATGGCGTTGAAGGATAAAGAATTTCTGAAAATTGTATGGGAAGCCGAGGATGGAAAAGATTTGATGCACAAGCTAAAAATCAAACTCCCCGATGTGATTTTAATGGACATTCGTATGCCTGAAATTGACGGCATTAATGCCATTAGCATCATTCGCAAAGAATTTGAATCCATCAAAATCATTATTCTTACCATGTATGATGATCAGGAGATGATTACCAAAATGATGGAAATGGGAGCCAACGCCTATCTTACAAAAACAACTGACCCCGAAGAAATTTATCAGGCCATACTTACTTGCATGAATGATGATTTTTATTTTAATGACCTGGTGAATAAAGCCGTACTGCTAAAACTACAACACAAGAAAACTGTAAAACAGTTTTATCCTAACCCGGTAAAATTTTCTGAAAAAGAGCTGAAAATCTTAAAACTAATTGCCGAAGACAAAACGACTGAAGAAATTTCTAAAGAAGTTTTTTTGAGTCCGCGTACAATAGAAACCATTCGCCAAAACATGAAACAAAAAGTGGGGGCAAAAACCATTGCGGGTCTGGTTATGTATGGTATGCGAAATAAAATGCTGGAATAAATTATTTTTCTGGTTGCTTTATATTCTATAACTGGATTAACTATGTCAAACATCAACGATACTTTTTTTGACGGATATTATAAAGACATCTGGAAAGCCATCATTCCTGAAGAGTTGACCAATCGTGAAACCGATTTTTTAATAAGTTATTTCAAACTGCAAACGGGCAACAGTGTATTGGATCTTATGTGTGGCTATGGCCGTCATGCCCTTGCTTTGGGCAGAAAGGGAATAGCAGTAACAGCGGTTGATAATCTACCTGCATATATTTCAGAAATAGAACTGTTTGCACAAAAAGAAAAACTTCCTGTAAAAACTTTTCAGAAGGGAGTGCTGCATTTTAAATGTGAAGAAGAAATGGATCTGGCCATTTGCATGGGCAATAGTCTAAATTTTTTTAATGCAACTGATGTAGGTACAATATTGGGAAATACCAGCAAAGCAATTAAAGCTGGAGGTTATTTACTTATTAACGGCTGGTCGCTGGCAGAAATAGTTTATAAAAATTTTTCAAGTCGCACCTGGTCCGAAATTAACGGCATCAAATTTTTGACAGAAAGCCGTTTGGTTTTCTTTCCTGCAAGATTAGAATCGGACAGTACTACGATTACTGCTGAAGGCATCATGGAGCAAAAAGCCGGAGTCGATTATATTTATTCTTTGAATGAAATGGAAAACTTGTTGCTTGCTGCCGGTTTTAAGATCGAAGAAGTTTTTAGTATTCCCGGAAAAAAGAAATTTGCACTGGGCGACCCTCGTGTATATATTGTTGCAAAAAAGATGTAACACTTATTTAAGATTGAAGCAAAAAATTACCCCGGCGTTATGAGGACCGGGGCGTTACACGTTACTGTTATGAAAAGAGAAAATTTAATATTGTTTGCGTTTCATAAGGACAAATTGTTTTCTCTTCTAAAAAGAAAAAGAGAAAGTTGATTGCCGGTGAAGTGCTCCCGGTGAAGACCGGGTTCGGTTTTTCAATGGATTTGGAAATTCTTTTTTCTGGACGGTTTGGACATTGGACGAGAGTGTAAACAGATCATCCGTGTCAATCAACTTTCTGAAACAAAAATATATGCACAACCTAATGTTAACAAGAGGATAACTGCCCTATTTATAAAACGATAATTTTACGGTTGCATTCGTAATAACTCCTGCAAACCATCGGAAAGTTGCGATTGAGTTGGCAGTAAATTCTGCAAATTAAAAATGAGGTAGTACTACCATAGTATTTGTTTCAGAATTTTCCCATCTTGCATGAAGATTTTTACTGTTATTATTAATTTATTAAATATCCAAAATCATGAAAAGCCCAGACACTAACGCTGTTATTAAAGTAGCTATTGCTGACGATCACACATTATTTCGCACAGGAGTAAAAACTTCACTTTCACAACGCAAAGACATTCAAATGGTAGCTGAAGCTGAAAACGGAATGCAGTTGATGAATCTGCTACGCCATATTCAGCCAGATGTTGTATTACTAGATATTCAAATGCCGATAATGGATGGACTTACTGCATTGCCAGAGATTAAAAAACTTTATCCAAATGTAAAAGTAATCATGTTGTCATTTTTGAATGATCATTCAGTTATTTCTAAAATGATGGAACTGGGTGCTAATTCTTATATAACAAAAGAATCGGGTGCTGATATGATATATGATGCAATTAAAGGCGTATTTCAAAATGATTTTTATTTCAATGACCTTACCAATAAAGCATTGTTGAGTGGCTTGAGGACAAAAAGAACTAATGAATCATCCATGCCACAGGATGTACATCTTAATGAAAAAGAAATTACAATTCTGAAATTGATGTGCGAAGAAAAAAGCACAAAAGAAATTGCTGATATGGTTGACCTTAGCCCACGAACAGTGGAAGCCATTCGTGATAAACTGAAAACAAAAACAGGAACTAAATCAATGGCTGGTCTTGTATTGTATGCAGTAAAGGCAGGTATTGTAGAACAGGCATAATGCCGATTTGAATATATTTAATCAAAGCCATTCTTCGGAGTGGCTTTTTTTGCTACTTTCATTTAATGGCACACATCTGTTACAACGGAAATATGATGAAATCGGATCAGCCTGTTTTCTTTTCGTCAAACAGAGGGTTTCAATATGGCGATGGATTGTTTGAAACTATGAAAATTGTGCATGGTCAGATTCATTTGGACAAATTGCATTTCGAAAAGATTGTTTCATGGATTAAAGTTGTTGAAATTTCAATTGCCTGATTTATTTACTCCAGAATATTTAAGAGAAAATGCTTTACTGCTATGCCAAAAAAATAATTGTGCTGCGTTAGGCCGTATCCGGCTTACAGTTTTTCGTGGAAATGGAGGCTTGCATGAAATAGATTTACCTGCCGAATTTATAATTGAATGTTGGCCTCTCGATAAAACCAGCACTTCTTTTAATGAAAATGGCATTCATATTGATTTTTTTACGGATGTCAGGAAGTCTTGTGATCTTTTTGCAAATCTAAAATCAGCCAGTCACTTACCATATGTTTTGGCGGCTGCTTTTGCCAAAGAAAAAAAACTGGAAGATTGTATCGTACTAAATAGTTTTGGCAGAGTAGCGGATACTTCAATAGCAAATATTTTTCTGATAAAAGAGGATACAATCTACACCCCATCACTTGCTGAAGGATGTATTGCAGGTGTAATGCGGGCACATTTGATATTACTTTTGAAGCAGAAAGGCATGCGGGTGCAGGAAACAACAATAACTGTCAATGATATTTTGGAAACAGATGAATTGTTTATTACTAATGCTATTCGTGGAATAAAATGGGTGGGCCGTTGCTGCGAAAAGAACTATACGAACCATAAATTGAAGATGATAATTCAAGATTTGAATTATTCTTCATTATGATGATTTTCCAACTTTTCCAGTTCAATATGTTCTCCACAATTCGGACATCGGTGTGTCTTATTTACTCTGTTTGCTCTGAACTCGTCAATAAATCCAGCCGTGATAATACCGGCTGGCAAAGCAAATAGCGCAACACCAGAGAGCATGATGATCATACCTATTGCTTTTCCTAAATCGGTGAGAGGGTACATATCTCCATAGCCTGTTGTGGTAAGCGAAACAACTGCCCACCATAATGTAGCTGGAATACTGGTGAACTTAGATTCCTGAACACTGGGATAATGGTGCTCAATAAAATACATAATACAAGATGCAATCACTATAAGGAAAATAGTGAGAACAAAACTTAATCCAAGCTCATTCTTTCTTTTTCTGAAAACATTCAAAATCATCTGAGCTGAGTGGGTGTAAGCCGTCAGACGAAATAAACGGAGCACACGAAGTAATCTCAGAATACGAATTTCACGTAGATCTATACTAACACCAAACATCCTGCTTATATAGAATGGCAGAAATGCAATCAAATCAATCAAGGCAGGAGCAGACACCATATATTTTAATCTTCCCCATACGGGATGATCGTACTTTTTTTCATGATTGCTGCTCCATACTCTCAGGATATATTCCACAGTAAAAATGATGACAGAAACTAAGTCAAAATAGTAAAAGAATTCTTTATACTCCCTGTGAATTGGCTCTACAGTTTCAATAATAACTGCAATTACATTGAGAATAATCAATGTAACTATGAAAATATTAATGATCTTGTCCCAATGCTTATCGCCAATTATTTCCGGGTGCAGGAGGCCATGAACTTTTTCTTTTGTCTTGCGATACATCTACCCTTGATTTTGGTTGCCTAAGTTAGTGAATAAATATTTCGGATACAATTAAGACAAAAAAAATCCCCTCAATACGAGGGGACTAATAAAATAGCAAACTAATTATTTAGTAGCAGGCATTAACTCTTGTGAAAGTTTCATTGCCCAATCAGCCCATGCTTTAGCCTCATCTGGCTTTGAAGCAAGCTTCATACCAATATCTTGAGCTTTTTTACTCCAATCTGTCATTGATTTGCCCAGTTCAACAAGTTTTGCAGGATCTTTCATTCCAGCTTTGTATTCCTGCATAAAAGCGTTGTATTCATTCGCAAATTTTTGTACATCAGGATCTGAGAATGTAGGTACACCGTCTGAAGCTGATGTAGATGTTGTAGTAGGTGCTACTTCTGTAGTGGTTGTAGTAGCAGCTGTGTCTTTTCCATCAGCGGGTTTATCACTTTTTTTCTTACCACCGCAGGAAGCCATGATGCCTGCAACAGCAAGCAACGCAAAAATTTTTTTCATTCTTTTTTGGTTTTAAGGTTTACAAAATGAGTAACAAACCTAATCTTTTCTTTTTAATAAATGAAAGTTTTTGCACTAATAGGTGCATATCTATTTACAAAAGAGCTTACTCATAGAAAATTTTTCTAAAAATGAATATCAACTCCTCCCTAACCCGTTAAGCCTCAATGCCGTGGCAGTTTTTGTACTT
This sequence comes from Chitinophagaceae bacterium, assembly GCA_037045195.1. Classification (GTDB taxonomy): domain Bacteria; phylum Bacteroidota; class Bacteroidia; order Chitinophagales; family Chitinophagaceae; genus JJ008. The sequence continues at coordinate 488,608 of JBAOIB010000004.1, forward strand.
CTTGCCTGAACCACATGGGCAGGGGTCATTTCTTCCAATTTTTGGGCCTACAGTTACAGGTACGGGTTTATCTTTTTCATTTGCTGCATAATCTTCACCTGATGCATCCACTTCTTCTTTGTTTGCAAGCATTTTACTCATATCTGTTTTTTGCTGGCGTCCTTCTTTCAAGTTGGTGTTTTCATCTTGAATTGGTAAAGTAGCATGTGAGAGGAATGACACAATATCACGATTAACTTCGCCATTCATTCCTTCAAAAAGTTTATAGGCTTCTACTTTATAAATTACCAGGGGGTCTTTTTGTTCCAGATAAGCGGTTTGAACACTTTGCTTTAAATCATCCATTGATCGCAAATGATTTTTCCAGGCATCATCAATTACTACCAGTGTTATTGTTTTCTCTAAAGCTGAAGAAAGTTCGGCTCCCGCTGTTTTTATTGTTTTGTCTAGATTGGCCAATACATTCATTGTTTTTTTGCCATCTGTAAAGGGCACCACCACATTTTCTATATGACTGCCTTGCGTAAGTCTGATATTTTTGAAAACGGGAATCGCCTGCTTATTAACTTCTTCTTTATGTACACTGTATTTGGCTGAAATTTCTTCATACAGTTTATCGATCAGGTTATTACTATCTGTTTTTTGAAATAACTCTGAACTTATATTGGAATCAACACCAAAGTTTACAATACAGGCCATTTTGAAGCCTTCATAATCGTCCTGCTCTTTAAATGAGTTTACAATGCCTTCGCACATATTAAAATAAGATGTATCAATATCTAAGGCAAGTCGCTCACCAAAAAGAGCATGATTTCTTCTTTTGTAAACAGCATTTCGCTGATGATTCATTACATCATCGTATTCCAGTAATCTTTTACGAATGCCAAAATTATTTTCTTCCACTTTTTTCTGTGCACGTTGAATACTGTTACTGATCATGCTGTGCTGTATCACATCACCTTCTTTGTAACCCAGCTTATCCATCATAGAAGCTATACGTTCGCTACCAAACATACGCATCAAATCATCTTCTAATGAAACATAAAATTGTGATGAACCGGGGTCGCCCTGGCGGCCTGCACGACCACGCAACTGGCGATCCACACGCCGGCTTTCATGTCTTTCTGTACCAATAATAGCCAGACCACCTGCTTCTTTAACTCCAGCACCCAGTTTAATGTCTGTACCACGGCCCGCCATATTCGTAGCTATTGTTATAGCACCGGGCAAGCCAGCTTCAGCTACTATCTGTGCTTCTTTTGCATGTTGTTTTGCGTTTAGTACATTGTGTGGTATTTTTTTCTGTTGCAACATTCTGCTCAGCAATTCACTTATTTCAACAGATGTAGTACCTACCAGACAAGGACGACCTGCATTGCGCAAAGCTTCAATTTCATCAATTACAGATTTGTATTTTTCTCTCTTGGTTTTATATACCAGATCCTGTTTATCCTTTCTTATCATTTTCAAATTGGTAGGAATGGATACCACATCAAGCTTATATATGCTCCATAATTCACCAGCTTCTGTTTCGGCTGTACCGGTCATTCCAGCCAGCTTGTGATACATACGAAAATAGTTTTGCAGTGTAACAGTTGCATAGGTTTGAGTTGCTGCCTCTATCTTCACATTTTCTTTGGCTTCTATAGCCTGATGCAAACCATCTGAATATCTTCTGCCATCTAACACACGACCTGTTTGTTCATCTACAATTTTAATAGCACCATTATCAATGATGTATTCCACATCTTTTGTAAAAAGCGTATAAGCTTTCAATAATTGCTGAACGGTATGAATGCGATCTGCCTTTTGAGCATATTCGTTTAAAATGCTTTCTTTGGATTGAAGTTTTTCTTCTGTGCCTATTTCAGATTTTTCTATTTCTGCAAGTTTAACCCCTATATCAGGAAGTACGAAGAATTCAGGATCTTCTCCACTGCGGGTTATCATATTTAAACCCCTGTCAGAAAGATCTACGGAATTATTTTTTTCATCAATTCTAAAAAGCAATTCTTCATCTACAATTTTCATATTACGCTCCTGATCCTGCAAATAATAATTTTCTGCCTTTTGCATTTTCACTTTTACACCTGGCTCACTCAAAAATTTAATTACAGGTCCGTATTTGGGTAATCCTCTGAAAGCACGATAGAGATAAAGACCGCCACCCTTAGGGTCATCATCGCCTTCGGCAAATCTTTTCTTGGCTTCATTCAGGCAGTTTCGTACGATGCGCTCCTGTTCCTGAACCAGTTGTTGTATTCTGGGTTTGTGTATATGAAATTGCTGGTCTTCACCTTTTGGCACAGGCCCCGAAATAATTAATGGTGTTCGGGCATCATCAATTAAAACAGAGTCCACTTCATCCACCATTGCATAGTGGTGTTTACGCTGTACCATTTCATCTGCATTATGCACCATATTATCTCTCAGATAGTCGAAGCCAAATTCGTTATTGGTACCATATGTAATATCAGCCAGATAGGCCTTCCTTCTTTCTTCACTATTGGGTTGATGCTTGTCAATACAGTCAACATTCAATCCCAGCCATTCAAAGATGGGGCCATTCCATTCCTGGTCACGTCGGGCCAGATAGTCGTTAACTGTTACTATATGCACTCCCTCTCCAGGTAAGGCATTAAGATATGCTGGCAAAGTAGAAACCAGGGTTTTACCTTCTCCGGTTGCCATCTCCGAGATTTTTCCCTGATGCAATACTATGCCGCCTATAAGCTGTACATCATAGTGAACCATATTCCAGGTAACTTGGCCACCGGCGGCAAGCCACGAATTTTTGAAATGAACCTGTTCTCCTTCTATCGTTATATAATCTCTTTTTACACTTAAATCTCTGTCGTGCTGGGTGGCTGTTGCAGTGATGGTTTCATTCTCTTTAAAACGACTTGCGGTTTCTTTTACTACTGCAAAAGCTTCCGGAAGAATATCATTCAATGCCTCTTCAATTTTTTTATCACGATCTTTTTTTAGCTTATCTACCTGTTGATAGATGGCATCTTTGCCCAGCAGGTCATTGTAATTCAATGCCTCGGCTTCTTCATTTTTAGAAACTATGTCTTGATCAATAGTTGCCAGATGTTCTTTTATTCTGGCACGAAACTCCTGAGTTTTATTGCGGAGTTCATCATTACTTAAAGATTGAAATGCAGAAAAGTGCTGATTGATATTTACGATAAGATGTTCTATTTTCTTTACATCTTTTTCAGATTTGCTGCCACCAAACATTTTGGAAAAAAAACCTAACATGAGAAGCTGATTAGTTGATTATTTAAATAGGGAAAGATATTGTCAAAAAAAATGCTGAAATTAGTTTACAGGTCAAATTGACAGCCTTTATCCCAAACCCATCTGCTTTATTTAAATGGGTGGGCAAAGATAAGGCTAGTTTGGGGGTTTTTGTGTGCCCTTTAAATGGTTAACATTTATTACAGAATTAAAGAATCGGACTAATTTTCAGTAATATTTTTATTTTTGGAAATTCCCTTGTTTCTAAGGTTGTTTAATTAATTTTCAAGTGTTTTTTATTTCAATAAAGCTGACCAAATTATCATAAGTAACCCTCACTAAGTAATATACATTTATGAGAAAATCTATTTGTCTTACATTATCTTTTATTGTTCTTTTTGCCTTTAAGGGATATATAAATGCACAAACCCAAAAAGCCGAAACCGACATTACGTCGGTAATGAAGCAGTTTGATGTGCCTGGCATATCAGTGGCTGTTGTAAAAAGCGGGAAACTTGTTTATACTCATTCATTTGGATATAAGAACAGAGAAAAGCAAATCTCACTTTCTGAAAATGATATTTTTAGAATAGCATCTATTTCCAAATCTTTTTCTGCAACCAGTATAATGCAGCTGGTGCAGCAAAAAAAATTGTCATTGAATGATGATGTAAGCAGCTTGATAGGATTTAAAGTAAGAAACCCAAATTTTCCGAGTACAGTAATCACATTGAGAATGTTATTATCGCATCGCTCTAGTCTGAATGATAAGGAAGGATATTTTACACTGGATGCTATCAATCCTGATAAAAATCCGAATTGGAAAAACGGTTATAATAATTATGAACCAGGAACCGGATACCAGTATTGCAATCTCAATTTTAATATGACGGGAACAATCATTGAAAAATTTTCGGGTGAAAGGTTTGATCGATATGTTCAAAATCATATTCTTAAACCTTTGGGTCTCTATGGAGGCTATTGGGTTGATGGACTGGATAGTACCCGTTTTGTTACCTTATACGATTACAACGATTCATTAAAAAAACTAATGCCTCAGCCAATGGCTTATGCACCTCGCCGGCAGGAAATTGCTAACTATGTAATGGGCTACAGTACACCCATATTTTCTCCAACGGGAGGCATGAAGATTTCGGCAGCCGATCTGGCTCGATACATGATTATGCATATGAATCTTGGAAAAGCGGCTCATAATAGAATTATTAAAAAGAAAAATGCCATCATTATGCAAACGCCTTTAACAGAAAAAGAGGGATATGGATTGGCATTATTAAAAACAACCAGGTTGATTGACAGTGTAGAAATGACAGGTCACACAGGCTCAGCCTATGGATTATCCAGCGCTATGTTTTTTAACAGAGAAAAAAAATTTGGAATAGTAGTTATCAGTAGTGGCAGCAAGCCCGGTTATACCGATGGTTATAATACTGTAATTAAAAAAACAGTAAATATTTTATACGATAATTTAATAAAAGGGGACTGGTAGTTGCTCAATTGGATTTAAACATTTTCAAACATTATTTTATACTGAAAGCAAAAATGAATGTCATAAAAAAAAATTTATAAAAAGTAAAACGCCGGGTTAAAAAATTTTTAAACCGGCGTTTTAATGTTTCAATTTTGATGCTACACTCTTTCTAAAACGGCTTTTTTTCCTGCTCTTCTTTTTTCTCCGGCATTTGTATAGCTACAATTTTATTTTTATTGGTCAGTAATTTTTGAGCTACCAGTTGCACATCCTTAGGAGTTATTTTCTTTACAAAGCTTTCATAATTGAGGAATCGGCTAAAGTTTGCTTTATCCACTTTATTCTCCATTAATGCAGATGCCCATGCACTGTTATCATTCAACTCTTCACGATGTTGCTCCAGCCATTGTTTCTTTACTTTGTCCAATACTTCTGCAGATGGCCCTTTTTTCTGAATTTCAGAAACAAGATTTTGCATTCCGGTTAATAGCGTATCTATTTTTGAAGGACCACTTGGAAAATAAGCTATAAACTGATAAGATGGATAAGGCTCTTTCTCCAACCCACCACTGATGCCGCCACCATAAATCGCCTGTGCTTTTTCTCTCAATTCTTCTATTATACGTATGTTCAATGCTTCGGCCATTGCCTGCGCTTTTAGATTCATATCTTCAGAGAAAGGGATGGAGCCATTGTAAAATTCCAGCACCAAACTTTTTTCTTCTTTTCCTTTATTAAATACAAAAGTATGATTGCCGCTTTTCGGTCTTAGTTTATTATCCTTGAAAGTAATTTTTTTACCACTCACGGGTAATGATGCAATATATTTTTCAATCAAAGGAATGATTTCAGCTTCTTTAAAACTCCCAGTAAAAACAAAATTCATTCCTGTGGCATCGCCCATTCTTTCTTTAAAAATGGCAGCAGCCCTTTCAGCATTTATTTTATCAAAATCTTCAGGCTTGGGTACCGATAGTGGCGCCATGATAGAGCCATTGTAAATAAATTTTCCCAATGTATCTATAAATGCAGTTTGTGGATTAGCCATTGCCATTGCCATTGCTGCTTTTTGTTTTTTGATAAAGGAATTAACTAATGCGGTATCTTTTCTTGGTTCAGTTATTTTCAAATAGAGCAACTGAAACATAGTTGCTAAATCCTTAACTGTAGCATTGCCTGAATAATAGTCTCTCGTTTCACCCATAGAGCCACCCGCCGCTATTTTTTTTCCACTCAAAGCTTTTTGCAAATCAGTAGGTGTAAAATTTCCATAACCTTGTGCAGCTTGCACACCACCTGCATATTTGGCGCTGAAATAATCTTGTAAACCATAGTTGCTGGTTCCACCCTTTCTTTGTGCCTGCATAATTATTTCATCATCTTTAAAGTCAGTTGGCTTCAAAGTCACAGTAATGCCGTTGCTTAAAACCAAATCGGTTGCTGTAGTTAAAGCATTTTTCTTTTTAGAAACTACTTTTCCCGGTTTGGGTTGTTTACTCAGCAGCTCGGTAGCTATTGCCTTTTCTTCATAAGGTGTTACGTTTTGCTTTGTTGCTTTTTCAACTGATGCTATCAACTCATCAGGTGTTGGCAGTTTTACAGCGGCATTTTCGGGTCCGGTTATGTTGATGAATTTTTTTTGATCTCCTTTTAATTGATTAGCGATTGCGTTTACACTTGCAAGATTAATTGTCGGCATCATTGTTTTTACATAGTTAAACTCGTTATCGATACCTGGCGATGCATTGCCTTCAAGATATAAATCAATAAACTCACTTATTAATTGTGATGATTGTGTTTTGTCTCTATTATTGTATGCGCTTTCATAAAATGCCTGTAACGATTTTTTTGCTCTTTCTAATTCTGGTTCAGTAAAGCCAAATCTGATAACTCTTTCTATTTCTGCTACCAATGCATCTACAGCTTTGTTGGGGTTTTCGCTACCTGTTCCGGCATTGACGCTAAACTGGTCGTAGCCACGAACCCAGGTGCCAAAAGAAGCCCCGGCATAGATAAATGGGGGATTTGGTTTCTGAGAAATTTCTCTAAGTCTGCTATTAAGCATAGAAGTAAATAAAGATTTTTCCAAGCTTTTCTTAAAATCTCCAAATGTTGTCAGCGGCTTTTCAGGAAAAGCAGACCAGTTAATGTCGAGGCTATAGCCGGTTGCTTCTTTATCAGTAGTTATTGCTGCTATATCTTTTTGGTAGGCTGAAAAATCAGTTTCTGGTAGTTTGCGTGCACCTAATACTGGTGTTATGCTCTCAAAATGTTTTTTTATCATGGCTAATGCCTCATCACTTGAAATATCACCAACTACAGCAACGGCCATCAAATCGGGACGATACCAGGTTTTATAATAATCCCTTATTCTATCGGGATTAAATGTTTTGATGATTTCTTCTTTTCCAATGGGCAATCGGCTTGCATAACGTGAGCCATTTAAATAAACGGGCAGCCATTGGCGCTCCATCCTGTCATCTGCGCCTTTACCCAATCTACTTTCTTCTAAAATAATTGCACGTTCGCCTTCAATATCGGCAGTAAGATATGTAACGTTATGTGCCCAGTCTTCCAATACCTGAAATCCTTTTTCAAGATTTCCGGCTTTATCGGTTGGTATGGGTAATATATAAACTGTTCTGTCAAATGAAGTATAGGCATTCAAATCACTTCCGAAGCCTACACCAATATCCTGTAAAAATGAAACAATATCATTTTTTTTAAAATTTGTTGTGCCGTTGAAGGCCATGTGCTCGGCCATGTGGGCAAGGCCCTGCTGATCGTCGTCTTCACTTAATGAACCTGAATTAAGAATAAGACGGAGTTCAACTTTTTTCTCGGGCTTTTTATTTGGCAAAATATAATAAGTGATGCCGTTAGTCAGATGTCCTGTTGTTACTTTTGGGTTTAGAGGTAGTGGGTCATTCTCGTTTTGTGCCTGAAGTTGAGAAAATGTTGAGGCTAGCAAAAACAGAAATGAAACAAGAAACAGTTTATGCATATTTTTGAAATTTTGGTAAAGGTAAAGCCTGCTCATCAAATTCATAACTACAAAAAATAATGGGATGTTAACTTCAATACATTGATTTTTTTCTTTCATTGCCAGTCTCAGCTGTATTATCTTTTCTTTAACTTACTTTGCAACTGAAATCAGTATTAACCAGAAATATTTTTATGCGCCGAGTTTTTTTATTTTTTCTTTCAATAGCTTCCTTTTTTTTGTTTTCCTGTAATGATGCAGAAATTGGAAGTGCCAATGACGTGGAAGCCGATGCAGTTTTCTTTGATTATCGAATTTCGGGAGAGGCTGGAAATCCTGAAGTAACAGCATTGTTGCAATACCGTTTTGGTGGCGAAAATGGAACAACACTAACCATTGACAAGCCGGGAAGTGTTTCAATAGATGGTGAAACGATTAAAGTAGATAGTACCCGCATCACCGGTGCATATTATGAATTGCAAAAACCTGTGGAAACTTTTACTGGAAATCATTTTATTGAATTTATAAATCAAAAAGGGAAAAAATATAAAGAAGAATTTACTTTTCAGCCATTCTCTTTTGCCGAGGCTATTCATGATACAATTCATAATGGGGCTCTCAGCTTGCCACTTTTGGGGGTTAAAGACGGCGACAGAATTCAGGTAGTAATTTCCGACACTGTTTTTGGCAGCAATGGGATAGAGCATGAATTGGCAGTAAAAGGCGGCAGGATTATAATCAACAAGGAAGACCTGTCAAAGCTGGCATCGGGCCCCGTTAATATGGAATTGGTAAAAGAAAACAACCGCCCCATTTTAAATGGTACACCCGAAGGTGGAAAACTGGTAATTATTTATACACTCAGGAAGGAATTTTGGTTGAATAAATCATTAAAATAATCCTGTTTTTTGCGCCTTTTAAATCTGGAATTTTCCTCTCCCGGCCTTACCTTTGCGGCCAATTACAAAACACATGGCCGGACAATTAAAAGAAGTAAGAACCCGAATCAAATCGGTACAAAGCACACAGCAAATTACTAAGGCGATGAAGATGGTGAGTGCAGCCAAATTGCGCAGAGCCCAAGATAGCATTTTGCAAATGCGTCCTTATGCAAATAAGCTACAGGATATGCTAAGCAACATTGTAAGCAATAGCGAAGCTGGAGCCGGTATGTCGCTGGCAGTTGAAAGACCGGTTGAAAAAGTGTTGTTTATTGTTATTACCAGCGATCGTGGATTATGTGGTGCTTTTAATGCCAACGTAATTAAACTTGCAAAAGCAACAATTGCTGAAAAATATACTGCACAACAGAAGAAAGGAAATATTACAGTTTGGGGAATTGGTAAAAAAGGCTACGAGTATTTTTCTAAAAATAAATTCAACACAGCTGATACCTATAAAGATGTTTTATTAAATCTGACTTTTGATAATGTTCAAAAAGCTTCACAGGCAGCTATGAAAGCATTTGCTGAAAAGCAGTTTGATGTCGTGGAAATTGTTTACAGTCAGTTTAAAAATGCGGCCACACAATTTTTTACGTTAGAAAGATTTTTACCTATTCCTAAATCGGAGAAAAAAGCAGGCGATACAAAAGCTGATTTTATTTACGATCCTTCAAAGGAGCAGCTAATTACCGAATTGATGCCTAAAATTTTGAACACACAATTATACAAAGCCGTTTTAGACTCCAATGCTTCGGAACACGGCGCCCGCATGACTGCAATGGACAAAGCCAGCGAAAACGCCAATGAGATGCTTCGCACACTTAAAATTTCTTATAACAGAGCAAGACAAGCGGCCATCACTACCGAACTTACTGAAATTGTAAGCGGTGCTGCTGCGTTGCAGGGATAGCACGAGGCTGATAGAAGAAGGTAGAAGGAATACGAAATTGGGTGTAGGGTAGAAGGTTTAAGGTGTGAATAATCTCTTGCTAACTTCTTGGCTCCAATAATTATCTTGCCTCTTCATTTGGAATGAAAATTTTAGACGACAATGACTACATCCGACCTGATACCTCATATAGAAGCTTTAATCTTTGCAAGCGATAAGCCACTTACTACTCTTGAAATAACAGATATTGTAAATACTTTTCCAGATCTGGAAGAAAAAATCAGTTTAGATAAAGTAGAAGCAGCCCTTAATGGCATCGTAGAAAAATACAGTGCCGATTTTTATCCCTTTGAAGTAAAACAAACGGGCGGTGGCTGGCAGTTTCTTACCCGTAAAGAATTTCATAAAACGGTTGCTCAGCTAAATGGCGATAAATTTTTGAAACGCCTTTCGGCTGCTGCCCTTGAAACTTTGGCTATTATAGCTTATAAACAACCTGTTACCAAAGGCGAGATAGAATCTATTCGTGGTGTGAGTTGCGATTATGCAATCCAAAAATTATTAGAAAAAGAATTGATCATTATCAGTGGTAGAAATGAACATGCACCGGGTCAACCTTTGTTATATGCAACATCCAAAACCTTTATGGATTATTTTGGCATCAATACATCTGATGATTTGCCTAAGTTGAAAGAAATAATTACAGAAACGGCAGAAGCTACACTCGTAAATGGAGCTAAAGAAAAGAATGAAGAGAACAACAATGAGGGTGACATATTATCTGTAGCTGAAGATGGAGAGCTGGTGGTTAATAGCAACAGCGAAAATTAATTTTGAAATTAATATTATTAATACAAGCGCCGAGTAAACTGCTCCGGCGCTTTTGTTTTACTGTATATTCGCATACATGTCTTTAGAATTAAATAGGCAACACCTTATTGATGCTGCAACACAGTATGGCACACCATTATATGTGTATCATGCCGAAAGAATTAATGAACAATATCAAAAACTCCTTTCTGCTTTTAAGCATACAGATGTCCGATTTTTTTATGCCGCAAAAGCGCTTACTAATATTAATATTCTAAAATTTATCAAAAGTATTGGCTGTCAGGTGGATTGTAGTTCCATCAACGAAGTAAGATTAGCATTGCATGCAGGTTTTGCACAGGATCAAATACTTTATACTTCCAACAATATTTCATTTGAAGAAATAATCGAAGCCAAAGAAGCAGGTGTACACATAAATATTGACAGTATTTCCAATTTGAAAAAATTTGGTTTACAATATGGCCACAGTTATCCTGTAGGCATCAGACTGCGCCCCAACATTATGGCAGGTGGAAATATTAAAATAGCAACGGGTCACAGCAGTAGTAAATTTGGCGTGCCTGTTGAAGCAATTGAAGAAATCCTAACTGTTCAAAGGGAAACAAATTTGCACATTTGAACATTACACATACATACAGGCAGCGAAATAAAAGACGTAGAAGTATTTGCCAAAGGAATTGAAGTGCTATTGGGATTAGTAAAGTATTTTCCTGAGCTGGAAGTAATTGACCTTGGTGGAGGTTTTAAAGTACCATATCAAGCGGGAGAACAGGGCACCGATATGATCTTGCTGGGTAAGAAAGTAAAAGAAGAATTTGAAAACTTTGAAAAGCAAAATGGACGTCGTTTACAAGTTTGGTTCGAGCCCGGTAAATTTTTAGTGAGTGAAGCAGGATATTTTATAACCAAAGTGAACGTTGTAAAACAGTCAGGCGACATTTCTTTTGCTGGCATCAATAGCGGGCTTAATCATTTAATTCGCCCCATGTTTTATGGAGCTTATCATGAAATTGAGAATATTTCAAATCCTTCGGGAGAAATTAAAAAGTATAATGTAGTAGGCAATATTTGCGAAACAGACACATTTGCTGAAGACAGAATGTTGCCGGAAGTAAGGGAAGGCGATTATTTAGTATTTAGAAATGCAGGTGCATATTGTTTTGAAATGTCGTCTCATTACAATTCTAGGTTCAAACCGGCTGAGGTCTTATATTTCAAAAATCAACCACAACTGATACGCAAGAGGGACGATCTGGATGATTTATTAAAAAACCAAATAGAAATAATCTGATTTCTCTCAATAATTTGCCACTTAAAGAATTGTTGAAAAAAAATCTCCCTTGCCGCATCCCATTGAGAATGATTTTCATCATTAGTTCCTATTTTTAAATAATTAAAATTTACGAATATGCCAATTAGAATGACGGATGATCCTTACGATCCAAATGAACAGGACGACAGTGGCGGTGGTGGACAAAGACCAAACCTGCCAGGCGGAGGCGGCGGTTTAATGAATCTGCTGCCCATGCTTCTTGGATTGTTCAAGGGTAAAGGTTCCATTTTATTATTATTAGTTGCAGCCGGTGGATATTTTTTATTGAATAAAAGCGGTGGATGCAATCCTTCACAAGTACAAAGTCTGTTTTCTAAAAGCGGGTACAATTTTAATAAAGATACTTTCCAAAAAGCTTCTATTTACGAGGAGTTGGATCCAAATAATTCTGCCAACATCAAGGCATTGCCCGAAGCAGTTTCCTTACTTCGGTTTGCACCAGAGCGGGGCGATCAGGGCCAGCAGGGAAGTTGTGTTGCATGGAGCAGTGCTTATGCCGCACAAACAATTTTATTTTCAGCAGCAACTCATGAAGATCCGAACCGGATAAAATTCAGTCCATCCTATTTATATAATCAAATAAGATTGGAGGGATGTCAGGGCTCCTATGTACAAAGAGCCATGGAAGCTATGAGCCGCAATGGAGGAGTACCGATTAGTGAATATCCTTACGATGATCAGGATTGTGAGCGGGAGCCTAATCTGCAACAAATAAAAGAAGGTCAACAAAACAAGATACATGGGTTTACACGTCTTACCAATGATAATGAAGAAATAAATCCGCGGGCTATTAAAGAGCATTTGGCAAAAGATGCACCTGTTGTAATTGGGATGATGGTAGGTCAAAGTTTTATGCAGGACATGATGGGGCAGGAGCTGTGGCAACCCACTCAAATGGATGCTTCGCAAATGGGTATGGGTGGACATGCTATGTGCGTAATCGGTTATGATGATAAAAAGTTTGGTGGCGCTTTTCAAATTATGAATAGCTGGACTCCTAACTGGGGCAAAAACGGAATTGCATGGGTGCGCTATGGAGATTTTAAAGATTATGTAAGAGAAGCTTATGGAATTGATCCACTTCCCAAGCGAAGCAATGTAGCTAATATACCCTTGGAATGTGCAATTGGATTGGTCAACAACGAGGGACGTCAATATATCAAGTTAAGAGCAGCCGGCGGCAATCTGTTTCAAACTGTTTCTCCAATAAAAATTGGAACTCGATTTAAAATGGAAATAAAAAATGCAACTGAATGCTATATCTATGTATTTGGCCAAGAAACTGATGGCAGTAGCTATGTCCTGTTCCCCTATCTAAAAAAGGGAGAAACAGTTTCCAAACATTCGCCTTATTGTGGCATTACCGGATTCAGACTTTTCCCAAAATCACAATCTATGGAAGCAGATAGTTTGGGGAAACAGGATTTTATAGCTGTAGTAGTGAGCAAAGATGAATTAGACTATAATCAGTTAAATACTGCTATTAATCAAAGCCGTCAATCCACATATCAGGGAAAGGTAAATGAGGCAATTCAAAGTATCATGATATCGGGTGCCCGTTTTAATAATACCAACGATGGTACTATGTATTTTAAAGTAGATGCAAACAGTAACAAAGCAATAGCTTGTGTCGTTGCAATAGATAAACAATAAAAATAAATATTAGCAGTATGAGAAGAATATTCTTGATGAGTCTTTTTATTTTGGCAGGAACTGTTGTTTTCGGACAGGATCTTTCAAAGTTTAAACTATATAGACCGGAAGAGAATGCAACCACAAAAATTAAAGAGGCTGTAAAACAAGCCAAAAAAGAAGGCAAACATGTACTTGTTCAGGCAGGAGGAAATTGGTGTATCTGGTGTGCCAGGTTTAATGAGTTCATTACAACAGATAAAACCATAGACTCAATGATTGTGAAAAATTTTGTTGTTTATCATTTGAATTACAGTAAGGAAAATAAAAACAGCAAAGTATTTGCAAAGTATGGCTATGCACAACGCTTCGGATTTCCGGTGTTTATGATTTTAGATGGCAAAGGGAAATTATTGCATATTCAAAACTCAGCCTATCTGGAAGAAGGAAAAGGATACGGCAAATCTAAAGTGATGGAGTTCTTATCTAACTGGAGCCCCGCTGCAATTGATCCGGCAAATTATAAAACAGAGTAATGAATCCTAATACAAGTACTTTTATCAAATTAGTGAAACATCCTGTCAAGTTCAGGATGTTTCTGTTTTTTAAATTACCGGCTGCCTATATTTCGGGAGTAAGGGTAAGGGAGATAGATGAAAATCATTGTGTAACAACTGTTCCCTATAAATGGCTTTCGCAAAATCCTTTTCGCTCCACTTACTTCGCTTGTCTGAGTATGGCCGCCGAGTTAAGCACAGGTGCTTTGGCTATGGCTCATTTATATAAAAGTAACCCTGTAATAAGTATGCTGGTAGTAAAAGTAGAATCGGAGTATTTCAAGAAAGCCATTGGCAAAACAAAATTTCTTTGCGAGGACGGAAATCTGTTTCAAAAAGCAGTAACGGACACAATCGCCACTGGTGAAGCCGTAACCGTAAATGCAAAATCGGTGGGTACAGATAGTGAAGGTGCCACTGTAGCTGTTTTTACGATTACCTGGTCATTAAAAGTAAAATCCCAAAATTAATATTTAAGACTTTCTGTTATTTACCTTTGCGCTCCGCTATGAAACATAAATTTTTTTTCATTCTTATCTTTTTATTTTTTAATCAGATTAGTTTCTCACAACAAGCTGCTAGCTGGTTGCGTCAATGGTCCGATAAACATTCCATTGAAAAAGCATGGCTCCATTTTGACAGAGAGGTTTATCTGGCCGGAGAAACAGCCTGGTTTAAAGCATATCTATTAGCCGATTATCAGCCTGATACCATAAGTACTTCTTTGTATGTTGAACTTTTGAACTCTAATCAATCGCTTATAGTCAGAAAAATAATACCGGTGCTGGATGGCAGAACGATGGGCCAATTTGAATTATCAGATACACTTAGTTCCGGAGCATATTTCATCAGAGCATATACACCATCTATGCTCAACGCAGCTCCAGGTCAAGTAGGTGATTTTGTCTTTCAAAAATCAATTTATGTATTTGGAAAAACGACTGAACAGCCAAAACCGGCAACATCAAATTCGTTGAGATTGGAGTTTTTCCCAGAGAGTGGAAATTTTGTAGAAGGTACATTAAATACCATTGCATTTAAAGCAAGCAATGAAGCAGGATTGCCAGTTGTTGTAAATGGCAAAATTCAAAATGAAAAAGGCGAAACCGTTACAAGTTTTGCTACCTATCATGATGGCATGGGTATGTTTGACCTTAATCCTGAAAGCGGAAAAAAATATTTTGCAGTTTTAGAAAATGAATATTCCGTACAAAGATTTCCATTGCCAGAAGCAGTTAACATTGGTATTGTTTTCAGAATAATTCCTTCAGGAAAATCTAAAATTTATGAAATAGAACAAAAACCGGGTAATCCTGCTTTTAATGCTGCATATATGATAGGTCAGATGCAGCACCATGTTGTATTTAGAAAAAACTTTGATAGCGTAAACGTAAAAGATAATATTTCAGGAACGTTTGATGTTTCAAAACTGTCTTCTGGTATTTTACAGGTTACTGTTTTTAATAAAGAGAATATCCCATTGGCAGAAAGACTTTGCTTTGTTGATAATGGTGAATATAGACTGAATGCTGAGATTAGGAAAGATACGGTTTCATTTTCGTCAAGAGCCAGTAATGTGTTTCATCTGGCTATAGCAGATTCAGTAGATGGTTCTTTGTCTGTTTCAGTTACCGATCCTGATTTCAGTATGGGTACTGGAAGTGTGGAGAATATAATTTCATCACTGATGCTTACATCTGATTTAAAAGGATATGTACATAATCCTGCATACTATTTTGCACATCAGTCAGATTCTGTAGAAACGGCGTTGGATTTAGTGATGATGAGTAACGGATGGCGTCGTTTTAAATGGGAGGAGCTTGCAAAAGGAAGTGGAGCTCAAACAATTTATCAGGATCCCGGATATATTCAGGTGGCGGGAAGCATTTTTAAATCCGGCACTAAAAAGGTTTTTGTTTCCAAACCCTTTCTGATATTTATAACAGGACAGGATTCTACTAAGCAAATGCGGATGGGTGTTACTGACGCGTTTGGAAATTTCAAACTGGATTCATTATTGTTTTTTGGAACAACCAGTATGTTGTTTAAAGACATAAGAGGTAAAAAAAGTGAACCGCTGGAAATAAAACTTTCTGGAGATACGCTTACAAGGCATTTTGGACTTTTCGAAAAATTGACAAATCTATTTTTGTTAAGAGTGTTATTGCAGATGCGCTTCAAAATAATAAGCTGGCCATAGATTTGGAAGCTATCAATAAAGCAGAGGGGATTACACTGGGAGGCATTACGGTAAAAGCCAAAAAGAAAACAGTACTTGAACAGTTGGAGGATAAATATACTAGTGCTTTGTTTAGCGGTATGTCAGAACGCACAATTGATCTGGTCAATACTGATGAAAAAGTTACACAGAATAACATTTTTGATTACTTGATGGGCAGGGTACCGGGCCTCAATATTTCAAATGATGGACCCGATTACAGTATCTATTATCGACAAACGGCTTTATTAAGTTCAATGGGGATGATGCCTATGACCTTGTATCTGGATGAAGTACCAACAGATGCAAGTTTTATTGCAGCCATTCCGGCCGATCAGGTTGCACTTGTAAAAGTATTCAGCAATTTTGCAGGAGCTGATGGTAATGCACCGGGTGGTGTACTTGCCATCTATACAAAGAAAGGCGCTGATATTTATAATTCAGTATCACGTGGAGATATGATAAGATATCAGGGATATTCAGTAATCAAAGAATTTTATTCGCCCGACTATAGTGTTAAAAGCACACCAGCTTTTCAAGATGATAATCGTATTACTTTGCTTTGGAAACCCGATATAAAAGTTAAAGGAATCAATCCGGTGGTGCCTGTCAGGTTCTACAATAACGACCGTAGTAAAAGTTTTAAAGTAGTGATAGAAGGAATGACTATCAATGGGAAAATGTTGCATCTTGAAAAGATCATTACACCAGCTGCTTTTTAAGAAGGTTGATTGTTTAATTCATTATCATTTCTCTTGCATTTTCGAGGGCGGCAGCTGTTGGTCTTTCGCCACTGAGCATTTTGGCAATAGCTGTAATTCGTTCGTCTTCTGACAAGAGCTTTACAGCAGTTTTCACTTTATCATTTATGATTTCTTTAAATACAAAAAGATGTGCTTCTGCTTTTCCAGCAATTTGTGGCTGGTGAGTGATACAAATTACCTGCCGGTTGATTGCCAGTTCTTTCATAATGATGGCTACTTGACGGGCTGCTTCTCCTGAAATGCCAGTATCAATTTCATCAAAAATCAATGTAGGCATATCCATTGACTGTGCTACAAGTGATTTAATACAAAGCATCAAACGACTGAGTTCTCCACCACTGGCTACTTTGCGTACAGGTTGATATTGGCCGCTACGGTTTGCATCAAATAAAAATTCAATAAGATCAGCACCCGTAGGGCCTGGCGAAGTATTTTGTATTTCTACTTTCAATTTGGCATTGGGCATGCCCACTTGTAATAGTAATTTATTTACTTTTTCAACCAGCGGCTTTATTTGCTTTTGTCTGCGCTCTGAAATTTTTGCAGATAAGAATATTAATTCTTCTTCATGTCGGGCGGTTTCTTTTTCCTTTTGCAATATGGTTTCGTCAATTTGAAGTACCGCTTGCAATTTTTCCTCCAGTTCGTTTTTAATTTTTATAAGCTCTTCAGTTGAGCTTACGCCGTGTTTTTTCTGCAAGCGGTAACCAAGCGATATTCTTTCGTTTAGCTTTTCAATTTGTTTAGGATCATTTTGTATTGCATCGCTTATTTGCGAAATTTCTCCGGTTATATCTTTTAATTCTATCTGAGCAGTTTGTAATCGTTGCACAATTTCTGGAAGTTGCGGATGATAAGCAGCGAAATGATTTATTTGATTACAGATAGACTTTAGTTGTTGTACAATAGGTGTGTCACTTTCTTCCAGTTGAAACAGTGCTTCAGACAGAGCAGATTTGATGCTTTCTGAATGTGTGAGCAATTTCAAAGACGCATCAATAGATTCCAGTTCATTTTCTTTAAAACCAGCTTCATCCAGTTCCGTAAATTGAAAACGATGATAATCTGCTTCTTTTTCAAATTGTTGTTTTTGAAGCAGCAGGGCAGTGGCTTCTTTTTTAACTTCTTTCCAATTGTGGAATAAAGTTTCATATTGTTCCAACTGTTGTGAATTACCAGCCAATGCATCAATTACTTTCCTTTGAAAATCATTTTGAGTCAGCTCCAGTGTATCAAATTGTTGATGCAGATCTACCAGCAAGTGGCTTAGGCTATTCAATTGCGCAAGTGTAACAGGTGTATCATTTATAAATGCTCTGGATTTTCCAGCGGCTGCAATTTCTCTTCTGATTATCAGATATTCGAGACAATCCAAATCATTTGCAATTAAAAAAGCAGCAATTTCTTTTTTTGGATTTTGGAAAACTGCTTCAACTACGCATTTCTTTGATTTGTTTAATAACACGCCGGAGTCGGCTCTTTCGCCCAGTATTAGACCTAGTGCCCCCATGATGATGGATTTGCCTGCACCTGTTTCGCCGGTTAGCACGTTGAGGCTTTTGGAAAACGAAATTTCCAGATCTTCTATAATTGCATAATTCTGTATTATAATACGACTGAGCAAGGGCTTTTAATTACCGGCAAGTTATATTTTACATTTGAATAAAAGAAAAGAGGCTGCACTTTTAGTACAGCCTCTTAAATATATTTTTTCTAATTAATTATTTTATCTCTATGCTCTTATGCAATTCTTCGTCAACTAAAATTCGTCCGCAGTTTTCGCAAATCATAATTTTCTTATGTTGCTTTATTTCACTCTGCTTTTGAGGTGGGATCGCATTAAAACAACCTCCACAGGCATCACGCTGAACTTGTACTACAGCCAAACCATTTCTGTAATTTTTGCGAATTTTTTCAAAACTGGTTAATAAGCGAGGCTCAACATGTTCTCTGGCTTCGGCACCCAGTTTGTTATAGTGTTTTTCTTCTTTCTCGTTGGTAGCTATAATTTTTTCAAGTTCACTTTTCTTGGTAGCTAATACACCTTCTTTTGCAGTTATGTTCTTTTTTGCTTTTTCAAGATTAACAGCTTTTTCGCCAATTTCATCAGTTGCGTCTTTAATATGTTTTTCTGCCAGTTTTACCTCAAGTTGCTGCATTTCAATTTCTTTATTGATAGCTTCAAACTCGCGGTTGTTTTTTACATCACCACTTTGCTTTTCATATTTTTTTATCAATGCTTCTGATTCTTTGATAGCAAGTTTTCGTTGTTCAATAAATTCGGTTACACCATTTATTTCTTCTTCAATTCTGGTTTGGCGGGCATGCAATCCCTGAATTTCATCTTCCAGATCAGACACTTCCATAGGAAGCTCACCTTTCAGAATATGAATTTCATCTAATTTGCTTTCAATTTTCTGCAGGTTTACTAATGAGCTTAATTTTTCCTGTACTGAAAATTCTTTTACTTGTGCCATTGATTACACTTTGTTTGAAGGTTTAGCTGAGATAACCTGACAAATGCTAAAAAAAATAATGCACAGGGTTGGTTATTAACTCAGTTTTAAGGACGGCAAAATTAGGGAATTTTTTGCCTAAAACCTCGCTTAAATAGTCAATTGTAAACTGCTCACTTTCATAATGACCCACATCTATTAGCAAAATCCTATTGTCGGCATCAAAATATTCATGATATTTTAGATCAGATGTGATGTAGGCCTGAGAATCCGTTGCTAATGCTTTGGAAATCAAAAAATTACCCGCACCTCCACAAATGGCAATTTTCTTGACTTTTTTTCCAGTTAGTCTTGTGTGTTTTACTACCGGCACTTTGAAAACCGATTTTACTTTATCTAAAAACTCTTTTTCATCCATTTCTTCAGGCAAATAACCTGTAATGCCAGCACCCGTTTCAGGATGTTTATTAGATAATGCGATTACCTCAAAAGCCACTTCTTCATATGGATGGGCGGCTTTCATAGCAGCTATAACTTGATTTTCTAAAAATGATGGCAAAATGGCTTCAATTTTTATTTCATTCTCCTGATGACGTTTTCCAATTTCTCCTACATAAGGACTAGTATCGATACCAGCTTTAAAAGTGCCTTCTCCTTTGGTATTAAAACTACACTCGCTATAACTGCTTATTTGGCCTCCTCCTGCATTGAAAATTGCCTGACGAACCTGTTCGGCTTTATTTTCCGGCACATAGGTATAAAGTTTTTTTAACGTATTTTCTTTTGGAAGAAGGATAGCAATATTTAATAATCCAAAAAGGGAAGCAATTTTCCCGTTTACACCTTGCAATACATTGTCAAGATTGGTATGTATGGCATAAATGGCTATATCGTTTTTGATGGCTGCTATAATGGTTCTTTCAACATAGTTTTTACCAGTAATTTTTTTTAAACCAACAAAAACAATTGGGTGATGAGCAATAATCAGGTTACATTTTTTTTGAATTGCTTCATTAACTACAACTTCTGTAGCATCTAATGCACAAATGACACCGCTGCATGTGGTTTCAGGATTTCCTGTAATCAAACCTGCATTGTCATAGTTTTCCTGTAAGGAAGGATGTGCTATTGTTTCCAGAAAGCCGGTAATCTCTTTTATTTTCATTGGCTAAAGATACAAGCAAGAGAGTGATGTTTTTTTTCTTGAAATATGTTTTGATAATTTTTGCAAAAAATTTATTTGTTATTAAGAAAGGCTTTAGTAACTTTTCACTCTATTCCAGCCCCTTAGACAGCCACCCATCATAATAACAATATTGCCTGCTATGCTAAAAAGATATTTAGGATTATCGCTACTTGCTTTTCTGGTTATAACCGGTTTGGCTGGAACAATTCATAACGCTTCTATTTCAAAACCTGAAAGAAAAACTGCATTGGGTTTATTGAAAGATTCCAGAATTGAAGTTTTAAATAGCGTAAAAGATCTTTCCGTTCAGCAATTGAAATTTAAATCATCAGAAAATGCTGCCTCTGTTAAGGAAGTGATCTTTCAAATTGCAGCAGCCGAAAAAAATTTATGGCAAGCATTTGAAAATGCCATGGAAGGTCAGGATACACCAGATAAAAGAAAGGATATTAAATTAACCGATGCTCAGTTAATTAATTTAGTAGAGAAAACGGAGATTAATATTAATACATCCAATGCGCTATTCTCGGGTTACAGTAATTTTAAATCAATACAAGAAGCATTACAAGTTTTTAAATCACTTAGAGCAGCTCACATCAAATACATGAAATCCTCAACAGAGGATTTGAGAAACCATATTGTTGAAATGCCTTTTGGCTACATTGATTGTTATCAGCTCTGTTTGGTGATGGCGGTTTACAGCAATAGTCTGGTGGAGAAGATAGAAAAAATCAAAACAGATCCAGGTTTTCCCAAGTCTTAACTTTTCTCGGTTGAAAAATCTGGCTCCGCTGCTTTCATAAGAGTTTCGGAGCATTTTTTATCCTTCAATATGGATACTGAAAATGATCATTCGGGAACTTATGCGGTCAAATACATTGGAATACTTAAGATTAGCATCTCGTGAGTGAATATTCCGTAAGCCATTACTTATTTTGATTTCAGGAGAAAAAATAAAACTGTCAAAAAAGAAATTAAAGCCAATTCCAAATTCAGGACCAAAATCATACTTGTCAATCTTTACTAATTCTTCAGCTTTGCGTGCCCTTGCGTTGGAAGCCATGTCTATATCAAATTTGAATCCCGCCATGGTGTATACTCTGAAATTGCCAATGCGATCGCTTTGAAATTTTATCTGAAAAGGCAAGCTGACAATTACTGATTCTACTTTTTTTGTAACTGCAGAATCTCCAGTTATTAAATCAGGATATTTTAGTTTATAAAAAATTCCACGTTCAATAAACATCAGTTGTGGATTAAATCTTAATTGAAACCTGTCAGACAATCTTCCTGTTGCGGATAGTCCTAATGCAAAACCACCTGAATTAACCGGTTCGGCCACCAACACACTGTCGTATTGCAAAAACCTGTTGTGCAAACTGGTGTGAAACCGAGCAAGATTTACACCTAAAGTGATTCCAAAATAATAGGGTTTAGAATCATGGTCGGCCTGATTAAGTTCTACTTTACTGAAATTGGGAAGGGTATATTGCGCATTCAGCGCCTGAAAGCCAATAAAAGAAGAAATTAATAAAGTGATGCGTATAAAATTCAACCTGATTTTTTTCCGGAGTAAATGCAGCATATTCCTAAGCTTAACGGTTTAAAACGGGCATCTACATACCCGGTTGATTGTAAAATTTTGATGAAGTCCTGACCTTCAGGAAAAGCATTTGCCGAAGCTGTTAAATATCGGTATGCATCCTTGTTTTGTCTGAACCAGCCTACCACTTTTGGTGCTACTATCCGCATATACAGGTTATAAAAAGACCTGACTGCTTTTAGTTTTGGTTTTGAAAATTCAAGAATAATAAGCCTGCCACCCGGTTTTAAAACCCTCCACATTTCCAAAAGACCGGATTCCAGATTTTCAAAATTCCTTACTCCAAAAGCCACCATCACCGCATCAAACGAATTATTGCCAAATTTTATTGCCGAAGAATCACATTGTAAAAGGTTAATTTTTTGGGTAAGCCCTTCTTTTTCAACCTTTTTGAGCCCAATTTCCAACATGCCTGATGAAATATCAATGCCGGTTATTTTTTCTGGGTTTAAAATTTTGCTAGCCATTATTGCCATATCTCCGGTTCCGGTGGCTACATCCAGTATTTTTTCTGGCTTGTACTTTTTCAACATTCCAATTGCTTTTTTTCTCCAGCCAATATCAATACGAGCAGAAAGGACACGATTGATGGTATCGTATTTAGGGGCAATATTATCAAACATCAATTCCACTTGCTCTTTCTTAGATTGTTTAGAATCTTGAAAGGGAATAATACTATCGTGTGGTAATGTGGTTGACATGGGCAGCAAAGATAACAGTGTTTGCCGTTTGCCGTTTATGGGTTTACTTCGCAATTGACAATAAAGAATAAAATGAATATTATAGCTGCCAACTATTTAATAAGCAGTGCAACTTATAAGCAATGCCCTTCTACTGACAAAGCAGAATATGCATTCATTGGGAGAAGCAATGTGGGGAAATCATCATTAATCAATATGTTGACGGGCAGAACCGGGCTTGCAAAAACGTCTGCTTCACCAGGGAAAACACAGCTTATCAATCATTTTGAAATTACTTCATCAGATAAAAAGAAATGGTTTATAGTTGATCTGCCAGGTTACGGATATGCTACAGTTTCTCAAAAAGCCAGAAGAAACTGGGAGAATATGATAGAATCTTATATAAGGAAAAGAGAAAACCTTCGTTGTTTATTTGTACTAATTGACAGCCGCCACGAACCTCAATCAATTGATCTTTCTTTTATTAATAAACTTGGTGAATGGGCTATCCCATTTTCGCTCGTTTTTACCAAAACGGATAAGAATAAACCTGGTGCAACGATAAGAAATGTAGATGCATTCTTAGATAAATTAAAAGAAACCTGGGAAGCCCCACCTTTATTTTTTCTAACTTCTGCAACGAAAATGACTGGAAGAAAAGAAATTTTAAGCTATATCAAAGAGCTAAATTCAAGTTTTTCAAAGAGTTAGAAAAAAAATGAGCAATTGGGTATTCCATTTTTCGGGATATTTTTTTTAATTTGCACCGATTAAACTCTGTACATGAGAAAGCACCTATCTGAAAGAAATATAGTCATCTTATTATTTGTGGTGGTTTTAATCTCATTTTCTTTGGCTCAGGAAGACAGCAAAAAAATTCTTGATCATTCTACAAGTCAATCTTCAAAAAGCGCAACATCTGTTATTTCAGATAATCAAATCCAAAGATTGGATTCAACCCCTACGAAGTAGTTTTTATTTTCTTTTATAACATTTATGAAGAAGTTCGTTATAGCCAGTTTATTTTTTTTGACCCCATTGAGTTTTGTTGCTCAGGCAAATGTTTCAAAACAAAAAGCAACTAAACTTTCAATAGATGACACAGCAGCAAAAAAGATGATTCAATATAAAGACAGTGTATTGAAAACAATGGAAAGTGAAAATTCCTCACACCTCACTATAGTGAATAATAACAACTACAAGGCTATTATTGAACTTCAGCAAAGAAACAGAGAAAAGCAAAAAAAGGCGGCCTATATCAGAATAGGGATTGGTATTTTTTTCCTGTTGCTATTAGTTTATAGCCTTGTAAGACGAAAGAAGCCAAAAAATGTTTGATTGATATATGACGATCAAAATTTTAGAAATAGATTAATTCACAACTTTATTTGCACAACAACTACTTGCAAAAGCTTCCGGCTTTGCTTTAAAGGCAAACCCCATACCTAGTATATAGCCCATTGCTTCTTTTAAAGCATCATTACTTTTAAACTGAGGATTTGTATTGATGTCGGCATGTACTTCCATATCTACATCATAAACTGTAAACAGGTCGCAGAGCTCATATGCAATCTCAATGCTTTTTGCAACCTCTGTAAGCATTCTTTCTTTAATAGTGAATGTCTGTTTTGTTTTTTCATTATGTATAAACATAAATCCGCCATGTCCTTCTCTCAAAAAGACAATTACCGTTGCAAACTCTGTGTCCTGGCCCTTTACTTGAGAGTCGGTACCAATACAAACTTTCAAATGATTACCAGCTGCAGCTTCTCTTTTGATTGCATTTTCAACTTCCTGAATGATGGGCAAAACAATAGGATCGCCATTAAATTTTCTCCAACGCATAAAAAAAGGTTTTCCTAAATTACAGGAAAACCTTTAAATCGCAAAAGAGGGTAGGGATTAAATCTCCTGGACGGAGTAAAAAAGATTTTATTGACGAATAAATTTATCAACCCAGATGCCTGAAGCAGCATCATTAAACCGAATAATATACATGCTGCCTGATAAAATTCCCGGTGTTTGAATCAGGTTGGAGCCGTTCACTAAGTTGCCTTGTTTAATGGACTTGCCACTATAATCAAATATGCTGTAAGTGTAGTTGCCGGGGCTTTGAACTTCAATTTTTGAATCAGTAATGAAATTGCTGATGAGTTGAGGACGTGGATTGCTTCCTGTTTTCTTTAAGGTTACAATGTTTGAGTAATATTGACGGCCATTATCAAATGTTACATTTAGTCTGTATTGAATTGTCCCAGTTGCCGTAGGTCTGTATGTAAAATGTCTTAGAGACAAATCAGCAGCATCATTTAGAGTGGTGAAGTGACGACCATCGGTTGAAACTTCCAGAATCTGTTGCACTACTTGTTCGTCGGCATCAATGTTCCAGGATAACTGATGCAAATCGTTATTAATTGAACCTTTCAGTTCCAGACGACGTAACGGTAAGGTGCTGCCAAATGTACCTTGTAAGGAATAGGAGCCCAGGCTTGCATAATTAGGGGCATATACATTGCCCTTTCCCTCAACTTTTAAATAGTAAGTTCCGGCATTAAGATTAGTATCAATTACAGAACTTAATAATACTCCGGGATTGTAAACGTTTAAAAGAACCTGTGAATTGTTATATAATGATACCTGCAAATCAAGATCGGATCCGGCATTTCCGGTTCCTACATTATATGGTATTGCATTAAGTGTAAACCTTCCATTAGAAGCTATATTAAACCGGAACATATCCTGATCGGTATTCTGTGTAATTACTCCATTTGTTGTGAATTGATTGCCGGTAAATGAAATATTGGTGGCTCCGGCATATGTGGCGGCATAATCATCAGGCCTTAAAGACAATCCATTTTGTGTAAGTATTTTATCTATATCATTTTGAATAGAAGAACATCCATAAGAATTAGGCCCCAAATTCCATAAAGTCATGTTCTGATAATAACCTACACCCATGATTGGTGCCCATCCAATTTCTCCTGAGCCGGTGCCAGTATTATAATCAGTTATTTTAACACAGTTATTATCATAAACAGCTTGATGATAAAGCCACAAAGTGTGACCTGCTTCATGTGATACTGCTTCAGAAATTTGTTTAACATTATACCCAAGCAAAGAAGAAAAGACAAAGCAAGGTGTATTATCTACATCTCCAAAAGTACCAACTGTAGATACGCCACCTGCTCCTGATCCATACCAGTTGTAAGAAACTGTAATGATCACTCTCATTCTCTTATTAAATGGGGCGGCCCAGTATTTAGTAGAATCAGTAGTTATATTTAAAGCAAATGGGCGATAGTCTTCGGCCACTCTGTTAAAGATCTCTGTTATCTGAGCTGAACTAAGCCCAGAACCGGCGCATTCAATTGGACCTCCAAAATTCCAGATAGTATTATCAAAAGTATGGCCGTCAAAGTCCAGGAACAATACAGATGATGATTGTGGAAAACTGCTCAAAATAGGTGACTGAGCTGTAGCAATTTTGGAGCTGTACACTGCAATGAGTAACAGCATAATTCGTAAATAATTCTTCATAACAAGTCGGATTTTAAAATTTTTCAATAGGGATTGGAGGATACGGATGAAAAACGGGTCATTTAACTTTATTCATTTATAATATCGTAAAAACCTTTTTTGATAAGTGCATATCCCGTTGCTCTTTTTTCTAATACATATGCATCACCATGTGTAAAGCTTATGATTCGGGCTTGATAACGTAATATTCCTTGATCATCAAGATATTTCCAAATGGTAAGTGTTGCGTCAGGATAATTTGTTGATTTTATCATAATGCGGCGAAAGTTTCCATCTTCTCTGTTTACTTCACTCATCACTTTGCCTTGAAAAGGGAGTGTATTATTATCGGCTGATAAAGCTCTTGAAATAGTTTGATTGGGTCTGCTTGAAAGCAGTTCATCAAGCATGTCTGTGCTTATATTTATTTCAACAGGATAAGCATCAAAAAATTTTGGTTTGTTGTAATCCGGCTCACGGTAAAGTGCATTTTGAGCATTTACGCTGGAGGTAAAATAAAAAATTGCAACAATAGCAAAGTAGATACCAGTACGCAGGTTTTTCATAATATACGTTTTAGAATATTTGGATGTTTTTAGCAATCGGGATTTTTTTCGATTGCCGTTCTCATGGTTTGGACACCACAATATTTGTAATTAAAATTCTGGCTTACAATAAAGAAGGTCAATAATTGGGAAGATTAAGGAGTAGTACTCTGCCTTAATCGTAGGTGTGCAAAACTTGTATAGTAGATTTTCTAAGAAAGAAGGTCAATATTGGCTGGTGCCGAGCATAACTAATGTGCAAGCTTCTATCGTTTTTATACCATTTGCTGTAGCTAAATTTACCAGTTCCTCATTCTCAGCTCCCGGATTAAATATGATACGTTTTGGATGTATTGATAGTATGTATTCGTAGTAATTTTTCTGATGTTGTGGGTTGAGGTACAATGTTACAGTATCAATGTTTTCGAAATACTTTTTTTCAGTTTCAATAAGTGTTTTCCCAATGAGTCCCGCTTTTTTCCCAATGGCAACTACCGGATGTCCATAACGTACCAATTTTTCAATTGCCTTGAAACTATACCGTGAAGGATTTTCAGATGCACCTAATACCAGTGTTTTTTTATGATGCATATTCTAAGGTTATTGAAATCTCAACAATTAATTATGAATTTGAAAAATGGAAATTACTTTATCAATTTTAGTAAATTACCGATAAACCAGTTTTCTTCTGCTTTGATCATTGCATCAAGAGCTTTATCGGCTTGTTTGCCCAGTTTTTTTATACCGCTGATAGTATCTATAAAAGTTTTTACCTCCTTATCCTTTTTATCTCCTTCTACATTTTCAAGTTTGTCTAACAATTGTAACATGGGTTCAAGTTCACGTTTCTTTCTTTCTTTTACAATTTGTCTTACTACTTTCCAGATGTCTTTTTCTGCAGCAAAAAATTCTTTTCGTTCACCGGTTACCAGCACTCTTTCTAATAATCCCCAGTTGATTAACTCACGGATATTCATATTGGTATTGCCGCGGCTGATGTTTAATTCGTTCATGATATCATCCTGAGTGAGTGGATCGGGACTTACCAATAATAGTGCATGAATTTGAGCCATTGTACGGTTGATACCCCAATGTGTACCAAATGCACCCCAACTACTGATGAAACGATGTTTTGCTTCAGAAAGTTTCATAAAGCAAAAATAGGAGGGAGTTTACAATATTTTCAAAAGTTTTTGAAAGTTTATTTTGATAATTGCTGCAAAATTTTATGTTCTGGTGCTGCAAGTAGTGTTTGCAGATATTGAAAATCTTCGTCATATAAGCCAGCTCCTTTTAATGTCTGTTGATCATAGATGTAGTCTTCTTCAATTTTTAACCTGCCTTTAAATTGACTCAATATTTCTTTTCGGTGTTGATCATAAAGGTCTATCAAGCGGTTATTCTCCTTTTCTAAAAACTGAAAGGCGTTTTTTAATCCTTTGTTCCTTATAATTTCTTTATAAACTTCAGGTTGATAGCTTTTGGCATATTGCAAATACCAAGAGATGAAAAGTTTAAACTCAAGAAAGGAATAACGGTAACTGGCAATTTGACCCAGCCAATTCATCCAGGGCTGCGAGTGTTGCCAACCTTCTTTTTCTGCCAGATATTTAAAAAGTGCAATGTCTGTATTAAAAGAATGATAGTATGCAATGGCTTCTTCCAGTAATCCTAAAATGCCATACTGTTGTGTTACCAGATATTTATCATGGCTGCCTACATAAGTGTTATAACGAAAAACCTTTTTCTTAACGGTTGCGGGTACAATACTGTTTACATAATTTGAAGGGAAAGTTTTGAATGTGTTCATCCTTAAATGGAAAGTATCGTTAATTCTGAAAACCATTTCAGGGTCATCGTAATTATAATGTTCGCTTTCGTAGGTATGCCAGGCTTCATGTACAACAGTAGCAATATCGCCTAAAGATTTATTTACACTTGTGCCTTCTATTATTTCATTGATATGTTGCTGATCATATTCTTTAATAACAGCATAATATTCTGGGAAATATTTACTACAGATTTGCAACAGTTGTTCTTTTTTGCCAGGTAAAGGACTGGCAAAAAGAAATAGTGAAATGGAAAAAATTAAGGAGCATCTTCGCATTTGATGAAATTAGACCTTGCATATCAAACGGAAAACGGCACAACTTATTTTAAAAATATCCTTATAGTTAAAGAATTAAATAAGCCATTCTAGTTATGGCTTACCAGCTTTTTGGAATGTTGTCTTTTTAAAGAATTATTGCTACCGGATTTTCTAAATATTTCTTAAATGTTTGTAAGAATGACGCACCTGTTGCTCCATCTACACTACGATGATCGCAGCTCAAGGTTACTTTCATAAAATTGCTGACAGCAAAACCATCGTTTTTCTTTACAACCACTTCTTTGATACGGCCTACTGCCATAATGCAGCTGTCCGGAGGATTGATGATGGCGGTAAATTCATCAATATCCATCATGCCTAGATTGGATATGGTAAAGGTGTTGCCCGAAAACTCATGTGGTTGCAGTTTCTTATTTTTTGCTTTACCTACCAGTTCTTTGCTTTCTGCGGCTATTTGAGGAAGCGATTTTTGATCGGCAAATTTAACAACCGGAACAATCAACCCGTCTTCAATTGCTACTGCGATACCT
Source organism: Chitinophagaceae bacterium (assembly GCA_037045195.1). Taxonomy (GTDB): domain Bacteria; phylum Bacteroidota; class Bacteroidia; order Chitinophagales; family Chitinophagaceae; genus JJ008. The sequence goes on from JBAOIB010000004.1 coordinate 518,117, forward strand.
ATATGAATATGATTCCAGCGACGAATTTTATCGCCCATCCATGAGGCATTAACAGCTGGATGTTGACGCAGCGCAAGCGATACCGCTTTTACAACCATGTCATTGAAACTTATTTTTACTGGACTTAGTTCATTCAACTGTGCTCTCACATTCATGGCATTGTCCATGTTAATCTCCATCGTAAGATAGAAATGTGGCGCACTGAATTTACTTTCTCCCAATCTTTTTGCAATTACCCCACGCATTTGTGAGTTGGGAATATCAGTATAGCCTTCCTCACCTTTTGCTGTAAAGGGTAAAATGTCAACAACTTCTTTCTTAGCTGAAATTGATGGAGTTGATGTTGTTTTTTGCGCAGCACCTGGGTTAAAATTATCAATATCAGATTTAATAATTCTGCCACCATCTCCAGAACCATTTACCATTTTTAGATCAACTCCTTTTTCTTTTGCAAGCATTTTTGCAAGGGGAGAAGCCTTCATTCTTCCATTTTCTGATAAAGTAACAGTCGCTGCAGTAGTTGTGTCAGCAACAGTATCTTTTAATGTTTCAGTTTCAGCCTTATAAGTTGATGTACTGGCAGTGTTCCCATTTTTTACTGTAGCAACCACAGCATCAACATCAACTTTCCCTTTCTCACCTATAATACAAAGCAGTGCATTTACAGGGATCTTTTCACCGTTTTGTGCGCCAATATAAAGCAAGGTGCCATTCTTATAACTCTCTAATTCCATTGTGGCTTTATCGGTTTCAATTTCTGCCAGCACCTCGCCCTTCTTTACTGTATCGCCAATATTTTTATGCCAGGATGCAATTACCCCCACTTCCATTGTATCACTAAGGCGTGGCATAAGAACCACTTCTTCCATTGAAGCAACATCTAAAGTTGAAACAGATGAGTTTGATAGTTGCGAAGCTGGTTTTGTTTCAGTTGCAGCTGGTGTTGAACTATTTTGACCTGAAGGTTGTCCACCATTTCTTAAAAGAGAAGAAATATCTTCTCCTGCTTTTCCTACAATTGCAAGTAATTGATCAACTTGTATTTTACTTCCTTTGTCACCACCAAGGTGTAAGAGTACACCATCTTTATAACTTTCCAGCTCCATAGTTGCTTTATCAGTTTCAATTTCGGCGAGCAGTTCACCTTTTTTTACATTATCTCCTACTTTTTTGTGCCAGGCAGCTATCACTCCTGCTTCCATAGTGTCGCTCAGTCGGGGCATTAATATCACTTCTGCCATTGCCTTTAGAATTTTGGCCGAAAATACATTAAATTGAATAATTAAAATCGGAAGTTCAAATTGCAATATATTATTTGAAAATATAAAACAATATAAGCTTCAGCGTTTTTGAAATTCTTCATGTTACCACCGAAGCGGATTAATTTGCTTTATATTTCTTTAAATTGAATTTATTGAAGGTTTGTCATTCAATTTGAATTAAATGTATTCAAAAGCATCTGAACAAACGGGGGGTAAAAACGTCAACAGAATTTCTTCAAACTAATTGGCCAAATAGCCCCACCCCCTTACCTTTGCGGCCTGAAAAGTAACCCCTTCTAAAAACACTTTATGGCAAATACTGGGAAAGTAAAACAGGTCATCGGTGCGGTAATAGACGTACAGTTTAATGGTAAACTACCTGAAATCTATAACTCATTAGAACTCAAAAGAGAAAATGGCGATATTCTGGTACTTGAGGTTCAGCAACACCTTGGTGAAGACAGCGTACGCACCATTGCCATGGATGGTACCGAAGGTATTGTAAGAGGTACTGCTGTAGTTGATACTGGCAAACCTATTGCCATGCCAATTGGAGAAGGTATCAAAGGCCGTCTTTTTAATGTAACCGGCGACCCTATTGATGGATTGCCAGCCGTAAGTAAAGAAAATGGTCGTCCTATTCATAATCAGCCTCCCACTTTTGAAAACCTGAGTACAGCTGCCGAAGTGCTTTTTACTGGTATTAAGGTTATCGACCTGATTGAGCCTTATGCAAAAGGTGGTAAAATCGGTTTGTTTGGCGGTGCCGGTGTGGGTAAAACTGTATTGATTCAAGAATTGATTAATAATATCGCAAAAGCTTATTCCGGTTTATCAGTATTTGCCGGCGTAGGTGAAAGAACCCGTGAAGGAAATGACCTGATGCGTGAAATGATTGAAGCAGGCATTATGAAATATGGTGATGCTTTCAAACACAGTATGGAAGAAGGCGGATGGGATTTGAGCAAAGTGGATATGAAAGAACTTGCTGATTCAAAAGCAACCTTTGTATTCGGTCAGATGAATGAACCCCCCGGAGCCCGTGCAAGGGTGGCATTATCTGGTCTTACCATCGCAGAATATTATCGTGATGGGGATGGACAAGGCAAGGGACGTGATATTCTTTTCTTTGTTGACAATATCTTCCGTTTCACTCAGGCAGGTTCTGAAGTATCTGCTCTTTTGGGTCGTATGCCTTCAGCCGTAGGTTACCAGCCTACATTGGCTACCGAAATGGGAATCATGCAGGAGCGTATCACTTCTACCAAAAATGGCTCTATTACTTCCGTACAGGCTGTTTATGTACCGGCAGATGACCTTACTGACCCTGCGCCTGCAACAACCTTTGCACACTTAGATGCTACAACTGTATTATCAAGAAAAATTGCTGACCTTGGTATTTATCCTGCCGTGGATCCTTTGGACTCTACTTCAAGAATTCTTTCGCCATTAATTGTTGGTGATGCCCATTATAATTGTGCCAATCGTGTGAAACTGATGTTGCAGCGTTATAAAGAATTACAGGATATTATTGCCATCCTGGGAATGGATGAATTGAGTGAAGAAGATAAACAAACAGTATTCCGTGCAAGAAAGGTGCAACGTTTCCTTTCTCAACCTTTCCATGTTGCTGAAGCATTTACAGGTTTGAAAGGCGTGCTGGTACCAATTGAAGAAACCATTCGAGGCTTTAATATGATTATGGATGGAGAAGTGGACGAATATCCGGAAGCAGCGTTCAACCTTGTGGGTTCTATTGATGATGCAATAGAAAAGGGTAAGAAATTAATGGCCGCAACTAATTAATAATTAGAAGCCACGATGAATAGCAGGATTTAAGGAAATTAATTATTTTAAAAATCAGCATTCTAAAAATTTAATATTTTGAATTTAGAAATATTAACACCCGAAAAAAAATTTTACAGCGGCGAAGTATTTGGCGTACAAATGCCTGGCATCAGCGGCTCGTTTGAAGTGTTGGACAAGCATGCTCCATTGGTAAGTGCTTTGAAAGCAGGAACTGTAAAAGTGCTGAAAGACAAAACGCATACCACCAGTTTTTCAATCACCGGAGGATTTGTAGAAGTACTTAATAACAAGGTTACTATTTTAGCAGAAAGCGCTACAGGATCCGCTGAATAATTTTCCATTTATTTTTCTCAACCGTTATTGGTTAATTGTATTGATTCATGACCAGGCTTTGAAGGTATTGCCGTTATTATCGGTAAAAATTATTCTGCTTCAATCACAAATAAATCATCTGCTGTAGTTATCTGGATTTCATGGAGCCTTCTGTAAACTTCTATCAGTTTTTGAATAGCTTCTCTGCCTTCATTTCCCAGTTGTAGGGAATAATTGTTTACATATAGATCAATATGTTTTCTCATCACATCCTCACTCATAGCCTGTGAGTGTGCTTTTACAAAATCGCCCACTTCAGGGTAATGATTGAAAGCATATTTCAAACTGCTTTTGATAAGTTCATCCACTTGTATTGCGGTATTTTTCTCAATATTTCTTTTAATAGCAATACCACCCAAAGGAATGGGTGCATTTATTTTCTTCTCCCATATTTCACCAAGATCAACCACTTTGTTCAATCCTTTTTGCGCATAGGTAAACCTGTTCTCATGAATGATTACGCCAAACTCAGTTGTGTGATGCTTATTGCCGGCACTAACTATATCTTCTATTAAATCAAATCTTCTGTAAGATTTGTTTTTTGATTCTGGAAAAGCAAAACTGAAAAGCAGGTTCGCTGTTGTGTTTAAACCTGGTAATGTGACTGTTCCGTTTGTAATTTCTTCCTCAGATATTTTACCGGTTTTGTTAGTTACCAAAAGCGGACCCACGCCTTTTCCAAGTGCACTGCCACTGTTTAGCAATACATATTGATTTAATGATTGAAAAAAAGCTGGAAAGCTGAGTTTAGTAATATCCAGTTTCCCTTCCAATGCCCATTCATTAAGTGTTTCTACATCCTCCAGCACTATCTCGAAAATCAAAAGCACCTGTATCAATTTTTTTATGCACCAGTGCATCAAAAATGAAAGTGTCATTGGGACAGGGGGAAAAGCCTAGGGTGAATTTCAATTTTTAGACTGTGGTTTTAGTTGTAGTAAAATTGAAATTAATTCTTTATTCAGATTTTCAACTGCCTCTTTCATATTCCAATTACGTTTATTCCTTTCTGCAATATAATTTGAAATGCTTCTTATTTGTATAAATGGAATTTTTTCCATCAAACTTACGTAATGCAATGCCGCACCTTCCATAGATTCTACAACAGGATTGAAACTTTTTCTGTAAAGGTTCACTTTCTTTTTATCAGTTGTTATTTCATTTACTGATATTCCTGTTGCTTTTTTCAACTTAATTTTTTTAAAAACTTCATTTGTATTTACCAGCCATCCTTTGGTAAAAGGGAATTTATTTTGCGGTAATAAATTAAGGTCAAAAAGCGTTTTGAGAGTTTTTAATTCCACTACACTTTGGTCTGCGATAGCTTCCTTTTTTACGGCAACTACAGTACCCAATTTCATATTAAGATCAAAGCATCCACCTACACCTGCCTGAATAATCAAATCAGGTTTCTTTACTTTCACCTGGTTGAGTAAAGAATAAGTGGTGGCGGTCAATCCAATTCCAGTAATAAGTACATCAATTTCATGTGCAAAAATATTTTCTTTTCCTAAATAGGAAAGAAAAGGGTTGATTTTGAGAGATGTGGCTGCTATTATTAAACAATTCATTTTCTAAGTTCAAAATTTGTTTTACAGGTTATGCGAAACTATAAAGTATAAACGATATGAAATAAATTTTCCGGCTACCTTTGCAGACTGCCATTTGGCAGCAACATATTCCTTTTCGCCCAAACTGCTGAGAAGGAACAAAAAGTAAAGCATGGTTTACTTGACAAGAATTGAGCATTTTAATGCTGCACACAAACTTTACAATCCCCAATGGAGTAAAGAAAAAAATGATGAGGTATTTGGCCGCTGTGCCAATGAAAACTGGCATGGCCATAATTTTGAATTGTATGTAACTATTAAAGGGCTTCCAGATCTCGAAAACCGGGTTTATTTATGATGCCAAAAAGCTGGGTGCATTAATTCAGGATAAGGTAATTGAAAAACTGGATCATCGGAATTTGAATTTAGATGTGGATTTTATGAAAGGCAAAATGTGCTCGGTAAAAATCTTGTAGTGGGTATCTGGAATGTATTGAAACCACATATACCTGCAGAGGTTTCGCTGCATAGCCTGAAATTGGTGGAAACAACAAAAATTTTTGTTGAGTATTTTGGTGATTAACACCGGAACTTAACAATTTATTATTTGAATAATTAAATTTGGAAATGAGTAACAGGGTTTCTGTTTTCAGAAAGGAGCATTTTAATGCAGCACATCGCTTATTCAATTCTCAATGGGATGATGTAGCCAATGAGAAAGTTTTTGGAAAATGTGCTTTACCTAATTATCATGGACATAATTATGAACTTGATGTAAAAGTAACCGGCGTACCTGATGAAAATACAGGGTATGTAATGGATATGAAAGTATTGAGTGATTTGGTAAAAAATGAAATTCATGCAAGATTTGATCATCGTAATCTAAATCTGGATACAATAGAATTTAAAAACCTGAATCCTACTGCAGAAAATATTGCCATTGTAATTTTTAATTTGTTGCGACCCAAGATTGATTCAAAACTGGATTTGCAGATAAGACTGTATGAAACGCCGAGAAATTTTGTAGAGTATCCTGCAAGCTAAATATTAAATCTTTTTATATGAAGTATCAAAGAATTGAAGAATACTGCGAAGAAACATTAAGCGGATTAAAGGACAATTATAAAAACGTATTAAGTCTGTTGGGCGAAGACCCTGAAAGGGAAGGGCTATTGAAAACACCCGAAAGATTGGCAAAGGCCATGCAATACCTTACACAGGGATATTTTCAGGATGCACATACGATTATTAATTCAGCAAAATTTCATGAGCCAGTTAGTGAAATGATTGTTGTAAAAGATATTGAAATTTACAGTATGTGCGAGCATCACATGCTGCCCTTTATTGGCAAAGCTCATGTGGCCTATATTCCCAATGGATGGATAACCGGACTGAGCAAAATAGCAAGAGTAGTAGATGTATTTGCCCGTCGTTTGCAAGTGCAGGAAAGGCTGACTGTACAGATAAAAGATGCCATCAAAGAAACACTAAACCCATTGGGTGTTGCAGTAGTTATTGAAGCTAAACATTTGTGTATGATGATGAGGGGAGTTCAAAAGCAGAATTCAGTAACTACTACTTCAGCATTTGACGGGGAGTTTCAAAAGAACTCAACCCGAAGCGAGTTTTTAAAACTCATAAGTAACGATTTAATCTAAACTTCTATATTTGTGCAACAGTAAGGTTCGGTTGAGCGTCTTCAATCAACCTTATTTTTTTGGGGGTGGGGGTAAACAATCAGCAAAATGAAAAACGCATTTGTATTTCCGGGTCAGGGTTCGCAGTTTAGTGGTATGGGTAAGGAGCATTATGAGAACAATGCTTTTGCAAAAAAATTATTTGAACAGGCTAATGAACTTCTTGGCTTCCGTATTTCGGATATCATGTTTTCCGGTTCAGATCAAGATTTGAAACAAACTAATGTAACACAGCCCGCAGTATTTCTTCATTCCATAATTGCATATAAAAGTATTGAAAGTGTAAAGCCTGATATGGTAGCCGGACATTCGTTGGGTGAATTTTCTGCACTGGTGGCCAATGGCACTTTAAGTTTTGAAGATGCAATGCAATTGGTATCTATAAGAGCCAATGCAATGCAAAAAGCCTGTGAAATAAATCCTTCTACAATGGCTGCTGTATTAAATCTTGCAGATGAAAAAGTAGAAACTATTTGTAAGGAAGTGCAGGATGAGACAGGAGAAGTTGTAGTAGCAGCAAATTATAATTGCCCGGGTCAGCTTGTAATAAGTGGGAGTATTAAAGGAATAGAAATTGCCTGCGAAAAAATGAAAGCAGCAGGTGCAAAAAGAGCTTTGGTACTACCTGTGGGAGGTGCATTTCATTCGCCACTCATGTTGCCGGCCAAAGAAGAACTGGCAGCGGCTATAGAAGCTACTAAATTTCATAGCCCTACTTGTGCAGTATATCAAAATGTGGTGGCAAAAGCAGTAATGGATAAAGAAGAAATAAAAAATAATCTCATAGCCCAACTCACCGGTGCTGTAAGGTGGACACAATGCATACAGTCTATGATAAAAGATGGTGCTACAAAATTTACAGAATGCGGCCCGGGGAAAGTATTGCAGGGATTGGTGTTAAAGATTGATAAATCAGTTGAAGTAGCTGGAGTAAGTTGATTTGAATTCAAATTTTGAGTTCAAACATAAATACTCCCATTCAGCCATTCACTATCAAACTCAGCATTGTATTTTTTGTAGAAATTTATAGCGGGTTCGTTCCATTCCAATACCTGCCAAATTATTCTGTTGAATCCTTTTTCTTTTGCCTCTACTATTAATCGATCAAATAAAATTTTGCCAATTCCTTTGCCTCTTGCAGTTTCTGTAACAATGATATCTTCTAGGTACATTGCTTGCCCTTTCCAAGTTGAATATCGAATGTAGTAAAGTGCAAAACCTTGAATACCATCTTCTGTTTCGACAACAAATGCCCACCAAACAGGATTATTTCCAAACCCGCTTTCTTCAAAATGCGCAAGACTAACGGTTACTTCATCTGGTGCTTTTTCATAAACAGCCAATTCTTTAACAAGTTCCAATAGACGAGTACAATCTTTTTTAACCGCTATTCTGATATTCATACCGAAATTTTTTTATACAACTTATCAGACTTTCAATGCCTGCTCTAAGTCTTTGATAATATCTTCCAGATTTTCAATACCCACATTCATGCGTATTAATCCATCTGTAATACCATATTTTATTCTTTCTTCTTTTCCTACACCATAGTGAGTCATAGAAGCAGGGTGAGATAAGAGTGTATCAACAGTACCCAACGATACGGTTCTTACACACATTTTTAACCTGTTCATAAAATTGATGCCGTCTTGTAGTCCATTCTTTAATTCAAAACTTAACATTGGGCCTGCATGTCTCATTTGCTTTTGAGCTGTCTCAAAATCGGGATGTGTGGTAAGACCTAAATAATTAACTTTTCCAACTGCATTGTGTGCATACAGATAATTCGCTATTTCTATTGCGTTATAACAGTGACGTTTCATCCTTATCTCCAAAGTTTTTATTCCCTGAGTCAATAAAAATGCATCAAAGGGGCTTGTATTGCCTCCCAGCATTTTATGCGTTTTTTTTACCTGAGTATTCATCAGCTCAATGTCTTTGCCCAGTAAAATACCTCCAATAGTAGTACCATGTCCGTTTAAAAATTTTGTGGTTGAATGAATTACAAAATCAACATCATACTTAAATGGTTGCTGTAAATATGGCGTGGCAAATGTGTTATCAACAACCACTTTGATATGATACTTTTTTGCCAGGTTGCTAAGTTCCTCAATGTCGACACACTGTATCGTTGGATTGGCAGGGGTTTCTATATAAAGCAGTTTAATCGCTGCATCACTTTTCATTACTTCTTCTGCTTTGTTTAAGTCACGCAAATCCATAATAATTCTTTCAATGCCAAAACCAGGCAGTAGTTGTTGTGTCAATTCTTCTGTACCGCCATAGAGAGAAAAGTGAGACAGCACCTTGTCGCCGCTTTTCAAACAAGAGAGTAATACAGTTGAAATAGCTGCCATACCTGAGGCATGAAGAATTCCTTTTACCTCCAGATTCAAACCAAAAGTTTCAAGTGCTTCTATTTTTCGTTCTGCTTCACTAAAAGTAGGATTTCCCCATCGGCTGTAGATGTATCCTTTTTCTTCACCACTAAAGCGACGCATACCTTGCTCCGCACTGTCATAAACAAATGTGCTGCTTGCATAAATGGGTGTTAAGTGTGCCTGTACATCATTTTCCTCGTGTCCTGCATGAATTGCAAGCGAACTCCATCCAGAGACATTAAATTCTTTTTCCATAAATCAGTTGATTTTTGTGTTGGTTTCATTCAAATTTAGTTGAATAATTTTTGTGAAAAGTAAAATGCTTATTCCAATATTATTAAAACTGATTTATAGGCGGCAAATCATCATATTGATATGTTGCCAAAGGTTGTGTTGAAGTTTTAAAGTCTTTGGAAATGGTATATGCTTTTAAAGTAGTTGCTGCAATTTTGAAGTTAGTTAGTTCTCTGATTTCGTTTTCGTTTAAATCTTCCATTAACCATCGCCAGGCCAGCTCATCTGGCAAAATAAGTGGCATTCTTTTTTTGTTATTATGTATTTCTGTCATGAGTTGATTGGCTCCTGTTGTAACAATTGCAAAACAATTAAAAGTTTCACCTGTTTCTTTATCAGTAAATGGGTTCCAAATACCTGCCATATAAAAATAGTCAGCTTCACTGGCGGAAATACAATAAGGATATTTTATTTCTTTTTTTGCTCCCTGTGGTTTGTAATTTCTCCACTCAAAAAAATGTGATGCAGGCACAAGACATCTTCTTTTCAATGCGGCTTCTCTAAACATTTTGCTGTCCAGCAATTTCTCGCTGCTGGCATTAAGCCAGGGGATTCCTTGCTTTCTTGATTTATATACTTCTCCCATTGATCTAATCCATGCAGGAATAAATTCCCAGTGCATTAATTCAAAATTAAAATCGGTTGCTGTTGTTTTGCGAAGTACTGGTGTATGTCCGTATTCAAAGCCATTAAATAAAAACTTGAGTTCTTCTAAAGCCAGGAAGGTTCCCAGCTTCTTTTCTATTTTCTGCAACTGAATGTAAGAGGCCAAACTTACCTGATAACCATAAAAATTGCACATGAATAAATTGGTTTTTTGGGCTTTGCTGATTAGAAGATACTAAAAAATGAAATTACAATTTTTTAATATATATCATTTATAATTCCAACCGGCCCTGATGTGCGAAATTTTCATTTGTCTGTTTAATAATTCTTGTTATGTTCGTTTGGTAATTATTATAATGAAAGAATTACTTAAGCAACTAATCGCCTATCAGTTATGGGCCAATCAACAAATATTGGCAGTCATTTATAATTTACCTTCGGAAAAGCAACAGATAGAAATTGCCAGTAGTTTTAACTCCATATATAAAACCGTATTACATATTTGGGATGCTGAATTGATTTGGTGGCAGCGAATTAAATTGCAGGAAAGAATACAGATCCCATCACAAAATTTTAATGGTACAATGCTAGAAGCCGGATCGGGACTATTAGAGCTAAATTTATTATGGAAAAACTGGGTAGAAAATGCGAGTACAATGTCATTGGAACATGTAACACAATATTACAACAACAAAAAAGAAAATTTTAAACAGCCCGTCTGGCAAATTGTTTTGCATGTTGTAAATCACGGCACCTATCATCGGGGGCAATTAATAAATATGTTGCGGCAAGTAGGAGTTGAAAAACTGCCACAAACAGATTTTACTTATTGGACAAGAAAAAACAAATCACCATTGTCTTAACTGCGACTCTTTTCTAAGCCAGTATGCAAAAATTAAAGCAGCACCAAAAGATAATCCGGTTAAGCTCAAAAAAAGCTCACCTGTATCTTCTTCTAACTGTTTTATAGCAACAGAATAATCTAAAGAAAAATAAACAAGAGTGGCGATGACAACATTGAGAAAAAATATGTAAAAAACTCTTTTCCAAAATCTTTGGGTTCGACGGCGGTTCGGCATAGATTTTTTTTTGTGGTGGTAAGCAAATCTATTATGGAACCTGATATTAAAAGTTTAAATCTTGAAATAGATGATCGACATCAATGATTCTTTTGAAGTAAAAGTATTTTCACTAAGACAATTAACTATTATAAGCCCATTTAATTAATGTGGCTCCCCAGGTGAAGCCTCCTCCAAAAGCAGAGAGTACCAGATTGTCTCCTTTCTTTAATTGTTTTTCCCAATCCCAAAGACAAAGTGGTAAAGTGCCAGCTGTAGTATTACCATATCGTTGAATATTTATCATCACTTTTTCTTTTGGCAATCCCATTCTGTTAGCTGTAGCATCTATAATTCAAAGATTGGCCTGATGAGGCACTAGCCAGGAAATATCATCCCCAGTTAAATTATTTCTTTCAAGAAGTTCAGCACTTACATCTGCCATTCCCTTTACTGCTGCTTTAAAAACAGCTTGCCCTTCCTGATATACATAATGTTCGTTGGCCAAAACTGATTCAACAGATGCTGGCTTTTTTGACCCACCAGCTTTCATGTGCAAGTAGTGAGAACCACTGCCATCGCTACGAAGTATGCTGTCAAGAACACCATTTCCTTCTTCATTTGGTTCCAGCAGTACAGCCCCAGCCCCATCGCCAAAAATGATACATGTTGCCCTGTCATTGTAATTAATAATTGCACTCATTTTATCTGCCCCACATACCACCACTTTTTTATATCGGCCACTTTCAATTAAAGCAGTGCCAAGAGTCAATGGATACAGAAATCCGGAGCAGGCAGCAGATACATCAAAGCTCCAGGCATTTTTTGCTCCCAATTTATCGCAGGCTATGTTTGCAGTTGCAGGAAAAACATGATCGGGTGTTACAGTGCCCACAATCAAACAATCTATTTCATCCGTTTTTATACCTCTTTTTTCACAAAGCAGCTTTACGGCAGGTACCACCATATCTGAAGTGGCAAGACCATCACCTTTTAAAATCCTTCTTTCTTCAATTCCGGTTCTGGTACGAATCCATTCATCATTGGTTTCTACCATTTTTTCAAGGTTGAAATTTGTCAGTTTATCTTCAGGTACAAAGCCGCCTACAGCAGTAATAGCAGCAGTTATTTTGTTGGTCATGCTCTGGTTTTTGTTTTCTAAGAATGTCAAAGTTAAGGAAGTAGGTATTTTGTAATATTAAATTAAAAGAGATGTAGATATTTATTATTCTTATTGTAGAATGATAATTGGCGTTTATATTGCAGCCCATGATTGCTTATTTAAAAGGGGAGTTTGTACAAAAATCGCCCGCCACAATAATGATAGATGTGAATGGTGTTGGATATGAAGTACAGATCAGTTTAAATACTTATTCAAAAATTCAGGATTTAAACAAAGGACTTCTTTTTACCAGCCTTATTATTCGCGAAGATGCCCACATTTTATATGGTTTTTTTCGATTTACCTGAAAAAGAAATGTTTCACCACTTACTAAGTGTTTCTGGAATTGGAGCATCAACAGCAAGGGTTATGTTGTCATATATGAAGCCTGACGATTTGGCAAAGGCTATTGTTCAGTCCGATTTGAGGACTTTGGAAGGCATAAAAGGTATAGGTAAAAAGACTGCCGAAAGAATGGTGCTGGAGTTAAAGGATAAATTGATAAAACATCCGGTAGAATCAAATAATTTGCCACTGAAAAACAATACTTTGCATCAAGATGCGTTAAATGCTTTAATGGCTTTAGGCATCAACAGACAAGCCGCTTCTATTGCTTTGGAAAAGGTAATGGTTGTTGAATCCAATCTTTCCGTTGAAGAGCTGATTAAAAAAACACTTCGTACACTTTAATCAACTATTTTCAGGAAACTAACCAGTAGGAGAAAAAACCTTGAACCTTAAAACTGCTCATATCTCACGAACAATGGTGGCTTTTGCCATTGTACTTGGCGCAATAGCTGCTGCCCATGCCGGATCTTCCAACAATATTTCTTCTGGAATTTATTACAACTATTCCGTAAAACCAACTACCGCTGGTGTAGATACTACCCGCTATCCGGTTGAAGACAGACATGGAGATCCCTATACTTATCCCAACAGAAACACATTTGACTTAAAAGATACCGGTTTTATTAAAAGGACCATTGAATACGATCCAAAAACAAAGCAGTATTATGTTGTTGAAAAAATTGGTAACAGATACTATAGAACACCTACGGCTTTTAGTATGGATGAGTTTTTGAAACTACAGGGCCGTGAAGATGAAAGAGAATATTTCCGAAAAAGAGCCTCGCTGCTGGCAAATATGAACCGCAGGCTTTTCAAGCCAAAATTTAGGATTGGGGAAGGCCTTTTCAATCGCATCATTGGCGCAGGTCCTGATGGAAAAGTAAATATTGAAATAAAGCCAACAGGTTCTGTAGATATCATGGCTGGCTATAATGGTCAGAATATTGAAAACCCCACCTTGCCCGAAAGAGCAAGAAAAAACGGGGGTATTGATTTCAACATGAACTCACAATTAAATGTTGATGCAAAAATTGGTGAGAAAATAAAGTTGCCCATCAATTACAATACACTTGCCAATTTTGGAAATGAAAATCAACTCAAATTAGATTATCAGGGACAAGAAGATGATATCATTAAACAATTTTCTGCAGGCAATACCAATTTTCAAACTAAAAGTACACTGATACCCGGGCTTCAATCACTTTTTGGAATAAAGACACAAATGCAGTTTGGTAAAGCTTATTTCACTTTTGTGTTAGCCAATCAGCAGTCGCAGCGTCAGTCACTAGCGTTACAAGGTGGTAGCAGCTCTCAGAACTTTACAGTAAGAGCAGATGAGTATGATGAAAACCGCCATTTCCTTTTTGCACAATACTTCCGCAACAATTTTAATAAGGCGATGAAGAATCTGCCTATGATAAATTCGCAGGCGCAGATAATGCGGGTAGAAGTTTGGGTAACCAACCGAAGTGGCGCTACAACCGATACCCGCGATGTAGTTACTTTCATGGATTTGGGTGAAACGCAACCTTATAATTTATCACTTGGGGGTGGAGGTACATTGCCGTATAATAATGCCAACTCGCTTTATGGTATGCTATACAGCAGCCCATCAGCCCGTAACTCTTCTTTAGTTCAAAGTACTTTAACCGCTGCTCCATTCAATTTATTACCAGTACAAGATTTTGAAAAAACTTATGCCCGCAAACTAAATCCATCTGAATATTATGTAAATCAACGTATCGGCTTTATTTCTCTTAACCAACCCTTACAACCCGATGAAGTATTGGGTGTTGCCATTCAATATACTTATAATGGGAAACCATATCAGATTGGGGAATTTTCGCAAGATGTACCACCTGATTCTACAGGAACATCTCAAAAAGTTTTATTCCTCAAAATGCTAAAAGCAACATCACAGCGTACCAATCTTCCAATCTGGGATTTGATGATGAAGAATGTATATTCAGTAGGATATGGACAATTGGAACGCCAGGATTTTTCGCTGGATGTAAACTATGAAGAACCAAGCCTTGGTGAAAAAAGATTTTTTCCTATTGATAGTGTACTGCCTGCTTATAACGGCCAGCCACTTATATCTTTAATGAACCTTGACCGGCTCAACAATCAAAACGATCCGCAGCCAGATGGTAAGTTTGACTTTATAGACAGCTTTACAGTAATCTCTCAGCAAAGCCGTATTATTTTTCCTGTACTGGAACCTTTTGGCCACGATCTTGATTATGTATTCCCTAACCAGACCAGAAGAGACAGGTTTCTGTATTATCCATTATATGATACCATTAAAGCAATCGCTCAAACATATACTAATCTAAATCGTTTTAAACTGGTTGGAAAATCAAAATCATCAGGTGGCGCCGGAGGCTATGGCGGTTATGCTGGTAATAATGGTTTTGGAAGTGGTAGTGGCGGCTTTGGTAACAATGCAGCAAGCGGTGAGTATCAATTGGGTTATAATATTCCACGAGGCTCGGTGCGAGTAATGGCAAATGGCCAAATGCTGGTTGAAAACGTGGACTATGAAATTAATTATGATTTGGGATCATTACGTGTTACCAATCAGTCGGTACTTAGTTCAGGAATTCCGGTAGATATTCAATATGAAACCAATCAAACATTTGGCTTGCAGCAACGGAGTTTTATGGGAATGCGTTTCGATTATCTGGCAAGTAAAAAACTTACACTAGGTGCTACTTTACAACGATTAAGTGAAAGACCATTTTTTACCAAGCAATCTTATGGAGATGATCCAATAAGAAATGCTATGTATGGAGTGGATATGGATTATCGTAGCGAATGGCCGCGGTTAACAAAATGGCTTGATAAATTGCCTTTTTATTCTACCAAAGCAATGTCATCAATTACGGCTTATGCTGAAGCCGCATATTTAAAGCCTGGCCACCCCAAACAAATAAACGGTTTACAAGAAGATAATAAACGCCGCGATAAAGGAGGCCAGGTTTATATTGATGATTTTGAAGGTACCCGTTCCAATATTGATTTGCGTTTTCCATTAATCAGTTGGTCTTTAGCTTCCATCCCTCAAGGCAATAATAATTTAACTGGAACAGCTCCACTTTTTCCCGAGTCAGCCTTAAACAACGACTCAAGCAGTGGTTTCAATAGGGCAAAATTTGCCTGGTATAATATTGAGCCTGTTTTACAAGAAAAAGGAAATAATAATAATCCACTTCGAAATGATTTGGATGAACTCTCAAAACCTGAAACAAGACAAGTATTTCAGCGTGAGATTTTTCCGAGAAAAGGATTACAGTTAGGTGAAGGATTGCTGACAACCTTTGATATTGCCTATTATCCAAAAGATCGTGGACCTTACAATTTTGAAGCCCGAAATACAAGGATAAACGGAAACGGAAAATTACTAAACCCGCAACAGGCATGGGGTGGATTGATGCGAAATATCGATCAAACAGACTTTGAATCAGCCAATATTGAATATATAGAATTCTGGATGCAAGATCCTTTTATAAAGAATACTGCAAATCCATTGGGCGGTCAGTTGTATTTCAATCTGGGAAATATTTCTGAAGATATATTGAAAGATGGAAAGCGGATGTATGAAAATGGTTTGCCTATACCTCCTAGCTTTAGTGCGCCAGTTGATAATAATACTGTATGGGGAAGGGTGCCGGCAAATCCACTACAAGTAACCAATGCATTTAATAATGATCCGGCAAGCAGACCTTATCAAGATGTGGGTTTTGATGGATTGCGTGATGATGATGAAAAAACTAAATTCTCACCTTACGTAAGTCTTTTAGGAACAAATTTTGGAACAGGATCTCAAGTATATATTAAAGCACAGGCAGATCCATCTAATGATAATTTTATTCCTTATCGGGATGAAACTTATGATCAGGGAGGGCAAGGAATACTAGCACGATATAAAAACATAAATAATCCAAATGGCAATTCTCCCGTTGCTTCTGGCAACAGTCAATTCATCAACGCTTATACACAATATCCTGATGGTGAAGATTTGAACAGGGATAACACCATGAACGAGACAGAAGAATATTTTCAGTATAAAGTTGACATTAAACCGGGCATGACTGCCAACAATACACAATACATTACTGATGTAAGAAACGTACCTGTAAACCTGGCCAATGGTCAGTCAAGAAATGAAACATGGTATTTGTTTAGGATACCTATAAGTGAATACCAGTTGAAAGTGGGCAATATTCCAGATTTTAAATCAATACGATTTATCAGAATGTATATGACAGGCTTTCAAGATTCGGTAGTGTTGAGATTTGGAAAACTGGAACTGGTACGAAACCAATGGCGCAAGTTTAAGAACAAAATTGATACTACCGGCCAGTTTGTAAACCTTCCAATACCTGATCTGGTTTCGGTTAACACATTGGCTGTAAATATTGAAGAGAATGATCAACGCCAGCCTGTTCCATACCGCATTCCTCCTGGCATTGAAAGACAACAGGCTTTGAGTAATAATAATATTTCAATACAATTAAATGAGCAGTCATTGAGTATGCAGGTTTGTGGTTTGCCTCAGGGAGAGTCAAGAGGCGTATTTAAAAATATGAATCTGGATATGGTACAGTATAAAAAACTGTCCATGTTTATACATGCAGAATCGGGCAACGGCTCTACTCTTGCTGATGGTGATCTCTATGGTGTAGTACGAATAGGAAATGACTTTTCCGGTAACTACTATGAAGTAAGAATTCCTTTAAAAATAACACCTCCGGGTGCTACTGATTCAGCTGTCATTTGGCCCAAAGAGAATAATCTGGATTTTGAATTACAGGAATTAGTTTCATTAAAAAAACGGAGAGATGCACAAGGCTATCCGCCCTCTAAATACTATAAAGAAACACTTGCTAGTGGACGCACAATTGCGCTTATTGGTAATCCCAATCTTGGAGAAGTAAGAGGCTTTTTAATGGGAGTGGAAAACGTAACACAAGAGTCAGCATGTGCTGAGGTTTGGTTTAATGAGCTTAGGTTGAATGATTTGAATGAGCAGGGTGGATGGGCCGCCGTTGGACGAGTAGATATTAAACTGGCAGATCTGGGATCTCTCACAATATCAGGAACTGCAAAAAGTATTGGATTTGGATCTATAGAACAAAAAGTAAATGAGCGTAGCCGTGAAAATATTTATACGTTTGATGCAACAACTTCAATTGAAGCAGGAAAATTATTTCCTAAAAAACTTGGGTTGCAAATTCCGGTGTATGCAGGCATTAGCAAAACCATCAGCGATCCACAGTACAATCCTTACAAATTAGATGTAAAGCAAAAAGATGTTTTGAAATCTGTACCATCAGATAAGCGGGATTCAATTCGAAATGAATCTCAGGATGTTACCACTATTAAAACGTTCAACATTACAAATATGAAAAAACTCAAGACTGATGGCAAGCGGCCTAAGGTCTGGAGTCTGACCAATTTTGATTTTAATTATTCTTATATACAAACTACAATGCACAATCCGCTTATTGAAAGCGATGAATTGAGAAGAACCCGCGGCTCTATTGCATATAGTTATTCGCCCAATGTAAAACCATTTGAACCCTTTAGAAAATTGATAAAATCAAAATCACCTTGGTTTGCATTGATTCGTGATTTTAATATTAACTATGTTCCAAATCAATTTGCATTTAAGGCGGATTTATTCCGTCAGTATGGTTCTACACGACCCAGAAATGTAGGAGGCGGCCCCTATAAAATACCAGAAACATTTAATAAATTCTTCACCTTCGATCGTTACTATATTCTGCAATGGAATCTGACCAAATCTATTTCCATAGATTATATGGCGGTAAACAATGCAAGAGTAGATGAGCCATTTGGAAGCATTGATACCAAAGCAAAAAAAGATTCAATAAAAAAGAATCTATTTAAGGGTGGAAGAAATACACAGTATAATCAGGATCTTACTATCCGATACAATGTGCCCACTCAAAAAATTCCTTTACTTGACTGGACAACCTTATCAGCAAGTTATAATACAAAGTATAACTGGCTTGCAGCCTCCTTACTGGCAAGAGAACAAGGAAATACATTATCCAATACGCAAACCAGAACAATCAATGGCGAATTAAAATTTGAAGACCTTTATAATAAATGGCGTTTCTTGCGTGCTGTTTATTCTACTGCACCAAAACAAAGAAATAATCAACAAACAGGTGGCAACCTGCCAGGTGCAAATGAGAAAAAAGAGAGAGGTAAAAAGAATAAAAAAGAAGAAAAGAACAACAAAAAAGCTGATGCAGAGGAAGTAAAAAATAAGAATGAGGATTACATATTGCCCGGTCAGCAACAAATTGACACTTCTAAAAAAGCCTCTGGCAAAAATGGAAAGAAAGCTAAAAAAGTAAAAAAAGTAAAGGAGAAAAAAGTCAGGCCAAAGAAAGATCCAAACTATTTGCCTCAGGTAGGTGCATTGCCCAAAGCATTCTTCCAACTGCTTACCTCTGTTAAACGTGTTGGCGTTCAGTTAACAGAAGACTTTGGAACCACTTTGCCAGGTTATATGGATAGCACAAAATTATTAGGGTATAATCCAAAAAGCAGCCAACCCGGCTTTGATTTTATTTTCGGTTATCAACCGGATACCAACTGGATCAACCGTTTTGGAAATAAAGGATTATTATCCCGGGATTCTCTGGTAAGTGAAATGATTCGTCAGCGATATAACCAGCGTATCAACCTTACAGCTCAGATTACTCCTTTCAGAGATTTTAATATTGATGTCAATCTTGATAAAACTTTTGATAAGCAGTATTCGGAATTGTATAAAGACACAACAGGACACTCCGGTCTTGCCCGTTTAAGCCCTTATGCATTAGGAAGCTTCAATGTTAGTTACATCGCATTCCAGACCTTGTTCCAAAAGTTTAATCCCAATGAAGTGTCGGCTACTTTCAAACAGTTTGAAGCAAACAGGCTAGTCCTTTCACAAAGATTAAAATTGTTGAATCCTTATGCAGCAGGCAATGGTACAAATCCGGATGGTTATGTAGCAGGTTATGGACGCTATGCACAGGATGTTGTAATACCCGCATTTATTGCTGCTTATACTAAAAAGGATCCCACATCTATAAAACTGGCAAAAAATAATAATCCGAATATACGCTCCAATCCATTCTCTGGAATAATGCCAAAACCCAACTGGACAATAAACTATACTGGTCTTACCAGAATTCCGGGTATGGATAAAATTTTTACCAATTTTACCTTGCGTCACGGTTATCACAGCACATTTAGCATGAACAGCTTTAATACTGCGTTATTATTTACTGACAAGTTTCATATTGGCTATCCGGAATTCAGAGATACGATTACAGGAAACTATATTCCATATTTCTTAGTTCCGAATATTACCATTCAGGAAGCATTTGATCCATTGTTTGCAATTGATATGACATTTACAAATCAATTAAGCACCCGTTTTGAATATAAGAAGAGCCGCACCTTAAGTCTTAGTCTGATAGATTATCAATTGGCAGAAAACCGTTCAACCGAAATAACATTTGGATTGGACTGGAGACAAAAAGGAGTACCACTCATTAAGAAGCTACCATTTATGAAAGGGAAGCTGGATAATGATGTTACTTTCCGTATTGACTTTAGCATGAGGGATGATGCAACAGCCAACAGTAAACTGGATCAGGGTACTGCATTTGGCACTGCCGGACAAAAAGTAATTCGCATTGCGCCCTCTATAGATTATATTGTAAATAACAGAGTAAGTATTAAATTGTTCTTTGAACAAAATAAGAACAAGCCTAAGATTAGTAATTCCTTCCCCATCACCAATACAAGGGCAGGAGTGCAGGTAAGAATATCGCTGGCACAATAATAAGTATCTGAAATATCTTTAATCGCTTTGTCGTTTCAAAATGGCAAAGCGATTTCTTTTGAAATGTATTTGTACAATGTTTTTAGGAATACACCCACATTGAAACAGATAAAACACTGCTTTTACAATTTAAAGATAGAGATGAAAAATGCTGAAATTTTTGAAAGCCCATCGGAGCGAAATTTTGTACGAATGTATATTTGGCTTTATGAAATGATTGCACCTGACCGCCAATAATAGCAATCAAAAATCCGCATTCAAATTTTGAACACCAGTAAAAAGTATTAGAAAAAAATTAGTGAGGAGCAACTATACCAGTATCTGATGCGGTTCTTTTAAACAACATAACATATCCGCATAAATCTCTTTTCTTCTTCTTGTTAACCTGTACGGGCTTCATCATATGAAACTCTGAAAACTTAGGGATATACATATATGAAATTACATTGCCATCAATATCTCCCCATTTTTTCTGCCGAAAAATAACCATGTGTTCCTGCCAATCATACATTCTTACTTCGTACAATTTGGAAGAGATATCGCCAATAAAAACAAATTGATACCAGCTGCCTTCGGTAAGTGGTACGATAACCGGCATTTCAAATTCACTTTCCATACTTATGGAGGCTTCTTTTAGCAGACTAAAACCCTGACCGCCGTATTCTTTTTTTAAGCTGTCCACTTGCTTACTTATCATTTCATTATTACAGGATTGCAAACGAATTACATCTTGTGCAAGCAATGAATAGCAGCAGGTAATCATAACAAAAACAAATGCAAAAAGGGATTTTTTCATAACGGTCTTTTCAGGGATGGTGCTTGGGTATAAATTTATATTGTGGTTTTTCAAACTAAGAATTAATACCTGAGATTTTTTCAATTATAGGATAATTGCTGAGGGAAATTACGGCAATATTCAGGCCAGTGTACGATTGTACTATTTTTTTGTTTCAGTATTAATTAAGCCACTTTATCAAAGTTGATTGAGATCAATAGTAGGTTTTCAGGAATGTCTGTTAAAAAATACGGCATTAGCTTGTTGTAAACAGGTAATGGTAAGATCGTTGATACAAACATGAGGGGGCAGAGTCGTACAATAGAAAACAACTGTTGCTACATCCATTGCGCTAAGCGGTTTTAAACCATCATAAATTTTTTTGGCAGTTTCATCATCTCCTTTAAATCGTACTATAGAAAATTCCGTTTCGGCTGCGCCCGGATTGATAGAAGTGACTTTAATGCCATGCCGCAAAAGATCAATACGCATACCCTGACTAATAGCATCTACAGCATATTTGGTTGCGCAATAAACATTTCCTTTTTCATATAATTGTTTTCCTGCTACGGAACCCATATTGATTATATGTCCTTTTTTTCTCTCTGTCATTAATGCCGCCACTGCTTTACCCACATACAGAAAACCTTTTATATTCGTATCAATCATGGTGTTCCAGTCCTGAGTATTGGCTTCTTCAAAAAAATCACGACCTAGTGCAAGACCGGCATTATTTACAAGCACATCAATATTTTTCCATTCGGTGGGGATAGCATTAATCGCTGCATACACAGCATTCTCCTGCTGCACATTGAAAGGCAATTGTAAAACAGCTACATTAAATTTTTTTTCCAATTTATTGGCTAGAGCTATTAATCTATCAACTCGTCTACCATTAATGATGAGGTCATAGCCATTTTCGGCAAACAGATGAGCACAAGCTTCGCCAAATCCAGCAGTAGCGCCGGTAATGAATACAATTTTTTTCAAGTGATTGGTTGATTTTTCTTTAGCTGACTAGTTGATTGGATAATAATTTAAATTCCTAATACTCTTCACCTTCTCACTTTTACCATTTATCTTATTAAAGTAACCGTTCCTTTCAGAAATATTTTTTGTCCATTATAATCTTCAGCACTCACCATCCAAACAAACACACCTGTATTTTGCAATCTGCCACCAATAGTGCCATCCCATCCTTTTTTATTTTGGGTTGTAGTAAACACCCTTTCGCCCCAGCGGTTATAAATGCTGAAAAAATTAAGCTTGCGAATGCCTACAATAAACGGTGCTACTACATCATTCAATCCATCATTGTTGGGTGTAAAGGCAGTAGGTACAAAAACCGTGGGCAATACTTTATATATCACCACTTTTACAAATGCAGAATCGGCACAACCAATATCATCAGTAACTATTACTTTATACTTAACACTATCAATACTATTGTTGTAAGTGCCCACCGGATTAGCAATATTCGTATTGTTCAGTCCTATAGCCGGGCTCCAAATATATGATGTGCCTCCTGTGGCCAGCAATTGTAATGGCTGACCCACAACTGCTACCGTATCATTACCAGCAAAAGCAATTACTTTAGGATTTACTGTTACTACAATTGTATCTCTTCCCGGTTTTGGACATCCTTTAGTATCATAGGAACTTAAAACATAAGTAATAGTTCGTGGAGGTGTTGCAATAGGATTTAAAATCGTTGGATTATCCAAATAACTTGTAGGCGTCCATGTAAAAGTAGAACCATCATGCAATCCATTAAGCTGTGTTGCAGTGTTATAGCAAATCACTTGATTGGGACCGGCATTAGATTGCGGATATGGAACTGCGGCAACAATAACATTATCGGTTGTAAAACAAGTGCCAATATTGCCTCGTACGGTATAAGTTGTAATTGCTGAAACCGGCGTTGCAATAGGATTTGCAATATTGGGATCGCTAAGTGTAGCTGAAGGTGTCCATTGGTAACTTAGTGCATTACCGGTTGCGGATAATTGTACCGGATCTGTTAAACAGATGGCAGTATCTGCCCGGGCATTTAGCGTAACGCCACTTACAACTCGCACATGTACCGAGTCGTTGTTTTCGCATCCATTGTCGGTAAGTTTTACATAATACCATGTATCTGTTGTAGGATTAACCGAAGGCGTAGCGGTATTGGCGCCAACGATGTTTACCAATGGTGTCCAGCTAAAAGTACCCGTACCCGTTGCATTTAATT
This sequence comes from Chitinophagaceae bacterium, assembly GCA_037045195.1. Taxonomy (GTDB): domain Bacteria; phylum Bacteroidota; class Bacteroidia; order Chitinophagales; family Chitinophagaceae; genus JJ008. The sequence continues at coordinate 541,540 of JBAOIB010000004.1, forward strand.
GCACAGCATCAGGAATACAAATTAAGGTGTCATTAAAAGCAACAGCAATAGCAGGTTTGTCTAAAATATCTACTGTTTGCACAAGCGTGTCAACACAGCCTTTGCTGTTACCTACAATAAGGGTTACTGTTTTTGTGCCAGGAGATGGATATGTCCATTGAGGGTTAAAAATATGAGAAGTATCTGCTAGCGTAGCAAGGTCGCCAAAGTTCCAGCTCCAGATTGATACAGTGCCATAAGTAGTTTTAGTAGTATCAGTAAATTGATAGGGAGTTGTAAAACAACTTCCATTATAAACAAAACCCGGGAAGAAACCTGGATATACTTTCAACTTTAGTGTTGTACTATCTGAACACATGCCACCGGAAAGCGAAACTTTTAGTTTGATGGTATAGGTTCCTGTATCAGCATAGGTGTGAGTAGGTGAAGCAAGAGTAGAAGTGTTTAAAGCCCCACTTGTAGGATCTCCAAATTCCCATACATACTCTACACCAGGTGGGTTACCGGCTGCATCATTTTGAAAACTTACAACAGCAGGTATAAGCCCTTCACAAAAAGTGGGCCTTGGGTTTAATAAAGCAGTTAATGGATTACAGTCACCAACACGTATATGCAATTCTTTTCTGGTAGTTCCTATCAAAACACCATTTCTATATTCGTTTACACATACACATACTACATATTCACCGGTAGCTGCAGGTGCTACTCCGCTTATAAGGCCTGTGAGTGGATTAATGGTAACGCCTATTCCCATTGGACTAAAACCTGTAAAAGGTGATTGGTAAGGAACACTGCTATAAGGAGGATTAGAAGCAGTAACTGGTGAAGGATCTCCCTGCGAAGCGCCTTGATATGCACTGCAAAATGTATAAGCGAGAGAGTCAACATCTTTGTCTGTTGCTTTAAAAGAATATTGGAAATAACTGCCCGCACACACAACAGCCGTATCATTTATGGCAAAAGCAGGACTGCTGTTGGTTTCAAATCCTGATGCAGTGCCGGGTATGGTAATAGCAAATGTATTTCCAACAGCGCCGCTTGATACTATGTTGTTTATTCCTGCAATTCTGCAACAGCGTTGATAAGATACAATATATCCCGATGGTGTAGCTGGCAGTTCTATTGATGCTAAATCATAAATTACAACTGTATAGTAACAACCTGTTTGATCGCCTGTGATACAAATTTCATCCTGTGTCTTTGCTAAATTATATTGTTGAGTAATACTTACACTTGCATTTTGAATAAATGCATTATTTCCCGCATTGAAGATGCTGAAATTAATAGGATTTGAAAGCTGGCCGGGATTTGGATCACAAATCATATAAACGGTAAGAGTGATCCTGTATCTCAAATTTGTTCCGGTACCGGGACCCAGGTATTCATAATTAAAAAAGCCACCTTTTATATGCGCTCCAAATGAGTTGCTTGTTGACAGAATAAAAAGAGATATAATGAAAATAATTTTCTTCATGACCGGGTAACGTAATAATTATTATTGATTTTCAATTTTATATGGCACTGGTTTCCCACAAAAATCTATCCAAAATTACCACACATTTTTCCTTCTCTTCTATCATCCCCAAATGACTTGTATTTTGGAGGATGTGAATGTACGATTTTTGAGGCAGATGACATTGTTGCAACATATCATTTAATGGTGCGGCACTATCGTATTTTCCCATGATAAAAAGTACAGGAAAATCAGCTGCTTTCAACACACTCGTTCTGTCGGGCCGGTTCATCATTGCTTTATAATAGGAAACGAGATTTTCGCTCTTAAAGTTGTGTTGTTGTCCAATAAATTTTTCTACAACTTCGGGTGCATGGTCTTTAAAATGTTGAGAAAATAAATTGGGTGTTGTGGCCTTTATAAACTCAAATGCACCATGCTGCCTGATGAATTCAATTCCTTTTTGACGAACGGCTTTTTTCTCATCACTATCGGCAAATGCAGTAGAATGAAACAGCCCAAATGCTTGAATGCGATGGATATATTTTTCAGCATAAGCCAGGCTGATGTATCCGCCCATACTGTGTCCAATAACAACTGCCTTATTGATGTTTTCGTTTTGAATGATAGCTTCCAGTATCTCAGCCAACCCTTCCATCGTCATGTCTTCAATGGCATCCGACTTGCCAGAACCGGGCAAATCGGGAGCTATAAATTGAAACTTATCAGATAAAGCTGCAACCATTTCATCCCACAACAAGCCATCTTCTCCAAATCCATGTACTAGTAATACAGCAGTTCCACTTCCAATAACGCGGTAATGAATTTTATTTTGATAGTAAAAAATTTGTTTCTCCATTTCTTGTTTTATTGGCGCTGCAATTACGATTTGCGGGTCTCAAACGTACATGAAATTTTTCATTCATAATATATACAAAGGATGAATGAAAAATTTTATGGGTGTTACTCTTGGCCAAAAAACAATAAAAAATATTAAAGAGAAATTATTTAGAAAATCTTTTTTTGAACTTTAAGCCAATCGTCCATCCAATCAGTAGTCCACTCAATATCAGCATCAGTTTGTAAAGCCAATCTCCATAACGAGCATAAAAAGTTGCTTGTGCAGCAGTAACAGGAACTGATAATTTGATTCCAGCCTGTGTATTATATGCCTGCGGGTCAATTATATTTCCATTGGGATCAATAAAACAACTGATGCCTGTATTGGCACTGCGAGCTACCCAGGTACGGGTTTCAATGGCTCTCAGTCTTGCATAATTCATGTGTTGCTTATGTCCGGGTGTGTTTTTCCACCAGCCATCATTTGTAATTACACAAATGAGATTGGCACCCTGTTTTACATACCTGCTCATAAAAGCGCCGTAAATACTTTCATAACAAATGGCAGGTGCTATTTTATATCCATTTTTTTCATTGAGCACTGTGCGGATATCCTGCTTGGCATATCCTGCTGTAGTGCCACCAAATTTTTCAAACCAGCTGCTCAGAAATTTTAGAAACCAGGGAAGTGTTTCCACACCGGGCACCAGCATCGATTTATGATAAAAAGCATAAGCACCACTGCTATCGGCAAGCATCGATCCGTTGTACGACTCCACATATTTTCCAAACATAGCTTCTCCATATTTGGTTTTTTCATCAAATACACGAAAACTTTCTATTCCGGAAAAAACTGAAAGTTGTGGATGTTGTTTTAAGAAATTCCAAAGCGGCAAGAGAAACATATTGTCTCTCACTGTTTCTTCCTGTATCCGGGAAGGAGAGTACAACGCCGTCTCCGGCCACACTACCAGCGCAGTATTATTGTCAATCACTTTTTCACTCGTGTTGATTAATCTTTGCAATTGCCATTCTAAGGAGCCTGCCTGCTCCGAAACTTTTGCATAAGGGTCAATATTGGGTTGCACGACAACAATGTTTTTTGCATTTTCATTTTGCCAATTTCCTTTAAAATAAAATAAACGGGATAGCAATACCGGAAATATCAATACCAGTAACCATAAAGACAAACGAAGAAAATATTTTTTGGTACGTCCGTTTTCTTTAAACTCTTTTAATACTGCAAACACCAAAACATTGCTACACAAAATCCAAAAACTGCCTCCGGCCACACCTGTAAACTCATACCACTGAATCCAGGAAGTATGTGTGGCAAATACATTACCCAGTGTAAGCCATGGCCAGCTTAATCCCCAATCCTGTAAATGAATAAATTCAAAACACATCCAAAATGTAATGAGTGAAATATATCCCCAGATTTCTCCTTTCCACTTCTTTACAATTTTATAACCCAACCAGGGAAAACACATGATGAAACTGTTGGCAAAAAATGCAGCCACGGCACCCTGCGCCGAAGCATTCCATATCCACCAGGTAGTGGCAACATTCCAAATGAACATGCAGATATAAACAAGTCCAAAAAATTTTTTTCTGCTTTCTATTTTTGTTTCAAGCCAAAGCAAAGGAACAAAAGCTATGAAAATAAAAAACGTAAGCGGAGAAACGGGCCATGCAGCAAACAGCAACAAACCGGATAAGAAAGGAATAAAAAGTTTTGATTTTTTTTTCAACAGATTGTTTTGGTAAAAATAATTAACACCGGCGATGCTTTGTATAAAATTTTCCATAAAAAAACAGCTAGGTAAATTTTTGTGGAATTTGTTTGGTTTTACTATCTGATTAGTAAATAAATTACCATGCTTACCAACAACATTTTAACATCAGATTTGATAGACATCATTTTTGATGGTCGAAACAAAGATTACGGAGCTTATGAATTACGCAAAACTTATTCAAGCCGTATAGGCAAAGCCCTGATGGTTACAGGCATTTTGGTTTCACTTACCATTGGTGGTGTTGTGCTTGCTAGTTCTCAAAAAAAATCAGAAAGCAGACTAAGGGTGGGAACTGTAGTTACTATCGCTGATTTACCTAAAAAAATGCCAGAAAAAATTATTGAACCTGAAAAACCTAAAGAACAACCAAAGCAACAGGTAAAAGAAATTGCATTTACTGAACCAAAGCTGGTGGATAAAGATAAAATTGAAAATCCACCTCCTACTATTGATGATGCACAAACAGCAAAAATCAGCGATAAGAATATTGATGGCGTTGTAGCAACTGATGTACCTGATGCAGGTCCACAAAACCCATCAAACGGAACCGGAATTATTGATGAAAAACCAAAGAAGGAGCCTGAAATATTTGAACCAATTGAAATAGCTGCCAGTTTCACTGGTAATTGGGTAAAATTTTTGGAACAAAACCTAATTGCAGAAACACCTGTGAGCAATGGCGCACCTGCGGGTCGCTATAGTGTCATCATCAAATTTACCATTGATGAAAATGGAAATATCATTGCTGCCGATGCGTTGACGCATCATGGATATGGAATGGAGCAGGAAGCCATACGTGTCATTAAAAAAGCAAATTCCAAATGGCAGGCACCTGTTCAAAACGGGTATAAACAAAAAGCAATTATGAAACAGGTTATCACATTTGTTGTGCAGGATGAAGAATAGTTTTTGCGTTTTGTATTTGAAACAAAAATGGGCTATTGAAAACGATAGCCCATTTATTATTAGTAAAATGTCTTATTTATTTTCTTGAATAATTCGGTGCTTCTTTGGTAATCTCAATATCATGTGCATGGCTTTCACGCATACCCGCATTGGTAATTTTTACAAAACTTGCTTTTTGCAGTTCCTGAATATTGGCAGCGCCACAGTATCCCATTCCTGCACGCAGCCCACCGGTAAACTGATATACTACTTCTTTCAAATATCCTTTATATGCCACACGACCTTCAATACCTTCCGGAACAAATTTCTTTACATCATCTTCCACATCTTGAAAATACCGGTCGCTGCTGCCGGTTGCCATAGCACCTAATGAACCCATACCGCGATATTGTTTAAATTTCCTTCCTTCAAAAATGATGGTTTCTCCGGGGCTTTCTTCCGTGCCTGCAAATACACTTCCCATCATTACACTATCGGCACCTGCGGCCAGCGCTTTTACCATATCACCAGTATAGCGAATACCTCCATCGGCAATAATGGAAACCTTTTTTTGTTTTAATACAGATGCTGCTTCCATAATAGCAGTTAATTGTGGCACACCGGCTCCAGCTACTATTCTTGTAGTACAAATAGATCCAGGCCCTATGCCCACTTTTACAGCATCGGCACCTGCATCGGCCAATGCTTTAGCACCATCGGCGGTGCCCACATTACCCGCAATAACATTTATATTTTTAAAATTCTTTTTTACATCTTTTAATGCAGCAAGTACGCCTTTGCTATGTCCGTGAGCACTGTCTAAAGCTATTGCGTCAGCCCCCACTTGTTGCAGCGCATATACTCTGTCTAAAATATCTTTTGTAATGCCCACGCCTGCGCCTACTACCAATCGACCAAATGCATCTTTCACAGCATTGGGATGGCTTTTTAGTTTTAAAATATCACTGTATGTAAATAAGCCAATCAATTCTCCTTTTTTATTTACGATGGGCAATTTTTCAACTTTGGTTTGTTTGAAAAGTTGTTCGGCTTTTTTCAAATCGGTTCCCTCGGGTGCGGTAAAAAGATTTTCGCTGGTCATTACCTCACTCACTTTTCTTTTGGGGTTATCTTCAAACCGCAAATCACGATTAGTAAGTATGCCCACCAGTTTTTTGTTTTTGTCAATAATGGGAATACCGCCAATTTTATTTTCACGCATCAATCGTAATGCGTCACCAATGGTAGCATCTGCCATCAATGTTACGGGATCGATGATTAATCCGCTTTCGCTTCGTTTTACTTTTCTTACCTGCTCGGCCTGCTTTTCTATGCTCATATTTTTATGAAGGATACCCATGCCACCTTCGCGGGCAAGTGCAATAGCCAGTGCAGCTTCTGTAACTGTATCCATTGCCGATGAAAGCAAAGGCACATTCAGCTTTATGTTTTTTGTGAGCCGGGTGCTGATGTCCACATCCCGAGGCAGTACCTGACTATAGCCGGGCTGCAATAGTACGTCGTCAAATGTGAGACCTTCTTTGAAATTTTGTTTACTGGAATTTTTGGAGGGAGAATTTCTTGTTGCCATGTGCAAAGATAGGAGGAAATCCAAAATGACAATATTACTTGTAAAGGGGAAATACAATTAAATATAATTTCCTCCTGTGCAAACGGTTATCTTATCAACATCACCGTTCCTTTCTTAAATATTTTTTGCCCCGTATCTCTGTGTGTATATCCTAAAAGCCATACATACACACCACTGGGTTGCAGCACACCTTTGAACCGGCCATCCCATTTGTCACGCCATGTTGAAGATGAAAACATTAACTGTCCCCAGCGGTTATATACTCTAAATTCAAGGTTGTTTGCTTTTAAAGCATTGTGCGGCGAAAAGGTATCATTCAATCCATCATTATTGGGTGTAAAAGCAGTGGGCACATCTATCAAACAAAAATCAAGAACAGTTAATGTTTTTCTGACACTGTCCTTACAATTCAATGCATTATTGGTAGCCACTAATTTCACTGTGTAGTAAGCTTCTCTGTTGATTGTAGGAAACTGAAATGGCGGTGGGTCTTTTAATAAACTGCTGCCCAGCACATCGTAGGTCCATTTCCATTGGTCAACCTGTCCTGTAGATTGGTTAATTACTTTCAAAGGATCTTCCGGACAAATGATATCATCCATTTCAAAATTTGCAATCACTTCATTATCGAGCACAATTATTTGTGTACTGGTATCTGTACATACCCCATTGTTTACAATCAATGTAGCAGTATCTGTACTGCTCGCGGGAAAAATTTGAGAGGTTGTTTGTGTAAAAATTTTTGGTCCTCCATTAAATGTCCATTGCCAGAAACTTACATCATTGGCACCATTATGCATAAAGATTAATGTATCTAATCAACAACCCATAGCATTTGTAAATGTAAAATCTGCGTTTACGGTGTCGGATGTAGTAAAACTTAATGTTTGTGGCAGTATCGGTTGTCCACACAAATCAAAAACAGGACTTCCATCTACACCCGGGCTGATGATGAGATTGTAATTGCCTTTGGTGTAAATGGGTGATGAAAATTTTACAATTACATTGTCGGCAAGATTATTTACACAATTGCTGCCATATGCTGCTGCAACGTTAACAGCGGTGGGACCGGTCACAATAAAATCACTACCCGATGGCGTAATTGTATTACACCTAATTTTTTTTGGATAATAAACCACCACTGAGTCAATGGCGCATTTAGGTTTGCCAATACTGTCGGCTCTTATAGGTTGTGGTGGTGTATAGCTGAAGGCAACCATTTCATTTACTGGAATGGTCCTGTCGCAATTATCCTTTAATGTATTACCATCAGTTCCATTGATGGCGACCAATTGATAATTACCCGGTGGTAAAGGTGTGGCCAGTGTAATGGTTATTTCTCTGAATACAAACCCAAGCGAACAAGAATCAGTCACAGCAGTTGTAATGGCTGATACATTTGGAGACAATACAAAATCACTGCCGTTACTGGTAATGCTGTTACAGCGAACTGATCTGTTTAATTTAACTTTTATAGTAGTACCATCGCATCCTGCTTCTGCCGATGCTAAATGTGGCTCTTGTGGGTCTGTTATTACTGCACTGCCCCCGCCAAATGATAAATCATAACCGCTTTGCGTATCGGTAAAATGACTAATCATCAGTAAATAAGTGCGACCTGATGTCAAATTTGGCATAGCTGCAAAAGTGGGTGCATTATCAGATGGGGTAGAGGCGCATTGAATAAAATTTACACCGCTTGATGAAGCTCCTGTGTTGCCATAAGTGCCTGCCCAGTTACCGGTTACAATCAAACTATTGTTGGTAAAAATTGCATCTGGATTTTGCCCGGTAATATCATACAACTGCCAGTCGTAATCTTCATTGGCCGACAATGGTTTTATTAAAAAACCCAATGTGCCGGATGTAAAACAGGTGAACTTATAAAAGTATGGATTTTTATTTTGATAGTTGGCATTCCCATTACCCGAGCAACCGGGTACAAATAAATCGTTGGTAGCACAGGGAGGTACAGTAGATTGATGAAAGACAGCGGTGCCACAAACAGGAAAAGCCGTAGAGGGTGTTTGGCCTAAAGTGGTACAAGGCTGGGCAAATGTGTTTTGTGTCAAAATAAAACACATGAATAAAAACAAAGTTGTGTGAAAAATATTTTTAAAATTCAAAGGGTCAAAAGTTTTGTATTTGTATGACAAATAAAAGTTGGTTTCTGCTGTTTGATACTTTAAGAAAGCCTGTAAAGTTTGCCAGGTAAAGATACCACCACATTTTGTAATTCTAAATTGAGAATAGCGGCCGCCACCGCACTGCTGCTTAATCCGCTTTGCTGGTTTAAATCGTCAATTGAAATGGTTTCTTTTTCTGTCAGCAAATTCACTATCATTTTTTCGTCGGGCGACAATTCAATAAACAATTCCCGCTGTGCTTTTTTGGTTTTCCTTTGATTGGCTGTGGGTAACCATCCCATTGATAGTAAAAACTGTTCGGTGTCAGTAAGTAAAACGGCTTTGTTGGTTTTGATGAGATAATTGCATCCGGTACTTTTTGTGTCATTTATTTTTCCGGGAATGGCAAATACATCTTTGTTATAGCCATTGGCAAGTTCTGCTGTTATCATGCTGCCTCCTTTGATATCCGTTTCTATCACTATCGTAGCATCGCACATACCAGCTACAATACGGTTGCGGCTGGGAAAATTATGTCTGTCAGGTTTTGTTTTACTTCTAAACTCTGTAAGTAATCCGCCTTCGTTTTTTATTATTTCTTTGGCCAGATGGGTATGCTCCGATGGATATACCTGATCGAGTCCATGCGCCAATACGCCAACCGTTGGTGTGTTATTTTTTACCGCTGATTTATGGGCAATGGCATCGACGCCAAATGCCATTCCGCTTACAACTACACACTTTTGCGCTGCCAGTTCTTTAACCAATTTCTCTGTTACTTGTTTTGCATAGTCGGTATTGGACCGGGTACCAATGAGGGCAACCATTTTTGTATCATTGAGATTTGCTGCTCCCCTGTAATACAATAAAGTGGGACTGTCATAGCAGTTTAATAATCTTTGCGGATAGTTTTTGTCAGAAATAAATAAAGGGTTGATTTTATATTTTTCAATAAATTTTATTTCTTCTTCGGCCTTTGAAAAATCTTTGAACCCCGCAATAGCAGCTGCTCTTACAGGGCCAATGCCATCCAGTTTTTCAAGAAAATGTTTTTTAGCGTGAAAAATTTCCTCTGCTTCGCAATGCTGTAGTAAAATTTTTGCCTGCACCGGGCCAATATTGGGTATCATCGTTAGGGCAATCTGATAGAGCATTTCTGGATGCAGGGGCATAAATCGCTATTTGATTTTTATTATTCCAAATCTACATCATGGAAGAATGCGAAAGCTTGCCACACCATTTTCTTTAGAAAAATAAATGAAAAAAAACTTGTGTAAAATTTTCTCATATTATTGACTGAGAACCCGCATCTCAGTTCTTCTGTTTTGCAGCCTGCCAGCTTCCGTTTTATTGTCAGCAATTGGTTTTGTTTCGCCATAGCCTTTGGCTACTAATCTTGTCGCATTAATTTTTTTACTGTTTAAATAATTAACTACGGCTTTTGCCCGGTTATTACTCAATAACAAATTATCAGCAGGTTTGCCTACATTGTCCGTATGACCGCTGATTTCAATTTTAATTCCCGGATTTTCATTTAGCAAGGTGACCAGGTTATCTAGTTCTGTTTGAGACTCAGGGCTCAGTTTAAAACTGTTTACTTCATAGAAAATATTTTTTAAAACAATCGCTGCATTATTTACAATTGGTTCTAGTAGAATGTTTTTGGTATATGTGGTATCCGTCTCAAGATTGGCTATTAAAAAATTATCTGAAAAAAATAAATAGCCTTTGCTGTTCACATTAAAAGCATAATCTTTTCCAACGGGTAAGGTCATAAAATAATTCCCTTCTTCATCTGTCTGTATATTACTGATTGTTTGTTTGGTTGCCAAATTGGTTAAGACAAGCGTTGAAACCACCGGGTTGCCTGTTTTTTTATCAGATATTTTGCCCTTCACCCATAATGTTTTTATGGGGCGAATATCTTCACGCAATTCAAAACTGTAAATATCTAAACCTCCATAGCTATCGCTACGGTCGGCAGCGAAATAGGCTGTTTTCCCATCGGCAGCAATACACATGGTGCCTTCTTTTTCAATGGTGTTGATGGGATATCCCAGATTTTCGGGTTTGCCCCATTCGCCATTGGGAAGTTTTCTTACTATAAATAAATCATCATCGCCATATCCAGGCCAGCCGTTTGATGTGAAAAATAATGTTTGATTATCGGCATGTATAAATGGACATTGATCGTCGCCAGCAGTATTGATGCCTGGCCCCATATTTTCAGGCTGGCTGTAATATCCATTTGGTTTCAGATGGCTAACATAAATATCGATACCGCCAAATCCGTCGGGTCTTCTGCTTGCAAAATATAAATCTTTTCTATCTGGTGATAGTGAAGGTTGTGCTTCCCATTGATCTGAATTGATACCCAAACCAAAATGATAAACATCCTCCCATCCATCAGGAGTTTTCTGAGCCATGTACAAATCATAATTACCATAACTATCCTTTCTTCCATTGGCTGTATATATCATCCATGCACCATCGGCTGATAATGTTTGTGCCGCTTCACTTTGTGGCGTATTAATATTTCCACTTGCAGGTTTAGCTTCTGTCCACCCACTACTATCTTTTTGTGAAATATAGAAATCTTCATTTGTGCCAGTGATTCTTCTGGTAAAAATGAGTTCGTTACCATCAATTGATAGTAAGGGTAAATATTCAAGATAGCTGCTGTTTACATTTTTGCCCAGATTTTTTGGAGCATAGATATAGTTCGGGTCGGGATGATTTTTTTGCCAGTCAACAGCAAATTGAAATGAAGCCTGTTTTTTTCTGGCATTTTCAAGGCTTCTGGCATTTTTGGGTGGTTTTCGTTCAAGCACATCATTGGTAATGATTAATGCTTTTTCAAAAAACCCCATTCCGGCCAATTGGCTGGCATATTGAATACGGTAATCAAAGCTATAAACAGAATCAATTGCAAAAGCTTTCTCAAAATTTATGGCACTTGACTTATAATTTTTTAACCTGCTGTAAATGGTGGCCTGTGTCAGTCTTGCATCAGCATAGTTGCTATCTATTACATTTGCTTTTTGCAATAAGCCAATTGCAGAAACCCAATTACCATCATCAACCCTGCTAAGGGCTTGAGTATATAATTCTATTGCTTTCTTATTCACTTTTGATGGATCATAAGATTGCGCTTTAAGTGAAACTGAAAGAATAAAAATGAAATGTAATAAATAAAAGAGGCGAATGGCTTTCATTAAAATGAATTTCTGTCGTATAATAACGAAGCTATTAATAAAATATTCCATTTTTATGAGAGAAAATGTAAGGGCAAAGTTGCTTAAGGTACATTTATATATTTATGTACTTGTAAGGATAGTTCCCATTTTGGGTTGATTTTAATGTATTCAATTATAAAGGGAGTCATTTCTGCTGCTTTGTCCCATTCTGGCTGTAAATACAATTTGCAGTTGGGTGATACAAGTATTGCATATTTTTCAGCCCATTCAAAATCCGATTTATTAAATACAATAATTTTTAATTCATTTAAGAATGGCAATATTTCGGGTAGAGAAGCTTTAAATTTTTTTGGGGATAGGCAGATCCAGTCCCAACTGCCACTCAAAGGATGTGAACCTGAAGTTTCAATATGCGTTTTCAAACCAGCCTGCTGCAATTGAAGTGTTAATTCATTTAAATTATGCATCAAAGGCTCACCACCGGTAATTACTACAATTTCTGCTGATGTTTTCTTTACTTCAGATATAAGCTTATTGATTTTGATTTTCGGATGTTTTTCGGCATCCCAGCTTTCTTTTACATCACACCAAACACAACCTACATCACAACCACCCAGCCTTATAAAATAGGCAGCCCTTCCCTGGTGATATCCTTCACCTTGAATCGTATAAAAATGCTCCATTACCGGAAGCTGTGAATGGCAATTCGACACTGTTTTAAATTAATTTTTTTGAATACAGGAATTAAATGTGTTTTGAAGCAAGGCGGCAATAGTCATGGGACCTACACCTCCTGGTACGGGAGTTATCCAACTGCACCGTGATGCTACTTCATCAAAAGCCACATCACCTTTTAATTTATATCCCGATTTTTTTGTGGCATCCTCCATTCTTGTAATACCTACATCTATTACAATAGCACCTTCTTTTACCATATCTGCTTTCAAAAATCCTGGTTTACCTAATGCAGCCACAATAATATCCGCTTGAAGGCATATCTCTTTAATATTTTGTGTTTTTGAATGGCAAAGTGTAACTGTACAGTTGCCAGGGTTTTTATTTTCACTCAATAGAATACTCATTGGTCTTCCCACGATATTGCTACGACCAATTACTACTGCATGTTTTCCTTTAGTATCAATTTTATAATGTTGAAGCAATAACATGATTCCAAAAGGGGTAGCTGAAATAAAACTGGGTTGTCCCAGTGTCATACAACCCACATTTATTGGATGAAATCCATCCACATCTTTTTCTGGATCTATTGTATAGATGACATTAGATTCATTGATTTGTTTTGGAAGCGGTAGTTGCACCAAAATGCCATCAATATCGGGATCGTTATTTAATTTTTGAATCTGATCCAGCAATTTTGGCTCAGTTGCTTCTTCATCCATTCTGATTAAAGTAGAAATAAATCCTGCCTCTTCGCAAGCCTTTACTTTAGCGGCTACATAGGTTTCGCTGGCACCATTACTGCCCACTAATATTGCGGCTAGGTGTGGCACTTTTTTACCTTCAACAATACGTTGCGCCACCTTTAGTTTTAATTCTTCCTTTATAGATTGCGCTGCCTTTTTCCCATCTAAAATTTGCATGGTGCAAAGGTAACCGCTTCTAAAATGATGACCATTCAATTTTTATTTTGATGCAAGAATTTATCAATGTAACTTCCTATTAAAATCTGCGATTGAGAAAATTTTTATTGGCCATTTTACTGCTGCTGTTTGTGAATGTACTGCTGTCTCAGGTACTCAGGCAATCAGGCACATCTGCTTATGCCGGATTGGGCGCATATAGTACAAATCAGGTGGATGTTTTTTCGGTCTCCTCCAATCAGGCATCGCTGGCACAGATATCAAAAGGAGCGGTGGGTTTTTATGGTGAAAGAAGATTTATGTTGTCGGAGCTAAGTAGCTATGCTATAAATGCAGCATTACCCACTTCCTCAGGAAATTTTGGGTTAAAAGCCAATTATACAGGCTTTAGTGATTATAATGAAACGCTGGCAGGAATTGCTTATGCCCGCAAGCTTGGAAGCAAGATAGACATAGGTGCTCAATTCAACTACCACGGGTTACGTATGGCTGAATATGGAAACACATCTGCAATAAGTTTTGAGTTAGGCCTCCTGCTTCATCTCACCGAAAAATTGAATACGGGCTTTCAGATAAGTAACCCGGTAGGAGGAAAATTTGGAAAAGAAAAGCAGGAAAAACTTGCTTCCCTTTATACATTTGGGTTAGGATATGATGCTTCTGAAAAATTTTTGATAAGTGCCGAAATGCAAAAAGAAGAAGATCAGCCTGTTAATGTAAACACAGGAATTCAGTATCAATTTTTGCCACAGTTGATGGCCAGGGTAGGTATTTCTTCTGCCACATCATCCTGGTGGTTAGGTGTAGGTTTTAAACTCAAATCATTTCGAATTGATATTACATCGTCCTATCATCCTCAATTGGGTTTCTCTCCGGGAATATTACTGTTGTTTAATTTCAGAGAAAATAAAAATTGAAAATTCAACTTCCCATATTATTTGTTTTTTTATTGAGCTTCAATATAATTGTAAGTGGACAGGAAATACAGATAACCACACAACAACAATTGGAAAATCTGACTGACGCCGACCAAAATGAAACTGAAGATGACGCCTATTTATTGGAAATGGAACAGTTCAAAAGAAATCCGATTAATATCAATACGGCTGATGTGGATGAATTAAGACTATTAAGAGTACTTACTGATTTACAAATTGAGAATCTGTTGAGTTATTGAAAACTTTTTGGCAAGTTTATAAGTATTTATGAGTTGCAGGCAGTTCCAGTTTGGGATATTGCAACGATTAAAAAAGTGCTACCATTTATTTCAGTAGCTACAGAGGTTGTAATAGCAGAAGAGGCAGCAAAAAGATTCCGGGATGGGGAACATAGTTTATTATTTCGGGTATCTCAGGTTTTAGAAAAGTCAAAGGGGTTTGACAGATCAACATCAGGGACAAACTATTTAGGTAGCCCGCAAAGAGTATTATTTAGATATAGGTATAGCTATAAAAATCTGTTGCAATATGGGTTAGTGGGTGATAAAGATGCCGGGGAGCAGTTTTTCAAAGGAAATCAAAAATCTGGATTTGATTTTTATTCTGTTCATTTGTTTGCAAGAAAAATCGGAATCATTCAAGCACTTGCTTTAGGCGATTTTACGGTCAATATGGGTCAGGGACTTATTCAATGGCAAAGTTTGGCTTTTAAAAAGAGTGCTGATGTAATGGGAATCAAAAGACAATCGGCCACTTTGAGGCCTTATGGTTCTGCAGGCGAGTTTTATTTCAATAGAGGCGCTGGTATTACTTTAAAGAAAGGAAAATTTGAAACAACTGTATTTGGATCAGTTAGGAAAATCAGTGCAAACTTTGTTGCCGATACTGTAAACAATGAAGATTTTATTTCTTCATTTCTTACGATGGGGTATCATCGTACAATAGGAGAAAATGAAGATAGAAATAAATTGACACAAACAAGTTTTGGTGGGAATATCATTTTTAGAAAACCAAAATGGCATGTTGCATTTAATGGAATAGCTTATCGTTTTTCATTACCTGTGCAAAAAAGAAATGAGCCATATAATCTATATGCAATCAATGGGAAAAATTGGAGTAATTTAAGTGTTGATTATAGTTACACTCATAAAAATTTACATTTTTTTGGGGAAGCGGCAGTTGATAAAAAAATGAATACTGCTTTTGTGAATGGACTTTTGTTAAGTGTAGATCCTCGTGTAGATTTTTCGTTTTTGCAACGAACAATCAATAAAGCATACCAGGCGGTAAATGGAAATGCGTTTACTGAAAATGCATATCCTGTAAATGAAACAGGTTTTTATTCGGGAGTAAGCATTCGCCCCAAGCCGGCATGGAGAATAGATGCTTATGCTGACATTTTCAAATTTCCATGGTTAAAATATCTTGTAGATGCGCCAAGTCGGGGTAGTGATTATTTGGTGCAACTGTATTTTAATCCCAATAAGCAGCTTGAAATTTATTCCAGGTATAGAAATGAAACCAAGCAAAGTAATCAACAGGAAAATACAACTGTAACGAATATTCTGGTAACCATACCAAAACAAAGTTGGCGTACACAAATCGGTTTTAAAATTAGTAATGTCATCACGTTAAGAAATCGGGTTGAAATGCTTTGGTATAATAATAAAGGCGCAAATCCTGATAGAGGGTTTCTAAGTTTTTTTGATGTATTATATAAACCGATGCTGAAACCATTGGCAGCAATACTAAGAATACAATACTTTGAAACAGATAGTTATGATTCAAGAATTTATGCCTATGAAAATGATGTAATATTCAGTTATTCTATTCCTGCCTTTTATGACAAGGGTATGAGGTACTATTTGAATATGAATTATGACTTAAACAAAAAATGTAGTCTATGGCTACGTTGGGCTCAGACAATATATAATAATAAGGAAACCATAGGTTCAGGGCTTGATGAAATATCCGGAAACAGGAAATCAGATCTTAAGCTACAGATTAGATGGGTTTTCTAAAACAGAAAAAATTTACATTTCTTTTAAGTTTTTTTCTTCTCATTAACTAATTGTTAAAAAAAACTTTAACTTGCGGCAGCATAATAAGGGCATAAAGTGTCTTTATTAGCATACCTTAACCTTTGAATTGGACGCTTTTCATTGATAATCAATGCTTTAATTTTTTAAAACTAAACGTTAACATGAGAAAAATTGCATCACTGTTTACGATGCTTATGCTCTTCTCGGCATTAGCATTCGGTCAGAATCGGGTGATTTCCGGTACTGTGACCGATAATTCAGGCACACCTTTACCTGGTGTTTCTGTATTAATTAAGAATACCAAGACAGGAACTGCGACCGATAATAACGGTCAATTCCGCATCAACGCCAAAACCGGAGATGTCCTAGTAGTTACTAGTACCGGTTTTGAGCCTAAAGAATCCACAATCGGTGCTGGTAGCGCCGTATCTGTTGAACTCAAAAGAGTTGTAGAAACAGGTACAGAGGTAGTAGTTACTTCATTGGGTCAAAGAGTACAGCCTAAAGAATTAGGTTATACTGTTTCTAAAGTGAAGGCAGCTGAACTTACTCAGGCAAAAGCAGTAAACCTTCAAAGTGGTTTAACCGGTAAGGTTTCTGGTTTGAATGTACAATCAGTAAATGCCGGTGTATTCCAAGATACAAGGATTACACTTCGCGGTATCCGTTCTTTGACTGGTAACAACCAGCCAATGCTTATATTGGACGGTGTGCCTATTTCTCTTGGTTATCTTAGTTCAATAAACCCTAATGACATTACTGATGTTACCATCCTTAAGTCTGCATCTGCAACTGCAATTTACGGACCTGATGGTACTAACGGTGCCCTTGTAGTTACTACTAAAAAAGGAAGCCGTTCTAAGCCTCAAGTTAGTGTAGGACATACGGTTCAGGTTGAAAGAGTTTCTTTCATACCAGAATTGCAAACTCAATTCGGATCAGGTTCATCTGTAAGCGCTTTAGGTTATGGTGTTTATGATCCAATTGAAAACCAGTGTTATGGTGATGCATTTGATGGTTCTCTCCGTCAAATTGGTCGCGATGGTCCTGGTGGTTCTCAATATTTAGTAACTTATGAAGCCCGTCCAAAAGAAAAATTGAATTTCTGGAACACGGGTCTTACTAATCAGACTGATCTTTCTTTTTCAACTGGTGATTTTTATCTGAGTGCACAGAATGTTTTAATACAAGGTGTGATGCCAAAAGATGTAAACAGAAGGGTTTCTGTACACATGGCAGCTAATAAAGAATACAACAGATTTAAAGCATCTTATAGTATCAACTATACAAAAGGAAATTATGATGTAACTGCCGGATCCAGCTTTGGTAACGGTCGTGACTATACAGTATATTGGAACTGGCTAAATACTCCAATGCAAATTCCTTTGACCAGATTTAAAAACTGGAGAACTGATTATTGGTCAAGTCCAGATGGTTATTTCAATGACTACTATTCAAATCCTTACTTCATGATTGACAACTTCCGTCAAAAAGGAAGAAGTGAAGATATTTTTGGAAATTTTGAATTGAATTTTAAAGCTACCAATTGGTTGACCTTTACTTACCGTTTGGGTGCAACTATTTCTAACAGTTCATTTAAAGCAACTGCTGCAGCACTTCAATACGGTCCTTTTGCTAAAGCAAGTGGAAAAAGTATCGCTCAAACCGGAGATTTCAACTCTCAGGTTGCAGATAATTCCTCAACTTCAAGCCGTATTAACTCTGAGTTTTTTGCGTCAATCAGACAAAAGTTCGGAAACTTTAATCTGAATGCAATTGTAGGTCAGTCATTCAGAGAAACTAATTCAAAAAGTGTAAGTGTTTCAAGTAATAACTTAACCTTCCCTTCATTGTTTAACGTAAGTGGGCGTAAAGGTGAACCAGGCGCTGGTGAGTCAAATGCAAAATCAAGATTGGAGCGCTTCTTTGGAAAAATTGGTGTAGGTTACAAAAACTGGGCATTTGCTGAAGTTACAGGAAGCTATGATATAGACAGCCGTCTTGCATATTATTATGACTATAATTTTGACAATATTAATTTCTTCTATCCTGGTGGTAACGTTTCAGTTATCTTAAGTGAAGCAATTCCAGCTTTGAAGGGCAGTAAGACCCTTTCATATTTGAAAGTTCGTGGAGCTTATTCAAAAACTGGTAACGTAAACCTGGGTATTCAGGATCTTGAAAATACCTATGGAAATGGTTTTGGTTTCCCTTATGGTTCTTTAGCAGGTTATACATCTTCTAACTTGTTGAGACTTTCAAGCTATAAGCCAGAATTTGTTATTAACAAAGAAGCTGGTATTGAAATTGGACTTTTGAAGAATCGCATAAACGTGGAAGCTACTGTTTATGAGCAAGACAACTCAAATCAGATTGTTGACGTTCAGTATTCAGCAGCAACTGGTTTTACCAGTGCCCGTTTAAATGCAGCTGCCTTTAAAAACAAAGGTCTTGAGTTGGATCTTAGATTAACTCCATTAGTAAAACTTGGAAAAGTAAATATTGACTTTAAAGCGAACTATACTTATCAAGACAATAAAGTAACTAAAATCATTGAGGGAGTAGATCAATTAGGTATTGGTAATGGTAACTATGTTATCGTTGGAAAGCCTGCATATACATTTAAGTTAACAGACTATGTAAGAGATGATCAGGGTCGTGTAATTGTAGATCCTACTACAGGTTATCCTTCAGTAGATCCTGTTATCAAGAATTTCGGCCGTACACAACCTAGACATTTGCTTGGTCTAAATCTTTCTGTAAGTTGGAAAGACTTGACTTTCAGTGCAGTTGCTGATTATCGTGGTGGTGCACAAATTTTTACTGGTAATTTAGGTAATGGCATGGATTTCTCTGGTATATCTAAGAGAAGTGGTCAAAATTCACGTATGCCATTTATTTTCCCTAATTCATCATACTGGGATGGAAGCAAGTATGTTGACAACACCAGCATTTATATGCAAAGCGGTGGTTATAACTTCTGGTCACAGGCTGTTAACACATCAGCCAACAGTAATTATCTTGTAAGTGGTGATTTCTGGAAAATAAGAGAAGCTAGTTTGAGCTATAACCTGCCCACTTCTTTATTTGGATTTGCAAAGGGAACTGTAAAAGGAGCAACATTCACAGTGAGTGGAAGAAACCTCTTTATGTTCCTTCCTAAATCAAATCAGTGGACTGACCCAGAATTTTCTAACACCGTTGGTAATGCGCAAGGTGTAAGTGGCTTGGATAACACACCACCTACAAGAATCTTTGGTGCCACCTTAAATATTCAGTTCTAATCAAATTAAATAATTTATATATGAAACTAAATAAACTGATATATGGTGTTGGCGCGGCAGTAATCATGCTAGCTGCGGGTACCGGCTGTCGCAAAAGCCAGTTCAACATCAATCAAAACATTAATAATCCAACTGACAGTACGGTTACTTACAATGTTGTTTTACCTGCTGCCATGAATGCTACTGGCTCTATCATTGCCCGTCAATGGGGGCCAATTCAAAACTGGATGGGTTTCTGGGCACGTTCAGGAACTTATGCGCCCAATGTAATTGAAGAAACTTATCAAATTACGACTGGTTTTGGAAATGGAATCTGGAATGCTAGCTATGATAATGCTTATGATTACCAAATTGTAATTACTAAAGCAGCTCAGGCCAATGCTACTTTCTATCAGGGTATTGCTGAGATTATGAAAACAATGGACTATCAGATGTTGGTAGATGTGTATGGTAATGTTCCTTATACTGAGTCTTTGAAAGGCAGTGGAAACCCCACTCCTAAATATGACAAAGGAATAGATATCTATAAAGACTTACTCCGTCGTATTGATGCTGGTATGACTTTGATCAAAAATGCAGTTGTTACCACTACTAATTCAAACAAGGCAATTGCAACTGATGATATCATGTTCCATGCTGATAAAACAAAATGGATGAAATTTGGCAACACCTTGAAACTTCGTTTGTTGATTCACGCTTATGCTGTAGGCGGTATTAATAAAACAGCTGAAATGGCAATCATTACTTCAGAAGGAAGTGGCTTTTTAGGAGCTGGAGAAGACGCAATGGTAAATCCTGGCTTTACAGGTAATGATAAGCCAAACCCATTCTGGAATACTTATAAAACAGGTACTGATGGTACTACATCTGCAAATGATGTATATTATAAAGCAAATGAGTGGGGTATTGGATATTACAAAGGTGATGGTGACCCAAGGGTAACAAATGTAGCTGTTCCAGGAACTGGTAATCGCTTATACACACCCGGAAATCAGGGATTGAAAGGTGTTGCATATGGTTTACCTCCTGATGCTGCAAATGCTGCTGCTGAATTGGCTGGATACGGCCCTGGTGTTTACAAATCAGCAACTGCTCCACAGGCATTATTAACTGCCGCTGAAAGCTTATTCCTTCAGGCTGAAGCTAGAGAAAGAGGCTGGATTACATCTGGTCCTAGTGCACAAGCACTTTGCGAAGCTGGAATGGATGATAGCTTTAGATATTTGGGTGTTCCAAACTCAGCTTCTTCAGCTGCAGATTATAGAACATTTAACGCTACATATCCTGATGTGGATTATACAGCAGGTCCAATTGCTGCAGGTGGACCAAGTGGTGGCCTTTACACTATTCTTTCTCAAAAATGGTTTGCATTAAATGCTACCAATACTTTGGAAGTATGGAATGACTGGAGAAGGGTTCCTTATTCAGAAGTTGCCACAAAAATATTATCAAATAATACTGCTGCACCTTCAGATAAGTTCGTATATGGAGATGGAGCTGGGTATGTACCTGGACCAGCACGTTCTGTTTCTCCGCAAATTCAGCCTAGTGATAACATTCCTGTACGTTATTTATACCCACAAACTGAGTATAACTATAATACCGCAAATGTTGCTGCTGAAGGAACGGTTACTCGTTACAGCAGAGTATTTTGGGACCTTAACTAAAATTAGTAAAGAACTAAATCAGAAATATGAAAAAAATAATTTCTTCAACACTCATCTTGGCTGCTTTGGCAGTTTCATTTACAGGATGTTTAAAAGACAAGGGTTTTGATAACCATACTTATGGCATTAATGACCCGGATACACAACCTCCAGGAGTAGGCTTTCCAAAGGCTGTAGCTTCCAAAGTTACTATCGGGGTTGAGTTGGATCCTAATCCGCAAACCGTTAATGATCTTGTATTTGTAAACGTATTAGCTGGCGAGCCGGCAAAAACGGATGTAAATATTACACTGGTTATAAACGATGCATTAAGAACTAACTACAATTTAAATAACAGTACCAATATTCTTCAGCTTCCTCCATCAGAATATTCAGTAGGTTTAAGTTTGACAATCCCTGCTGGTCAGAGATTTGCACAGATTCCATTGATACTGCCAAGTACAAACTCTCTAAATCCAAATGATACTTATGGTCTTGGATTGACCATTTCTTCTGTAGATGGTGGATATAAAATCGCCGATAACTTCAAGAATCTTTTTATTGAAGTGGGTGTAAAGAATAAGTATGATGGTGTATATCAACTTAATGGTGTTCATAATTGAGCTCCATATCTTTTCCCATTTGAAACAGAAGTTGAAATGTGGACAACAGGTCCTGCTTCTGTAGCAATGTACTGGCCAGAAGTAAGTGATTTTGGTCAGCCCATTGGTACTGCTCCTGGTGCTATTAGCTGGTATGGAAATGCTGTGTCTCCAAACTTTACATTCAACCCTGCTACTAACGAAGTTATTGGAGTTAGTCTTCAGGTGGGTGCTGCTGTAACGCTTGGTTTAGTTACACTAGATGCAACTGCGGATGCAAATCCTGATGGACCTATTTACAACAGAATGGATGTAGGCCCTCCAAAGAAAATATATGTTGCTTACCAATATAATGGTAACAATCTTCGTCGCTTTTACGATACATTGACGTTTAAGCATGCGAGATAAATAGTTCTGATTTTATTCTTCATAAGGGGTTGTTTTAATTAACAACCCCTTATGTATTTTATCTATATTGCTTCCCTGTTTTCAGTAAATTTGAAAATTAATATTTAAACATGAAACTTCATTTTGGATTTATCACTGTGCTTTTATTTTTTGCAGCCTTTAATTCTGATGCTCAATTAGGCAATGTAGGAACAACATCAGCAAACCCCTCTCTTATTGCTGGCTGGAGAGATCCGGCACTAAATCATAATGCATTATTAAAGCAAAAAACAGGCGAAGGCAATTATACGATAATAGGTAATTTTAAAGTAAAGGGCAGCCCTTATTTATATGGTTTAAGCCATAAAGGAAATATGTTTTCACCTGAAGCTAAAGCTTATAATATTAATTTGAATTATAATACTTATAATCAGGAACTTGAGTTTACTTCTACTTCAAACCCTGATAAACCTTTGATAAAAGAACCAGGTACTGTTGACTCTTTTACATTGTTATTAGATGTTGTAGCAGAGATTTCTACAAATCTTGACTTTGTTTATGGCGCTACATTGGGCAGTAAGGATAAAGCCTATTTCCAAAAATTATATGAGGGCCCAAATTATAGTATATACAAGAAATACAAATCAGAATTGAATTTTGTTTCAGATAATTATATTCAATCTGAATTGAGAGAGTATGAAATGCAGGTAGAATATTATTATAAAAGCGTTAATACAAAAGGGATTAAAAAAATTAAGCCAAATGCTTATGCAGTAACAAAAGAATTTAAGGATGTTAAAGACCTCTCAAATGTTGTCACAGCCGATGATTTTTCGGTAAATACTGATGCGGCATTTAGAAAAGCTTTTGAAGTGTTGAATAATTAATTGAAATCATTTTATGTTATGGCAGCACAACAAGAAACTCCCAACCAGTTAAATATTGAAATTTCGGAGGAAGTTGCAGAAGGCACTTATGCAAATCTTGCAATCATAACTCACTCACACGCTGAGTTTGTAATTGACTTTGTAAACATAATGCCGGGAACTCCTAAAAGTAAGGTGAAGTCCAGAATTATTTTTACTCCTCAGCACGCCAAAAGATTTATGAAGGCTTTAGTAGAAAACTTGCAAAAGTATGAATCGCTAAACGGCGAAATCAAAGATTTGGAAGATATGCAGTTGCCCTTAAATTTTGGTGGTCCAAATGCTCAGGCATAAACAGTTATATTTTAATGAGGGTTAATATTTCGGACAGACGATCTTGTCTGGCATATTACAATATGCCTTCATCTGCAAAACTAAAATAGCCATATTCGCTAATAATCAGGTGATCAAGTAATTTAATATCTAAAAGCGCTGCGGCGCTTTTTAGTTTTGCCGTCAAGTCCTTGTCTGACTGGCTGGGAGTTAAATTGCCAGATGGATGATTATGGCAAACAATAAGTCCCACGGCATGCTCTTCTAATGCTCGTTTAAGAATTATTCTTGGGTCTGCTACTGTTCCTGTAATTCCTCCTTCGCTTACAATTTCAAAATGAAGAACTTTATTTGACCTGTTTAGGAATAAAACGCCGAACACTTCATGTCTTAAATCTGTTAGCCTTGCTTTAATAAATTGAGCCGTGTGTTCGCTACTTTTAATTGCCGGAATATTTACAGGTAATGCTGATTCTCTTCTTCTGCCCAATTCCATAGCAGCAACAATTGAAATTGCTTTGGCTTCACCAATTCCTTTTATTTTCATTAATTCTTTAACTGACAATTTCCCTAATTCCATCAGGCTATCTTTCCCTAATTTTAAAACTTCTTTTCCAAGGTCAACTGCTGTCTTTTGCCTTGAGCCATTTCGAATTAAAATGGCAAGCAGTTCAGAGATACTGAGATTTTCAGCACCAATTGCTAGTAGTTTTTCACGGGGTCTATCGTCTTTAGCCCATTGTTTTATTGAGTATTTGTGCTCTTGCATTCCTCCAAATTAGCCAATATTTTTATTTCGTCAAGCATTGAAACTGAGCCCCATTTTTTTTTAAATAAAAAATTAAAATCCGTGTCTATGAAACCCAAAACCATGACATCAATGGGGGCCATGCATCCCTTTCTGTTTTTTGCTATTGTGTATATTGTCGCTTTGTTATTGGCAATTTTTATTTGTTCTTCATTGTTTTACAGTTGTCAATCAAAAGAAGCCAAAGGCTTGAGTGGATATGCTAGCATAAAACCTTAAGAATAGATGGAAAATGCGATAAAGTAATTTATCAAGCGATTCTCCACAATCCCAGAATTTTTAGGTTTAAAAAAAAGGTGAAATAGTATCTTCGCCGCACCAAAGGCGGTCTTTGGTATTTACCCCCATTTTCACCATGGAAGCAGCCAAAATTTTTTCAGGTACAGGCTCTCAGCAGCTTGCCGCACAAATTTGTAAAAGATATGGCACCCGACAGGGAAAAGTAAACATTCAGCGATTTAGCGATGGAGAAATATGCCCTGTTTTTTTGGAAAGTGTACGTGGCGATTATGTGTTTTTGGTTCAAAGCACATTTGCTCCTGCTGATAACCTGATGGAGTTACTATTAATGATAGATGCAGCTCGCAGAGCATCGGCAGATAAAGTAATTGCAGTAATTCCTTACTATGGTTATGCCCGCCAGGATAGAAAAGACAGGCCAAGGGTAGCCATTGGCAGCAAATTGGTAGCCAATATGTTAGTAGCCGCTGGTGCCGATAGGGTAATAACAATGGATCTTCATGCACCTCAAATACAGGGTTATTTCGATATTCCGGTGGATCATTTAGATAGCCATGCAGTTTTCATACCTTACATTGAGGCCCTTCGGCTTGAAAACCTTACCTTTGCCGCCCCCGATGTAGGAGCTACCAATCGTATCAGGGAGATTGCCAGCTACTTTAATGCTGAAATGGTAATTTGTGATAAGCATCGTAAAAGAGCTAATGAAATTGCCAGTATGGTAGTTATTGGGGATGTAACCGGTAAAGATATTGTCATAATTGATGATATCTGTGATACTGGAGGAACACTGGCAAAAAGTGCAGGTCTTTTAAAAGAGAAAGGAGCAAGAAGTGTAAGAGCAATGATAACACATCCGGTATTGAGCGGAAAAGCCTATGAAAATATTCAAGGCAGTGTACTGGAAGAAGTAGTGGTTTGTGATACCATTCCGGTAAAGAATGGATGTGATAAAATTAAAGTGCTGAGTGTTGCAGAATTATTTGCAGTTGCCATTCGCAATGCATTTGAAAACAAAAGTATCACCAGTTTGTTTATTCATTCGCAGCGAAAAGATGACAGCAAAAGGAATAGGGGAGAAGGTACCACCATTGGTGGTTGAAACAAGTATTTTTTAAATCATAAATAAATAACAAATGAAATCAATTACGATCGAAGGTAATCTGAGGACCGGATTCGGGAAAACAGCCACCCGACATATCCGCTCTCAGGAACTGGTGCCCGGTGTAATTTACGGCGGTTCCCAGGAAATCAATTTTTCAGCACCTGCTGCAGCTTTTAAAAATCTGGTTTATACTCCCAGTTTTCAGATTGCTGATGTAAAAATTGATGGTAAAACTTACAGAACAATTTTGAAGGATCTTCAGTTTGATAAAATCACTGATGCTTTAACGCATATTGACTTGTTGGAACTGGTAGAAGACAAAAAAGTTATTGCGAACATACCACTCAAATTTGTAGGGACATCTCCAGGTGTAAAGGATGGTGGTAAACTGGTGATTAAAATAAAATCATTGAAAGTTAAAACCTTTCCTAAACATTTACAGGAGTTTATTGAAGTAAATATTGATAAATTAGAGTTGAACGGTAATATTCGTGTGGAAGATGTAAAGTCAGAAAATTTTGAAATATTGAATTCTCCTCGTATTCCTATTGCCTCAGTTACGATGACAAGACAATTGAAACAGGAAGAAGCTGCAACTACGCCAGTTGCCGGTGCTGCTGCACCAGCTGCCGCTGCTCCTGCAGCAGCTGCAAAAAAGTAATTAAAATAAAAAATAATTGCAACCCGTTTAGTGTTAAAACTGAACGGGTTTTTTTCTTTAATCCGATATTTGTACCATCATGAAATTTCTGATAGTTGGACTTGGAAATATTGGTGATGAATATGCACACACACGTCATAATATTGGCTTTGATGTAGTGAATGCTTTTATCCTAAAATACAATGGTAGTTTGCAAAGCGACAGACATGCCTATAAAGCAGAAGTAAAATTGAAAGGTAAAACCTGTATTTGCATATTACCCACCACTTTTATGAATTTAAGCGGAAAAGCTGTAAAGTACTGGATGGACAAAGAGAAAATAGCTATATCAAACATAATGGTTGTTTTGGATGATATAGCACTGCCTTTGGAGAAATTGAGAATAAGACCTTCGGGTAGTGATGCTGGCCATAACGGGCTTACGAGTATTCAGGAAGTACTGGGAAGTATAGATTATCCTCGTTTGCGTTTTGGTGTGGGTAGCGATTATCCAAAAGGCCGACAGGCAGATTTTGTATTGGGAAAATGGAAAATTAGTGAAGAACCATTGGTTAAACTCAAAATTGAAAAATCAGTAAACGCAATTGAAACCTTTGTTTTGCAAGGAATTACTGCTGCTATGAACCAAATAAATAATCAGGCAATTTCACTATGAGATATCAAATTCATTTTCTACTTTAGCAGCCCGACCTTAACCGATACCAATTGAGTTATCTAAAATCCAATGGACATAATGAGGCCTGAATATATGGGATGAACAATGATGCCCTGTATCCGATGTATTTAATTATAACACTCACCATTTTATGAAGATTTTTTGTGTTGGTCGAAATTTTGTAGCACATGCTCAGGAACTTGGGAATGAAATTCCAGAAGAGCCGGTTATTTTTATGAAACCAAAAAGCGCATTGCTTCAGCCAAATGCACCTTTTTATTATCCTGAATTTACAAACGAACTACATTATGAGTGCGAACTTGTGCTTCGTGTTAGTAAAAACGGTAAATATATTCAGGAGAAATTTGCGTCTAAATATTATGATGCTGTAACAGCTGGTATTGACTTTACTGCCAGAGATATTCAAAATGAACTAAAAGAAAAAGGGTTGCCTTGGGAAAAAGCGAAATCCTGGGATAACTCGGCTGTAATTGGGAAATGGGTCCCTTTTACAGAAATTAAAAATAAAAAAGATATCAACTTTTGTCTTTATAAGAATAAAGAACTTGTACAACAGGCAAATTCATCATTGATGATTAACAGTTTTGACAAGATTGTTGCTTATATCTCCAATTTTTTCTCTATCAATATTGGTGATTTGATTTTTACTGGTACACCTGCCGGTGTAGGTGAAGTAGTTGTATGTGATGAACTTGAAGGTTTTTTAGAAGACGACAGTATGTTTACTTTGGAAGTAAAATAAACTCCATTCCTTTCTACAATTAATTTAGCACACATTAAGGCTCAAGAGTGATGTGTAACTTAGATTGCAACTACAATTCTTGTTGCTAATACAAAGACCCTATTGGGCAATTTTTCATAAAATCAGTTTCAAGTGTACTATGACTCCTTTTTCAGGTGTCTAAAATTGTCGTTTTTTTTCAAACTTTTTTGTTTTTGAAAATCCAATTTTCAAAAGATGACGTATATCTTATCTAAACAAACTAAATATGAAAAAGAAAATCTTAACAACATTAATAGGATGCATGGCCTTGGTTGCTGGCATTATATATGCCGCAGATCATATAGATGCTCCTGGGGTAACAGGGCCGGGAGGTACCAGTATGGGTAATGATTTAACAGACATTTACGCATTTCAAAACCCCTCAGATAATAGCAAAATGGTTTTGGTATGCAATGTTCAGGGGTTGATGAGCCCAACAGCCACGGCTTCTGCAAAATTTGCAAACAACACTATGTATGAAATGAACATTGACAATACAGGCGATAATGTAGAGGATCTTGTCATTCAATTTCTGGTTCAAAACAATAAAGTAAGAGCGTACGGCCCCTTTACCCCGTTAAGTACAGGAATGGCAAGCACGGTAAAAGCAGATGCAGTTTATACTGAAACTACGGTGACACCTTATGGCACTGCTCCCATAGTTGGAACAAATACCAATGGTATCAAAATTTTTGCAGGACCAAGAGATGATCCTTTCTTTTTTGACTTAGCAAGATTCAAAGAAATATTAGGTGGCACACAAACAGGTTTTAGAAACCCCGGTGTAGATGCATTTGCTGGAACCAATGTAATGTCTTTAGTAATTGAATTACCAAAATCAATGCTGGGTACTGGTGCTTCTATAAATTACTGGTGCGAAACAAAAACAAAATAATTCATTTTAATAAATTTTTGATTATGAAACTATCATTCTTCTTCCTGACTTTTATGGCTGGATCTTTCTTTATAAGTTGTAAAGATGACAAGCCAGCAGAAAATTTTGACACTTCCGGTACCTATTTGCAAAATGACCAAATGGCAAGACCCGCAATAAACACCGTCTTTGTAGGTGCTCCCCGTAAAAATGAATTTAATACGACGATACCTACTTCAATGAATGGTGCTTTTAAAACTGATTTTGAAAATGTACTTACTTCATTTGGTTATACTACAAATGCGCTGGGTCAAACAAAATCACAATTTGCATCACTTCTTGTTACAGATGTGCTTAATGTTAGCCTTACTGGAGCCACTACTTTTTTTGATGGAACAAATGTACTTACTGGCAGAGCGTTGGCAGATGATGTAATTGATACGGAATTGTTACTCATTTTTGGAGGCCCTGCAGGCACTCTCAATCCAGGACTTACCAAGGATAATGTAAATGCAAATGATAAAGTATTTCTTACAAGTTTTCCATATCTCGCTGCTCCCTTTTAGTTGTGAGCAATAGGTAGGTGCATGGCTTAAAAACTGTGCACCTTTTTTAAAAAAAAATTATGAAACAAATTTTTTCAACAATAATAGCAAGCATACTATTTTTTTGTAGTTGTAAGCAACAGGTAACATCTGTTAAAGATTATTCGCCTTTTTTGAATACCTCAAAGTTTGATAAAAAGCTATCGGCGAATACAGATGAAATTGAGTTTTGGCAACACAAATTGCTGACAGATTCAGGAAGCTATATATATAAATTTGAGTTAGCGCTGCATTTGATTGAAAGATTTCATCTAAAAGCAAACCCTGACGATTTGAGTAAAGCAGATTCCCTTTTGTTTAATTGTTTATCAAAAATTGGAGGAAAAGAACCGGCTTTGTATTATACACTCATTCAAAATGCTATTCTACAGCATCGTTTTAATGAAGCAGGTAAATATTTGCAAAGATTATTAGATTTAGGTGGTGATCCTTTAATTGTTAAACTACTAAGTTTTGATGTTTATTTTGAACAAGGAAAATATTATGAGGCATCAAACGCTATAAGCGAGTTAGGTAATAAAAATCAAAATTTCGATTTCCTGATCCGCAATGCAAAACTGCTTGACCATCAGGGAAAATCTGAAGCATCATTAAGACAAATGGAGCTTGCTTATCAAATAGCGCTTAAAAAGGGCAAACCTTCCGCCATTAATTGGTGCTTGACTAATCTTGCAGACATGTACACTCACGCAGGCAAAATTGAAAAAGCATATAATTATTATTTGAGTGCTTTACAAAAGGACAGCTCCAATTTTCATGCACTAAATGGAATTGCCAAAATTTGTTACTTAAAGGATAAAGATTATGAAAATGCAGAAAATATTATTTTATTTTCTCAGCAAATAGCACCAAGACCAGAAAATTATTTATTGCTTTCAGAAATTGAAGGAGGTGCTGGAAATATTGAAATTAAAAGCCAATACGAAAATTTGTTTTTAAAGATGCTTTATCAAAATAAGTATGGCAATATGTACAACAAGTATATTCTATCAAAAATATTTTCAGGTAAGGGTAATAAATCAGAAGCTTTATCAATTTCGCTTAAAGAGATACAAAACCGGGCAACACCTGAAACTTATAGTTGGCTGGCATACAGTTATTTTCAAAATGGGAAAATTGATGAAGCAACAAAGCTAGTGCAGTCAGAAGTAGTGGGAAAAACTTTTGAGCCTGAATCTCTTTTTATTGCAGGCATTATCCTTAATAAGAGCCATAAAATACAAAGCGAGGATTGTTTAAAGCAATGTCTTAAAAGTGAGTTTGAACTTGGGCCGGAAAAGTATAAAATTTTGCAACGTTTACTTAAAAGTTAATTGATATATAAATCCAATACATTAATTCTATTTCAGCAGTGCATTATAAATTAGAAATATATTCTCGCAAAAAATAGCTGCAAATGAAAACTCAATAATAAAAAATCGGCATACATTTATGCCGGAAACTGAACTTAACGATAACCTATTGCAATCAACTAAAACATATTCGGAGCAGGAATTGCTATTGTCTTTAAGAAATGGAGATCAATCTGCCCTTTCATATCTTTATGACTATTACGGAGGAGCATTAAATAATGTAATTCTAAATATGATAAAAGATGAGGGTCTTTGTGAAGATATTTTACAGGAGACTTTTTTAAAGATTTGGAATAATATAAAATTGTATGACGAAAATAAAGGAAGACTTTTTACATGGATGAGAACAATTGCTTGTAATCTGGCCATGGATAAGTTGAGAAGCAAAGACTATAAAAAGAGAAAATTAATAAGCGGCGATGAAACAATGGCTTCATTAAAAGACGATGAACAAACTAATGTTGACTCTTTTATCGCAAAATCCGATATGCAGAACAGGATGAGTAAACTTGAATCGCAACAGCGTCTGATTATCAACTTGAGTTATTTTGAAGGATACACACAAGAGCAGATTGCTGCTGCTCTTAGCATGCCATTAGGAACTGTAAAGACTAAAATCAGAACGGCCATAATATCATTGAGAAAAACATTTAATATTAATTGAAAGAAACAGACATCATATCATCAGGCTTGTTGGAACTGTTTGTAATGGGGAAAACAAATGAAAGTGAAACTGAACAGGTTTTACAATGGATAAAAGAATATCCGCTTGTGAAACAGGAGGTTGATACAATAGAACTGGCAATGGAGCAGTATGCACTGGCTCATGCAGTAACACCAAAGCAGGAAGTAAAAATAAAATTGTTTGAGAGCGTAAATAATCAGCCCGGGTTTACAGCAAATGTTATTCCTGATGCCAGCACCAAAATAAAATCAATTAATAGCCGTTGGAAAATGGTGGCTGCAGCAAGTGTGATCATTATGATTCTCAGCTCAATTGGAACTTATGTAATATACAATAAGTATAAAAAGCTTGATCAAAAAATGGCAATGGTAATTGAGAAGGAAAAAACGAGCGGTAGTCAATTAGATATGATACTTACTTCAAATACCGAGTCCATACAATTAAAAGGTACTGCCTTCTCGCCTGCAAGCACAGCAAAAATATTTTGGGCCAAGAATACTGGTGATGTGTATGTGGCTCCTTCCGGTCTTCCTGAAACACCTGTAGGAATGCAATATCAGTTATGGGCAATTATTGATGGCAAACCCGTAGATGCAGGCATGATACTGAGCAATTCTAGTGGAGATAAATATCACATTCAGAAAATGAAATCCTTTGGGAAGGCCGAAGCCTTTGCAATTACATTGGAAACCCAGGGCGGCAATGCTACACCAACAATGGATAAAATGTATGTAATTGCAAAAGTGATTTGATGATGTCTTATTTTCCTGTTATTTAGTGCAGTAGATTTTCTATTTCCTGATATAGGAATAATATCTCTTTCTTTTGGTTTTTCTTTTTTTGCAGGCGGCCGATTTTCTTAAATTTGTCGCCACGATGGATACTGCCCTATTATTAAGAGCCTTTGAATATATGTGCCGGGCAAAGGCGATGGCTGAAATTTATGAAGCCAACAGAAGCATTTGTAAATATGTACATTCCACTTCTCGGGGCCATGAAGCGATTCAACTTGCTACAGCATTTCAGTTGCTGCCACATGATTTTGTAAGCCCTTATTATCGTGATGAGAGTCTGATTATGGGTCTTGGCTTCTCTCCTTATCAACAAATGCTGCAACTACTGGCCAAAGGGGATGATATATTTACCGGAGGCCGTGAATATTATTCGCACCCGAATTATATAGGTGATGATAAGCCCACCATCATCCATCAAAGCAGTGCAACAGGTATGCAGGCTATACCAACAACAGGTGTAGCCCAGGGCATTCAATATTTGGAAAATTTTCTTTCCGAAAATTTGAAGAAGGGAGATAATGATGAGCTGCCGGTGGTTATTTGTTCTTTAGGAGATGCCAGTATTACCGAAGGTGAAGTAAGTGAAGCTTTTCAATTTGCAGTACTAAAACAACTACCCATTATTTATCTGGTGCAAGATAACAACTGGGGTATAAGTGTAACGGCAAGAGAGGCAAGAACAATGAATGCTTTTGAATTTGCAGCAGGGTTTAAAGGATTGAGCAGAGTGCAAGTGGATGGAAGTGATTTTGAAGCATCATTTAATGTGATGAAAGAAACGATAGACAGGGTAAGGAAGGAGCGAAAGCCATTTTTAGTACATGCAACAGTGCCCCTTCTTGGTCATCATACCAGTGGTGTAAGAAAAGATTTTTATAGAAGTGATGAAGATTGGGCTAAGCATCAGTTGCTTGACCCGTTTCCAAAACTGAAAAATAAATTATTGTGTGCAGGAGTTAATGATGATGAACTGAATAAGATAGCAGCAGCAGCCCGTGTTTTTATTGAAGAAGAATTTGCGAAAGCTGTGGCAGCACAGGAGCCAGATGTAAATAAAGTATCGGATCACGTATTTGCGCCGCATGAAATAATAACTGAACAGGGTGAAAGAACACCTGCAGGAGCAGAAAAAATCATAATGGTTGATGCGGCCTTGTTTGCTATAAGAGAGCTGATGGAGCAGCATCCTGAAGCAATATTGTACGGACAGGATGTAGGCAAGCGACTGGGCGGTGTTTTTGAGAAGCAGCTACATTGGGCGAACTGTTTGGAGATCATCGTGTGTTCAATACCGCTATACAGGAAGCCTATGTGGTAGGCTCATGCGTAGGTATGAGTGCCGTTGGATTAAAACCCATTGTGGAAGTGCAGTTTGCCGATTATATTTATCCCGGTCTTAACCAATTAGTAACTGAAGTTTCTAAAAGTTGTTATCTGAGCTGCGGTAAATTTCCGGTATCTATGATACTGCGAGTGCCCACCGGCGCTTATGGTGGCGGCGGTCCCTATCATAGCGGCAGTGTAGAAACAACTTTGCTTTCTATTAAAGGGATAAAAATTGCCTATCCTTCTAATGCGGCTGATATGAAGGGATTGATGAAGGCCGCTTACTATGACCCCAATCCTGTGGTGATGCTGGAGCATAAAGGGCTATACTGGAGCAAAGTACCCGGAACTGAAGATGCAAAAGCTTTGGAACCTTCGCAAGATTATATTTTGCCATTCGGCAAGGCGAATACCGTTGTAAGCGCATCTGCTAAGAAGATTGAAAACGGCGAAACCTGTGTGATAATTACTTATGGCATGGGTGTTTATTGGGCAAAAGCTGCTGCACAAAAATTTGCGGGACAGGTAGAGGTAATTGATCTGCGCACTTTATTTCCATTGGATGAAGAGCTGATATTTGAAAGGGTAAAGGCACATGGTAAATGCATGGTGCTGACCGAGGAGCAACAAAACAATTCTTTTGCCGAAGCATTGGCCGGAAGAATTTCTAAAAACTGTTTTCAATGGTTGGATGCACCGGTGGAAGTATTGGGTGCACTTAACCTGCCTGCAGTACCTATGAATATGGGGTTGGAACAGGCCATGCTGCCGAATACGGAGAAAGTAGCTGTGATAATAAATCAATTGCTGCGCAACTAATTTTTCAAGTCTAATTTTATCTGCAACTCTTCCAACTGCTTCTCATCAATTGTTGATGGTGCATCCAGCATTACATCTCTTCCTGCATTGTTTTTTGGAAAGGCAATAAAATCGCGGATGCTTTCGCTGCCGCCGAGGATGGCACAAAGCCGATCGAAGCCGAAGGCAATACCACCATGTGGCGGTGCTCCGTATTCAAAGGCGCCCAATAGAAAACCAAATTTGTGCAGTTGCTCTTCTTTATTCATGCCTAGTGCGGCAAACATTTTTTCCTGCAACTCTCTCTGATAAATACGAATAGAGCCGCCGCCAATTTCGTTTCCGTTTAGCACCATATCATAAGCATTGGCTTTGATGTTGGCATAAGGATGTTTTAAATATTCGGCAGCGTTTTCAATTGCAGGATTGTTGCCTATCATGGTTTCTATCTGCGAAGGCTTGGGCGATGTAAAGGGATGATGACGAGCTACCCAGCGGTTACCATCTTCATCGTATTCAAATAAAGGGAAGTCTAAAATCCAGACTAATTTATATTCATCTTTTTTGCGAAGCCCTATACGCTCAGCCATTTCCAATCGCAGTTCGCTGATGGCTTTTCTGGTTCTTTCTTCGGCACCGGCAAGTATGAGTATTAAATCGCCTGGTTGTGCATGGGCCGCTTCGGCTATGGCTTTTAATTTTTCTTCGCTGTAAAATTTATCTACGCTGCTTTTGTAGCTGCCATCAGCATTTACTTTAATAAAAACCAAACCTTTCATTCCTATTTGCGGACGCTTCACCCATTCGGTAAGTTCATCGGTTTGCTTGCGACTGTACTCGCTGCAGCCGGGTATTGAAATTGCCAATACAGTTTCGGCTTCATCAAATACTTTGAAATCGGTTCCGTTTATCAGTGCTGCATTATCTTTTTTCTCGGTATAAACAGTGGAAGGTTTTTTAAGGTTCAGCAGTTTCATACCGAAACGAATGTCGGGCTTATCGTTGCCGTATTGCCACATGGCATCTTCCCAGGTCATGCGTTGCACTGCTTGGGTATAATCTATGTTTTTTACTTCTTTGAAAATATGTTTTACCATGTCTTCAAACATATTCAATATATCTTCCTGCTCTACAAACGCCATTTCGCAATCTATTTGTGTGAACTCGGGCTGACGGTCGGCACGCAGGTCTTCGTCTCTAAAACATTTTACTACCTGATAATATCGATCGTAACCACTTACCATCAATAATTGCTTAAATGTTTGAGGTGACTGTGGAAGTGCATAAAACTGTCCGCCATTCATACGGGAAGGAACTACAAAATCTCTGGCACCTTCGGGTGTGGATTTGATGAGGAAAGGTGTTTCAATATCCATAAAGCCCTGTGTGTGCAAATAATTTCTTGCGGCACGATTTACTGCATAGCGCAGTTCCAGATTTTTCTTTACTGCATTTCTTCTGAGGTCAAGATAGCGGTACTTCATTCTCAAATCATCGCCGCCATCGGTATCATCTTGAATGGTGAATGGTGGAACGGCTGATTTGTTTAATATTTTAAATTCGGAAACGATGATTTCTATATCGCCGGTGGGCAGGTTGGAATTTTTATTGCTTCTTTCGTTTACGGTTCCAATGGCTTGTATTACAAACTCACGTCCCAGTGGACTTTCGTCTAATTGTTTGGTAAGGGCTTCGCCAAAAAGTAATTGGGTGATGCCATAACGGTCACGCAGGTCAACAAATGTGATGGTGCCAAATTTTCTTACGGTTTGTACCCAACCGGCAAGGGTGGTTTGGGTTCCTTTGTGTTCTAATCTAAGCTCGCCGCAGGTATGAGTTCTGTACATAGTTTTAATCTTCGCAAATGGTGAATAGAATTACGGGACGATGAAGTGAGTGACACAACAGGCGATGATAGTTGCAATGCTGCTGGTACCAAAATCATTTTTTCCCCGGGCGGCAAAGATAACGATGCAGGGAGCTTTTGTCAAATAGTGCTGCTCAGGCATTGCGGGTGAGCAGTGAAGAGAAACGTTTGATATCCGCATCGGGCATGATGGGAGAGTGATGCACGAGGTGATGCGTGAGTTGGTTTGCAAAATAGGGAGCCAGCGAGCAGCCTTTGGTGCCCATGCCGTTTAAAATACCTATCTGCGAGTGAACGGGATGCAAACCTACGAAGGGCCTGCGTTCAAGAGTAGCGGGACGTATGCCGCAAATGTGATCTGCAATTTTGTAAGGAGGTTTTAAAAAGTTTTTCAAAGTAGTTTCGGCTTGAGTTTTAAAAGCATCGGTAGGCAGCTCATGAGTGAAGCTCCACTGATAGCTGGAACCCAGCCACCAGAGATGTGGGGTAGCTAAGGGCACGAGCACCATTCCTTTTTTATAAATATGTGTGGGAGGCAGATCGGGAATTTCAAGAATGAGGGCTTCGCCTTTGTTGGGAGCAAAGGGGAGTAGTTGAAACCACGGGTTGGTAGTGCCGGCATTGCCATCACAAAAAATTATTTTATCGGCCGTGATGTTTTTATATTTGACTTGGTGTTTGTGAATTTTTAAATCGGCGATATTGAATTTTTCTTCAAGCAGCTGATTGTTTTTTTTAAGTTGGCTGCGCCAGGCGGGCAGTATGTTCTGGAGATGGACGGTGTAGCAGGGCGTTATTTTTCCAAAGCCAAAATCGTATTGAAAGGAATGATGAAAATAGTTTTCGTTATCGCCCATGGAAACATATTGATTGTCTTCGTTTACCCTTTGTTGAAAGCTGAGTCGCATTTGCGGATTGGGAAAAAAGTTGATAATATCTTTTTGTGAGATTGCATTGATGTTTAACTCTTGTCCCAGCGTTGTATAAATATTCCAGACATAGGGCAGCAATTCATCGGCCATCCACACGGCTACATGGCGGCGGCCGGTAACGGGGTTGATGATGCCGGCTGACAGACGGGATGATGCATGGGGTGCATGATCGTCTATAACGAGGAAGGATTGATTTTCTTTTTGTAAAAAATAGGAAAGCCAGGTGCCGCTGATGCCTTGCCCGATGATTAAGCAGGAGATGTGCATGGTGCAAAAGTAAGTAGGAGGGAATGAAAATGGAAGTGGGGGAAGTGGGTTGGTTAAGAATTTGGCTTTTGAGAGGTGAAGGTGGAGAATAAAGTGATGGTGGGATGGTAAACTAAAAAGGTTAACAAATATCTCTATTTTTAATCTGCTCAAAATTCACAGCCACTTACCAGTTTCTTTAAACAATGCCGATGAATATTTGTATACATCCGTCAATTATCTGATCCCTTCATATTGCTGGTGTTTCGGCCAATACGCTATGGCGTAGAAAAAAACGGTGATGTCCTTAAGTCTAATGTTCAAATATTTCTGACACTCGTCTGTAAAGAAGGTTAAAAAAGATGGCGAGTTAATCCCGCCATCTTCTTAAAATGTTATTCCACCGATATCCTTACTCCTTCCGAATGGCTGGTAAACTCTGGTGCATACATACACTGTATGGTGGTGATGCCATTACTAAAATTGCCTGTATGCGTAATGAATAAAGGATATTCAAATACATAAGTTCCTCTTCTTAGGTAATTGAAAAAGAAATTAGTGCTGGCATCTTTCGTGCTTTCATAATAACCCAGTCCGTCCTGCCATTTGTATTGGCTCAAAACATTGACTGGCTCCAGTGCCGATGCCCGCATATCTTTCATGTGTACATATTCCATATCTCTGTCGACACGTAGTTCAATACGTACTTTTATTTTGTCGCCAACTTTTAATACATCGCCTTCATTTACCGGAGTAAGTACCGGGCCACGATCGCTGTTTTTTTCTACAAACAATTTTTTGGAAAGATTAAGCGGTGTAGCGGCGTTGGTAATTTTATCTAGGTCTTCAAAATATTGCCAGTACACACTACCCCAGCTTACGGGTGTATTATTTTTATTGCCTGAAACGGTAACAGCTATATTGCCCATTTGCGGGTCAACCTTTTTCCCTTCCACTGTTTTTTTGATATATCCTGTTCCGGCTTCTGCATCTACTTTTCCATTGGAAGATACGATGATATTATTGCCCAATTTGATTTCAACTGCAGGCTCCTCGCTCAGCCAACTGCTACCTTGCAGCAATAGTGCATAGCAGGCTTCTGCAGTTGCCTTTGTTGTTTTCCAGTTGTTGGTTTGTTTGTTTTTTAAGAGCCAGGTTTTCAGGTTGTCAACGGTTGTTTGATCTTTACCTGCTTCTTGAAAAGTTTCTATTAATAATGCCTGGGTTTCAATGGGTGCCTCGTGCCAAAACCATCCGGTTCGTTGATTTTTCCAGTACATACCCATTTCTTCATTTGTAATGGAAGTTTCTTTCAATGATTTCAATATTGCCGCAGTAGTAGCTGCATCGCCTGCACGATGTAAGGCCAGTGCCATCATACCTTGCATATATTTTGATTGACCCACCCAGGTTTTTTGTATGCGACCTTTGAAATAATTATATGCTGTTTTTGAAGCAGTGGCTATTTCATACTCAGGGAAAAAGCTACGCATATACAGGTATTGTATTTCTGTATATCCCGGAGTATAAGTTTTCAGATTTGTTTTATACTTAATCAGGTTGTCATAGTCTTCTTTTATCTTTCTGTCTAAATATGGAATGGCAGATTGAAGAATGGCCCTGAGTTTATCATCCTGACTCTTTGCAATAGCATTTAGTTTTTTCAAATGCCCGATACTGGTAACGATGTATTGAGTCATATAACGATCATCGGGTCCGCCGGTGAACCATACAAAACCGCCATTGCTGCTTTGCATTTGTTTTAGTTTGTTGTAAGCACTGCTCAGTTGCTCGCTCATTTTCACCATATCAAACAGTAAAGCAATATTTCTTTTTTGCTGTGCTTCGTTTTTGGCATCCAGCACCCAGGGTGTTTCTTCCAGCAATACGGCTTTCAGTTCTTGATTTTTTTCAAGATTGCTCATCAAGGCTGCCGTGTCACTGATTTTCCATTTTTCAAATACCTGTTTGATTTTTGGCGAAGCGTTTGAAATATAAGTAGCCAGTGAATTAGCATAATATCGATTCCAGGTTTGTTCGGCACATTCATAAGGATATTCCATGAGATAGGGCAGGGACTGTATGGCATACCAGGCAGGGTTGCTGGTATATTCTACTGTAATAGATTGATGCTGCAACGTGGACGAATTGCCGGAGCTTAACAATTTATTGAATGTAAAATTTTTGGTGCCGGTGCCACGCATATTAATGGGCAGACTTTCGGTAACCAGCATACGGTTAGAAAGTACAGGCATCATATTTTCTTCACCATCACTCAGGTTGCCCGAAGTGGCCACGATGCGCCAAACCAATGCTTTGTTGAACAAATAAGGAACTTCAATTGGAAATTTTACTGCTCCACTTTGTCCGGCACCTATTGTAAAATACTGATTGGCTGCCATATTGCTGAACCATCCATCAACAGATTCATTGGTAGTGGCATCAAACAACTGTAATGATGCAGAGCCTGTAATTTCTTTATCAGTAAGGTTTACAATCTTGCTGCTGAATTCCATTTTGTCACCTTCTCTCAGAAAGCGTGGCGCATTGGGTTGCACCATCAGTTCTTTCTGAGTAATGATTTCTCGGGTGCTTGTACCAAATGCGGCATCTTTGGTATGTGCGACTGCCATGAACTTCCACTTTGTTAATGCCTCAGGCATTGTAAATGAAAACTCTATTGCTCCAGTACTGTCCGTCCTTAAATCGGGAAAAAAGAAAGCAGTTTCATTAAAGTTTTTACGAATTTTTACATCGCCGGATTGTTGCGATTGTTTTTCATTTATTGTACCACTGGTAATATGATCACCTTTACTTTCTGTAACTTCTTTTTCCTCTCGAGACACACTATCTGTAACTGCCATGCCCGCTGCTTCTGTTGGTGCCGGCATTGACGATTTCATCATTTCCATTCTGCCGTCTTTTGGCAATCGCATCAGGCGTGGATTTCTAACTTCGCTATAAGCATAGTTCAATGGATTGTCCCACCAAAGTGGCTCAATGCTTCCACGATAGTTTGATGAAAGAATGACAGCAGGGAATAAGAAATCGTAAACCTTGTACAGATTTTTTGATTCGGTTTCTTGAACATATTTTGTTTGTGAACTTACGGTGGAGAAGTTTGAATTTTCATTCCATCGGGTATTGGAATAAAAGTTGCTCCAAACATAAGGTTTGTTCCAGCTATGCGGATAAAACTGGTCGAGTGAGGCATCATACATACTGGCCAGCATTTCAGCAGCCAGTTTTTCTTTTTTATTTCCGCTGATTTTTACTTTCCATTTTTCATCACTGCCGGGCAGTGTTTTGTCTCTGAAACTTACATATTCAATGTTCAAATCTTTGT
Organism: Chitinophagaceae bacterium; assembly: GCA_037045195.1. Taxonomy (GTDB): domain Bacteria; phylum Bacteroidota; class Bacteroidia; order Chitinophagales; family Chitinophagaceae; genus JJ008. Next base: position 582,202 of record JBAOIB010000004.1, read on the forward strand.
TTGTCCAGGGTACTTGTATTGTTTGATCCTGCTGATAGAAACGATTGTGCTTGATAAACATCCAGCCAACTCCAAAACCACCACGATCAGCTTCTGTAGTATTAAAACTGAATGTTTGTTTTTGATTGTTCAATGTAAGGAAAGAATATTCGGTTGTATTTTGTTTGTCGGCTTTTTGTTTATTTAATAATTGAACAACAAATAAATTGTCGGCAGCCGTTCCCAGTTCTATCCTGGCGGTTTCGCCTGGTTCTACTAGTGTTTTATTTATTCCTGTCCAAATATATTGGGGGCGATTGAGCTGTTTGCTGCTTTCATCAGTAAGTTCCAGATATTTTACATCCTTTACTTCCTCACCCGTTTTATTTTTTGCCTGCATTTCAATAACATAAATGCCTGGCGAAAATTTTGCAGTACCCAAGGCAAAGCTTCCTTCTTTCTTCGCAGTATCCTGTTTGTTTACCAGCGTTTGACTTTTAGTCCAGCTTTTAAAATCGGTTTCATTGTCGTATTCATCATAGGGAAAATAAGAAATATAATCTTGTTTGCTCATTACAAATTGATCGGGTCTTTCCCAAAAACGTTTGCGGATGAGTCTTTTTTCATCGTTTAGTTTAGTGATAGTTAGGTTGATTGTTGATGGTTCAAATTCACCATTCATGTTTTGTGTGGTGATATGCAAATTTTTTAAGCTATCTGCCGGTAACGAGGAAGGTATTTGCGCTACGAGCATCATTGATTTATAACTTACAGAAACTGATGTTTCGCCGCTTCTGGTTTCCCCATTAATGTCCGTGACATCGGCATAAACATGATAATCAAAAACCGGATCAAATTTTTTGTCTATTTTATTATCAGGAATTGCTGTAAATGAAATGATAAACTTACCATCTTTATCAGTTTTTACTTCGCCATTGGTTATTTCCATTTCTTCTGTTGGCGGCATCCACCAGCGCCAGAAAAACCAGTCGTAAATAAACCGGGGTTGGCGTACTACTCTGTATTTCACATTTGCGCCATCAATATTATTTCCGGCGTATGCTTTTGCAGTTCCGGTTACCGTTATTTTATCGTTTACTTTATAAGTGCCTTTGATGGGTTCGTAATCAACATAGAATTTGGGTCGCTTGTATTCTTCTACTCTAAATTGTGTATTGCCGCCATTTACTTTTTCAATTGAAATGGAGAACTGCCCATTCATGCCTGTTTGTGGCAATTGAAATTTTCCATTGACTGAGCCAAATTCATTGGTGATAAGTCTGAGTGTATCCACTACCTGATAATTAGCGTCTCTCAGCACCAGTTTAGTTGAAAAGTTGGGATTGACAATTGAATTTTTGCTATTTGTATTTCCTTTGAGCACTATGGCTTTAAAGTAAACTGTTTGTCCGGGGCGGTATAGACTTCTGTCAGTAAACAGATATGCTGTAGTAATTTCTTTTGGAGCCTCAGTTTTTTGATTATAGAAATAATATGAACTAATACCTTCATCCAAAAAAAGCCGTTCATCTCTTGAATTGATTTCAAATAGATAAGTGTTGTTGTAACGATTCTTTTCTGTTTTTGGCTCTTCCATTTTGAAATAGCCTTTGTCATTGGTGGTATAAAGCTTGTCTTTTACTTTTATATATTTAGAAACATTGTAGTCATACTGTTGTTTCCACACCTGCACTTTGGCATTGGCAATGGGTTGTCCATTGTCGCGGTTGAGTACAAAATAATCTTGCTGGTTACTTACAAAGCTGATGGAGCTTACGTAAAAATATCGTGCACCCAATAATGCCTTTGCATTTGAAAAGTTTTTATTGTCGGATGCTAATAAAATATACTCCCCTGGTTGGAGGGCATCAATCTTTATTTCTGTAGCATGTTCCTGTAAATCTTTTGTATCAGGAAGTGTTTGCTCCCAATTTTTGATGGCGGAGTGGTTGATGAGTGTGTTCCAGTATTCATTATCATAGCGCTTTGATAGCAGCTCTTTTAGTTTCTCATCCGATTTGATGATGCGAAAATATAGCGTATTAACATTTTTATATTCTACAAATGTTGAAAAAGGTTGAGCAGGCACATTTACTTTTTCAAGTGTAAAAGTGAAAGAACGGCTATTAAGGCTGTTGAGTAAGTTGTAGCTGTTAATTTTTCCTTCGGAAGAATCTTTTTGTTGTTGAATGAACTCACTGATTTCTTTTGCTTTTACGAGATCGTAGCGATGCGTAGTGTCGCCGAAAGGTTTATAAGTAGAACCGGTTTCTACAAAGTGTAATGCCTTTAGATACCAGGCTTGTGAAGCTGCCGGAAGGTTTTTGAATTTTTCAGTTATTTGAGAAATAGCATCAATGTATAATTTGGTTTTATCAGCAACAGTGGCATTGCTATTCACAAATGCTAATCTGGCTAAATCTACATCAATTAATGCATCCGGTTTAGTATCATGTAAATGAAAGGCTATTAATTTTTGATAAAGTTGTAAGGCTTTATGTTGAAGCGATGCACTATCACGAGTAGTGAATTTTTTGAGTACAAAATCTGCAGCTGGTGCAAAAGCTTCTTTTGAATTTATTTCAAACGCATAAGCCGGTTTGGTTATATCTCTTTCGTCGTTTTGAAAATAATTAAGAGCACGATGTGCTAGAATATCATAAAGTGTTGGCCGTAGGTGTCTGACATTGCCTTTTATAATAATCGCATCAAATGGTTCTGGTTTAGAAGTTTTGAGAATGTTTTCTTCAGCGATTGATTCCAGATACAGACCGGTGATTTTTTTATGAAAGTCTGTAGCCGTCCAGGTAGCTATATCTTTTTTATCAAATTTTTCAGTGGCTGTACGATCGTATATCTGCCAGCGGTGTTGTTGAAAATAATCCCAATACATATCTGCGAGCAGACTTTTTAATATAGAGGCTGTTGGCTCTCTCTTTCCGGTAGCGACTAATTCTTTTTCAACATCTGCAATTGAGAAAATACCATTGTCTTCCCGGGTTTCATTTTGCAGGCTGATGCCATAGGTCATGGCTTTGATTACCTGAGCATCTTGTCCCTCTTTTTTTGCCAGTACATAAATATTCTTTAATTCACCTATAGCCGACTTGGGCAATCCTTTTTTGGAAAAGGCTTCAACTTTCTTCCACTGTTTTTCATAATTCTTGATGGGTTGTTGACTATTTGCGTTCATGGCAATAAAGCTGATAAATGTGATAAAAAGGAACAGTCTTTTTATTAAGAGAATATTCATGCTGTTGATTTTTTTACAAAGTAAATAATTGTATCGGCAATTAAGATGCAGTATGTAATATTATTTCACATTTACCGTAATCGTCCTTTAACTTTTTATTTCGTTTTTTTTGGAAAAGATGGCACGGCTTTGGAAAATACGTAGGCAGGAGGATTTACTTTATGAAAAAAATCTACACAATTTTAGCAGGTTCATTAATGAGCCTTCTGTCGTTTGCCGGAAATGGGTATGACGATGGTAAACTTTCCATTACTTATGCAGGTAATGATGACATCCGCATATCAGTGGATGGACGTGAGTACACTGACCGTGATAATACGGTTATGATTGACAACCTGAGGCCAGGTTATCACACGATTAAAGTGTATAAAAAAAGAGGCAGGAATGGCTGGGATATTTTTGGCAGCAACAAAAACCGCGACAAAGTGCTTTATTCTAATTCAATGTACATCAAATCCCGCACATTTGTTGATGTAATGATCAATCGCTTTGGTCGTGCTTTTGTGGATGAAAGAAGAATAGATAATAACGGTAGATGGGATGACGACAGATATGATGATGATCGTTATGATGATGATTATGACCATAACAATGATGACTGGAATAATGGCAACGGCAATGTAATCCGCGACAGAGATTTTACAGCAGCAAAAGAGCAGATAAAAAAAGAATGGTTTGAAAACACCCGTCTTACTATTGCTAAGCAAATTATTGATGCAAATAATTTCAGGTCATCTCAAGTAAAAGAAATCGTAAATCTTTTCACTTTTGAGAATAATAAACTGGAAATTGCGAAATATGCTTATCGTAAAACGGTAGATAAGCAAAATTATTTTCAGGTAAATGATGCCTTTACATTTAGCAGCAGTAAAGATGAACTGGCCCGTTTTATCCGTGATAACCGTTAAAGTTTTAATTCATATATCTATTACAAACCAATGCCCCCAATCGGGGGCATTTTATATTTAAAGACGTAGAAAAAAATTAGTAAAAACTAGCCAATAACTTTTTTCATTGTAGCACCAATATCGGCAGGGCTGCTTACTACATGAATGCCACATTCGCTCATAATTTTCATTTTAGCTGCTGCGGTATCATCGGCACCGCCTACTATGGCTCCTGCATGTCCCATTCTGCGACCAGGAGGCGCTGTTTGCCCAGCAATGAAGCCAACAACAGGCTTTTTGTTACCATTCATTTTAATCCAATTCGCTGCTTCTGCTTCCATACCACCACCTATTTCGCCTATCATAACAATGGCATCTGTATCGGCATCATTCATAAAAAGTTCAATCGCTTCTTTTGTAGTAGTGCCAATAATGGGGTCGCCGCCAATTCCAATGGCGGTTGAAATTCCCAGTCCGGCTTTTGCCACTTGGTCGGCAGCTTCATAAGTAAGCGTACCGGATTTTGATACGATACCTACTCTTCCTTTCTTAAAGATAAAACCGGGCATGATACCTACTTTACATTCTTCAGATGTGATGATGCCAGGGCAATTAGGCCCAATCAATCTTGTCGTTTTTCCCTGTAAATAATTTTTTACCCTTACCATATCTTGCACCGGAATGCCTTCAGTAATACACACAACTAATTTTACACCGGCTTCAGCAGCTTCCATTATAGCATCGGCTGCAAAAGCGGGAGGTACAAATATGATACTTACATCAGCTCCTGTGGCTTTTACACAGTCAGAAACCGTATTAAAAACCGGTCTTTCCAAATGCGTGGTGCCGCCTTTTCCCGGAGTAACACCACCCACTAGCTGTGTACCATATTCAATCATCTGTGTTGCATGAAAACTTCCTTCGGTACCTGTAAAGCCCTGTACTAATACTTTAGAATTTTTATTGACAAGAATGCTCATAAACCCTGATTTTTTCGATTTCGGCAAAGATAACCGAAACAGGGTTTTGATGCTATTTGTATTTTAAAAACAGGATTTCTTTTTGCCAATAGCCTGAGTATTGAGAAATTATTGTTGAGGTTCTTGTTTCTGTGCCTTTACTATAAGGATAAGGTAAAGAATCTGAACGGCTATAGCCTTGAATATTGGTTCTGGGAAGTTGTATGAACGATTCTTTAAAAAATACTGCATCAGCTCCGTTTGATTTTGCTTTTTGAATGGCCAGCTTAACCACCTTTTCTTTATTTATTTTTTGCATCCAGGTTGATTTTTCATAGCCCTTTCCTACAATATTGTAAGGTTTTAAGATGGAGGACTCTTCTACAAAGACTTCTACTTTATCAGTAGTTGGATTTTGCGAGCCAACATATTCTAATTTGGTAATGTGGCAGGAAGAAAGGAAAATAATAATCAGGAGTGGTAAAGTTTTTCTCATTATATAGTTTTGAGAAAACTGTAATCAGAAATTATTCCTTTCATTCAATTACGAATGAAATCGTTTGTTAAATGGTATTATTCTTTATCTGATGGAGGTATAATTTGCGGCGCATCATTATTTAATAGCTCATCCATATTCCTGTCGTCTGAAATTTTTCCGGCTCTTTCCAACATACGCATATCCTTAGCATCCTGTAAAAATTCTGATGCGAAAATAAATTCATTGAGCCTTGTATTCTTGCTGAAAATAATATCCTTTTTGTTGCCTTCCCATTCTTTATTGCCTTTGTGCATATACAGTATATAATCGCCAATCTCCATTACACTGTTCATGTCATGTGTATTGATGACGGTTGTTATATTGTATTCAATTGTAAGCTCTTTGATGAGTTTATCAATTACTAATGAAGTTTGAGGATCGAGGCCCGAGTTGGGTTCATCGCAAAAAAGATATTTGGGATTGAGCACTACAGCACGGGCAAGTGCTACTCTTTTTTTCATACCACCGCTGAGTTCAGATGGAAATTTTTTGTTTACATCAGGCAGGTTCACTCTTTCCAATACTTCATTTACACGATTAAGTTTTTGTTTATTATCCCATTTAGTAAACATACTAAGTGGAAACATGATGTTTTGTTCTACGTTCAAACTATCAAAAAGGGCAGAGCCTTGAAATAACATACCGATTTGTTTCCTGATTTCAGTTTTATCGGCACGCCCCATTTTTGTAAAATCATTTCCATTGTACAATATTTCACCTACATCGGGCTGAAACAAGCCAACCATACATTTCATCAATACGGTTTTTCCACTGCCACTGGCACCTATAATGAGGTTGCACTGTCCTGCTTTCATTACAGCACTTACATCCTGTATGACGGGTTTATCTCCAAATCCCTTTTTAATATTTTTTACTTCAATCATCAGTTGGCTTTAAGTAAGAGTGCAGACAACACATAGTCGGCAAATAAAATTAAAATACAACTTACCACTACGGCTTTTGTACTGGCACGTCCAATTTCCAAAGCGCCGCCTTTTACATAGTATCCATAAAAAGCAGCAATGCTGGAAATGATAAATGCAAAAACATAACTTTTTATCAATGCAAATTTTACGGTGAATGGATCAAAAAATAATTTTAGTCCGGAGTCAAACTCCTGACCAGAAATAATTCCTGATGATACACCTGCCAGACGGCCACCCCAAATACCCAACGTCATTGCAATAACTACCAATAAAGGAATCATTAATAATGCAGCAATGATTTTTGGAAGTATGAGATAGGTTTTAGTTTTCACACCCATTATTTCAAGTGCATCTATTTGCTCGCTTACACGCATATTGCCCAACTCGCTTGCAATTCTGCTGCCTGCCACACCGGCCAATACAATACATACCAGGGTAGGGGCAAATTCCAGAATAATTGTATCTCTTACAACCTGTGCAATGGTAGATTTTGGTATCAGTGGACTTACAAGCTGATAGGCCGTTTGGATTGTTGATACGGCCCCAATAAAAATTGAAATAATGGTTACTATTCCCAACGAGCCAATACCTATTTCAACACATTGGTGAATTAATTCTTTACCATACATTTTTTTGTTCTCGGGTCGTGAAAACATACCCTTGATCATGAGCAGGTAGCGGCCTATGTCGGAGAAAATGGTCATTGAGCCTGTAAAATACAAAGGAAAACTGAGAGCAGAAAACGGTAATCAATAAACAACCGTAATCTTCTTAATTTTCCTTTGAAACTTTTCTGAATCTTTTCCACCATTTTGATTTTTTTACAATTTCGGCAGTTGCTGCTTTGCTTTTTTGTTGTGCATCTACAACAGCAATGGTAGCCATATTTAAAATACTTCTGACGGAGCTGCCTAATTGCAGAATATGAACTGGCTTGTTTAAGCCAAGTAAAATAGGACCAACAGCATCAGCTGTGCCTATTTCTTTTAAAAGATTGTATGCAATATTTCCTGCGGCCAGATTGGGGAATATTAAAGTATTGACATCTTTATCAGCAAGTTCACTAAAAGGATAGTTCTCCTTCATCAACTCTTTATTAAAAGCTACACTTGCCTGCATTTCTCCATCAACAATTAAAGAAGGCATTTTTTGTTTTACAATTTTTCTTGCTTTTGCTACCAAATCAGCTTCTGGTGAATTGCTGCTGCCAAAATTTGAATAGCTCAACATAGCAATACGTGGAGTGATGTTGAAGTTGCGGATTTCCTTTGCCACCATAAGTGTAATATCCGCAAGCTCTTCTGCTGTAGGATTAAAATTTACGGTAGTATCGGCAAGGAAAAGCGGGCCACGCTTGGTGAGCATGAGGTACATGCCGGCAATTTTCTTTACGCCATCTTCTGTTCCTATTATCTGCAATGCAGGGCGAATAGTATCGGGATAGTTTTTTGCAAGTCCGGAGATCATACAATCAGCATCTCCACATTCCACCATCATACAACCATAATGGTTGCGGTCTTTCATTACCTTTTTTGCTTCATAAGCATTGAAACCTTTGCGTCCTCTTTTTTCAAAAAATATTTCAGTATATTTTAATCTCCTTTCTTCTGTCTTTTCACTACGCGGATCAAAGATTGGAATATCGGAAAGATCAATGCCATTGTTTTCAGCAATAATTTTGATTTTATTTTCATCGCCCAGCAAAATGGGATAGCCCACACCTTCATCAAAAACAATTTGCGCAGCTTTCAAAATTTTAATATTATCAGCTTCAGCAAATACAATTCTTTTAGGATCCCGCCTTGCTTTATTTCCCAGTATGCGCATTACCTGATTATCCAGACCAAGTCGCTTATTCAGGTTAGTGACGTAGGCATCCCAGTTATTAATAGGTTGCGAAGCAACACCACTTTCCATAGCAGCTTTGGCAACAGCCGGAGCTACCGTGGCAAGCAATCGGGGATCTAATGGCTTAGGTATAATATAGTTTTCGCCGAAAGAAATATTTTTTTCACCATAGGCCATGTTTACAATATCAGGCACTGCCGTTTTTGTAAGCTCGGCCAATGCATGTACTGCTGCCAGTTTCATTGCCTCATTAATCTGCGTGGCTCTTACATCCAGAGCGCCACGAAAAATATAGGGAAAGCCCAAAACATTATTTACCTGATTGGGGAAATCGCTGCGACCAGTAGCCATTATAATATCCTTTCTGGCAGAAGTTGCTTCTTCCCAGCTAATTTCAGGATCAGGATTGGCCATAGCAAATACGATTGGATTTTTTCCCATTGTTTTTACCATATCCGCTGTTACACAATTACCAGCACTTAGTCCAATAAACACATCTGCATCCTTCATTGCCGACTGCAGTGTAATGCCATCTTTGCCATTTGCAAATAATTGTTTTAGTTCGTCAATATCCTTTCGGCCTTTATGTAACACACCTTTACGGTCAAACATTAAAAAATTTTCAGGCTTTGCACCCAATGCTACATATAGTTTGCTACAGGAAATGGCTGCTGCGCCGGCACCGTTCACCACAAATTTTACTTTATCAATTTTTTTCTTTTGTATTTCTAGTGCATTGAGAAGTGCGGCAGCACTAATGATAGCTGTACCGTGCTGATCATCGTGCATCACCGGAATGTTCATTTGCTTTTTTAGTTCGGTTTCTATGTAGAAACATTCGGGGGCTTTAATGTCTTCCAGATTGATACCGCCAAAAGTGGGCTCCAGCGCTTTTACTATCTGAACAAATTTTTCAGGGTCTTTTTCATTGATTTCAATATCAAATACATCAATGTCGGCAAATATTTTAAACAACACACCCTTGCCTTCCATCACCGGCTTACCGGCTTCGGGGCCTATGTCGCCAAGACCTAATACTGCCGTACCGTTGCTGATAACGGCTACCAGATTCCCTTTGGCAGTGTATTTATAAACATTTTCTTTATGAGCGGCTATTTCCTTACAAGGTTCTGCTACACCAGGACTATAGGCCAGAGATAAATCTCTTTGTGTTTTAGCCTCTTTAGTTGGCACTACTTCTATTTTTCCAGGTCTTCCTTTGGCGTGGTATTCAAGCGCCTGCTGTTTGCGAAGCTCGTTTGACATATATTTTTTTTATTGTCTTCCTTTCTGCACCCCCGATTATCGGGTTTTATAAAACAGGGTGTGCAATGTACAAAATATTAATTCGGAAAAAGATGAAGAAGTTGCGATTGATCTTAACCTGTAAATCAGAAGAAAAATTTCTAATTTACATGTTGATTTTTAAAACTTTACTGTGCTGCCCAGCCAGGCCATCATTCCCATACCAATTTCAATAGCATTTTCATCTATATTAAATCGGGGAGTATGCACGCCTGCTATAATACCTTTTGCAGCATTCATTGTTCCTAAACGGTAAAAACAGGCTGGAATTTGCTGCGCATAGTACCCAAAATCTTCAGCACCCATACGTAGTTCGGTTTCACTCACCTTGTCATTGCCCATATATTCCTTTGCGAGATTAAAGGCATTAATAGTCAGTGCTTCATTATTCATTACACATGGGTAGCCGATATCAATGTGCAGATCCACACTGCCTCCCATTGAATGACAAATATTCTCTGTTGTTTGGCGTATCAACTCATGAGCTTTAAAACGCCATTGCTCATCCATTGCTCTGAAAGTGCCCATTAGTTTTACATGCTCGGGTATTACATTGGTTGTAGTACCTCCATTTATTGCTGTAATAGATAATACAGATGGATTAAATGGATTATTATTGCGACTGATGATTTGTTGTAAAGCAATGATTAAGTGAGATGCAATTAGAACTGGATCCACAGTAAGATGAGGGGAGGCTGCATGACCTCCTTTGCCATGAATCGTAAAATACAATTCATCGGCACTTGCCATAACCTTGCCACTTCTAAAACTAAGCTGACCTATTTCTAATATTGTATTTACATGAAGCGCAAGTATGCCTTGTGGTTTTGGATTTTCCAGAACGCCATCTTTAATCATCAGAGAAGCGCCACCGGGATTTTTTTCTTCACCTGGTTGAAATACCAGTTTCACTGTGCCTTCCCATTCTGATTTTAAGTCATTCAAAATTTTTGCTGCACCAAGTAAACAGGTAGTATGAACATCATGACCACATGCATGCATTATACCAATGTTCTTAGATTTATAATCCACCTCGTTTTCTTCCAGTATGGGTAATGCATCCATATCTGCCCGAAGCGCAATGATGCGGCTATCCGGATTTTTTCCTTTTATCAAACCTACAACACCGGTTGTAGCAATTACCTGAAAGGGAATATTAAGCTCTTTTAATTGTTGCTGAACAAATTTCGTAGTTTCAAATTCCTGATAACTTAGTTCTGGGTGAGCATGTAAATGACGGCGGACTTTAATAAAATCCGGAGCATATTTTTTCGCCAATGCTTTTATTTGTTCCTGCATGGCGCAAAAGTAATTAATGATAGGTATTACTGCTAATGAATATAAAGGGATTAATCTTCTGATTCATCGTTGAGGCCTTTCCCTTTTTTTTGTTCAACAATGTCTTTCATTACAAAAACGCCTTTTGGAAAATAAGCACCGAGCTTGTTTTTATATTTATCTGCTGTTTCTTTGTCTTTAAAATTGCCTGCTTTTACTCTGAAATAGGGTGATTGATACCAGAGATAGGCCTTTAATTCGGAGAAATATGTGTAAATTTTTGCTTTTGCCTCTATTGCTTCTTCTCTGTTATTGGTACTGATAATAAGAATACGATAGCCTTTATCTGTTTTGCGATTATCTACGCCTGTAATTTTATTTACTTCGGCTTGCTTTTTTACCAATAAATCTAGACGAGGATCTTTATGTATTACTACAAAATTGGAAGTGTCAGTGATATTTTCAGGATTACCAGTCTGTGAATACGAACTTAGTGCAACAATTAAGAAAAACAAAGTGAATAGCGATTTCATGAGTTAAGTTTAGCTTTCGGAATTTGCTACATATTATTCACCATAAAAATTTACATCGTCAGTTTGTATAATTTGCTCGTCAATTTTTATGGCTCATTTCATATTTGCAAAACTTCAAAAAATTTTCATTAATAAAAAGATAAAATTTAGTAACCACTTCCTGCTCCCGCAATATTTTCAACAGGATGCCAGGTTGTTTTTATTTCCTGAGTGTCATTAATAAAATACGGTGATTGACCTGCTTCTGTTTCCCATTTTATCTTATCATAGAAAAAAATGCGTTTTAAATTCAAGGCGCTTTTTTCACGCATCATTGATTTTACAGAAGAATCATTTTCGCAATAAATAGTTGCATTTACATCCATGTGATTTACAAACCATTCGTTCAGTTCTTTTGGCTTGCCGGTTAATATATTTACAACACCCCCCGGTAAGTCGGATGAATTTAACACCTCGGCAAAAGTAACTGCGCAAAGTGGTTTGGCTTCTGAAGCCAGCACCACACAAGTATTTCCACCTGCTATTACAGGAGCTATAACCGAAACCAAGCCAAGCAAAGAGTCGGTTTGAGGTGCTACGATGGCAATAATACCCATTGGTTCAGGTACTGAAAAATTGAAATGTGATGTGGCTACCGGATTAACAGCACTATAAATCTGTTGAAATTTATCGCACCAGCCTGAATAATAAATTAAACGGTCAATTGACTGATTGACTTCTTTCTCTGCTTTGAGTTTAGTTGCTCCTTGTTGAATTAATTCATCTACAAATTGTGCCTTTCGTCCTTCAAGCATTTCGGCCATTCTGTATAGAATCTGGCCTCGATTAAATGCGGCTCTTGAACTCCAACCTCCAAATGCACTTCGAGCTGCTACTACAGCATCTCTAAAATCTTTTCGTGAACTCAGGCATAAATTGCCTAATTTTTTTCCTAAGGCATTTTCAGGTTGATAGTATCTGCCAGATTCTGTTCTTGGAAATTGACCACCAATATAAATTTTATATGTTTTCAACACTTCAAGCCTTTTTTCAGAAATCTTTTTTTCAATTCCGTTTTCTGATATTGAGAGTGTTGATTTTTTTACAGAGCTTTCCATATAAATATTTTTTTTCTAAATTAATTGACAAGATTTAAATACGGCAACAAACCATGCAACCCACCTTCTCTTCCAAATCCGCTTTCCTTATATCCACCAAATGGAGAAGTGGGATCAAACTTATTGAAAGTATTTGCCCAAATAACACCTGCTCTCATTCTCTTTGTCATATTGAAAATTTTGGAGCCTTTATCTGTCCACACACCGGCGCTTAAACCATAAGGGCTGTTATTGGCTTTTTCAATTACCTCGTCATCAGTTCTGAATGTAAGTACTGAAAGCACCGGGCCAAAAATTTCTTCCTGAGCTATCCGGTGGCTCTGTGCCACATTGGTAAAAATAGTCGGACGACACCAAAAGCCTTTTCGGGGAAGGGGGCAACTACTTTCATACATTTCCGCTCCTTCCAGTTTGCCAATTTTAATATACTTATGAATTGTATCTAATTGTTGTCTTGAGTTGATGGCTCCAATATCTGTGTTTTTGTCAAGCGGGTCGCCTACAATCAAGGATTCTATTCTGTCTTTCAGTTTTCGTATTACCTGTTTGGCTATAGATTCCTGCACATACAATCGGGAACCAGCACAGCATACATGCCCCTGATTAAAATAAATGCCATTAATAACGCCTTCAACCGCCTGATCCAATGGGGCATCTTCAAAAATAATATTTGCTGCCTTTCCCCCCAGTTCAAGTGTGGCTCTTTTATCAGTTCCCGCAATTGCTCTCTGAATAATTTTTCCAACATCAGTAGAACCGGTAAATGCAATTTTATTAATATCAGGATGATTAACTATGGCAGCTCCGGTAGCACCGGCACCGGTGATGATATTTACAACTCCCGGAGGCAAATCTGATTCCTGAATTATTTCTGCAAGCTTTAAGGCCGTTAATGGTGTCGTTTCTGCTGGTTTTAATACAACAGTATTTCCGGTGGCAAGAGCTGGTGCAATCTTCCAGGCTGCCATTAGCAAGGGAAAATTCCAGGGAATAATTTGACCGGCTACGCCAAGTGGCGCCGTTGTGCGATTGGGAAAAGCATATTCTAGTTTGTCGGCCCAGCCGGCATAATAAAAGAAATGATTGGCGGCCGTGGGCACATCAAAATCTCTGCTCTCTTTTATGGGCTTCCCCCCATCCAATGTTTCAATAATTGCCAACTCACGGGCTTTTTCCTGAATTATTCTTGAAATGCGAAAAATGTATTTGGCCCTTTCTTTGGCCGGCATTTTTTTCCATACTTTTTCATAAGCATTTCTTGCAGCCACTACTGCTTTATTAACATCTGCCTCGTTTGCAACTGCAACTTCGCTTATCTTTTCTTCGTTGGCCGGATTGGTTGAGTTAAAATATTTTTTTGAGTTGGGCTTTTGCCATTCTCCATTTATAAAAAGATCGTATTGTGGTTTGATGCTTGCAGCACTCTTGCTCTCAGGTGCAGGTGCATAACTCCAGCTTGTGTCAAATTTTAATTTAATTGTGTTGCTTTTTTTTACTGTCTTTTTCTTTGATACTGACATATTGTGTTTATGTGTTTAACAGGTTTAAGAAGTTCGAAAAGTTTAAGATATTTAATATAGTTGAAAGAGGTTGATTGGTTGAATAGTTGCTTCAAGTTTCTTTTCACTCTTAATTTTCATCCATTAACCTTGCCTAATCCACACTAAAATAATTCGCCGCTTGATACACTCCGGTTTTTTCTTTTACAATCTGCATCAACACATCATTTGCTAAACTACTGGCACCAAAACGAAACCATTCATTATTCAACCAATCTTCTCCAAGCACTTCTTTTACCATAACTAGATAATGCAAAGCAAGTTTTGATTTGGAAATACCTCCGGCAGGTTTCATGCCTATCATTTTACCGGTAGCATAATAAAAATCACGAATAGCCTCCAGCATCACCAGTGTTACCGGCATAGTAGCCGCAGGTTGAATTTTTCCTGTGGATGTTTTAATAAAATCGGCTCCTGCGTGCATGGCAATATCACTAGCTCTTCTTACTTTATCATAAGTTCCCAGTTCACCTGTTTCAAGTATTACTTTCAGTCTTGCATCACCACAGGCTTCCTTGATAGCGGCTATTTCATCAAATACAAAATTGTATTCTCCTGCATGAAATTTGCCACGACTGATGACCATATCAACTTCATCAGCACCTTCATTAACTGCATATTTTGTATCACGAATTTTAATATCCTTTGGGGCTTGTCCACTTGGAAATGCTGTAGCTACTGATGCTACTTTAATACCAGAATCGCCCAATGCTTTCTTTGCTACTTTAACCATGCTGGGATACACACAAACTGCCGCCACAGTTGGTAAATCTGAAATTGCATCGTGTGGATGCATCGCTTTATAACAAAGTTGTTTCACTTTTCCATCCGTATCTTTTCCTTCCAGTGTGGTAAGATCAATCATATTGAGCACCAATTTCAACCCATGCATCTTGGTTTCTTTTTTGATGCTGCGTTTAGTAAATCGTGAAGCTCTTTCTTCAACACCTACCTGATCTATTCTTGGCGAAAGTGAAAAATCAGGTAAATACATTGTTGTTTTGGCGCTGGTCATAGTCCATTTTTTTTGGATTTCAAAGATAACCAAAGTTCCTGTGAAAGCTAATTTGAACCTTTGAGTCTAATTAGAACCTTTTATCATTTTATTTATTTTGAATAGCCGGTTTATATTAAATTCGGCTTTATTAAAAAACCACACAGATTATGAGAAAAACCGGCTTCGGGTTTGCCATGCTTTGCAGTATTATTAGCTGCATTAGTGCATGGTCGCAACCCACATTTCCGCAAAACGGCATAGCCGATCCCCGCCACGGCTATTATGCATTTACACATGCTACCATTTTAAAAGATGGTGTTACTGCTTTAAACGATGCGACACTTATCATCAAAGACGGACGTGTTGTGGCTGCAGGCACCGCATTGGAAGTACCTGCAGGAGCTGTAGCAATAGATTGTAAAGGAAAATATATTTATCCTTCCTTTATTGATATCTACACCGATTATGGCACGCCGCAAGCACAACAAACTGCTGGCGGATTTAATTTTTTTAATCAGCCAATACAAACTGAAACAATTACCAAAGGCCCCTTTGGATGGAATCAGGCTATTAAATCTGAAACAGATGTGTACAAAGTTTTTTCTGCAAATGAAACAAATGCAAAATCATTGCGTGAGGCTGGATTTGGAACAGTGCTTACTCATATTAAAGATGGTGTAGCAAGAGGTACCGGTGCTGTGGTTTCTTTGGCAAATGAAAAAGAAAATTTAGTTATACTGAAAGAAAAAGCTTCGGCAAATTATTCCTTTAACAAAGGAACATCAAGACAGTCTTATCCAAGTTCGATGATGGGTTATATTGCTCTATTGCGCCAAACATTTTTGGATGCACAATGGTATAAAACTAAACCCTGGCAGGAAGGCTTTAATGCTACATTACAAGCATGGAATGATAATCTGAGTTTGCCACAAATATTTGAAGCCAATGATAAGTGGAATGATTTAAGAGCTGATAAAATAGGAGATGAGTATGGCGTACAGTACATCATAAAAGCTGGCCAGAATGAATACCAGCGTATTCAGGAAATGAAAGCTTCAAATGCAACTTTTATTCTGCCACTCAACTATCCTGCGGCTCAAGATGTGGAAGACCCCAATGATGCTAAATTAGTTTCGCTGGAAGATATGAAGCACTGGGAACTGGCACCCACTCAATGTGCAGCATTTGAAAAAGCTGGAATTCCTTTTTGTCTTACTACAGCTGATTTAAGAAGTACTCCCAGTTTCTGGACCAATCTGCGTAAAGCAATTGATTATGGTCTTTCTGAAAGCAAAGCAATAGAAGCGTTGACCAAAACGCCAGCCATGACATTGGGCATTTATGATAAAGTAGGCAGCCTGGATGCAGGTAAACTGGCCAACTTCATCATAACAACAGGTCCTATATTCAACGAAAAGACAACTATACTATATAACTACATACAAGGAATAAAGTATAATGTAAAACCAGAAAATAATATTGCAGGAGTATATAACATTACTGTAAATACACCAACAGGAACGGAAAGCTATACGCTGGATGTAAAGAGTAATACAACTGCAACCTTATGGGGAAAGGATACTTTAAGTTCAAAATTTAGTTTTGATGGTAAGCAAATTAAAATTGCTTACGCTACCAAGTCAAAAGACACAAAACCTCCAATGCCAGGTGGTTTTAGCAGGGGAGCGGGTAGTTCTGAACTACCTGCAGCAGCAACAAGACTGGGAGGCATCAGTAATGGTACGGAGTGGAATGGTACGGGGCTTGACTCATTGGGCAACGAATTGACATGGTCGGCTGTTTTTGTAAAAGAAACAGATGCAATTGCAAACAAACAGGATAATGCAAAGAAAAAAGATGCTCCAGTTGTAGGCAATGTTATTTATCCATTTATGGCTTTTGGAAACGATGCGCAGCACATACCGAAACAAGAAACCTTATTAATCAAAAATGCAACTGTATGGACGAGTGAAAAAGAAGGTGTATTGAAAAATACAGATTTGTTATTGAAGAATGGAAAAATTGCTGCTATTGGAAAAAATCTGAACGAACAAGGTGCCCGGGTGATCGATGGCACCAGTAAACATGTATCAGCCGGTATTATTGATGAACATTCGCATATTGCTACTGCTTCTATTAATGAAGGCTCACAATCGGTATCGTCAGAGGTAAGAATAGGCGACAATATGAATCCCGAAGATGTAAACATCTATCGTCAGTTGAGTGGCGGTGTTACAACATCACAAATATTACATGGATCAGCAAACCCGATAGGTGGCCAATCACAATTGATAAAACTGCGCTGGGGTGCCAATGCTGAAGATATTAAATTTAAAGGAGCTGACGGCTTTATTAAATTTGCCCTTGGTGAAAATGTAAAGCGTTCCAATTTTAATATTCCTGGAGGCAATACCCGCTATCCCGATACCAGAATGGGAGTGGAGCAGGTTTTTGTGGATGCATTTACAAGAGCAAAAGATTATCAAAAAGAATGGGATGCTTACAATAGTGAAAAAGAAAAACTTGTAAAAGCAAAAAAGCCATTAACCGGATTGAATACACCCCGAAAAGATTTGGAACTGGACGCTTTAGTTGAAATTCTAAATAATAAGCGGTTTATTACCTGTCACTCTTATGTACAAAGTGAGATTACCGGGTTGATAGAAGTGGCAGACAGAATGGGTTTTAAAGTAAACACCTTTACGCATATACTTGAAGGATATAAAGTGGCCGATAAAATGCTAAAGCATGGAGCTAATGCTTCTACCTTTAGCGACTGGTGGGCTTACAAAGTAGAAGTAGAAGATGCCATTCCTTATAATGCAGCAATACTTCATAAAGCCGGTTTGAATGTTGCTATCAACTCCGATGATGCTGAAATGGCCAGAAGATTAAATCAGGAAGCAGCAAAGACTATGAAATATGGTGGGCTTTCAGCCGAGGAAGCACTTGATTTAGTTACAATCAATCCTGCAAAAATGTTGCATGTGGCGGATAAGGTGGGCAGCATCAAAGTGGGAAAGGATGCAGATATTGTATTATGGAGTGATAGTCCAGTTAGTATATATGCTAAATCGTTATACACTATAATAGATGGTACTGTTTTCTTTGATCGTGAAAAAGATGAGCAGATGCAAAAAGAAGTGGCGTTAGAAAAAGCAAGACTTATTAAAAAGTTGATTGGCGAAAAAAGAACAGGCAGTTTTACATTGCCACCAATGCCTACCTATTCCATTATGCATACTTGCAGCGAGCATGGTCATAGTCACGGTATGCTAGTCATTGATACAGATGATGCTAACTATTAAAACCTCAAAAATGAAAAAAGTAATTTTTATAATCATAATTGTCGCATTTGCCGGTACTTGTTTTGGTCAGGCCAATGTAATGCCTGCTCCTGCACAAAAAGGAGTAATGTATGTTACCAATGCAACTATACATGTTGGCAATGGTAAAGTAATTGAGAATGGAACCATCGTAGTAAAAGATGGAAAAATAGAAAAAGTAGGAAACGACATAATCATTCCATCGGGTGAAGCTAATGTGATTGATGCCAAAGGCAAACAAATCTATCCCGGGTTGATTCTGCCTACGAGTGCATTGGGTCTTATTGAGATGAGTTCAATAAAAGCAACAACTGATGCCCGTGAAATGGGTGAAATGAACCCTGAAGTTCGTTCTATTGTTGCTTATAATGCAGATTCAAAAGTTATTAATACACTTCGCTCCAATGGAATACTGGCTGCCAATGTGGTGCCGCAAGGAAGCTTTCTGGCAGGATCTTCATCAGTAGTACAACTTGATGCATGGACATGGACAGATGCTTCATTGAAAACAGATGCGGGTATGCATTTATATATGCCTTCAATGATTGCCCGTCCAGCATTTGGAAGATTTGGTGGTTTTGGCGGCCCCAGCGTAGGTGGCCCAGCTAATGACCCTGTAAAGGAAGGCATGGAGAAAATTGATATACTAAAAGCGTTTTTTAGAGAGGCAAAAGCATATAATGCTCAATCCACACATGAAGAAACAAATTTGAAATATGAAGCAGTAAAAAACCTATTAGAAGGAAAGCAGAAATTTTATGTTCATGCCAATCAGGTAAAACAAATGCTGGTTGCTTTGGATTTTGTTAAAGAATTTGGATTGGATTTAGTTATTGTTGGTGGTAGCGAGAGTTGGCAAATTGCAGATTTATTAAAAAAACATAATGTATCAGTTATATTGCAACAAATGCATAGTTTACCTACAAGTAATGATGATGCAGTAGATCAGCCTTATAAATCTGCAGCAGCGTTGCAGAAGGCCGGAGTTACCTTTGCAATATCAGATGACGATAGCCAGACACGTGGCAGAAATCTGGCTTTCAATGCAGGTACTGCCGTTACTTATGGTTTAACAAAAGAAGAAGCATTGGCTGCAATCACCTTAAATGCAGCGAAAGTGATGGGTGTTGAGGATAAAACTGGAAGTATTGAAGCAGGTAAAGAAGCCAACTTCATTATCAGTAACGGAGATATTCTGGATATGAGCACCAGTATTGTTACTGATGCATTTATTCAAGGGCGTAAAATAAATCTTGATGATAAGCAAAAGCAACTGAATAACCGGTATGAAGAAAAGTATAATCTGAAAAAGGAAAAAGACAAAAAACCATTTTAGGATATAACATGATATTTTTTAAAAGCCGGATATGTTATCCGGCTTTTTTTTATTTCAATTCTTTGCAGAAACATTTCAAGCGATCATTTCCA
Source organism: Chitinophagaceae bacterium (assembly GCA_037045195.1). Taxonomy (GTDB): domain Bacteria; phylum Bacteroidota; class Bacteroidia; order Chitinophagales; family Chitinophagaceae; genus JJ008. The sequence continues at coordinate 602,115 of JBAOIB010000004.1, forward strand.
CTTTAAAAGTAAGGTTGAAATATTTGAAAAAATACCCTTTACCATTATCAGCATCACCTTTCCATTCCTGTCCTATGGCAAATGGCCTGTGTGCATTGCTGGCAGCTTCTCCTATACCCACCAAAGCAGTATCACTATGTAAGCGAAATGCATAAACCGTATTTTTTTTAAGCGTTACAGGTTGCAGATAAAAGCGTATCCACCTTGCCACATCTCCCTTTTGCAAAAAAACATTTGAATTGGCAATTTCTACTCCCCAGCTTTTGCTTTCGGGGTCAAACTCATGCAGAGAAAGTGTAACGTCTCCTGGATTTTGTACCAATGTAGAATAAACCTGAATATTATTAATAGTTCCATCGCCAGGTGCAGTAAATGTTTGACCTGCATCATGATCTTTTGGATCTGTTTGCAAATGCCCAACCCACAGGGTTGTATTTTTTTCAGTTTGAGAAATAACAGGCTGGCTGTTGTGCGCAGTAGTTTGCATAAAAAATTAATTTTGAAGTTTTAGAATAATAGCTATCAGGCAGTCAGTAGGGGCAGTAGTAAGATAACTCAACTCAATTATAAAATATTGTTTCCTGGTTGTTAATTTTTCCGTTATCGTAAAAAAACATTTGCAGGTATGTGAAAAAATGCAATTTTTTATGCTAGGGTTTTTTGGTAAATTGACAAAGACTTTTGGCTAAAATTTTTGTGGATAACCGCAAATTTTGAGTGGATAGATGGTGCGGAAAGAAATATTTCTGCTACTGAGTTCCTGCATTGATTCTGCCCCTTATATTCGCTTCTGACTGAACGGAACAATCCACAACATCGTATTCAACTTCAAAAACCGGATACGATTTCAATAAACAAGACTGGAGTAAAGCCCGAAGTCATTGAAGTAAATCAATGAATAACCTGTTATCCCTTTAACCGAACAATGGATCTTACTAACCTGAATAAAGAAAGAGAAAGAAAGCAGCGTAGAAAATCATCACTTGACCTGGGCACAATGGTTTATGGTAAAGTGCCGCCACAGGCAAAAGATCTTGAAGAAGCTGTACTTGGCGCTGTCATGCTGGAGAAATCGGCATTTGATACTGTAGTAGAAATATTAAAACCCGAATGTTTTTATGTAGAAGCTCATCAGCGCATTTTTAGAGCAATGCAGAGCCTGAGTGGCAAAAGCCAACCTATAGATATTTTAACTGTAGCAGAAGAATTGAGATTTAAAGAAGAACTGGAAATGGTGGGCGGCGCATACTATGTTACCAAACTTACAAATGCTGTTGTATCTGCTGCACATATCGAAGCTCATTCCCGAATTATTCTTCAAAAATTTATTCAACGTGAACTGATACGCATCAGTGGAGAAATTATTGGTGATGCTTATGAAGACACAACCGATGTTTTTGATTTGTTGGATGATGCCGAAAGCAAACTGTTTGAAATTACCAATAATCACCTTCGAAAGAATTTTGAAACGCTAGACACCGTTTTGGTAAATACCATTAAGCGGATAGAAGACATGCGTAATAAAAATGAAGAAGTAACAGGTGTACCTAGTGGTTTCCCTTCATTAGATAGAGTTTCATATGGCTGGCAAAATACTGACTTAATAATATTAGCCGCCCGACCAGCAGTGGGTAAAACAGCTTTCGCATTAAACCTTGCCCGAAATGCGGTGATGCATGCTACCAAACCAACACCTGTGGCTCTATTCTCTTTGGAAATGAGTGCGGGTCAACTGGTTCAGCGTATTCTTTCTGCCGAAAGCGAAATCTGGCTTGAAAAAATTGCCAGAGGAAGACTTGAAGAGCATGAAATGAAACAATTATATGCCAAAGGAATACAACGCCTTTCAACGGCTCCTTTGTTCATAGATGATACACCTGCACTCAATATTTTTGAACTTAGGGCTAAATGCCGTCGTTTGAAAAACAAACACAATATCGGCATGATCATCATTGACTACCTGCAATTGATGAGTGGAACAGGTGAAAACAGAAACTCCAACCGTGAACAGGAGATCAGTAACATCTCCCGCAACCTGAAAGGTCTTGCCAAAGAACTTAATGTTCCAATAATTGCCTTATCTCAATTGAGTCGTGCTGTAGAAACCAGGAGTGCCGGAAAGGAAGGAGTAAAAATGCCGCAACTGAGTGACCTGCGTGAATCGGGTGCAATAGAACAAGATGCAGATATGGTAATGTTCCTTTACCGTCCGGAATATTATGACATTACTCAAAATGAAATGGGCGAGCAAAACCGAGGCGAAACCCATGTAAGAATTGCAAAACACAGAAATGGTTCTTTGGAAACAATTAAACTAACGGCTTTGCTTCATATTCAAAAATTTGTAGAAGACGAAGGTGGTGGCTTTGGCACATCCGGCCTGCCCGAAAACTGGAAACCTGTAAGGGATATGGATGGAGATGGCGGTGCCAAAGTATTTATTCAGACAGGTAGTAAAATGAATGATTTAAAGGATGAAGATGAAACACCATTTTAATTTTTTTATTTGAATTAAGATTTTAGATTTATGTCTCGCCCCGCGGGACATTTTATTTTATGCAACATCCTTTTTTTTACATAGCATCATATAAAGCCGAAAAGTATTTAGCACTGGACGAAAATACCGGCAGACATATCGTACAAGTTTTGAGAATGAAGAAAGGTGATATTATACATCTTACCGACGGAAAAGGACATTTGCTCACCTGCCAGATTGCAGAAACCGGTAAAAAAAATTGCTCGGTAGAGGTTAAAGAGGCTGTGTTGCAAAAGGAAAAAACAAAAAGGATTTCTATTGGTATTTCCCTTTTAAAAAATCCATCACGTTTTGAATGGTTTTTGGAAAAAGCTACGGAAATAGGCGTTGCCGAAATCATTCCGCTTATTTGTGAGAGGACAGAAAAAGAAAAATTCAGATTGGAACGTTTACAAAACATCTGCATAAGTGCTATACTGCAAAGCAGGCAATATTGCCTGCCCAAATTGAACGAACCAAAAAGTTTTCATGATGCGGTAATGAATGCAAATGCTGAGACAAAGTTTATTGCTCATTGCGAAGACACAAATAAAAATGAATTGAAAGATTTGGTAAATGAGGAAACAAAAGACAGCAGTTCAACTATTATTCTCATTGGTCCCGAAGGCGATTTTACAAATGATGAAATAAATTTTGCAATTGCAAATAATTTTAAACCGGTAAGTTTGGGCGACACCCGGTTAAGAACTGAAACCGCCGGTGTGGTTGCAGCCGCATGGTTAGTTTCCTGATTTTCTTTCTTATTTTCGGCGGATGAACAGAAGCGTTAAAATTTATTTTACAGTTTTCTTTTTTCTTTTTATAATTTCAGTTTTGCCAATCCATGCACAAATTGATTCGGCAAATAATTATAAAAGATTACAATATCCTCCGGGATTAATGAATGGAAATTTTGGAGTAAGTGTTGGATATATTCATTACAATTTTACAAACCTTCAGTTGGAGCCCGGATTTTCAGTAGGTGCAATAAAAACTCCACCCGTGGGTGTAAGGGTTAACCTGATAGGGCATCAGTTTAATAAATATTTATCTGCTAATATTCATTACTTAAGACCTGTGGGCTGGGTTGAATACCAAAATATAAACGGCGATAATGAAAATCATACGGTATGGATGAATATTGCTGGATTGACATTGAAAACGCAGCTGCCGATTCATCAAAAATTTTTATGGTATAGCGAGGCCGGGCTCGGCATTGTTACACGCAAAGGGTTTAAGATAAACAACAACTGGGCTATTAAAAATGCAAGTTATGCCACCGTTTTTATGGAAACAGGTTTGCGCTTTCAGTTGAATAAGAAATGGGATTTAATAGCTGGGCTTAGTTACACACCAAAGAATAAAAAAGAAAAGCAGCCTGCTACTTATTTTTACGCTGCCGGGTTTACTTATAATATGCGGCCATTTTCTGATGAAAAATTGGTTGTCAAAAAAAGGGCTGGATATAAATTTCCACGAAATACATTACAGATTTGTGTTGCGACTAATAGTCTGGGTTATGGTGTTAATAATTTCGCATCAAAGAAAAGTCCGATACCCTTTTTTTGGGGGGGTGATGCACAATTAAGTAAAGGAGTGAGTCTTCAGTATCACAGAAATATTTTTCATGCAAAAAAAGTATTTTCATTTGATTGGGGAATCAGTACAGGTTTTTGGCAAACCCGGTTATTAAAACAAAAATTTTTTACACTTTCGGCCTTTCCAATTCTCAGATTCAATGTAATTCATTCTAAAATTGCTGACTATTATTTCTATTATTCAATTGCAGGACCTACCTATATTTCCAAAACTGTATTAGATAATGAGCAAACAGGAAGACATTTTACTTTTCAGGACTTGCTGGGCATTGGTTCTTTTATTGGCAAAGACAGAAAAATAAATGCAGAATTAAACATCGGTCATTTCAGCAATGGCAATATTTTTCCATACAATGGAGGTGTGAAAGTGCCACTTACATTCTGCCTGGGCTATACTTTTTAAAATTTATTTTTTTTCTTCTTCATCCAGTCGAGGCTGATTCAGCTCTACAACATGTGCCCTTCGTTTTGCTTCTCTGCCCAACATTACAAGATTGAGCATTTGCACAGCAAATGAAAACGCCATACCGAAATAGATATAATTTTTAAGATGGAGTTGATGAGCAGCTTCGGCATCCCAGCCTTCAATTAAAAGGCTTAGACCTATCATAACCAGAAATGAAAGTGCCAGCATTTTTAAAGTAGGATGCTTGTGAATAAAAGATGATATAGCGGGACTAAACAAAAACATTACGATCATAGCAATGATGACAGCTGCGATCATAATTTCAATATGCTTGGCAGTGCCTCCTGCAGTTATCACACTGTTGAAAGAGAATACTGCATCAATCAACATTATTTGAGCAATTGCTTTTGAAAAAGAAATTCCTTTACTGTTTTTTAATTCCACATTGGGATCTTCACCTTCCAGTTTATGATGAATTTCCATTACCGATTTATAAATAAGAAAAAGGCCACCAGCTATCATAATAATGCTGGCAAGATCAAAACCTTTGCCATATATAGTAAACAATGCTTTACCTTTTTGTTGCAATAACCAACTAAGGGCAAATAATAAGAGACTTCTGGAAATGATACCTGTTATCATCCAAATTCTCCTTGCACGACGTTGGTCTTTGGCATCTTTCAATCTGTTGAGTGACAGCGAAACAAAAATCACATTGTCAATACCCAGCACAACTTCTAATATAACTAATATGACAAAACTGATAATACCATCTGCCGTAAATAAATGTTCCATAAAAATGTTGATTTTTTATTTCTTTAATTGATGATGTTACAAATGTCCTTAATAATTGAGGGGCCACGATAAATAAATCCTGTCCATATTTGTACTAATGATGCACCAGAAGCTAATTTCTCTTGTGCATCTGTACCATTAAAAATGCCGCCACTTGCAATCACCGGTATTTTATTTTTAGCATTTGTGCAAATATATTTTACCAAATCAGTACTTCTGTTTTTTAAAGGCATTCCGCTTAATCCACCGGCGCCAATTTTAGAAACTTTTTCTGAAGTAGTTTTCAGTTCTGTTCTTTCAATAGTGGTGTTTGAAACAATCAACCCGTCCAAATTAATTTCTAATGAAAGTTGGATAACATCATCTACTTGTTCACGGGTTAGATCAGGTGCAATTTTTAATAGTATTGGTTTTTGACTGGTTTGTACTTTGTTGATTTGCTGTAAATGAGTCAAAATTTTGTGAAGCGATTCTTTATCCTGTAATGCACGCAAGCCAGGTGTATTGGGTGAGCTAACGTTTACCACAAAATAGTCCACAAAACCATGAAGTTCACGAAAACAAATTTCATAATCCTGCCAGGCATTTTCATTGGCAGTCATTTTATTTTTGCCAATATTTCCTCCAATTATCATTTTCGACCGGCCTGCTCCGGCTTTGACTTGTTTGTCTTTCCATTTTTGTAATCTCGCAGCTATTACTTTCACACCATCATTATTAAAACCCATTCTGTTGATTAGCGCTTTATCTTTTGGCAGTCTGAACAGCCGGGGTTTGCCGTTTCCATTTTGCGGAAGGGGAGTTACGGTACCAATTTCTACAAAACCAAAACCTAACACTTCCAACTCATTAAGATATTTTGCATTTTTATCAAATCCTGCTCCTAATCCAACTTTGTTAGAAAATGGAAGATTGCAAAAAATAGTTGATACTGTATTTTTTGGAAAATATATTTTTTTAATCAATCCTTTTAAACCAAGCTTACAAAACAGTTTTAAACTGTTCATTGAAAAATAATGAGCCCATTCTGGCGGCGTAAGAAAAAGCAGGCTTCTGAGCAATTGGTACATAAATGAGTACAAAGATAAACCATGTTAACTGGAAGGTTTGGCTGATAAGTAAAGAGTTTTTAATTTTGGTATTAGAAAGTTGCATAAACAACTAACTTATATTATATTATTTGACTTATTCATTGAGTATTAATAGCAAAAAAAATATTATGCAAGAAGCTTACATTATTGCCGGTTTTAGAACAGCTGTTGGAAAATCTAAAAGAGGTGGATTTCGTTTTTATAGGCCTGATGATTTAGCTGTTGAAGTAATCAAAGGATTGATGGCTTCGGTTCCTCCGTTGGAAGCAAAAATGGTGGATGATGTAATTGTAGGAAATGCGGTGCCTGAGGCTGAACAGGGATTACAATTTGGCAGAATTATTTCGGCAAGGGCACTTGGTTTTGATGCGCCAGGAGTTACCGTCAATCGGTATTGTGCATCAGGGTTGGAAACCATTGCCATAGCAACTGCTAAAATCAGAACAGGAATGGCTTCCTGCATCATAGCAGGTGGTACCGAAAGTATGAGTCTGGTGCCCACTGCCGGATGGAAAACTGTGCCTTCCTATGCCATTGCCAAAGATGATCCCGATTATTATTTAAGTATGGGGTTAACTGCAGAAGCTGTAGCAAAAGATTATAGCATCAGCCGCGAAGCACAGGATGAATTTTCATATCAATCACATCAAAAAGCAATAGCTGCAATACAATCAGGACATTTTAAATCGGGTATTCTGCCTATTGATGTAGAAGAAGTATATGTAGATGCAAAAGGCAAAAGGCAAAAAAAGAATTATGTAATGGATACTGATGAAGGTCCAAGGGCTGATACTTCAATGGAGGCACTAGCAAAATTAAAACCTGCTTTTGCTCAGGGTGGTGTTGTTACGGCAGGTAACTCATCTCAAACTTCAGATGGGGCGGCTTTTGTAATTGTTATGGGAGAGAAAATGATGAATGAGCTGGGGTTGAAACCAATGGGTCGCCTTGTAAATTGTGCTGTTGCAGGTGTTCCTCCTCGAATAATGGGAATGGGGCCAGTAGCCGCAATCCCTAAGGTGATGAAGCAAAGTGGAATGAATCTTTCTCAGATTGATCTCATTGAGCTTAATGAAGCTTTTGCATCTCAATCTTTGGCTGTAATACGTGAAGCAGGTTTGGATCCTGATAAGATCAATATCAATGGTGGAGCTATTGCGCTGGGTCATCCTTTAGGCTGTACAGGCGCAAAACTAACAATTCAGAACTTGCATGATATGAAGCGGTTAGGCAAAAAATATGGTATGATTACCGCCTGTGTGGGAGGTGGACAGGGTATTGCGGGTATAATTGAAAAATCTTTAATTCTTCATTAGTCTATTTCAAAACTGCAACAACGCCGTTTAATATTCTAAATTAAAATTTTGAATCATTAAACTTGTTTCTATCTTTCTGGTCATTTAAACTGCCAAACCATTTCCGTTTTCATGCGGAATAAATAAAACAGCTTATGGACAGAAGAGAATTTCTCACCGCTAGCCGAAAAAGACATAACTCCGATAACGAGTCAGGTACAGGTCAGCCATTTCGCACCTTATCAGGAATTAATCCTTACACAGGATCCTGGGCTGATTTTGAAATTATTCATTTGCTAAAAAGAACAATGTTTGGTTCAAAAAAAGCAGATGTAGATTATTTCAAAACCAAAACCCTTTCACAGGCTGTTGATGAACTTTTAAATCCCCTTAGTCCCAACCCAGCACCACCGGTTAAAGAATATACTACTTCTACCAATGCTACAACTCCAGATGGCAATATTGCACAAGGCACCACATGGATAAACGATATAAATAGCGATGGCACTGTACAATCACAAAGACGTGCATCTTATAAAAAATGGTGGACTGGTGCTATGATAAATCAGGACAGAAGCATCCGTGAAAAATTGGTTATGTTTCTGATTGATCATTTTGGAAATGAATCTACTGATGTGGGTAATGCCAACTGGGTGTACAAGCAGCATGATTTAATTCGGCAGAATGTATTGGGCAATTTTAAACAATTGGTAGATGCTATAACAAAAGATGTTTGCATGCTACGCTATTTAAACGGATATTTAAATAACAGAAACGCACCCGATGAAAACTATGCCCGTGAGTTGATGGAGCTTTTTACATTAGGCAAAGGTTCTGGATCGCAGTACACCGAAAACGATGTAAAAGAAGCTGCCAAAGTACTTACCGGCTGGCAGATAAACGGAACTACTTATACTTCTTTTTTTAATTCTGCCAGACATAGTACTGTTAACAAAACCTTCTCTTCTTTTTTTAATAATACTGTAATAACCGGTAGAACTGGTGCTACGGGTGGGCAATTGGAGCTCGACGATTTACTGAATATGATTTTTTCACAACAAGAGGTATGAAATTTATTGTAAGAAAAATTTATCGCTGGTTTGTTTATTATCAAATTGATGCTGCAACGGAAGCAAATGTAATAGGCCCATTGGCCGAGGTTTTTAGAAATAATAATTATGAAATGAAGCCTCTGTTGGCTACACTTTTTAAAAGCGAACACTTCTTTGATGTATTGAACAGTGGATGTTATATCAAATCACCCTCGGATCATGTAATTGGGGCTCTTAGAGAAATGAATACACAGTTTCCTGTACTCACAGATTGGGATTCCAATTATCGTTTCTGGAATGTATTCTATAGTTGGATGGCCAACACAGGACAGATTTTACATGATCCTCCTAATGTATCAGGGCTACCCGCATTTTATCAGGAGCCTAGTTTTCATGAACTCTGGATAAATGCAGATTCATTACCCAAGCGAAACCAGTTTACAGATACAATGATAAGTTTTGGCTATACAGCAAATGGAAACAGGGTACAGTTTAATTGTGTAGCTTTTGCTCAAACGCTATCAAATCCTGGCAATCCAAATGACTTGATAGACGAAGCTTTAAAATATTTTTTCAGAAATGATTTGTCGGCACAATCTAAAGCACAGATTAAAACACAAATACTATTGACTGGCCAGCAATGGGATTATTACTGGACAAATGCCTGGGCGGCTTGGGTATCCAGTCCTACCACCGCCAATTTCAATATCATCAATACACGTTTAAAAAACTTGTTTCAATATTTCTTTAACCTTTCAGAATATCAATTATCATAAAACGGTTTTCACTTTTAAACAAGGAAAATGAAAAGAAAAGATTTTTTATTCAGCACTTTACCAGCTGCAGCAATCTTGCCCGAAATGATAAACGGGTATTCTGTAAAAGCACTTAATCAAAATTCGCCATTAGTTAAGGCGTTGATGCAAGGGCTGACGTTAACTGATCATGTGCTCGTCATTATTCAGCTCTCTGGCGGAAATGATGGGTTGAACATGGTGCTCCCAATTAGTGATTATTCCAATTATTTTAATGCAAGAACAAATATTGCAATTCCGGAAAACAGAATATTGACGCTTGCTGGTGTAAACGGTACAGGTATTCACCCTGCAATGACTGGTTTGCAATCGCTATTTAGTGACGGCAAGGCAAAAGTGGTACAGGCAGTTGGATATCCTCAGCCCAACTTCTCCCATTTCAGGGCTACTGATATTTGGATGAGTGCCAGTAATAGTAATCAGGATGTTTATAATGGATGGGCCGGTCGTTATTTGAATTATGAATATCCAAATTTCCCTTCAGATTATCCAAATGCTGATATGCCTGATCCATTGGCTATTCAAATAGGCTCTACTACCACATTAACAACACAGGGACCAAGTGTAAATATGGGAATGAGCATTACCAACCCTACTACTTTTTATAATTTAATTACAGGAGTTACCGATCCTGCACCTAATACACCTGCGGGCAAAGAGCTGAAGTTTATAAGAACCATTAATCAACAAACACAGAAGTATGCAACTGTAATAAAAAATGCTGCAAATGCAGTAACGCAGCAATCTACATATCCAACTAATAATACACTGGCCGATCAGCTCAAGATTGTTGCCAGATTAATAAAAGGCGGACTGAGAACAAGAATTTATATGACGAGCATAGGCGGTTTCGATACTCACTCCGTTCAGGTAAATGCTTCTGATACAGCTACAGGTACACATGCTACACTTTTAGGAAGAGTATCAGATGCTATCAAAGCATTTCAGGATGATCTCAAATTTTTACAGGTAGAGGATAGAGTTATAGGATTGACTTATAGTGAATTTGGAAGAAGAATAAAATCAAACTCAAGCACAGGTACCGATCATGGTTCTGCTGCACCAATGTTTTTGTTTGGTTCCAAAATAGACCCGGGAATGCTGGGTACCAATCCAACAATTCCGGTAAGTGCTAATGTGAATGATAATATACCTATGCAGTATGATTTCAGGAGCGTTTATGCTACTATTTTGCAAAACTGGTTTTGTCTTGATAAAACTGTTGTTGATGGTTTATTCCCTTCTGGCATCAATGCTCAGTTACAAAACTTACCAATTTTGAAAGCTGGTGCATGTAATAGCACACCACCACCACCACCTACAGGAGGTGCGAGGTTGATTTGGAATAGTCCAGCCACCTTCTCCAATAGCACCGTTGTATATTTTAAAACCCAGGGAGGGCATACCTTGCTTCAGATATTTGATACGTTGGGCCGACTGATTACCACTTTGATTGATAAAGACTATAATGCAGCGATGCAGGATCAGGTGAGTTTCAACGCAGAAAGACTACCTACTGGTATTTATTATGCGAGATTGCAAAATGGCATATCGCAGACTGTATGGCCAATGCGAAAAGTGAGAAATTAATTTTAAGAATATTTATATCCCATATGAATATCGCATCAGTAAAATTAATTTCTGATGGGCCTTCCGCTTTTTAAAACGCTTTGAATCCGTTCCAGCGTTTTCTTTTCACCGCATAGCGAAAGGAAAGCCTCTCTTTCAAGATCGAGCAAATATTGTTCGCTTACTAATGATGGCTCACTAAGGTCGCCACCGCACATTACAAAAGCTAATTTTTTTGCAACAAGAGCATCATGCTCAGTTGCATAATTAGCTGTTTTCATTCCGTGAATACCAGAATATAATGCACCCAATGCTGATCGTCCTAATACTTTAATATCTTTTCGTTGAACAGGAGCAATGTAACCGCTATCGAAGAATTCAAGTACAGATTTTTTTGCCTCTGCAATTCTTCTGCTTTGGTTCATCACCACTTCGTCCAGCCCTTTTCTGTACACACCTATATCAAACCCTTCATGGGCCGAAGTTGCCACTTTAGCTGTAGCAATTGTAAGGAATCAATTTTTCAGAGTAATGGTTTCGGGTTCATCTAAATGCATTTCATCTGATGCTCTTAATGCAAATTCTTTTGTTCCACCGCCACCTGGTATCAGCCCAACACCAAGTTCCACCAGTCCTGTATAAGTTTCTGCAGCAGGGCAGCATTTATCGGCATGTAAACTTAATTCACAAGCACCACCCAGAGCTAGCCCGTGTGGAGCTACTACAACCGGTATAGATGAATATCTGGCCCTCATTATCGTGTTTTGAAATAGGCGAATAGCCATATCCAGTTCATCATATTCCTGATCAATTGCCAGCATAAAAATCATTCCCACATTTGCGCCTGCAGAAAAATTGGGACCTTCATTCGCAATTACTAATCCTTTATAATTCTTTTCTGCTTTTTCAATTGATGTATTGATGCCGTTTAACACATCTCCACCAATGCTGCCCATTTTAGTAAACCATTGAAGACCCAGTACATCATTTCCTAAATCATATAGGCGACAACTTCCATTCTTCCACACCTCTTTTCCGTCAAAGTTGCTCATAACAATAAAAGCTTCTCCACCTGGCAATGGTTTGTATGTTTTACTTACAGGTTCGTAGCAATATTTTTTTCCGCCATCAATTTTATAAAATGATTTATTGCCAGCGGCAAGCATTTCATCCACCCATGGTGCCGTTGTATATCCAGCTTCTTTCATTGCTTTAGTCATTCTTTCCACTCCCAGTACATCCCAGCTTTCAAATGCACCTATTTCCCAACCAAAGCCGGCCATCATCGCATCGTCAACACGAAAAAGTTCGTCACTTATTTCAGGAATGCGGTGAGAGATATAAGAGAAAAGTCCATAATGAAATAATCTGTAAAATTCACCCGCCTTATCTTGACCCGCAACCAGCATTTTCAGTCAACTGTATAAATCTTCAATAGGTTTTGCCGATTCCAAAGTAGCAAATTTTGGTTTCAATCTTGGTGCATATTCCAAACTGTCCAGATTCAACGTAAGTATTTCTTTTTCTCCGCCGACTCCTTTTGTTTTTTTGAAAAATCCCTGACCTGTTTTATCACCCAGCCAGTTATTGGCAATCATTTTATCCAGCCATTCCGGAATCTTAAATTGATCTTTGGCTTCATCATTAGTACAATTTTCAGCTACACCTTTGGCTACTTTTACAAGCGTATCCAAACCCACTACATCGCCAGTACGAAATGTTGCAGACTTGGGTCTTCCAATGATGGGACCAGTTAGTGCATCAATTTCATCAACGCTAAGTTTTAGTTTCTCTTTAATGTTCATAATCGACATCATACCAAAAACACCCACACGGTTAGCAATAAAAGCTGGTGTGTCTTTGCACAAAACGGTAGTTTTTCCAAGGTATAAATCGCCGTAGTGCATTAAGAAATCAACTACAGCAGCATCTGTAAAGGGAGTAGGAATTATTTCAAGCAGTCTTAAATAACGTGGAGGATTAAAAAAATGAGTACCACAGAAATGTTTTTTAAAATCATCACTTCTGCCTTCGGCCATCAAATGAATAGGAATGCCTGAAGTATTTGAAGTAATCAGGGTTCCTTGTTTTCTATACTTTTCTACTTGTTCAAATATTTTTTGTTTGATATCAAGTCGTTCTACGACTACCTCTATTACCCAATCACAGTTAGAAATATCTTTCAGGTTGTCATCAAAATTGCCTGTTGTTATTTTTCTCACTGCCTCTTTATGAAATACAGGTGATGGATTGCTTTTAATAGCAGCAGTCAAAGCATCGTTTACTATTTTATTTTTTTCTGCAGGTTTTGCATCAGCAGCTATATCCTTGGGTGATATATCTAACAATAAAACCTGTAAGCCTACACCAGCAAAATGACAGGCAATTCAAGATCCCATTACACCACTTCCTAATACAGCTACTTTCTTAATATTCCGGTTCATAACCTAAGTAATTATTGTTAATTAATAAGACTCCAAAAAATAGTTAGCTATGCAACTAATCTAAAATCGAAGATAAGCGATTTATAAGTTTTCAAAAAAGAGCAATCGTAAAATTTCTATGCATTATTGAAAAATTACTATTTGCAAAAAATAGATTCAATATAAGTTTGTGTTTAAAAAATATGACATAATTTTGACAAATCAATAACCAATACCTAAGCCTTATTACGATTGTTGTTTCATTTTAAATCAATTGTAATGAGCCGTTCAAACGCTTCAAAAAAATCCAATTACAGCCATTTAGCTGTAATTCATCGTAGTCATTTTACTTTCAAGAAAGAAGTAAATCAAACTTCAGACTTAATTATTCATACGGATCTTGATTTTAATATCAAGTTTGCGAATGCGGCTACCAAATTGCTATTTAAGAATGCGGGAAATGATAATATTTCCAATCTTTTGGATGCTGGTGATATTCTGGTAGAGAATTCAAGTATTGAAGAAGTGAAAACGGAACTACTCCAAAAAGGCGATTGGTCTGGAAGTGTACAGTTTACCCGATTTGATGGGGTACTTACAAATTATAAAGTAACCTGCACAGTTGTTCGGGATAGTAATAAGAATCCTGCATCCTTTGTCATCATATATAATAATATAGATGCAGAAGTGAAAAAGGGTTCTGATTTAGATGAGGCATCCCAAAAGTATGACAGCCTATTGGATGCTTTGTCAAGCGGGGTAATCATGATAGATAGGGAGTTTAAAATGGTTGCATGTAATAAAAGTGGAATTGAAATTTTGGGATTACAGGAAAGAGAGGTGATAGGACAGTTTATATCGGGAAAACATTTAAGAGCAATTAAAATGGATGGTACAGACTTCCCATTTGAAAAACTTCCTGCAATGGTGAGCTTACAAACAGGGTTTCCGCAAAGAAATGTAATAGTGGGTCTTGAAAAAGAAGGACGAGATCCTGTTTGGCTTTCTATTAATTCTGAAGCAATTTTCAAGCCCGGGGAGATTGAACCCGTTGCTGCTGTTGCTTCATTTTCTGATATTACAAATTTTATCATTACCGAACAGGAATTGCTTAAAAGTAATGAGCGGTTTAAATATGTAACCAATGTAACAACAGATGCTATTTGGGACTTTGATTTACAAGCAAATCAAATTTACAGAAGCGAGGCCTTTGAAAAACTTTCGGGTTATTTAGTGATGAAATAGGAAATAATTTAAACTGGTGGTTGGATAAAATACATCCCGAAGATCAGGCACGAGTGAAATATAAACTGGAAAACACTTTATTAAAAGGTGAAGAGCAGTGGAAAGATGAGTATCGATTCGTTTATAAAGATGATTCGTATAAATATATCAGAGACTCGGCAATTATTATTTATTACAAAGGAAAGGCAATAAGAATGATTGGAGCCATTTGCGACATTTCGGAAGAAACAATTCTTAAGCAACAGTTAGCCAGTGAGCAAAAGAAAAGACAAAGAGAAATTACTCGTGCAACTATCAGAGCGCAGGAGCAAGAGAAAGCAAATATCAGCCGCGAGTTACATGATAATGTTAATCAAATTATCATGAGTGCGAAATTGTATATGGAAACTGCGAAGAATTGTCCTGATGATAAAGAAGCATTATTGGAAACAGCCATTAATTATCAGATGCTGGCCATGCAGGAAATAAGAAAACTTTCTAAATCATTGAATACTGAAGCCATTCGGCAGACGAGAATTAAAGAATGTATTTCAGACATAGTTTACAATTTAAGAGAACTGCAAAAAATTACTGTGTTGGTACATATTGATGAATATGTGGATTCCAAATTATGTGAAACCGCACGATTAAATGTCTTTCGTATCATTCAGGAACAAACAATCAATATTATTAAATATGCATCAGCAACCGTAGTGGAAATAAAATTATTGAAAGCAGACGAAGGTGCCATTTTAATAGTAAAAGACAATGGTATTGGTTTTGATGCAGCAAAAGTGACCACTTCATCTGGTATTGGCTTTACCAACATGAAAAGCAGAACTTTTATTCTGGATGGCAAATTAAAAATGGAAACTGCCCTTGGCAAAGGATGTGAGTTGACACTTACTTTCCCTATTGGTAAACCTATTGCCCAGTCATAACAAATGCACCCCAATAATAGGGGTCTTTGTATTTGTCTTTAATCGTTTTTTGAGCTTGAAAAAATGCAGCATATTTATCACCAGTTAATAAGAACTGTTGGTAGAAAGTAGTCATAAAATCCTGTGTTGCTTTATCATCCACCTTCCAAAGACTTGTCATGATACTGGAAGCACCAGCCACACGAAAAGCCCGCTGTAACCCATAAACACCTTCACCTGCATCCAGATATCCCAAAGTAGTTTCACATGCTGAGAGTACTACAAGTTCAGTATTTGTCAGGTCAATATTCTGAGCTTCATAAGCGGTAAGCACACCATCATAAGTATCGGCAAACTGAGGTGCGTTATAATAATTCACTACACCCGTAAATAGTAAACCAGAATTGGCCATTGCATTAAACAATCTGAAACCTGAAGTGGCTTTAGTGCCTGATTCTGACCAGAAACCATGTGTTGCTATATGTAAGATATAAGGTTGGTGCAACTTGTAAATTTTATCTTCAGACGCCATCTCCTTAAGGTAAATAATTGTCTTGTATTTACTTTTATCCAGCGCTGCCTTTATATCCATCACTTCTACTTCTGTTCCAGGTAAGTCAGTTACATTATCTGGTTTAAAATTATTTACAAAGGCACGTGTAGTTCCGCCAGGAAGTGCAGCAGTCAAACTATCAGTACTAATGAAATAGGAAGGGCGGCCAAATAGAACAGCAGTTTTTACATGTTGTGGATTGCTAACATCGCTAACAGATGCAATATCATGAGTAGAAGTGGTGAGTTGGACTTGTAATTCATCCAACACATAATTTCCAGTAATCGGATTTTTTAATGTCGCAAAATTTATCAAATGAAAAATTCCATCGGGCGAAACATATACTTTTGAAATGCCGCTTAATTTTTCGGCTATCGGCTTCCAGAAATGATTATAAGAATCATTATCTGTTACTTTAAGCCGGATACTGTTCTTATATTGCTTATAAAATTTATCTTCCAGATCTTTTGGCTTGTCATTGAAATATATAACTTCTGGATATTCGCTATTTGCAGTAATGAGGAAAGCTGCATAATACGAAGTATCGCTATAATAAACCTGATCTCTCCATTGAAAACGTGTAATTTCAATAGCAGCTTCATCAGCTTTTAATTTTGATTTTACTTCTTTCCAGTCGGGGGGTATAATGGTTAACAGTTTTTTAAAATCTTTTGATTCTGTTGTTAGCTTGTTTTCCATATCAGAAACATCACGCTGCAATTGTTTTAATTTCTCTGTAGATATTGTATCTCTATTACTAGCACCGGCTGGTTCACTTGTTTTGAAATACATGCGAATCAATTGTTGTTTTCTGTCTAGCCACTCATCATATAAAGAAACTATTGACGGGCTGTTGGATTTTAAAAATGCTTCTTTACGTTTTTTGGTACCCTGTAGCGAAATTGATTTTGTAAATAAAAGATTATTATATGCCAGCACAGACAGTTGAGGAAAGAAAGAGCTTTTACTATCTTTAGCCAGTTTTACGAAGCTCTGAAAATTATCATATCCTTCTTTCAGTTTGGAATTATAATAAGTTACAAAAGGTTTTTCTCCAAATGAAAAAATTATATCATTGATCCAACCTGTGTTTAATGAAAACAGATCCTTGTAAGATTGAATAGAAAGGTCCCATTTTCTGTCATGCATGGATAAGTATGCAAAATCAGCCAACGGCTTTGTACTTGCTGTAAAGTCGTGAACCTTTTTTATTCTGTCGATAATGGGTTCAAAAAGTGTATCATAATTTTTTGCTCCTAAAAATGCAAGCATCAATGCTTTGGAATATTTAATAGGAGCATCCTGATATTTTACAAAACTGTTATAGTAAGTTTCAGTTTGTTTGATGTAAAAGCTAGCCGGATGTGTTAGTTTATTTGCTTTTCCTCTTTTCATTAAAAAAACAGGTAGCATGTCGAGTTCATAAAGCTTATTATTTGGATATAACTCACGCTGACATTTCAGCCATGCATTGTAAGCTGTGTCTCAACTTTTCCAAACCTCTTCTGCTTTGTTGTAGTCTTTTAAATTTTCAATTGCAACAGCTTCATTAGTAAAGCGAACATAGTTTTCTCCGGTACAAGGCATTTTATACGAGGCAAATAATTTTCCCAGTTCTGCGAATTGCAATTGAGAAGCTTTTACATAAGATTCATTATCTCCAGTAAAATAATAGAACAAAGTGCGGGCCGAAAGTGCTTCATTGTGATATCCCATTCTAAGCATTTCAATTGCAGAAGTGGACAGCGCTTCAATATGCCTTATCATTTCTTCAGCCAATTGATATTCACCCGATCTGGCTAAAAATAAAATATAATATAAATAGGAGGCATATTCTGTTTTGTCATCTTTTACCATTGTGAGGCAATATTCATAATATTGTTTTGCTTTTTTATAATCTCCATTTCGTTCATAAGCATAGGCCACACCAGTGTAGTTTGCATATGATTGAAATGAAATATGTTGATCTAAAAATTTTAGGGCCTTGTCTGCATTATCAGGGTCTGTAGTTTCATATAAAGCCGGAAATAGTTTTTTGAACCACAAATTAGAACTGTCGCTGCCATAGTCAGCATCAGGTTGCTCAAGTCCAACCTGTTCTCTAGATATTTTGTCCGCTTTCTCCGCACAGGTTTTGGCAAGAGAGGCATCGGCAGCCTGACCTTCAAACAATGTTTTTAGCAAATAATAATTGGCATAGGTTTGAAGTAATTTGTTTTTCTCTACTAGCTGAAATAATTCTTTTGCCTGTGTTAAAGCTTTGGATTTATCCTGTAGTAAATAAATGTCGTTGAATTTATTTTGGAAATCTTCCTGCGTTTGAGAGAATAAAGGACTTGCAACGGCAAGTGAAATAATAAAAAGGAAAGACTTAATAATTTGAAATTTCATAGAAAATGGTTTGCGTATTGCGTTCTATAAATTTAAACCAGATTTTATTATTAAAATATAAAACCGTCCGCTTTTTAGAAAACGGACGGTTTTAAGAATAAATGAGTTGCTTAACTTATTGAAGAACCCGGTGTCACTGCATTTTCCGGTTTTAATAACTGTAATTTTCCATCTGCATCTTCGGCAGTTAAAATCATGCCCTGGCTTTCAATGCCTTTCATTTTGCGTGGTGCCAGATTGGTAACTACTACTACCTGTTTGCCTACCATCTCTTCTGGTGTGTAATGCAAGGCTATGCCCGAAACAATAGTTCTTTTTTCAGTGCCTAAATCAATTTCAAGCTTTAAAAGTTTATCAGCCTTTGCCACTTTTTCACAAGCCGTTACAGTTCCGGCTTTTAATTCCAGTTTTGCAAAATCATCATATACAATTTCCGGTTTGCCGGCATCTGTTTTTATTGGTTCCTTTTTAGTTGTTTCAGTACTTCCCGATTTTAGTTTTTCAATCTGCATTTCAATTTCACTGTCTTCAATTTTTCTGAACAAAAGCTCAGGGGCTCTCAGGCTATATCCTGATTTAAGTAAATCTGCTTTACCCGCATTTTCCCATTCCAGCATTTTTTCTACCACTTTCATCATGTGCAACATTTTGGCTGCCGTATTTGGTAAAAATGGATTGATAAAAATGGAAAGATTGGCACAAAGCTGTAAGCAAATGTAAATACAGTTGTCAATCAATTTTTGCGCTTCAGGATCAGTCGCCGTTTTCTTAGATACTATCCAAGGCTCTTTTTTCTGCATATACTGGTTGCCTTTTCTTGCCAGTTCTATTACTTGAAAAAGTCCATCGCGGAAATGATAGTATTCTAATGCAGATTGCACTTCACCTTTGGTGTTTTCAAACTCAGCAATCATTGCCTTATCCGTTTCATCCAACAAGCTGGTATGAAGCCGGGGTACTTTTCCTTCGCACAATTTGTGCATCAACACAAATGTTCTGTTTACAAAATTTCCAAATACATCACTCAATTCACTTCTATATGCCGTTTGAAAACCTTTCCAGGTAAATTCACTGTCCTTTGTTTCCGGAGCAATGCTGGTAAGATAAAAACGCAATGCATCTACCATTTGCCCGCCGCCATTTTCCTTTTTTACAAAATCATTTATATAATCCCGCATATCTAACTTCCAGTTGCGGCTGGTGCTCATTTTATCGCCTTCAAGATTCAAAAACTCATTGGCCGGTACATTGTCGGGTAAAATATTGCCATGTAGCTTGAGCATGACGGGGAAGATGATGCAATGAAAAACAATATTGTCTTTACCAATAAAATGTACCAGTTTGGTGTCTTTATCTTCCCAATATGGTTTCCAGTCTTTTTTATTATCAATCGCCCATTGTTTGGTTGCACTTATGTATCCAATGGGTGCATCAAACCATACATATAATACTTTTCCCGCTCCTTCAGGCAGCGGAACTTTAATTCCCCAGTCCAAGTCTCTGGTAACAGCTCTGGATTGCAAGCCACCTTCTATCCATCCTTTGCATTGCCCTGCTACATTTGTACGCCAGTCGTCTTTGTGCTGCCCCAGTATCCATTCTTTTAGAAATGCTTCATGCTTTCCTAATGGTAAATACCAGTGCGAGGTTTTCTTTTTTACAGGCGACTTTCCACTCAATGTACTTACAGGATTGATCAATTCTTCGGGGCTAAGGGATTTGCCACAGGTTTCACATTGATCGCCAAAGGCACGGTCGCTCCCACAGTTGGGGCAAGTGCCTTTGATATACCGATCAGCTAAAAATGTTTTGGCTTCTTCATCAAAATATTGTTCAGTTTCTTTTACTTCCAGCTCACCAGCATCATTCAATTTTGTAAAAAATTCCTGTGCGGTTTCATGATGCAATTGTGCCGAAGTGCGGTGATAAATATCAAAGCAAATATTCAGGTCTGCAAAATCCTGTTTCATTGCTTCGTGGTATTTATCTATAATTGCCTGAGGGGTGGTGCCTTCTTTTGCAGCCTGAATGGGAATAGCTGTACCATGTTCGTCACTACCGCATACAAATACAACATCTCTTTTTTGTGCTCTTAGATAACGTGCATAAATATCAGCAGGAATATAGGCCCCTGCCAGATGACCTATATGTTTCAATCCATTAGCATAGGGAAGGGCAGCTGTAACTAAATATCTTTTTGGGTTCGTCATTATTAAAAAGTAAAGGGCAAAAATAGCCAAACAAATTCAACCGGAAATAAAGGGGGTTTGATAAGATATTGATATTTTAGCTGTATGATTACCTTACCTCCATATTTAAAGAAAGGCGATACCATTGGCATCGTTTGTCCGGCTGGATATATGAGCCGCGAAAAAATGCAAACCTGTATTGATACTTTGAAAGAGTGGGGTTATGCTGTGCAACTTGGCAACACTACCAGAAGTAGTTCTGAAACTTATTTTTCAGGCACCGATGAAGATAGAAGGGCGGATCTTCAGCAAATGATGGATGACAATAATATTAAAGCAATAATGTGTGGCAGAGGAGGATATGGTACCGGCAGAATCATTGATGATTTGCGATTTAAACAATTTGTAAAAAAGCCAAAATGGATAATTGGTTATAGTGATATTACAGTTTTGCATTCACACATTTATTCTAATTTTTATATTTCCACTCTTCATTCGCCAATGGCCGCAGCGTTTAATGACGGGGGTAATATAAATGAATATGTACTTTCATTGAAAGATGCTTTAGAAGGCAAACCGGAATTTTTTCAAAATCCAGTTACAAATTTTTGTAGAAAGGGTGATGAGGAAGGTGAACTGGTAGGAGGCAATCTGGCAATGCTGGCACACATGGTAGGCACAGGTTCTGATATTAAAACAAAAAGCAGAATTCTTTTTATTGAAGATGTTGGCGAATATCAATACAATATTGACCGAATGATGCGTCAGCTAAAAAGAGCCGGGAAGCTTGAAAAATTAAACGGACTTATTTTTGGCATTTTTTCTGATACAAAAGATACTGAGAGACCTTTTGGAACTCTCTTGCATGAGATGCTTTGGGAGATTATTAAAGAATATGATTATCCGGTTTGCTTTGACTTTCCGATTAGTCATACTGATAAAAATTATGCATTAAAAACGGGTGTAAGACATAGGTTGAAAGTGGGAGAGAAAAAAATTACACTTGAAGAACTATCATAACCGCAGCAGGGAATCCAATTTCTCAGTGAGTAACCGATAGCTATACAAATTATTGTGCCCGCCACCTTTTATGGTTACAAATTCATCACCCTTTTTTAGCAGCGGTATTAACCTGCTGGCATTGCTATAGGTAACTAAAATATCTTTTGTGCCCTGAAAGATTGTAACAGGTGCTTTTATATTTTCTATAAATTGATAAGTTGGCAATTTGTAATGCAACATCCAGCGAACAGGATAGAAAGGAAGATAATGACTGATGACAGATGGAAAATCATAATACGGAGTTTCCAATATCAATCGTTTACAAGGTTTGATGGATGCCAGTTGAGCGGCTATGCCTGTGCCCATGCTTTTCCCATAAATAATAATGTTGTCAGCAGGAAAATATTGTAAAGCAAGCTCATAGACTTTTAATGCCCAGTCATACAGTTTTTTTTCAGTAAGCTTACCAGTGCTTTTTCCGTAGCCGGGATAGTCAATCATTAAAACATCATAACCCTGTTTGGTAAAGTAGGGCATAAAGCGAGAATACCATGAAATATTTCTTTTATTACCATGAAAATATAGGACAACACCTCTTGAAACGGAATCGGTTTTTTGAAATTGAACAAGACTGATTGTGTCATTTTCATTTAATCCCAGCCGCAACTCCTTATGTGGTTCAGAAAAATTATAACGATGATTTCTGTTTAAAGACAATGGGTGAAATAAAATAGCATCTTGCAGAAAATAAAGCGCAATACCGCCTAATAAATAAACGATCAGTAAAATCTTTGTTGTTTTTATTAGTCTTTTCTTCCACATCAGGCAAAGATGAAAACAAAATGTAAAATAACATTACGAATTTTAATATTAACATTGAAAAAAGTGATGCTAATACTTTAAAATATCTCTGACGAAATTATGATATTCGTCAAAAGATGGTAAATTATTGTGTCCGCCACCATGAATGCGAATGAGTGTTATCCTTCGTGGATTTATTTTCTGAAGCGACTCGCTATGGCGAATAGGAATCAACCAGTCCTTGGTTCCATGAATGATATAGGTATGGCATTTTACAAGCGGCAACCATTTGTCAGTTCTCAAATGATAGCGCAACACAATCCGTACAGGAAGGATGGGCAGAAATCTTTCTATCACTCTCAGAAAATTAAAATAAGGAGCGTCCAGTATCAGGTATCTGGGACAATTGTCAGAAGCCAGTTTGCTCGCAAATCCACTGCCCATGCTACGGCCATAAACGATCAGGTGATTTTCAGAATATTTTTCTTTTAATCTGTCGTACACAAATTGCATATCGCTCATCATTTCCTTTTCGCTTCGCTTGCCGGTACTTTTTCCAAATCCCCGATAATCCACTAACACTACATCATAATCATAACGATAGAAATCTTTTGCGTAACGTGCCCAACCTTTAATACTTCTGGTATTGCCATGAAAATACAGTATTAACCCTTTTGGATTTTCTCTGAAAAAATGTAAACCATTAATACGTACACCGGGAGCAATGTCAAAAAAGTATTCTTCAAAAGGGGCATCATATTTGAATTTAAAATCCTGCTTAAGTTTTTCAGGTTTGAAGATGAGCCGTTCCTGCAATAGATAAGCCAGAATAGAAAGTATAATGATACCAACGAGAATATACCAGACAAATGAAGGCAATCAGAAAATTTTGGTTGGATGAAGTTATAGCGTTTCAACCAATCATTGTAATCTTCTTAGCGGCATTTTCTGCAATTCTCCAATTGTGAGTGGAAATTTCTCTACTGTTACATTGCCTTGATCCAATCCGAATCCTTTTTCTTCTGACAGGCTAATTTCCTTTAACCAGAAATAACTTTGCATTATAAACCTTTCTGTAAATGGCAGTTCACTATCCTGGCTCAGATATTTTTCCATAACTACAAATTGAAAATCGCCATGCGCCCGGCTTCTTTCTATGGTTTCATATTTTGCCGAAATATTAATTTCTCTTTTAGCAGCCAGCTCTTCTACTACTTGTTGAAAAAGTAAATTGATACGGGGTTGTCTTCTGAAGCCAAGTTTAAAATCAATGCGGATTATGTCATTAGGTATAATGTGTTCTACTGTATAGTCGCAAGTGTAAGGTTCGTCCAGCGTGTCCACATGTACAATCCAATAGATATCTGCCCGCTTTGGTTTTTTACTTAATATAGAATAAATAATCTTGTGTTCAATTTCTTTTGGATTGTTGGCACTGGTTAAGAAAACTAAATGCGTTGCGTATTTTGGAATCGTTTTATCTGTACTTAGCTCCTGAATTTTTGGTAGGTAATGTTCAAGTCTTACAAACTCTACATAGCGGTTCTTAATTTTTCTGGCACGATACCAGATATACATAATGAAAAACAGGATGCCTGCTACTATCAATGCAACGTATCCGCCATTCGGAAATTTTTCAAGATTAGCTCCCAAAAAAGCGCCTTCTAATCCAAAATAGGCAATAAGATAGAGATAAATAAAAATGGGTTTCACTCTTCTTAATACTAAATAATTGGCAAACAATAGTGAAGTAGCGATCATACATAATGTGATGGCCAATCCGTAAGCCGCTTCCATATTATCGGATTTTCTGAAATACAGAACAATACCAACACAACCAATATAAAGTAGCAGGTTTACACCGGGTATATAAAGTTGCCCTTTCTCTTCTGAAGGGTATTTTATCTTCAACTTGGGCCAAAGATTCAAACGTATTGCCTCACCTACCAGAGTAAAAGATCCAGAAATTAATGCCTGACTTGCGATGATTGCTGCTAAAGTGGCAATGATGATGCCTGTAAGTCTAAACCAATCAGGCATGATGCCATAAAAAGGATTGAGAACATGTGTGTCTATTAACTGATTATGATAGTTGGCCAGCATCCAGGCACCTTGCCCTAAATAGTTTAATATCAAACAGGCTTTTACATAAATCCATGAAATGCGAATGTTGCCACGGCCACAGTGCCCCAGATCGCTGTATAAAGCTTCAGCTCCGGTGGTACACAGAAATACGGCACCTAAAATCCAAAACCCTTTTGGATAATGTGTAAGCAAATCAACTGCGTATGCAGGATTGAATGCTTTAAATATCTCAAATGAGTCAAACAAATGCAAACAGCCCATAACGGCCAACATCAAAAACCAAATAAACATAACCGGGCCAAAAAATTTACCAATAGGGCCGGTGCCTATTTGTTGCATTAAGAATAATACAGTCAATATGCCAATGACTATGTAAATAATAGTATTGGTAGAAATATCGCCAACAGCTGGAATTTGCCTTAATCCTTCAATTGCGGCTGTTACGGTTACCGGAGGTGTTATCATACCATCAGCAAGCAGTGCAGAGCCACCTATCATAGCGGCGATGACCAACCATTTTTTTCTCCGCTTTACTAGTGTGTAAAGGGAAAATATTCCTCCTTCACCTTTGTTATCTGCTTTAAGAGTAAGAATTACATATTTGATCGTGGTTTGCAGTGTTAGTGTCCAAATGATGCAAGAAAGACTGCCGATGATCAGCTGTTCTGTTACTATTCTGGAATTAACTATTGCTTTGAAAACGTATAATGGTGAAGTACCAATATCTCCGAAAATGATGCCCAGTGCTACAATTAGCCCCAGACCGGTTACCTTCTTAGTATTTACTGACATATTTATTGGTGAGGGCGAAATGTGAAGTGCCGCTTACCATTTTTGCGGTAGCAAATGTATAACACCTACCGACAATAAATAAAACTTATTCAATTCTTTTTAATCGGAGATTGGTAACAGGTGCTACTATCAATGGGAATTTTTCCACGGTTACATTAGCAGCATCCAGTCCAAAGCCTTTTTCTTCAGAAAGACTATGGTCTTTTATCCAGAAATGAGAAAGCATTATTAGTCTTTCAAGGAAAGGGAGTTCGTTGTCCTGGCTCAGGTATTTTTCCATCACCATAAATTGAAAATCGCCAACCGTGTTGCTGCTGGCAAGACTTTCATAGCGGCTAAGTATGTTTACTTCACGATTGGCTACCAGGTCTTCTACCACTTTGCGAAACATCAGATTAATACGAGGCTCCATGCGGAAACCCAGTCTGAAATCTATTCGGATTATGTCATTTGGAATGATGTGTTCTACTTTGTATTCGCAGGTATAGGGATCATCAAGCGTATCAACATGAACAAACCAATAAATGTCGGCACGTTTAGGTTTTTTATTTAGGATAGAATAGATAATCTTATGCTCTATTTCTTTTGGATTGTTTGCACTGGTAAGATATATTAAATGAGTAGCATATTTTGGAACCGACTTATCATTGCTCAATTCCTGAATTTTTGGAATATAGTGTTCTAGTCTTACAAATTCAACATACCTGTTTTTAATCTTTCTAGCTCTAAACCAAATATACATTACTAAAAACATGACCAACCCAATGAACAGAGTGATATAACCCCCGTGTACAAACTTTTGCATTAAGGCAATAAAATAGGCCGATTCAATTATAAGAAAGCAAGCCAGAAAAATATAGACCCATCTTTTCTTTGCCCGGTTTAAGACCAGATAATTAGAAAACAATATAGTTGTCATCAACATAGTGACAATGATGGCTAATCCATAAGCTGCCGCCATATTACTTGACTTGCGAAAATAGAATAGAACGAAAACACAACCTGCATACATCAGCCAGGAAATAGCCGGAATAAATAACTGACCTTTTTCTTCAGATGGATAACGGATGCGCAGCTTTGGCCAGAGGTTTAATCGCATAGCCTCGCTTATTAATGTAAAGGCCCCGGAAATCATTGCCTGACTTGCAATAATGGTGGCTGCTGTAGCAATGATAACTCCCGGAATAATAAACCAATGTGGCATCAAATCATAAAAAGCATTGATCTGAAAACTGTCCCTTATCTCTGGCGTTAGTATCACGCCGGGTTTCATGTGTGCCAGCAGGTAAGCACCTTGCCCGATATAATTCACTAACAAACATGTTTTTACATAGGTCCATGAAATACGAATATTTTTCCTGCCGCAATGTCCCAAATCGCTATACAGAGCCTCGGCTCCGGTAGTACATAAAAACACCGCACCCAATAACCAGAAACCATGAGGATATTCCTTTAAAAATGAAATGGCATAATAGGGATTTAATGCTTTAAGAATGCTCAGATCATCGGCCATGTGTACAACACCCAATACAAAAAGCATTAAAAACCATACAAACATGATGGGGCCAAAAAATTTGCCAATGGAGGCGGTCCCAAATTGTTGCAGAAAAAAGAATAAAGTAAGGATAGTAAATACAATGATAACGGCTGTGTTACTGCCTTCTATAATGCCCAGTGAAGGCACTTCTTTTAAGCCCTCAATTGCAGATGTAATTGACATAGGCGGTGTAATAATGCCATCGGCGAGCAATGATGCACCGCCAATCATAGCCGGAATGACAAGCCATTTTCTTCTGCGTCTTACCAATGCATATAGTGCAAAGGTGCCTCCTTCACCACGGTTATCAGCTCTTAAAACCATTACAACATATTTTAATGTTGTCTGAAGAGTAAGTGTCCAAATGATACATGAAAGCGTACCTATAACGAGTTGCTCAGTTACCTCACGACCTGCAATAATCTCATTAAAAGTATAAAGTGGAGAAGTACCTATGTCGCCATAAATAATACCCAGTGCCACTATTAATCCTGCTGTAGTAACTTTATTGGTTGGTACTTTCACGGACGGTGTTTAGGTTGGTTATGGCCGGTTTTATCTGTATTAATTAAATTGGTTTTTTAAAAACACAATTTCAAAGGTAAAGGCAAAATTTTCTTTCAGGGCATAAATGGCAAAATCTTTGCAACTTTCCTTTTGAATTTGTCATAAAAATGAGCGGATACAACTTTACATATTTTCTGTGTGTCAAAAATGTAATTTAGTTGCATCTTGCATCTTGCATCTGAAATTAGATATATGGGAATGGATTTCAATAAAATTTTTGGAAATAAATGAAAATGCGTAATAAAAAAATTTTGATTTTAATGGGCTTCACCTTTATTTTTATTCAGGTTGGCGCTCAAAAAATAATGTATTCTGAACCCGATAAAGAGGATACCCGTAGAATGGTCTTCGAGATAATGGGGAAAATAAACAATCATTTTCTCATATATAAAAACACAAGAGCCAACAAGCATATCGTTTCTGTATTGGATAATGAGATGAAAGAAGTAGCCAGTGTAGAGCAGAAATATATACCGGGAGGTGACCGGATGATTAATATTGACTTTTTTCCCTATCAGAATTTTTGCTACCTGATTTATCAGTACCAAAAAAAGAATGTGATTTATTGTATGGCGGCTACAGTAGATGGATTGGGCAATATTGCTGGCGATCCTGTTGAGTTGGATACAACACATCTGAGCTTTGCTGCTAACAATAAAATATATTCAGTAATTACCAATGAGGACAAAAGCAAAATCATGGTTTTTAAGATTAATACAAAAAATAAAAAAGCGTATCTACTCACTACAAAGCTATTTGACAATAAGCTTGGTTTAATGAAAGAAAGTCGTTTGCCAGTTGTTATGGAAGAACGAAATGAATATCTGGGCGTATTTCAGTTAGATAATATCGGCAATCTTGTTTTTTCCAAATTTTTGCGTAGCAATAACGACAATATTAATGCAGCACAATTGGTGATGAAGGCTGCAAATGCTGATTCTCTTTTTACAGCCAATCTGAATATTGAAAAAACCTGGCTGGATGAAGTGCATATAAAAATTGATAATACCAATCAAAGATACCTGCTCACCTCGTTATACTATAAAGAAAGGAAAGGTAATATTGATGGGTACTATTTTTATGTATGGGATACAAAAACGGGAGAACCATATGTAGATACTGTTTATACATTTCCTGAAGACTTAAGAAGAGATGCCCGTGGTGATGCTTCTTTCAAAGGCGCCTTTAATGATTTTTTTGTACGTAATATCATCATTCGAAAAAGACGGGGGCTTTGTTATGGGCAGTGAGTCTTATTATACCACATCAAGATTTAATAACTGGAACAGGTGGGATTATTTATATGGCCAACCTTATTACAATTCATTTGGCAGCAATTATTATTCACCTTATTACAATAATTATTGGATGAATAATTCCAGGTTTAACAATAATCAGGCAGTTCGCTACCATGCTGATAATATCATCTTCAATTCATTCTCAGATAAAGGATTGCCTGAGTGGAATAATGTAGTGGGCAAAAATCAGTACGATGATGCTTCTGACGATCTCATGTCATACCAAATGGTAAATACAGGTGGCGCACTTCATTTCTTGTTTAACCTGCAAGAAAGAAGAAATAATCTTTTAACTGATTATAGTATTTCCCCCGATGGTCAAATGACAAGAAACCCAACTTTGAAAAATCTGGATAAGGGATATGATTTTATGCCGAAATATGGAAAACAGGTTGGCAGCAAAGTG
This sequence comes from Chitinophagaceae bacterium, assembly GCA_037045195.1. Taxonomy (GTDB): domain Bacteria; phylum Bacteroidota; class Bacteroidia; order Chitinophagales; family Chitinophagaceae; genus JJ008. The sequence continues at coordinate 631,439 of JBAOIB010000004.1, forward strand.
TTGATAATTCCTTGTGCATATCGCAATTATATTTGCTTTGCAAAAGTTGAGTATAATTAAACCATCTTTGTGGCCAACTTGTGACAGGAATATTTAAAACAAAAAATCCGGCAAATATTTTTTTGCTTTTTGTAATGGCATTTGCGCTTAAGTTGCCGCTATTCTATTCGACTGCCTTTGAACTACCGAGACCAGATGATAGTATTTTATATCAGTCTTTAGTTGGCTTTATTAATTCATATAGCAAGACTTTGCCAAAGCTATACCCGGTACTTGCCATTTTGCTATTGATTACTCAAGCCCTGATGCTGAATAGCTTTATTAACCGGCAAAGAATGACAGGCAGACAAAGTTATTTGCCTGCGATGGCATATATCCTGCTTACTTCCTTATTACCAGACTGGAATTATTTTTCTGCACCCTTGCTGGTGAATACCATTTTCATTTTTATATTAACCTCTTTGTTTCAAATTTATAATAATGAAAAAGCAAAGGGGATTATATTCAACGCTGGTCTTGCTGCTGGAATTGCCGTATTTCTGTATTTCCCTTCTCTTTTGTTTGGTGTATGGATGTTGCTGGCGCTAATGATAATGCGCCCATTCAAAATAAATGAATGGGTCTTATGTTTAGTAGGCATCAGCACTCCTTTTTACTTTTATGGTATCTACCTTTTTATTACTGATATGTGGAGTTGGGAAGCAATTTTTTCTCCATTGCAAATTAAATTGCCGACTGTTACTCAATCAATATGGTTGGCAGTTAGTGTTTTTATGATTGTTGTTCCTTTTCTTATTGGAGCATGGTATGTACAGGATAATCTACGAAAAATGCTGATTCAAGTTAGAAAAGGATGGACATTGTTACTCCTTTATCTACTTTTTTCTTTATTTATTCCTTTGGCAGGAGAAAATCAAACATTTGAAAACTGGATAATTACGGCTATTCCGTTTGCAGGCTTTCATGCATGTGCTTATTTATATGCTACCTACCGAATTATTCCAATTCTTATCTTTTGGGTTTCAATAACTTTTGTGCTGGTATGGCAATATGCCGGACCTGCTTGGCAATAAAACTGCTCTGAATTTCAATGCTTATCTTCGCGGTTCCTAAAAGTTTATTATGAAATTTGGCGTAGTGGTTTTTCCCGGCTCCAATTGCGACAGAGATATGTATGATGCTTTAAAATATGATTTGAAGCAGGATGTTACAATGCTGTGGCATAAGGATAAGGATATTTCTGCTTTTAATACGGATGATTGCATTATACTACCTGGAGGATTTTCGTTTGGAGATTACATGCGTTGTGGAGCCATTGCCCGTTTTAGCCCTATGATGCAACGTGTAATTGAATTTGCCAATGACGGGGGCAAAGTGTTTGGTGTTTGCAATGGATTTCAGATTTTATGTGAATCGCTTTTATTACCGGGAGCCTTGCTTCGAAAATAAAAACCAGCAATTTGTTTGTAAGAATGTTTTTGTGAAAGACGGCGACAGTAATATTTATAAAATACCTGTAGCGCATGGAGAAGGCAGGTATTATGCCGACGAGCAAACGTTGAACAATCTGGAAGCTAATGGGCAGGTCATATTTTATTATTGTGATGAAAACGGAAATGTAACTGATGATGCCAATCCAAATGGTGCTAGCAGAAATATTGCAGGCATTTGTAATGATAAAAGAAACGTATTTGGAATGATGCCCCATCCTGAAAGAGCCTGTTCTTCAGATTTGGGCAATACTGATGGTAGGGGAATCATCAAAAACCTGCTGATGACTGCGCAACTTGCAGGTACAAAATAGCATCTTATCAATGATTTAACGGTATTTGTCATTTTGGTTACAGTTTTTTAAAATTGACGATGTTACATTTGCAACAAGAAAAAAATCAAGAATGAAAAAGCTTTTACTTTTTATATTTATTATATCTGCTGCGGTATCAGGTAAAGCCCAAATAAACCCTGTAACATGGAGTTTTTCGGCAATAAAAGTTGCGGATAAAACTTATGAGATTCATATGAAAGCCATAATACAGACTGGATGGCATTTATATTCGCAAAGCCAGCCTGAAGATGCAATAGCTATACCCACAACATTTATTTTAAATAACAATCCATTATTTACAAAAGAAGGGGCAATTAAAGAAGTTGGGAAAATTGAGAAAATGAATGATGCTACTTTGGGTGTTTCAGCCAATCAATATTCGGGCTCCGTTGATTTTGTTCAGAAAATCAAATTAAAGACAAATGTAAAAACAAATTTTACCGGCAATGTTGAGTTTCAAACCTGTGACGATAAAAAATGTCTTCCGCCTAAGAAAATAAATATAAACGTTGCGATAAAATAATTTTTTCTTCTATATGAATTTAGAAACGGGTTTTTAATAGGAGACCCGTTTGTTTTAATATCAAAATCATGCGGAGATTTTTAAAACCAATTGCTGTATTCTTTCTGTTTTTTATAGCTGGATTTCAAACGATGGCTCAGGATTCATCTGATATTTCAGGATGGAAAGCTTCAGCAACAAAGCTCGCTGACGGGAAATACGAACTTAGTATTAGTGTACCTGCATTAAATGGCTGGCAATTATTTGATCCAAATATTAAGTTTGAAGATTTTAAAACTTCAGAACTCATTTTTCCTGACTCATCCATAACTCAAGTAGGGGGATTTGAACTTACAGAGCAGCCTAAAAAAATTAAAACCCCGCTTTCAGAAGATTCCACTTTTGGTGTTTTTGATAAAGGCACTACTTTCAAAACAATTATTCAAATAAATGGAACGGTGCCCGCCAATTTGCGTGGCATATTTACTTATACCTATGGAAAAGGGATTGATGAATTTAAACCAGGAAATTCATTTGAATTTTCGGCAACATTACAAGGAGGCGTAGATTGCAAAATCAATATTCTAGTACCTACAATAGATATTGAAAACCCTGTTGCATCATTTGGAGATGAAATAGACAAGAAAAGCGGTTTTCTTACCATTTTCCTTTTGGGACTATTAGGTGGAATTATAGCTTTACTTACCCCCTGTGTATTTCCAATGATTCCACTTACAGTTTCATTCTTTACCAAACAGGCAGAAAATAAGGGCAGCGCTATCAGAAAAGCATTGCTGTATGGCTTTTTTATATTCCTGATTTATGTACTGTTTACACTGCCTTTTCATATTGCAGGACAAACCAATCCTGATGTTTTTAATAATATTTCAACCGGTGTAGGACTCAATCTTTTTTTCTTTTTGATATTTGTTGTTTTTGCATTTTCTTTTTTTGGATTTTATGAAATTACACTGCCTTCATCTGTTGCAAATAAAATGAATGCCAAAGCAGGTATTGGCAGTTTGCTTGGAATCTTCTTCATGGCTTTAACGCTTGTTATTGTTTCATTTTCCTGTACGGGTCCTGTGTTTGGCACTTTTTTGGCAAGTGTGTTAGAGCAAGGTCCCTGGCCATTGACAGTAGCTGCAGCAGGATTTGGTGTTGCATTGGGCCTTCCTTTTGCTTTGTTTGCAATGTTTCCCAACTGGTTGAAAAAAATGCCCAAATCAGGTGGATGGATGACTGATGTAAAGGTGGTTCTGGGCTTTATTGAGCTTGCACTTGCTGTAAAGTTTTTGGCCAATGCAGATAATGTAAAGCAATGGGGCTTCTTGAAACGAGAAGTCTTTGTAGCTATTTGGATTCTTATTGGTATTTGCGTTGTCGCTTATCTTTTAGGGTTATTCAAAAAGAAATCTGCTGGTAGCAAAATCAGGTTTTCCGTGGTCAGAATATTTTTCATTTTACTCTTCGCTTCATTTACAGCTTATCTGGTTCCAGGCTTATTTAATATACCAGCTGCAAAGCTCAAACTGATAAGCGGATTTCCACCACCTGCCTGTTATAGTATTTATGCAAATCCTGTAAATTGCGATAAGCCTCTATTGGATTATGATGAAGCAGTGCAACTTGCGAAGCAACAAAACAAACCATTACTAATTGACTTTACCGGCTGGGCCTGTGTCAACTGTCGCAGAATGGAAGAAAAAGTTTGGACCAATGCCAAAGTGGAAAAGATGATGAAAGAAGATTTTATTTTGGTTTCACTATATGTTGATGAAAAAAGAAAGCTTCCCGCCTGTCAGCAAACTGTATATACAACTAAATCGGGAATAGAAAAATCAATAGTAACTGTTGGCGACAGATGGTCCACTTTTCAAATTGAAAATTTTCATGCTACATCTCAGCCTCAATATGCAATTATCAGCCCCGATGAAAAAGCATTGGTAAGAACTAAATTTTACACACCCAGTGCGCCTGAATTTGCTGCATGGTTGCAACATGGATTAGATGCGTTTAAAAAGCATAATTCCAAGAAGTAATTTGATTTAATTTGAAAAGAAATTAGAAAGAAAAAGCCCCCAAACATATACTTGTATGGGGGCTTTTAATTAGGTGTCATTCTGTACCAACCTTCCGGTATGGCAAGCAAGAGGAATCTGTATTATCAGAAACTTCTTTTCTCCGGGTGGAGATACAGAATGACAAGAACTTTATACAGGAGCTTGTTTATAAGTCATTAGTTTACGCAAGTTAATCAATCCATATCTCATTCTACCCAAAGCAGTGTTAATACTGCAATCAGTTGCGGCAGCAATTTCTTTAAAACTCATATCAGCAAAATGGCGAAGTATGATTACTTCACGCTGATCTTCCGGAAGCTTATTCAACATTTCTCTTACACGATCATGACTTTGTCTTCGTATCAAAGAAGTTTCAGCACTGTCTTCCGAAAAATTTAGTACTTCAAATATATCTTTATCATCACCAGTACGAATGGTAGGAGTGCGTTTTACTTTTCTGAAATGATCAACACAAAGGTTGTGAGCTATACGCATAGCCCAGGGTAGAAATTTACCTTCTTCGGTATAACGACCTCCACGCATGGTGTCAATTACACGTATAAAAACTTCTTGAAAAATATCTTCGGCAAGATATTTGTCTTTTACAAGAAAAAGGATAGAAGTATATAGCTTATCCTTATGACGAAGCACTAGTGCTTCTAAGGCTTCAGCATGTCCATCTGTAAAAAGACGGATGAGTTCGTGGTCAGTTTTCTTAATCATCGCTTTCATATCTACAACAGTTTAGGTTTTCGCATAAGCTTTGGCTATGCAGGTTAAATGGATATTGGCAGTAAACTCAGAAAAAAATGTGTAGATATTATGCTATAGGCTGGGTAAGTTTTTGGTTTTTCATATTTTCAGGATTATTGGGAACTAAAAATAGGTCTTTTGCCTGAATTCCCAAAGATTTGTAAAAATATTTGTCCCTTACTATGTAAATAAAATGTTAAGACATCGTTTGAAAATCAAAGCGTAATATAGGATTACATTTGTGTAAGTAACAATGGAAAATGTAATTAAAGGGGAAAAATCCGCTAAAACAAAGACCGTAATTCCTGCAGATAATATCTTGATCAAAGGAGCAAGGGTGCATAACTTAAAAAATGTATCAGTATCATTTCCAAGAAATAAATTAACTGTTGTTACGGGAGTTTCAGGCTCTGGAAAATCATCATTAACTATAGATACGCTTTTTGCTGAAGGTCAACGCAGGTATGCAGAAAGTCTGAGTGCTTATGCCCGTCAGTTTTTAAACCGGATGAATAAACCTGATGTGGATGATATCAAAGGCCTTTGTCCAGCTATTGCAATTGAACAAAAAGTAATTACCCGCACTCCCAGAAGCACGGTTGGCAGTCTTACAGAAATTTATGATTATCTGAGGTTGTTGTTTGCCAGAATAGGGAAAACAATTTCACCAGTGTCAGGAAAAGAAGTGAGAAAAGATGATGTTGATGATGTTCTGGAAACAATTATTAAATTAAATGAAGGTGATCGTTTTTTTATTCTTGCAACTTTTAAGCAACACAAAAACCGTGATATCAGAGAAGAACTAAACATCCTTGCTCAAAAAGGTTTTGTAAGAATGATTGCTTTGACGGACACAAACCAAAAAGAAATAGAACCATTACGTATTGAAGATCTTTTAGAACTATCGGATAAAGAATTAAAATCAAAAAAAATAAGCCATATTCTTATAGATAGAATGGTGGCAAAAGGAAATGCTGAGTTGGATGAAGACGATAAGCACCGCCTGTCAGATTCTATCAGCACCGCATTTTATGAAGGAGAGGGAGCCGTCTATTTATTTGTTCAAAATGCGAACATATCTGCGAAAACAAAACTGGTTCATTTCAATAATCGTTTTGAGCTAGATGGAATGACATTCGAAGAGCCACAGCCCAATCTGTTTTCATTCAACAATCCCTTTGGCGCATGCCCGGTTTGTGAAGGATTTTCACAGGTATTAGGTATTGACCCTGATTTGGTAATACCCGACAGAAGGTTAAGCGTATATGAAGGCGCTGTTGCGCCCTGGAAAGGAGAGAAGCTAGACTGGTGGCGGCAAAATTTCATTAAAAAAGCTAAGTCAGTTAATTTCCCTGTGCATAAATCCATTGCCGATCTTTCTGAAAAGCAATACAAACAGTTATGGGATGGAATAGATGGAATCGGCATCAAAGATTTTTTTAATGATGTGGAGTCGCAATTATATAAAGTACAATATCGTGTTTTGCTCAGCCGTTATCGTGGTCGCACAGATTGTCCGGTTTGTAATGGATTTCGTTTAAGAAATGAAGCACTGTATGTAAAAGTAGGTGGCTGTCATATTGGAGAACTAAGTGCCATGCCGGTAAAGGACTTAGCTAAATGGTTTGAACAATTGAAACTGAGTGCACATGACAAAGAAATTGGAAAGCGAATTTTGCTGGAACTACATCATCGTTTCTCTACTTTAATTAAAGTGGGTCTGGGATATCTTACATTAAACCGACTGGCCAATACTTTAAGCGGTGGCGAAAGCCAAAGAATACAATTGACCAGAAGTTTGGGTAGTAATCTTACAAATTCAATTTACATATTAGACGAGCCATCCATCGGACTACATCCTCGTGATACGGCAAACTTGATTGCTGTATTAAAAGAACTTCGTGATTTAGGAAATACAGTAGTCGTTGTTGAGCATGATGAAATGATGATGCATGAAGCAGATCATATTATTGATATGGGGCCTATGGCATCGCATCTAGGAGGAGAAGTAGTTGCTGAAGGAAATTATGATGACATTATTTCTAATTCTGAAAGCCTTACAGGAAAATACCTGAGTGGTTTGCTTTTGATAGAACCGCCCAAGCAGGTAAGAAAATGGAATCAGTCATTGAAAGTAGAAGGTGCAAGACAAAACAATCTCAAAAATATTTCTGTAGAATTTCCTTTAAAGGTGCTTTGTGTGGTAAGCGGTGTTAGCGGCAGTGGGAAAACAACGCTGGTAAAACAAATTTTATATCCTGCACTTCAGAAAATGAAAGGTGTGTTTGGTGAAAAAGTCGGACATCACAAACAAATATCCGGAGATACTGATATGATAGGCCAGATTGAACTGGTAGATCAAAATCCAATTGGTAAATCCAGTCGCAGTAACCCGGTTACATATATTAAAGCTTATGATGAAATAAGAGATTTATTTGCCCATCAGCCACTAAGTAAAATGAGGGGATTTCAACCAAAGCATTTTTCATTTAATGTAGATGGTGGCCGGTGCGATACCTGTAAAGGCGAAGGAGAGCAGTTGGTGGAGATGCAGTTTTTGGCAGATGTGCATCTGGTTTGCGAATCGTGTGGAGGAAAAAGATTTAAAGAAGAAGTATTGGAAGTAAAATACCGGGATAAAAATATTTTTGATGTATTGGAAATGAGTGTAGAGGAAGCCATCTCTTTTTTTTATGATGAAAAAAATATTGCCAAAGCCATTCAACCATTAAGCGATGTAGGGCTTGGATATGTAAAACTCGGACAATCTTCAAATACTTTATCGGGCGGCGAAGCACAAAGAGTAAAACTTGCCTCATTTTTAGGCAGAGGAAGAGCAACGCAAAAAATTCTATTCATTTTTGATGAACCAACAACCGGGCTTCATTTCAATGATATAAAAAAACTGTTGGATTCTTTTAATGCATTGATAGAGCAGGGACATTCCATTATAGTTATTGAGCATAATACAGATGTGATTCGAAGTGCAGACTGGATTATAGACTTAGGACCAGATGCCGGTGAAGATGGTGGTGAATTGGTATTTGCAGGCAAACCTTCCGAAATAAAAAAGTGTAAAGCCAGTATAACCGCAAGGTATCTCTGATTAGCGCAATTTGTTCAGGCTCTTTACAAGTTTCTCATCATGCCTGATTCCACGAAGCGCTAAAATAATAAAAACAGGGATGACAAATGCAAATACGCTGGAAAGCAACAAATGTCCTTTTGAGAAATGTATTTTAATTCCTTTGAAATAAAAAACAATAACCAATGCCGAAAATAAAAGTGCTAGTAGACTAATGCGGAATTGTAGTTTTCTGTTTTTGAATAAACCAATAGCTGCGCCGGTACATAAGATGGTAAGCAGCGTAAGTACGAATACCCAAAAATTTGTATCACCTACAAATTCTCCATTGGGAAAAATATGTTCTCTTACATATTTATCACCACTATAAAAAGGGAAAAAGAAAGTCAATATAGCAGATGTAAATGCAAGTAATAACCAAAGCGTTTGTTTTCTTTGAAGCATTGTTTAGTTTTTTTTCGGATTAACCTAATTCGGGATAAAGTGGAAACTGTGCCATAAATTCTTTTACGGCAATCTTTGTTTCTGAAATAATTTTTTCATCATCAGTATTCATTAAAACCTTGTTGATAAAGTCAACTACTGTTTCCATGTGGGCTTCCTTCATTCCACGTGTAGTAACGGCAGGTACACCTACTCGAATACCCGAAGTGACAAAAGGAGATTTATCATCAAACGGCACTGCATTTTTATTGAGTGTGATATGTGCTTTATCCAATGTTTCCTGTGCTTTTTTGCCAGTAAGATTTTTATTACGCAAGTCGATTAACATTAAATGATTTTCGGTGCCATTACTGATAAGATTATAGCCTCTGCTTAAAAAAGCTTTAGCCATTGCCTGCGCATTGGTGATGATTTGTTTGCCATAGTCGGAAAAACTTTCATCAAGAATTTCTCCAAATGAAACAGCTTTTGCTGCAATTACATGTTCCAGCGGGCCTCCCTGGCTGCCAGGGAAAACGGCAAGGTCAAGCAATGAACTCATCATACGTAGATTTCCTTTTGGATCTTTTAATCCCCATGGATTTTCAAAATCATGACGCAACATGATGATGCCACCACGTGGCCCTCTCAATGTTTTATGTGTAGTGGAACTTACAATATGGCAATAATCAAATGGATCATTCAATAAACCTTTTGCAATTAACCCTGCTGGATGTGCTATATCGGCAAAAACAACGGCGCCTACCTCATCTGCAATGGCTCTTATTCTTTTATAATCCCAATCGCGGCTATAGGCACTAGCCCCGCAAATAATCATCTTGGGCTTTTCTGTTTTGGCTTTTGCTTCCAGCTGGTCGTAGTCCACTATGCCATCTTTAGTAACGCCATAATGTATCGCCTGATATGTTTTACCACTAAAGTTGGCTGGGCTACCATGAGTAAGATGACCACCCATACTAAGGTCAAGCCCCAAAAATTTTTCTCCTGCTTTCATAACTGCTAGAAAAACGGCAGCATTTGCAGATGCGCCGCTATGTGGCTGCACATTTGCCCAAGAACAATTAAATATTTTTTTCAATCTTTCAATTGCCAGTGTTTCAATTTCATCCACCACTTCACACCCGCCATAGTATCTTTTTCCCGGATATCCTTCTGCATATTTATTTGTAGGCACAGTTCCCATTGCCTGCATCACCTGCATTGAAGTAAAATTTTCTGAAGCAATCAATTCAATGCCATGACGCTGACGTTCCAATTCTTTATTGATAAGGTCAAAAACCAGTTTATCTTTTTGCATAAAGCAAAAATAACAGACAAATACTGATTGTGTACAGTTTATGAAAAATCTTATTTGTAGTAAATGTCTTACTTTCGCTGGCTGTAGATTAGTGACCAAACCACTTAGCTTAAAATGAAAGCTATCATTCCAGTAGCAGGTGCAGGTACCAAACTGCGCCCCCATAGTTATACGCAACCTAAAGCGCTTATTCCTCTTGCAGGAAAAACAGTTCTAAGTATTATTATTGAACAACTGCAGCAGGCTGGTATTCATGAATTTGTTTTTATTGTAGGATATCTGGGCGATAAAATCCACGATTTTGTTGATGCAAAACATCCGGGTATTAAAGCTCATTATATTCATCAAGGAGATCGCCAGGGGATAGGGCATGCTATTCGCCTTACTAGAAATCTTGTTAATAATGATGAAGTTTTTGTTGTACTGGGAGATACCATTTGTGAGTATAATGTGAGAGAAGTAGTAGAGAGCCCAGTTTCTATGATCGGCGTTAGAAAAGTTGATGATCCTCGTGATTTTGGTGTAGCGGAAATAGATGCTGATTGTATGATTAACCATGTAGTGGAGAAACCGCAGATACCAAAATCCAATATGGCAATGGTTGGCATTTATAAAATAAAAGAGACTGGCCAAATGTTTCAGTGTCTTGAAAATAATATTCGTCAAGGTTTAAAAAGCCATGGTGAATACAGCCTCACCGATGCACTGGATTGTATGATAAAACAGGGTGTTCGTTTTAAATCTTTTAAAGTAGAAAACTGGTTCGACTGTGGTAAAAAAGAAACCATGCTGGAGTTGAATGCAACATTGTTGAAAAAATTTGCAAAGGAAGTAAATGCAGAACAGTTTGAGAATACAGTCATTATTCCTCCGGTAAGTATTGGCGAAAATTGCAAGGTTAAGAATTCCATTATTGGGCCAAATGTGGCCATAGGGGAGCATACTATTTTAGACTCCTGTATTGTTAAGAATTCCATTATAGGCTCTTACTCCAATCTTTTTGATATAGTGTTAGACGAATCTGTAATTGGCAGTGATTCTAATTTACGTGGCGAAACCCGCTCATTGAATATTGGCGATAATACCAGTATTGACTTAGGATAAAATTTATTGTCTAATTTGCTGACTCCTAAAAACAGATTTATGTTTTCAAATAGGATTACGCATTTATTTAAGATTGATTTTCCAATTATACAAGCCGGAATGATTTGGGCCAGCGGTTGGCGACTTGTAAGCGCAGTAAGTAATGCCGGAGGTTTGGGTATCATTGGCGCCGGTTCAATGTATCCTGATGTTTTGCGTGAGCATATTCAAAAATGTAAAGCGGCAACGAATAAACCATTTGGTGTTAATCTTCCACTATTATATCCCGATATTGATAAGCATGTACAGATATTAATTGAGGAGGGAGTGAAAATTGTGTTTACGTCGGCAGGTAATCCAAAAACCTGGACCGGAATATTAAAAGAGAAAGGAATTGCAGTAGTACATGTGGTGAGCTCCTCCAAATTTGCTATCAAAGCGGAAGCAGCTGGTTGTGATGCCGTAGTAGCTGAAGGCTTTGAAGCAGGCGGACATAATGGAAGAGAAGAGACTACCACTTTGGTTTTAATACCCGCAGTGGCCAATGCTGTAAAAATTCCAGTAATAGCTGCAGGTGGAATTGCCACAGGAAAACAAATGCTGGCAGCCATGGTGCTGGGTGCTGAAGGTGTGCAAATGGGCAGTCGTTTTGTTGCCAGTGATGAAGCTTCCTCGCATTTAAATTTTAAAAATGCTGTTGTAAATGCAGCGGAGGGAGATACACAGCTTTCTTTAAAACAACTAACTCCGGTTCGCCTTTTGAAGAATGATTTCTATAAAAAAGTACAAGAAGCTGAAATAAGGGGAGCTTCAATAGAGGAGTTGATGTCTATTTTGGGTAGAGCCAGAGCCAAAAAAGGAATGTTTGAAGGTGATTTACTAGATGGAGAGCTGGAAATAGGACAAGTAAGTTCCCTGTTAAAGGAAATTTTACCAGCCGGGGAAATCGTAAAAAATGTTTGGAAAGAATTTATGAATGGTTTGGAGGAAACAAAGAAAATGCTTTAATTTTAAACGCTTGAATTTGTTGTTTTGAAATTGTATTTAAAAGTTATTAAAATTTCGCAACATGAAACAAAAACTATCCCTGCTTTTATTTGCCAGTTTTGGCCTTTTATCGGCCAGAGCTAACATTGGTGACCCAGGAAATGGTACATCAAAAAAAGATGAACTCAATGGAGTTGTGGTTCATGCTGAAACAAAGAAGCCATTAAAAGATGTAAGCATTACTGCCATATTGGTTAGCAAAAAAGAAAAAACTACCGCTACCGATGACGATGGTAATTTCAACTTTGACCAATTAAAGCCCGGTACATATAAATTTATTTTTGAAAAATCGGGATATAGAAAAGTAACAAAAGAAAAAATTATCATTAAAACTGATGAAGCGTTTCAAATGAATATTGAAATGATGGAAGCAGAAGAATACGACATTATGCCTTCACCTTTTTCAATGGGAATGGGTTAATATGAAATAGTAAAAAATATGCTATCCCGCTTTTTGAGCGGGATTTTTTTTTAGAGTACTTCCAGGCTGTCTATTTTGTCTTGATCAATTTGCTTTATAAGTGCTTCAAGCCCGTCAAATTTTATTTCTTCACGTAAATATTTCTTGACATAAACTTTGAGCATCTTATCGTAGATATCTTCATTAAAATCAAAAATGTTTACTTCTATTACTCTTTTCTTTCCATCTACAGTAGGGCGGAAGCCAATACTCATCATTCCTTTTAATCGGGTATGTGGTTTTACCAAAGGAGAAATGAGATATTCATCTATATCTGGCAGCTCGGCATAAACGGCATAAATGCCATTGCCGGGTGTTATTTTTTCTTCATTCAGCACTTTTAGGTTGGCAGTTGGATATCCAAGCTGCCGTCCCAGTTTATCGCCGTGTACTACCTGACCAGAAAAGAAAAATTCATAACCCAATAAAGAATCGGCTGTGGCTATATCACTATGCAATATGGCTTCACGAATATTGGTAGAGCTGATAGAAATATTTTCCTGAATATGTTTTGGAATTTCAATAAGCCGAAAACCATATTCTTTTGATTTTTTTTCCAATAAACGATAGTCGCCGGTACGTTCGCGGCCAAAGCGGTGATCGTAGCCGATGATAATGGTATGCGGATGAAATTTTTCAATCAAAAAATTGCTGATATAATCTTCGGCAGGTTGATTGGCAAAAGCATCGGTAAATGGAACTACTACAACATGGTCAATACCTGCCTGCTCAAGCAATTCTAATTTTTCTTCGGGTGTATTAATAAGCCGCACCCCTAAGATGGTGGATGATACCACTTTGCGAGGATGTGGATGAAAAGTAATGATCACCGTTTCTCCCTGATGGGAGAGGGCTTCACCTTTCATTTTATCAATTATTTGCCGGTGACCCATGTGTACCCCGTCAAAAGTGCCAATTGTAATGATGGCATTTTGAAAAGCAGGCAGTTTATCAATATCGTAATGTACTTGCATAAGATGCGCAAAAATAATTATTCAACGGGCAATAACCTTAATCAATGTTCTGGTAATTTTACAGCATAATTTTATACATGAGTCTTTATTCAAAAAGAGGCGTATCTGCTCAAAAAGAAGAAATACATCAGGCTATTCGCAAACTGGATAAAGGCTTGTATCCAAAGGCATTTTGTAAAATTTACCCCGATGTACTGGGTGGCGATGATAATTGGGTAAACATCATGCATGCTGATGGGGCAGGCACCAAAAGTATATTGGCTTATTTGTATTGGAAAGAAACTGGTGATCTCTCAGTATGGAAAGGCATTGCACAGGATGCTATTGTAATGAATCTGGATGATTTGCTTTGTGTAGGTATTTATGATAAACTCTTGTTTTCTTCAACAATAGACCGAAATAAAAATCTGATTCCTGCCGAAGTGCTGGAAGCTATTATCAATGGCTCGCAGGAGTTTTTTGAATCAATGAAAAATCTGGGCATCAACATTTCTTACATGGGAGGTGAAACGGCAGATGTGGGTGATATTGTAAGAACCATAGCTGTAAACGGAACAATGACTGCAAGATGGCCCAAAGTAAAAATTGTTAGTAATGAAAATATTAAGGCAGGAAATGTAATTGTAGGTCTGGCCGGATTTGGCAAATCTTCTTATGAAAATGAATTTAACAGCAGTATCGCCAGCAATGGACTCACTTCGGCAAGGCATGATATGCTTCATAAAACCTACGGTGCCCGTTTTCATGAAAGCTATGATACTGCGCTTGATGAAAAAGTGGTGTACATTGGTCCGCACCGGTTAACGGATGAAGTAGCAACTACAAATGGAAAAACTGAAATTGGAAAGCTTTTGCTAAGTCCAACGAGAAGTTTTGCGCCCATCATAAAAAACATTTTGGAAAATTATTTTGATACAGTTGACGGGCTCATTCATTGCAGTGGAGGCGGGCAAACCAAATGTTTAAAGTATGTTCCCGAAAATGTTCAAATAATAAAAGACAATCTTTTTGCACCGCCGGAAATTTTCAATTTAATTCAAGAAGCCAGTCAGTCGGACGAAAAGGAAATGTATCAGGTATTTAATATGGGCACCCGTATGGAGATTTATACAGATGAAAAAAACGCCGACAATATTATCGGCGTTGCAAAATCGTTTAATGTGGATGCTCAGGTTATTGGAAGGGTAGAAGACGCTGCATCCAAATCGTTAACAATTAAAACGGCTAAAGGAGAAATCAGTTTTTAAATTCAATTGTTATTCTTGGTGAACCCTTTGTTGATGTTCCATTCTCAACAATTTACACTTTAATACACCACACCAACAAATGATAGGAGAAAGCTTTCATTCAATTGTTTTGTCTGGTTACAGGCGCATTGTCTTCAACAACTACAAAAGTCACTGGCACTTGTGTAAATGCCAAAACTGCTTTTCCGTTTTCTTTTGCGGGTATCCATTTAGGGCTTTGTTTTAATAGTCGTACTACTTCCTGTTCCATACCGTGTCCCCATTTTGTTTTGGATAATCTCATTGATAAATAAGTAGTTAAAACTCACAAAATGCGTGGCTTCTTAAGCATCTTTTCTTATTTTGCAGTTTCAATTTCTAGAAACAAATAAACAAGCTTGGAAATGTCTGAACCCATCATCAGCCTTAGAAATGTAAACATCTACCAGGGAAATAATCTGGTTTTAGAAAATGTAAATCTTACCATTAACAAAGGTGAATTTGTATATCTGGTAGGGAAAACCGGAACCGGAAAATCCAGTTTGCTCAAAACCTTATATGGTGAATTATCGCTTAAATCAGGAGAAGGTATAGTTGCCGGTTTCAACCTGGCCGATTTAGATTGGAAGAAAGTTCCTTTTCTACGACGCAATTTGGGGGTGGTGTTTCAGGATTTTCAATTACTAACTGATAGAAATGTAAATGATAATCTCAAGTTTGTTTTGCGTGCCACTGGCTGGACCGATCAAAAACTGATGGATGAAAAAATTCAGGATGTATTGGATAAAGTGGGGCTGAAGTCAAAAGGGTTTAAAATGCCATTTGAACTGAGTGGTGGCGAGCAACAACGTATTGATATTGCCCGTGCCTTGCTCAACTCTCCCAAACTTATTTTGGCGGACGAGCCTACCGGAAACCTGGATCCCGAAACCTCTGACGAAATAATGAATTTGCTTTTCAACATCAGCAAAGATTATAATACTGCTGTAGTAATGGCCACCCACGATTATATTGTGGTAAATAAATTTCCGTCAAGAATGATAAGAACCGAGAAAGGTCAAATTACCGATAATGCCTCTATAAGTATGGTATAAGTAGTTTGCAATTTTGCAGATTATTAAATCTTCCGGTTAGCAGCTGCTCTCTGAGTTTTATTTCTTCATCATTAAATGGAAGATGTTGTAATTGTACAATTAAAGAAGCTATAGCATTTGCTGATTTTCCAGTATGGCAAGCTCCATCTAGCCCTATGCCAGCTACCATATTTTCATTTACCACACAATGCCGCCCTGTAAACAGCGCATTTAATAATTTGAATTTTATTCCTGTGGTACTAAATGCCGGAAGCAAGTTTATATGTGCTTCAGCTACCAGTTTATTCATCGTTGTCTCATCAGGGTTTTCAATGAGTTCAATATTTTTTTTATTTGCAATTGCTCTTTTCAATTTTGCTCCGGAGTTTTTCCCCGCTACTATTAGTTTGAAATTAATTTTCTGAAAAACTTCTTTGACCAGCCACAATGCAGCTTTTTCATTTTCCGCTACAGAAAGATTGCCATGATAAAGTGCATAGTTACCCATGCCTGCTTTACAACTAACTTTCTGAAAAGGAATGAATGCCGGAAGGTAAATTACCTGCTTCAAGCCCAATTGATTTTGGAATACTGATTTGTCATTTTCGGTAATGCAGGCATAAATGCAGTGCTGTGGCAGCGTTTGTTGATATTTTTTTAATAGTGCGCTTTCTTTTTTGAAATAGATTTTTTTGAGCAAGTTACCCGTCGCTTCACTCAGTTGTTTATAATAAGCCGCTTCATTATTGTGCAGCCTTACTACAATTTTTCTTTCTTTGCTGAGCCAGTTGATTATTCCACTGCAATGAACACCTTCAATAAAAACAGGATGATTGTCCTTCTTCAGATTCTCAATCAAAGTTTCATTGATTCGTGAGGCCACAATAAAAGGGAGTTTTCCAGCAATGCTCTTGCGATTATTTTCCCTTTTATATTCCTGTATAGTTTGACAAATGGATTTGAGTTCATCATTGGGCTTTCGGTTGTTGTATGAAAAATAGTGCAGGTGAATGCCAAATCCAAGTTCAAAAAATGCTTTTATTCTATAGAACATATCAATAGCCCCTCCATAATCGGCAGGAGTGGGGCAATCAAAACAAACGATATGTATTTCCTTTTTCAGGATGTAAAAATTTGTTTATAAAAATCCAACAGTTTTTTACTTTCATTCTGCCAGTTGAGTGCCTGGCGTGCAAGCATACATTGCTGTTGCATTTGTTTTCTGCGAACTTCATCCTGCATCAATTCATTTATTGCCTTAGCAATGATTTTTGGATGCAAATCATTTAATAATACCGCAACTTCAAATTGATTATTAATCTTCGCATATTCTGGATAGTTCATACTGATTTGTGGTAGCCCGATATGAATATAGTCTAAAAATTTATTGGGAAGTGCAAGGTATTGATTGAGTCCTTCTTTTTCAGCAAGGCCAATGCCAATAGTGGCCTGCTGTGCTAATGGCACAAGTGCTTCCGGCAGTAACATGCCTTTAAGTTCTATTTGTTCTTCCAGTTGGTTTTCTTTTATCAATGTTTTCAATTGTGGCATAAAATTACCATCGCCGCAAATGACCAATTTGTAAGGAACCTCTTTTATTGCAGGTATCAGATATTCAAAACCCCTTGCTTCGTTTACTGCACCTTGAAATAATATGAATTTTTCTGATGATGGTTGTGGCGCAAATACATTTGAAAGCATAGGCACATTTCTAATAGTGGCATAATCTACATCGTATCTTTTTTTAAACTCCAGTGCTATGCTTTCACTTACGGTGTAACCCCATTTAAATTTTGGAACAGATTTCTTTTCAATTTGCAGCCATTTTTTTTGAATAGCCGGGCGGGAGATTACTTCTTTCAACTCTGTAAAAAATTCGTGTGCATCATAGATGCGATGTAATTTTTTTATTTGTGATACACGAAGGCAAGGGAGTATGGTGTCCAGGTCTATTGCACAGATAGCATCCATGCGTTAAAAAATGAGAAAGAAAAATAGCCTGATATTATATTCTGCATAAAACCATTTGCCCATATGAAAACTGCAACGAATTCTCTTTTGTTTATATTTTTCTTTTGTAAGTGTAAGGGATGATGGCAGCCTGCGACCCACCAGCGTTACATCATACCCCGCAGCTGCCAGTGTTGTACAGATGCGTTTCATACGCTGGTCGTAAGTAAGATCATTTGTTACTGTAAAAACGATTCGTTTCAATATTTTGACATTAAAAAGAAAAAGGTCTTGCAAATATGCAAAACCTTCTTCTTAAAATCAATTTATTTGTAATCTGTTATTGGCCACCCATATTCACATTCTCCATACCATCGCCACCCTGATTTTTGTTGTTTTTGCGTTTAAATAAATTGGGGTCAAATTTTCCAAATCTCCAATTGAGGCTCAAACGTAATACCTGAGGATCTCTCCGACGAAAAGCATCCTGCGTAAAGTAAGGCGACTCAGCATGAACATCAGAACGACGGGTGCGTAAAATGTCATTGATGTTTAATGATATTGAAGCTTGTCTATTTTTAAGGAACTCGTAACGGAAACCTGCATCAACAAAATAATTGCTTCTTACATAGCCTTGTGATGAAGATGCCTGACCAAACCAGCCGCCACCATGTCCACCGCCTCTTCCGCCACCACTACCACCGGGAGGCAGAATCGATTTAGATTGATACTCGCCAGACAATTGCATGGTGAAATTCTTAAACAATTTAAATGTGTTGTTTAGTTTTCCAAACCAGCTTGCAAATTGCTCTTGATCTGGTTGGCCAGAAATTCCCGTATTTATTTTTGAAGTAAATAAATTCATATTAGCAGTAAGATCCCACCATTTGGTCATCTTGGTTTTCTGTGTCAACTCCAATCCGGTGACATAACTGGATGATGCATTGATATAAGTGTTTACTAAAATGTTTTTATTAGTAACCGGGCTTATTTCCTGAACCTGAAATCGGGTAATCAAATCTGTAGTATTCTTATAATACAACGAAGCAAGAAAATTGTCTTTGTTTTTCTTAAATACTTTTAAATAGGAAAGCTCAAGAGAATTGGTGAATTCTGGTTTTAGATCAGGATTACCCCTGCTGATGTTCAACGAGTCTGAGTAATCAGTAAACGGAGAAAGCTGCCAGAAATTGGGTCGGTTAATTTTTCGGGCATAGTTCAACTGAAGCTCCTGATCGTTTTTCAACTTATTACTTAAAAAGATACTAGGGAAAAGACTCACTGGAAATTTAATATTGAATGATTGATTCTTATCGGGCATGTTGCCGGTATAGTTAGAACTTTCAACTCTAAGACCTAACTGGTATCCAAAATCTTTTATCTGATTTGAGTAAGTAGTATAAGCAGCATAAACCCTATCGTTGCTATTGTAGTTTGCAGATAATAATGCGTTATAAATAGCAGTACCGGAAGGTGAAATAAAGTAAAAGGAATTTTTATTATCATCTTCGCGATAGCTCATACGAATCCCCATTTCTAATTTAGATTTTTCGTTAATAGGATTGGTATAATCCATCTGAAAGACAATATTTTTATTAGAACCAGCGCCATCCTGTCTTTGAGAATTGCTTTGTAGTACATTCTTTGTGTTATAATCCAAAGAATCGGTTGTGATGAAATTGGAGTTGTCATTTTTGCTGCTACGATAGTTTATATCAGCAGTAAGTTCTTGGCCAGATTTTGGAAAATTATGCTTCATGCTTAAAGAAACTCCCGAGCTCCGAAAATTATTTTTGGACGTTGATAATCTTTCTGACAAAGAGGAAGTAACGGGTGTGCCTTGTATATCAGTCCACATAGTACTTGTAGAATTTGGATTCATTGAGCCATTGGCTAAATTAACGGCAGTGGAAAGAGTAGTACGATTGTTTACAAAAAAATCTAATCCACCACGAATGAATTTAAATTCACCTGCAAATTTACTTTTATCATCCTGATTCAGTAATGTATTGGGAATTCCAAAAGTTGTTCTTTCCGTATGGCCTGTATTGATTGATTTACGTTGGTTGTAATTAATATTAGAAAAGAAGTTTATTTTTTCTTGACGAATATTAAAGTCACCGCCACCACCAATTCTTCCTCTTGAATCTATACTGGCTCTTACACTGCCATTGTACCCTACCTTTTTATTCTTTTTCAAAACAACATTAATAATACCTGATGTGCCACCCGAAGCATCAAACTTTGCCGATGGGTTAGTAATGATTTCAACATTTTCAATAATGTCGGCAGGAATTTGATCCAAGGTCATTGTAGTAGGTTGACCATCTACAAAAATTTGTGGTGCGTTATTACGCATAGTTACATTTCCATCTAAATCTACATTTACCGAAGGAACATTTTTCATTACATCAACAGCAGAACCTCCTGCAGAAACAATGTTTTTATCAACATTAAACACTTTGCGGTCAATACCTAATCTAAGTGCAGTACTGGATGTAGCGGTAACGGTAACATTGTCCAGCACTTTTTCTTCAATATCAATTTTAATATTTCCCAAATCTTTATCAAGTGCTCCCATCATTGAATTCATGTCGCCACCATTATCAGGCCGCTTCAAATCAAAAGAAACAGGCTGCTCATAAGGTTTAAAACCTACAACTGATATCTTCAATTTAAGTTTACCCATAACAGGAACATTCTCTAATCTGAATTCGCCATTGGCTTTAGTTAACATACCTCCAACAACTACATCCACTTTTCTTTTAGTAGCAGAATCAAATTTGTTTTGAAGTAATTGAACAGAAGCATACTCAATAGGTTTTCCCGACTTTGAGTCAATTAGCTTGCCATACAGACTGCCATTTGGCATTTGACGATTGGCTCCATTGTTCATGCCACCTCCGGGCATTTGTGCAAAAATGTTAAAGGAAAAGATTGAAAAGGTTAGAACAAGAAAACTGTATTTCATTTGATTAGTTTGAGTGCTTGTTAGACGTTGTATTGACAAAAAACCCTCTTAATAATTGATCGTATTAGGATGAGTGGCATTTTATTGGTTATCAGTGGCTAAAAAAATAGTGCCCTCTTTATGTAGTAAAATAGGTGATTAAAACCTGTACCACTCCAATGATAAAGCCAATAACGGCCCCAATCACTTGACAAAACGAAACTCCTTAGACATAATCTGATAAAGCGTTTCTTCTAATTTATCAGATGAAAAGGCTGAAACTTTTTGAATAACTATATGTTCCAGATCCAATTCTGATTTAAGATTGCCTGCATATTTCCGCATAACCTGAGGGAAAAGTGTTTCTATTTCTTTCATGAAGGCGCTTTTCAGTTTTAGAATGGTTTTATCGCCTATAAACATGCTGATAACGGGCATTTCATCACTTAAGCGGGTTCTTAAAAACTCATCTATATGCTCTTCAATTAAAGGCATAATTTTTTTCAGATTCTCGGGATTGCTGATTTTTTCTTCAATATCACCAAACGAAAGAAATTCAGCACTCACCAGCTTGCCCAGTTTTTCTGCAAATTGTTTTTGTCTTTTAGGAAAAATACCATGAAATGTGATACCGAGAATTTTCTTTGGCTCTCTTGGATGAAAAAGCATTTTGATAGCTACCCAATTGGTAACCCAGCCAATAAAGGCAGAGATCGCCGGAACTAATATGATTACCCAAATATTCATGAAATATCAAAATAAACCCTGTTTCAAATGAAACAGGGTGATCGTTAATTTTTGGGTGGCTAACCGGGTTCGAACCGGCGACCCTCAGAACCACAATCTGATGCTCTAACCAACTGAGCTATAGCCACCGTGTTAGGGACGGCAAAAATAAGAAAAAAGAATTTTTCAGGTAAATAAAAGTGCAGTGTTTATAAAAATTTATATGACTTCGCCTTCCTTTTACTTATCATTTTTCCATTCATCAAAAACTGTTGTTAAATGCTTCTAAAGATTATTAAAGCTGACAATTTGCATTATTTTTGAAGAATGGCTCAAGCTATAAAATATCTATTCAATATGAAAAGACTACCAATTGTGTTGCTTACAGTTATTGCCGCATCGTTTTTCGCTTTTAAAACAATGGGCACTGCAACTCGTAATGTAAATCCTCCCTCTAAATATGAGGAAATTTTGAAACTGGTTGGTGAAATGTTGAAAGAAGGTCATTTCGACCCACAAAAAATGGATGATGCGTTTTCAAAGAAAGTTTTCAACAAATACATGAAGCAATTGGATGATGATAAATCTTTCTTTTTGCAGACAGACTGGAATGAGTTAAAGAAATATGAAACAAGAATTGATGATGAAATCAAAGGGGCGCCTGTAGAGTTCTTTCAAGCTGCAGGAAAAATTTTTAACACCAGAATGGAAGAATCAGCCATGGTTTATCAGGACATACTGTCAAAACCATTTGACTTTACAATAGATGAAAACGTAAACCTTGATGGAGATAAACTAGCACCACCAGCCAATGAAGCAGAACGAAATGAAAGATGGCGTAAAACATTAAAGTATATGGTGCTGGACCGTTATGCTGATTTATTGGAAGCCCGTGAGAAAAATAAAGGGAAGGAAGGATTTGTAGTCAAATCAGACGAGGCATTGGAGCAGGAAGCCAGAGACAGAGTAAAAAAGATCATGGATCGTACGTTTGAAAGATATCGTTTCAAATTTAATGACGACGATAAATTCAATCTTTTTGTAAACGCTGTAACCACTACAATGGATCCGCATACCGAATTTTTCCCTCCTGTAGATAAGCGATATTTTGATGAAGAAATGAGCGGCACTTTTTATGGCATTGGTGCTTCTTTACAATATGATGATGGCAATATAAAAATTACCAGCATCCTTACCGGAAGCCCCGCATTTAAATCAGGCGAATTGCAGGTGGGTGATGTTATCATCAAAGTAGCACAGGGAAAAGAAGAGCCTGTAGATCTGGTTGGTTATTCAGTTGCAGATGCTGTAAAAATTATTAGGGGTAAACAAGGTACAGAGGTGAAATTGACAGTAAAAAGACAGGATGGTAGTACCAAAACTATTTCAATAAAGAGAGATAAAATTGTACAAGACGAAACTTATGCTCGCAGTACTGTTATAAAAAGCAATGGATTGAAGATAGGCTACATTTTTCTTCCTGAGTTTTATGCTGATTTTGAGCATCCTAATGGCCCCCGCAGTTATATTGATGTTGCCAAAGAAGTTAATAAATTAAAAGACCAGCATGTTGATGGTATTGTAATGGATCTTCGGAATAATGGTGGTGGCTCCTTGTACGATGTAGTACAAATGGCCGGCTTGTTTATTGATGAGGGGCCGGTAGTGCAGGTAAAAGACAGAGAAAACCCACCCAGTGTTTTAAAAGATAAAGACAGAAATGTATTATACTCAGGTCCTCTTGCAGTAATGGTAAATGAATTCAGCGCTTCGGCTTCTGAAATTTTTGCAGCGGCTATTCAGGATTATAACAGAGGTGTGATTATCGGTAGTACTTCTACCTATGGTAAAGGAACAGTACAAAGAAATATCGGTCTCGACCCAGAATCAGGATATACAAGTTCTAATTCCGATTTGGGAACTATCAAATTGACTCTGCAAAAATTTTACAGAATCAATGGAGGCTCTACTCAGTTAAAAGGGGTTAGCTCTGATATTGTTTTACCCGACAATCTGGAATATTTAAAAGTGAGAGAGAAAGACGATGCTGATGCATTAGGCTGGGATGAAGTGAAAAAGGCAAACTACAAAATCTGGAATCCTGGCTATGATTTGAAAACAATACAGCAACTGAGCAATGAACGCCTGGCGAATGATAATACATTTGTACTTATTAAAGATGCTTCCGAATGGTTATCTAAGCAAAATGATAAGCAGTATTCATTGCAACTGGACAAGTTCAGAAGTAACCAATCTAATATACGTGCAACTGTAAAACAATTAGAAGCGCTATTGAAACTAAAAGGACAGAATGAAATCAGTGCGATTCCTGGCGACACTGACAAATGGGCGAATGATAAAAACAAATTAGACCGTTTTAATCAATGGATGAAAGGATTGGAGAAAGATATCTATCTGAATCAGGCCATAAAGGTTGTGGATGATATGATTGGGCAACAGAATATAGCCAAGACGAATCAACAGGAAAAAGAACCTGCTAAAAAGCCTTTCTAAAAAAAATAACTTTTAAAAAAATGCCTTCCGGAAATCGGAAGGCATTTTTTTTTTAAAAAAGTTGCTGACTAAATTTCCCGAAACATAATTGCCTTTCCATTTGGCTGGCCGGATTTGAAACCTGTTGCTATCAAAAATTTTTGATGATGTTTGTTATTAACGCTGGAATAAAAAACTTTTTTTACTCCCTTGGAATTCAAAAATGATTTTTCATTTTCAAAAATATAAGTACCTACTTTGAAATCTCTGTATTTTGGAACGGTATAATTAATCAGCACCTCTGCATTTCCGGCTTCATCTACTTTCGCACTGAATATATTGGCTACTACCAGATTTCTTAATACTACAAAATTTAAATTGCCATCAAGTTGCTCACGCTTAAAGTCTGGAAAATAAGTATTGATATCTTTTTCATAAAAGGCTAAGAAACGATCTACTAAAATACCACCGGTGTTAAATTCAAGTAGCTCAAATAGCTCCTTGCGATTGTAAATTCTATAGAGATAAAAAGCATTAATGCAAAGTAAA
This sequence comes from Chitinophagaceae bacterium, assembly GCA_037045195.1. Taxonomy (GTDB): domain Bacteria; phylum Bacteroidota; class Bacteroidia; order Chitinophagales; family Chitinophagaceae; genus JJ008. The sequence continues at coordinate 655,939 of JBAOIB010000004.1, forward strand.
ATTACATTGGTGAGTATTACTGGAACTGCATTAATGATAATTCCATAAGTGATAAAGGCAACATTTCCACCCGTATTTAACCATTGAAACTTAAGATCATTGTTTACTATCAAGCCTAAAGCCAATAGTAAAGAGGCAAGATAACCAAACCAGGGGGCAATGGTGTGAAGCATTTATAATTTTTAGTCGGACTTTAAACTAATCTATTGTTTTGGTAAGGGTGCGCCCACAGCAATATCACAGCGATGACCTGGTTTGCCATGTTCGGGATTTAATCCTGCACCAGTTATTGCTGGTGTTGTAGGATTGGTAGCAGGTGATGGTGTTACGGAAACTGGTTTAGGCAAAGTAGCGTTTGGTGAAATGGTTACTGGTGAAGCTGGTGTGTTAGTAACGGCTGCCGGCTTGCTGTCTAATGGTGCGCCTACTGCAATATCACAACGGTGACCGGGTTTGCCATGTTCGGGATTCAAACCTTTCCCTGTTGTAACTGGAGTTGTGTTTATTGTTGAAGGTGCAGGAATTGTAACAGGAGCCTGAGGTTGAATTGAGGGTGCTACCGGCTTGCTGTCCAATGGTGAGCCCACTGCAATATCACAACGGTGGCCGGGTTTGCCATGTTCTGGATTTAAACCTGATGTATTTCGAAACTACTGGAGCAGCAGGAGATGTTGGTAATACTATATTGGGAACCGGTTTATTTGTATCATTTGCCGGGGCTTCAATATTGGCAGCTATACTATCTTTTTTCTGAATATCAGTTTCAACATTTGCATTGCTGCCGCACGATACCATTATTGCTGCAATGCCGATGAAAGCAACACAAACCTTACTTGAAATAAACATAGATTAATTTTTTAATGATGAAACTAATTACAAATTGAAATCGCCTGAGGCTTCTGGTTGGTAAATGATTTCATCTACTCTTATTATGGTAGGACCAGCTGGCACCAGCCATTCGATTTCGTCATTGGTTTTATATCCAATCAAAGCAGTAGCAATAGGTGAGAAAATAGAGATCTTATTTTCCTTGATATTGGCATTTTCGGGATATACAATCTGAAATTGAATTTGTTTATTATTATTCAGAAAACTCAGTTTTACAATGGAATTCATCGTTACTACATTAGCTGGCATTGCTTCAGGTTCAACAATTTGTGCAGAATTGAGTTCTTTTAATAATTTTTCGGCATCTGCACTGCTTACTGATTTAAATAATTTAGCATCACTGATACACTTTTTAATTCGGGCATAGTCTAAACTGTTGATGATTAATTTACTCATGATAAATAAAATTCATTTCGTGTAAAGCTATCAATTTTATATGAAATGGGGCTTTTCCCGTTTTTGATAGCTTGCGAGTTCAACATAAAATCGCTGATAAATATTGAGTGTTTAAGTGGTAGTAACCCACATGCGGGGCCCGCCTTTTATGCCATCCAGATTGGTAACTTTTGTAATGTTTTCATCTAAAGGGAAATTTATTTTTTCGGTATTGCCGCCACCCAGATAGAGATGATCGTAATTAAAAACGGTCTTCAAAATTTTAAGTACTTTTTGCATTCTTTTATTCCATTTTTTCTTCCCTATTTTTTCAATTGCTTTTTCACCTATGAAATCATCATAAGTCATTTTTTTTGTAAGAGGATGATGTGCCAGTTCAATATGAGGAAGTAAAACGCCATTGTATAAAAAGGCAGAGCCAAATCCTGTACCCAATGTTATCATTATCTCAAAACCATGTCCTTCTACTATACCAATTCCTTGCAGGTCTGCATCGTTTACCAGTTTGCAAGGTTTTTGAAGTGCCTCAGAGATTTTTGATTGCAGTTTGAACGCAGCGCCAAGACTCATTATCAAGATTGGGAGCAGTTTGCACTACTCCGTTTTTAATATATCCGGGAAAACCCACAGCAATTTTATCGTAGTTTGAAAAGTGAGTAACAAGTTGTTGAATTGCTTTTAGCAATTGTTGCGGGTCAGCCTTAGCAGGTGTGACTGCTTTGCTGTAAGGTTGTATAATAAGACCTGAAGCATCCAGCACAGCAGCTTTTATATGTGAGCCGCCAATATCAATACACAAATAGTTTTCTCCAATCATTGTTTGCGTTTTAAGGATTGTTTTTCATCGTAATCAGGTTGGCAATCATACCCGTCCATCCGGTTTGATGAGAGGCTCCCAGGCCCTTACCATTATCGCCATGAAAATATTCGTGAAATAAAATGTATTGATTAAAGTTTGGATCAGTTTGCATTTTTTTATTTTCACCATAAACAGGGCGATTCCCGTTTTTATCTTTCAAAAATATATTCAGCATCCGGCAAGCCAGTTCGGTTCCTGCTTCTTTAAGTGTGATGTATTTGCCTGATGATGTAGGATATTCAATTTTAAAATCATCGGTATAAAAGAAATGAAACTTGCGTAAACTTTCTATGAATAAAAAATTCATAGGAAACCAAACTGGGCCTCGCCAGTTGGAGTTACCGCCATACATGCCGCTATCACTTTCAGCAGGTAAATAGTGTACAGCTTCTTCAGGCGATTCGCCATGGATAAAAACAGGATTGTTCTCGTATTTTTTTGACAGTGAACGAATTCCGTAGCTGCTTAAAAATTCCGCTTCATCAAAGGCACGGCTAAGTAAGCGCTTCATACGATGTCCACGCAGTAGACTTAGTAAATGTTTATCTTCTTTACCACCTTCGTACCAGCGGGAAACTAAGCTGGCCAGATCGGGGCGATGATTTAAAAACCATTCCATTCTTGTTGCAAAAACGGGATTCTTCTCTAATCTTTCTTTTGTAATTACTTCCACAGCGAAGAGAGGAATAAGTCCCACCATACTTTTCACCCTGATTTTGGTAACACTATTATCCGGAAGGCGCACCTGGTCGTAGAAGAATTCATCTTCTTCATCCCAAAGGCCTTTTTGATTTTCGCCCATGTTAGCCATTGCACCGGCGATGTATAGAAAATGTTTCGAAAAATTTGGTGGTCATTTCGGTATAGGTCTTGTTATATTCGCAAAGCTCCAGTGCAATGTGAAGCATATTAAGTGCATACATGGCCATCCAGCTGGTAGCATCGGCCTGCTCCATCACGCCTCCGTTGGGTAATGGAGAGCTTCGGTCAATAGCACTGATATTGTCAAGACCCAAAAACCCTCCTTCAAAAATGTTATTATCTTCTTTGTCTTTGCGGTTTACCCACCAGGTAAAGTTGATAAGCAGTTTGTGAAAAATAATTTCTAAGAATGCATAATCTTTTTTTCCATTAATTTTTGCATCGTGGCGAAAAACACGGTATGCTGCTGCTGCATGTACTGGCGGGTTTACATCAGAGAAAGCCCACTCATAAGCCGGAAAAGCGCCACTGGGGTTCATATACCATTCCTTGGTGAGTAGCACTAATTGTTGTTTTGCAAAATCGGGGTCAATTAATGAAAGCGTAGCACAGTGAAATGCCAGATCCCATGAAGCATACCAGGGAAACTCCCATTTGTCGGGCACCGAAATAATGTCGGCATTATTGAGATGAATCCAGTCGGCATTTCTTCCTTCTTTTCGTAGTGGTGGAGGTGGTGGCGTAGCGGGATCGCCTTCCAGCCATTCCTGTACATCGTAATGGTAAAATTGTTTGTTCCATAGCATGCCTGCAAAAGCCTGTCTTTGAATCAGCTTTTCTTCGTCATTTTTTATTTGCTGCTGCAGTTCTTTATAAAAATCGTCGGCCTCATTTTTTCTTTTTGCAAAGCAGGTATCAAAATCGATGAATGGCGATTTCAATTTTCGGGAGCTTAGTTGAAGGCGTAGCACAATTGGCTTGTCGGGTGCTATATCACAAATATTTTGAATAGCAGCTTTTGTTCCCTCTTTTGAAGGGTTGATAGAGGCAGTACCATTAATTACATAATCGTTGATGCCATCTTTAGGATATAGTGTTGTGTTGTTGCTGTTGTATAATCTTTGATTGTTGGTTTCGTTTTCACAGTATAAAGCATTGCCTTGTTCAAAGTACAGATATTTGACGGCTACACTTTTGTGTTCGATTTGAATGCAATGCTCATCTGCCTGCCAAAGCGATGGTTTATAATCGTGCCTGCCCCAAACCCAGGTGTTTCGAAACCAAACGGTTGGCAACACATGAAGTATTGCTGTTTTACTACTGCGGTTGTGAAGCGTTATTTGAATAAGGATATCATCGGGTGTGGTTTTGACGTATTCAATAAATGCATCTACATATTCGTCCTTATCAAAAATGCCGGTGTCCATCAGTTCAAACTCAGGTTCCTTTCGGCTCCGTTTTTTATTTTCTTCTGATAAATGAGCATAAGGAAATTCATTTAAAGGATACTTATAAAGCATCTTCATATAAGAGTGGGTAGGTGTGGCGTCCAGATGGTAATAAAGTTCTTTTACATCCTCGCCATGATTGCCTTCTTCGTTAGTAAGTCCAAAAAGGCGTTCTTTAATAAAAGGGTCTTTGCCATTCCAAAAAGCCATGCCAAAACAGAGTAACTGGCTTTCATCACAAATACCTGCCAATGCTTCTTCGCCCCAGCGCCATGCTTTGCTGCGGGCCATATCGTGAGTGGTAAAGTTCCAGGCATCGCCATTTGAGCTGTAGTCTTCTCTAACGGTGCCCCATTGCCTGTCGGAAATGTAGGAGCCCCATTTTTTCCATTGTGGATCGTTGAGTCTTTCTTTTTCTGTTGTCATTTTTTTTGTAAACTGTCGGAGTTGAAATGTTTCAATTTACAATATAATTTGAAAGAAAACGTAGTCAATATGTAAATAAGAAGTTAAGTGAATGAAAAAGTTGTAACAATTTGGGTTTATTAAATATAAATGTGGTGATAATTTATTTATAAAGCCTATTCAGAATAATTTTTAACGCTGGTGGTGCAATAATTTGAAAATGCTACAAGCATAGTTACTATAAATAAATTTTGTGTTTATTTTAAGTATAGTCAATTGTAAAAAAGGAATCCTGGTTTTTCAAATCCATACTTGTAGTTGTTACGTATCTATTATCTGAAGGCCGAAATCTCGTCTTCAATAAAAACTAAAAACAAAAATTATGAAATCAATCAAGTCAATTGGACTGATGCTTGTAGCCGCATTGCTCATGAATGTTTCTTATGCACAAAAAAGTGAAAACACAGTGTTGGTGGGTGGAGCCGCTATGTATCCATCCAAAAACATTGTTGAAAATGCAATGAATTCAAAAGATCATACTACGCTTGTTGCAGCAGTAAAGGCTGCAGGTTTGGTAGAGACTTTGCAGGGTGCTGGTCCGTTTACCGTATTTGCGCCTACCAATGATGCATTTGGAATGTTGCCTACTGGCACTGTTGAGAATCTGGTAAAACCTGAAAACAAAATGATGCTTACTTCTATTCTCACCTATCATGTAGTGGCAGGAAAACTAGATTCAAAGGAGTTGGAAAAATGGATTAAAAAAGGAAATGGCGTAGCGGACTTAACAACAGTAGCTGGTGGTAAACTGTGGGTAATGATGGAATCTGGAGAATGGTGGATAAAAGATGAAAAAGGCGGAATGGCGATGATAACCATTCCTAATGTTTATCAAAGCAATGGCGTAATACATGTAATTGACCATGTATTAATGCCAAAATAAAACTCAGTTTTTAAGGCCGGGCAGGTTTCAAAAATTTGAAACTGCCAGAAAAGTAATGCTGTCTGTTTAGGATCAAACACACACGGGTGACGACTAAGAAAAAGGATTGAAAACGGGTGTTCAAATTCTGTCTTTATTCACTTCGTTATCATAATTTCAAAAGTGTGAAAGTTTTGACCTTACAGACGGCTACTTTTTTTATAGATGATATTTTATATAGTAAAATAACATTGAAATTTGAAGGATATTAATAGTGTACGTATCAACCTTCCATTTTTAAAATGTACATTTGACTATATCAATTTTTCAATTGCAAAGAGAAAATTATTAACTTTTTTATTGTGTAATAACTCATTACCTGCATAAAGAATAAATCCGGTGAAAGAGAAAATGAAAATATCTATCCGATTTTTTAGCGACCATGAAGTGCGGGCCGCATAGGATGATGAGAATACTAAATGGTGGTTTTCGGTTTTGGATATTGTGGGAATCCTGAATGAGGAAAATGATTATACAAAAATTCGCAACTATTGGAAGTATCTGAAAAATAGTCTTAAGAAAGAAAAAAATGAACTGGTTAGTGTCACTAACCAGTTGAAATTACTAGCACCTGATGGCAAAAAGCGGTTAACCGATACACTGGATAGCGAAGGAGTATTATTACTGGCCAAACATTTTCCCAATAGCAAGTCTATGAAGTTTCTGGATTGGTTTCTATACAGCGACACAAGTATAGATGGACAAAGCAAGAAAAAAGCTTACACACTATTTGAAGGCAATATGCTTAAAAACATGGAAGTGGGCACGGCTAAGGGCTTGCAACAAATACATGCGTATCTGTTTGGCGGCTTATACGATTTTGCAGGAAAAATTTCGAACAAAAAAATATTTCTAAGGGTGGGTTTCAATTTGCAACATCTCATTTTTTGGATGATACATTGAAACAAATAGAAGCTATGCCCGAAACCAGCTTTGATGAGATAGTAGAAAAATATGTGGAGATGAATATTGCACATCCCTTTATGGAAGGTAATGGAAGAAGTGCCAGAATATGGCTGGATTTAATTTTAAAAAAACGATTGAAAAAATGCGTGGACTGGAGTAAGATAAGCAAGCGGGATTATATGCACGCAATGATGCTAAGCCCTACAAAAGGCAGTGCACTGAAAAAGCTGTTGAACAATGCACTGACTACAAAAATAAAGAGCCGGGAAATGTTTTTGAGAGGAATTGATTACTCTTATTACTACGAAGAAGAATAAATTATGAAGCGGGCAATTAATAAATGGTGCATGATAAGTTGTTAACCACTTTGGTTATTTACAACTTGTTTTTAGATTTTCATCAAATACCAATAATGGCTTGAAACTTCTCACAGCTCAACCCATATTCCCATCCCACAGGCTGCCGGATGGAAGCGGAAAGCCCGGTGAAGGTTTTGTGGCGGTGGCCCTGTGCCGGACTTGCAGCGAACAGCCGGAACAGAAGCCGGGTAAGCGAAGGGGACGATGACAGCCCCTTATATTAATTTCCTTGCCCAATTTCCGTACCTTTGCACACTCTTAAATTGAGGCTAAAAGCGCATGAAGAATATTAGAAATTTTTGCATCATCGCACATATTGACCACGGTAAAAGTACCCTGGCCGACCGACTGCTGCAACAAACTAACACGATTACTGAAAGGGAAATGATGGACCAGGTGCTGGATGATATGGACCTGGAAAGGGAAAAAGGCATTACGATTAAAAGTCATGCGATACAGATTAATTATAAAGCAAACAACGGGGAGGACTTTACGCTGAATCTTATTGATACTCCCGGCCACGTAGATTTTAGCTACGAGGTGAGCCGTGCCCTGGCTGCCTGCGAAGGCGCATTGCTACTGGTAGATGCAACACAGGGCATACAAGCACAAACGATTTCTAATCTTTATCTGGCTATTGATAATGATCTGGAAATTATTCCGGTGATCAACAAGATAGACATGGACGGCGCCATGATTGAAGAAGTGGAAGACCAGATAGTGGACCTGATAGGCTGTAAGCGTGAAGACATACTGCACGCCAGCGGCCGTACCGGATTGGGCGTGGATAAAGTACTGGAAGCAATTGTAAACCGAATACCTGCACCGGTGGGCGACCCGGCGGCTCCATTACAGGCATTAATTTTTGATTCGGTATTTAACAGCTTTAGAGGCATTATTGTTTACTATCGTATATTGAATGGCGCTATTAAAAAAGGAGATCTTGTAAAATTTGTAAGCAACAATCAGGAATATGGTGCAGATGAAGTAGGGATACTAAAATTAAAGATGACGGAGAAGAAAGAAGTAGGCTGCGGCGATGTGGGCTACATCATCACCGGAATAAAAAATGCAAAGGATGTGAAGGTGGGAGATACAATAACTCTCGCCACCAATACCAACCCCGTTGCAGTGAAAGGTTTTGAGGAAGTGAAGCCTATGGTATTTGCCGGAATTTTTCCCGTAAATACTGATGAGTTTGAAGAATTAAGAGACTGCATGGATAAACTGCAGTTGAATGATGCTTCTCTTACTTATGAATTAGAAACTTCTCAGGCACTGGGTTTTGGTTTCCGTTGCGGCTTCCTGGGTATGCTGCACATGGAAATAATACAGGAGCGACTGGAACGTGAGTTTAACCAAATGGTGATAACCACAGTGCCCAACGTTAGTTTTTTTGCCTATACAACAAAGGGAGAAAAAATAACAATAAATAATCCGGTAGAATTTCCCGACCCTGTAAAAACAGAAAGAATAGAAGAGCCTTTTATAAAAGCGCAAATTATTTCCAAGCCCGAATACATAGGCAACATTATGACACTTTGCCTGGGCAAGCGAGGCATACTGGTAAACCAAAGCTACCTGACGCAAACAAGGGTGGAGTTGATTTTTGAAATGCCGCTTACCGAAATCGTTTTTGATTTTTATGATAAATTGAAATCGCAAACACGGGGATATGCTTCATTTGACTATCATCCAATTGGCTACCGCGATAGTGATATTGTAAAAATGGATATACTGCTCAATAACGACAAGGTAGATGCTTTGAGTGCATTAATCCATCGCAGCCGTTCACAAGAATTTGGCCGCAAACTTTGCGAAAAACTGAAGGAGCTATTGCCCCGTCAACAATTTCAAATTGCAATACAGGCAGCAATAGGTGCTAAAATTGTTGCGAGAGAAAATATTTCGGCTATGCGTAAAGATGTTACTGCTAAATGCTATGGAGGCGACATCAGCCGTAAACGTAAACTTTTGGAAAAACAAAAAGAAGGAAAGAAACGGATGCGGCAGATAGGCAATGTGGAAGTGCCACAGGAGGCTTTTCTGGCAGTGTTGAAGCTGGATGATTAGAGCAGCAACTTATCAAATAAAGATTCCCAATTTGTATAAACAGAATCGCTGTTGAAGTGTATGGCATTGGTGATAGCCTGTTGTGAAAGTTGTTTTGCTTGTGAAGGATTTTCAATTAATGATAAAATAGCCTGTGCCAGTGCATCTGAATTTTCTTTTGGTGCCATCAAACCGTTTACTTCGTGGGTAATAATTTCTGCGGGCCCATCAGGGCAGTTAAAACTTACTAAAGGTACTCCAAAGGATTGTGCTTCTAGCAATACCATTGACATACTCTCGTATCTTGAACTAAGCACAAAGAGTGATGCTTGCAGGTATTCATCATTAAGATGTGAGCTGGTGGGTTCCTGTAATATTAATTGTGTACTCAGATTTTCATTGATAATAAAATCTTTAACCATTTTTTTTAATGGCCCTGTGCCTATCAGTTTCCATTTCCAGGAAGGGTGAAGCGACAAAACTTTTTTTGCTGTTTGTAACAGCAGGTCAATTCCTTTTTCGGGTGAAAGGCGTGCAATGGAAAGGATGGTTTTGGATTGTAAAGATGCATAATTGCCGGATTGATTGTCTGTAAAATTGTGAATGACAGATGTGGGTGCAAGCTGTGAAAAAAAATGTTTCTCAGCTTTAGTCAGGCATACAATTGCATTGAAGCGGGGATAATATTTTTTGAAAAGAAAATTCCAGAATCTGTTTTTGTTGCTTTGTGCAATGGGTGTATGCTCCCAGGCAATGAGTTTTGCTTTTTTCTTAATGCCGGTTAGCTGCGCACTGATACTAATATGATATTCGGTGCCAATAACTATATCAGGTGACAGTTGAAACAATATTTTTTTTAATCCACGTATGTCCGATAGCATTTTTATTTTCCGAGAAATCATGTTTCCTTTATCAGCAATGCCAAAGTGATAGGGTTTGAGTATGATGTTGACTTTATTGTGAATGGGATAGAAGGTTTCGGAAGTGTTTCCAATTATAAGGAGTGTAACTTTATTTCCTTTCTCAGTAAAGAGATTGGCAATAGATGGCACAATTCTCTCGTACCCGCCGGGATGATTGAGGTATGAAGCGATGATGACGATATGACGTGTTTGCTCCGAACTCAAATTAATTTACTATATTTTGAAGCATTGAAATCTGATTCACTTAATATTTCTGTTAGCAAATATTATTTTTAAACAAATCTATTTGATTCGTTCTATTAAATCCAAAGTAATATTTAAATCTTTTGCTATGTAGGAAATCTAAAAAAATAGAGGGGAAGTGTAACAGAAGTAATGAAGGGATTAATTTTTTAGAAAAGGTCAATTTTCACCCTTTTCTTTTTGCTTGCTTTTGTTTTTCTCCGACTGCTCCTCCAGCTTTTTTTCATCAGTTTTCCCTTTGCTGTCAAATAAAGGATTGGTTACAGGCACTTGCCCGTCTTGCAGTTTGAAAGTAAATACCTTGTCAATGTGCTGCCATTTGCCATTTACCCATTTGAAGCCTTCCTGATCGCCATCGGGGATTAAAGTCCATTTTAATTCGGGTTGATCGGTTTCTGAAACCAGGTGATCAACTAGTATCATTTCCATATCATCAATAAAATCAACCAACACCCGTGTATCTTTTTTGTATTCTATACTAAAGCGGTCTTTAGGCGGCTTGGGTATGCTGTCTTTTTCAAATGTAAAAAAGTTGCCACCAAACACAGGTTCATTTTTTTGATTGAAACTGAGTACTTCAATCCATTTTTTACTGCTGCGAATACTATTTGGATCAAAGCCAAAAAGCGTATAATAGTTTTTGTTTTTGTATTGTGTGCGAATCATTCGATAATAGGCTGCACCTATCCAGTTCAGGCGACTGCGTACCGAATCTTCGGGATTGTCGTAAAATGAAGAAACATCTCTTAATGGAAAAAGTTTAAGTGAGCCATCTGCTGTTTTCATTTGTATGGCACCTCGTTGTTGAGAATAGAGTTCAAAGTCGGGGCCATAAAGTACGTTCCAGGTAATGATGCGAAAACTAGTATCAGGCGCATACAATTTTGAAATGCCGATAACAGAATCAAAAGGATAATAGAAAGAATTTTTTACCAGCAATGCCCTTAACAGTGTTTTGGTGAAAATGCTGTCGGAATACATTCGATCTTCAGGGAATTCATCAGTATTGAGGTATTGAGAAAATTCTTTTAGTGAATCCTCTTTTTGACGAAGAATTTTTAAATCGGAATTAGAAATTTTTTGGCCCTGTGCTGTGTCTGCTATAAGAAATAGTATTGGCACAATTAGTAAGATATGTTGAATTAGTTTTTTCAAATGGCGTTCTGAATTTATAAATTCAAAGGTAAAGCTTATTAGAGATGTGCAGGAAAATGGAGTGGTTGCATTTATTATAAATACGTTAATTGATGATCGTTTATAATTAACGATGAAGGGACAAGAAAATTTTATTGGAGCTATAAACTATTTGCAAAATCCACTAAAGTAGGAAACCGAAGGTCAATATCGGGGTGGGGGAAAGGGGTTTCGGGATTAGTAGTAGCTATAAATACACTGTAAACACCACCATTTCTGGCAAATAGCATATCTGTCGGTTTGTTCCCAATCATTATTGCTTTGTCTAACTTTATTTCTGGGAAATCGGACTTGGCGTGATAAATCATCCCGGGGTTGGGTTTTCGGTCGGGGTGATGGTTTTCAGCATTTGTACAATAATAATATTTGTCAATATGCCCACCAGCAGCTTCCAGTTCACTACTCATATATGCTTCAATTTCGTGAAGGGCAGCTAGGCTCATCAACCCTTTGCCAATACCTCGCTGATTGCTTACCAATACTACTTTACCAAAACGGTCGTTGATTTTTTTAAAATTTTCTACTACACCTGGATAAAAACTAAACTCGCTGAGATTTCTGATATAGTCATTTTCTTTCTCAGGATTAAAAACACCATCACGGTCAACAAAGATGGTCCATCTTTTATCAATAAGAGATAAATCAAGCGGTGGTTTGTCTAATTCTATTTGAGCTTTATAATAATCTTCAGGTATCCCGATATCGATAAAATACTTATCTTGTATCAATCCATAAATACGTCGTTGGTTAAAATATTTTTCTAAATAGTCTTTCTCAAAAGAAAATTTTTGAGGAAATTCTTCGTCAAGAAATTTAGAAACCTGAAGCACATACATACCTGCGTTGATATTTCCACTTTCGTAATGTTGTTTTTCCTGAAATGAACTTACCAGATGATCTTTACCAGTAGATACCACCCCATACCTGTCAAAATTTTTCATAGGCTTTAGCAGCAAAGTACATTCCGCCAGATTATGATCATGAAAACGGAAGGCTTCATGCAGATCGGCTTTAAAAAGGGTGTCGCCGTTTACAACCACAACCAGTGCCTCGGTTGCCTGGGTACATGCAAGTTGAATAGCGCCGCCGGTTCCCAATGGTTCCTGTTCTATAACAGATTGAAATTGTAAGGTTGAAAACTGGTCGTTTAGATATTGTTGAATTATTTCATGTTTATAACCCAATGAGAATATGAATTTTTCAACACCCTGACTTCTTAAATAATTGATGACATAAAAAAGAAAGGGGCGACCTACTACAGGCGCCATACATTTTGGTAAATCGGGCACCGCATCTTTTAATCGGGTACCCAATCCACCTGCTAGAATAATAGCTTCTTTGATCATAAAAAATTATCAGTTTCTCAGCTACCTGAATTAAAATATTTTTCTTCTACCAGCTGACAAATGATATGGCCGACCGTGATATGCGATTCCTGAATACGAGGAGTATCATTTGAAGGAACATTGATAAGAAAGTCGGCTATTGATTTCATTTTACCACCTGTAGCTCCGGTAAATGCTACTACAGTTATTTCTTTCTCTTTTGCAACTTGAAATGCTTTAATAATATTTACAGAATTTCCAGAAGTTGATAATCCAATTAATACATCTCCTTTTTCGCCTATACCTTCAATCATTCTTGAAAAAACAAAATCAAAACCATAATCATTGGCAACTGCAGTAAGATAAGATGTGTTGCAATGTAAGGCTTCGGCAGGCAGTGCTTTGCGATCGGTATAAAACCTTCCTGAAAATTCGGCAGCTAAATGCTGGGCATCAGCAGCACTACCTCCATTGCCACAAAAATAAACCCGCTTGCCCGATTGAAATGCCTTTGTAATAATGTTGGTAACATTACAAACAACCTGCAATAATGCATCGTTGTTTAATATTTGTTGTTTGGTATCAATGGAAGCCTGTAATATTTTTTTTATTTTTTCCATGTTCTAAATTTCATTGCTTAAAGGTTATAAAAATTGCAGATGAATCACAATGAATTACTCCAGGTTTTTACACCATGTTCTACAAACTGATAATTTCTGTGTAAACCACCAAATCGTTCCAGGTCTTTTATCACATTAAATTTGGTATTGTATGGGCAATAAAAAATCATAAAACCTCCTCCGCCGGCGCCTGAAATTTTCCCTCCGGTGGCACCACCTTTTTTTGCGGTTTCATATATTTCTTCCATCAGTGGATTGCTGATTCCTTCTGCCATTTGTCTTTTTTGTTGAAATCCAAAATCAAGTATCTCACCTATTTCATTTAATCTTCCTTTTAATAATGCTTCTTTCATCATTTGCGCTTGCTGTTTGAGCTGGTGCATTGCTGCTATAGATTTTTCTTTACTGTCGGTTACATTTTTACTTTGCTTTTTTATTATTTCTGCCGATTCGCGACTGGTAGCAGTGTAATAAAGTAACAGATTATTTTCCAACTCAAACAAGTGTTGCTCTTTTACACGCAACGGATTTACAATTACTTTATCGTCACCATAAAACTCCATAAAATTTACCCCTCCAAAGGTTGCAGCATATTGATCCTGTTTACCACCGGCCAATCCCAAATCTTTTCTTTCAATATCATAGGCATAGTGAGCCATATCATATTCACCCAATGGCAAACGCAGCATTTCTGCAAAAGCGCCAAGTATGGCTACAACTAATGTAGAAGATGTACCCAAACCCGAGCCGGCAGGTGCGTCAACATGTGTGGAAAGACGAATACCTTGCTCGCCAAAGGGATAATCTTTTTGGATGCGGTTATATACACCTTTCAGTAAATCTAATTTTCCATTGATGGGTAGTTGTGCATTCCATTCAAAAGTTTCAGCTTCATTTCTGTCTATTGCTTCCAGAATGATTTTTTTTTCGGTAAGTGGTTGAATGGTTGCATTTGCATAAAGTGATAAAGTGGCATTTAAAATGGCACCGCCATATAAATCGCTATAAGGGCTTACATCGGTGCCGCCACCAGCCAACCCAATTCGCAATGGAGCTTTACTTCTATGAATCATTGTAAATATATGCTAACTATTTTTTGAGTCGTTTATCAGCGATCAGCTTCTGTTGCAAGTGATTGGATAGCATTTACCAGATTTGACCAACTGTATTTACGTTTCTCTTCACGAAGATGCGGAATAAAATAATCTTCTCCTAATTGATAGAATTTAATAATGCCTGAAGCAATTGATCCGGGCTCCGGCTCTGTAACCAGTCCTGCTTTACCATCAGGTACCAATGCAGGAAGACCACCAACATTAGTAACCACCATCGGTTTTTCAAAATGATAGGCGAGGGGAGTAACGCCGCTTTGTGTGGCATTGCGATAAGGTTGTATCACTGCATCCGCAGCACAAAGAAAATATTTTACTTCGCTATCGGGGATAAATTGAGTGCGAAGAAAAAGTTGTGATTGTAAATTCAATTTCACTATTTGCTCATTGTATGGCTTTTCGTCTTCATAAAATTCGCCGGCCAGCAGCAACTTGATGCCCGATTTTTTTATAGCATCTGTTGCCATTGCATCCAGCAGCAGGTTGAGGCCTTTATATTTTCTGATAAAGCCAAAGAATAAAATTATTTTTTCATCAACAGGCAGTTGTAAATGCTGCCTTGCTTCTTTTTTTGAAATAATATCGCCAAAATTATCGTACAAAGGATGCGTAACAAGCTGTGCCGGTTTTTGTTTTTGAAATAATCTAAGGTCGGTCATCACCTTTTCGCTCATTGTAATAAAGGCATCACAACTCTTTAAAAAATATTTAGTGAAAATTTTATCACCGGGTCTTTTTTCATGTGGAATGATATTGTCGGCAATACAAATAACTTTTGTGTGTTTGCTTTTTCTTACTCGTCTTAAAATAGTGCCCAATGCCGGCCCCATAAACGGAAGCCAGAAACGTACAACAATTATATCCGGCTTCTCTTTTTTCAACCTATTGCCAATCTTGATCCAGTTAAATGGATTGATGGAATTGATGACTGAATAAACTGTAATATTTTCGGGAGCCGGTTCATCAGTGTATTGTGTTTTACCCGGAAATAAAAATGAGGGATATTGAAGTGAAAAAGAATAGATGCTGCAGGAGTGACCATCGTCAATAAAAGCTTTGGCTAACCGTTGATTAAAGGTGGCCAGACCACCACGCAAGGGATGCGCAGGACCTATAATGATGATTTTTGACATCACCAACCAGTTTTCTTTTCTATCAAATATGAATTTTTTCCGGGGGAATTGCGAGAAATTAATTCGCCAATAAAACCTGCCAGAAATAATTGCATACCTATAATGAGGGCAGTTAAGGCAAGATAAAAACCGGGTCGATTGGTAATGGGGAAATCACTATTAATAATTTTTGAAACTATTAAATAAATAGAAATGCCAAGACCAAGAAGGAAAAATAATGTACCCCAAAGCCCAAAAAAGTGCATCGGTCTTTTTGAAAATTTGCCAACAAAAGAAATGGATAGTAAATCAAGAAACCCGTTTACAAAACGACGCATCCCAAATTTTGATTTTCCAAATTTGCGTGCACGATGCTCTACTACTTTCTCCCCAATTTTTTTAAACCCCGACCATTTTGCCAGCACCGGAATATAGCGATGCATTTCGCCATATACTTCTATGCTTTTGACGACTTTGTTTTTATAAGCTTTTAATCCACAGTTAAAATCGTGAAGTTTAATTCCTGATACTTTTCGGGTAACGGCATTAAAAAATTTGGAAGGAATATTTTTGGTAAATGTATTATCGTATCGTTTCTTTTTCCAACCACTTACGATATCAAAACCATCTTTCATTACCATTCTATATAAATCAGGAATTTCATCCGGGCTATCCTGCAAATCTGCATCCATTGTTATTACTACATCGCCCTGTGCCTCACGAAATGCTTCATTTAAAGCTGCTGACTTGCCATAGTTGCGTTGAAATTTAATGCCTTTGATATTTTCATTTTTGGAACGTAGTTGTTCAATCACCTCCCAGGAATTATCGTCACTGCCATCGTCCACAAAAATTACTTCATAACTAAATTTATTTTCCAGCATCACCTTTTCAATCCATGTAGAAAGCTCGGGCAACGATGCAGCCTCATCTAAAAGTGGTATGACGATGGATAGGTCCATTTATTTTATTCTTTTACTTAAGAATGCGGCAGCGGTTGCTGTTACTGCTGCGCCAATTATCAAATATCCGAAAATTGCGCCTGAAACCAGTTTTAAAATATATTGTTTTTTAAAAGCGGCTACTTCATCTTCTATCTGGGTAGGTAGCATTTGTTTTTCTCCAGTTAGTTTGGATAGCTGCTCTTTTAATAATGCCGCCGTTTTTTCTTTAAACTCCGGATGCAGGTAGTTGAAAATACCATAAAACAATGCAATGCATAAAGTGACTACAATAAAACATTTAAACCCCTGCGAAAACAGATCAACAAATCTGCCGGTAAAAGCTGCTGACTGACGATAACTTAATATCGTCCAAATGATGCCGATACCATATATAGCATAAACCATATAAAGCAATCTTGGGTTCATTTCGGAGCCTTGGTTGTATAAGATAAACATGGCTACGATCATGGATGCAGACGAAATGATTCCTTTAAGTGCAGGTGAAATTCGAGGTAACATATCAGCAATTATTCAATAAAATATGAGAGCCATTTACAATGCCGGTAACAAATCCGGTTAATTCTTTATTTATGAAAGGGGAGTTTTTGGATTTTGATTTGATCATGCTTTCAGCAAAGACCCATTTGCGCTTGGGTTCAAAAAGTGTAACCGCTGCTCTATTGCCAACTACTATTGATGGTGTTTGCAAACCGGCAATTTTTCGTGGATTGAAAGCAAGCATCTGTATTTTTTTCTCTTCACTAAGTTCGGGTAAAACTGTTGTAATGACGGCGTAAGCTGTTTCAAGTCCAATCATTCCATGTTTTGCATTTTCAAATTCCACTACTTTGCAATCATACTCCTGAGGCAGATGATGCGTGGCAAAACAATCCACCCAACCATCCATTACGGCTTTTTTCAAAGCTTCTTTTTCATCTTTATTTCTTACTGGTGGATTTACTTTCAATTGAGTGTTGTAAGTACTCAGGTCTTCATCGCAAAAGAAAAGATGATAAGGTGTAATCGAGCAACTGATTCCAGTACCATTCGATTTCCCTCTTTGAATGTATTCCAGCGATTTTTTTGTACTTACGCCTGTAAAGTGTATGTTGGATTCAGCATATCTAGCCAGTTTGATATCTCTTGCAACAATAAGTTCTTCTGCCATTGCTGGTTTTCCAGGCAAGCCCAACTGTGTTGAAACAATTCCTTCATGCATCAGTCCGTTTGGATTAATGCTTTTATCGTCAGGCAATTGAATAATGGTGCCGTTAAAAGCTTTTACATATTGCAATGCTTTTAAAAGCAAACCAGAAGATTGAACACAATGAATTCCATCGCTAAATGCCACTGCGCCACTAGCTCTCATATCATACATTTCGGCCAGTTCTTTTCCTTCAGTGTTTTTTGTGATAGCGCCAATGGGATGCAAGTTGACAGGCAGTTGATTGCTTTTTTGTTTTATATATTCTACTCCTGCTTTATCATGAATTGTTGGTTTGGTATTGGGCAATACCATTACATCGGTATAGCCACCTGCGGCAGCGGCGGCGGCACCTGATGTAAGTGTTTCCTTGTGCTCATAACCAGGATCGGCAAAATTTGCAAAAAGATCGATCCATCCGGGTGAGGCATGTAAGCCATCGGCGGAAATTATTTTATCAACTTTGTCAGTAATATTATTTTCTAATTTACTGATTGATCCATCTTCAATAAGAATGTCTGTATTTTTCCCGTTGAATGGTGAGAAGGGGTCAATAATGTGGGCCTGCTTAATGAGTAGCTTCATTAAGGAGCGAAGATAAAGCATTGTTTTGATTTCATAATTGTTGGTTTCTGCCTTACATTTGCCCTCCTGTTTCAGATGAAATAGAGGAGTAGAATACTCAAAAAATAAGAGTAAAATTTTGATTTTTAGTTTTTTGTATGGAAACATACAAAATTGAAAAAATGATGAGATGAATACGGGTACTCATCATATAGGTTCGGATGCTTGTTCCCACAGTATTGTGAGAAGTGGCGCATCTGAGTGTTTATAAATTCGGGTGCTTGTTCCCACAGTATTGTGAGCAGTGGCGCATCTGAGTGTTTATAAATTCGGGTGGTGGCGCAGCCCGGTAGCGCACTTGCATGGGGTGCAAGGGGTCGCTGGTTCGAAATCCAGTCCACCCGACTTTTTTTTGCATGGAGACACGCAACTTGGCTAAGGGGTCGTCCCGATTTGCATCGGGATCCACCCGACTTTAAAAGGAGCAATCAATAAAATTGGTTGCTTTTTTTGTTGCATGGAGACACGCAACTTGGCTAAGGGGTCGTCCCGATTTGCATCGGGATCCACCCGACTTTAAAAGGAGTAATCAATAAAATTGGTTGCTTTTTTTGTTGCATGGAGACACGCAACTTGGCTAAGGGGTCGTCCCGATTTGCATCGGGATCCACCCGACTTTTTTTTGCCTCGGGATACGAAACATGTCACAGTGGTCGTCCCGATTTGCATCGGGGTCCACCCGACTTTAAAAGGAGCAATCAATAAAATTGGTTGCTTTTTTTGTTGCATGGAGACACGCAACTTGTCTAAGGGGTCGTCCCGATTTGCATCGGGGTCCACCCGACTTTAAAAGGAGCAATCAATAAAATTGGTTGCTTTTTTTGTTGTATGGAGACACGCAACTTGGCTAAGGGGTCGTCCCGATTTGCATCGGGATCCACCCGACTTTTTAAAGGCGATCAAATTATTTTGGTTGCTTTTTTTGAAAAAAAAATTACAAGCAAAATGATTGTACAATAGATAATATTGTTTCCAAGAAAACGGGACGCACAAGTGAAAAGTATTCCTTCCTTCCTCTGGAAGAAATGATTAACATAATATGTTCACAACTAGCGAGGCCCAATGAACGGAATACCGGTTACATCATCTTCTTCTTAATGATCATTCAACGGCAAGCCACGTTTCTGCCACTCTATCCAGTTTATATATTCCGGTGCTACTCTTTCCTCTTTCATAGTAATACATTTCTCAACAGGGCAAACCAGCATACATAGATTGCATCCTACACAGTTTTCATCTATTACTGTGTATTGATTGTAGGGATTTCCATAGGTTAGTTTGATTGCCTGATGCGAAGTGTCTTCGCAGGCAATATGGCAAAGCCCACAATGAATACATTTATCCTGATTGATGTCGGCAACATGGTGATAGTTGATGTCAAGGTCTTCCCAATGCGTAACGGTTGAAACTGATTGTCCAATAAAATCATCTAAGGTGTTAAATCCTTTTTCATCCATCCAATTGTTGAGCCCTTCGCAAAGGTCTTCAATAATTCGGAAACCATATTTCATAGCGGCTGTGCACACTTGCACATTGCTGGCGCCGAGCAACATAAACTCTACCGCATCTTTCCAGGTGCTTACACCGCCTATTCCGCTGATGGGTACTTTGCTCGTCAGCTCATCCTGTGCAATGGTGGTTAGCATTTTCAATGCAATGGGCTTCACAGCCGGACCACAATAACCACCAAACACCGACTTACCTGCAACATAAGGATTGGGAACTAAAGTATCGAGATCGACACCCGTTACCGATTGTATGGTGTTGATTAACGATAAGGCGTTTGTGCCGGCCTTTACTACCGAACGGCCAGTGGGCACCACCGAATGTACATTGGGTGTAAGTTTTGTAATCACCGGAATAGTGGCGACTTCCATCACCCATTCTACAACCATACAAGCAATCTCAGGATCCTGACCAACGGCCGCACCCATTCCTCTTTCCGTCATGCCGTGCGGGCAACCAAAATTTAATTCCAAACCATGTGCACCAGTGTCTTCAACTTTTTTTATCAGCTCGTGCCAGTTTTTACGATCGTTATCCGCCATCAGCGAAACAATCATTGCACGATCGGGGAAAAGTTTCAGACATTCTTTTATTTCCTTCAGATTGATATCAAGTGGACGATCGCTGATGAGTTCAATATTATTAAAGCCCATCACTTTGTGTCCGCCAAAATCAACAGCCGAATATCTTGAAGAAACATTTTTTACCTGCGATCCCAGTGTTTTCCAAACTACACCGCCCCAGCCGGCTTCAAATGCACGAAGCACATTGTATTTTTTGTCGGTAGGTGGGGCACTCGCCAGCCAAAACGGATTGGGCGATTTTATGCCAAGGAAATTTGAAGAGATGTTTGCCATAATACTTTTTTTTAACCAGCTATATTAACACGGATGATCTTTTGTTGCGACGCTCCGTTCATCGTTCTGTAATTCTGTTCATCAAATAATATCGTCACGAATTAAATCCGGTGCTACCAAAATGCCTCCCTAATGGGGCTGATGAAAATATTTCATTTTCACATTCTCACTATTGCATTTTGTTAGCTATTTGAACACCAACACAATTCGCAATACATATTCTGTCCTATAATTTTAGAAATTCTATAATTGCTTTTGCGCCAATTTTTCCGGCCTGCACTGCGTCCACTACTTCTTTTCCACCATTCACCGCATCGCCGCCGGCAAAAACGCCTTTTATATTTGTAGCTCCATTTTCACTTACTACAATCTTTCCATCTTTATTCTCTAATTTGTATTTGGTTACTAATTTTTCAAATGGTGTTTGCCCAGTTGCCTTTATTACCATATCCACATCTATTGTAAAAGTTTCTCCGGTATCTATCGGACTTCTTCGCCCACTTGCATCGGGCTCACCCAATATCATTTTGCTACATACCAATTGTTTTACTTTGCCTTCGCTGCCCTTTATCTTTTGTGGCGCAGCCAGCCATATAATTTCACAACCATCTAATTTGGCAATATCCAGTTCAACGTCGGTGCAGGGTTTCTCTGCTTCAGTTCTTCTGTAAATTAATGTAACATCTTTTGCTCCCAGCCGCTTTGCTTGTGTGGCTGCATCTATCGCCGTCATTCCCATTCCTATTACAGCTACATTATCGCCAACAGGAACGGATGAAAATCCTTTAACTCGCAAATCATAAATAAAATGAATGGCATCTACTACACCTTCCAGCTTTTCTCCGGGTATGTTTAATTGCCGTGCAAGTCCTACACCCATGCCGATATAAACGGCATCAAATTCTTTTTTCAACTGCGCTAAAGAAAAATCTTTTCCCAGTTCTTGATTGTATTTGATTTCTATTCCACCCAATGAAGTGATGTAGTTTACTTCATCTTCGCAAAACTGTGGGGTTACTTTATAGGCTGCAATGCCGTAGGTCATCAATCCGCCGCCTTTGCTCTCTTTTTCAAAAATGGTAACGTCAACGCCTTCCCGTGATAGTACATGAGCGCAACTTAAACCTGCAGGGCCGGCGCCTACTACTGCCACTTTCTTTCCAACCTCATGTTTGCGCTGAAATAACTTCCATTTATTTTCCATTGCTTTTTCTGTGCTGTATCGTTGCAGCTTTGCAATAGGAATGGGTGGCTCTTCCAATAAATTAAAGACACAACTTCCTTCACACAATTTTTCAACGGGGCACACCTTGCTGCAACCAGCACCCATAATGTTTGATGAAAAAATGGTGTGCGCAGAACCCTTTACATTGTCTGTAACTATTTGTTTGATGAATTTAGGTACATCTATGTGGGTAGGGCAGGCTTTGGTGCAGGGCGCATCATAGCAAAATAAACAACGGCTAGCTTCCACCTGTGCTGCTGTTATATTTTCAAATGGCGGATGAATATCTGCAAAATTTTCATCGTATTGAGCCTTTGTAAGTCTGTTGTTCTTAATCATTTTAGATGTTTGGATACAAGAATTATTTAATAAAAATGAAGTGGCCTCAATTCTTATTATTTCATTTCAATTTATAGCTCTACCAATTTACCGTAGGTCTCCGGTCTTCTGTCTCTGAAAAACTGCCAGGTAGCCCTTATTTTTTCTATTTCATCCAAATCAAAATCTGCAATTAATAATTCGTCGTTGTCTTCTGATGCCTGTGCAAAGATTTGCCCACGGGGATCCACAAAATAGCTGCTTCCATAAAACTTGCCGAGGTTCCAGGGCTTTTCTTGTCCCACCCGGTTGATGCAGCCCATAAAATATCCATTTGCAGCAGCATGTGCAGGCTGCTCCAGTTTCCAAAGGTACTGCGACAAGCCGGCAACCGTTGCAGATGGGTTGTAAACAATCTCTGCGCCATTCAATCCAAGGCATCTGGCACCATCGGGAAAATGACGATCGTAGCAGATGTACACACCCACTTTAGCATATTTTGTTTGAAATACCGGATAACCCAGATTGCCGGGTTTAAAGAAAAATTTCTCCCAGAAACCGGATGTGTGCGGAATATGATTTTTTCTGTATTTGCCCAAGTAGGTGCCATCGGCATCTATGACGGCAGCAGTGTTGTACAGCACGCCGGGTTGTTCTTTTTCATACATTGGTACTATCATTACCATATTGTATTTCTTTGCATATTCCTGCATTCTTTCTACAGTGGGGCCGGGAACCGTTTCAGCACTTTCGTACCATGCTTTATCTTGCCCAGGGCAGAAATAAGGTGTATTAAATATTTCCTGAAAGCAAAGTATTTGCACTCCTTTTTTGCCGGCTTCTTCAATATAAGGAATGTGCTTTTGCACCATGGCTTCTTTAATTTCTTCAATAGTTCCTTCACCTTCAGTTTTTGGTAGTGAAAGTTGGATAAGACCTGATTTAATAATTCTCGGCATAATTTTCTATTTTAATTTTTGATTATCGTGTGTTAAAAGAGTGAATTATTTTTTTCACACTTCATAGATTAAATAATTTGACTCACTTTAGTGCGTTTGATAAATTTACCATATCCTTTATCAATTTTACAATGATTATTCTCAATAGCAATTTTTCCTCTAAGTAAAACAGTTTTAACTTTACCCGTCAATTGCCATCCTTCATAACCACTATAATCCACATTCATGTGATGCGTGGCAACAGAGATTTTATGTTTTTCATTGGGGTCAAAGATGACAATATCGGCATCGCTGCCAACGGCAATAGTTCCTTTTTGTGGAAACATTCCAAATATTTTTGCAGGATTGGTACAAGCAACTTCCACATATTTATTTAAAGTAATTTTTCCTTTGTGCACACCTTCGCTGTACAGCAGTTCCATTCTGTTTTCAATGGCAGGATGCCCATTGGGTATTTTACTGAAATCATCTTTGCCCATCAGTTTTTGTTCCCATTTGAAAGGGCAATGATCGGTAGCTACTACCTGCACCAATCCCTGATTGATGCCTGCCCATAATGTTTCCTGATCTTTTTTCTGACGAAGCGGAGGACTCATCACCCATTTAGCTCCATCTTCTTTTTCATATAACGAAGCATCAATGATTAAATACTGGATGCAGGTTTCTACAAACATTTTCTGATTTCTTCTAGTTGCATTACGTACGGCATTCAAAGCGCCTTCGCAGGTAAGATGCACAATATAACCCGGACAGCCGGTGTAGCTGGCCATGTCCACAAATCTTTCACTGGCTTCTGCTTCTGTTATCTCCGGTTGTGACAGATAATGATAAAGTGGTGAAAGTTTTCCTTCAGCTTTGTGTTTGGCTACCAGGTAATCAATCATATCGCCATTGGTAGCATGTACATTGATAAGGCCGCCATGTTTTTTTACTTCTTCCATCAGCCCAATCATTTGCCGGTCGTCAATCATCAAAGCACCTTTATATGCCATGAATGTTTTAAAAGAAGTGATACCTTCTTTTTCTATCATTCCTTGAATTTCTTTTTTGGTATTATCATTAAAATCAGTAACCGCCATGTGAAAACTATAATCGCCATAACAGTTGTCATCGCTACGTCCTCGCCATTCATCTAATGCAGCTTGCAATGAATTGCCCTGCTTTTGTAATATAAAATCTATAACCATGGTAGTGCCGCCATACAATGCTGCTCTGGTTCCGGTTTCATAATTATCGGATGAAAATGTTCCCATGAATGGCATATTGAGATGCACATGCGGATCGATACCTCCTGGTAAAACAAGTTTGCCTGCTGCATCAATTTCTTTATCGGCTTTCAATTGCAAATCTTTGCCAATCGCTTTTACGGTTTCACCTTCTATGAAAATATCGGCGACATAATCGTCAGTTGCTGTAATGACTCTTCCGTTTTTAATTAGAATGGACATATATCACAATTATGAGTTATGAAAAATTAGTTATGAGATTAAGATTAACACATAACATTGCCTTCTTCATTTTTTAAATTTCTTCATCAACACCCAATATACAAAACCACTGACAAAAAAACCAACAAACCATGCATAATTATACAAGTCAGAAATCCAAACGGGGAAAGCATTGGGTCCTACAAGTTTTACAATTACCAAAAATCCGGGAACATTGGGCAAAACACCTGCAAATAATGCAATGATGGCTTTTATATTAAAACCTTTTTTGAAATAATATTTCCCAGTATGTGAATACAATTCATCCACTGATAATATTTTTCTTCTGATAAAATAATAATCAGCTATCATGATGCCACCTATTGGCCCCAGTAAGCTAGAATATGCAATAAGCCAGGTAAAAATATATCCATGTGGATCGGAATAAAGCTTCCATGGAAATATTAAAACACCGATGATACCAGTGATATAGCCTCCCAACCTGAAATTAATTTTCTGTGGCGCCAGATTTGAAAAATCATTTGCAGGACTCACCATATTTGCTGCTATATTGGTTGCCAATGTTGAAATGATGATGCCAATCATTGCAAAAGAAACCATCAGCTTACTGGTGAAATGGCTTGCCAGTTTTACAGGATCCCATTCGGGACTTCCATAAATAATGGCCGATGCTGATGTAACCACCACACCTACGAATGCAAACAACGTCATAGATGGAGGAAGTCCGATAGCTTGCCCTTTGAAATGTGCCCGCTGACTTTTTGCATAGCGTGTAAAGTCGGGAATGTTTAAAGATAGCGTAGCCCAAAAACCCACTACAGCAGTTAAAGCCGGAAAGAAAAATTTAAAAAAAGATTTACTGTCTGTAAATTTTGAAGGCTCACTCAGTATTGGCCCCAATCCTTTTGCTGCAATAATGGCCCAGCAAAATAAAGCGATAGCTGCAATGGGAAGAAAGATGGCTTTGAACAACAGCAGTTTCTTTATACTGTCCACGCCTTTATAAATGATATACATATTTAAAAGCCAGAACAGCATAAAGCAAAGCATGGGAATTAATTGAGGGAAAAGTGAAGCCGTATCAATTTCTTCAAGTGAAGGCACCCAGGCTCTTATTAAATGATAAAGAGATTCACCACCAATCCAGGTTTGAATACCAAACCAGCCACAGGCAACTATTGCTCTTAGCATGGCTGGAATATTGGCACCCTTTGTTCCAAAACTTGCTCGGGCAAATACTGGGAAAGGAATGCCATATTTAGCACCTGCATGTCCGTTGAGTAACATGGGGACTAGTACAATAGCATTGCCTAAAAAAATAGTGAGAACGGCCTGCCACCAGTTCATTCCATTATTAATCATGGAACTGGCCATGGTATAAGTAGGAATACAAAGACTCATACTAATCCAGAGTGCAGCATAGTTCCAGGTGCCCCAGGATCTTTTCTCCGTTGGAATAGGCGCAAGATCTTCGTTGGTCAGAGAACTGTCATAAATTCTTTCTGGTTGCATTGTTCCGGTTTAGTGATTTGAGTTTTGGGAAATGAAATAAGAATTAAAATGATAGATAATCAAACTGATTTTTTGAAACGCTTAATTCTCTGCTCTTAATTCTTAGTTGATCTCCTTATCTGCAATCGCAATTGCTTCACTTATTATGGCCAGCCCTTCATCAATCTGTTCTTTGGTAATACAAAGTGGAGGAGCAATGAATATATAATTCCAGCGAACAAAAGTGTACATGCCCAACTCTTTTATTTTAGCTGCTACTTTATTCATTACAGTCATTTCATCAGGCTTTGCATTGAAGGGGGCCATGGGTTCTTTTGTTTTTCTGTTTTTTACTAATTCAATACAACCCAACAATCCGGTATTTCTAAAATCGCCGATGCTTGGATGTTTTGCTTTTAGTTTTTCCACCTGTTGCTCCAGATATTTACTCATAGCTACACAGTTTTCTATTAAATGCTCGTCTTCATAAATTTTTAAAGTTTCCAAAGCCGCAGCACAGCTTACCGGATGTGCCGAATAGGTGAGACCTAATGCCAAAACTGTGTCATCAAATTTTGCAGCAATCTTTTCGCTCACCATCAGACAACCAAAAGGAAGATAGCCGCAGGTAAGTCCCTTTGCCATTGCAATCATATCGGGAATGATATCGTGATTTTGAAAACCAAACCATTTACCTGTACGGCCAAAACCACTCATAACTTCGTCAATGATGAGCAGGATGCCATGTTTATTGCATATTTCTCTTACGGCTTTCAGATAGCCAACGGGATATTTGAAACAACCAGATGAACCACTTTCACCTTCGAGAAGAATAGCTGCAATATTATTGGGGCCTTCATAAGCAACAATTTTTTCCAGAGAAGCGACGGATTCTTTTAGCAAATTTTCTTCTCCATATTCCCAGCGATATAAGTAGGGCAGATCGAAATGTACAAAGTTGGGAGCTTGCTGTGTGTCCATTGGCAAGCGTCGCGGATCGCCACTGGCCGACATAGCGCCATAAGATGCACCATGATAGGATTGATATCTCGTTAGTATTTTATGACGACTGGTATAAAGCCTTGCCAGTTTGATTGCGTTTTCAATGGAGGTAGCACCACATAGAGTAAAAAAAGCTTTATTCAGATCGCCGGGGCAGATAGAGGCTAATTTTTTTCCCAACTCGCCTCTTACTTTGGTCACGCAACTGGGAGTGACGTAAGCTGCTTCCTGCATTTGCTTTACTACGGCATCTGTTACTCTTTGATTGCCATGCCCAATATTTACATTCATCAGCCCCGAAGAAAAATCCAGATAGCGCTTATCATCGTAATCGTATAAATAAACACCATCGGCATATTTAACAGCAATAGGAGCGATACCTTTTTGTTTACTCCAGGAAAATAAAGTATAGTCAAGATTATCTTTAATAATTTCAGCTGCTTCACTTTGTGTTTTTGTATTCATAGCTATTTTTTTTTAGGAAAAGATAAAGAATTTTTTCTTGATGTGGAAGGAATAGGTTTTAAGCGTATTAAATAACTGGAATTTATTAATGATTTTTTAAACTTGAATAATATTTACCAAATGGTGTCACCAACTATTGGCTGAAATTATATTTTGAAATTAATTCAATTCTATTGCCATTTAATAGCTTTTTTATTTGCAATTCCATAAACATCTACAATATTTGAGTCATCTTCTAACGCTTTTAAATTAGAATGAGACCAGTCAAATTTTAGTTTCAAATTATTTTGTTTCAATTCTACTTCAATTTTTTCCTAAACTCTCCAAAGATTTGATTTAGCATTTCAAGTAATTGCCAATAAAGTTGAAATGTTGTTACATGTAATTTCTCTTTGGGCAACCATATTACGTCATTTCAATTGCTTTCCCTAAGATTCCAGCCTGATTTGTCGTTACTATTCTTGCTGAGAACCTGCAAAAGAATTTCGCCATTTGACTTAAATATTATCGGTATTGTTTTTCCGTGAACCAAAATGTGTCTTTTGTAAAAAAAAATCTTCAAGTTGTGATTCTACTTTATTTACATTTGGATTTATTAAACACTTTGTTGCCTCTACTACATTATCTCTTATTCTTCCTAAATGTGTAAAGAATAACATCAGGTGGTCTTGTAAATCTAATTTTTCGATTATGCTTAGAGTGCTATTCTTAGAAAACACATCTTTATTAATTAATCGGTATATAAGTATTAAAGACTGTAATATTGTATAAGTATTTTCTGAAAATTGTTGACGTTTTTCATCTCTTTCCGGCGGATATCCTGCTATATTGCTCTTTGTATTATCTCTTTTATTGCCAATGTAAAGTTTCCAGGTAGCTTCGTAAGTCTTGAAGTGTTCTTGTAAAAAATCAGCGTACTCCCTTTCTAATTGATCTCCATGTTCTTTGATATTAAGTTCAGTTTCCATATAAAATTGATTAAATGTGGCAACAATCTGTGACCACCTTTTGAGGTTGCAATTTGTAACCTCAAAACTTTTCCAAACATCTATCAACCTATTCAACCTAAGTCTACCCTTTAAGGGGACAGGGGAGCCTAACTCATCCAATTCACACCCGCTTCAGGGTTCCATTTAGTGGTGCTCTTCTTCAGTTTTGTCCAAAACTCTATGGAGCTTTTTCCGGTGATGTCGCCTACGCCAAACCGGCTGTCGTTCCATCCGCCAAAAGAAAATGGCTCACGGGGCACGGGTACGCCAACGTTTACGCCGATCATACCCGCATTTGCTTTTTCAATGATATACCTGGCCATACTTCCGTTCTGTGTAAACACAGAAGCGGCATTGCCATAAGGATTTGCATTTTCAATGGCCAATGCTTCATCCACTGTGTTGGTACGCATAATAGAAATAACAGGACCAAAAATTTCTTCTTTTGCAACAGCCATATCAGGCTTTACATAATCAATAACGGTGGGACCTACATAAGTGCCGTTCTCTTTCCCATTTACTTTGGGCTGCCGGCCATCTACTAAAATTTTGGCACCCTGTTTTTCTGCTTCTGTTATATAATTTTCAATGCGCTCTTTTGATTCTTTATTGATAACGGCACCCAGATTTTTTCCGGGAACAATTTTTCTTGCTTCTTCACATATTTTTTCAATAATATGATCCACATTGCCAACGGCTACCATTGCCGATGCGGCCATACATCGCTGTCCGGCGCAACCGCTCATACTGGCAGCTACATTTTGTGCCGTCATATCTGCTTTGGCATCGGGCAATACCATTAAATGATTTTTGGCACCACCTAATGCTAATGCTCTTTTGAAATTTGAAGTGGCACGCTGATATACAATTTTAGCCACTTTTGTAGAGCCTACAAACGAAACCGCTTCTATACCGGGATGATCGCAAATGGCAGTTACAATTTCGCTATCGCCATTTACAACATTAAACACTCCGGCTGGCAGCCCCGCTTCTTGTAACAACGAGGCCAGCTTTGCGCAGCTAAGAGGAACTTTTTCCGATGGCTTCATCACCATGCAATTGCCCAGTGCTATGGCATTAGGTATAGTCCAGTTGGGCACCATACTGGGAAAATTGAAGGGGACAATTGAGGCCACCACACCCAGCGGGACATGCTCAGTTCTACATTCCACACCTTTGCTTACTTCCAGAATTTCGCCGGATATAAGTTGCGGCAGGGAAGTGGCAAACTCCGTAAGCTCAATACTTTTCTCTATTTCTGCAATGGATTCGTTATAGGTTTTTCCGTTTTCTTCACTGCATAGTGCTGCCAGTTCTTTCAAATCTCTTTCTAATAAAGTTTTGTATTTGAAAAAGACCTGTACTCTTTCTTTGATAGACATCTTACTCCATGCAGGAAACGCCTCTTTGGCCGACTTTACTGCGGTATCTAAGTCTTGTGCTGTTGAAAGTGGAACATCAGATAAATGTGTGCCATCTACAGGTGAAATGACTTCCAGTTTTTTTGAAGTAGTTGCTGCTACAAATTTTCCATTGATGAAATTCTGTACGGGAGCGTATTTCATTTTTTTTATTTTTTTAATATTTGGTTGATAAAAGGTTTACAGGCCACTGCAAGCGATAGACTGCTTATCAGTTTAATGTATTGTCGTTTTATAAAACTAATTGACGACAAACATAAATATACTTAATTTGCTCAAAATTGCAATCTAAAACACAATGGACGAATGACTCCTGAAAGAAAGCAAAGGCTGATATCTGTTTTGAACAAGCGACAAGGTAATATTACAGTCGTTCTGGAAAATGTGTTTGATCCGCATAATATTTCTGCAGTAATGCGTACCTGTGATGCTGTTGGCTTGCAGGATATTTATATTTTAAATACCAAAATTCCACTTCATAAAAAATGGGGAGCCAAAAGTTCATCCAGCGCTGCGAAATGGCTTACTGTGCATCAATACGATGATGCAGCATTGTGTTTTACTGAACTTAGGAAAAAATATTCAAAGATTTTAACGACACATCTCAGCAGTGATGCCGTAAGCCTCCATCAAATTGATTTTACCGAAAGCATCGCTCTGGTTTTTGGAAACGAGCATAATGGGGTAAGTGAAGACATAAGAGATTTGGCAGACGGAAATTTTATTATCCAACAGGTAGGCATTATTCAATCGCTTAATATTAGTGTGGCATGTGCGGTTACTTTATATGAAGCATTTAGACAAAAACAAATTGCCGGGCACTATAAAAATTCCGGAATTTCAGAAAGTCGATACAAACAATTGCTGGACGAGTGGGGTTTTAAACAAGATGATATCTCATAAAACAGACAGATGATGCGAAAAATAATTTTGCTCATATTTTTTATAATGGCTACTGCTATTGATTTGTCAGCACAGGAAATAAAAGCAGTAAAGGCAACCGATATTGAAAAGCTAATAGCGGAGTCAACAACACCACTCATTCTCAACCTTTGGGCCACCTGGTGCAAGCCTTGTGTTGAAGAGATTCCCTATTTTCAATCCGAAGCTGCAAAATACAAATCGGATAGTTTGCAACTGGTGCTTATCAGTGTTGACTATAAAGAAGATTTTCCTGCTGCAATTGAAAAAGCAATTCGTAAAATCAAAATTCGGGTTCCGGTTTACTGGCTAGATGAAACCAATGCAGATTATTTCTGTCCAAAGATTGACCTCTATTGGTCGGGTGCGGTTCCAGCCAGTTTGTTTATCAACAATAAAACAGGGTATAGAAAATTTTTTGAAGGACAACTTTCCAAGCAACAATTGCAACAAGAGATTACGGATATGTTGAAAAACGATTAACTGCTACTTTCTGCTTCTTCTAATTCTTTTCTCGCTTTTGCAAGTATATAAATAAAATATACGCATGCGGAAAGTGCAATCAATGCAAGAGAAATTCCGAGAAAACTTTCATAATAAATTCCCATGGCTATTGCAAATCCTACTAATGCCAAAAATGCAAAAAGGATGATTCGGCTTAAAACTTGAGGGGTTGACATAAGCAGTAGTTTAGAATGAAAAATGAGGTTGTCTGTTGGCTGAGATGCGCTGCCAATGTCATTCCATAAAGATTTTTTTATTATTTTATCCTTTTGATACCACAACCTACAAATTTGGTTTCCTGTACGGAAATGGGATTGCCTGCTACCATTTCATCTATGGCGAATTGTGCATGTTTGCGGGTTACCTCGGCTGCATTTCCCGAGTTGTCGTCAATAGCACCGTGATAAACAAGTTTCCCTTCTTTGTTAAATAAGAAAACTTCAGGTGTACGGGTGGCGCCAAAGGCATCAGCCATAGCAGAAGCGTTATCCATTACATAATCAAAATAATATCCTTGTTCTTGGCCGTAAGCTTTTGAATCTTCAAAAGAATCACCACTATTGCGGGAGGCTTCATTGGAGTTGAGTAAAATAACACCTACATTATTTCCAACGGCATATTTGCAGATTTCCATTGTTCGGAGCTGATATTTTTTTACAACGGGGCAGGTATTGCAGCTAAACATAACGAGCAGGCCATTTGTCTTTTTTACATCATTAAAAGAAACGCTTCGGCCCAATATGCTTTGCATTTTTTGGTCGGCGTGGGGAATAGCAGCGCCAATTGGTAGTGGGTCGGTAATGGGTTTTAATGCCATTGTAAGTATGGCAAGTATTGCTACAAGTATTTTGTTCATAAAAAAAGATTTTTTGTAGGTTTTATAATTTCTGAATTTCAGCTACCAAATTTCGTAATTATCCCAAACTATCCAATACCTTCTGCATTTTTAATTTTCCGTTCTTCAGCAATTTTTTTCAAAGAATTGATACTTACATTAAGCTCAAACCCTATCAAAAGCACAAGTGAATTGATAAACACCAATGCCATAAGAATAATAACTGTACCAATAGAGCCGTAAATTTCATTGTAATGCCCAAATCTGCCAACCCACCAGGAAAACCCCAACGTTGTAAGCAACATCAGTACAGTGGCTAATATAGAGCCGGGGTTTATCATCGGCCATTTTTTAGCTACTGCCGGGGCAAATCGATAAATAAAAGAAATACAGGTAAAAAATAATAAAACAATTACAAGCCATCTGGCATTGGCAATGATTGCAATAGCTGTTTTATTTTGTATGCCAAAAAACTCAAGTACACGTCCTCTCGCTACAAGCAATAATATAGATACAAATACTAAAATGAAAATGATAAAAGTTATTTTAAGTGCAACGCCACGCATTTGCAAGCCTTTTCTTTTTTTGAATCCAATATAACCTTTATCAAATGACCTTTGTATCCCCATCATAGCATTGGAAGAGAAAAACATTGAAAGTATAAAACTGAATGAAAGCAAACCGGTTCGTGGTTTATTTATAAAATCCTGTAGAAAATGAATAAGATTCGCATTGTTTTTTTCGCCAGGAATTACATCTCTGATCAGTTCGTACAATCCCTGTTGAAAATCTTTGGTAATTGGAAGAAATGGCAATAACGTAAAAAGAAATATTAAAGCCGGAGGTATCGCCATTACCAGATTAAATGATATAGCAGAAGCCCTTTCGGTCATGCCAACTGTGCGTACTTGCTGAAAGAAGAATTTTATAACATCAAACAAAGCAATGTCACCAAAACCAGGCAATGAAGTTTTCTTGCTTTTGTCAACAAGAAACTTTGCCGGCTCAGATGTGATGATATTTTTTCCTATTTTACTGAACAGAGACATTTTTCTGTGCATTGACTTTTTTAGAAGAGTCCATTCTTCGGGTTAATTCCTGCTGATACAGTCGGGCATATTTCAAATGATCATTATAGTTGGTTGTAAAAATACTGCTGCCATCAAATTGACTGCTGGCTACAAAATATAAATAATCCGTTTTGGGTGCATTTAGCACTGCATCTATCGTTTCGGCCTGTGGAGTGCAAATGGGGCCGGGAGGCAACCCCTTGTTCATATAAGTATTGTAAGGAGAAATAGTTTTGAGGTGAACGGATAAAATTCTTTTTAAAGAAAAATCTTTCATGGCATATTTTACAGTAGGGTCGGCTTGAAGTGGCATACCAATGCGTAAGCGATTTAAATAAGTGCTTGCAATATTTCCTTTGTCTGATTTTTTCAATGTTTCTTCATCAATAATAGATGCGATAATGATGACTTGCAGTGGCGACAATTGCAGACTGTCAGCTTTCACCTTTCTTTCTGAATTCCAAAATTTTTGATAAGAAGCGTAAAGCTGATCCATAATTTTTTCGGGTGAGCTATTCCATTTTGCAAAATAGGTATTGGGCATTACGATTGCCATTACGGTATTGGTATCTACATTGTATTTTTTTAATGCGTCATTATTTCTCAAAAAATTTATCATTTGAAGCGAGTCAAAATCAAAATCAAACTTTTTTCCCATTTTGCCGGCAAACAGTTCGGGTGTACGTTCTTTATTGATGGTCATTTTTACCAATTCCTGATTGCCGCTGCGAAGGAGTCTAACTAATTTGAGGTTGCTCATACCATCTGGCAATTTGTATTGACCGGGTTTAGGTTTTTTGAACCTTAATATCTTACAGGCAAAATCAAAACCATTTTGTTTAATTGAAAACTGTTTTATCAAATTTGATTTTACAGAATCTAAATTGTCACCGGTGTGAACATAGAAGTATTCTTTTTTTGGATTTGATACTGAGGTTTGTAGCAATTGAAATCCCAGATAACCAGCTACTGCTGCAAATAAAATAAATAAGCCAATAATTATTTTCTTTTTCATATTCATTACAAAATAAACAAAAACCCCGACCTGTAAGCCGGGGTTTGATATTCTATGAAAATTTTTTTATTTAGGAGTGTTGGTCGCAGGTGTAGGTGTATTTGCTGGAGGCACCGTTGGTAAGGTATTTACTGGCGCCGTTTGCTGAGTAGCAGGTGCAGTAGCATCAATAGTTGTACTTGCCGTTTTACTTGAAATAAAGAAAGTAGAAGTAAGGCATAGTAACCCAATAATACCTGAAAATAACCAGGTGCCTTTTTCCAATACATCAGTCGTTTGTTTTACACCCATAAACTGGTTGCTCAAGCCGGCCATACTACCTGTAAGGCCACCACCTTTAGGATTTTGCACCAATACAATAAAACCCAAGATTACTGAGGCCAAAATAATCAATATGATAAAAATTAGTGTCATTTTACTGCTTTTTTAATTCCACAATGCGGGTTGCAAAGTAAGCGGATTTTGAGGGTTCAAGCAAACTTAATTTCTCATAAATCTCAATGGCTTTTTGGGGATTTCTTTGCTTTTCCCATACGGCAGCCATCGCCTCGGTTACTATATTGTCATCTACAAGTGAATTTTCTGCTAATGCTTCTACTTTTTGCTCTGCCTGTGTTACTGGTTTTTGGTTGATTGCTGTCACAGGAAGTCTTTTCATTGTTTTTAGCCAGTCGGTAAAACTTTTCAATTGCTTGCCAAATTTGTCCGCAGGAATTTCCGCCTCTTGTATTTTTATTCCCTGAGAGGCAAAATAATCTACCGTATGATAGGGCTCAAATAGAATTTCATCTTTTAAGGAAGTTGTTTGAGTTTTTATTTCCGAATCAACAGTTTTTTCATTAAGTACTGATACTGCCTTTATAGAATTTTCATTTACCGGGCCTGACATTACTACTTCAGGTATTAATGATTCCTGTGTATTTAAATTATTTTCTTTTTCTGATGGAGTAATAATCCCCTGTCCGGTTTCATTCAATAATTGTGCTACCCACAAAGGGTTATTAAAATACAGATATGTTTTTTGCAATTGATTATTATATTCTTCGTGATTTTCAACTTGCATTTTCTTGGTAAGCAATAGTTGGGCAGCACCAAAATAGGGATGTCTTTCTGCATAGCGCAGTAATTCCTGTATTGAGCATTGCTCCAGGTTTTCTTTTTGAAATATAGATTTTACAAGCTGATTTATCTGCTGGTTCATACTTCAATATATATTTCGCTTACCAATTAGAGAAAAGCTTATTAAAAATTTCGTCTGTTAATGTTCTTATCATTTCATCCATCAATCCTGCTTCTGCCTGTTGAAAACTAAGGTCGCCTTTAAATTCAAAACTCCTGCTTATATCAAAGTCTTTAGTTTCATCTTTTTTCTGATCAAACAGCGTTACATGTACTCCAACTGTAAGCCGGTTATTGGCAACCTGTTGACCAGAAATAGCTGACGTAGAAAAATTATAATCAGTAATAGTAGAACTGATATCCCAATCAGCATCATCATTATTGGTTTGCCGAAGTCTCGTCTGTCCCACTACTTTCTGTCGAAGCTTATCAGTCAGTTTCGGGCTAATTTGTGGGTTGATATATCTTGCTCTGTTCTCAATAAATTTTATTCTTACAGTTTTTACATCGGCGGGTATTGATACGTCTTTGAACTTGTAAACGCCACATCCATTCCATACAATAAGCATTAAACAAAAACCAACTGCTTTCAACATTGCAATAGGGGCTTTCTTATATAATGATATGGTCATATTAGTCTTCAATGTCGTATTCTTTTAGTTTGCGGTAAAGCGTTCTTTCGCTTATACCCAGATCCAGTGCAGCATCTTTTCTTTTATTCTTATGTTTTTTCAGTGCTTTAATAATCAGTTCTCTTTCTTTGTCAATAATGTTCAGACTTTCTTCAACTTCAATATGATCGTGTATACCATTAACCGTTGAATGTGCCACTTGTGATGAATTGTGTCCAGCAGCTACGGGCTGTACCAAAACCGGAGCCATCAAATCATTTGTTCTTATGTCTTTTAGCTCATTGATGAAATGTTGGTTTTGTGAAACCATTCCGGGGTTTTGTAATACTTCCAGAAACATTTTTTTGAGCTCCGTTACATCTCTCTTCATGTCAAAGAAAAGCTTGTACAGTATTTCCCTTTCGCTTGAAAACTCAGCATTACTGCCATTTGAAGATGCAAGAACTGGCATGCGGTTATTTGAAAATGGCTGTAGGTATTTATTTAGCTCTTTGGCATTTATCTGTTTATCAATAGATAATACTGAAATCTGTTCTGCAATATTCTTTAATTCCCTCACATTGCCTGGCCAGGGATAGTTAATTAAAAGTTGTTTTGCATCTTCATCTAGCTGTACTGATCCGGTCTTATATTTTGTTGCAAAATCGGCTGCAAATTTTCTGAAGAGCAGATGAATATCCTCTGGCCGGTCGTGCAATGCCGGAACCCTGATGGGCACAGTGCTCAAACGATAATAGAGGTCTTCTCTGAATTTTCCAATTTGTACTAATTGCAGTAAATCCTTATTGGTAGCAGCCACTACTCTTACATCAGTTTTTTGTACTTTGGACGAGCCTACACGAATGTACTCGCCACTTTCCAAAACACGCAGCAGGCGGGCCTGTGTACCTAAAGGCAGTTCGCCAATTTCATCAAGAAAAATAGTACCACCATTTACGGTTTCAAAATATCCTTTGCGGGCATCTGCAGCTCCTGTAAAAGAACCTTTTTCGTGTCCAAATAATTCTGAGTCGATAGTGCCTTCGGGAATAGCACCACAGTTTACGGCAATAAATGGATTATGCTTTCGGGCTG
Source organism: Chitinophagaceae bacterium (assembly GCA_037045195.1). Taxonomy (GTDB): domain Bacteria; phylum Bacteroidota; class Bacteroidia; order Chitinophagales; family Chitinophagaceae; genus JJ008. The sequence goes on from JBAOIB010000004.1 coordinate 693,088, forward strand.
ATAGTGTATGAATGATTTGAGAGAATACTTCTTTACCTACGCCACTTTCTCCGTTTATCAAAACAGTAAGATCGGTATTGGCCACCTGTACAGCTACTTGCAATGCATAATTGAGTGCTGGTGCATTGCCAATAATGCCAAACCTGTTTTTGATTGATTGAAGGTCCATCATTTTTTTTATTTCAATTATTACAATGGAATTATTAATTAATCATTTTTCCAATTAATGTTGCTTGAGTGCAATCAGTAACTTTTACGGTTACATAATTGCCTTTCATTAATTCAATATTTTCTTTGGGAAACACAATCACTTTGTTTTGAGAGCTACGACCCCTCCAGTCGGCTGCACTTTTTTTACTATCGCCCTCAATAAGTACGGTAAATGTTTTCCCAATATCTCTTTGATTACTTTCCAGCGACAACCGGTTTTGTGTTTCTACAATTTCTGTAAGTCTTCTTTTTTTGTCAGCATCGGGTACATCATCTTTATACCTTCTTTCGGCCAGTGTACCGGGTCTTTCGCTGTAGGCAAACATATAGCTCATATCATACCGGCTGTATTCCATTACTTCCAGTGTTTCCTTATGGTCTTTTTCTTCTTCTGTACAAAAACCGGTGATGATGTCGGAACTGATGCCACAGTCGGGAATGATTTGCCTGATACGATCTATTTTTGCCAGATACCATTCTTTGGTATAAGTACGGTTCATCAATTGAAGAATTCTGGATGAGCCACTTTGTACGGGCAAGTGAATGTAGTTGCAAATGTTTTCATATTTCGCCATGGTGTGCAGTACATCATCCGTAATGTCTTTGGGATGAGAAGTGGAAAAACGTACACGCAGCAATGGAGAAATTTTTGCAACGGCTTCTAAAAGCATGGCGAAAGTGAAAAAATTTCCTGTTAGTTCGCCATCATTTGTTTCCAAAGAATAATGATAGCTATCAACATTTTGACCCAGCAGGGTTACTTCTTTAAAACTTCTGTCAAATAAATCTTTACACTCTGCAATAATACTGGCAGCATCTCTGCTTCTTTCTCTTCCTCTGGTAAATGGTACTACACAAAAGGTACACATATTATTACATCCACGCATGATGCTTACAAAAGCTGTAACACCATTGCTGTCTAAACGAACAGGTGAAATGTCAGCATAAGTTTCTTCTCGACTCAATAAAACATTTACTGCTTTTTGTCCCTGCTCGGCTTCATTTACTAAATCGGGTAAAGAACGATAAGCATCGGGGCCAACAACGATATCCACCAATTTTTCCTCTTCTAAAAATTTTGATTTCAAACGCTCGGCCATACAACCCAAAACTCCTACCAGCATTCCTTTATTCTTTTCCTTAAGTTTTCTGAATTCTGTCAGGCGTTTACGTACCGTTTGCTCAGCTTTTTCTCTGATGGAACATGTATTCAAAAAAATCAAATCTGCTTCTTCTAAATTTCGGGTGGCACCAAATCCTTCTTTATTTAATATAGAGGCAACTATCTCACTATCAGAAAAATTCATCTGGCATCCATAACTTTCTATGTAGAAACGTTTATGGTAATTAGTAGGATCGTTTGCAAATGGAGCATAGGCTTCTCCCTGCCTCAATTCATCATGTTTTTTATCTGTCATCAAGTCAATCATAATAGAAAAAAATAGGGCTGCAAATATACTGAACAATCCTGAGTGCTGACAGTATGGCAGCAGTTTGAATTGCGTTTTTTTGCAGTTTTCTTTTCATAGGTATTAAATATCAATGTCTTAGCAGGTTGAAGCTATCTTTGTCGTCTAAGCAATGAGATGAAGAAAACGTTATATATATTATTAATCATTTGTGTTACACATCAATTGGGTTTTGCTCAACCCAAAGAATCTGGAATTATAACAGCCAATGTTCTTGACAGCACCAAAAAAGCATTGAATGGTGTTTCGGTTCAGCTCATTTCTATGAAGGATAGTGTAACCATTAAAAATTCGGTTACAGATAAGGAAGGCAATTTTACACTTACTGAAATTCCTTTTGGTTATTACAGGCTTCGACTTTCTTATGTTGGTATGCAAACAATGACGCTTGATAGTATTTTCTTTCGTACTGAGCGGTTTGATTTCAATTTGAATGACCTGATATTGAAATTAAAGAAGAGTGAAAACCTGGATGAAATTATTGTTTATGCTGAAAAGCCATTGATAGAATCTAAAGAAGGCAATATTACTTTTAATGCCGGAGAATCTGCATTGGCCGCAGGTAGTAATGCGAGTGATCTTTTAGAAAGTGTACCACTTGTTTCCAAAGATGCTTCCGGAAAAATAACTGTAAGAGGAAAGGAGCCAAAGGTTTTAATTGATGACAAACCTGTTGAACTAAATCTGCAGCAGTTACAGGATCTACTGGAATCAATGCCGGGCAGTTCCATTGAAAAAATAGAAGTGATGACCAATCCGCCACCACAGTATGCTAATGAACAAGGTGGTGTTATCAATATTGTAACTAAAAAAGGGAAGGTAGGCAGAAGCGGACGCATTAATTTTTCTGCAGGTACAAGAGGAGAGGGCAGCTTAAACGGCAATTTTAACTATCGCAAACAAGGGCTTTCTCTAAGTATCAATGCAGGTGCAAGTTATAGTCGCTTGTTGGGCAATGGTTATTCTATGCGCAATAATTTATATGCTGATTCATCCAATTTTTTTAATACCAATAACCGGTTTGAAAACAAAGGGTTGAAACCCAATTTTAGACTCAATCTGAATTATGATATTAATAAAAATAATTTGCTGAGTGTTACGTTGAGCTATAATCAAAACGACTACGACAATTTCAACAGTACCGAATACAGAAATTTTAATATGTCGAATGAGCTTTGGCGATTTAGCCGGAGAGATGTGGGAACCACTGGCGACAACCACAGCCCTAATTTAGGCTTCTCATATACATGGAAAGGAAAACCCGGGGAAACGGTGAAAGTAATTTCAGGATTAAATTATTCTACCAGTAACAGCGACCGTGATTTTTATCAGCAATATTTTAACCCCGATGGTACACCAAACGGAACAGACAGTACACAACAGCAACTATACGATACAAAAATAAACGGGCATTATGTTAGATTGAGTTATGATAAAATGCTGGATAATAAGAAAACATTTATATCACTCGGTTCTGCTTATAATCGTTCCAACAACCATGTAGTTACCGATGCGAGTTATAAGAAAAAACCAGAAGGCATTATGCTGCCTTTAGATATATTGAGCAATAATTTTTGGTTTCACCAAACGGTATCAAACCTGCGTGCATCTTTTAAACAGGTGATGAAAGGTGAGTTTAGTATTACTGCAGGCACCTCTTTAGAAAAAACGGATATATTTTTTGAATTGCTGAAAGATGAAAAGGAAGCTAAGAATAACTATTGGACCTTGTTGCCATTTGCCAATATCAATAAAACATGGAGAGATATACTGAGTATTACACTTGCCTACCGCAGAAGTATCAACCGTCCGGGTATTGGCCAGTTGAATCCTACGGTAGATTTTTCCGATCCATATAATATTCGTTTTGGTAACGAAAAATTAGAAGCTTCCACAGCGCACAACTTTGATTTGGTTTTTGGCCGCACCAAGCCAAAGTATTTTATTAACCTGGGTATGGGTTATAATATTGTTGAAGATGTTTTCAGTACCGTTCGCACCCTGCTGCCAGATGGTAAAACACAGGTAACCTGGGAAAATATCAGCGGCAGAAAAGAATATGAAATAAGCACCTGGAATGGCATTACTCTTACCAAAAAATTAAAATTGAATTTTAGCACCAGTTTCAACTATAATAAGTACAGCAATTTTGATAAAACAGTACGCAAGTTCAGAGACGGTGGATCTTTTACTTCAAACTTGAGTTACAATTATATTCCAACCGATTTGTGGAGTTTTACCGGCCGTTTCAATCTCAATCGTTTTGCAAATCCACAAGGCTATGCCCGATGGACAACCAGTATGAACATCGGCTTGCAGCGAAAATTCTTTTCAAAGAAATTAATAATCACCATCAATGCAATTGACCCGTTTGTACAGCAAAGAAACAAGTCATATACTTATGGTACTAATTTCAATCTGGAAAGTTTCAGTACCACACAAACAAGAAATTACAGATTGAGTGTAGCTTACAACTTAACAAAAACACCCAAGAAGCCAGTCAAAAAAAAATAATTGTAGTTAAACTGATTTAGGCAGTTTAGAAATCTTGGAAGCCAGCCAACTGTTTTTTACAGGAATAATCCAGTTTTCTTCCAGCTCTTTTTTGGTTTGTACAATATTATTGAAGTACAAAGTATCATCATCAATAAATCCGTTTTGAGCGGCATATTGAATTTGATTCATTGGCAATACTTGTATTTTGTCTTTAATTACAAATGCCAGATGCGTGCGGTCAAATAAACTTACGTTGAATTGCTTTGCAATGTCTTTAATCAGTCTTACAGAAGTATCGGTACTGCATCCGCCAATGGTATCTGCTGTATCGTCGGCAATTAAAACTATAAACTGTCCAAAAAATAAATGGGCTTCGCCTTTAACAGGGCTGCCATGACTTTGCCACTGCGCCACAAAATTTTGCAAAATACTTTCAGCTTCCAGTGCTTCACTCATAGTAAATAACCGGTTGCTTTGATAAACCCATACCCTTGAAGCAGGATGAAAATTTGTATTCAATATATTTCTGTATTCCAGATTCATAATTTTTTATTTCAGACTTTCCGCAATTAATTCTGCAATGTCCATCACCTTTACTTGTGCTTCTTTTTCTGCCAGTTTCACACCATCAGTAAGCATGGTATTGCAAAACGGACAGGCAGATGCAATAATACCTGCGCCGGTCTCAATGGCTTCATTACTTCTGTCCACATTTACCCGGGTGGTTCCTTTTTCTTCTTCTTTAAACATTTGTGCACCACCTGCACCACAACAAAAGCCGTTGCTTTTGCATCTTTTCATTTCTACCAGTTCGGCATCCAGCACTTCCAATACCTTTCGTGGTGCTTCATAGATATCATTTGCTCTGCCCAGGTAGCAACTATCGTGATAGGTTATTTTTTTTCCTTTAAATGCACCTCCTTCTTTTATAACTATTTTCCCTTCATCAATCAACTGTTGTAAAAAAACAGTGTGGTGAATTACCTCGTATTTGCCACCCAGCTCAGGATATTCGTTTTTAAAAATATTGAAACAATGTGGGCAGGCAGTTACAATTTTTTTGATTCCATAATTATTCAATACCTGAATATTCTGATAAGCCATCATTTGAAATAAAAATTCATTGCCCGCTCTGCGTGCGGGGTCGCCGGTGCACATTTCTTCTTTTCCCAAAATGGCATAATTTATACCCACTTTATCCAATATGGTTACAAATGCTTTGGTAATCTTTTGTGCCCGTTGATCAAAACTGCCTGAGCAACCCACCCAAAAGAGTACATCGGGACTTTTTCCTTCTGCAAACAAGCCGGCAACCGTAGGTACATTCATATCTGGAATTTGGTTCAAAACTAAAACATATTGAAATTACTTTTAAATTAGTTTTATCACTTAGCGGTCAAACTCTATTTTTGTTATATAGATGATTATTAAAAAATTTTTTCAGCGGATTTTTAATTGGGAGTTATGGAATTTTTATGTGCTTTATACACCCATTGCTCCAGTGTGGGCATGGTATTGTTTGCGTAGCTGGTCGGTCTGGTATTTCAGCTCTTCTAATCCTACCATTACATTTGGTGGTTTTCATGGTGAAGGGAAAAAAGAAATGTATGACCAGTTGCCGCCACATTTGGTGCCCCGCACCCTTTTTATAATGCACGACCTGCCTTTTGGTGATGTTATAAACAAAATAAAGGAAGCCGGTTTTACTTATCCATTTATTGTAAAACCAGATGTGGGCATGAAAGGAATTTTATTTAGAAAGATAGAGTCGGAAGAACAACTGCATAAATACCATGAAAGAATTCCGGTAGAATATATTGTACAGGATTTAATAGAAATGCCGGTAGAGGTAAGTGTATTTTATTATCGGCATCCTACACAGCAATCGGGCACTGTAAGTGGCTTTATCGATAAAGAATTATTGCAGGTAAAAGGCGATGGTCATTCAACTTTAAAACAATTGATTGAGCAGCATCCGCGGGCTAAATTCAGATTGGAAGAGATGCAGCATCGTCATGGACATCGGTTTGACAGGGTAATTCCAGCTGATGAAATATTTTATCTTTCTTATGCTGGTAATCATAACAGGGGCGCCCATTTCACCAATTTGCATAAAGAAATTGACGCAAGTCTTTTAAAAGTTTTTGACGAGCTCAGTCATTATACCGATAAGTTTTTTTATGGACGATACGATATAAAAACACAATCCATTGAAGATTTAAAACAAGGTAAAAATTTTTTGATACTGGAGTACAATGGTTGTGGTGCCGAGCCTAATCATATTTATGACTGCGGTATGAGCCTGGGTAAAGCTTATGGCGTATTACTACATCACTGGAAAATGTTATACAAAATCAGTAAGTATAATCATAAAAACGGCACACCATATTGGTCATTTAAAAAGGGATGGAAATTTTTGCGTAAAGCCAACAAACATTTTAGCTTGTTGGAGAAATATGATTAATAACAATTTTCTATTTATTCAAAAACAGAAAATCAACTAAACCTTTAATTTCTTTACATGCAGCCTTTGTTCAGAATTTTTTTTACAGGTTTTTTGATTAGTTTTCTGGGGTCACTGCCACTGGCCACTATGAATGTAGCTGCCATGCAAATTTCGGTAACCGATGGAATTGCGCAGGCCTTGTTGTTTTCGCTGGGTTCATTGATTGTGGAGATGATTTATGTACGATTGTCTCTTGTTGCATTAAACTGGATTAGCCGGCAAAAATTACTGTTTCGTATTCTGGAATTTGTAACGCTGCTGATTGTACTGGCACTTGCTGTGGCTGAGTTTTATGCGGCACTGCACCCAAGCGAATCAAAAAATGTGGTACTCAGCAGTCCGCTGCCCAAGTTTGTTTTGGGTGCTACCATGTGTGCTTTAAGCCCGGGTCAATTTCCATTCTGGTTAGGATGGAGTACTGTACTTTTTTCCAAAAAAATATTATTGCCTCGCAATGATTTTTATAACACTTACATTGCAGGCATAGGCATTGGCACTTTTGTGGGCAATTGTATTTTTATTTTTGGAGGTATGTTGATAGCTGGCACTATCAATGCCAATCAGCAAGTGTTACATTGGATCATTGGAGCTATTTTTCTGGGCACAGCACTTTATCAGATATTTAAAATGATAAAACGTAAAGAGCCGGCTTTGCGGGTAGCACCTACTTCGGCAAGAATGATGAAAATGGAAACCTTACTGAAAAGAATAAAGAAGGATTATTAATAAATGCAATGAAAGGATTTTTTAAAAATTTATTTAATTGGGAGCGTTGGTCTTACGATGTTATTTATCTTCCTATAGATATTTTCTGGCTTTGGTATGGATTGAAAGCAAAGCATTTTTGGTATTTCACTCCTGTTAATCCCACATTGATCTTTGCAGGATTTGAAGGCGGCAGTAAAAAAGAAATGTATGAGCAATTGCCTGCATGGACATATCCCGCTACTATTTTTATTGAACCTGCAACACCTTTTGAAGAGGTAAAGAAAAAAATGGAAGCAGCCGGTTTGCAATATCCGGTGGTGGTAAAGCCCGACTCGGGCATGGCTGGTGTTTTATTTCGAATCATAAAAGATGATGCACACCTTCAGGTGTATCATCAGGCAGTAGGAGAGTTGTATGTTTTGCAAAAATGTATTGATTCCGGATTAGAGTACAGCGTCTATTATATTCGTTATCCCGCCGAAACCAAAGGAATGATAACCGGATTGATTGTAAAAGATTATTTGAGTGTAACAGGTGATGGCATCAAAACACTTGCAACACTTGTAGCTGAGCATCCAATTGCAAAATATAAAATAGCGAAGCTGCAAAAAATGCATCAGGCAAAATGGGATGATGTAATACCGGCAGGCGAAAAATTTTTGTTGAATCCGGCAGGCAATCATAATACAGGCGCAAAATTCATCAACCTCAATCATGAAATTGATCAACAGCTCTGTGATGTGTTTGATAAAATAAGTAATGAAACGGGTCAATATTATTTTGGCCGATATGATTTAAAGTGCCCTTCTTTGGATGCTTTAAAGAATGGAAAGCATATTGATGTCCTAGAATTTAATGGAGCCGGTGCAGCCATTACACATGTATTTGACCGCAACATGAGTTACATCAGTGCATTGAAAGAAATAGTAAGACACTGGCGGCATTTATATAAGATTGGGAAAATAAATAATAAAAAGGGTGTGCCTTACTGGAGTTTTTGGAAAGGTTACAGGTTTATGCAAAAGGCCAAAAAAAATTTCAGACGCATGTCTGCTATTGATAAACAATTTCCATGATTGAAGTTTTTTTTACTGCTATGCTTATCAGCTTTCTGGGTCAGTTGCCCTTTGGCAATATGAACCTTACGGCTACGCAGCTAGCCGTGCAGGAAGGATTTAAAAATGCATGGAAATACAGTATAGGTATCGTATTGGTAGAAGTAATCTATCTGCGACTGGCATTAACTGCCATGAACTGGGTAGTACAAAATCAACTCATTTTTAAAATTATGAGCTGGCTTACTGTCTTTGTTTTTTTGGCGCTGGGAATTCTCAGTATCATTATTGCAAAAAAGCAAACACAGGAAAAAAAGGGATTACTATTGAATAATAAATTGGATCGTTTTGTATTGGGTGTAAGTGTTTCGGCAATTAATCCGGTACAAATCCCGTTTTGGTTTATCTGGAGTACACAACTCATCAACAGTAATGTTTTAAAAACCACAACGGCACATTTCAATCTTTTTACGGGTGGTGCAGCCTTAGGTTCTATAGCCGGATTGATTGTTTATATGTATGGCGGTCGCTGGTTAATTCAAAAAATGAAAGCGAGCAACAGGCAGCTTAATATTTTTATGGGCATCGTTTTTATTCTGGCAGCCTTGTGGCAGTTGTATTCCATTTTAAGTAAACCGGTTCTTGCAATCAAGTAAATAAGACTGATGAAAAAAGGGCTATTGTTTTTTTTGTTTCTTATTTCGGCTTGGCTATTATATGCACAATGCGGTATGCAAAAACGCCTCAGTGATGCAAAAGCAAAAAAACAATTTGACAAAAACGGTGTGCCATTAACTAATGCCGATTTTGTAGTCAATGGTAATGTACTTCACTATGCAAAAACAGGCGCTGACACTTTGCCAACTTTATTTTTTGTACATGGAAGCCCCGGCAGTTGGGTGAAGTTTGGTAAATATTTAATGGATACCGATTTGCTAAAAAAATATCGGATGATTTCCATTGACCGTCCGGGTTTTGGCTATAGCAATTTTGGCCATGCAAAAAGAATACAGGAACAATCAGATATTATAAGCAGCTTCTTAAAAGAAATTAAGAATAGAAAACCTGTCTTTGCAATTGGCCGATCCTATGGAGGGCCTATGATTGCAAAACTTGCAGTAGATAATCCAGGTTATTTTTCGGGGCTGGTGTTTTGTGCCGCCGCTTTGGATCCTACAGCAGAAAGAAAAGAAAAATGGCGACCGCTGCTTACAAAATTTCCTCTGAAGTATTTTGTGCCCGGTGCCTGGCGCCCATCCAATCAAGAACTTTGGTGGCTGAAGAAAGAACTTTTCCCTTTGTCTGAAATATTAAAAACCATTACCTGCCCTGTTTTTATTTTTCATGGAGATAATGACAAACTGGTGCCGGTAAGCAACGCAGCTTACGCAAAAAAAATGCTGATAAGTGCAGCATCTGTTTCTGTAACAATAATCCCGGGTGCTGGCCATCATGTATCAGATGATTATTATGAATTAGTAAAAGCTGAAATTTTAAAATTGACCAAATAATCTAACTTCATACATTATAGCAAACAAAAACAATATAATATGGCAATTAAAGATGCACTCATTGCTGAGTTGACTCATGAAGGCAATTCAACAAAAAAATTACTGTCAAGGGTTCCAATGGATAAAGCGGATTGGAAGCCTCATGAAAAATCAATGTCATTGGGCGATTTGGCAAAACACGTAGCGGATATACCTCATTGGATTAATTCAATTCTGAATAAAGATGATTTTGATTTTCAAAAACATTACAAAGGATTTCAGGTTTCCAGTTTTGAAGAATTGATGAAGCTTTATCAAGAAAAAATTGATGAGGCGTTAGTACAGTTAGCAAATGCAAATGATGAGGAAATGATGAAGCCGTGGATTATGAGAAGTGGTGATCATGTTATTTTTGAAGCTCCAAAGGTGGTAGCCATTCGTTCCGTTGCAATGAATCATCTAATACATCATCGGGGACAGTTGACAGTATATCTTCGTTTACTCAATATAGCCATACCTGGAATGTATGGTCCCAGCGCTGATGAGCCAATGTGAAAAGGATAGTTTCATTTATTTTTTAGATACCCGTTTTGAGCAACAAATTCTCAAAACGGGTCTTTTTTTACCTTGTAAAACGGTTGCATATCCGCTCATCCAAAATATCAGTTCAGAAGTTTTCATGCTCTATTAATCCTTATCTTCAGCCGCAAAAAAATAATTATCATGCTTCGTAATTCAAAACAATTTGCATTTGTGGCTATCGCATTTGCATTTTGCAGTTATGTATCGGCACAGCAAATGCCTGCTGGTATGATGGCCAGACAGGGCGCAGATACAACTAAAAAACCATCGGGTCCATCCAATGGTTTGAAGTCTTACAAAGAAATTATTACTTCAAAATCAGTAACGGATGTTGGTTTCTTTAATGTTCACAAAGTAGATAGCAAATATTATTTTGAAATTCCGGAGGATATACTTGGCAGAGATATTCTGATTGTAAACAGAATTGCCAAAGCACCTGCAGGTCTTCGTTCCGGCGGAAGTTTTTTTGGCTATGGCGGCGATCAGATTGGGCAAAATGTAATTCGTTTTGAAAAAGGCCCTAATAACAAAATCTTTTTAAGAACAGTATCATTTGCAGAATATGCAAAAGATTCAACAGCACCCATGTTTACTTCAGTAAGCAATTCAAATGTGCAGCCTATTGCCCAGTCGTTTGAGGTCAAGTCTTTGGGCAAAGATTCCTCTGGTGTTGTTATTGATGCTACCGATTTTATAAATAGCGATAATGATGTTTTGAATTTTAGCAGTAGCGTTAAATCTTTTTTGAGATTTGGCCCTGTGCAGTCAGATAAGTCTTACATCGAATCAGTAAAAGCATACCCTATCAATGTTGAAATAAAAACTGTAAAAACTTATTCCAGAATGGCTGCTCCGCCTACTGGGGGCCCCGGTGCTGGCGGCGGCGGTAATATGACGATGGAACTAAACAGTTCAATGGTGTTGTTGCCCAAAGAGCCTATGCAGTCAAGATCTTTTGATCCACGTGTAGGATATTTTGCAGTAGGTTATACCGACTTTGACGCCAATCCGCAAGGCGTAAAAAAAATCTCTATGATAAAGAGATGGAGACTGGAACCAAAAGACGGTGACATGGAGAAGTATTTGAAAGGTGAATTGGTTGAACCTAAAAAGCCTATTATATTTTATATTGACCCTGCTACACCTAAAAAGTGGGTACCTTATTTAATTCAAGGTGTAAACGACTGGGCATCCGCTTTTGAAAAAGCAGGGTTTAAAAATGCTATCATGGGCAAAATGGCTCCAACAAAATCAGAAGACAGCACCTGGAGTCTTGATGATGCTCGCCATTCTGCCATAGTGTATAAGCCATCGGATATTCCAAATGCCAGCGGCCCCAGTGTAGCCGATCCACGTAGTGGTGAAATAATAGAGAGCCATATCAACTGGTATCATAATGTAATGCAGTTGATACACGACTGGTATTTTATACAAACTGCGGCAGTAGATCCCAAAGCCAGAAAAATGCAATACGATGATGAGTTGATGGGACAATTGATTCGCTTTGTATCATCGCACGAAGTAGGACACACTTTAGGTCTGCGTCACAACTTTGGTTCCAGCAGCACTGTGCCTGTAGAAAAACTAAGAGATAAAGCATGGGTGGAAGCAAATGGACATACACCTTCTATAATGGATTATGCCCGCTTCAATTACATCGCTCAACCTGAAGATAACATTAGCGAAAAAGGCCTTTTTCCTAGAATTGGAAAATATGATGATTGGGCAATTGAATGGGGTTATAAGTTATTACCTCAATATAAAGACGCAGATGCTGAAAAGGGATATGTAAATAATTGGATTATTAATAGGCTAAAAGATAACCAACTTTGGTTTGGTACCGAGGTTAACCCTGATGATCCACGTAGTCAAAGTGAACAGGTAGGCGACGATGCTATAAAAGGAAGTGCTTATGGTATAAAAAACCTGCAAAGAATTTTACCCAATTTGATGGAGTGGACAAAAGAGCCAAACGAAAATTATGATAATCTTGAAAATATGTATAATCAGCTTACTTCTCAGTTTGGCAGATATATGGGACATGTTACAAAATATGTAGGTGGTATAATGGAAACGCCAAAAACAGTAGAAGAATCAGGAAATGTTTATGAAGTTGTGTCAAAAGCTAAACAGAAAGAAGCGGTTGATTTTCTGAACAAGAATTTATTTGCAACACCTGTTTGGCTTGTGAATCAAGAAATCTATAATAAGGTTGGCGGCATTAACGGTTTGACTGTAATTGGTTCAATACAGGATAGAGTATTGAGCCGTCTATTAAGTGCATTTACTTTAAATAAACTATCAAATGGTGAAGCAGAACTTGGCAACAATGCTTATCAGATTACTGAATTATTAAACGATTTAAAGAAAGGAGTCTGGAGTGAATTGTCATCACGTAAACCGGTTGATGTTTATCGTCGCAATTTGCAAAAATCATTTGTGAATACACTTACTAGTTTGATAAATCCTCCTAAAGTTCAGGCAGCAAGTGGTGGGGCAACAGTAACAGTTTCTTCTTCAAATGATAAATCAGATGTGATTAGCGTGGTTCGAAGGTTTCTTGTCTTCATTGCGCATAGAAGCAAATGCTGCTGCTGCAACCAGTACAGATGCTATGACGAAATACCACCTTCAGGATGTTTCAAGAAGAATTGATAACGCCTTGAATCCTAAGAACTAAGAAAAGAGATTTAAGCTTTAGATATTGAAAAACGGGAGGCCAAACCTTCCGTTTTTTCTTTTAAAATGGCTTTGCCGTTGCATATATCAGCCTTATCTTTGCACTCCGTTTGAAAAAACGGCAGTTCTTTATTTTAAGAACCAAATTATTCCAAAGAGGTACAATAAGGACCCGGCCAGTGCCAGGACACCTCAAGGATAAACTCAAAAAAAGGTAATATGCCTAAAGTAAAAACAAACTCCAGCGCCAAAAAAAGGTTTAAAGTAACCGGCACTGGTAAAATCATGCACCAAAAAGCATTTAAGCGTCACATTCTGACAAAAAAATCAAAAAAGCGTAAGCGTAACATGCGTAAAGACGGACAGGTAGCAGATGCCAACCTGCATTTCGTTAAGCGTTTACTTCGTTTAAAATAAACGTAACAAAGTAGTCAGAAATTTATCTTCTAACAATATTAAAATATTAAAATATGCCTCGTTCAAAAAATGCAGTGGCCTCCAAAGCCCGCCGCAAAAAAATATTAAAGCAAGCCAAAGGATATTATGGCAAACGCAAAAACGTTCTAACCGTTGCTAAAAACGTTGTAGAAAAAGGGATGACCTATATGTTTGTAGGTCGTAAACTCAAGAAAAGAGAATACCGCTCATTGTGGATTGCACGTATCAACGCAGCAGTGCGTGAAGAAGGTATGACCTACTCACAGTTCATCAATAAACTGAATACAAAAGGAATTGAACTGGACAGAAAAGTATTGGCTGATTTGGCAATGAACAATCCTGAAACTTTTAAGAACCTTATAGCTTCAGTAAAATAATTCCCGTTGAAAATCTGATAAGTCCTCGGTATGTATCGGGGATTTTTTTATTTAAATGCATCCTTAATCTGTTCCGAAGCACATTTACTAAGTACTGCATTAAACTCGTCTGCTTTCTTGTTATCATCCTTTACCTTATTCCAGTATTCCCCCTGCATTTTTGTACAATCTCTTTGAGCCTGTGCTCTGTTAGGATCTGTTGTGGGTAAGGCGTTTGATTTTTTTGAACATTCGCAAATTTCTTCAGCAAGCTGTGTGGCAGTTTTTGATTTGCTGCATGCTACTGATAGTGCAGCAACTAAAAACAAAAAAAATGAGATGGAAATTGTTTTTCTCATGATAAGCAGTTTAATGGTTATTTAATCTTTTGGTACTCTAAAATAAACTATTTAGAAATGAATGGCATGCAATCTGATACCTTTTTTTGAAGACTCAATTGAAGGGAAGGGAAACTTAAATGCATTGAGCACGGTAAATAAAAAGCGAACTGCCTTGCTCTTGGTTTTTATCCTGCTGAAATCAATATCTGGTGACAGGTACCATTGCCTGTAACGGGGAATATCACTTCTGTTAAAAACAATATTCCCGTTTTCGTCTTTAGCAATATTGGACTCGCCGCCAAACATCCCTTCCGCACCATAGCCCACAGCTACCGACAGCCATTCTGGAAATTTTGATTTTGGAAAAAAGGATTTTATTGATACGCTGGCCCAATACGTCTGTCCATTGTAATCCTTCAAAAATCTTTCTGCAGCAGTTTTGCCAAAAAGGTCATCGCTTCTTTGATTAAGTATTTCTTCATTATACTTTTTTCGGTGAAAAGACCATTTTAGTTTTATCCGTTGATCCTCCCATCCCAGTTCCTGCGCTATAAAACTTCCGCTGCCAAGAATATTAGCGGCAAAATCACTCCAACTCCATCCCCATTTAGCACTAAAACCATCTAAAGTTTCTATAACAGTTTGATATACGGCCCCACTTAAGCCTCCCAGCCATATTCTTGCTTTTCTATTTACTCCAGTCCATTTCCAAAGATCGGAACTGGCAGAGCTTTCAACATAGGCGCTATAAAAGTGGCCCACCTTATCCACCTGCAACCATTCTTTATGGTCATCAAAAAAATGAAAGCTTGATTTTGGATACCCTTTATACCAGGCGGCGGATAGTGCAACCATGATGCCGCTATAACCTACAACATTGGCACCGGCAATCAGCCACATTCTTTTTTTAATCTGCTGAGATGTGAATTTGCTGCTGTCTGAATTATGTAAAAATTGCAGCCCGGTTGTACTGTTGGTAAGCGTTAAAATATTTTTTTTGAAAGTGGGAATGCCATAATGATTTTGCGACGTTAAATAATTATTATGAACCAACTCCTGTATCTTGATATTGCTATTTATTACTTTCACAACTGTTGTATCAATTGATTCAACAATATTAATACTGTCAGTTTGTGCAGCTATAGGTGTAATGGAAAGAAATATGTTCAAAAAAAGGATTAGAAATAAGCAGTTTGAAAAGCAAAGCCTGTTTTTTGAGAGGGCAGCAGCAGATTTAGTATTTGAAAATAGTACGATTGCTGGTTTCATAATATACAAACGTACATGAAATTTTTAATTCAAAATCTCCACAAAGGATGAATGAAAAGTTGCAAGGGGAGCTCCTCTTGGCAAAAAAATAATAATAAATATTCAAGAGAAATTTACGGCGTATGCAAACAGTAAAGATTTTAATTGTAAAATTTGATAACTTCAGCCCGAATAAATATTATAGAAATGAACGCAGTTATATTATCAAAAGTAGAAGCCTGGCTAAACGGCAACTATGATCAGACTACTAAAGACGAGATTAAAAAAATGCAACAGGAAAGACCTGACGAATTAATAGAAGCATTTTATCAGAATCTGGAATTTGGTACCGGGGGTTTAAGAGGCATCATGGGTGTGGGTACCAATAGAATGAATAAATACACAGTGGGTATGGCTACGCAGGGCTATGTCAATTATCTGAAGCAAGTTTTTGGTGATGTAAAAGTGGCCATAGCACATGATAGTTGAAACAATAGTCGCTATTTTGCAGTGACTGCTGCAAAAGTTTTTGCTGCCAATGGTGCAAAGGTTTTTTTGTTTGAAGATATGCGTCCTACGCCTGAGCTGTCTTTTGCTATCAGGTCATTAGGTTGTCAGGGTGGAGTAGTGTGTACGGCTTCGCATAATCCAAAGGAGTATAATGGATACAAAGCTTATTGGAATGACGGCTCGCAACTGGTGCCGCCACACGATAAAAATGTAATTGCCGAAGTGGAGAAAATTGCATCGGTTGATGATGTAAAGTGGACAGGAAGCGAAGAAAATATTATTGCCATAGGTAAAGAGATGGATGAAAAATATGTGGAGATGGTAAAGAGTCTAAGTATCTATCCTGAAGTGATTGCGAAGCAAAGTGATTTGAAAATTGTTTATACTTCTATTCATGGCACAGGTATTAAAATGGTACCACCGGTGCTGGACCGATTCGGTTTTAAAAATGTACATATTGTAAAAGAACAAATGCAGCCCGATGGTAATTTTCCAACGGTAGCCTACCCCAACCCCGAAGAAAGTGAAGCTATGAGCTATGGCCTGAAGCTTGCAAAAGAACTGGATGCCGATATTCTTTGTGGTACTGACCCGGATGCTGACCGTATTGCCATTGGTGTGAAAGATGATAAAGGAAAATGGGTGTTGATGAATGGCAACCAAACTGCCGTGCTTGCATTTAATTATTTAATGGAGGCACGCCGCACCAAAGGAATAGCAAAGCCCAATGATATGGTGATAACTACCATAGTAACTACTCCTATGATTGATTCCATAGCAGCAGGAAATAGTGTAAACTGTTATCGGGTGCTCACAGGTTTCAAATGGATTTCAGAATTAATCAGACAAAAAGAGGGAAAAGAAAACTATATCATAGGCGGTGAAGAAAGCTTTGGATTAATGATAGGCGATCAAATAAGAGATAAAGATGGCGTAAGTGCCGTTGCACTGCTTTGCGAAATGGCAGCTTATGAAAAAGAAAAGGGCAGAAGCCTCTATGAAAAAATGATTGACCTCTATGTACAATATGGTTTTTATAAAGAGCATTTGATTTCCATTACAAAAAAAGGAATGGATGGACAGCAGCAAATAGCCGCTATGATGGAAAGCTATCGCAAAAACCCTCCGGCCACTATTAATGGCCAGTCAGTAGTAATGCTGATGGATTATGAAAAACAGACAAAGAAAAACCTGTTGACAGGTGAAGAATGGAAGCTGGAATTACCCAAATCTAACGTGCTGCAATTTGTGCTAGATGATATGACCTTTATTTCGGCAAGACCCAGTGGTACCGAGCCTAAAATCAAATTTTATTTTTCAGTAAACGATACATTAAAAAACGCTGCTGAATATGAAATGGTAAATGCAAAATTAGATGTAAAGATTAAAGCAGTAATTGCAGACATGAATTTGTAATCAGTTTCTTTAATTATTTTTTTTCACAATATTTTCATGAGCAGGCCAACCGAAGATACTTACCGACACCAGGGACTACGCAAAAAGCTGATACAACATCTTCATAAAAAGGGAATCACCGATGATCGTGTATTAGATGCCATGCTTGCAGTGCCTCGTCATTTTTTTTTAGATTCTGCTTTTGATGAAGTGGCGTATGAAGACCGTGCCTTTCCTATTGGCGAAGGCCAAACCATTTCACAACCATATACAGTTGCATATCAAAGTCAGCTATTAGAAGTAGCACCGTTTATGAAAGTTTTAGAAATAGGCACAGGAAGTGCCTATCAGGCAGTAATACTTGCCGAAATGGGTGTGCAACTTTTTACTATTGAACGACAAAAAAAATTGTTTGAAGACAACTGGAACTGGAATTTTTTAAAACAATACTCATCAATAAGTTTTTTTTATGGAGATGGATTTGAAGGACAATCTGATTATGCACCATTTGACAGAATATTAATTACTGCTGCAGCTCCATTCATCCCACAAAAATTGATAGAACAGCTAAGTATAGGTGGCAAAATGGTAATACCGCTGGGTGCAGGTGATGTACAGCAAATGATGCGCATTACAAAAATGGAAAACGAAGTTTTAAAAGAAGAAGTATTTGAAAATTTCTCTTTTGTGCCAATGCTCAAGGGAAAAAAGGAATAGCTTACCAGCGGCCACCTCCACCACCGCCAAAGCCGCCTCCTGAAAAACCACCGCCTCCCCAACTGCCACCGCTGCTGCCACCACTACTACTGGGCTGACTGTAAAAACTTTCAGAAAACTTGTTCATTGAATGATCCAGACTGTTTAAAAACATAGCAGTATTAAAGCCAGTATAGCTACCCGCATACCAAGTAGGTGGAGGGACATCCATATCTTTCAATTTATCTTTCCACTTATCTGCAACATCAAATACAATAGCAAAAGGTAAAACAGTATCAAAATATCCCGGATCTTCTTTAAGAAAAGTAGCCAGTCTTTGTTTTTCAACTTTTGTAATAAATTCTTTAAAGCCTGCAAGTTTCATATAAAGCTCATTGCCTTGTTTAGTTTTCTTTATCATCCTGGATCCAAAAATGATGGTAATGATGCCGCTTAAAATAAATGAAAGGGAAAACCAGATGGGCTCATCTCCCCAGGTCTTAAACATTTTGTAGCCACCAAAGCCAATTAAAAAAAGCCCCAATAAAGAAAGGAAACCAGCTGCTCCTCTAGTACCTTTTTTATAATAAGAACTGTTGTCCACCTCAGCCTCAAGTTGTGTTTTAGCTGTATTCATGCTGGTGTACAAAACATTTTTCAGGCTACTAAGTTTTACCACATCGCCACTTGCAAAAATTCCTTTAAAAAGTGTTTGTTCATAGTTTGCAGCATTGGTTGATAATTCTTTTATTTTAGTGAATTCATAATCTTTATCATTATCAGCTACTTTAAGATAGCCACCTGCTCCCCAATAAGGAATTAGGGCTGTAAGGTCGCGGCGATCCATTCTGTCGTCAATTACATAGCCACATACACTGGGGCTTATTCTGGGAGGAGGATAAAATTCGGTAGTAATAGTAACATGATCATCTTTTCCCCATTTCCTCCAAATTAAAAACATAGCCACAAGGGAAATAAGCGGGAACAATAACCACATTAATCCGCGTAGTTGGTAATTCTGTTTTACAAGAAAGTCTTTTGGAAATTTAATACCAATGGTTACACCCTCGTTTGGCCCTAAACTTTTGGTAGTGGAACCACTTAGTACGGTAGCGCTTTCCCAGTTGGCACTGGTGTTATTTTCTTTTGAACCAGCATAACCGGTTGCAATAAAATAGGATGGCATTTCCGTAAGTGAATTATATAATTCAACCCTAAAGCTTACTTTATTGATGTTGGCATTCCACTTATCACCAATCAGATTGTAATAAAATTCTGAACGGTCTTTGAAAAAATTAATTGCATTTAAAACCTTGTAAGAAATAATATATTCCTGATCTCCATCCACATATTTATCCTTGTCGCCAATTTTAATCTCTTTATAGCCATTTACATTTTTTGTTTTATATTTCCAACCCTTCACATTAATGTCCTCAATAAAAACTCTTGTAAAGCCGCCTGATTCAAATTGTCTGTCTGCTTTTTCCTCTCCGTCTTTTAATGGCTGAAGTTTATATTTATATGGAATCATTCGGTATATACCATGACTGGAAATGTCAAAATGTACCGAAATAGTTTCCTTAATATCTAATGATGCGTCTTTATTAACACGAATGTTTACATCATAGTTGTTAACGGAATAACCATCCTGTGCCTGTGCCCACATAAAAGAACAGGCAAGCAATAGACTTGCAATAATTTTTTTCACCGGACAAAAATTTTAGAATTTTACTTCTACGTTCTTGGCTTCGTTCTGGTCTTCCAGTTCAAAGAAATCACGAGGTTTGAAATTGCCCATATTGGCAATGATAGAACCCGGAAACTGTTGAATGGTTGTATTATAATCTCTTACCGTAGCATTGTAAAAACGACGGGCATTTCCCAGTTCACCTTCAATACCCTGCAAAGCCTGTTGCAATTCTAAAAACTGCGCATTTGCTTTTAAGTCGGGGTAGTTTTCTGCAATGGCTAATAATCCCCTCAAAGCTCCTGTTAAACCCTGATTGGCAGAAGCCACAGCAGCAACATCGGCACTTGGAGCTGCAACAGCAGCATTACGAGCCTGTACTACTTTTTCTAAAGTCTGACTTTCATGAGCAGCATATCCTTTTACCGTATTTACTAAGTTGGGGATAAGATCAAATCTTTTTTTCAAAAAAACACTGATGTCGCTCCAGGCATTATCAATTTGGATTTTCTTGCGAACCATGCCGTTGTACATGGCGATAATTGCAAATACAATTAATGCAATAGCTCCTATAGCAATCCATAAACCCATAGTTGTAATTTTTAAAAATGGTTAAACAAAATAAAATGATTTCTTATTGAATGATAAATGTAATAGATTTTGGGTAAAATCTTAGAATTTCCTTCTTATCTTTCACCAATCATTTTTTTAACTATGCGTATAATTCCATTTGCTATTTCTACAGTTGTGACAGCTGCTCTGGTTTTTGCACTTAATAAACCATGGGGCGCTATACCACCTATGGGAAAATTTTTGAGTCCTCAACATGGTTTCTGGCAAAATGCAGAATCGTCAAATAAAAATTATAGTGCCAGTTTGAAGTTTGATGAGCTGAAAGGTAAAGCTGAAGTTTATTTTGACGAAAGACTGGTACCCCATGTTTTTGCAGAAAACGATGAAGATCTTTATTTTATTCAGGGTTATCTGCATGCAAAATTCCGATTGTTTCAAATGGACTTGCAAACAAAAGCTGCTGCAGGTCGTGCCAGTGAAATTGCTGGAAGCAAAGCCATTCAATACGACAGAAAACAAAGAAGACTGGGAATGGTATTTGCCGCTGAAAATGCTTTGCATGAAATTGAAAAAGACCCACAAGCCAAAGCATTATTTTCGGCATATACCAATGGCATTAATGCCTATATTGCTTCATTAAAAGAAAGTGAACTGCCTGTTGAGTATAAACTCCTCAACTTCAAGCCAGAAAAGTGGAGCAACCTGCGTACCGCTTTGTTATTAAAGATGATGGCTAATATGCTTGCTGGTGATACGGAAACGGATCTCGCCAATACCAATGCCAAATCCGTTTTTGCACCCGATGAACTAGCTACACTATATCCACAAGTACCGGATTCGTTGATGCCCATTGTTCCAAAAGGTACTGCTTTTGATAAACCTGGAATAACACCCGTACAACCTGTGTCTGCCGACTCCGTTTATTTTTCATCAAAGCATGATGTGGCCATTCAAAATTTTGTGGAAGATGAAGCCGCAGATGGCAGTAATAACTGGGTAGTGGCCGGTAGTAAAACACAAAGCGGTGTGCCCATTCTTTGCAACGACCCTCATCTGGAACTTACACTCCCATCCATTTGGTATGAAATGCAATTGAAAACACCCACCAGTAATGTTTATGGGGTTTCACTTCCGGGCAGTCCGTTTATTATTATTGGTTTTAATGATAGCATTGCATGGGGTGTTACCAATTCTCAAAGAGATGTAAAAGATTATTATAATATCAAGTTCAAAGACAAAAACAAACAAGAATATTGGTTTAATGGTAAATGGGAAAAAACGAGATTGGAAATTGATACAATTAAAGTAAAAGGCGCAAGTGAAGTTTATGATACAGTAGCCTACACTGTTTTTGGCCCGGTGATGTATGATGAAAGTTTTGCTGATACGTTAACAAAAAACAAACTCAATCTTGCAGTACGCTGGACAGCACATGACCCCAGCAATGAAGGCATGGCAATCTATCATTTGAATCATGCAAAAAATTATGATGATTATGCAACAGCTATAAAGGGTTTTGAATGTCCTGGACAGAATTTTGTTTTTGCTTCAAAATCTGGAGATATTGCTATTTGGCAACAAGGAAAATTTCCTGCAAGATGGAATGGACAAGGTTTATATATAATGCCTGGCAGCGATAGTAGTTATATGTGGCAAGGCTTTATTCCGCAGCAGGAAAATCCACATGCAAAGAATCCTGAGAGAGGATTTTTGGAAAGTGCCAATCAACGACCTGCCGATGCCAGCTATCCTTATTTTATTCCTGGAAGTTATATTACAGCCAGGGGCATTACCATTGAAAATAAACTGAGTGCTATGCATGGTATAACGCCGGAAGATATGATGCAACTGCAAAACAATTATTTTAATACAACAGCAGAAGATGTATTACCAATATTACTCAAAAATGTAAATGAGGCAAACCTTTCTAAAAAAGAAAAAGAATATCTGGACATTGTAAAGTCATGGGATTTGCTGGCTACTGCCGAATCGGAAGGACAAACAGTTTATACTTTTTGGTGGGGAGCTTTGCGAAAAATCATTTGGGAGCATCTTACAAAAAATGCAGGAGGGGTAAAAAATAGAATTCCGGTAATGGGTGCACAAGCTTTAATGGAAATTTTGAAAAGAGATTCCTCGTTTATGCTTAAGGGCGAAGCATCACAAGATACTTTATCAGGCAACAATCCTGTAACACTGGCTTTGAAGGCAGCCACCAAAAAAATTGACGAAAGCTTAGCAAAAACTGGTGGCAAGGGACTGGCCTGGAAAAAATTTAATAAACCCGGTGTTTACCATTTGCTGGATAAATCCAAAAAAGATTTACTGCCATTTGATCGACCAGACCTAAACGTAGGTGGTGCAGGTGATATTGTAAATGCTATTTCAGGTAGTCATGGTCCCAGTTGGAGAATGATCGTGCAAATGAGTGCTAATACTGAAGCTTATGGATTGTACCCTGGTGGGCAAAGCGGAAATCCTGGAAGTAAATACTATGACAACATGATTGACTCTTGGGTACAGGGAAAGTATTATAAACTGTGGGTTATGAACGATGCAGATAAATCATCGGCAAACGTGAAGTGGACAATGCAGTTCATCAATAAATAAATTTTTGAAAACCCGTTAATATATTTTTCAAATGAAATTTTTCACAGCTACTTTATTAACCTTATTACTTGCATTTGTAAGCGGCCTTTATATTCCCTGGTGGGGGATTGCTGTTGTGGCATTGCTGGTAGCAGTACTCGTACATCAAAAAGCAGGGAAAGCTTTTTTAGCAGGCTTTCTGGGTTTGTTTTTATTATGGGGTGGTCTCGCTTTTTGGATTGATGTGAGTAACGATCATGTGCTGTCAAAAAAAATTGCGGCCATTCTGCCATTAGGCGGAAACTCAATCCTTTTGATATTAGTTACTGCATTAGTGGGAGGGCTGGTAGCCGGATTTGCCGCTATGAGTGGCAGTTTCCTTCGGGCTTCAGCTAAGTAGCTTATCTTTGTATGGTCATTAAGAATATTAATTTTTTTGTGACAAGAAATTTGGTTCAGCCTGCAACTGTCCAATTTTATATTAAATTATCCTGATGATGTCAGGATTCAAATTTCAAAAAAGATGGCAACACTACACAACCGTGTCTCCCGCAAGGAGCTGAAAGAACGTATCGTAAAAGACAATACACGACGTACTACCATTTCCTTTTATTGTTATTTTCATATTGAGGAGCCCATTCCTTTCAGAAATAAGTTGTATGCTGATTTAAAACAAATAGGAGTACTGGGTCGCATCTATCTGGCCTCGGAAGGTATCAACGCACAAATAAGTGTGCCCACTGAGAATGTTGAAAATTTCAGAAATTATTTATATGAAATAAAACCGCTAAACAATCTGCGACTCAATATTGCAGTGGATGATGATGGTAAAAGTTTTTATGTGCTGGATATTAAAGTGCGCAAAAAAATTGTTGCTGATGGAATTAATGACGCTTCATTTAGTATGGAGCAAAAAGGAAGATATGTAAATGCAGATACGTTTAACAAACTTGCAGCTGATGAAGAAACGGTAATCATTGATATGCGCAATCATTATGAGTATGAAGTGGGTCATTTTGAAAACGCCATTGAAATACCCAGCGATACTTTTCGTGAACAATTACCAATGGCAGTGGAAATGATGCAGGCGGATAAAGAAAAAAACATCATCATGTATTGCACTGGCGGCATTCGTTGTGAAAAGGCATCTGCTTATATGCTACACAAAGGTTTTCGAAATGTTTTTCATCTGGAAGGCGGTATAATTAATTATGTAAATCAGGTTAAAGCAAATGGACTGGAAAATAAATTTCATGGCAAAAATTTTGTGTTTGACCAACGGCTAGGTGAAAGAGTAACTGAAGAGATTATTGCTTGTTGTCACCAATGTGGCAAACCGGCCGATACACATGTCAATTGCATAAACGACGCCTGCCACCTGCTTTTTATTCAGTGCGATGACTGTAAGGCAAAAATGAAAGGCACTTGTAGCGATGCGTGTTTAAATATTATTAATCTTCCTGAAACTGAGCAAAAAATACTTAGAAGTGGAACCGACAAGGGCAGGAATGTATTTAACAAATCCAGGTCAAGACTAAAGCAATTTAAATAAGCCGAAAACTTTCCCCAATTCATTATATAAAATTTTAACAAAGTCACTTCAACCTTTGCGTTATCTGGCACAGTCTTTTAATTGGTAATTAGGAACAAATAATTTGTTGGTTAACACATATCCGCAAATAGTATGTGAAGACTGACATTCAATTTTAAAAACTATCCAAATGAAAAAGATTTTTACATTATCCGTTATCGCAACCTTATTCGCCTTTACTTTTTCGGGCTGTGGCAAAAATGGTTATTATTATGATGATGAAAGCTACTGGCTTTCTCAGGAAAGGGGGCAAGTAGTTTTTAGCAGTTCTTCTTGTAATTATTATGTGGTAGAATCAAATTATGGCTATACCATTATCCGCTCTTACAGCTATTATAAGCCTTATGAAAGAAGTATTATTTATGGCGATTTAAGCAGACCCGGCACTCGTGATTTTTATGATCGTTCCTCCGGAAATGTTTTTTCAGGTACTGTTACAGACTATTGGCTGAGCTATACTGAAGCACAAATGGCGCTAGATTATTACTGCCCATATGGCAAGGGTGCCAGACAGTTTGTGAATGCTGATTCAACTCAAAAGAAATAGGCTATATACTATAGAATATAAGTTGGTCATTACAAAAAAGGGTAGTGGCCAACTTATTTTAAGGGGAAAGGTTATTTCAGTTTATTCAAAGAATTTGTAACAGCAGAAAAAATTTCTTCAGAAGACAAACTAACAGGTATAAAAGTTTCTCCGGTTACTTTTTCATAAAGTTGAATATATCTTCTGGAAATTGTATTTACCCATTCGTCCGTCATTTCCGGTACCTGCTGACCTTCTTTACCCATAAAATTGTTTGCAATTAACCATTCTCTTACAAACTCTTTGCTTAGTTGTTTTTGTCGTTCTCCATTAGCTTGCCTTTCTTCAAACCCTTCCTTATAAAAATATCTTGATGAATCAGGCGTATGTATTTCATCCATTAATATTATTTCGCCATCATATTTACCGAACTCATATTTTGTATCAGCTAAAATGAGTCCATGCTTTGAAGCAATTTCTTTTCCGCGGGCAAAAAGTAATATAGCAATTTGACTTAGTTTGTTCCATTCATCTCTGGTACATAATCCATTTTCTATAATTGCTTCCGGGCTTATGTCTTCATCATGACCTGCAGCTGCTTTAGTGCTTGGAGTGATAATGGGCTCAGGGAAAAAATCATTTTCTTTTAATCCCACGGGCATGGTGGCACCACATAATGTATTAATACCGGAAGAATAAGTTCTCCAGGCATGACCAACCAAATTGCCTCTGACAACCATTTTCGAGCTTAAAAGGTTCGCATTTTATCCCGGCAGAAACAGTGGGTGCAGGTACTACTTTTAACCAGTTAGGACAAATATCTGAAGTAGCATGCAGCATAAAAGCAGCAATTTGGTTCAAAACCTGCCCTTTGAAGGGGATTGTTCGGGGTAAAATGACATCAAAAGCCGAAATTCTGTCGCTGGCAACCATTACTAGCCATTTATCAGCTATTGAATATACATCTCTCACCTTGCCTCTATAGAATCCGGTTTGCCCGGGAAAAGATAATGGAGCCATTGGCCGAAAATAAGACGACTTGTAAAATTACAACTGCTAAATACTCGCAAGATTTCAACAATTTATGCAAGTTTTTGAGTCAATTTTTTTAAGTAAAATATTTGCTCACAAGCTTTCTTTTGCCTTAAAAATTAAATTTTTAGATAAAGGATACAATGCTTATTTTTCCGGCAAATTTAACCGGAAGAACAAATCCGGAACCAAACTAAAAACTCCCAAATTATGAGAAAAAGCTACCGCTTTTTGTTTACCTGTCTTATTGCAGGTTTGGTTTCATTTACTACTAATGCACAGAAAGTTACTGTAACTGGTAAAGTTAAAAACAGCACTTCAAAAGAAGCTGTAAGTGCCGTATCTGTTATTGTAAAAGAAACCGGACAAGGTACTTATACAAATCCTGATGGTGAATTCAGTATCAGCGTAAGTAAACTACCTGTTACTCTTGTATTTAGTTCTCAAAGTTATTTTTCACAGGAGGTATCAGTTACTGATGCTGCTAAACCTGTTGAAATTGACTTCAAAGTGAATAACGATTTAGGTCAGGAAGTTGTAGTATCTGCCAATCGTGTGCCTCAAAGAATATTGGAAGCCCCTGTAACTGTAGAACGAATGAGTAGCAGCACACTTAGAAATGTAGCAGCTCCAACGGTTTATGAAGCTTTGTCAAATCTTAAAGGTGTAGATGTACACACAGCCAGTCTTACTTTCCGCACTATTACAACCCGTGGTTTTGTAAGTAGTGGTAATACACGTCTTAACCAATTGGTGGATGGTATGGACAATCAGGCACCCGGTTTAAATTTTTCTGTTAGCTCAATTGTTGGCTTAACTGATTTAGATGTGGACAATGTGGAGGTCCTTTCAGGTGCTTCTTCAGTATTGTATGGCTCAGGCGGTATGAATGGTACTGTATTAATCAACAGCAAAAATCCTTTTAAATATCAGGGTTTAAGTTATAATATTAAGCAGGGAATTATGCATGTTGATGGAAAGCAGAGAAATGCCGCACCATATTATAACTGGACTTTCCGTTATGCTCAGGCATTTAAAAATAAATTTGCTTACAAAATAAGTGCTGAACTTATTAAAGGTAATGACTGGCAAGCCGATGATTATCGCAACAAAGGCCAGTTAGGAATCTTAAGCGCTGTAAAAGGTGGCAACAGATTAAATGATCCAAACTACAATGGTATTAACGTTTATGGTGATGAAACAGACATCAACATGGATGCGTTCTCATATTTTGTACAAGATCAAACCAGAAGAACAATTCTTGCAAATACTGGAGGTGGTGTAGATGTGGTTAGTCTGATGAATATGTATTATGGAGCTATTGGCAACCCTACATATCCAACAAATGCTCAGGTAGCAGGATTCTATACGTTTGCTCCTTTTTCCGGAATTTTTGTTGCACCAGGAGTAACCTTACAAAATTTCCTGAATCTTCCTTCTGTAAAACCTGCTTTGGATAACATGTTCCCTTTCTATAATGGTCTTAAGAATGGCTATTACAGAAATTCAAACTTGTCAAGAACAGGATATAATGAAGAAGACTTAGTAGATTATAACTCACTTAATGTAAAAGGAAATATCGGATTGTATTATAATATCACTCCTAAAATTGAACTATCATGGAATAGTTATATAGGAACTGGTACTACAGTTTACACTGGTGCCAACAGATATTCACTTCGTAATTTTAAAATGGGTCAGCATAAGCTTGAATTGAAATCCAAAAACTGGATGCTGCGTGGATACACTACACAGGAAAATGCGGGTGACTCTTATATCGGCGATGCTGTTGGTTCATTCTTAAACGAAGCTTCAAGACCAAGTGGCACTGTATGGTTGCCAATTTATATTGGAACATTCTCAGAAGTAAGAAGAAACAGCCAGGCCATCAGCGATATTACTTTGCACAACACTTTAAGAGATGCTTTGGATAATGGTACTGTAAATCCATTTACTGGTGGGGCTATACCCGGACTACCACGTTTTCAACCAGGTACATTACAGTTTGATAATGCTGCTAAACAAATCAAAAGTACTCCACTAAATAAACCAGGTGGTTCTAAGTTCTTAGACAGATCAGACCTTTGGGCTGCTGAAGGTCAGTTAAACATTTCAGACGCTTTCCATTTTTCTGATAAAATAGAAGTTTTGGGTGGTGTACAATGGAAACAATGGGTGCTTAACTCAAAAGGAACCATTTTTGCCGATACTCTGGCACCTATCAAGGTAAACGAAACCGGTGCTTACATACAGTTAAAGAAGAAATTGTTTAACGATGTCCTCACACTTTCTGCCGCTGGCCGTTATGACAAACAAACCAATTTTGAAGGTAAGTTTACTCCTCGTGTAGCAGCAGTTATTCGTGTTGCAAAAGATAATAATATTCGTCTTTCTTATCAGACATCTTACAGATTCCCTTCTAACCAAAATCAATACATCAGCCTTCGTATTGGTGGTGGTACCAGTTATTTAATTGGTTCATTACCTGAGTTTCAGGATTATTATAAGTTGAGTACTACTAAACCTGGTTATACGGCAGCAAGTGTACTTAGCTATAGATCAGGTACATTGGCCGATTCTAACAGACTGGTAAGAGCAACATTTAAACAATTAAAACCAGAAACAGTTGCCTCTTATGAAATCGGTTATAAAGGCGTAATCGCTAAAAAACTGTTGTTGGATGCCTATTTCTATTACAGCCAGTACCGTGATTTTATTGTAAGTGAAGCAGTGGTACAAGGCGCAAATTCTGGTGCTCAATTTGAAACCTATTCCGGTTTTAGCAGCAATAGCATTTCTTACAATCAAAACTCTTCTACCAAAGTAAAATCAAGCGGATGGGGTATTGGTTTAGAGTATAAAGCTTATAAGAATTATATAGTTTATGGTAATCTGTTTTCAGATCAATTAAGAGATGTACCTGCAGGAGTAGTTACTTTCTTTAATGCGCCTAAATACAGATATAATATTGGTTTAAGAAACGATAATGTTTGTCATAATATTGGCTTTAATGTGGTTGCAAAATGGCAGGATAACAACTACTACGAAGGAACTTTTGTAAGTGGTACACTTCCTTACTTTACATGGGTTGATGCGCAAATCAGTTATCGTCCGGCTGGTACAAAAAGTACTTTCCGTGTAGGTGGTACCAATTTGGGTAATAACTATTACCGTACAGGTTATGGCAGCCCTGCAGTAGGCGGATTGTATTATATTTCTTATGGATTCAATCTTTAATAAATAAAGGGTTATTTAAGTATAAAGCCCCGCTTAAAATGCGGGGCTTATTTTTTTTCTTAACACTACCCGCGGATCTTCTTTTTAGGGATTTTAGTATCTTCATTAAATCCAAAATGCGAAATCTTACATTAATATTGTTTTGTTCATTTTCTACAGCACAATTGTTTTCACAAGAGCTTGCTCAAATCAAGTTTGAATCTGGTAGCAATTTTTCCGGATTTTCATTGATTACCGACGGAAACCTGTTGATCAGATTCTCAACAACCGGAAATATTATTGATTGGGGAACAGAGGAACAATCTTTCAGAAATCCGAGCTATTTTTCGCCCAAACTGTTGCCATATTCCGGAAGGGTTGACTATTATGGCAAAGAAGCTGACTCGGCATTTATTGGTAAAATAAAAAGTATTGGAAGTTGTCAGTTTTCATACTTTGGTACATTTGAAGATAAAAGTAAAAGAGGAAGGCTAAAGTCTGCCGGTAGGTTGATATTTGATTATTATTCGGATTTTGATTTAAAAGAATTGCAAGGGAAAATTAAAATGATGGGTTCGCAATTGCTTACTTACTTTCCATCTTATAGTGATATGGCTTATGGAGGAAAGTTAAAATCAGTAGGCAATACATCGGTTTCTTATTATTCTTCATTTGATGATAAGGCCATTAAAGGAAAAATAAAAAGCATTGGCGGCATTCAATATGCCTGGTACACTTCTTACGATGTAAACTATGGCCCCGGCTCACTCAAGAATGCACAGTATCGCCAACTCATTGCCGGTATCACTTACATTGTTCAATAAGTATTTTTTTACTCAGCGTATCACCATTCCATTCGGATCTTTTACAAATAAGTAAGCGTCAGATTCTACAAAATCATTTGCTTTAACTACTACTGCTATTGCCTTTCCGTCTTTTACTGAAAATTTTGCAGGATAAATTCCATAACCAATATTAGAGTAGGTTATTCTAAACTCATTTTGATCCATATACTCCATATATCCAATCAAATTAGGATGGTGCTCAAAATGACAAATAAGCATATTGTTACTTTTGCGAATAGTTATTTTGCCATAAACAGTATTTACATATTCTCCTGTATATTCATCAAGGTTTAGTTCCGGAGCCTGTTTTTGATCAACCCTTTTCTTCATTGCATCCAATGTTGCTTTTTCTTCTTTCATCCCGGTTTTAAAAAAATTATATAAGAAGGAGCTTCTGTCAGTATAAGGCAAGTTTAAATAAGCATCCAATAGCTGATAACGTAATGCTTCAAAAAAACTTTGATTATCATTATTGGTAAGAATTGTGATACCCAGATTTTCTTCGGGTACAAAACAAACATTGGTAACCATACCAAAAGCGCCACCAGTATGCCAGTAAACCTGCTTGCCTGCATAATCAGTTGAATAAACACCCAAACCGTATGCCCTGAAATGTGTTGGATAGACTGTTGATTTTCTGCTACCCGTCAAAATATTGGCATCTCTTGTGTTTCTTAAAACTTCCCAGGGCAATATTCTTTTTCCATTAAACCTACCACTGTCCAGTTGCATCATTATCCATTTGCTGAGGTCTTTTACATTGCTTACCATACTGGTAGCGGGCCCCAGGTTGTCCACATTATCAAATGGAATCTTTGTAAGCGGGCTAAACAGATTGTTGTGAGGATAAGCCACATTTGTACGTGCTTCCATGCCCGCTGTATTCATATATGTATTCGACATATCAAGCGGTTGCAAAATATTTTGCTCAACATAGTTTTCCCAGCTTTGTCCTGTTACTTTTTCTAATACCTGTCCTGCAACCAAAAATGCAGAATTGCAATAGCCATAATCCTGGCGGAACTGACCGGGAGGTTTCAGGTAGCGCATTTTCCAAACGATTGAATCCTTGGGCAGATTGCTATCCCAAAAAGTAAAATCACCCTGAAATGTTTTTGTGCCCAATCGGTGACAAAGCATATCTCTGATGTTAGCCATATCAGTAGCATTGCTATCGTAAAGCCTGAACCAGGGAATGTATTTTGTTACTTTATCGTTTAAGGATAATTTTTTTTCATAATCCAGTTTGGCTAGTGAAGTCCCGGTAAATAATTTGCTGTTTGAAGCGATTATGAATAAAGTATTTTCATCAACTTTATCGGGTTTCCCAAATTCTCTTACACCATATCCTTTGGAAACAATTACTTTACCGTCTTTTACGATTGCAATAGCCAATCCGGGAATTTGCCATTGCTGCATACCTCTTTCAATATACTTGTCAAGAGAATCTTTTACAAATGAATTACTTCCTGTCTGTGCAAAAGTTGTATTGAATATTGTAGTAATCACAAAAGCTGTTACAACTGCAATGGACAAGCAAAATTTTTGTTTCATAATCTTGTAATTTCTGTGAAATTAAAAAAAAGTAAGGACACTTGATGCAAAGACACATGAATGGAATTAGCGATAGGTATTTCCTGTTTTCAGTTAGATGGCCGTTTCTTTTAGTCTTAAAATAACAAAAGGTGGTAAAACCACCCTTTGTTGTTTGTTGCATCGCTCTTATTAATTGCTCTTCGTCTTTGTCGTTGTTTTATTTTCTTTATAGCGCAGATCTTTTGAACCATCCTGTTTCAAATGTTTGTTTGATGAAAAGCGTTTATCAGGTGTGCCATCTTTTTTCAGCGTATTTGCATTTGTAACCGGGCTTATAGATTTTGTTTTGCCGGAATTGCTTTTAGTTTTTGTAGTTACAGTTGCTGGGTGCACTTTTGTTTTACTCAGTTCGCTTTTTGATTTATGTTCATTTTTATTTGCTTTCACCTTACTACCGTCAGCATTTTTTGTTTTGCCAGTAAGTGCTGAAACCTTTGTTTTGGAGCCGTCATCCATTTTTGTTTTGGTAATGTCGTGTTTTGTTTTTGTTTTTAATGGTGTTTGTGCATTGGCTATGGATCCCATAGTTATCAGAAAACATGCTGCAAAAAGAAGCTTTTTCATTTTTTGTAATTTTTTTTGATTTTAAAAATTGTTTCACAAAGGTTATATTGTAACTGCAGCTGTTAGAAATTTGGGCTGTTGGTTAACAGGCAATTAACCGATTTTTAACCCTCATTTTAGGAAAGAAGGAAAGCATATAAGACCTTTACAACTTATTAAATTTGAGAATGCGATCTTCTACAACCCGATTAATATTGGTAATATCCTCTCTGTTGATTGCAATAATAATTGCCATGCAGGTTTTTTGGATGAATAAAACTTTCTCATTTGAAAAAAATGAATTTAATACTTCAGTACTCAAGACCGTAAGAGGCGTGTATGAAGATATCCCGCTACTTTATAATCCTAATATTCCATTAGACAGTCTGGTTGAACGATATGCAGAAAGTAATTTTCTTTTTCAGGTGCATGCTTTACCTGCCGAAGATTCACTGGCTGCTTCATTGGCAGCAGAGTTAGAAGCGTTTAAAGTTTTTACAGATTGTAAGATGGCTTTGTATGATAGTCAGCATAACAGATATGTGTATGAAAAGTATTTATCTGCAGATGCCAATAAAAAAGGACAGGATACAGCCGAGAATCTTCCGGTGCTGAAAAGACCTTATCATTATGTACATCTCTTTTTCCCTAACAGGAATAAATATATCATTTTTCAAATGCGTAACTGGATTTTTGCAAGTATTGCAATTCTGGTGTTACTGGTGAGTTTTGCATTTTCTGTTTATTATTTCTATAAACAAAAATTTCTGGTAGAAGTTCAAAAGGATTTTATCAATAATGTAACACATGAGTTCAGCACACCATTGTCTGTAATTGATATTTCTGTAGATGGTTTGAAAAAGCCAGCTACTGCTTCACAACCAGAGCGTTTCAATAAATATGTAGATGCTATCAGATTTCAGACAGATTATTTAAAAACGCATATCGCCAATCTGGTAAAAACAATGGTTGCAGGTAACTATCATTTTGCCATTCAACTGGAAGAGCTGACACCCAATGAACTTTTAAAAAAAGTAGTAGCTCAGTTAGACACGATGCTGGCAAAAGCAAATGGAACTGTAGAATGGAAGCTGGAGGAAAACAATACCCGTCTATATGGCGACAGCGATAATCTTTATTTAGTATTTTTTAATATGTTGAACAATGCTATTAAATATTCTAAAAATCCATTGATAAAAATTGAAACATCCTGTCACGAGAATTTTTACAGCATTAGTATAAAAGACAATGGTATTGGCATTGCCGCCGATCAGTTAAAGAAAATTTTTAAAAAATTTTATCGTGCTGAGGGTGGCAATCTTCATAGCGCTAAGGGGCTGGGGTTAGGATTGTATTTTGCTCACAAGGTTGTAAAAGCACATGGGGGCCATATCTCTGTTAAAAGCATTCCAGGAGTGGGCACTGATTTTAATATTGAATTGCCTTATCATAAAAATTAATTATGGATACAATGCCAAAAATATTATTAGCAGAAGATGATGAGCACCTGAGCCATCTAATAAAAGATGAATTGGAAGATGAAGGTTATAGTGTAACTCTTTGTGCAGATGGGCAATCGGCAATTGAAGTATTTGATAAAAATAAATTTGATCTCTGTCTTCTGGATATTATGATGCCGGTGAAAGATGGATTTACAGTTGCCAAAAAAATCAGGCAGCAGAGTGATGTTATTCCCATCATTTTTATCAGCACAAGGGCTTTAATAGATGACAAGATAGAAGGATATAACCGCGGGGCGGATGATTATATTGTGAAGCCTTTTAATATGCGTGAGTTATTAATGAAGATGGAAGTATTTCTTCGTCGAACCCGCAAACTATTCAGTGAAATGAAGAGTGATTTTAAGATGGGAACAATTTTCTTTTCACACTCCGATTTAAAATTTGAAAGCCCCAAAGGAACTATAAAATTAAAACAGAAAGAGGCTGATTTACTGCAGTTTCTGTGTATGCATCCCAATAAAATTTTAAAAAGAGATGAAATCTTGCTTGCGGTATGGGGAAAGGATGATTATTTTTTGGGAAGAAGTATGGATGTTTTTATGAGTAAGATTCGAAAATATTTAAAAGCTGACCCACAAGTAGTTTTAGAAACAATACATGGATTGGGTTATCGTTTTTCAGTGCCGGAATAGTATTTTGATTAACCAACGCTTAACCAGCACATCCATTCACCCTTTTTACCTTTGGGTGGTAGAAAAACTTGGTTTTTTTCTCTATCTGCAGTTTTGGTGGCAGGGCCGGTGGTACCGGCCCTATTTTTTTATGCAACCTTTCCATTCAAATCCCCGAAATTTCTTAAATTGCCCTTCTTAAAATAATTTACGAAACTTTAAAAACGAGTACTATGATCAAAATGCAGGTAATTGGCCGTTTAGGCAAAGACTGTGTGGTAAACGCAGTAAATGGAAAAAACGTTATGAATTTTACTGTGGCACACTCAGAAAAATTCAAAGACAGTCAGGGAAATTTACAGGAGAAAACAATCTGGGTTGATTGTGCTTACTGGAGCGATCGCACTGCGGTTGCACAGTATCTTACCAAAGGCACACAGGTTTATGTTGAAGGACAACCAGAAGCAAGATCTTTTCAGCGCAATGATGGCACTCCTGGTTCCTCATTATCGCTGAGGGTTAGAGAAGTACAGCTACTGGGTTCTAAAAGCGATTCTTCAAACAGCAACACTGCTTATCAGCAACAAAGCAGTAGCACAAATGCAGATGTATCAACTGCAGGTGAAGCTCAATCAACTATTGAGGTTTCTCCACAAACCGATGATTTACCTTTTTAAAACCAAATTCATTTTATAGAATTATTTAAAGCCTTGCATCATGCAGGGCTTTTTTATTGTTTCTTTGTTGTATGCCTGAAACGAAATTTTCATATCAACAATTATTCGGTTTTACAAAATCGGTTTTTAAAAGTATTGGTTGCAGTGAGCAGCATGCAGATACGGCAGCTCAAACATTGCTAGCTGCAGATTTGAGAGGCATCGATTCGCACGGTGTTGCAAGGCTAAGTGGCTATGTACGATTGTGGGAAGTAAAACGGGTAAATGCTAATCCCGAAATTAAAATTATACATGAAACACCTTCTACTGCGGTTGTAGATGGGGATAGTGGACTTGGACTGGTAATAGCACCCTATGCCATGAACATTGCAATTGAAAAAGCAAAATCTGTGGGCACTGGTTGGGTAAGTGTGCAAAACAGTAATCATTTTGGCATTGCTGCCCAGCATGCGATGATGGCTTTGCAGCATGATATGATCGGTATAGCGATGACGAATGCAAGTCCCCTGGTGGCTCCCACATTTTCTATTGATAAAATGCTGGGCACAAATCCGATATGCGTTGCAGCTCCTTCTGGAAACGAACCCGCATTTGTTGCCGACTTAGCTACTACGACTGCCGCTAATGGTAAATTGGAAATTTTGCAAAGAAAAAACAGGGAAACACCTAATGGCTGGGTACAAGATAAAGAGGGTAATCCAAGTAATGATGCTTCCATTTTAAAAAAAGGGGGAGCATTACTACCATTGGGCGGCGATAGAGAACATGGCTCACATAAAGGTTATGCATTAGGAGCTGTGGTTGATATATTTTCAGCGTTGCTAAGTGGTGCTAACTATGCGCCCTGGGTTCCCCCTTTTCCTGCTTATGTACCTATGCCGGCACAACAACCCGGAAAAGGGATTGGACATTTCTTCGGTGCCATGAGAATAGATGCTTTTCGCCCTGCTGAAGAATTTAAACAACACATGGACAACTGGATTGCGGGGTTTAGAAACTGCAAAACAATAGCAGGCGAGGAGAAGGTGTTGGTGCCAGGAGATCCCGAAAGAGAATTTGAAAAAGAAAGAATGGAGAATGGTATTCCGTTGCTTGATGCCGTGGTAGCAGATTTAAAAACATTGGGTGTGCGGTTCTCTATTGACAGCTTATTGTAATGTGATAAGAATTGTACTGTTCTTTTAGATGATGATAAGTATTACAGAAACTAAAAACACATTCTGTATGTTTAATAATTAGAATAAAAAAGGCGCAATAGATATATCACGCATCCCGTTCATATAATCATTAATTTTTTAATTTTCCGTATCCTATCTTTACGGCCTTGCTTGCCCATTATTAAATCCTTAAAAATTATTGCAGGGGGGACAAATGAAAATAATGAAATTTGGCGGCACCAGTGTAGGCCGTCCTGAAAGAATGCAGCACATTGCATCAATGGCTTCAAATGAAACCGAACCGGTAATTGTAGTATTGTCGGCATTATCTGGCACCACAAATGCTCTGGTAGAAATCGGCGGTTTTATGGCGGCTGGCGACCGTGTATCAGCGAAACAGGCAATTGAGAAATTAGAAAAACATTATCAGATTTTTATAAAAGAGTTACTAAAGGATAAAACTTTTGTTGAGAAGGCAAAATCTATGGTGGCTGAACATTTTGAATTTCTAACCATCATTCTTAAAATTTCATTTAGTGAATCTTTAAGTAAAGATATCTTGGCACAAGGCGAATTACTCTCTACAAAATTATTCAGTATCTACCTTGAAGAAAAAGGAATTGAGCACCAGCTATTACCTGCTCTTGAATTTATGAGTATTGACCAGTATGATGAACCGCAGATAGGAAGTATAAAAGTAAAACTGAGTCAGCTTTTGAAAAAACATAAATCCAAAACACTTTTTGTAACACAGGGATATATCTGCCGCAATGCAAGGGGAGAAGTAGATAATTTAAAACGTGGTGGTAGCGACTATTCAGCTTCATTGATTGCAGCAGCTATTGGTGCTTCTGTTTGTGAAATATGGACCGATATTGATGGCATGCACAACAATGACCCACGAGTGGTTAAGAAAACAAAACCGGTGGAGCAGATGAGCTTTGATGAAGCTGCAGAGCTGGCATATTTTGGTGCCAAAATTTTGCACCCTGCTTCAATATGGCCTGCTCAACAATATAAAGTGCCGGTGAAGTTGTTGAATACTATTCAGCCTGAAGCAAAAGGCACATTAATAACTGAAAAAGCCGGAAGTGTAGGTGTAAAAGCAGTGGCTGCAAAAGATAATATTATAGCCATACGTATTAAGAGCAGCCGTATGTTGCTGGCTTATGGTTTTTTGAGAAAGATATTTGAAGTATTTGAGAAATACCGTACACCGGTTGATATGGTAACTACTTCAGAGGTTGCTGTATCGCTAACTATCAACAGTGCCGTACACCTAAAGGAAATTGTAAAAGAACTGGAACCCTTTGGTAGTATTGAGGTGGATAAGAACCAGGTCATTATTTCTGTAGTAGGAAATGAAATATCTAAAACAGAAGCGATGGTTAAAAAATTGTTTGGTTCTATTATGAATATTCCTGTGCGTATGGTTTCCTATGGTGGCAGCCCGCACAATATTTCATTATTGGTTCCTGCGGAGTATAAAAATCAAATATTGCAACAGCTGAACAAAGGGATGTTTGGTTTATAATTTTATCTTTAAAAAAAATGATTATGGAAACAAATACTTTTATTGCTCTTCGTCGTACTTCAGAATGGATGAACAAGGCTAGAAGTTTCAAAGTTTTTATAGATGGGAATGAGGCGGGGCGTATAAGCAATGGTGCTTCGGAAGAATATGCAGTGAGCCCCGGCATTCACAAAGTGGTTTGTAAGATTGACTGGTGCAGTAGTGGAGAAATGGAAGTTGATATAAAAAAGGATGAGAAAGCTTATTTGCATGTGCGAAGCGGTATGAAATATTATTGGCAATTTTCAGTTCCACTTCTTGTGTTGGCGATAGTTTATTTATATCATAGTTTGCAACATATTCCCAAACCATTGTGGCTTATGTATGCGTTAATTATAGTGGGCGTACCTGCTGCATGTTATTTTCTATATTATTCATTGATAAACAGGAAGGCTTATCTTTTATTGAGTAAAGATGATAAGTGGTAGGGCAGTGGCAAAAAAATACCCCAACTTTTGTCAGGGTACTTTTATAAAAGTAGTATTCATCAAATTACCAGTAATGCATCGCCATAGCTGAAAAAGCGGTATTTATCTTTTATTGCTTTTTTGTAGGCTTCTATGGCCAGTTCGTAGCCAGCAAAAGCGCAAGTCATTATCAACAAACTGGTTTTGGGTAAATGAAAATTGGTGATCAGCGCATCTGCAATATTGAAATCGTAAGGCGGATGAATAAACATATTTGTCCAGCCTTCAGAAGGTTTCAATAATTTTTGTGCAGTAAATGATGATTCCATAGCCCGCATGGTAGTAGTACCTACAGAGCAAATGCGATGGCCGTATTCCTTTGCACGATTTACAATTTTACAGGCTGTGTCATCAATATTATAATATTCAGCATCCATTTTATGTTTGCTGAGGTCTTCCACTTCTATGGGGCGAAAAGTTCCCAATCCTGTATGTAATGTTACTTCTGCAAAGCGGATACCCTTGATCTCTAATCTTTTTATGAGCTCTTTACTAAAATGTAAACCTGCAGTGGGGGCAGCTACAGCGCCTTCGTGTTTTGCATATACTGTTTGATAACGCTCTCTGTCTTCTTCATCAGGCTTACGCTTAATGTATTTTGGAAGAGGTGTTTCACCCATTCTTTCTAAGATGGCACGAAATTCTTCCTCGGTGCCATCCCATAAAAAGCGAATGGT
Source organism: Chitinophagaceae bacterium (assembly GCA_037045195.1). Classification (GTDB taxonomy): domain Bacteria; phylum Bacteroidota; class Bacteroidia; order Chitinophagales; family Chitinophagaceae; genus JJ008. The sequence continues at coordinate 732,150 of JBAOIB010000004.1, forward strand.
ACGACCGCGGCTGGTTGTATTGTCAATTACTTCTGCTATCAGGTCTTCGGTTTCACCAAAATAAAGTTTATTGCCTACACGAATCTTTCTTGCGGGATCAACAATTACATCCCAAAGCCTGTTGGGTTTATTTAATTCACGAAGTAAGAAAACTTCAATCTTGGCACCGGTTTTTTCTTTGCGGCCGTACATACGTGCCGGAAATACTTTTGTATTATTTACTACAAAGCAATCCTTATCATCAAAATAATCAATGACGTCGCGGAAATGTTTGTTTTCAATTACGCCGGTATGACGGTGTACCACCATCATTCGGGCATCTTCTCTTCTTTTAGTAGGCGTTTGGGCAATCAGATTCAAAGGCAGGTCAAAACGGAATTGTGATAGTTTCATCTGTAGATTTTAATTTAATTTGTTTCAGCTGATAAAGTAGTGAATGATAATAACAGATTGAAAATTGTCTTATCAATTACTACTTGTTTAGTAGTTTGCTTTTACGGTTAAAGCGGTATAAGACACAAACCTGGGTAACAGAAAGCCCGGGTAACCTTGACACGGCCTTACGGCGCCGGGTTTGGTCAATTCCGAATTAAATTTAGGCGGGCAAAATTACGTTTTATTGTTGAAAGTTCAATGCCATTGATGCATTTCTTTGCACATTCAAAATTTCTTCATAAAGCCTTGTTCTTCAGGTTTTTTATGACATTTATGCCAATATGCATCTTACATTTGATTAATTAACCTTACTTTAAAAATATGTGCAAAAGAATCGTATTTGTATTTACCTGCCTCCTAACATATTCCTCACTTACTTCTCAAATAAAAATTAAAGACAAAAAATACCAAAGCCTGTTATGGGAGATTACGGGAAAAGGTCTTTCTAAGCCATCGTTTTTAATAGGCACTATGCATGTTAGCAGCAAACTTGCGTTTCACTTGCCCGATTCATTTTATTATGCTATTCGACAGTCAAATGTGGTGGCATTGGAAACCAATCCGGAAACCTGGCAGGAAGATATGAGTAAGTACGATTTTTCTGGTGACAATTATTTTAATACTAACCTCGTAGCAGCACCCAATGAATTTCTTTACCAAAGTACATTGAAATTTTATAAGTATGAAGACAAGATAAAGAATGCACTGTTCAGCAACCCGTCTATAATCAACAATCTGCTTTATCGTTCTTATGGCAATGAAGCAAGTGATTTTGAAGAAGATACCTATTTGGATATGTATATTTTTCAGAGTGGTAAAAAGCTGGGTAAAAAAATTGCAGGTGTAGAAGATTATGGGGAAAGTATGAAACTGATGGCCGAAGCTTATTTGGATGCGACAAAGGATAAGAACAAAAAGCAAAGAAGCTATGAATATTCCGAAGATTATTCAGATGAAAAGCTGCAGGAAGCATATCGTACCGGCAATCTGGATGTATTGGATTCCATAAATAAATACAACAGTACCTCAGATGCTTTTGATGAAAAATTTCTCTATAAAAGAAATGAAATTCAGGCTAACTCAATTGATTCTATCATTAAATCTGGTTCTTCTTTATTTGTAGGTGTAGGTGCTGCGCACTTGCCCGGCGACAGAGGCGTTATTATGTTGCTTCGTAAGATGGGTTATAAAGTGCGACCTGTAAAAATGGGTGAACGGGATAGTCGCGATAAAGAACTGATAGAAAAAATAAGAGTACCGGTTACATTCAAGACCGTGTTTGCTGATGATAGTTTGTTTCAGGCTGATGTTCCGGGAAAATTATATACGACAAATGAAACGGATCAAACAACTATTGACGAACGACAGTATGCTGATATGGCCAATGGAAGTTTTTATAAAGTGACCCGCATAATGACACATGCTTTTCTTTGGGGAAATGATGCTGCGGTGGTATTCAAAAAAGTGGACAGTCTGCTATATGAAAATATTCCAGGTAAAATTATTTCTAAAACATTTATTACGAAGAATGGTTTTAAAGGAATTGACCTTACCAGTAAAACCCGAAGAGGCGACCTGCAGCGATACAATATCTTTGTTACCCCATTTGAAGTGTTGATATTTAAAATGGGTGGCAATGGCGATTATATTAAAAATGGCGATGAAGCATCAAAATTTTTTGGTAGTATTCGAATTAAAGAATATGAAAGCAATACAGTATGGAAAAAAATTGAACCACCTTTCGGAGGGTTTGCAATCAATTTGCCACATCAGCCTTTTGTTGGGAACGATGGTAGTTGGATTTTTGATGCCATTGATGCTACATCCAATACAAAGTACAGAATAATAAGAACTGATATACACAATTTTCAATTTGCAGAAAAGGACAGCTTTGATCTCGAGTTATTAAATGAAAGTTTTATTTCCTCCGATTTTATTGACTCTTCGTTTTATCAAAATTATTTTCAGTATAAAGGTTATCCGGCATTGGATGGTAAATACTACGATAAATCGGGTAATATTTTCCTGACACGATTTATTATTCGGGGCCCGCATTTTTATACTTTGATCGCCATGGGGAAAAAGGAATCTGCCATTATGAGTAATTTTTTAAATTCTTTTGAAATAAAATCATACCAATATGGAAATGTAGCGGCACAGAAAGATACTGCTTTGTATTTCTCGGTTCTTACGCCTTATTATCCTGCATCAGGAAAAATAAAGTTGGATTTTCCGCAATACAGCTATTTTGGTGGTGATGATGCTGAAGATGAAAATACAGAAGAAGCACAATTAGAAACTGGAACATACAGGAGTAAAACAATTTCTAATGACAGTACTGGTGAAAAAATCTTCGTAAGCTTTGACAGGGTGTCTCGTTATCATTATTCAAAAGACAGTGCGTCGTTTAATAAATCGCTGGAGTATCCTTTTGCCGATAGTAGTTGGGTTTTTAAATTGAAATCATCTGCAAATCTTCCAAACACAATGAAAGTATGGGAGTCTATTGCAACTGAGCCTGGAAGCAGCAGAGCTATCTGGTCTAAAACTTTTTATAAGGATGGTGTTACATTTAATCTTTCTACCGAAACGGATACACTGAATCGCCCCAGTAGCTTTCTCAGTAAATTTTTCAGCACATTTACACCTGTTGATACTTTGAAAGGCGTGAATCCATTTGTTAAAAAGTCTGCGGCATTCTTCGCTGATTTTATGAGCAAAGACAGTCTGGATCGCAAGAGGGCCGTTGCTGCTATAGACGATGTTGTGTTGGACGCTGTTGACTTAAAGGGATTGAAAGCGGCAATCAGTTCACTAAATTGGAATGACAAAAATTATTTAGATACAAAGCAAAAACTTGTAAACAAGCTGGGTGGTGTTGTCAATAATGAATCGGCTGATTATTTAAGGGAATTATACTATGCTTTGGGAGATACGGTGAGTGTGCAGTATGCAGTATTGGAAAACCTTTTACAGCAAAAAACTGCTTACGCCTATTCTGTTTTTAAAAATATTATCAATACGGAGCCACCGGTGAAAGATGCCAATAGCCGTAATAATGAAGCAATTACTTATCCTGGGAATAATTATAATCTCACAATGAATTATGTTTATGACAATGGCGATTTTATGGATGAGCTTACAGATACCTTGGCGCTTACCAAAAGTATTTTACCCGATTTGCTTCCGTTGTTAAACCTGGATGATTATAAGAATGATATAATGACATTAATGGGAAAGATGGTAGATAGCAATGTTATAAAGCCCATAGAATATGAAACATATTTTAGTAAATTTTATCTGGAAGCCAGACAGGAATTGAAAAAGCAGGCAATTGCGGAAACAAGGAAATCAATTGAAAAGGCAGAAGAAAATAAAAAAGGGACGGCAGATATTTATGACTATTGGGGTCAGAACAATACTGATAATGGAAATGAAAGTTTGAATCTTTATGCCAGATTATTATTACCGTTTGCAGATACAAAACCTGTGGTAATACCTTTACTTCAGAAAATGCTTCAATCCAATGATAAAAGATTGAAATTTAATACAACCATTCTATTGCTTCGCAATCATCGTCAATTAGCTGATACATTGATTCCGTTTTTCGCTGGTCTTGATGATTACAAATATGAGTTATATAATAATCTTAAAGATTTAAAGAAACTGGATATATTTCCTTCAAAATTTAATTTAAAAGATGATTTGGCAAAAAGCAAACTGCTTTTCACTTCATCATATGTCAAGCCGGATACTATTGTTTTTCTCAAGAAGCAATTAATAACTTATTCTGGAAAAAACGGATACATCTATTTCTACAAATACAAAAACAAAAAGATTGATTTGACGTGGAAGCTGGCTTCCTCTGGATTAATTGCCACAGAGCCTGATTTATTGGAATATACAGATAAAGACGATATGCAGCCAATGGTTAATATAAATCAAATTGAGAATGACATCTCAGAATATTCGTCATCCTTAACTTATGACTTTACTGGCTTTTCCGAGAATAAACTGAGTGAAGATGAACCCCTGCCAAAGCAACTCAACAAATTTTTGAAGAAATTAATATTGTCAAAAAGAAGAGGCGCACAATATTTTTATGAAGAAAATAATTCGGGTAATAGATATGGTCAAAGGCACATGGATTAATATTAATCAAATTTTCCATTTGGTATTGCTGCAATTAATCTTTTTGCATATTCGGTTTTTGGATGATAATAAATATCATCAGCATCGCCACTTTCTTCTATTTTACCCTTGTTCATTACAATAATTCTATCACTGATATATCGTACTACCGATAAATCGTGTGAGATAAAAATGGAAGTAAATCCCATTTCTTTTTTTAAATCATTTAGCAGATTAAGCACTTGCGCCTGTACACTTACGTCTAGAGCGGAAACCGATTCATCACATACTATAAATGAAGGATTTAATACCAGTGCTCTTGCTATTACAATTCTTTGTCTTTGCCCTCCGCTAAATTCATGAGGATAACGATTGAAGTGCGCTGCTTTTAAATCTACTTTTTCAAGCAAAGCAACAACCTGGTCCCTTCGCTCTCGGGCAGTTACAGAATGATCATGAACAACTAAGGGCTCGCTTATCGCATCACCAATCGTCATTCTTGGATTAAGAGATGAGTAGGGATCCTGAAAAATAATTTGAATCTCTTTTCTTAACCGATGCAAATCTTTTTTCTTCATCAGGCTCAAATCTGCTCCATTGAAGTCTATTCTGCCTGAAGTCGGTTCAATCAATTTTAGAAGAGTTCTGCCCAATGTGGTTTTTCCGCATCCACTTTCGCCAACAAGACCCAATGTTTCTCCTTTTTGTACTTCAAAACTTATATCGTTGACGGCTTTTGTATAGCTTTTTACTTTGCCAAAAATGGATTTACCTATGGGGAATAAAACTGAAAGATTTGAAACTTTAATAAGAGGTGTACTGGCTTCTGTTCTATCTATTGATTTGCTTGAACTGTCTTTTTTTACTACTTCAATTTTTGAAGTTGGAGTCAAAAAGTCTGCAACTACCGGAAGCCTTTTGCCGCGTTGATGATTGACAGGGCGACAGGCTAAGAGTGCTTGAGTATAAGGATGCTTTGCATTATTAAAGATTGCTGCAACCGTATTTTGTTCTACAATTTCACCTTTATACATCACCAACACCCGATCTGCTATTTCTGCTACCACACTCAAATCATGTGTGATGAAGACTACACCCATGCCTGTTTGCAATTGCAATTCTTTTATCAGTTCTAAAATTGTTTTTTGTACTGTTACATCAAGCGCTGTAGTTGGCTCATCACATATTAATAAGGAAGGATTACAGCACATTGCCATTGCAATCATTACCCTTTGTTTTTGGCCACCACTTAATTGATGTGGATATTTTTTAAAAGTAACCTCGGGCTGGGGTAGTTTCATTTTTTCAAACCATTGAATGGTTTGTATGCGGGCTTCATTTTTATTTATTTTTTTGTGTTTCAAGAGCGCCTCCATCACCTGGTGCCCACAAGTAAAAACAGGGTTTAGAGAGGTCATAGGCTCCTGAAAAATCATTGCAATCTTATTGCCGCGAATATCTTGCAATTCCTTTTGGTTGCATTTCAACAAATCAATAGGTGCAAGCCCGTCAGCTGAAAATAATATTTCACCTGAACGATAAATTGCAGGTGGCGCAGGAATTAACTGAAGTATGGATAATGAGGTTACAGATTTTCCGGAACCGGATTCACCAACAATAGCCACGACCTCGTTACGTTGAATATTAAACGAAATGTGTTTTACAGCCTTAACTATTGTAGTATCAGTTTTAAATTCAACTGATAAGTTATTTATCGCCAAAAGCGGCTGCATTACTTATTTATAACTTTTATGTTTAGCGATTTTGATGGTGTAGGATAGTAGGCCATACAAACTGCGCAATCAGCTTGTTTAGCTGTATCAATTTGAAAATAGAACTCATCACCTTGTTTAATTTTATCGGGAAAACTGCAGGGGTTGCCCAACTTAAACACTTGACTGTATTGTTTTTTTGTTACTTCATCTGTCCATTGTGCAACAATTTTAGAAGTATCAATTTTGCCTTCAATTACACTGATGGTATAGTTCATGCATAAGCCTGCTGCTTCAAGTCGTCCTTTATATTCCAGAGAAGAGGTCTGTTTTTTCTCATTACAACCTGATTTGAATAAAAGGATTGCCGATAAAATATGAAACAGATAAATGCTTCTCATGGTAAAATTAAAATTTTAGGTGTCTTACAGTTAGGCCATCATTCATCAGTTGCTTCAATGATTCAATGCCAATTTTAATATGGGTTTCTACAAAATGAGCAGTTACACCTTTGTCGCTTTCTTCTGTTTTTATGCCTTCAGGTATCATGGGTGAATCGCTAACCAACAATAAAGCACCAGTGGGTATTTTATTAAAAAAACCAACGGAAAAAATGGTGGCTGTTTCCATGTCAATTGCGTATGCTCTTATCTTTTGTAAATATTCTTTAAATGGCTCATCATGTTCCCACACCCTGCGGTTGGTAGTATAAACAGTGCCCGTCCAGTAGTCCACACTAAAATCCCTGATTGTAGTAGAAACGGCTTTTTGCAAGGCAAATGCTGGCAGCGCCGGTACTTCGGAAGGAAAATAGTCATTGGAAGTACCTTCACCTTTGATGGCGGCGATTGGTAAAATAAGATCTCCGATTTTATTTCGTTTTTTTAAGCCACCACATTTGCCTAAAAATAAAACTGCCTTGGGGTTGATGGCACTTAATAAATCCATTACAGTAGCTGCCGAAGGGCTTCCCATTCCAAAATTGATAATGGTTATATTATCAGCTGTTGCGCATTGCATGGGTCGGTCTTTACCTACAACAGGCACCTGATGCCAATCGGCAAACATTTTTACATAATTACTGAAATTGGCCAGCAAAATGTATTCTCCAAAATTTTCAAGTAGCTCACCAGTATAACGGTGTAGCCAGTTCTGTACTATTTCTTCTTTTGTCTTCATACTGACAAATTTAATCATTTACTTTTGGATGATGATTGAAATTAAGTTTCCTCCGCCTGATTTTAAAATTAAAACAGAAAAAGAGGTTGATTATATTTTTGATACCATTCGTAAAAAATGGATTGTACTTACACCAGAAGAATGGGTGAGGCAAAACTTTATACAATATTTGGTAAAAGTAAAGAAGTATCCGGCCTCCCTTATTGCTTTAGAAAAAGAAATCGTACTGGGCGAAATTAAAAAGAGGTTTGATATTCTTGTGTATAATAAAGAGCATCAACCTTGGATAATGATAGAATGTAAAGCGACACATATACCATTAAATGAAGAAGTATTAAATCAAATATTGAGATACCATATCTCAGTTGCATCATCTTATCTTGTTATTACCAATGGTAATTTTACTTATGGTTGGGAGAAAACGAGTAATAAGTTGCAAGATATTGTTAGCTTACCAGATTTTATTTCCAAATAATTTTATTCCATTATTGAAAATGCAATGTTGTTAAGGCATTGAAAGTAAAACCCCCATGCATTGGCATGGGGGGTGAAATAAGCAATTGATTTTGGTAAAGTAATGTTTATGGGAAAATGCCCAGTTCGGCGTAAGAGTTTCCTACTTTATTTATTGCAACCACATATGCAGCAGTACGCATATCTGGTATATCAGCATTATTCTTCCAGCAGTCCATAATTTCTCTTGTTGCAGTTATCATCGTTTCCTCCAATCCGCTATAAACCAAGTCAACCTCATCAGGGCCATGCATAATAAATTCTCTTTCAGAATTGTCCACTTTTTTTCCAGTAAGAGATTCCATCTGGCCTAAAATATGTGTATTTAGGTTTTCAGTAAATCTTTTTTCAAGTCGGCCATAGCGTACGTGGCTCAGGTTTTTAAGCCATTCAAAATAAGATACTGTAACACCACCGGCGTTCAAATACATATCGGGAACAACCAGTATCCCTTTTTTAGAAAATACTTCATCTGCCTCGGGTGTCAGCGGACCGTTTGCAGCTTCGCCAATCATTTTTGCCTTTATACGTGGTGCATTTTCTCCATCAATAACATTCTCTAATGCTGCAGGAATCAATATATCACATTCCATTTCTAATGCATCTGTGCTTTTGTCAAAATTTTTTGAACCGGGAAAATTAAGTATTGAGCCGGTTGATTTTCTGTGATTAAAAACTTCATCCACATTCAAGCCATCCACATTCCAGATGGCGCCTTCATATTCGGCAAGTGCTATAATTTTTGCACCGGCATCTTGAAAGAATTTTGCTGAATGGTATCCTACATTCCCTAATCCCTGTACAATTATTTTTTTCCCTTCAACACCGGTTGGCACACCCAGTTTTGCCATTACATCAGGCATATTGCAAACCTCACGCAGACCAAAGAATACGCCAAGCCCTGTTGCTTCTCTACGACCTCTTACACCACCTTGAGTTACAGGTTTTCCTGTTACGCAGGCAGCAGCATCAATTTCGCCTGGGTGCATTGCAGTGTAAGTATCTACAATCCATGCCATCTCTCTTTCTCCGGTTCCATAATCGGGAGCAGGAACATCTGTGCCGGGGCCTATAAAATTCTTCTTTATTAGCTCTGCTGTATATCGACGAGTGATTTTCTCTAACTCATATGCCGAATAAGCCCTTGGATTGATTTTGATGCCGCCTTTGCCACCACCAAAAGGAACATTTACAATGGCGCATTTATAAGTCATTAAAGCGGCAAGTGCCATTACTTCATCCTGGTTTACCTCTGCCGCAAAACGGATACCACCTTTACATGGAGTTTTGTGATGTGAGTGTTGAACACGATATGCTTCTATTACTTCAATAGTGCCATCATCTTTTTTAACCGGGAAACGCATTTGATAAACGGCATTACATTCTTTAATTTGTTCTAATATACCCTTATCCCATTTAGTAAATTTTGCTGCCTTATTGAAGCTACGTTCAACTGCGCCAAAAAAACTGTAATTCTTAACTGACATGGTTCATTTTTTATTTTAAGCAATCATTGTTTTTGAAGGTCTCAAATTTGAAGTACAAAGATTAATTATCTTTTTCAAGCTTGGTTATTTTTCTGTCTAATCTTACAAGATATAAAATAAGCCCTGACAATATTAACACAACTACGGCTACTACTACATATATTCTTCCATTACTGCGCAGCAGGTTGGCCATTCCTCCATTATCTTCTTGTGCCAACAGACTTATAGAAATAAAGCTGAATAAAAAAAGGAGTAAAAAAGATTTTATTTTCATAATGAAGAAAGTTTTTTCTCTTTGAGTAGGTTGACTCTTATTTTAAGCGTTGTAATCCAGACGCCAATTAATGTCCATCCGATAATGGCAGGATAAAAAACCATCCGCATACTACCATCAATATCTTTTGTATCTAGTGCAGGATTACCATTTTCGCCGCCCGGGTGTAAGCTGGGTAACAGGCGTGGAATAATCCAGATAGAAGGAAACAACATGGCGTAAGCAAAAATGTTATAGACCGAACTGATTCTTGCACGTTTGTCCATGTCATTTACAGAATCTCGCAAAACGAGATATGCAAAATAAACCAGTAACGCAATGGCAGCTCCAATCAGTTTAGGATCACGGGCTACTGTACTAAAGGAGTCAAAAGCCGGATTATTGGGGTCGGCCCAGGTAAAAGACATCCAGATAGATCCGGTGGCATACCCCAAAATTCCGAAAATGATACCTACAACTGCAAATTGTCGTGAATAGATATCATATTTCAAATTAAAAGTACGCAGGTAACGAATGGAGTTCACCATTGAAATGGTAAACAAAATCATCATAGCAAACCACATACATACATGGAAATAAAGATTGCGAATGGTTTCGCCTAATGCTGGCAGCTCGGGAACTTCTAAAAGAAAACCGGCCGTGCAAGTGTAGATGACCAGAATGACGCCTGTTATCTTCCACCAGGATTTATACATATAGTTTTTCTCAACCGTCAAGGGGAACTTATGTTTACCACAATCTGTATGGTAAAGCGAAGCAAAATTAAGGGGAATTATTTAATAGCAGGTAGCATTAATATTTAAAACGCAAAATGCAAGGATATGAACGGTGTGAAAAATTTAATATTATTTCTAATCCTTCCATAAAAAAGGGAAAAGAATAATGGCAAGCAAAACGACTAAAACATCCATTGCCGCCAATAATAACACTGTGCTTAGTGGAATTGTAAGTAAGGGGGCAAAAGCAGTGTTGGACAAACGCATCAAAAGCATCAGTTGCACAATTATAACAGGAAAACCGAGAATGGCCATTATAACCGGGCTTTGCTGGGCTTTGGCTGCAATAGCGGCCAGAAATGTAAATACCAAACTTAAACTAAGGCTACCCAATAAAGTGATTCCAATGAAAGGGAGCAATTTCGGTATTACATTTCCCAATAACGCTGAAAAAATTAATAAGCTCAGCAAACTCATTAATAACATAAGCAGAGAGTTGAACAACAGTTTTGCCAAAACAAAATTTACAGGGTTGGATACTGAATAGAAATATAACATCCTCCCTTTGCTTTCCTGTAAAAAACTTTTGGCTACAGCATTGATGCAAATGAAAAGTTGTAAAACCCAGAAAAGACCATTCCAGACTTTGTTTTCCGGCTGGTTGATGGCCATATACAAAACAAAAATGGTAGAACCAATATAAAGCAAAATACCAAAGAAGCTGAATTGCTGTCTTAATTCCAGCAATAGGTCCTTTTTAAAAAGAGTGATAATATGTCTGATTGAACTGATAAATTCTGATTTGATGCGAAAATAAAATAATTGAAATAAAGAGGGGCTAATATGATTATCTTGCTTCATAAAATTAATATAAATGAGAAAAATAGTTTGGTTGCTGTGTGCAACGCTTTTTCTGGCCATAGTTCCATCCTGTAAGTCAACAAAGACTTCCACTGCTGCTAAAATGCTGAAATTCAATTTTGAGAAAGGGAAAACTTATGATTATGATATGTCTATGACTATGGATCAGGAAATTCAGGGGCAATCAATAAAAATGGATGGCAATTATTATTATTCTATGAATGTAACTGGAGAAGAAGGGGAGAATAAGTCGATAGTAACAAAAATTGATCGCTTCTCAATGAAAATGGTTGCTGGCACATTCAACTTGGATATAGATACAGATAAGCCTCAAACTTCTTTGGGTGATGCTTTATCAGAAAATGATCCCGGAAAAATATTAAACAGTGTGTTTGGTATGATAAAAGGCCAGGTGTTTACATTAACAGTAAACCCAGAGGGCAAAGTGCTGGAAGTATCCGGATTTGAAAATATGGCAAATAATATTTTTGATTCTATTGGATTGGAACAAAAAGAAAAGGAGAATGCGTTGTCTCAGTTTAGCCAACAGTTTAATGCCGAAAAAATGAAAAGCCAGTTTGAAAGAGTTTTATATATTTTCCCTAATAAAGAAGTAAATGTGGGTGAGTCCTGGCAAAAAATTACAGATATGGATGCTGGAGAAATAAAGGGAAAATACAAATCAACTTATAAGGTTACAGATATTGAGGGAGAAATGGTGACATTGAGTGAAAACTCCATCATAGAATCGGAAGCTGGAGTAAATGGGACTAACGGTACAGTTGTTGGTACACTGGTGGTTGACAGTCGTACAGGGCTGGTAGTTTCTGCAGATCAGGATATTAAGATGTCAGTAAGTGAAGCGTCTCAAAAAGTAGACATGAGTATAAAAGTAAAAATTAAAGGAACAGCCAGATAAGGATTATTTTCTGTGAATATGGTTGTAACAGATGCTACAACCATATTTTATTGAAATCATTATTTCACTTCATAACATTTTCTACAGCGAGGCTCATACGAGTCGGTAGCACCCAATAAAACCTGGCCTTCGGTAGCTACTTTTCTGAATGAATAATTTGCCATACTACCACATTGCTGACAGATGGCATGCAACTTTGTAATATAATCCGCTTTTGCAAGCAGTGCAGGCATTTGCCCAAATGGGTTGCCAAGATAATCCATGTCAAGCCCGGCCACAATCAACCTGATGCCACGAAAAGCAAGTGTATCGCAAACATTAGCAATATCCTCATCAAAAAATTGTGCTTCATCAATACCTATCACTTCTACATCCTGTGCCAGTTCAAGAATTTTTTTGGAACTGTCAACCGGGGTTGAGTGGATAGCCGTAGCATCGTGTGATACAATCTTTACCTGGTCGTATCTTGTGTCAATTGCCGGTTTAAATATTTCTAATTTCTGATTTGCAATTTTTACTCTTTTAAGTCTGCGTATAAGCTCCTCTGTTTTTCCGCTAAACATAGATCCGCAAATTACTTCTATACTGCCTCGGCGCTCGCCGCTGTTGTTAGGTTCAATAAACATTGTTAAGGTTTCGTTTATAAAATGATTGGGTCAATATTGGCAAACTGTTTGTAATTTTAAGGCAATGGCAAATTCGTATTGCCAGCAATTAATTTCTCAACCGTTCAAAAATACAGGAATGGAAAGAATTGAAGCACTCATACAGCAGTTAAATGAACAATATCGACAAAAAGCCGATACAGCACAGTTGATGGGCACTGTTCAGTTAATACAGTTTGAACTATCAAAATTACAATCTGCCAGTCAACAAACTTTGGGTACGGCCAAAGTAGCTGTGGTTTTGCCTATTGCCCAAACCTTAGGAATAGCAGCTGGATATGAAAAATATAGCCCCAGACCGGTAGAGGTAATGCATGAAGTAGCCGAGCCTGTAAAAGAAAGCAAAGAAGTAAAGGAAACGAAGGAAATAAAAGAAACCATATTAGTGGATAAGGGTAATTTATCGCTTGTACAAAAGAATGGTCAGTTAGACATGGTTTTTGATCCTTTGAATGAAATACCCACATTATCGCATCAGGCTAAAGAAGTAAATGAAAAGGCAGGTAGTGAAGAATCGCTGAATGACAAATTAAAGCTGGGAAAAACGGAACTGGTAGAAGTATTAAAGGAAATGCCTGTAAAAGATTTACGTAAAGCCATTGGCATCAACGACCGTTTTGTTTTTATGAATGAATTATTTCGTGGCGATGAAAGTATGTATGAACGCTGTATAAAAACAATCAACAGTTTTAATATTTATGCCGAGGCTGAATACTGGATCAGCCGTGAGTTGAAAGTAAAACTGGGCTGGGATAATAATAACCCAACTGTTCAGCAGTTTGATCATTTGGTGAAAAGAAGATTTTCCTGAATATACTTTAAGATAAGGGGAGTAGCACCAGCCTGACGGGCTACATATTTTGCAGCTTTCTTTCCTATTTCAAATGCTTCATCTTCATGCAACAATAATCTATTTGTTATTGAAACAAATTCATCTTTTTCAGCAAAGCTGTATCCACCTTTAATTTCAATTAATGAAATTGCTTCAACATATTTTTCATAGTTGGGGCCAAATAATACAGGTTTGCCAAACACAGCAGCTTCAAGCACATTATGTACTCCAGAAGTTCTTAAACCGCCGCCTACATAATTTATTGTGCCATATTTGTACAGACGGGAAAGCAATCCAATATTGTCAATTATTAAACAAGCACTTTCTTTATACGGTTTGACATTTGTATTAAGATCAGAGTAAAATAATGCGTTTGAAAAATTATTTTTTATTTCTGTCAAATGTTTTTCATCAATTTCATGTGGCGCAATGATCAGTTTCAGATTCTTTTCAACAGCCTGAGAAGTAAATTTTAGAAGCATATTTTCATCTTCAGGCCAGGTGCTTCCAGCTACAATCACTTTATTATTGCCAATGAATTTTTCTATTTGAGGCAATGGCTCCCAGTTGGATGCAATTTCCAAAACCCGATCAAATCTAGTATCACCGGAAACAGATGCAAGTTGGGAAAATCCGTATGCTTCTAATAGCTTTTTTGAAGATTCGTTCTGTACAAATATCTGGTCAAATCGGGTAAGCATTTTCCTTTGCAGCCTGCCATACCATTTAAAGAAACTCATTTTTTTGGTAAACAAGGCCGAAACTAAAATGAGCGGAATATTTCTGTATTTAATTTTTTTAAGATAATAAAACCAAAACTCATATTTAACAAATATGACCAGTTGAGGCTGTACGATTTCTAAAAATTTTTTTGACCTGTTCGCTCCATCAAGTGGCAAATAAAAAATCCAATCAGCTCCCTTATAGTTCTGTGTTGCTTCAAAACCAGAGGGGGAAAAAAATGTAAGCAATATTTTGTAATCAGGATAGTTGGATTTTAAGCTTTCAATGATTGGCCTGCCCTGTTCAAACTCGCCTACTGAAGCGCAATGCATCCAGATTATATTAGAATTAGAAGGAATGGCGGATTGAAGCTTGTCAAATATTTGCTTGCGACCCTGCACCCATTTTTTTATTTTGGGATTGAACAGGGATGCGATCACTGTTCCAATGCGGAATAAGCCTAAAAAAATATTATAGAAGATAACTGACAATTACCCGGATATTTACTGGCTGCAAATGTAAAAGCAAACCTTTAAACTACCTGTATTTCATTATTTTTGCCGCACTTTACTAATAAATAGTTTTATGCGACCAATCCAGATGGTGGATACCAAAACCCAATATGAGAAAATAAAGCCTGAAATTGATAAAGCTGTTATTGAGGTTTTGGAAAGTTCTGCATTTATTAACGGCAAGCCTGTTCAAAGTTTTGCCAACAATCTTTCAAATTATATTGGCACAAAATATACAATTCCTTGTGCCAACGGAACAGACGCTTTGCAAATAGCGATGATGGCGCTGGGGTTGCAGCCCGGCGATGAAGTGATAACACCATCATTTACTTACATTGCAACAACAGAAGTAATTGCGCTATTAAGGCTTACACCTGTTTTTGTTGAAGTAGATTCCAAAACTTTTTGCATGGATCCGGTGGCACTTGAAAAAGCGATTACTCCCCGTACAAAAGCAATTGTTCCGGTTCATTTATACGGTCAGGCAACGCCAATGGAAGCAATTATGAAGATTGCAGAGAAACATAAGCTATTTGTAATTGAAGACAATGCGCAAGCTATTGGCTGCGATTATTATTTTGCAGATGGAACACTCAAAAAAACTGGCAGCATAGGTCATATAGGAACTACATCCTTTTACCCTTCCAAAAATCTGGGAGCTTATGGAGATGGTGGTGCCATTTTTACAAACGATGAACATCTTGCTGGCAGCTTGAAAATGATTGCCAATCATGGACAAAGCAAACAATACTATCATGATGTAGTAGGTTGTAATAGCCGGTTAGATACAATACAAGCCGCTATACTAGATATTAAGTTGAAAAATCTGGATGAATATTGTGATGCAAGAAGAAAAGCTGCCGACTATTATGACAATGCTTTTGCCAATCATGCAAAAATCAAAACTCCTTTCAGGGCACCATATTCAAAACATGTTTTTCATCAATATACATTGACGTTGGAAGGTATAGAGCAGCCTGCAGTTTTGAGGAATGAGTTGAAAGAATATTTAGCTGGTCATAAAATACCTGCTATGATTTATTATCCTGTTCCCGGACATAAACAAAAAATGTTTGAACAGTTTAATGTATCTTCTCAAAATATGCCTGTTACCGATTGGCTTACAGAACGGGTTATTTCGCTTCCCATTCACACCGAACTGGATGAGGAACAATTGAATTTCATTAGCTCAAAAGTTTTAGAATTTTTAAATAAATAATACTTATTTATGAAAATAGCTGTTGTAGGAACAGGATATGTTGGGTTGGTAACGGGTACCTGCTTTGCTGAAACCGGTAATGAAGTGATTTGTGTTGATATTGATCAGTCAAAAGTGGAACGATTAAGCAAAGGGGAGATAACTATCTATGAACCTGGATTAGAGAAATTGTTTTTACGCAACCTAAAGGAAGAAAGATTACGATTTACTACAAGTTTGTCTGAAGCTGTAAAAGACGCCCTATTGATATTGCTGGCATTGCCTACCCCCCCAGGCGAAGACGGTTCTGCTGATCTTTCCTACATATTGGGGGTAGCAAGTGAATTGGGCAAGTTGATTCAACCTACAGATTATAAAGTTGTAGTAGATAAAAGCACAGTGCCTGTGGGTACAGCAAAAAAAGTAAGAGAAAAAATTTTAGAAACAGGTGGTATGCAGTTGGAAGGTGCTTTTGATGTTGTAAGCAATCCTGAGTTTTTAAGAGAAGGATTGGCAGTTGAAGATTTTATGAAACCTGATAGGGTAGTCATTGGCACAGATGCTGTAAGAGCCAGAAATGTTATTAATGATTTATATGCACCATTTGTTCGCCAGGGTAACCCGGTAATTTTTATGGACGAACCCAGTGCTGAATTAACAAAGTATGCTGCAAATTCATTTCTGGCTACCAAGATTTCATTTATGAATGAAATAGCCATACTCTGCGAACGCTTTGGAGCTGATGTAGATATGGTACGCCGTGGAATAGGCAGTGATAGCCGCATTGGGAAGCGATTTTTATTTCCTGGCATTGGATATGGAGGCAGTTGTTTTCCAAAAGATGTTCAGGCTCTAGTAAAATCGGCAAGCACAGTAGAATATGATTTTCAAATTCTTAATGCTGTAATGAAGGTGAATGAAATGCAGAAATTACATCTCATTCCGGCAATTAATAAATATTTCAATCATCAGCTGAAGGGGAAACGAATTGCTATGTGGGGTCTTGCTTTTAAACCCAATACAGATGATATAAGAGAGGCTCCGGCATTTTATATGATAGATTCACTTTTAAATGCAGGCGCAACCATTTGTGCCTTTGACCCTGAAGCAATGAAAAATACCAGAGCTATTTTTAAAGACAAAATTGAATATGGCGAAAACCAGTATGCGACTTTAAAAGATGCTGATGCCTTAATAATTGCAACAGAATGGAATGAGTTTCGTACACCTGATTTTAATAAGATTGCCTCAAGCCTGAAAAACAAAGCTATTTTTGATGGCCGCAATCTTTTTGATTTGCCCGCCATGAAAGAGCTTGGGTTTTATTATGTAAGTGTTGGCCGGGAAACCGTAAAATAATTTTAAAATGGAAAAGAAAAGAGTATTAATTACCGGAGCTGCCGGATTTCTGGGCTCACATCTTTGCGATAAATTTATTAAGGATGGCTATGCTGTAATAGGTATGGACAATTTAATAACCGGCGATCTTAAAAACATTGAACACTTATTCAAGCTAGCGCAATTTGAATTTTATCATCACGATGTAACAAAATTTATTCACATCCCAGGACAGCTGGATTACATCATGCACTTTGCATCTCCGGCAAGCCCTATTGATTATTTAAAAATACCTATTCAGACTTTGAAAGTAGGTGCCATGGGTACACACAATTGTCTGGGTTTAGCAAAAGCAAAAAAAGCAAGAATTCTGGTTGCCAGTACCAGCGAAGTATATGGAGATCCATTGGTTCATCCACAAACTGAAGAATACTGGGGCAATGTAAATCCGGTGGGCCCTCGTGGCGTGTATGACGAAGCGAAGCGTTATATGGAATCCATTACCATGGCCTACAACAGTTTTCATAATGTAGAAACCAGAATCGTAAGAATTTTTAATACATACGGTCCACGTATGCGGTTGAATGATGGAAGAGCCTTGCCTGCGTTTATTGGCCAGGCTTTGCGGGGTGAAGATCTTTCCGTATTTGGCGATGGCTCTCAGACAAGAAGTTTCTGTTTTGTTCATGATTTAGTTGAAGGTATATGCAGATTATTATTGAGTGATTATCATTTGCCTGTTAATATTGGGAATCCTAATGAAATTTCTCTCAAAGATTTTGCGGAAGAAATTTTAAATCTGACAGGAAATAAAGTAAAAATCATTTACCAGCCGCTGCCAGTTGATGATCCAAAACAAAGACAGCCTGATATCAGCAAAGCAAAACAATTATTAGGATGGGAACCAAAAGTGAGTAGAAAAGAAGGGTTGAAAATAACATATGACTATTTTAAATCGTTGCCTCAGGAAGAACTTTATAAGCAACCAAAAGAATTCAATAGCCTAAAGTAAAACAACAATTATTAATCATGTATCAGGAATTAGTAGATAAAAAAGCCAAATTAGCAGTAATTGGATTGGGTTATGTGGGACTTCCAATTGCATTGGAATTCGCAAAAAAAATCTCAGTAATTGGATTTGATATTAATGAGAAAAGAGTAGAACTAATGAGGCAGGGAATAGACCCTAGCAATGAACTGGAGAAAAATGATTTTGAAGGATGTGATATTGTTTTTACCAACTCATTAGATGTGTTGCGTGAAGCAAAATTTTTTATTGTTGCTGTTCCCACGCCGGTGGATGAGCATAATGTGCCGGATCTTACTCCAGTAAAAAAAGCATCAGAAACAATTGGAAAGGTGATTAAGAATGGCGATTACGTGGTCTTTGAATCAACAGTTTATCCTGGTTGTACAGAAGAGGACTGTATTCCTGTAATTGAATCCTTATCAGGCTTGAAAGATAAGACTGATTTTAAATCAGGATATTCTCCCGAAAGAATTAATCCGGGAGATAAAACACATACACTTGCAAAAATTATAAAAGTAGTTTCAGGATGTGATGCTGAATCATTGGAAGAAATTGCAAAAACTTATGAATTGGTAGTTGCTGCAGGAGTACACAGAGCTTCTTCCATCAAAGTGGCAGAAGCAGCAAAAATAATTGAGAACACACAGCGTGATTTGAATATTGCTTTAATGAATGAGCTGTCAATTATTTTTAACCTGATAGGAATTAATACATACGAGGTTTTAGAAGCCGCAGGTACTAAATGGAATTTTCTGAAATTTCAACCCGGATTGGTAGGGGGGCATTGTATAGGTGTAGATCCATATTATCTTACCTACAAAGCAAGCGAACTGGGCTATGATGCGGAAGTAATACTTGCAGGTAGAAACATAAATGATAATATGGCAAAATATGTGGCCAAGTCAGTTATACAGCACATTATTAAAAATTCAAGCGATGTAAAAAATGCAAAAGTATTAGTGATGGGTGCTACCTTTAAAGAGAATGTGAGTGATATACGTAATTCAAAAGTTGCTGATGTAGTTAATGCGTTAAAATCCTATCATCTGACTGTAGCTGTGGTAGATCCTCATGCTGACTCTGACGAACTAATTCATGAATACGGTTTTTCACTTGCCCAAAATACTGACGCTGATTATGATGCGGTGGTAGTTACTGTTCCACATAATGAATATAAAGAACTGGGAGATGATTATTTTAGCTCTATCACAAAAGCAAATGCTATGATTGCAGATTTGAAAGGCATATACAGAAATAAAATTAGTAAAAGAACCTACTGGAGTTTATAATATGTCATTTACCGAAACTGAAATACCCGGCTTATTGATTTTTGAACCTGATGTGTTTGAAGATGACAGAGGATATTTTTTTGAATCATATAATGAATTGAAATTTAACAGACAAGGCATTTTTATACAATGGTTGCAGGACAATCAATCATCCTCACTTGGTGGTGTAATCAGAGGATTGCATTACCAGTTGCCCCCTTTCGCTCAAGCGAAATTGGTTCGTGTATTAAAGGGAAAAATTCTGGATGTTGCAGTTGATCTCAGAAAAGGCTCGCCTACATTTAGAAAATCTTTCAATATTATTTTATCTGCAAAAAATAAAAAGCAATTACTGATACCTGAAGGATTTGCTCATGGTTTTTCTGTTTTGAGCGACAAAGCAGATGTAATGTATAAATGCAATGCCGCTTACAACAAAGAAAGTGAAGTGGGTATTTTTTACAATGATCCTGAATTAAATATTGACTGGGGTGTGCCCGATGATATGATTATTGTTTCTGAACGGGATAAATCTCTTCCCCTTTTTAAAGATTGTAATTCACCATTTGAATACAAAGGCTGATGAATAAAAAGCCATTGATAATGGTTTCGGGCTCCAATGGGCAACTTGGAAAAGAGCTGAAGAAAATTGCTAAGGCTCAAATGGCATTTGATTTTGTTTTTTTGTCAAGAGAAGATATGCCCATTCATCATTTTGAAATGGTAAGACATTATTTCAAAGTTTATCAACCTGCTTTTTTTATTAATTGCGCAGCATATACCGCTGTTGACAGAGCCGAACAGGAAAAGGAAAAAGCATATCAGGTAAACGCTGAAGCCGTAGGTGTATTAGCCGCAGTATGCAAAGAAAACCAATGCAGGTTTATTCATATTTCTACCGATTATGTTTTTGATGGTTTTGCAAGTGTTCCATACAGAGAAGAGTCAGATACTAATCCTCAATCAGTTTATGGGGCTTCGAAGCTGGAGGGAGAAATTCAGGCATTGCAGTATAATGTTGATTCTATCGTTATTCGCACTTCATGGGTTTATAGTGAATACGGGAATAATTTTGTAAAGACAATGCTGAAGCTGATGAAGGAAAAAGAATCAATAAATGTGGTGAATGATCAGGTGGGTGCACCTACTTATGCTTTTGACTTAGGTTCCATTATTTTAAGTATTATTTCTTCAGGTAAATGGGTACCGGGTATTTTTCATTTTACAAACAATGGAAAAATTAGCTGGTACGAATTTGCATTGGCCATCAAAGAAATAGCTGGTAGTACTTGCAAGCTAAACCCAATTCCTACTGCTCAATATCCTACACTGGCTAAGCGTCCGTCATATTCAATACTTGATACTCAAAAAATTAAGTCAGTTTACCAAATTGAAACGAAAAATTGGAAAGAAAGCCTTGCTGCTTGTCTTAAAAATTTAGCGTGATAGCAATGGTTTTATTTTGAGTTTGGGGCATAAAAAAATCCCTTATTATAGGGACTTTTCTGTTGACCCATAAGGATTCGAACCTTAACAGACAGAATCAAAATCTGTAGTGCTGCCGTTACACCATGGGTCAATCACACCATTTGAAAATGGGAGTGCAAAAATAGGGCTTCAGCGCTTTTTTCCCAAACAGATTTAAAAGAATTTAGACATGATTTGCAGTTGGAGCCCCTTCTTTCTCCTCTCTTTCCTTCAATTCTCTTATTTTATCTAATGCCCTGGCTACCACATCGCACATTATTGTATATAGCGCACCCGGTTTGGGGTTTTCATAAATATAGTCAAGGGCCTGGTCCTCGTTGGGAATAGTCATTACCGGAATATGCGGATTTACTTTTAAAATCCCTTCTTTCAGTAATTCTATTATTTCTTCGGCAGTTCTGCCTCTCAGATTTTTATCGCAGCGAATAATGATTTCATCAAAATATTGTGCCGAAATTTCACCCAATTCTCTAATATCTTCATCACGTCTGTCGCCGGTACCGCTGATAACGCCTATACGCATCGGATATTCTAATTTGCTTACAAAATCACATAGCAAACGGAGCCCATGCGGATTGTGTGCAAAATCGGCCAACATTGTAAAGTTTTTAAAATAGAAAAAGTTGAGCCTTCCGGGTGTCAGACTTTCTGAAGGAATAAACGTTTGCAATCCTGTTCTTATATCTTCAATTAAAATATCACGAAAAAGATAGCAGGCAAGTACAGCTGGTAAGCAGTTGTTAATATTATGTACTGCTTTGCCTTCAAATGTCAGTGGAATTTTCTTTACGTCCAACACTCTTATTTTCCAATTGCCTTTCATCAGCGTTACATACCCGTTTTCGAAAACACAACTTAATCCATTTTCTGAAGCATGCTCTTTTATTCTAGGGTTGTTTTCGTCCATACTAAACAATGCAATATTGCATTTCAAATCATGTTTCATTTTATATACGAGGTCATCATCTGCATTTAAAACAGCATAACCATGAGGAAAAACAGTTTCAGGAACTACTGCTTTTACTTTCGCCATTGCTTCCACGGTATTGATGCCGCCCAATCCAATATGATCGGCAGCAACATTAGTTACAACAGCAACCTCGCAGTTTTGAAATGCAAGCCCCGATTTGAGAATACCTCCACGGGCACATTCAAGTACTGCAAAATCTACCGTTGGATCTTTTAAAACAAATTGTGATGAAACAGGTCCGGTGCAGTCGCCTTTCATCATCAGTTGATTTTGAATATATACACCATCGCTTGTTGTATATCCTGTTTTTTTGCCTGCGCTTTTTGCAATATGTGCTGTCAGTCTGGTTGTAGTTGTTTTTCCGTTGGTTCCTGTTATCGCAATGATTGGTATTCGACCTGCACTACCTTTTGGAAAAAGCATATCCACTACTGGTTCTGCCACATTTCTTGGTAAGCCTTCGGCAGGTTCTATATGCATTCTAAAGCCTGGTGCAGCATTCACTTCTAAAATTGCTCCACCATTTTCGGAAACCGGAGTCCTCAGGTCAATAGCCATTACATCTATTCCACAAATGTCCAGTCCTATGATTCGGGCAATTCGTTCAAACATAAAAATATTGGCAGGATGCACTTCATCGGTGACATCGGTTGATGTACCACCGGTAGAAAGATTGGCTGTTGGTTTTAATAATACTCGTTCACCTTTCTTGGGAATATATTCCAATGTTATACCTGCATCGTCCAGCATTTTTTGTGTAAACTGATCAATTGTAATTTGAGTCAGCACTTTTTCATGGCCATATCCTCTTCTGGGGTCTTTATTAGTTTCATCTATCAGCCATTGTAAATGGTGTACACCATCTCCTACAACAGAGGCTGGTGTTCTAAGCGCTGCACATATAAATTTATTGTTGATAACCAGGCAACGAAAATCGAAGCCTGTTATAAATCGTTCAACGATTACACTCCGGCTATAAACCTTAGCCGCTTCAAATGCTTTTTGCGCCTGATCTCTATTTGTAATATTGGTGGTATTTCCCTTGCCATGATTTCCATCAATTGGTTTTATCACCAATGGATAACCAAATTTTACAATGGCTTCTTCAAGCCCTGCTTCTGTTTTTATTACTGTACCTCTTGGCACTGGAATTTCTGCTGCTTCTAAAAGCAACTTTGTTTCTTCTTTATCGCAGGCTATATCCACAGCTATATTGGATGTAGTAGATGCGATGGTGGCTCTTATTCTTTTTTGATTAACACCATATCCTAGTTGAACAAGACTTTGTTTATTAAGCCGTATATACGGAATTCCTCTTTTTGCAGCTTCTTCAACTATGCAGCCGGTTGAAGGTCCCAATCGGGTGTCTTCTCTTATCTCTCTTAATTGCTGTATATCGTGAGACAAATCGTAAAACACATTATCTACCATTGATTGGGCAATGGCAACTGATGCTTTGGCTGCATAAACACCGGCATCTTCTTCCATATAGCTAAAGACAACATAATAGACACCTTCTTTTTCACCATCAGGAGTTCTGGTTCTTCCAAAACCAACTTCCATGCCTGCCAGCGTTTGCAACTCCAATGCAATATGTTCAATGACATGGCCCATCCAAGTGCCTTCATCCACCCGTTTAAAAAATCCACCTCGTACTGCTTCACTACATCGGTGTTCTATCATGGTGGGAAACATAGCTTCTATTCTTTCTCTAAATCCTGGAATTTTATTGGTGGGTTTTTGTTCGATATCTTCTAAATCCAGTTTCATCTGTATCAGCTTGGTACGACGCACACTCCAGTAATTGGGACCTTTTAGCACTTTGATTTCAAGTATTTTCATAAACGTATTTCTTAAGTGTGGAAGTTAAGTGATTTTGTGAAAGTGACCAACAACATACACTAATCGCCTTTTCAGTACATTTATAAAAATAAAAATATATGCCAGCTGATAATCGTCAAAGGTTTCTTAAAAAAGCAGGGGCATTTTCTGCCATCACATTTTTCTCTGTTCTTGCCAAACCATCCTGGGCAAGAAATCTGGAAGCAGCTTTACGAGATGCTGAAGGCGTATCCGCCACCGATCTGGCTACCGAAGAAGATTTCTGGTATTATATTCAACAATCATTCACTGTTTCAACAGGTATTATCAATCTTAATAATGGTGGCGTGTCGCCTGCACCCAAAACAGTACAGGATGCAATGAAGCGGTACTATGATTATTGTAATGAAGCACCCAGTTACTATATGTGGCGCATTCTGGATCAAGGCCGGGAACCATTAAGAAGAAATCTTGCAAAACTTGCAGGATGTTCGCCCGAAGAAATTGCTATCAACCGCAATTCTTCAGAAGGATTGGAAACAATCATTTTTGGTTTGCAGTTAAAAGCAGGGGATGAAGTGGTGGCTGCACGTCAGGATTATCCCAATATGATAAATGCATATAAGCAAAGAGAAATTCGTGATGGAATAAAAATGGTATGGATCAATTTGGAACTGCCCAGCGAAGATGAAGACTATTTAGTGAAGCAATATACCAATGCATTTACACCCAAAACAAAACTGGTGCACATTACCCATATCATTAACTGGAATGGTCAAAAAATACCGGTGAAGAAGATTGCAGAGGAGGCTCACAAAAGAGGCATTGAAGTAATTGTTGACGGCGCTCATAGTTTTGCACATTTTGATTTTATTATTCCTGATCTGAATGCAGATTATTTTGCAACCAGCTTGCATAAATGGCTTTATGCACCCATAGGATCGGGAATGTTGTATGTAAAAAAGGAAAAAATTAAAAACCTGTACCCCTTATTTGCAACCAATGAAAATCCATTGAAAGATGATATTAGAAAATTTGAACATCTGGGTACCCGACCGTTTTATATTGAACAGGCAATTGGCAAATCCATTGAGTTTCATGAAATGATTGGCATTGAACGAAAAGAGAAAAGACTACATTATTTAAAAAATTACTGGTTCAACAAAGTAAAGGAAATACCAAAAGTAAAATTGAACACACCATTCTCATCACAATGGGGTTGTGCTATTGGCAATATTGCTATTGGAGGTAAAAAACCGGAAGAACTGGATAGTTTCCTATTTAATAAATATAAAATTCATACTGTCGCAATCAATTGGGAAAATATACATGGGGTAAGGGTTACTCCAAATGTTTATACCACAACAAAAAATCTGGATGTATTGGTAGAAGGAATAGGGGCTTTTGTAAAAAGCTAAATCTATAATTTGATAAGATAAAATTTATGACGAATTTGTCTGCACCACTCACCAATCGGAAACTCAACCTGCTTCAGGCTACATCGGTCAATATGATTGATATGGTAGGGATTGGCCCTTTTGTGGTAATGCCATTGGTGGTGTCCAATTTTCATAATGGATTATTTATCTGGGCATGGATTTTTGGGGCATTTACCGCTTTAATTGATGGCATGATATGGAGTGAACTGGGTGCAAAATATCCATTGGCAGGCGGCACATACAATTTTCATCGCATAGCCTTTGGTGAAAAAGGAGGGAAGTTGATGAGTTTCCTGTTCGTTTGGCAAACCAGCATACAAGCACCACTGGTAATGGCATCGGCCGCAATAGGATTTGCACAGTATCTTACATTTTTAGTGGATTTAGATTTCTGGCAACAAAAGATGGTTTCGGGTGCGCTGGTAATTTTTGTCCTTTCCCTTTTATATCGAAAGATTGAATCAATTGGAAAGATATCAGTAGTGCTTGGAACAATAGTTGTACTTACTATTCTCTGGATTATTTTCGCAGGCTTTACACATCGTCAATACGCTATTCCTTTTTTACCAGAAAGCAACAACACTTTTTTTAGTTTTAGTTTTTGGGCCACGGTAGCTCATGGTTCAGTAAAAACGGTTTACAGTTATCTGGGTTATTATAATGTGTGCCATCTGGGTGGCGAAATAAAAAATCCTGAGATCAATATTCCGCGAAGCATTTTCATTTCCATTTTTGGAATTACGGCTTTATACCTATTAATGAATATAAGTGTGATGGGTGTAATTCCATGGCAGGAAGCCGGAGGCATGGATAAATATTTAGTAAGTGGGTTTATGGAAAAAATTTACGGACATCAGGCTGGCATTATAGTTACGGTTTTGATATTATGTATTGCGATGTCCTCTTTATTTGCTGTTATACTTGGATATTCACGGGTACCTTATGCTGCTGCGGTTGATGGTAATTTCTTTAAAGTATTTTCCAAACTGCATCCAACCAAACATTTTCCTCATATTTCACTTTTGGTTTTGGGTGCACTGGGTTTTTGTTTTAGTCTTTTATTTAAATTATCGGAAGTGATAACGGCCATTCTTGCAATGAGGATACTCATTCAATTTATGGCGCAGGCAGTAGGCGTGGTTTTGCTAAGAAAAAAGTATGGCATTAATACGCTCCCTTTCAAAATGTGGCTTTATCCATTGCCTGTATTTCTTTCTTTATTGCTATGGGCTTTTTTATTGGTGAATACAGGAAATTTTGCCTGGTATGGTGGCGTAATTGCTTCGATAGGAGTATTGGTTTTCTATTTTCGTACTTATTGGGTTGATAGAAAAACAAAGGCACTCAAATAAGTGCCTTAAGATATTCAATTTTGTTTTCTGTTATTATATCTTAAACCCTACCGTCAGCAATACATTGCCGTTGGTCGATTTGATTTGAGCGCCATAAAACGGATTGTTTTGAAGCCGGTATGCAAAATGAACATCTTTGCCCATCGTATGCACATAAGTAAGATCAACAAACACACCTTTGTTTCTGTAGCCCAATCCGCCACTCAATTGAAAACGACTGCCTTTTTCGCCATGACCTAAATCTTTATAGGGATTGCCATAATAAGCCGCACCCATACGAGCCATAATGGTGGTAAATTTTAATTCGCCGCCCACTTTAAAATTTAAAGCCGGCTTATATGTGTTATCAATTGTTTTATTGAGTTGTTTAAAATAGTCTTTGGTTGACTGACTTTGATCTCCGTCGGGGTCAGTTGAAAATGAAGATGCTTTATAATTTACAAATTCAATATCGGCAGTGATAAATCCTTTTTGTCTGGTTACATCTTCAATTTCACGCAATACATAGGAGGCACTGGCCATGATGCGGTAAGGTGATATCAGTCGATATTTAAAACCTGCATCGTCATTGCCTGTAATATCTGATGCGCTTTGCTCCAATTGATTTTTATATGTCTCAGTATTGGTGGTTACACTGGTACCATACTTATCAGTAAGCATATAAAAGGTAGGTGTATGCACTGCAAGTCCAAGTCTGATGTATTCCTGGGGTTTGTAAATGAAACCAAGTTTAAGATTTAAACCAACGCCTGTTGAGTGAAGATTTTCTGTTATAGATGCGAAATCAAAATTGTTGTTTAGGTTGGAAGTAGCATCTGCTTCAGTGTATGTTGAATTTCTATCGTAACTGATTACCGGTATGCCCAGTGTGGCGCCAAAAAAATATTTACTCTTACGATTGATAGCTGCACCGATGGCAAACTCATTTATGCCGCCTTTCTCAGCTATTGCATTTTCCTGAATTAATCCGGTGGCGATGGGTGCTCTTGTCTTAAACTGATAATTGCCGGAAGAGCCCCCAGCAATGGTATCTATCCAATAAGTATTAAAGGCCAGGCTGGTTCCATAAGGATAATTGGTCGCCACACTATTTGCATCCTTGTCATTATTGTTTTGTATTTCTTCCAAGAATTTTTGTGAATACGAACTTTGATTATTTAATCCACGATAAAGCAAATTGTTCCCAAAAGATGCAGTACGGTTAAAAGCAAATGAAATGGCAACGCCGGATCCATCTTTTTTTCTGTTATCCATGCCGGTACCTAATACAACACCAGTAGCGCCAAAAGACATATTATTTTTCTTATCCGTTTCTGTTCGGCTTAGATAAGTTGATTTATTATTTAAAAAATTATAACCCGGGGAGATAACGATATCGCCGGTACGATAAAACGCTAGTCCGGCTGGATTAACAAATGTTGCCGATATATCGCCACCCAAAGAGGTCATAGCACCACCAATGGCTTGTTGGCGGGCCGATCCTCCTGAAGTAATCCATGAATAACGAAGTGCATCGGCAGGTTCTTGTGATTGGGCGTAATGTGCAGATATGAGAAGGCAGATGAAGAATATATTTCTTTTCATAAAAGTTTTTTTACAATGGATGAATCACTACTCAAAAGAATAGTATTTAGTTGTTGCTCATGCTACAGTTAAAACTTTCTTGTTTCGGCTTTTGTGCTTCCGCCTGAAGAGCCTGAACTGGATGAATTAGAACTGGTTGAACTTGAATTTGAAGAACTGCTGGAAGAGTTGTTGCTAGATGAACTTGATTTATCAGAGCCAAAAATATTCCTCAACACATTGCCCGAATTGCGGTCATTATTCCTGCTACTGTTTTTTGGCGTCTCGTAGTTATTGTTTCTGCCAGTATTACTTGTGCTCCTGACATTGGTTTTTGCATTACCATTTTGTTGTGGAGTAGTATATGTATTCAGATTAAATTTTCTTGGCTTATTATAGCTTAAAATATTTTTCGGATTAATAATTACATAATTGTTGTAATAGGGGTTGTAATAATTATTCCAATAAGAATGTGCATCCCAAGAATTATTGCACCAGCAATAACTATTGTTATATCCATAGTATTTTGAATAACGGTAATCGTTATTATACCAGTCATTCAGCTCATTCCAGCGATAACGGTTTGAAACTTTCATGCGTAAAAAACGGTCGTCATAAAAATCTTCTTTATCCCGATATTGACGGTTGTCGTATTTATCAACTTCGGCATACTCATCCTCATTTTCCTGTTGTGTTCGTGTAGGTGAGTAATAGACGTCATCAGGCGTTTGTCCGGTTTTGTAAGCGGTAGTACAACTGCTAAATACAGCTACAGAAAATGCCAGAAGTAAAATTGTTAATTTCATGGCAAAAGGGTTTATTCGGTTAAAAATGAAGTTACTACTTTTGCCGCACTTCAGGGTGTGGCAATCGTTTGACTTTCTACCACAAAGATTTGACCATTTTGTGAAATATTGTGTTTCGCCCTGTTAAACTAAATGTAAAGGAAGGTAGTTTATTAAACTTAAAAAAAATTATGAGCAAAGAGATTACTTCAAGACAGCAGGATTATTCGCAGTGGTATAACGACCTCGTATTAAAAGGCGGACTAGCTGATTATTCTGCAGTACGTGGTTGTATGGTAATAAAGCCTTACGGTTTTGCCCTTTGGGAAAATATGCGTGATGTACTCGATAAAATGTTTAAAGATACAGGTCATGTCAATGCTTACTTCCCGTTGTTTATTCCTAAAAGTTTTTTGAGTAAGGAAGCAGCACATGTGGAGGGCTTTGCCAAAGAGTGTGCAGTAGTAACACACTATCGTTTAAAAAATGATCCTAATGGCGGGGGTATTATTGTTGACCCAGAAGCAAAATTAGAAGAGGAATTGATTGTTAGACCCACTAGTGAAACGATCATTTGGAATACTTATAAAGACTGGATAAAGTCTTATCGTGATTTACCCTTGCTCATAAATCAATGGGCAAATGTGGTACGTTGGGAAATGAGAACAAGGCTTTTCTTACGTACTGCTGAATTTTTATGGCAGGAAGGTCATACTGCTCATGCGAGCAAAGAAGAAGCAGTTGAAGAAACAAAGAAAATGCTGGATGTGTATGCAACTTTTGCTGAAGAATTTATGGCATTGCCAGTAATTAAAGGTGTAAAAACTGTCAGCGAAAGATTTGCAGGAGCTGAAGATACTTATTGTATTGAAGCACTGATGCAGGATGGGAAAGCGTTACAGGCGGGTACCTCACATTTTCTGGGACAGAATTTTGCAAAAGCTTTTGATGTTAAATTTTTAAATAAAACTAATCAACTTGAATATGTGTGGGCAACGAGCTGGGGTGTCAGCACTCGATTGGTGGGTGCACTGGTAATGGCTCACAGCGACGATCAGGGATTGGTATTGCCTCCAAAAATTGCACCTCATCAGGTAGTGATTGTACCAATTTACAAAGGCGATGAGCAAAAAGCATTGATAGATGCTCGTGTAAACGACATCATGAAGGATTTAAAACAATTGGGCATTCGGGTTATCTATGATAACAATGATAACAACCGTCCCGGATGGAAGTTTGCTGAATATGAAATGAAAGGTGTCCCTGTGAGGCTGGCAGTTGGTGCCCGGGATTTGGAAAAAAATGTAGTGGAGGTTGCACGTCGTGATAATAAAGAAAAATCAACCATTAGTCTGGATGGCATTGCTGCTTATATTCAAAAATTATTAGAGGAAATTCAACAAACACTTTTTGATAAAGCAAAAGTTTATCGTGATAGCCATATAACGAATGCCAATAGTTGGGACGAGTTTGTAAAATTACTTGATGAAAAGGGCGGCTTCATTTCAGCACATTGGGATGGCACTGCTGCAACAGAAGAAGAAATTAAGGACAAAACAAAAGCTACCATTCAATGTATTCCACTTGAAAACAAGCAGGAAGCAGGAGCCTGTATTTTAACTGGTAAGGCTTCAACTCAAAGAGTCTTATTTGCAAGGGCTTATTGAGTTATAATTAATGCCTGATAAGCTTTATCTTTAATTTAAAACCAAAACTATAGATTATGGAACAAGAACAAAATCAATCACAGCATCAACACACACCACTTGATCTTAATCCAACTACTTCATTATTTCAAATGAATCTGGATGCACACAATAGTTACAATCTTCGAAGTGCATCTTCTTGGGCTAGGGTATTAGGTGTATGTGGCGCCATTACAGGCTCATTTCTCATTGTTTTGATGTTGATATTATTAAGTAAGGTAAACGAAATAAGCAGATATGGCGGCTATAGTTACAGACGAAGAAGTGGCTTTAGTGCCCTGTTCTCTGGGCAAGATGATCAGTTAAAGCTGGGTGCCTGGATTATGATAATTACTGGCATTATTTTTCTGGTGGGTGGAATATTTTCATACCATTTTGGAAATAAGATTACTGCTGCTTTAAGAGCCAATGATCAGAATGGATTGAACAATGGATTTGCTGCTTTGCGCAATTATTTTGCAGTAAGAGCTATCACCGTTATTCTGATAATGATTATTTTATTGATGAATATGGCGAATACACTCTAAAGAGCCAACTGTCAATATTAAACTTTTATGGGGGCAGCTTTGAAGTTAGAAAGAAAAGAGGCTTCTAATGGTACTGCTAAAATATTTTAGACAACTAAAGTATATATATTACTATTGGTTATTTTTTCTGATGTCTTCTTTAAGTTTTTGTGCATCTTTCTTTGCCTGTTCGATAGCATTCGCTTCCTCTTCTTTTACTCCAACTGCTGTTTTAATTGTTGCTGAATCGTCTCTTAATATAGCAGAATCTTTTGATAAAAGGGAAGGGTCTTGATTTATTACGGTATCCATATCTGTATTGTTTTTTACTGCATCATTTTGAGTGTTTCCACAGGAGCAAGTAAAAATGGATAGCCCGACAAAACCAATCTGTATAATCTTTTTCATATAGAAATAATTTTGAAAAAATCAAATTTAAAGAAGGCGTGTTGTGTAATTAAGCCAATAACGCAATACAAAGTTTGATAAATAAATAAAATTGGGGCGCAAATCATTCCCGTTTAACGGCTGATTTACAATCACTAGAATGAATGCTATAGAAAAAGAATAAAAAAGCTGAATAGCTTATTCACCAAAACTAACTTCAAAAATCTTGGGCCACCATTTACCGGTTATGTATGTCTTATTTGTGACAGCATCATAAGCAATACCATTGGGAACATCAGCGTCTGGATCAGCTGCTTTTATTCTATTCCATAAATTGGTAACATCGGCTTTGGCAACAACAATACCTGTTGCAGGATCAATTTTTAGAATATACGCTTGTTGATATTGATTGGCATAAATGAATCCATTGATATATTCCATTTCATTTATATCATGCGCAGGCGAGCCGTTCTCAATTACAGTTTGAGTTTTTAATAGTTTAAATGTGGCCGGGTCATAATAAAATAAATCACTTCCTCCATTACTCGCAATCAGGTTTTTGCCATCGGTTGTTAATCCCCAGCCTTCCATATCTACATCAAATTCTTTTACTTTTTTAAAGTCTTTAAGCGTATATGCAAATGCTTTTTTTTCTTTCCAGGTTAGCTGATAAATAGTGTCGTTTAAAATGGTAATGCCTTCTCCAAAATACTTGTTATCCAGTTTGATTTCCTGTATCGTCTTTCCTGTGGCAATATCTACTTTTTTCAGTTTGGAAAAATTGTAGTTGCCGGTGCCTTCATACATACTTCCTTTGTAAATAATTAATCCTTGTGTATAAGAGGAAGTATCATGTGGAAATTCTGTTACGACCTGGCAGCTAATCACTTTAGTTGCATTTGAGTTAGGTTTGTCCACAGGGGGCTTATCATTGCCGCCACAGGACATCAGCGCAAATAATAAAAGCAAAGAAGTATTTTTCATCATTATATCAACATTTACGCAAAAATAAGCGGTATGATGTCTTTTGGATGTTAAAGATTTTTTGAGAAACTTTTCAACATACGGAAAAATACGATGGGGTTTGATTTGCATTTTTAAAATGTGGCTTCTATATTTACACCATTACTGTTATACTATTTGGTATTTACAGCCACGTTGAATAAATCATATCCCTGAATCGCCTTCTAATTTCCCTTTTATCCTTATTGTTTTCCAATTTCAAATGAATGACTCATGAGTTGTTAATTGATTCATGTTTTTAATCATTCTTTTAAGGGATATCATGAAGCGGATTTTTGTAATTGTTTTATTATTAGGTTGTCATCTTACTTTTTTTGCACAACGTTGTGAGTCTTTCAGCTATTTTAAAAATCAAGTGGCGCAGAATCCTTTGATTGCAAATAATGCACAGGCAATTGAATCGTTCGTCAACCGTCAATTAGCAAATATTACAGCCAGTAGAGGCAATGGCAATGAGGCTATAATAAAAATTCCTGTAATTGTTCATATTTTGTATCACACGCCTGAAGAAAAAATAAGCGATGCTGTTGTTCATAGTCAGATTAATGTTTTAAACAATTGTTTTCGCCGCTTAAATGCCGATACGATAAATACACCGTTGCGGTTTAAAGCGTCAGCAGCAGATTGTAGTATAGAATTTCAACTTGCTACTGCTGATGTACGCCGCAGAAACACAACTGGCATCATTAAAAAATATACACCTGTTGCTAAATGGAAAATGGATGACCAAATGAAATTCAGCTCCAGCATGGGTGATGATGCATGGGATGCTACTCAATATTTAAATATTTGGGTTTGCAATCTCGACAGACTCGCAGGCTATTCCAGTTTCCCAGGAGGAGATACAAAGCTTGATGGAGTGGTTATTGATTTCGGTGCCTTTGGCGCTTTACAAGAAACCGCAACTTATGGCCAAGGCAAAACTGCTGTACATGAACTGGGCCATTGGATGGGGCTGAAGCATCTGTGGGGCGATGCTTATTGTGGTGATGATGGTGTAGATGATACACCTAAGCAGGCTAGTTATACCTCAGGCTGCCCATCTACAATACGAATAACCTGTGGTAATGGACCCGATGGTGATATGTATATGAATTATATGGATTTTACTAATGATGTCTGCCTCAATATGTTTACCAAGGGTCAAAAAGATAAGATGAGGGCTTTATTTATGCCAGGAGGTAGTAAATATTCATTCTTAAATTCCAAGGGCCTTTTGCCAGCATTAATCTTTGAAATACCATTGCCAGATGATGGTCCAAAATGGCTACATCCGCAATTATATCCCAATCCGGTAAATACAGTGCTAAATCTGGATTTAAGCTATGATATACGTTGGGTAGGAAAGACGGCTAAAATTGTCAATATTTCTGGACAAACTGTAATGCAGTTTGTTATTTCTGCTAAAATCCAACAGATTCAAATAAATAAATTAAGCCCGGGGCTCTATTTTATTGCAGCGAAAAGAGAAGATGGCTTGTCAATGAATTTGCAATTTGTAAAATTGTAAGTGTCGCAACCAATAATCACTAACGGCAAGTAAGAAAGAAAAAGCGCCCCTTTTTGGGGCGTTTTCATTTATCAATTCAACATCTTTTTGGTCTGGCCTATCATATAGCCATTGTGATAAACCTGAACAGTATAGTTTCCTTTTTCATTATCATCTGAACTGAGATTGAATTGTACCTGCTTGGTTTCTCCTTTAAGGTATTCAAATCTTACCTTCCGGGTATACTTCTTTGTGCCATTTCTGGTTTCCATTGATGCCGATTCCCAGGCATTTTGTATTACTTTTCCATCGGGTTGAGTTACGACTGTAAAAATTTCAGCATTGGGAAAATCGGAAGTATTATTTTGAACTGAAAATGAAACAGAAATATTACTTACTCCTGTATTATTGCTAAAAGAAGTTTCATCTCCTTCAATTGATGTAGTGTTGCCAACCTTTAAATTGCTAACTGTAAAATAGGGGGATTTAATATTTTTCTCTAAAGCTTCATTGCTTTCATTAAAGCTGCTTGTTGTTTTTTCTGGAGTAATTGTTGAAGTATTTTGTGAAATAGCTGTGTTGCTTTTTGAGGGAAGTGATGAAACTAATTGCTGTAGTCTGGAAGTCTTTTTTCCAGCTAAAGACATATCTTCTTTTCTTGGATTTGCTTTTACAAGCAATGCAGTAATTTCTGATTTAAGTTGCAAAATTTCCAGCGTTCTTGCATCTAGCTGACCTTGTAGCGTATCAGCAGTACTTTTTACGGAATCCAATTGGGTACCTAAGCGGTACAGGGTTCCTTCATAAATAAACTTTAATGAATCCTGGAGGTTTTTTAGTTCATTGGTATTATCCAGTAATACAGTTTCCTTTTTCCCTCCATTCTTAGTTTTTTCGGATAGATAAAAACCCCAGGTCGCTACGAGGCCTATAGACAATAGAATCAGTAAAATCGTTTTTGTATCCTTCATTCCGGCAATGATAAAATTTAATTCTCTACAGTTTGATCTACATAAGCTGATATCCAGCCAACGGAACCATTTTTAACAAGGAAAAATTGTTTGGTTTCATACGCTGATGCAAATTGACGCATTATTTTTAGAAGTAATCCAGTACCAGCCATCAGTGATTTCTGGTCAAATACTTTCTGTACTGCTTTGATATTTTTAATAGCCTGTTCTCTTTCAGATGATCTTGTAATCGTCTGGGCTAAAAAAGTAGGAGCAAGTGCATCAAAGTTATTGTAAAGTTTTTCGAAAAGTTTTTCTACTTCTTTGTAAGTAACAGGCACAATTGGATTATCTGTCATTTCAGGATGTGTTAGGTTTGCAACCGCCCATGCAGCACCACCACTTACTGCAATATTATCACTCAGTTTGTAAGAACCACTTGAGTTTACTGCATAAATGATATCAGTATTTTCGGCACCGCCCAGTACTTTGGATAATTGACGGTTGTAGTTATCCAGGCTGTTATCATTCTCACACCTTTTCTCAGTTGCATTTGAAATGCTTTTTGTTCCCCAGTTCAATTGAAATAGACGAAAAGTATTTAAGTCACCATAAGGAAAAAAACCGCCTTTGGTATTACCACTACCGATATCAATAAGGAAAGTGTTGAATCTTTTTGATTCTGGTACAATGCCAAGATGTGATAATCGTGCCTCTTGTTGTACATCCACTACATCAACTTTTCTGTATGGATCGTTTATTTTAAGTCTGAAAGAATCTATCAGGTTATTGATCCAGTCTAGCTTATTATTTTTTTCCGCCTGCATCTTTACACCACTGCTTATTACCGTAAAAATTCTTTTGGATGGAATACCATACTCGTTGCCTGCTGTAATATATAATCCAATAAGTCCATTAAGAGTTGCTGAAAAAGTTTCTGGAGAGAAACTAATAAAGTCAGTATTTACGGCTGTGTCTTTTAAAATTCTGAAATCAACTGTAGCCTCAGAGTTTTTAAGTTCCAGAATACTCATCTTGACCCCCTTAGAACCAACTTCAATTCCTGTATATGCCGTTCTTAATTTTACAGGTAGCTTGGCGCTGTTTTGAGCATTTACCAACTTCACACTAAAAAAGGCTATCAGGGGCAATATCAATCTTGCCATTTTAGAATGGGTCATGGGTAGTAATTTTAATAACAAATTTACCTTATTGAAACAAGTTTTTCCTCAATGAAAATTGAGTATGACTATAATGTGAAGAAAATGTGATTAAACTAAAAAGCCACCTGCAAATGCAAATGGCTTTTTAAGATAAACTAACTGTTGTATTAACTGAATAAACCACCTTTTTTCAGGCTTCTGATTCCTTCACCAATCTTGAAGCCATTTTGATAGATTTCAATTTTATAATCTCCTGTCTTAAAATTATCCTGCTGAATGGGGAACTGTACATTTTTACGGGTTCCCTGTTCATATTGTACTGGTACTTTTGCTGTAAAGGATTTATCACCTTCTTCTCTCGTGTTGAGTGTGTTGCCGCTTTGAGAGATTACCATACCATCGGGTGCAGTTACTATCAAATACATATCTGCGGGCCCTGATTTTGCAATTCTGTTTTCAACATCAAATGACACCACCAGCTTATCAACTCTTTTTGCCTTAGTTGTCTCTTTTTCTTTTCCACCTTTTTTGTCATTTAAAGGAGTGATCTTAATGTTGGAAGCGCTAAATGTAGAGCCAACATCAACCGTTTTTTCAAGAGCTTCTTTTTCTGCAGTACGTGAACTGAGGTTAGTTTGTAAATCTGTTTTTTCCTGCTGCAAAGTAGTATTGGCAGTTGTCAAAACTTCATTTTCCCCTGTTAATCGGGCAACATCGGATTCAAGGCTGGTTATCTTAACATTTAATTCTTCAATCATTGATTTGGCCTTGGTCAATTGTGCCACTGTTGCATTTTTATCATTTAAGATCTTTCTGATCTCTGCTTTTTTTGCCGCAATATCTTTATCGTATTTTGATTTAAGCTCAGCATTTTCACCACTCATTGCATTATTTGCTCCGGTTAATGAGTCAAGTCTAACCAATGCATTGTCAAAATCACGTTGCAGATCTGTAATTTTTGTGTCTTTTGTTTGAATACTCACCTGGTCTTTTTTATGATCTTCGTTTGACTGGTTTTTGTCATACAAAAAGTAACCCCAGGTGCCTAATAAACCAGCTGCTAAAACACCGATAATGATATTTTTGCTGCCTTTTGTTTTAGGTTGAGGACTGCTGGGTGCTGATGTTGCAGAAGGATAATTTGTCTCTGTCATAACAAATGGATTTTGGGTTGTTAAATAATTAATATTGTTTTTATGGGTGAAA
Source organism: Chitinophagaceae bacterium (assembly GCA_037045195.1). GTDB lineage: Bacteria > Bacteroidota > Bacteroidia > Chitinophagales > Chitinophagaceae > JJ008. The sequence goes on from JBAOIB010000004.1 coordinate 769,791, forward strand.
ATTGAATGCAAGTTAGCCCAATTTCAATTTTCGTGTTTTTATATCCTGTTAAATACTTGTTTTCGTACAACCATTTTTCTAAAACCGTGCCAGAAAATCAGAATTTATTATTTCAAAATACATTAATGCAAATGATTCAATTGCCTGAAGCCTGTAACTTAGCAACTTATGAGTGTTGAAAAAATTATTGGAGACTGGAAAAAAAGAAACTTCAAACCTTTTTACTGGTTTGAAGGGGATGAGGAATATTTCATTGATAAAGCAGTAAGTTTTGCTGAACAACATATTTTAAATGAAAGTGAAGCTGCATTCAACCTTTCAATCTTTTATGGGAAAGATGCGGCCTGGGCAGATGTAATAAATGCTTGTCGCAGATATACCATGTTTTCAGAAAGGCAAATTGTGATTTTAAAAGAAGCACAACAAATGAGAGATATAGAGAAACTGGAACCTTATTTTGAAAACCCGCTTATCTCTACCATTTTTATTGTGGCCTACAAGAATAAAAAATTGGATGCCCGTAAGAAGTTTTCCAAATTGGTGAAAGAAAACGGTGTATTGCTTACCACAAAGAAAATGTATGACAGCCAGTTACCCGAGTGGACTCAGGAATTGATAAAATCAAAAGGGCTTACAATTTCACAGAAAGGACTTGCACTATTGGTTGATCACATAGGAAATGATTTGACACGCATAGAAAATGAAATTGACAAACTAACAGTAAATCTTGAAAAGCGTACCGGCATTACAGAGGATGATATAGAAAACTATATTGGTGTAAGCAAAGAGTTTAATGTTTATGAACTGCAATCAGCTATGGCTTCAAAAAATCTGCCTGCAGCTATTCGTATTATCCAATATTTTGAAGCAAACCCTAAAGCTGCTCCCATTCAACTTATTCTTCCTTCTTTATATGGCTTTTACAGTAAAGTATTTATGATTTTTGGAGCAGGCACCCGTGATGAAAAAACGATAGCAACTACAATAGGCATTAATCCTTTCTTTATTAAAGACTATATTAAAGCAGCGAACTTGTATTCTTATTCGGGAATTGAAAGAAATCTACTTTTGCTAAATCAATATAATTTAAGAAGTATAGGAATTGGTGATGCGGGCACTGAGGATGCTTCTTTATTAAAAGAAATGGTTGTGAAAATGATGTCGGCCTGAATTTAATTAACAGCCCGAATGAATAAGTTAAGTATTCATTCGGGCTGTTTTCTGCATACTTAATCAAGGTTAATATTAAAATCTCCTTTTTTGTTGTTTATATTGAAGTTTTTATGCGTATCTAAAAAAGATTTATATCTCTGATAAGTTTCATTAGGGGCTTTTGTACCATTAATATATAGAACGCCGTCTTCGTTTTTCAAAGTGTAACCTTTTTCTTTGTTTATTAGGCTGTCCTTCTCTAAACCATTTACAAATGATTTATACTCCTGAATAGTGAGTTTCGCTTTCTCCATTTGAGATTTGGCTTCTTTTAATGATTTTTCTATAGTGGGTTTAATTTTCTCCAGTTCCTCTTGAACTTTTTGCAAATCCACTTCTTTTACTTTTCTTAATGCATCATTTACTTCCAGTTGAATTTTTTTTATATCAATTTCTTTAAGCGATTGGCTGATCTCTTCATTAATCTTTTCCATATTTACATGACTCATAGCTTCCTTTACTTCTTTTTGAATTTTTTCCATATCTATTTTGGCAAGCGACTCAGATAATTCATTTTGCATTTTTGAAAAATCAATCTCTTTAAATGCTTTATCTATTTCAAGTTTTATTTTGGCGGCATCAATTTTTTCAAGGCCTTCATTTAGCTTTTTTTGAAATTTTTCCCAATCCATTTTATCAAAAGCTTCATCCAGTTCATCATTGAGGTCGACTATTTTCTTTTCTTTGCCCGGTTTTTGTACAGGTGTAGTATCTGTTTCCTGTCTTTGCATTTTTCCAGGCGATTGTTGCTGCCCCCAGGCCACCATTACAAATGCAAGTACAACAGCTGTGAGCGACAATCCCCATTTTAAATTTTTTGAAAAAGCTGGTTTCATAATTTTAATTTTTTGGTTACTGATTTTGTTTGCACGAACTATTTCGTACAAACATACGATTAGTTTCGTATAAAAGCCGCAGCGTCGCTTAGATAAGAAAAGATTAACAAATCAGCAGTCTAGTTTTTGCGAAAGGCCCACTTAAGTATTTCTTTCCAACTGGGTTTCTTTCCATACATCAGTATGCCTGTACGATAGATTTTTCCTGCAAACCAGGTTGTGAAAATAAACCCGGCGATTAGCAGCGACATACTCAATCCCAGTTGCCACCAGGGCACTGTGCCCGGTACGCCAAAAGGCAGCCGCACCATCATTATAATAGGAGAGGAAAAAGGAATGATGCTACCCCAGAATGCAAGTGAGCCAGTTGGATCTTTTAAAACAGCCGTCATCATCGCTACTGAAAAAATTATGGGCATCATTAAAGGAAAGCTTAAAGATTGGGCTTCCCTCATATCCTCATTTACGGCACTTCCTACGGCGGCAAATAAAGAAGCATAAAAGAAGAAACCACCCAATAGATAGAAGACAAAGCAACTTAGTATTAATGGCATATTGGAACTTGTAAACACATCCTGAATGCCACCCACAACACTGCTCATCGCATCTGCTTTGCCTGTAAGTTTGGTTACATTGTAGATTATAAGTATAAAGAAAATCCAAAGTAAAATTTGTGTAAGACAAACCAGACCGATTCCAAGAATTTTTCCTAACATCAACTGGAATGGTTTTACAGAGGAAACAATTACCTCTGCTATTCGGTTTGTTTTTTCTTCCATTACTCCCATCATAACCTGCGAGCCGTATAAAATAAGAATTAAATAAATGAGAATTGCGGAAATACTTCCAATAGCTGTAGCAACACTTGAGTTAGCTTTTCGGTCTTTAATATTTTCCGGTGAGATAATGATATTATTCTGTTCAAGAATTCTTTTTTTCTCAGCGTCAATTCCCAGTTTTTCATTTTTGATTGACATCCAAAGCGCATTGATTTTTGATTGTACAGGAGCAGTACCTTCCATACTCATTGTATGAGTTGTATTCAGCTTGAGAAAGGGAAGTGGCTTATCCCATGCTACAGAATCGGGTATAACTAAATAACCATCATATCCCGATTTTTCAAGATTAGCTTCCAGGCTCTTGGCTGATTCGGTAACCAAAGTAAGGCGTGAACTGCTGTCAAGCAAGTTGAGGCTGTCCATTTTTGATTTGGTAAAGTAACCAGATGAGTCAAGTACAGCAACATTCATCTTTCGACCACTTTTTGAAGTAATGTAGCCCGTACCTAATATTAAACCAAGATATAAAAGTGGAAATAACACGGTACTTAGAATAAAGGTTTTCTTTCTGATTCTGGTAAAATATTCTCTTCCAATTATAAGCCTGATCTTGTTCATGGTTAATATATTAATATCTTAATTGTTTATATTTTGAAACTGACGGGCATTAGCTGTGCCTTCCACAACTTTAATAAAGATCTCATTAAGAGAGGGTAAGATTTCATTAAAAGAATGAATGACTGCACCTTGCTGAAGCAAGTATTGTAAAACATCATTAGTGTTATTGCCTTCTTTGATCTTTATGACTATTTCTCCATTTTTTGAACCACCTACTTCATAAGGTGTAGTACCATTGCTTTCTGGAATGGCTGTGGCCCCAATACTGTACAAATTCTCTTTAAAATTCTGTTTAAGATTTTTTATTTCACCATCTAAAATTTTCTGTCCCTTATTTACAAGTACAATCTGTGTGCAAATTTCTTCAACCTGTTCCATTCGATGTGTACTGAAGATGATGGTTGCTCCATTCTTTGCAAGATTGAAAATTTCTTCTTTTATCAGATTACTATTCACCGGGTCAAGTCCACTGAAAGGTTCATCTAAAATTATTAACTTGGGATTATGTAAAACGGTTGTTACAAATTGAAGCTTCTGGCTCATTCCTTTTGATAAATCTTCAACTTTCTTATTCCACCAGGACTCCATACCAAATTTGATAAACCATTCCTTTACTTTTTTTGTTGCATCTTTTCGGTTCAGTCCTTTTAGTTGTGCCAGATATAAAGTCTGCTCACCTATTTTCATTTTTTTATACAACCCTCTTTCTTCGGGCATATAACCAATTTTTGCAACATCATTTAAAGGGTTAAATTTTTTTCCATCAAAGAGAATCTCTCCGCTATCCGGATAAAATATGCCGGTTATCATTCTTATCAGTGTGGTTTTTCCTGCACCATTGGGACCCAAGAGTCCAAAAATACTTCCCTGTTCTACCGACAGACTAATATTGTCAACCGCTTTTTGAGTAGCAAAATATTTTTTAAGATCACGGGTTTCAAGAATTGAAGCCATGTTTTTATTTTAGAGCTCAAATTTACATATGCAGGGGAAACTAGATGCTATTAGATTCATTTATTACCGCAAAATGTTGTTTTTAGCCGATAAAATGCAAATAAATAATGTAAAGCAATATTTACCATTGCAACAAAAAGCGTTTCAATTCCAGTTTTGAAGTATTCTCAGGTCTGCGACATTGTGCTATTACGTACATTTTATTATGCGCAATCAGTCGCATTGCTGTAACCTTTAATTTGGGATAATAATTTTTCAAATGATTAGAAGGTTGCAGTTCAAATCCTCTCAGTCCTTTTTCATTTACCCTTAATAAATGTATTTTCTCAGTAACCGGATTAAAAAAAGCTAAATTAAATTCATTGGTAGTTCTTTTGATAAAGCATGATGGCAGTTCCATATTATAAAAACTACTGTCATTTGATTCAAATTGAATTAATGGATTGCCCAAATTCAACTCACTGGTATCAACCGGATAAATGGTAATTCTATGTTGATCATCTTTACGATATTCATTATTGATAAGCAATGCACCGAAATTGTTAAACCCGGCAATGTTCAGATCTCTATATTGTACATTGTCAAATACAGATAAAGAATCGGGTAATTCAAAATGTTTGTAGGCAATTATATTATTGGCCTTGGGTTGCAAATAATAAAACTGATGTGAGGTGGTGGAAGGCAGATTTGTGAGTGAGTCAGTGTTTGCATTGTCTGCCATTAATTGGCGATAACTGTATTGTTCTTTAATTTGTTTTAAAAGATACCAATAGCTTTCTTCTGTTTTATATGCGGAGAAGGTAAACACATTATTATATTTCACTGAATCAAGAATGGTAAGGCCCTGTAAAGGCACCATTTTATTTGACTGTAATTTTGAGTTCCAAATTGTAATTTGCTCTAAGTCTGAAGCCGGGTCATTATAAGGTGTATCAGGAAAAATATTTTTGGATTCAGTTTCTGATGTATATAGATTTCCTTGATTGTCTAAATGAATTACAGCATTATTTAAAAAATAGGTTTTATAACATTGCTCAGCATCCATTTTATTAAAAATAAAACGGGTAAAAGGAATTTGCGGCAGGCCTTCTTCTTTAAGTACGGTGTATCTAAGTGGCTTGAAAAATGAATTACCTGTTTTTTTCTTAAAAAAATCGGTAAACCTTCTTGCAGCAAACAAATTAAGATTTTCGGTGGAGGTTTTTAACAAAGTCCCCATCATCTTAAACTGTAAATAACCATATAACCTGAGGAAACGATCTTCATCCGTTTCAAAATATGTAAAAAAAGCATCCATGGGGCTGGGTTTGCACCAGTCAGTCATGGGTAATTGAAAATCAGTTTTATTAGAATCTGGAATAGCCGCTGCTGTTTGTGAGCATAGTTCAATAAATAATTTTTTATGGTTGTCAAATTTTTGATGGCCATTAAAAAGATTGGCAAAAGCAGTAAGACATTCATTGGCAACAAGCTCTTCACAGGTATAGCTTGATTTTTCGGGATTGATATACCTGAAACTGATATAGTGCCCCATTTCGTGTGCATAAATGAGCGTAATTGAATAGTTGGCCGCTTCCCATGCAAGTGAATCGGTGGGATAAAGCGTTTTGTAATTCCATTTTCCTGCAGTAAACTGTTGTGAATAGTTGTGCCAGAATTCTTTTGTCTGACTAAATTTTATTAGCGATGTAGCTTCAATTCTTCTATCGCCGTAGCTGCAAAAACTAACTAATTTTTTTATGCCTCTTTCTTTGAAATGCAAAAAGGGATCCTCGGTATAGGTAAGCCCAAATGTATTTCTTACAAATTCAAATGCTTTCTCGCTGCTCCCTGATCGGATGACAGCATTAAAGTCACTAAATATTTTTTGACCATTGCTTGCACAAATTATGAATAAGGAAAACAGGAATCCTGATATTTTTTTCATAAGTCAAATTAAGAAAAAAAGGTTGCAATCTGAGTGGCTACATTTTCACCATCCATGGCCGCACTTACAATACCGCCTGCATATCCGGCTCCTTCGCCACAAGGATATAAATTATTGATTTGAGGATGTTGTAGTGTGAGTTTGTCGCGGGGAATGCGTACGGGTGATGATGTTCTGGATTCTGTGGCTACTACAACAGCATCGTTTGAAAAATAGCCTTTCATTTTCTTTCCATACTCTTTAAAGGCGATTTGTAAATTTTGGTAAACAAATGCTGGCAACACTTCTTTTAATGCCGCTGATTGTAAACCGGGTAGGTAAGAACAGGCGGGGAGGGAATTAGAAATTTTATTTTCAAAAAAATCAACCATTCGCTGTGCGGGAGCAACAAATTTTCCGCCTCCATATTTAAATGCCATGACTTCTACATCTTGTTGATACTTCATTGCAGCAAGCGGTCCCAATTTTTTATTGTTTTGCCAGTCTTTTTCTTCGATTGCAACTACAATACCACTATTGGCATACGGGTTATTTCTTTTTGACGGACTCCAGCCGTTTACAACCAACTCACCCGGAGAAGTGGAAGCCGGAGCGATGATGCCGCCCGGACACATACAAAAAGAAAACACACCCTTGCCATTAATTTGCTGAACCAAACTATATGAAGCGGGAGGCAAGTGTGGGCTTCGCATGGTGCAATGATATTGAGAACTGTCAATAAGAAACTGGGGATGTTCTACTCTTACACCCAAAGCAAAAGGTTTGGCTTCAATCAATATTCTTTTTTGGTGCAATAGCTCAAAAATATCTCGGGCAGAGTGTCCCGTAGCAAGTATAAAATTATCAGCTGTAAAAGTATTTCTACATTGTGTAGTTACGGAAGCAATTTTATTATTTCTGATATTGAAATCGGAAACTTTTTTTTCAAAATTTATTTCGCCCCCACATTCTAAAATCATCATTCTCATAGCTGAAATGATGTGTGGAAGTTTATTTGTGCCAATATGAGGATGTGCTTCGTAAAGAATTTTTTCTTCAGCTCCAAAATGTACAAAAAGCTGAAGGATTCTGTTGATATTTCCTCTTTTGCTGCTGCGGGTATAAAGTTTGCCATCACTATAAGTGCCTGCGCCACCTTCTCCAAAGCAATAATTGCTATCTGGATTAATAATACCTTCTTTGTTTAGAATAGCAAGATCTCTTCTTCTTGTTCTCACTTCTTTACCTCTTTCTAATATAATTGGTTTGATGCCAAGTTCAATTAGTTTCAATGCTGCAAATAAGCCTGCTGGTCCAGCGCCAATGATGATTGTAGATCTATCTGACTTTCTTACATTCTGAAAATTGAACTTGTATTTTTCCCTTTGTTGTACTGGTTCGTTAATGTATATTTTCAGAGTAAGATTGATCCAAACCTGCTTGCCTCTGGCATCAATAGATTTTTTTGTAATGGTATAACCTGAAATTTCATCGGCCTTATTTCCCTCAAGGGTGGCAATATATTCTCTAATAACGATATCACTGGATGCTTCTTCTGGCAGCAGCTTCAGGTTGATGTTCTTTTGCATAAAGTCAGGTTTTTATCCTGAAAATTTCAGGCAAACATAATCAATGCCAGAGGATTTGATTTGAAAATCATTGAATACTTTGATTAAATTTCCTTCTTTTATTAATTGGGGGAATTAAAACAATTGGTTTAAAAAAAATAATTTGTAGAAGTCTTTGATATAAACTGTAAAACTATTTACCTTCAGGCAACTACTGATTATGAGAAATTTTTTTTTAATACTTAATTGTCTGTTTTTAATCTCGGCAAGTTTTATCTCTTGCCACACTTCTTACCAGACTTCAACTTTACATTACAAAGATTACCGGATAAACGAAAAGCAACCGTTAAATAAAAATTTAGAAAATTTATTGCAGCCATATAGTGATAGCGTAAACCGAAGTATGGATGTTATGGTGGGCAAAGTACCTGTCACATTAAATAAAAAAGCACCTGAATCAACTTTGGGCAATTTTATGGCAGATGCATTTTTTATAATGGCTAAAGAAAAGTATAACACACATATTGATGCGGCATTTATGAATTTTGGTGGAATTCGCCTTACACAATTACCTTCAGGTACAGTTACAAGAAGCAAAATATTTGAACTAATGCCTTTCGATAATTTGCTTGTTTTACAAAAATTGAAGGGAAGTGTTTTGCAGCAATTTCTGGATCTTACTGCTTCAAGAGGAGGTTGGCCGGTATCGGGTATTACCATGCATATCAGAGATAATAAAGCGGTCAATGTTTTTGTAGATGGCAAACCGCTTGATCCTAATGCAACTTATACAACGGCAAATTCTGATTTTATTGCCAATGGAGGCGACAATGCAGATATGTTGAGACAAGTACCTCAAATAACGAATGGCTACTTGATGCGAGATGCGCTTTTTGATTATATTAAAAAACTAAAATCTGAAGGAAAGGATATTTCTGCTACAATAGAAAACCGTGTTGTCAATGATAAATAGAAAAAAATTTATAAAGCAGGCGGCTTTTGCTGCAGGTGCTGTATTAGCGGGCCCATCAGTAGCTCAGGCTGCGGAATATGTAAGTCCGGTTAAGCTCACCATTTTGCATACAAATGATACACATAGCCGCTTAGAGCCATTTCCTATGGATGGGGGGCGCAATCAGGGACTGGGAGGTGTTGCAGCAAGAGCTGAGTTGATTCAACAAATTAGAGCCGAAGAATCGCAGGTGTTGTTATTAGATGCGGGAGATATTTTTCAGGGGACACCTTATTTTAATATATATAAAGGCGAGCCTGAAATTAAAGCTATGTCTGCTATGCAATATGATGCTTGCACTATTGGCAATCATGATTTTGATGCTGGAATGGAAAATCTGGCAACACAACTTTCGCGGCATGCCAACTTTCCTATGTTGGTTTCTAATTATGATTTTTCCGGTACTCCAATGGAAAATAAAACAGTGCCATATAGAATTTTCAAAAAAGGGAAACTTAAGATCGGTGTTTTAGGCGTAAGTATAGAAGGACGTGGCCTGATACCAGATAATTTATTTGGAGCAACAAAATATCTTGACCCTGTTCAAAAAGCGAATGAAATAGCTGCCTTACTTAGAAAAGATAAAGATTGCGATATGGTCATTTGTTTATCGCACTTGGGAGCCAAATATAAAGATGATAAAGTGAGCGACGAAGTTTTAGCAAAAGGAACAGAAAATATTGATTTAATAATTGGTGGACATACACACACCTTTTTTGATAAACCGCTCACTTATAAGAATAAAATCGGGAGCGATGTTATTGTGAATCAGGTAGGTTGGGCTGGGATTATTTTGGGCAGACTAGATTTTGAATTTTCCAAATATTCCGGCAAGAAAATTTTGGGGAACAAGAATATTTCTGTTTCACAAAAAACAGGTGGATAAAAATTTTTTTTTATAAAAGTTTTATTGATATTCGCCGTCCTGTCCAACTTTTTTTATTGACATTGTGTGGAAGATTTTTTTGGACGATTTGACAAGAACAACTATAGTTAACCCAATATAAATTACTAACCCTTTTCATGGAGAAGAACGCCGATAAAGTTTGGACCAATTGTTTAAAGATCATCAATGATATTGTTGAACGGCAGCATTACAAAACATGGTTTGAGCCCATCAAACCGGTGTCATTAAAAAACAATGTTCTCGTTATTCAGGTACCCAGCCAGTTTTTCTTCGAGTATCTTGAAGAACATTATGTAAATTTATTGGCGAAGACCCTGAAGCGTGAACTGGGGAAAGATGCAAGACTGGAATATCGAATAATGGTGGATAGTGGCAATAGTCGCAATAAGCCTAAGACGATGGATGTAAGTGGTCAGGGATTTAAAACCTTTTCAAATAACGAAATGGACTTTCCGCTTGTCATCAATAACCCTGTTAAAAACCCATTTGTCATTCCGGGTTTAAAGAAGATGCAGATTGATCCGCAACTGAATTCCATTTACACATTTGATGCATTTATTGAAGGTGATTGTAACCGGGTAGCACGCAGGGCTGGAAAAACTGTAGCTGAAAAACCAGGTGCCAATTCTTTCAATCCACTGGTTATATATGCAGGAGTGGGTTTGGGAAAAACACATCTTGCACAAGCCATAGGTAACGAAGTAAAAAGACTGCATCCAAATAAAGTGGTTTTGTATGTGAGTTCTGAAAAGTTTATTAACCAATTTATGGATCATAGTCGTAATAACGCTATCAACGATTTTATCCATTTCTATCAGCTTATTGATGTATTAATTATTGATGATGTTCAGTTTTTTGCAAAAGCTGAAAAATCGCAAGATGCATTTTTTGCCATTTTCAACCACTTGCATCAGTCTGGGAAACAATTGGTGCTAACATCTGATAAATCACCTAAAGATCTGGAAGGCGTACAAGAAAGATTGCTCAGCCGCTTCCGTTGGGGTTTGAGTGCCGATTTGCAAATGCCCGATTATGAAACCCGTATAGAAATTCTTGAACGTAAAATGAAGAATGACGGGTTAGAAATGCCAAAAGAAGTTGTGAAATACATCGCTTATAATATCAATAATAATGTAAGAGAACTGGAAGGAGCTTTGATTTCTTTATTGGCACAATCTTCGCTTAACAGAAGAGAAATTGACCTAGACTTAGCTAAAAAAGTGCTTCGAAATTTTGTAAAATCATCCAGTAAAGAGATTACTATAGAGACCATTCAAAAAATGGTATGCGAGTTTTTTGATGTAGCTTATGATAAATTGCTGCAAAAAACCCGTAAAAGGGAAATTGTGCAGGCAAGACAAATTACAATGTATCTGGCAAAGGCTTTCACCAAAAATTCTTTAAAAACAATTGGTGAACATTTTGGCGGCAGAGACCATACGACAGTAATTCACTCCTGCCAAACGGTAAAAGACCTGATGGATACCGATGGCTCATTTAGAGAAAGTGTGCTGGAACTGCAACAAAAGGTACAGTTAGCCGCAATGTAAATTTGAATAAAAAAAAATTATATCCCGGACAAGAATTTGTTCGGGATTTTTGTTTGGCTGCTAATCAGTTTAAGGCTATTTTTGCAACCCTTGAAAATGCAGTTTGCATGAAGGGAATCGGGAAGTAGCGCAGGCCGGTAGCGCACCTGGTTTGGGACCAGGGGGTCGCAGGTTCGAATCCTGTCTTCCCGACAGCATCTGAGCCAAATCATTTTGGCTCAGATTTATTTCGGCCGGTGAGGTGGATGAGTGGCTGAAATCAACGGTTTGCTAAACCGTCGTACGACCTTAAAGTTGTACCGAGGGTTTCGAATCCCTCCCTCACCGCAAAAGACTTCGGCTACCCGAGGTCTTTTTTCTGAAGTCTTCTTTAATAGTTATAAAGTTTTTCAACGAAATAAATTGGATGAGTGACTGAAATCAATCCCCACAATTTGCTGTGGGGACTAAACCGTCGTACGACCTTAAAGTTGTACCGAGGGTTTCGAATCCCTCCCTCACCGCAAAAGACTTCGGCTACCCGAGGTCTTTTTTCTGAAGTCTTCTTTAATAGTTATAAAGTTTTTCAACGAAATAAATTGGATGAGTGACTGAAATCAATCCCCACAATTTGCTGTGGGGACTAAACCGTCGTACGACCTAATGAAAAAATTGGAGGGTTCTCCCGCAAAGAAGCGGGACTCCCTCACCGCAAAAGACTTCGGCTACCCGAGGTCTTTTTTCTGAAGTCTTCTTTAATTGTTATTAAGATTTTCAATGAAATAAATTGGATGAGTGACTGAAATCAATCCCCACAATTTGCTGTGGGGACTAAACCGTCGTACGACCTAATGAAAAAATTGGAGGGTTCTCCCGCAAAGAAGCGGGACTCCCTCACCGCAAAAGACTTCGGCTACCCGAGGTCTTTTTTCTGAAGTCTTCTTTAATTGTTATTAAGATTTTCAATGAAATAAATTGGATGAGTGACTGAAATCAATCCCCACAATTTGCTGTGGGGACTAAACCGTCGTACGACCTAATGAAAAAATTGGAGGGTTCTCCCGCAAAGAAGCGGGACTCCCTCACCGCAAAAGACTTCGGCTACCCGAGGTCTTTTTTCTGAAGTCTTCTTTAATTGTTATTAAGATTTTCAATGAAATAAATTGGATGAGTGACTGAAATCAATCCCCACAATTTGCTGTGGGGACTAAACCGTCGTACGACCTAATGAAAAAATTGGAGGGTTCTTCCGCAAAGAAGCGGGACTCCCTCACCGCAAAAGACTTCGGTAATTTGTCGCTTTTCGGGCATAGGCTAATTTATTAACTTCTCCACTTAACAACGCCCCTGCACACTTGGCCATCTGACACATCGCCTTGGAAAGTTGGAGGTTGAACGGACAATCGGCAAGGAAGAAAAATTATCTCCGCTTACGTCAAAGACTATCGAGCTAAACAAGCTTATGCTTCATAGGCAAGAGCGCCGATTCGGGACTTACTTACTTCTTTTCTGTTATAGTGAGCTGGCCAAACTTTTCTCCTACAATATTATCCTTTACCTGATTCAGAATAAGATCAAAACTATCTGGCAAATCGTTTCCTTTTATAAAAACTGAATAAACACTGGATTTCCTAAAACTTCCGTTTACAATATCTCGCATTTCCCAGTCAAGCATATACCGGTCATTTTGAATACCGCTTGCTAAAAAATTGTTGAGCTTTAAATTGAGTTGCATTCCATCTATCTTTGTTTTCACTATCCTATCTCCCTCAATATTATTCTTCCATGTATATTCAATCCATGCTTCGCTTACCTGAAAAAAGTTCTCGCTAATTCCACTTACTTTATATTGTTTTAAAAAAAATCCATCCTTTTTTGAGTTCTCTATATTAAAAGATGCCTGCGGGTCAACAGTATTAACCTGAACCTTCTTTAAAAAAGAAAATCCTTTAATCGCAATAAAAACAATTACTAATAAACCCAAAGCTACTATCATTATTTTCTTTATCATTTATTCAATGTTATAACTAGTTGAGAAGAATTATTTTTTATAGTGCTCTCGTACTGAACATTCGGCAATGGACTAATCATCCACGATTCGGAAGTCTGACCCCAGCGGTCTCTAATAGGTCCAGACTTACTATACCCGGGATCTAATCCCAATGTTTGTAATGTGTTGCCACAGGCATGTCCACAGTTATTGTTTAATAATGAGTATTTACTTCCAGCCTCGGTTGTCATTGTTTGAACTGCGCTTCCAGCTTGACTGGGATCGATAGAAAAAACAGCAGCGTTAGTATATTCACCGAAGCCTTTACTGGCAAAAAAGTCTCCCATTGTAGAAAAAACTAGCAACCTTAGGATCTAAGGCTGGGCCACCAGAACTAGCATTATTATCACTATTAGAACTTCCGTCCTCCCTGCGACCTTCTTTTGATACAAACGTCCATCCTGTTTTATCATTACCAACCATTAAAGCATTATGTCCAAATCCCATTGCCCCTTCAGGTGCATTAACAACGGCAGCATACGTTCCATCTACAAGTGATGGATTAGGGCTTATGTCGCTCCAAGTTTTGTTTTCGTTAAGGCGAATCTTCCTTCCATCATCAGCTGTATAGTCATTGGTTTTGCCTAAGTACGTTTCCCCGGTCTGGGTCGTAGCTTGAGAAGTTGCGTTATTATCCCACCTTATATTCCCTTTCTTATCTTTTACCCAATCATTTGGAGCCATCCCATCCGGGTCAATAAATCTTATAGGATTATCAAATGCATAATTGTAAGGAGAATACCGCCTCATCTTTTCACTCAATGGATCAATATGGTTCCATCGTCCTATCTGCCCATCATACATCCTCGCCCCATAATCCAACCACTCCAATCCACTTCCATCTGAGAACTCTTTACGCTGCTCTTCTTTCCCGTTATACTTGTATTTATTCTCCGCACCACCAAATGCCAATGCCTTACTACTTATCCCTTGCATTACTAACCCGAACGGATAGTAATTCGTTTCCTCAACCAACGGCCCTCGTATATGCGTTACCTGCAAATTATCAAAGAACACATCTATGTTAGGCGTTTCGTTGCTAACATAGATATAAAGGTAGCCATTTTTTTCAATTGGCAAACCGGTGCGGGTTAAGGTTGAATATACATTTGCACCTTCCACCTGCTGAAAACCACTGCTACTGCCAACAAATTGAAATTGTTCGTCCAGCACAATCCAGTTTAGAAATGCTTTTGGTAATCCATTATCAGCAGGCTGTGTTCTTAAAAAGGTGGTAAGCGAGTTTGTCAACTCACTACTGTTATACAATTCATTATAGCTGTTATGGCTATTCTGCTGTAGTGTTCCATTGTTTGATAATATATTTAAAAGCTGGTTCAATCCCTGTGGATTGGGTGATGTGCTTGCTTCTACATTTGAGTTCCACCAGCTGTTTACGGTCACGTTAAACTTATCGCCCGACATTACCCTTAACAATATGCCGGGACCTATTTCAATATGCTCAGGCCCACGCATAATATTTCCTCTTACTCTTGCTACTTTGGCATTTCCGGGTGGCGTATTGGCCGGATAGCCTGTTGGTGGATCATCCCTTGTGTTTGCAATATTGTTGTAAAAAGATTCTTCAACGGTTGCATTGGCTGTTTCCATAGTAGCAGCAGGATACATATCGGTTTTTTGCTCATCGGTAAGTACCATTCTTATATTTCCCAAATGATCTTTTACAAAATAATCAAAAGCCCATTTAGTAGTATCCGGCATTAAATTTCTGATTCGGCCCTCTTCATGCCCTATAAACTGTAATGTATCAAGCCCTGAGTTTATATCGCCTGTTGTTCTGAATTGATAGACAAATCCGTCAAAATAAGTGGTTACTGTTTTTAGCGTTCCTTCAGTAGTTATTTTTTTAATTTTATTTCCTGATGCATCATATTCATATTCAATCATGCCTTTGTCTTTTACTCTTATCTTTTTAGGCAGGTTGAGCATATTGTATTCTATCCCATTATATATATCGTCTTTTATGTTTTTGTTGATATCTGTTATTAAGTTGCCATTGTTGTCGTATGTATAGTCAATGGCAGTTTTTGTTACGGGGTCATATTTGAAGTCGCCCAGCTTGCTGTCTTTGTTATTTACGCCATCAGTTACTTGTTTCAATTTATTGCTGCCATCATAATAAGTATATGAAAGTTGGTCAATGAGTGTGGAGCCTCCCAGTTTCCAGCCTTTTTGATTCATAGCCAGTATATTTCCATTTGCATCGTAGTTCAGGCTATTGGTAGTATAGTCAATACCAGCTGCAGTACTCCATACCGTGCCATTTGCCTGGGTAAAATCAGCGATTTTCAGTCTATTTACATTATCGTAAGTAAATCCATAAGCTCTTTGCTCGCCATCGCCTTTGCTTCTCCATTGCAGTCCGCTTATGTTTCCGTTAAATTGTCTTTCGGTAAAGCCAAAATCGTAACTAAGAATTTGGCCAAACCAATTTGAATTGCTTGTGCCGCTAGCATATTCTTTATTTATACTTTTTAGCCAGCCACGTATGTTGTATTCGAAATTCAGTGTTTCAAGCCCGGTGTTATTATTGAATTCGGGCGATAGTTTTTTTGATTTTAATTGCCCCAGTTCATCATAGCTGTTTTCTAATATATTTTTTTCTGTTGCAGGATTATCGTTAATTTTTTTGGAGACATCAATTATTCTTCCGGCTCCGTCATATTTCATTTTTGAGAGTAGCGTAATGTTGGATAATGTTGATATGGATTGTGAAGGGTTATTATGTCTAATATATGTGCTTAAAACTTTACCGCTAAAATCATATAGCGTGGAGGTCGTTGTAGTTTTGTTTAGCAAACCAATTTTCTGCATTTGAACCAGCCTGCCTTTGTCATCATAAAAAGTTCTTATATCGGTTAGGTCATCAGGGTGATCAATTGCTTTTATTACACTTCTTACATTCTTACCATAGGTTAGTTTTGAATTGGCCACAGTTTCAGGCCAGGGATTGCTACCGGCATCAAGTTTATTAATGTCCTGTGCGTCAAAAATATTATCTAAATTCTCATCATAGTAGGTGACTGTCAATTCTGTAAATGGATAGCTGCTCAGTATTGGATAATCAATACTGAAATAGGCAGCCGCTTGGTGATCGGTTCTGTTGTTATTGCTATTAAGCGTACCGGTGCTTGTCGGTCTGTTGCTGCCATCATATTTAGTATAAGTCCACAAGTTTTGTGTTCTCAAATTTGCATCCTGTGTCATTACTAATCTGTCTCTTGCATCATACACCATCCACACTTCGCTTGCTCCAGGTACTTTTTTAATAATCATTCTGTTTCTGAGATCGTATTCGTATTGAAAGCATTGTTCATCTAAAATTAAATTAGAAACATACCAGTTTCCGGTTACTAGTTTTGTTACACCTTCCGGCTGAATGACACATCGCAACATTCCATAATCGTCGTAGATGTAATAAGTGCAAAGCCAGCCCATGTGTGCACTTCCGGGGCTTGCATCTATTTGTACCTTTTTTAATATTACCTGTCCTGCTTTATCTTTATATTCCACCACCTGATTATTCTGTTCATCTATGGTAATATTCTTAAATATTTCTCCCGGTTGATAGTTAAGCGTTGTTTGCGGTATACTTCCTATTGCATCATCTATATTCCAGATGCGAACAGAATCATTTAAAGTATTGGTGAGGTATTGATAGCTGATTCCTCTGGAGTTGCCTGCCCAGCTATTGCCGGGCGCCATAACGAGAGCTGGCCTTCCTAATGGATTTGATTCTAAAACGGTATGTCCAAAATAAACATATTCACCTGCATATTGATTATTATTTAATGAACTGGAAGTATAAAAAATTTTTTGTTCTGAAAACGGATTAGCATTAAAGCTACCATTATTTTGAATTGATGGAAATGGAAGCGCCTGTTTTGTTTCTCTCCCAAATTCATCATATTGTTTATAGTTTATCAAATCATTCCCATTTGGGGTTTGTTGCTTACTTACGGTTTCTACCACTCTTCCCTGACCATCTACATAAGCCGTAGTTACTTTTACATTAGCGGTGCTTTGTAGCACCATTTGTGCCGGGTCAGTAATCGGCATCCAGGCTTCCCAGGTACGAACATAGTTTATTTTGTTACCCAGAAAAGCTCTTTCAAGCTGTGGTATTTCATTGGGGGGATTGGGAACTGTATTGCCATTGGGCTTTACCTGAGCCTGACAATATCCCATTATCAATATTGATGGCAAAAAAATATTTATACCTTTCAAAACAAGTTTGAATTTTATCATAATCTTGGCTTTGGTATCAAGAATTCATTTTTAATAAAATTTAATCAGGGCATATATAATTCTGACAGTTTGTAAAGCTGGTTTCTTGTAACTCTGGTCCCCAATATCCATCTAATTGCCAGTAATATCTATATGTACACCTCCATTGCAGGTCGCCCAAATATTCAGTTTTGATTAGCTGCTTGCATCCCGTTACACATTGGACATTAATTACTCTTTTATCAGGCCCACTGCAATTGGGTACGACAATACATTCCGGGGAAGCTCCAATAGAAACCCATCTTTTACTTTGATATGTTTCGTTGCAATTATTAACATTTATTTCTTCACTTTCTTTGTAGCCCAAATTATTGTTATTACTATTCTTAGCACAACGAATATTTCCGGTAGGTTGCCAGTTGGCAGTTGTGTCAGCGCAGGGCGTTATGGATTCATTAAATTTATATTCATACTGCTTTAATATGTTTTTATCCATATCTCTTATTCTCAAGAGTCTGTTGAGCCCATCGTATTCATAAGTTTGAAACAAACTGTTGATATCGGAAGTAGATGTAATGCCTATTTCCGGTTTGTAAGTAAATGTTTTCATGAATGCACCATCTGGATAAAGTCTTAATTCATCAATATATCCGGTTCCCGAAACTGTAATATTACCAGTGCTAAAGTTGATTGTGTGTTGAAATAGTTTCCATCCGTTTTTTGTAATCATTAATGTCCCATTAGTGCCATTTACTGATACATTGCCTCCTTTGCTCCAATAACTTACAAAATACTTTTTACCGGAAACTAGATTGCCGGAATAACTGATACTCCCATTACTTAACAAATAACTTTTTTCTCCATTCGATTCAGTTCCTTCGGACACACCCATACCCGAGAAGCTCCATCCACCTTTGCTACCTGCTTCAAAAGAGGTAAATGCAATACCGCTGCCCCAGCTTCCATTTGTAATTTCTGCAATAGGCAGTTGTTCATTATAGTCCCATATATAGCTCACCCTTACATCATTTTCTTTTGAGACTTCTAAAGGATTCCCCTTGACATCATATTGATAATAGTGTATCCTGTTTTCTTGTACATTATTTCCTTTTTGCCCCATAATTATTTCAGGAGTTAATACTGAACCGCTATTAAACCAATCTTTGTAAACAGTATTTGTTTGATATAATAGTTTATTGTTTTTAAAAGATTTTTCTTCTAAAACAGGGTCTATAATATTGCGTGATACCATAGTGCTACAAACCGTATTGCTTGCTGCAAAGTCAGTAGTAAACTTTCTTTCACTTCTCTCTTCAGTCTGATCGCTTCTTCTAGTGGAAATACTTGAAGGTTGAGAATTTTGTATTGTACCATAGGTAAATGATTTAATTGTTTTGATAGATTTATTATTAACCAAATCAAAATCTATTGTTACTGTAGAATCAATATGATTCCAGGGAGCTGAAATTTGAAAAGCATTAACATCAAAATTTTCAAAATTTCTTTCATCCCAGGGATATGATAGCATTATTTTGTTATACCTTTTTCTGATTAGATAATTACTTGCCTGAAAATTATTGATCCTATTATCAATACTGTAATAATTACTATTCTGTTTGATTACATTCTTGTCTTTATTAAAATAAAAAGTTTCTTTTTCTACTCCATTCATATAATTATACATATCCATTGGGGCATCCGGTATTTGTTGGCCTACAATTGGCATAACTGAAATTGTTCCTTGAGTAATAAAGTCGTGCTGAATAAACCCATTTGCAAATGTTGAATCATCAGCTTCAATAACCGAATTATAAGTAACCCCTGCGGCTTCATTCAAATATAGCGTAGTGGCTGAATTAGAGCTTAAAATATACCCATGACAAACGACTTCCATAGTTTCACAAAAAAGCCCATTATCATAAGGCGTTACATAAGTTGCATTGTAGAGATTATTGGCTGAAATAATACTGGTATCGGTAAATGATTTATAGAAATAGAATTTTGAATGAGACTTTTTACTTAAAGGGTCATAAAATAAAATTTTCCTGACTCTTACTCCGCATAGCTCCTCATTTAGTTCTTTCCATTCTTTAGTATTTCCTGCGTCATAAACCAAATCTGCCTGTGCATTTGCGTTTTCATCATATCTTACTTCCAGCTCAAGTCTGTACTGCCCGGGTGGTAATTCGAATTTAAAATCACCAATAATTTTATAGTGTGCGCCGCCTGCAAATCCCTCAGCCCTTCTTAGTCTTACGACTTCATTAGTTGTGGTATTATATATTCTTGCAAATGCAGTTTTAGGAGCTGGATCTCCATCAGGAATGGGGGGTGCTCCCATCCAATCCGTTTTTAAGTGAAATTCAACAGTCTGCAGTCTATAAACAGTAAAAGTTTTATTATAAAACTGATAGGGATAATTGCTACCGGATCCACTGCATCTTACCGTCTTTATTTCTTTTACTTCTGCACTATCCCACCAGGTTTTCATATTAGGCTCGTAGAAATATTGGTCATAACCCCCAGTGGGGTATGTTATTTTTTCCAATATCCCTTTCTTGGAGTAGATTCCATTTGGTTCACGATTTGCAGTTCCTTCATTTTGAAACAAAGGATAACCGTTATAAATCATTGTATTCACAACAGGAAGAAGCGTTGTATTATTTGCTCCATTCGCAAATCCCAAATGATCCACGTTTAGGCTATAAGCAGCACCCGCTCCAGAATTTACTTCATCAACATAAGATAATTCATAACCTAAGACCTCTGAAGTATCTGTTGGATTTCTTTGTAATACTTTTTTTAAAAAATATCCCTGATTAAATTGAAGATTTACATTCGATTGTTTATCTAAATACTCTAACTCAACCTTCTTAACCGATTGGCCATATCCATTATTAATTGAAATATAATCAATACGATTATCGCCGCCGGAGTCGGGCCTATCTACATAATGAAAGATAATAGATTGCCCAGTATTTGCAATTATTGAAACAAGACACTTACTGGAGTATTGAACAAAATTCATCCTTTCAGAAAATTCTGCATCAACCGGGCAAGATATTTGGTTTTGAGGCGGTGGCGGAGAGCAATATTCTCCAACAATGCCTTTTCGCACTGATTGCTGTAAACCTGAAGAAACGCTGTGAGTGATTGTGGAATAATTAAAGTCAATAAAGTTTCCATTAGGCAAAGTTATTTTGGTAAGCATCCATGCTGTTATGATATGTTGTTTATTAATAATGTTGAAGGTTAAGTTATGTTGCATGGTTTCTTCAAAAACACCGGCACCAAAAATATATTTGACACCATTTCCATCAGTGATAAAAATATCAGTTATGGCATTGGCTCCATAAGCATTTATATACCTTGCTACTTGTATCCGAATATTATTATAAGGCATCTGTAAAATTGAACCATCTCTTTTAAAGATAAACTTTCCGGAGAGGCCGTTTACATTGTATCTATATTCATCCGGCATTCCATCATGATTTCCATTCTGGTTCTCCAAGTCAGTTATAAATCCATGCGCTACTGCATCAAATTGTGTAATTTGTGTTTCTGTCAAATAATTTGAAATCGGCGAACAATAATCATCCGGTTTCCCTTTTGTAATTCTTGATACAACACCACCTGCATTAAGGCTCCATCCTAACCCAACTCTGGAAGGAATTTCTTCCGGTTTGTAACCATTGGTAGCATAATTTAAACTAATAGGCAATGTATATCCAGAAACTTTTAAATCATAAATTGGAATTCTTGCATTTGCACCTCCGGTATGTGGTGTTGCAGAAAGTTCAGCTCCTTTTGTAATGGCAGCTACATCCGGTGAAGGCGGTAAGATTTCTGGTAAATTAAATTTATTAGTTCCTCCCTGGGAAAAAGCGAGCACCGAATAAAATATTAAAATTATAGTGAAGATTTTCTTCATAATTTTTTTTTAAAAATTATACCCCACCCTTACCACTATGGGCTGTGTACGTGGTGCATTGCGATTGCTCAAAAAATCCCACAACAGACGGATGATGGTTTGTTTAAAAAATTTTGTTTTTACTGAAAGTTTTTTGCTAAGGCCCAACAGGCCGCTTTGTTGCCATATATTTTTTGTTCGTAAATCTGATAAATCCTGAAATCCTGTTTTTAAATTTTGCTCATACCCACCACTTATCCACAGGCCTCCTTTTATTTTCCAGTCTATATAGCTCCGCAAACCAAGCCCTTCGCTGCTAAAATGAATATCGTTCCATCCTCGGCCTATGCCAATTTTATAAGAAGCACCAATACCAATTATTGATTTATCATTTAGCTTATAACCAACGGATAAACCCAAATCACTTGTTACCGGAAAAAAGTTGGTTGCCTTCTGCGATTGAATATTTGCACCATATTCTAATCGCTGCCAAAAAGTTTTTGTTTTCTGATTGTTGGGCTTAAAACCTTCGGGCATATCCGCATCACTCGTGCTGCTTCCAAACTTTAGCATTTTATCTTTAAGTTGATTCAGTTGCGCCTGTGCCGCTTGCAGGTTTTGTCTTAGCTGATCTCTTGCCGCTGCACCACCACTGCTAAGTTGAGCTTGTATAATGCCGTTGACCTGCGCTCTTGTTTGTAATCCGGAAAGGCTGGCCATATAATCAGGATCGCCTTCACTACCCGGCAACCGAAACAATGAAGCCAACTGAGAATGTTTCTTAAAAAAATCTTTCCACGGTTTTGTTTTGCTCAGCAGTTCAAGTGCTTTTCTTTCAATTTTCTTGGGGTCGTTCAAAATATTTTTATATTCAGCCAATTGTTGCTGATAGTAATACACAGTTTTGCTCAGCTTCTTAAAGTTTTTTACTACCCCAAATTTTTCTAACTGTGTCTTCCATTCATTTTTTCTTGCAATTAGAAAACGTTTTAGCGCTTCTGCTTTTTGCAATTGAGATTTTAATAGCTCAACTTTCTCAAGCGACAGCGACAGTTTTTCTTTTATTTCTTTTGCATAAGTAATGCTGCTTAAAAACTGAAGAGATGTGGCAGCAGAATCCAACCCCGGAATATATTGTGAAATGCGTATAGGATTTTTTAATGCGGTACTGATATTTTCTAATTGTGCTTTAGCCTGCACCTGAAATTGCTTTGCGAAAGCACTGTCCTTTTTTGAAATTTTGCTGAGTAGCTTACGTTCCCATTTTGTAAATGAAGCAAGTGCTTTTTGGGTTTTTGCATCTACTGAGCTTGAAATTGTTTGCGTTTTTTGCGAGACGGATTCAATAAACTTTGTTGATGGAACTATGCCTAACTGCTGAGCACTACCAATGAAAACAGACAATAAGCAGATGCTGAGTAGTAAAGATATTTTGTAACTCTTTTTCATTTTTGCAGTTTGGTATTTTGGACAGCAAACAGAAAATAAACTGTTCCATTTTTTTGTGGCAATATGAAAGTTTGAAAAAAAATGGAACAGACCAAATTTATTTGAAAAATTATTTTGTCTCTTGACAAATGTCAATTTTGGTTGGTTTAAATTTTTTAACTCAAATTATTCTTGCTTTGTAATTTTTTTTAAAAAAAATTATGCAACAAAAAAAAACAAACAATCGCCTTTGTTCCTTTGTTTCAACAGTTTATAAAACAATCAGCAGGCGGCCGCAGGCGAACCGCATCTGGCAAAAAAATAACCAATGGAACAATTACGGGGTATCGTTACGTATTACAATTACTACTGGCTTATGAAAAGGAACACAATCTGCAATTAAGAATTTGCTTGCTTCACCGGGCATCGCTTCGTTTGTTGAAGCAGGAGAAAAATTACTGGTCTCGTTTTTTTCAATCCTTTTTGAGTTTTTTGTTTGTCAAGAAAGGCTATGCAGATAATTACGTATCAAGCGTATTGAAAATAATAAAAACGTACTTCAACTACCTGAAAAATGATAAGGGATATGTAATTGGGAACTTTCATAAAAAGTTTAGGATCCCTGTTATGCACACAACCCCGGTTGTGTTGACGCCGGAGCAATTGCAGTTTCTGATAACAGACAAACTATTTGAAAACAGCCTGAGCATTCAGTTGAAGAAAGTAAAAGACATATTTGTGTTTGGCTGCACCGTTGGGCTTCGTATATCCGATCTTATGAGTCTAAAGAAAACAAATATCATAACAGTAGATGACACCGTATTTTTATCGGTAATAACAAAGAAAACCGGAGCCGAAGTAAGGATACCTTTGCCTGATTATATAATTGCGATTATTAACCGCAACAAAAGAAAAACAGGTAAGTATCTGTTGCCAAGATTATCGGGCACTAACTTAAACATTCAGATAAAGCAATTAATAAAAGCTGCCGGGTGGAATAGTGTATTGCCAAAATATCTAAGTCGCAATTGAAAAATTATTGAGCTAAAAACAGAAGCTGGCAGCAGTTGGCCATTTTATAAACACATAACGGCACATACAATGCGAAGAACAGCCATAACTACGATGTTAATAATGGGAGTACCGGAGCAGGTAGTAAGAAAAATGTCGGGCCATGCCGCAGGCAGTAAAGAGTTTTATAAATATGTAAACCTGGCACAGGATTATATGAACAAAGAACTTAGCAAGGCATATCAAAAATTAGTAACGATGACCAAAAGTTAAGCCGAAAACGGGTTACAAAAGATGTAAAAAATGGCATCTAATTATTGTCAAATTTTGAATATAAGGCTAAATTTAGGGTCTATTTCAAAATTGTGAAATCTTTACGTCATACAGGTTACAGACAAAATCGTTATTATCCGTTCGGGTTAGTAATGCAAGGGATAAGTAGTAAGGCGTTGGCATTTGGTGGTGCGGAGAATAAATACAAGTACAACGGTAAGGAAGAGCAGCGAAAAGAGTTTAGTGATGGTAGTGGATTGGAGTGGTTGGATTATGGGGCGAGGATGTATGATGGGCAGATTGGGAGATGGATGACAATTGACCCATTCACCGAAAAGTTTCCAAGAGAAAGTAGTTACAGTTATGTAGGTAATAACCCGATTACATACATTGATGTAAAAGGGATGTATAAGTATCCACCAAATAAGGCTGCAGAATACACAAAGAAGTATCCCACTTTAACAAAGTATCTCAAAAACAACATTGCAAATGATGTGATGGGCAGTTCTATTATTACAAATGCCTTAATACAATATGCTGGCTTTAAAGGAGGAAATTACGGTGATAAAACCGAGTATAACCTTGACAATAATAAAATTAAGAAAGCAGTTGCATGGAATAGTGGCCCCAATTTTAAAATAGTTGATAACCCCGGTGGAGTGGAAGGTGCAAACGGCCATTACGATAAAAGCACAAATACAATATCTATTTCAACAAAAATTGCAAAGGCGTTAGAAGATGCAAGTCCAGATGACAGACAGGCGATGTTACTTGGAATTTATAGTACCATCCTTCATGAATCTGTTCATTATGGAGATTACTTGGATGGTATTGGCTTTGATGACCATGAACCAGGAGTTGCGTTTGTTCAAGATGTTTTTTTAAGTATTAAGGTGGATGGGTATAAGGGCTGGCAGATGGATGATATTCATAACAAAGAAGATGCAAAAAAAATTATACTGAGGAAGAAAGATAGCGGTGAAGCTGAAGTATTGCCTACAGTGCCAAAAGGGATTGATAAGAAGACAAAGGCTTTAATCTCAAGTTGGCTATCAATTAACCCAAATATTGTAATAAAAGTTTGATGACTTAATACTATTGAAATGACAGCAAAATACATATTTGGATTCTTGGCTTTGCTCAGCAATTATTTTGGCATTGCTCAAAACAATAAAAGAATTGATTGTGTTTTACTGAACAAAGCAATTGAAACAAAAATATTTCAAAAGCAGTTTTATGTATGCAGCACCCAGGAAGACATTTCTATTTTTGATACGAGTGGGTATTTTAAAAAATGTGAAATACCCGAAGTATGTAGTAAAAAACTTTCTTTGGTTAACAACTTCTCTAAATCTATGGTTAGCAAGGCTGCTATTGTTATCTACAGGGTTGATAATATTAAACATATTTACAAACTGTATTTTTATCGCCCTCATACTGGCGCAAGTTTAAGTCTAAAGTTCAGATATAAAAGAAATAAGGTAAAGCTATTGAATTATGAAGTAGGCGCATTTTAGTTAGCATAAACTAAGCTAACAATGTTGAACCAAATTTTCTATTCCTCAAAGCCACACACAACTATCATTTTTTAGCTATTCATTCCCCCACACCCAAAAAATCCCTACATTTATCTCAGCATTTTTTGCAGTAGCATATTGTTCTTTGAAAGTTAGATTGTGTTGTATCGTTACTACCCGTTCGGGTTAGTAATGCAGGGGATTAGTAGTAAGGCGTTGGGGTTGGGTGGTGTGGAGAATAAGAAAGGATATGCGGGGAATGAAATTCAGAATAAAGAATTTAGTGAAGGATGTGGTTTAAATGTGTATGATTTTATTGCAAGAACTTATGACCAGCAATTGGGAAGATTTATTCAAATTGACCCAATGACTGATGAAGGTGGCCAAGAAAGTTGGAGCCCCTACCATTACACCTACAATAATCCAACAACATTTAGTGACCCAGATGGAAAATTTCCAATACCGTTAATTTGGGCTGTTTACGCAATATTGACATCTGAAGCGACCGTAACTACGGCAGCAGTTGTAACAACGGCTGTTGTTGTGTATAAGGCTGCTCCAGAAATAAATTTAAGTATTCCAGCGGGCAATGGTACTGCTTCTCTAACAGTAGGAGGAAGTGCCGCTCAAATAGATTTTGCTATTGAAAGGCAATTGAACAGGGCAAATAGTACTAGTAAGACTGCAACGAGCTCTAAAGCTCAAGGCAAAGTTGTCGGTGGCATGGCCACTCAAGCGGTAAGAGTATTGGCAACTTCAAAACATGGGGGAGGAAAAAATGCACAGCATACGAATCAAAAAGCTAGAAATGCAGCATCTGAAAAATACGAAGCTGCAAAAAAGCAATATGAAGAGTTGAATTCACGTCCAAATAAAACCAAAGAAACTGTTGTAGCTAGAGAAGCAGCCCGAAAGCAAATGAAGCATTGGAAACAAAAAATGGATAATACCGGTGAGAACCATAGTCAAAAAGCAAAAGGAACTAAATAATATGTTTTTATATACATTTATTATGAATTATTTAGGTGGAGTGTATATTCTTCAAGTTAATGCAACGGATGAATATTGTGCAATGCGGCAATGGTTAGAACAATTGGATCTGAATGAAATTCAGGGCTTTGAAGAACATCATAGGCAAAGATTATTAAAAGAAGATTTTATTGAGGAAAACCCTACACTAATTAAAGGCTGTAAAAATGTTTGGTGCTTTGGATTAAAAATCGCAATGAGAAAAGATTCTGCAATAATTAATTTTGTAAAGACAAGAAGAAAATAAACAGTAGAAAAATGTGTTAGAGCTGAAAGTAGAATTTTATAGACTTTCATAATCCCACATTTCCCCCGACCATCGCCACCACTCTCTAACCACCATTTCCCACCCATGTCTCCATGTCTGGCTATGTGAGAAAGCAATGTCCCATTGAGCTACTACGAAGCACTACTTATTTTCTATTCTCTAATACGAATCATTAATAACATTATTTCACAACCATTCACTTCCTCCACACCCAAAAAATCTCTACATTTATCTCAGCATTTTTTGCAGTAGCATATTGTTCTTTGAAAGTTAGTTTGTGTTGTATCGTTACTACCCGTTCGGGTTAGTAATGCAAGGGATTAGTAGTAAGGCGTTAGCATTTGGTGGTGCGGAGAATAAATACAAGTACAACGGTAAGGAAGAGCAGCGAAAAGAGTTCTCTGATGGTAGTGGCTTGGAGTGGTTGGATTATGGGGCGAGGATGTATGATGGGCAGATTGGACGATGGAACCATATTGATCCAATGAGTGAAAAGATGAGGCGGTATTCACCTTACAATTATGCATTTGATAATCCGATAAGATTTATTGATCCGGATGGGATGGCTCCTACAGACGATTATAAGTTAAAAAAAGATGGTCGCATTGAGTTGATAAAGAAAACTGAAGACAAAAATGATAAAATATATGCTTCTAACGATAAAGGAGAAGTTGATAAAACTAAAAGTATTACTGTTGAGAAATCGGTTACTAACAGTATGGTATCAAAACCTGATGCAACTGGAAATAATCTAGACTACAACGCATTAACTATGAATTCAAACACAGGCGCTGCGAAGGAATTGTTTGAATTTCTTAGCAATAACACAAATGTAGAGTTTGCATTAACTAATAAAAAAGATTTTTGGGGTCAAGCTTCAAGTGTAATAACTACGTCTAACAAAAAGGATGTTGAAGTTGGTGGTAAAAACGAGTTCTTGATTACATCTAAGGTTGTAGGGAGCGAAGTTACAGAACTTGATCACAGCCATCCAGGAAATGGGAAATTCGTATCAACTCCATCTGGATTTAATCCAAAGACCAAGCAACCTGTTGGCCGTGATGATGGTGATAGAACAGTTGCGGAAGAAGTTAATGCTAAGTATCCTAATGCAATTCTAAAACTATACATACCCACTCTCAAAACTTATTTGCAGTATGATTCAAAAAAAATATATTAAGGTATGACAAAATTTTTTTCGCTACTTATATGTGCAACATTTAGCTATTGCGCAGAGTCACAAATTAATTTCAGGAATAAAGATTTAAAAAATGAGGTTGATACATTTCTACATAATTTGAAAAAAAATAACACTGAAATTATTTCGGTAATTTTTGAGACTACTAAAAAGGAAGATTCCGTTTTTATCTCAATGTCAAATGGACACCCAGACATAAAGCGAATAAAAGCTTACGCTAAGTACAAGGGGATTTATTTTTGTCTTGGGGGAGATTTTCCAACAAAAGAGTATTATGTGGTAAAGAATCCTGAACCAGTACCCCCGGAATTAAAAAAGGCGTATGAAAAAGGAAAAAAGGAATCTACAGCTGTTTTTTACGAACCATTTACTAAATACCTGACTTTCTATAAATGCAAACTTGTTGAGTCTGTAGTTGCAAATGGAGAGTAATTACCCGCCCGCTGTGCGGAGTCTGTTACCTTCCAAAGTCTCCTCCGCCACCATTCCAGCCCATGTCTGCCGTGTGCAGGTAAGTGAGCGGCAAGCGACATTGAACACTATGTAACATAATCTTACTTCGCAGGCCAATGTCAAAGGCCCTGTGCGCCGGACTTAAGGCTCTCTCCATTTTATTTGAACGAGAAGTTGTAAGTTAAAAAATGCCCATAAAGCGCTAAATAATGGAACCGGTTGGAGAATTCTTTATCACTCATTCCATGTCATGTTATATGTGAAATCAATCCCCACAATTTGCTGTGGGGTTAAATCTCATAGAACGGAAACCTTACAGTTTACCGAATTTTCTGATTTTCGGCTATAAAACGGTTCATAACATTTTTTTTGTTTCTTTTGTATCCATTTATGAAGCATATACTAGTTACTGGGGGCGCCGGTTTTATTGGCAGCACATTAATCAGAAAATTGTTTCTGCAATTTGAAGGAATTCACATTACTTGTATCGACAATTTTGATGATTTCTATCCGGCGGATTTGAAGCAACTTAATATTCGTGATTTTAAGGCAAATCCACATTTTCATTTCCGCTACCTTGATATATCAGAGAATAGCGTTCAGGATCTACAGTCAGCTATTCAGTTACCGGTTGATGCTATTGTTCATATTGCTGCAAAAGCAGGTGTGCGGCCAAGTATTGAAAATCCATTAGCATATCAGCGCACCAATATTATTGGTTTGCAGCTTATGCTTGATTTTGCAAAAGTTAGCAATATCAAAACTTTTGTATTTGCTTCTAGCAGCAGTGTTTATGGAATTAATAACCACTTCCCATGGAAAGAAGACGAACAATTGATGCCCATCAGTCCTTATGCAATGACAAAGCTGTCAGGGGAAATGCTGGGTCATGTATATAGCAAATTGTTTGGCATTCGTTTTCTGGCTCTTCGTTTTTTTACGGTGTATGGCCCGGCTCAAAGACCCGATCTCGCCATTCACAAGTTTATAAAATCAATTTTACAGGGAGTTCCAATCAATGTGTATGGTGATGGTAGCACCAGCAGAGATTATACTTATGTTGATGATATTGTACAGGGGATCATCGCAGCAATACAGTATGAACAGTCTGATTTTGAAATTATTAATATTGGAAACAATTATGCTATTACGCTTTCTGAATTAATAAATGAAATTGAAAAGGTGACGGGAAAAAAAGCCATCATCAACCACATGCCCGAGCAGGCGGGTGATGTGCCCAAAACTTTTGCTGATATTTCTAAAGCAAAACTTTTGCTGAACTATGAGCCTAAAACGAATCTGACTACCGGGCTTCAAAAATTTTATGAATGGTTTCAAGAGAATGAGGAAAACCTGATGCAATAACTACATGGATACATCTTGATCATGCACTATTTCCTTTTTTGCATGATAAATTTTTCTGACATTATAGGTTTTCTTGTTTTGTGATTCAAAATAGGTGCGGGTATTGATGTCGGCAATAATACCAATAGTAATAAACTGAATTCCCCCGAGTAGCAAAATCAGACCAAGAATTAACAAAGGCTTCCCCCAGATATCGTGCCCCATTATTTTTAATATCAGTAAATAAATATTGATAGCTGCACCGATACCTATACTGATAAACCCTATTGGCCCGAAAAGATGCATGGGCTTTTGCAGGTACTTTCTCATAAAAACCATCAATACCAAATCACTCATTACCTTAAATGTTCGGTTGATCCCATACTTACTTGAACCATGTATTCTGGCATGGTGTTTTACATCAACCTGAGTTATTCTGGCTCCTTGCATCTTGGCCAAAACCGGAATAAAACGATGTAGTTCGCCATATAATCCAAGTTCTTCTGCTATTTCACGTCTGAACACCTTTAATGTACATCCATAGTCTTTTATATAAACGCCTGTCATCCTCCGAATGAGCGCATTTGCAATACGGCTTGGAATTTTGCGAAGTATAAAACCATCCTTCCTGTTTTTGCGATTGCCTGCTACGACATCCCAGTCTTCTTTTTTTAAAAGGGTAAGCATTGATGGAATATCGCTGGGATCGTTTTGTAAATCTCCATCCAACAGGGCAATATATCTGCCACGAGAATAGTTGATACCGGCGGTCATGGCTGTACTTTGACCATAATTTTTCCGCAACTCTACCAGTGTCGTTCTTTCATCAGAATGTTCCAGTACCTGAAGCTTGGTTTTGTCGGTAGAACCATCATCAACCAATATTACTTCAAAGTCTATGCCTGTGAGCGCCTGACGTACAGCATCTAAAAGAGGCTTGATATTATCCTCTTCATTCATTACTGTAATTACTACTGAAAGTTCCCGCATTTTTTTGTTATTGGCACGAAGTTAAGATCCTTCTTTTAAAAACAAGAAAGACCCGCCATACCACAGGTCTTCTTTACCAAATAACAAACACAAAAGGGTTTTAAAATACTCCGGCTAATTCCAGACTTCTCTTTTTAATTTTTTTTGATGTTACTTCTTCTATAATCGGATCAGGTAATAGTATGAGAGAAATGTCGTTTTCCTTCCACCAATTGTTTGTTTTAAGGTGGCTAAATGCAATAACTCCGGCCAGATATTTTCTGCCTTCCTGGGCATGCCATTCCTCTATCCATTCAAATTTTTCTTTTGGCACAGTTTCAATATCATCAAAACTCACATGCACTTTCAGAAAGAAATCGTTTGTAAGCTCATGCGGCTGATGGTGATACAGTTTTTTATATTCATATTTATAACCATACCTTAATGCAGAAATATCGCTAAGAACTGCTGATGCTGTTGGGAAACTGCCTGCACCTTTACCATAAAAAAACTGTTTGTCAGAAAATCCACTCTCTATTACCACCCCATTGTATTCATTTTTTACAAAAGCAAGGTGATCGTCCTGACTGATAAACTGAGGTAATACAAATGCCGCTACCTTACCGTTTTTTAATTTTTTTGCCTGAGCTACTAATTTTATTTCTTGTTTTCGAGATGCGGCTGTTTCCGCATCTCTTGAGTGAATGTTTTGAATACCACTAAAAAGAATATTCTCCGGCGACTCTGAGATGCCATAGGCATGGGTTAATAAAAATGTCCATTTATTTACAGCATCATATCCTTCCACATCCAGTTTTGGGTTACTTTCAGCAAAGCCTGACTGTTGTGCCAGCAATAAAGCTTGTTTGAAATCTAATCCTTCCTCAAAAATCTTCGTAAGTATAAAATTGGTAGAGCCGTTTACAATGGCTTTGATAGAATGTAGCAAGTCATTGTCATAATATTCTTCCAGATTGCGAATGACCGGAATAGAAGCACAAGCAGCAGATTCATATAAAAGTGAACGTCCGGTTTGTTGCTGAAGTGCTAATAATGCAGTCAGATTTTCAGCAATCATTTTCTTGCTGGCACTTACTACATCTTTCCCGTTTTGTAAAGCTGTGGAAACAATTTCAAAAGCTGCTGTTGCATCATCAATTACTTCAACGATTACATTGATGTCTCTGTCATTTAGCAGGTCGTCTTTATCAGTTGTAAATAAGGATGCAGGTGCATTTCGTTTTTTTCCAAAATTTTTTATACAGACTTTTTTTATACTTGCATTGAGTGATGGGGTTTGCTGCAACACTTTATAGAGTCCTTCGCCTACTATCCCAAATCCAAAAAGCCCGATAGTGAGTTTGTTATGCGTTATCATTTAATTACGTTTTGAAATTTATTTTGTTGAATATGTTCTCTGTTTAAAAATTGAATGATTGCTTTTTCTATTTGCTCAAATTCTAATAAAAAACCATCGTGTCCATAACTTGAATGGATAGATTGAAAAACAGCATTGGGAATATTTTCAGAAAGAAATCTTTGTTCTTCTGGTGGAAACAAAATATCGGAGCTGATACTTAGTATCAACGTTTTTGCGGATATATTGCTTAACGCCGCTGATACATTTTTTCTATGACGACCAAGGTGATGACTATCCATGCTGCGGCTAAGGAAATAATAGCTGAATGCATTGAATCTCAAAGCCAGTTTTGCTCCCTGATATTGCTGATAAGTCTCACTTTTGAAGTCGGTAATTTTATCTGTTATCTCCTCTGACTGTTTTTGTTTATACGTTTCATAGTTTCTATAAGATAACAGCGCTATTGCTCTTGCGGTTTTCATTCCGTTGATCCCTGCTTTGTTGTCATTTTGTATCCATGTACTATCGTTTTCAATTGCCAGCCTTTGCGAGGCATTGAATGCAATGCCCCATGCAGAATGAAATGCATTTGTAGCGAGTGCTATGGCATTTTCAAATAAATATGGTTCAGTAGCTGCCCACTCCAATAACTGTTGTCCGCCCATGGAACCTCCAATACCAATTTGAATTTTCTGTATGCCCAGTTCTTTTCTCAACAACTGATAACTTTTTACCATATCTTTTATGGTAAAAAATGGAAACTGGTGAAAATAGGCAGCGCCTGTTACCGGATTTTTTTCAAGCGGGCCGATGCTGCCATAGCAACTGCCAGGCATATTAACACAAATGATAAAGTAGTCTCTTGGGTCAAATATTTTATCTTTTCCAATAAGGCCGGGCCACCATTCAGCAGGGTCGCTATTGGCTGTCAATGCATGAAAAACCCAAACTACATTGTTTCGTTCTTCATTTAATTGCCCATAACTTGTATAGCCAAGATGCAGCGATGCTAATTGATGCCCCGACTCTAATTCAAATGGCTGATGATATGTGTAAGTTGAAAACATTTATCTTACTAGTTCTTTTGCAAATACCTTTTCAAATGCTTGTTCAAAATCAGCCTTAATGTCTTCAATATGCTCAATTCCTACACTAATACGAACCTGATTGGGTAATACTCCGGCAGCAGCTTGTTCGGCTTCACTAAGTTGTTCATGTGTAGTAGATGCAGGATGAATGGCCAGTGTTTTAGCATCACCCACATTTGCAAGGTGACTTACTAGTTTTAAGGCATCAATAAACGTACTAGCATTTTCTTTTGAACCTTTGATTCCTACATTGAGCACACTGCCATATCCATGTTTCAGATATTTTTTTGCAAGATCATGATAAGGGCTGCTTTTCAAACCGGGATAAGTTACATATTCAACGGCAGGGTGCGTTTCCAGCCATTGGGCTAATGCCAAAGTATTATCTACATGCCGCTGCACACGCAGACTTAATGTTTCTATTCCTTGTAACAATAAAAAAGAATTGAATGGACTCTGCGATGCACCAAAATCTCTCAGCCCTTCCACCCGTGCTCTTATTGCAAAAGCAATATTGGGCAGGCCCAAAGGATTGCCTTCCCCAAAAACATCCCAAAATTTCAATCCATGATAACCCTCTGAAGGTTCCGTAAACTGAGGAAACTTGCCATTACCCCAGTTATAGTTACCACCATCAATTATTACACCACCAATAGTGGTGCCATGGCCGCCTATCCATTTGGTAGCCGACTCCACTACCACATTGGCACCATTTTCCAAAGGGCGAAAAAGATAACCGCCTGCGCCAAATGTATTATCAACGATAAATGGTAAATTATATTCTTTTGCAAGTGCAGCAAATTTTTCAAAGTCGGGGATATTTAATCTTGGATTACCAATGGTTTCAAGATAGAACGCTTTAGTATTTTTATCAATCAGTTTTACAAAGCTTTCAGCGTCGTCGCTATTGGCAAAACGAGCTTCAATCCCCAGCCTTTTAAAAGCCACTTTAAATTGATTGTAAGTGCCGCCGTATAGATAGGAACTAGTGATGAAATTATCTCCAGCCTGCAAAATGTTGTTTAATGCAAGAAACTGTGCCGACTGTCCTGAACTGGTTGCCAATGCAGCTACACCACCTTCCAATGCTGCAATGCGTTGTTCAAACACATCTGTAGTTGGATTCATAATGCGGGTATAAATATTTCCAAACTCTTTTAATCCAAACAGATTGGCAGCATGGGCTGCGTTATTAAACCCGTAAGAGGTAGTTTGATAAATGGGAACCGCTCTTGATTTTGTGGTAGGGTCAATCTGCTGACCGGCGTGTAGTTGTAATGTATCGAAATGAAGTAGTGTGCTCATAAAAATGATTTTATTGATTTGAAATATTAATTAATTCTTTAGCAGAGAAACAAAAAGAGCGCAGGCTCTTTGTGGAAATTTATAGTATGCCTTACGGCATACAATAACAAATGCACATACAATGTTGCGAAGTAAAGGGGCTATTTGTTATCAGGGGTTTCATAATACTCTACCAAAATAATAGACTAAATATTTATCTGCCAAATTTTTTTTAATTTTTTATTTAAATTAATTGTTAACAGTTTGGCTGACGATTACTTTTTTTGCAGTTTTAATTTTTTCAAATGCCTGTTCTAAATCTGCTATCAGATCTACAACTTCTTCTAAGCCAACTGAAAGCCGAATTAAACTATCGGCTACTCCAGCCTTTCTTCTTTTTTCGGAAGGGATTGATTTGTGAGTCATTTGTGCAGGATGGCATAAAAGGCTCTTCACACCACCCAGGCTTTCCGCTAGTTTGAAGTATTTCGTTGATGTTACGAATGCTGTTGCCGCAGCTTCTGTATCATTTATTAATGTAAACGAAACAATGCCGCCAAATCCTTTAGCCTGGCGTGCGGCAATATCATGATTGTAATGTGATTGTAAACCCGGGTAATAAACTTTATCAACAGCGGGATGTGTTTCTAAGTATTCGGCTACAGCCTGTGCGTTGATGCAATGTTGTTTTATACGAAGAGGTAAAGTTTCAATTCCTCGTATTACAAGCCAGCTATCAAAAGGGGAGAGGATTGCGCCGCTTGCATTTTGGATGAATTTAATTTTTTCTCCCAGTTCTCTT
This sequence comes from Chitinophagaceae bacterium, assembly GCA_037045195.1. GTDB lineage: Bacteria > Bacteroidota > Bacteroidia > Chitinophagales > Chitinophagaceae > JJ008. The sequence goes on from JBAOIB010000004.1 coordinate 805,344, forward strand.
TCTTTGGTTACAACTAACCCTGCAATCAAATCGCTATGGCCGCCAAGGTATTTTGTTGCCGAGTGTACTACAATATCAGCTCCCAGCGTAAGAGGTTGTTGTAAGGCGGGTGAAGCAAAAGTATTATCCACGCAAAGCCAACACCCTGAAGCCCTTGCGATTTTTGCAATAGCTTCTATATCAGAAATTTTTAATGTAGGGTTAGTTGGTGTTTCAATCCAAATCAATTTTGTGTTTGATGTGATGGCATTAAATACGTTTTCCACTTTTGTGGTATCAACATAATTTACAGTGATTCCAAATTTTTGATATACATGAGTAAACAAACGAAATGCGCCACCATAAATATCATCTACTGCAACAATTTCATCACCGGCCTGCAACAGTTTTAAAACCGCATCTATGGCTGCCAGTCCGCTTCCAAAAGCAATACCTGTGCTTCCGTTTTCAAGTTTTGCAATTATGGCCTCTAATGTTGCACGAGTAGGATTGCCGGTGCGGGCATAGTCGTATCCTTTATTTATCCCTGGCGCTTCTTGTACAAAAGTTGAAGTTTGATAAATAGGTACAGAGATAGCGCCAGTAAGTTCATCTACAGGAATACTGTGAATTAAGTTTGTTGCGTTGTTACTCATCTTTTTTGTTTTAGACATCCGCCAGAGCGGACTGGGTGATTGAATTGTTTATACAGTTTCACACCACTTTTCAAAAAAGACTATCGGGCAACTTTATTTCTAACTGTATGTTACAGGGAAATAAAAAAGCTCACCCGATAAATCAGATGAGCTTAAAATATTTTTAGGTATTTATTGAAGCTATTAATCTGACTTATCTGTCCCTACAAATTCTGTAGGGGTGGAATTGGCACCTTGCATTATTCAATTTTTGATTGATGATGCAGGTTGTCAAGGCTTCTGCGGGCCATTACCCTCAGCCTTTCTTGATAAGTATTGCTTTAAAGAACTGCCGCAAAGATATAGTTGTGATTTTGATATTTCCAAACATTTCTTAAAAAATTATGATAAACGGTTGTTTGCTTGTTTTATGAAACCTGCTACAGGTAAGGGTTCTGTGAGATATTTTTTTTTCAAAATTCAAAACCTATAATGGCGTATTACACTTCTTTTGATTTGGTATCTTCGTCTTCCTCCGTATATGATAAAGCATCAAAAAAATAATATTCAGCAGGAAAATGAAATGATTGAAGTCTCTGGCGCCAGGGTGCACAATTTGAAGAACATTGATATTTCAATTCCAAAAAATAGGCTTGTTGTTATTACTGGCATCAGTGGCTGCGGTAAATCATCTTTAGCATTTGATACAATTTACAATGAGGGCCAGCGTCGTTACATGGAAACTTTTGGCGCCTATGCCCGTCAATTCATTGGAGATATGGAGCGACCCGATGTAGATAAGATTACAGGACTTTCCCCTGTTATTTCCATTGAGCAAAAAACGACCAATAAAAATCCACGCTCAACTGTGGGCACGGTTACAGAGATTTATGATTTTCTTCGGCTCTTATTTGCACGCATTGGCGAAGCCTTTTCTTACAATACCGGGAAACGAATGGTGAAATGGAGTGAGGAAGAAATTGTTGAAAATATATTTCAGAAATATGCTCAGAAAAAAATAATGCTGTTAGCTCCGCTGGTAAGAGGTAGAAAAGGTCATTATCGGGAATTGTTTGAAGAAATGCGGAAAAAGGGCTTTTTGAAAATGAGGATAGATGGAGAGATAAAGGATATTGTTCCAAAAATGCAAACCGATAGGTATGCAATACATGATATTGAGTTGGTAGTGGATAGATTGGAAGTAAACGAAGAATCAAAAGCAAGACTGAGTCAAAGTGTAGCTCAAACGATGAAGTTGGGAAAAGATTTATTGTTAGTAGCTACAATTGCAAGTGAAAAGAAAAATAAACTGGGAGCAAACAAAAAGAAACTTGATACATTATTTGATGACAATGAAATTAATCAAACTGAAAAATCTATATCGGCTTATTCCAGACTACTGATGTGCGAAGAAACCGGAATCAGCTATGAAGAGCCTTCGCCAAATACTTTTTCTTTTAATTCTCCATATGGTGCCTGTCCGGTTTGCAAGGGGCTTGGCAATGTTTATACAATTAATCTTGAGCTGGTATTGCCCGATAAAAATTTATCGGTAAAGGAAGGCGGCATTGCACCATTAGGTTTAGAGCGGGAGGCAAGTGTATTTTATCAGGTGGTTGATTTTGCTAAGAAAAATAAAATTGGTCTTGATATACCCATAAAAAACCTGTCTGTACAGCAACTTGATTTGCTATTATACGGCGACAAGGGAATAAGTCCGGCACTTACGGTTGATGCAGATGATGAAACATTGCCACAGGCATATACCGGAAGTTATGAAGGAATAATTCCAATGCTAAAAAGATGGTTTACTGCTTCAGGTAGTTCTGATTATCTGAGAGAATGGGTAGAAAAATATATGGAACTGGCAACCTGCACATCCTGCAACGGTCAAAGACTAAAAAAAGAAAGCCTTCATTTTAAAGTAAATGGTAGAAATATTGCGGAGCTGGGTAATATGAATCTGGATAATCTGGCAGCCTGGTTTGATGGTATTGAGTTGATGCTCGATAACAAGCAAAAAACAATAGCCAAAGATGTGTTGAAGGAAATAAGAGAGCGACTTCAGTTTTTGTTGAATGTGGGGCTTACTTATTTATCATTGTACAGGCCTTCAAAATCATTGAGTGGCGGCGAATCGCAACGTATAAGACTGGCTACACAAATAGGTTCACAGTTGCAAGGCATTACTTATATTTTAGACGAACCTTCTATTGGACTGCACCAGCGAGATAATCGCAGATTAATTGAAGCCTTACAACATTTAAGAGATATTGGGAACAGCGTACTTGTTGTAGAGCATGATAAAGATATCATGTTAGCTGCCGATCATTTGGTGGATATAGGGCCCAGGGCGGGCTATCATGGCGGAAGAATTGTGGCGCAGGGAACACCTGCTGAAATTTTAAAATTAGAAACTATAACTGCTGCTTATCTAAACGGACACCGTAAAATCGCTGTTCCCAAAGAAAGAAGAGCAGGCAATGGAAAATTTCTGGAAGTAAAAGGTGCAAGTGGAAATAATTTGCAAAAGGTAGATGTAAAATTTCCGTTAGGAAAATTTTTATGCGTAACGGGTGTAAGCGGCAGTGGAAAGTCCACGCTAATAAACGAAACATTGTATCCCATACTTTCCAAACATGCTTATGGTTCTAAAATGAATCCATTGGCATACAAATCAATAAAAGGATTAGAGCATATTGATAAAGTAATAGAAATAGATCAAAGCCCCATAGGTCGTACACCACGTAGCAATCCTGCGACCTATTGTGGTTTTTTTACTGAAATCAGAACTTTGTATGCTTCCATTCCTGAATCAAAGATCAGAGGGTACAATGCTGGCCGGTTTTCATTTAATGTAAAAAGCGGAAGATGTGAAGTGTGTGAAGGTGGGGGAATGCGGGTAATCGAAATGAATTTTTTGCCTGATGTATATGTAATGTGCGAAAAATGCAATGGCAAAAGATATAACAGAGAAACATTGGAAATACGATACAAAGGAAAATCTATTGCTGATGTTTTGGCCATGACAGTGGAAGAAGCCGTTTCGTTTTTTCAAAATGTACCTTATTTATACCGCAAAATAAAAGTACTGGAAGAAGTTGGTTTAGGATACATCACACTAGGCCAGTCGGCTGTAACGCTGAGTGGGGGCGAGGCCCAAAGAGTAAAACTCTCTACTGAACTTGCAAAAAAAGATACAGGCAAAACTTTTTATATTTTGGATGAGCCCACTACCGGCTTGCATTTTGAGGATATACAGCAATTGCTCAAAGTATTGCAGAAGCTGGTTGACAGGGGAAATACCGTACTGGTGATTGAGCATAATATGGATGTAATAAAGGTGGCCGATCATATTATTGATTTGGGCCCTGAAGGTGGTGATGGCGGAGGCCGCATATTATTTGAAGGAACGCCAGAGGAATTATTGAAAGTGAAGGATAGCTATACAGGGCAGTTTTTGAAAACGGAATTATAAACATTAAAAGATGTCATTAGATAATTTAAGTGGAATGCCCGAATGGGATGATAATTTTTTTGAAGATGACGAAGAAGGCGAAGAATGGAAGCCCAGGCCTACAAGAGATGCAGCCAAAGCTATGTATGAGCAATGGAAGCAGGTTATGATTTTATTGAAGGGCGCAATGGGTGATATAGATTTAAAAAAAGCATCCGAAAATGAAGGTACAATTGAAAGTGAGTTAGATGCAGATTACAGGGATGATATGAAAGGAATGTTGCTGAGCGATGCACACATGGTTGCTGTAAAAATCAGTAGCTCTGAAGCGGGACTTTATATGATGCGAATGGAAAATGCCTGTCTTATTCGAATGTATGCCCAGTCCATTCAATCTTCTATGCTTGCAAAAATTGCAGAGGGTTTTATTGAAGAAGCCCATGGAATGGTAATAAGAGAAGAGATAGAGAAGTTCAAGTTACTCTTCAAACACTGGGTGAGCACTTTTGAAAGGGATGAATTTGAAGACGAATGGGGTTTGTTTTGATATTTGTGAATAGTTCTATTAATACTTTGTGTACATAAAAAAATCCCACATATTCTGTGGGATTTTTTTTATAAAAGTGGTTATGTAATTAACTTAATTTATCTACTTTTTCGTCAATTGATTTTGGTGGTTTTATTATGCCTAACAAGAGTAATAGACCAATAGCACCGGCAGCCAATCCAATAAACAAACCAAAGCCAGGCGATGGTTTAATTCCGTATGCACCACCTACGGAAATTATTCTTATAAGGTAAATAGCAGCTCCACCAGCAATAGCACCAAAACCTCCAAGCGCTACTTTTTTACTCAAATCATCATAAGCTTTTGATTTATCTCCCATAAAACAGGAAGCAATTGCAGCTGCAACTCCTAAAAGAGCAAGATATCCCCATCCGCCAAAACCGTTATGAGAATAGCCCACTCCAAAACCTCTGGCACTAACTGTGATCCATGGAAGTAGCAATGAAACCAAAGCAAGCCCTGCTAATATTAAAGAATACATTTTCAACTTGTGAAGTCCGGCAACTGGATTTGATGAATTTTGTGACATGTTATAAAGTTGATTTTGGTTGGGCCTACTCATATGGCTTTTCGGCATACGCCCCTGTTTTTGGGTTTCAGGTCTCCCTTTGCAGGACTAATATAGGATAGTTTTTAATAACAAAACCATCAAGCATCGATTTTTTTTTGAACCGAGAATCAACATTGTGCAAAAAAGCTAATAACTCTAAACAAAAGCAGGAAGTGATTGCCACAATATTTGAGGCTTAATAAGGCAAAATTCTTTTTTAACAGCCAGGAATACTGGTTTTTTCACCAGATAGAAATTCCTATAATTTTCCTGCTTTAATTGTCCTTATTAAGAATAATAACCGGCAATGATGTTGGGATTATATTTAAATATGAGAATTAATATTTGCTTATTTAAAATTGCCCGTGTGCAGAGAGTGATTAATAAAATTGTAATACAATGAGAGTACCAATAGAGAACGGATCAGGTTTTTTCAACCAGGTATCAGATTTTATTAAGCTCTCTGCAGCACTTAGGCAAGTTGATAAGAAAAGGTATTAGCGAATTTCAAACTGGCCAGATGCGGTTTCATCATCTCCGCTAAAAGCACGATAGATGTATTTTCCTCTAGCCAATCCTGCAATTTTATAATGGTCTTTAGAATTTAGTTTGTGATGCTGCACTAATGTGCCTTGTATATCAAAAACAAAAAAATCAAGTTGTTCTTTATCCTCTTTTGAAATGACATGCATTTCCCTTTTCAGAATATCGGGATAAATTTTTACTGAATTGTTGTTTAAGCTGCTAATATTTTTGGATTTAGAATTTTTGGTCTTATTCTTTTTTAATGGTTTGTCTTCGGTAGGTTTATTATTTGCTTGCAGCGATTGCGTTAATAAAAGAATTCCTGCAAGGGCAAAGGTGATTGCCCTCATTTTTCCGGTTGAAAGAGGTTGTTTCATAGTGGTGTGTAGTTTGATTTTAATAAAATACTGGACATTTCAATTGCTTTAATCGGGCATCTGATTTGCCCAATCTCCAACCAAAGCGCAACATGCTGGAGAAGTAAGCGTCATTTTGTTTTGGATCGCCACGTTGTGCAAATTCCTCATAAGGCCTGGTACTTGGAAAAGTATAAACGCCACGATAGTATAAACTTCTGGCAGTAGCTGCATTAGCCGGTGTTAAATAAGTGTTGAAATGTATAGGATCGATATAATAGTTGTGACTTACGTCATCTACATAATCTGTAAACAATTTGCGGTGCAAAATTTCTAAACCGATATACATATTTTCTTTTAGATAATATTTAAATCCAAATCCAAGCATCAGATTTTTTTGCGTCAGCTTGTAAGGCTTGCTGTCAGGATATTCGGCAAATCCCTGTCCTTCTAATTTCAATGGTGCCAGTGCTACCAGATTGCCACTATTGTCTTTGGTCTCTGGGTTGAAATGAAACATACCTGCACCACCTAAAACATAAGGGCGAAGCTTTCCCTGCAATCCATCATATTTTTCAAAAAAAACAGTTGGGTAAAATTCCAGTGCGGCATAGGCTTCGCTTATTTTTGATTGGAAACTCAGATTACGATACTTGCGGTCCTCTTCATCACCACCTTTTGCAGGGGCTTCAGCATCATTGCCTTCTACAAAACCCAGTGTGCCTGAAATACGTAGTCCCACCCATTCTGTTGGATAAAAATTTAAATAAACACTTTTTGAAAGTTTTGTAAGAGGAAGGTCAAGATCTTTAATAAATGTTTTACCAACCCCCGCACTACCTCCCAAATCGCCGAGGAAAAACATAGGGCCCAGGCCAATGCCCAGTTCTAACTTTCCATTTGCAGTGCTGATTGATTGTGCGTTGGCGTTAATTGAAAATAGAGAAAGAAAAAAGATAAGTACGGACAGCCGTACAAGATGTAAACTTGTTCTCATTGATATCGGATTTCTGGTTTTTTGATCTATTGGTTACCAGCACAAAATAGAAACAGAAAAATGTTCTGCACGAATATTCGCCTGAAAATTTACTATTTGAAAGAATAATATGGAGTTTACGCTAAGGGATTCTACGTTAGTATTCTAAAAATTTTACCATTTCAATATGTTTTATTCCATCTTCAAGGTAAATGTTGCCTTGCTCTTTAAATCCGAAATCTGCATAAAATTTTCGGAGATAACATTGTGCGCCAATACGGATATTTTGTTGAGGATATAAAGAATACAAATGTTCAATCGATTTTTCAATCAGCTTCTTGCCCATTCCTGTGCGTCTTGCTTTGGGGGCTGTTACGACCCGGCCAATACTGGGTTCTGTATAAGCAATCCCCGGTGGTAGAATTCTTGAATATGCTAATAATTGTTCATTTTGCCAGCACATTAAATGATATGAGGCCTGATCTTTATTATCCATATCCTGATATACACAACTTTGTTCTACAGCAAAAACAATATTGCGAAGCTGTAAAATTGCATACAATTCAAAAGGACTTAGAACTTCAAATCTTTTTACAGACCACAACATGGATATAAGTTTTTCGGTGTTATTTTCTAAAGGGCTGTGAAATTGATGGTAAGCTTTCATTTCCTTCATCGCCTACACTTTGTACCGCAAAAAAATAATTGTCTTTTGAATATGGCAAATCCATTTTAAGTGCTGTAGTAAAAAATTTCTTTTGCCAAAATGCGGAAGTGGTTTCTCTCAATAATACATAATAGCCTTTTACATTTCCTGATAACGGAACTTTCCAGCTTAGGTTTGAAAAATTTGTAAGCCGATGTATTTCAATTTTTACATCCTGCGGTTTTGAAGGGGCTTTTGCTAAGTTGGCAAGATTGCAAAGATTGAGACAGGTGTTTTTTCTTAGATATTCAAAGTCTATAAACTCTTGCAGATCGCCATATTGTATTCCATTTTCCATACGTACATCCTGATGTTGATGTGTAAAATTTTCATTCATCTCAGTCAATCTTACAGCTGTATAACCTTTCTGTGCAAATGGGATATGATCACCGCCACGCAGAAACCGATCGTATCTGTACACTAAAATTACTTCCAGATTGTCAACATATCTTTCTCCTGTTTCCTTTATATATCTGGCTAATTGTCTTGATGCACCATCATTCTCAAGTCCCATCCTGCGAATATTTGCAGCCTTTAAAGTGTCTTGTTCGAAAAAACGCTTCACTAAATACTCTGACTTTTGTATTATCAATAATATTTGTTTCGTTACTATGATTGCTGCCAATTATATCATTGTTGAGAATTGCTTCAATATTCAAGTTGTGATTTTTTGCTTTTTCCGCCATAAAATGGGCTCCCAGTAATCCCTGCTCTTCTCCGCTAACTGCTATAAATATTATTGTCGCTGGAAAATTTCTTTTGCTCATTATTCTTGCACATTCCAGAACATTCGCCACTCCACTAGCATCATCATTGGCACCGGGTGCATCTCCTGTGCTATCCATTACATTGCTCCGCATATTGTCCAAATGTCCGCTCACAATAAAAATTCGATTGTCTGAAGGATCGCTTCCTTTTAATGTGGCTACCACATTGCCTAATAATACTGCTCTGTTGACTCTTCTTCCATCTGGCTTTATTGTAACGGTATCAATAAATGCAGTAAGTCGTCCTGATGATGCTGTTACGAACTGCTGAAATTTGCTTAACACCCAATTTCTTGCAGCTCCTATACCCCGGTTTTTGTTGGTTTGGCTACTTAGGGTATTTCGGGTGCCAAAGTCCACTAATTTTTTAAGATATGATTCCAAAGAATCTTTTGAAACTTCTGATATCATTTTTTCAATTTCCGGATCTCGCTGAATGATAGTTTGTGCGTTTACGGAAACAAAAAATAATAAATACAAACAAATTGAAAAAAACTTTGCCATGATTTTTGTTTTGGATATTAAATGTATGAAATAGGAAAGTATTGCTAAGGAAATATGTAATTTTAGCAAAAGGCATTTTATGTACAATGACCTTAGCACCATTCATCAGTTAATCAGCAATTTGTTCGTATGGCCACAATCTGCAAAGGAGTGGGAGGCTTTCAAATTGAGCGAAGAACAAGTGCAGTCATTTAATGAAAACGGGTTTCTTTCGGGTGTGAAGATGCTGGATGAACATCAGATTACAACTTTAAGAAAGGAACTTGAAGAAATTGCCGATCCAAAGCATCCAGGTCACCATTTGTTTTATGAATTTCATTCTAATGAATCTGCTGATCCCAATTCAATTCTTTTTCATGCATTGGGCGCATGGCGTATAACACCTGCTTTGCATGATGTGTTGTGGAATCCCAGATTTGTGATGGCATCAAGTCAGTTATTAGGTAATACTTCTGTTCGTTTCTGGCACGATCAGATATTTTGGAAACCACCCAAGCAGGGTGGTGTAGTGGCGTGGCATCAGGATTACTCTTATTGGACAAGAACAAAACCTGTTGCTCATCTTACCTGTTGGTGTGCATTAGATGATGCAACTATAGAAAACGGATGTCTTCAATATATTTCAGGCAGTCATCATTGGGGTTTATTGCCCAAGCCCGAAATTGCAGGTGCCCTGAATGGTGTTGAAGATTTTTTGGATGAAACACAAAAAAAACAATTTCAACAACCAAAGTTTGCAGCAGTAAAAGCAGGAGAAGCCATTTTCCACCATTCGCTAACCTTGCATGGATCGGGTGCTAATGTCTCCACAAAACCAAGAAGGGCTTTTGTACTTAATGTTTTTTCCGATGGTGTGGTTTCAGACGCTGATGAACCATTATTGGAAGGGGTGCCAGTAGTGCCAAAGGGAAATAAAATGGAAGGAAGGTTTTTTCCTTTATTATTTGAACCCCAAATTCAGTAATGATATTTTTCTTTCCAGAGATTTCTCAAAAACTTTCTCAATTCTTCTTCTCTTGCATTGTTGCCTGGGTTATAAAATTTTGTACCAGAAATTTTATCGGGTAGATATTCCTGCGTTGAGAAGTTATTAAAATAATTATGAGAATATTCATATCCTTTTCCGTATCCCAAATCTTTCATCATCCCGGTAGGTGCGTTGCGAATAGGCATTGGCACAGGTAAGTCGCCATATTTTTTTATTGACTCCATTGCCTCATTGATGGCTACTACAGCGGCATTACTTTTGGGAGATGAAGCCAGATAGGTGGCACATTGAGAAAGTATAATATTAGATTCGGGATACCCGATTTTATGAACGGCATCAAAACAATTATTGGCCAGCACCAATGCGGTGGGGTTGGCATTGCCAATATCTTCGCTGGCAAGTATTACCATTCTGCGTGCAATAAATTTTACATCTTCACCTCCGTCAATCATTCTTGCCAGCCAGTAAACAGCTGCATTGGGGTCGCTGCCGCGAATAGATTTAATGAATGCCGAAATAATATCATAGTGCTGCTCACCGCTTTTGTCATACAATGCCATTTTCTTTTGTGCAGTTGTTAATACCAGTTTATCAGTTATTATGGCATCTTTTTCAGAAGCATCTGCTACCACTTCCAATAAATTCAGCAACATTCTGGCATCACCACCAGATATATTGAGCAATGCTTCCGTTTCTGTAATCTGTATATTTTTAATTTTCAGTATTTCATCTTTTTGTAAAGCAGTATGCAATAAACCTGTGAGTGCATTTTTGTCCAACGGTTTTAAAACATATACCTGACATCTGCTGAGCAACGCACTGTTAACTTCAAATGATGGATTTTCGGTAGTAGCGCCTATGAGTGTGATGATCCCTTTTTCAACGGCACCCAGCAGTGCATCCTGTTGGCCTTTATTAAATCGGTGAATCTCATCAATAAATAAAATGGCACCTGGCTTTTCTTTTGCTTGCTCTATTACTTCTCTTACATCTTTTACTCCCGCACTTATGGCACTTAATTGAAAAAAGGGAACTTGTAGTGAATGTGCTATGATGTTTGCAAGAGTTGTTTTTCCTGTTCCGGGCGGTCCCCAAAAAATAAGTGAAGGAATTTTTCCATTAGAGATGGCTTTTCTTAATATACTTCCCTGGCCAACCAAATGTTCCTGACCGGCTAATTCATCCAGCGTATTTGGTCTGATTCTTTCGGCAAGTGGAACGTTATTTTTCATGGCATCAAGTTAATAAAAAAGCATCCTGCTTGAACACAGGATGCCTTTATAGCTCTAAAAATTATTTTTAGTTTACATGAGTGTTCAAAAAAGAGACAATCTTATCAAATGAATCGGTCATATTTGTCCCAGCCCATCCATGATTTTCTGTTGGATAAAAGATATATTGATTGGAAACCCCAAAACTAGTAAGCTTGTTTTTTAGCAATACTGACTGTGAAGGTAATACGACTATATCTGCACCGCCATGTAAAATAATGGTAGGTGGGCTTTGAGCTGTAATATAGTTTAGCGGATTAGCATCTGCATATATTGTGGGTATTGTGGTAGGTGTACCACCCGTTACACTCATTAGTTGAAAAGGAACAAGAAAGTTTGCAGGGTTGTTAAACATATCAACCAAATCTGTTGGTCCAAAGAAGTCAACAACCGCTTTTATTTTTACTGGTGAATTATATTTGTAAGCATGTAAGCAGGATAAATGACCGCCGGCACTTGCGCCAAGTAAAACAAATTTATCACTGATGCCATATTCACTTCTTTTGGAATATATGAATTCGATAGCTTTTTTTACATCAAGTTCCTGTGTAGGAAAAAGATTAGGAGCACCGGTTGCAAGTCTGTAGTTTATATTTAATACTGCCCAATCTGGCAATCGGTTCTTAATTGTATCTACAAATTGAGTCAATTCAGATTTATCGCCACCCGACCAGCCCCCTCCATGAATAAAAATGATGACTTTGGTCGTTGTGGTTTTTCTGCCTGCTGGCAAATACGCATCTAAGGTTTGTTTTGGATCTGCGCCATATGCAACATTTAGTTCGGTTTTACTTGGCTCGGGCGGCGGGGGTGGTGGGGTGTCGTCATTTTCTTTCTGACAGGAAACAACTGCAATTGAAATGAAAAGGAACAAAAAAAGTTTTTGCATAAGGTGTTTGTTTATATATTTCTATTGCAATTTAACGATCAAAAGATATAAAAAGTTGCACTTGATAAATGTGTAAAAATCATTTGGCAGACAATTTCTCCGCTGCTATCTTTGCCGCCCGTTCAAAAGGGGTAACGGCCCGTTCGTCTAAGGGCTAGGACACCACCCTTTCACGGTGGTGATACGGGTTCGAATCCCGTACGGGCTACTAAGCCTTTCAGCATTCGCTGAGAGGCTTTTTTATTTTGAGCCGTTGCAGATTTATCTGCATAAGGTGAAAAATAAAAAAGCCGGGCAGCCGCGAGAGCGGATGCAAAGGCTTTGGGTAAATCAAATGCGAGGGGGATCATGTTAATAATCCCGTATTGTTTTTTATTTTGAGCCGTTGCAGATTTATCTGCATAAGGTGAAAAATAAAAAAGCCGGGCAGCCGCGAGAGCGGATGAAAAGGCTTTGGGTAAATCAAATGCGAAAGCGGGGCATTTTAATATTCTCGTACGGATTAAGCAGAGGCACTGAATTTATATTCGGTGATTTTTTTTTATTCACAAATTAGAAACTAACTCAATATTTTAAGAATCGTTATTGTAAAAAACTTATAGGTTTTTTGTGGGTTAATTTTTTTATAACATTTTTCTTCTTTTTTCTCTGATACCCTTTTTTTCTCCAAATCTGCTATTAATTACCTACACCACTTTCATTACCTTTGCACTCTCAATTTATTTTAAACGTTAAATACCTGTCTAAAATGAGTACTGTAAAAGTTGCCATCAATGGTTTTGGCCGTATCGGCCGCCTGGTATATCGCCAGATTTATAAAATGGAAGGAATTGATGTTGTGGCGGTCAATGACCTTACCAGTCCTAAAGTTTTAGCCCACCTGTTGAAGTACGACAGCGCTCAAGGTCGCTTTGATGCTGAAGTAAAAGCAACAGAAAATTCGGTTGTAGTAAATGGTGATGATATAAAAGTTTATGCACAAAAAAATCCTGCCGACATTCCCTGGAAGTCACATGATGTAGATGTAGTATTGGAATGTACCGGTTTCTTTACAGATAAAGATAAAGCTGCTGCTCATATCGCTGCCGGTGCTAAAAGAGTAGTAATATCGGCACCTGCAACAGGAGAATTGAAAACAATTGTATTCAACGTAAATCATCAGTTGCTTGATGGCTCAGAAACAATCATTTCTTGCGCCTCATGTACTACCAACTGTCTTGCGCCTATGGCACAAGTGTTAGATGAAAAATACGGCATTGTGACCGGATTAATGAGCACTATTCATGCTTATACTAATGACCAAAATACTTTAGACGCTCCCCATCCTAAAGGAGATCTTCGCAGGGCAAGAGCTGCCGCTGCAAACATTGTTCCCAATAGTACTGGTGCTGCAAAAGCAATCGGATTGGTATTACCTAATCTAAAAGGTAAACTGGACGGCGGTGCACAACGTGTCCCTACCATTACCGGAAGCTTGACTGAATTATATTCTATATTAAACAAAACCGCATCGGTTGAAGAAATCAATGCTGCTATGAAAGCGGCCAGCAATGAAAGTTTTGGCTATACCGAAGATGAAATTGTAAGCAGCGATATTATTGGAATACATTATGGTTCCCTGTTTGATGCTACTCAAACTAAAGTACAAACTATAGGTGATAAACAATTAGTAAAAACAGTAAGCTGGTACGATAATGAAATGAGCTATGTAAGTCAATTAGTTCGTACTGTTCATTATTTTGCAAAACTTATCAGTAAATAATATTTCAAGTATTTTAATTTTGCCCCGTATCGCATACAAGCTGTACGGGGCATTTTTGTTTACTACATTTGAAAATAAAATATACTTATGTCAAAATTTACAGAATATCATTTCAACAGCCAAAGAGCCTTGGTAAGAGTAGATTTTAATGTGCCGCTGAATGAAAAGTTTGAAATAGCCGATGATACCCGAATGAAAGCCGCAATACCCACAATAAAAAAAATTATTAATGATGGTGGTAAGGTTATTCTGATGAGTCATTTAGGAAGGCCGAAGGAAGGACCCACAGAAAAATATTCGCTAAAACATCTGGTTCCACATTTGAGTGAGTTGTTGGGTGGAGCAAAAGTTTTTTTTGCAAATGACTGTATCGGCGAACAGGCATTTCTTACCGAAAGTATGTTGCGCAAAGGGGAAGTGTTGCTTTTAGAAAATCTTCGCTTTTATAAAGAGGAAGAAAAAGGAGATGAAAAATTTGCAGAAAAACTTTCCAAACTAGGCGATGTGTGGGTTAATGATGCATTTGGAACTGCACACCGAGCTCATGCATCTACCGCTGTTATTGCAAAATTTTTCCCTCCTGAAAAAAGAATGTTTGGCTTGTTGATGGAAAGTGAAGTAGCCAGTGCAGAAAAAGTTTTACATCAATCAGAAAAACCTTTTACTGCCATAATTGGCGGTGCGAAAGTGAGCGACAAAATTTTGATAATAGAAAACCTACTTGAAAAAGCAACCGATATCATCATTGGTGGCGGTATGGCATATACATTTATAAAAGCACAAGGTGGAGAGATTGGAAATTCATTATGTGAAAATGACAGGATAGATACTGCGCTTGAAATATTGAGAAAAGCTTCTACTAAAAATGTAAATATTCATTTACCTGTAGATTCAATTGTTGCCGACAAATTTGCTGCTGATGCACAAACAAAAAATTCACCAAGCAATCAGATTCCATACGGATGGATGGGTTTAGACATTGGAAAAGATGCTGGAGATCAATTTGCAACAGTAATAAAAAAATCAAAAACCATTTTATGGAATGGACCTATGGGTGTTTTTGAAATGTCCGCATTTCAAAACGGAACCAAAATAATAGCTGAGGCAGTAGCTGCTGCTACACAACGGGGCTCCTTTTCTTTAGTTGGGGGAGGCGACTCTGTAGCTGCTGTAAACCAGTTTGGCTTTGCCGATAAAGTAAGTTATGTTTCTACAGGGGGAGGCGCCATGCTGGAGTATTTTGAAGGAAAAATTTTACCCGGTATTGCAGCCGTTTTATCTTGATTTTTTTATATTGTACTCTAAATTTTAATATATGAGAAAAATAATTGCGCCTATCGTATTGTTTACATCTGCAATTTTAGATGTTGATGCACAAAAAATTATTCCCATTGAGTACAATGGAAAAAAATACGAAGTATTAGATATGACAGTTAAAGGAAAAATAACCTGGGGTGGATATAATGAAGAAGTAACTGCTGATGCTGCAAAAAGTGAAACCAACGGGTCTGCAAATACTGCTGCTATTGTAGCTTTTGTAGGTAACAATACAGGTTTTGAAGGTAAATCTTATGCTGCGAAACTTTGCAAAGAAGCAAAAACTGGCGGCAAAGAAGACTGGTACCTGCCTTCAAAGGACGAGTCTGATGCCATTTATGCATCTAAAGATAAATTTAATGTGGAAGAGAGAGGAACAATCTGGACATCCACAGAAGCTAATGCCACACAGGCAGTATCAAAATACTGGTACACTGGTGCTTTTTATAATGTGCAAAAAGTAGATACCTATCATTTTGTTTGTATAAGGAAGGCTGAGTAGTTTGTGAAATTTGAAAGACTTGCTTTCTCGAGTTGACTGGAAGTTAATATCGAATAGTTTACCGACAAACTTTCCCGTTACGCCGAAATAATTATGGATACTACCTAACTAAATCTTAATTTTATTTTATCATCAAAACATGTAAAAATGAAAGGAACCCGTAATCTTACTTTATTAATTGTTGGCGCTGTAGTACTTATCTTTTTTGTTTGGGGCTGCAATGGCTACAATAAATTAGTGACTGGCTCACAGTCAGTAAAGAAAGCCTGGAGCAATGTGGAAACCAATTATCAGCGTAGAACAGATTTATACAGTAGCGTTGTAAAAACGGTTGAGGCCTCAGCCAATTTTGAAAAATCTTTACTCAAAGATGTCATTGAAGCAAGAGCAAAGCTGGGTCAGGTTACGGTTAATGTGGACGATCAGGCAAGTATGGATAAATTTCAACAGGCTCAGGGACAAATGAGAGGTGCTTTCTCAAACTTGATGGGATATGTAGAAAACTATCCGGATATTAAAACAACTAAAGCATTTCAGGATTTTCAAGCTCAGATTGAAGGCACAGAAAACAGAATCAATGTAGCCCGTCAGGATTTTAATAAAGTAGTAGAATCATATAATTTGAATGTAAAGCGCTTTCCAAACAATATGATTGCAGGAATATTTGGATTTTCTGAAAAAGCATTTTACAAATCAGACCCCGGGTCCGAAAAGAATCCAGACATCCAGTTTAATATTAAGTAATACAAACCCAACTGATGTTTAATCTGTTCAGAAAGAAAAATAATTTCTTTACTGATGAAGAGCACCATGCCTTTGTCAAGGCAATACGCCATGCAGAGAAAAAAACAAGTGGAGAAATTAGGTTATACATTGAATCCAAGTGCAAGAAAGATGATCCGCTTACCCGGTCTGCTAAAATTTTTCACAGACTAAAAATGTACAAAACGGAGCAACGAAATGGCGTACTTATTTATGTAGCCACCATTGATAAAAAGCTTGCTCTGTTTGGAGACGAAGGGATTTATCAAAAAGCAGGTGAAACATACTGGAATAATGCTGTAGCGGAAATTCTTACAAGTTTTGGACAAAGTAAATTTGCTGAAGGTGTTATTAACTGCATAGTTCAGGTTGGCGAAACTTTACATAAAAACTTCCCTTATGATCGTGATGTTGATAAAAATGAACTTCCTGATGAAATTGTTTTAGGTAGATAATATCAATGAAAAGAATCTTCTTCATAGTCTCTCTTTTTTTGACGTTGGCAGCGCAGTCACAAATAGAATCTGTGGTGCCGCCCAAGCCTGCTATTCCTCGGCTGGTTAATGATTTTACAAAAACCTTAACTCAGGAAGAAGTAAATGCCTTGGAGAATAAGCTGGTAGCTTATGATGATACTACTTCCAATCAAATTGCAGTTGTTATTATTTCTACGACTGGCAACTATAATGTAGATGAAGTTGCATTGGCTATATTAAGAAATTGGGGCGTAGGAAATAAAGGGAACAATAATGGTGTCGTGTTGCTTGTTGCAAAAGATGATCGGCATGTAAGAATTGAAACCGGCTATGGCCTGGAAGGCGCTATACCTGATATAACTGCAAAAAGTATCATTGATAATTTTATCACACCTCAGTTTAAATCAGGAGATTATTATAAAGGAATTGATGATGGCACTAATGAAATCATTAAAGCAGCCGCTGGGGAGTATAAAGCGCCTAAAGGTTATAAAAATCGGAAGAAAGATATTTCTGGGCTGATTGGGGCTGTAATAATTATTTTAATTATTATTTTAATTCTGGGAGGGATATTTCCTGGTGCTGGTGGTACTTATGTTTCCCGAGGAGGTTTTGGGGGTTGGAAAGGTGGTGGCTGGTCAGGTGGTGGATGGTCGGGCGGCGGCGGCTGGTCCGGTGGTGGTGGTGGAGGCTTTGGTGGTTTTGGCGGTGGAAGTGGTGGTGGAGGTGGCGCTAGCGGCAGTTGGTAATTATATTATTTCTTCGTAAATAAAAAAGCAGCCCAATATTCAGGCTGCTTTTATTTAAATACTTTATTTTCAGAATCCTTTCTTATCCGCTTCAGGAAGTTTTGAAAGTATATAATCAGCTTGTTCCGTTAATCCTGCTTCTTTCTTTTGAGTTACCAATCCTTTAAGCATCATTCCATTGATGAAAGGATTTATTTGTGGTTGAAGTGATTCTGGCAATCCATCCCTAAATTTTACAATGGCATCAACTCCTTTTTTAACTAATTGCAAATTACCAGATTTGCCAATAAAACTGCCAATAGATTGAAGCAAACTAAATTTTTTCTGAGTAAGCCCCAATTTTTCAAATTCTGTTAAAACAACCTCGGCATAAGACTCATCTCCTGAAGCTATCATAATGTCAGTAATAGCTTCCGACAGGCTTCCTTTTGAAGGTAGTGTTGAAAGTTTTTTTGCTTCGGCAAGGGCCGCGATGCTATCTATTTCAAATAAAGCAGAAAGTGCATTCCCTGCCACACTGTATGATGAATCTGAAATTGCTGATTTGTATAGCGAAAGATATTTGGCATCTTTAAAAGTATTCAACTTACTGATGGCAGCAGCTTTTACAATCTTCTTCTCATCCTTTTGTGCAATTTCAGATAAGGTATGTTCAGCCTGTGCTGCAACTTCCTTTTTCTTTAAATCTAATTTTTGAATTGCATATTGACGTAAGCCGAAATATTTGTCTTTTAAAGCAGCAATTAACAAACCAACCGCTTTTTCATCAGATTGATTTTTTGATGCAAAATCAATGGCTTCTCTTCTGTCCACATAGTTACCGGCATATTTATATTGATTAATATATTCATCCAGTGTTTTATTTTCTTTCTTTGTACAAAGCAGCATTTTGTCGCCATCAAAATTTATTAAATCAGGCTTTTGTTCACTTCTGAAATAGAATGTATCAGATTTGCTATTCACCCAAACATTGTGTCGGCTTCTTTGCCCTCCCTCATAAACGTCAATAGCAACGGGGAGTTTAAATATTTTATCGCCTGATTGCGTTTGATTTACAATTACTATTGCGTTTTTAGTTGCAGCATCATAACTGTAATTTATATCAAGTGCAGGTTGCCCGCTTCCATAATACCATTGATTCCAGAACCAGTTCAAATCTCTTCCAGTTACTTCTTCAAATGCAAGACGCAGTTGTTGAGCTTCTACAGACTTGAATCTGTTTGTCGTTAAGTATAAATTTAAAGATTTGAAAAATGCAGCATCTCCAACATAGTTACGTAACATATTCAGAATTCTTCCGCCTTTATTGTAACTCACAGCATCAAAAACATCTTCTTTATCATTATAATAAAAACGTACCAGGTCTTTTTTATTACTGTTGCTAAAAAGATATCCCTGCATGTCAGTATAGTTTTGCTCATCACCCGCATCTTTGCCATATTTATATTCATTCCATAAAGTTTCGCTATAGTTGGCAAATGATTCATTCAAAGTTATATTGCTCCAACTTTCTGTGGTAACATAATCACCAAACCATTGATGAAATAATTCATGTGCAATAGTAGATTCCCATGCATTACCATCAATTAACTCTCTGGCGTCTTGCTGTGCAGCATCAGAATGTAAGGTTGCCGTTGTATTTTCCATGGCACCGCTTACATAGTCATGGGCCGTCATTTGCGAATATTTTATCCATGGATAGTCAACACCTGTTATTTTGGAAAAATATGAAATCATTTCTGGCGTTAATCCGAAAATCTTTCTTGCCACAGAGCTATATTCCTTATCTACATAGTAACTTACTTCCTTTCCTTTCCATTTATCTGTTACTTTAGCAAAATCACCTAAGCCCATAAAGAATAAATAAGGGGCATGGGGCAAATCCATTTTCCAATAATCGGTTCTGGTACCATCTGAATTTTTTTTCTGACTCATCAGTTTCCCATTTGATAATGTAACAAACTTTGATGGTACCGTCATGTAGATCTCATCAGTTGTTTTTTGATTAGGCTTGTCAATAGTGGGAAACCAAACAGAATTAGCCTCTGTTTCACCCTGTGTCCACACCTGTGTAGGTTTATTTTTATCTTCTCCATTTGGGTTGATAAAATAAAGTCCTTTAGCATCACTGATTGCTGCGCTTCCCTTAACCTTTACATCGTTTGGCTTTGATGTGTAATCTACAAATATTGTATAAGCTTCACCCCCTTTATATTCTTTATCAAGTTTGATATTTATTTGCCAGCCATCATAAACGTATTGCAAATCTTTTACTCTTGTTCCTTTCACTATTGATACTTTGTGAAGATCCATTCCTTTTGCATCCAGCAGAAGTGAATCGGTTGAATAAAAATGCGGCTTTAAAGTTATCCATGCTTTTCCGTAGAGATATGACTTGGTGAAGTTGAATTTTACATCAAGTTTAGTATGTACCAGATCGTTGATACGTGTAGTAGTCGCCCTGTAATCTTTTTTCCAGGCAGTATCCTTCGATGGTAAATGCTGGGCTACTGCAATTAATGTGGAAAAGAAAATTGAAACTAAGAAGATGAGATATTTCATTTTAATTTATTTTGAATGGCAAAATTAATAGTCACAGCCTTCCGCCGGCACAAGATTAGGATGAAAGGCAATAATTTTAACATGGCCTTTTTGGTATTAATATTAATGAGATTAAAGTATTTTTGTAGAGGCACAAAAAAACTTGTGTGAGCTATGCCATTAAACTACTATTTAGGCTAGTGTTATTCTCTAACAATTAGCGCTAAGTAATATTTTTGGCAAATGGTTGAATTTCTTTTTTTAATTGCAAAATATAAATATGAAAAAATTTTGTTTTGGTCTGATATTGACTTTTAGTCTTTTGAATATTCAGGCTCAGCGTCAATATTTTATTTATTTGCAATCAGAAGCAAAACAACCATTTATTGTCAGATTGGGCAATTCGCAAATTAATTCATCATCATACGGATATCTCATAATTCCCAAATTAGTTGATAGTACATACCAGATAGGGATTGTGCCACAAATTGGGCAGAGTTTTGCTTACAACTTTGAAATAAAGCTAAACCAAAGAGATCATGGATTTTTGATAAAAAACATGGGGGAGAAGGGATGGAGTTTATTTGATCAGCAATCGCTTGAGTTATTAAAACCTGTGAATAGCAAAGTAAATAAAGAAGTGGATACTTTGAATACGAGTAAGAATGCACAAAGTTTTTCAGACATACTTTCAAAGGCTTCCAATGATCCTACTTTAAAAGAAAAAACTGCTACAACTGTTGCAGAAAAAAAAATAGATTCAGAAATGCCTCAGGTAAAAAATGAGAAAGTGGTTGAGAATAAAATTGAGCAGCCAGTTGAAAAAAAGGAATCAGATGCAACTCAAACTAATCAACAAAGTGTAAAAGTGATTCAGGATACCATTGTTAAATCAAATGCGATTCCCACTCAAAATGTACCTCCAGTGAATAATGCAGCTATTGAAGAAGGGTATAAAAAATCTGTGATTATTCGAAAATCTGAGAGCTCTACGACTCAGGGCTTCGGTTTAGTATTTCTTGATCAATATTCAAATGGCCATGCCGATACAATCCAATTAGTAATTCCCAATGCGGTTAATGTTTTTCAAAACAAAGAACAGGTAGCGCCAAAGGAGACAAAAAACTTTATTGAAGAAAAACCTGATACTGCGTCATCAAAAATTGTTGGTATTAATAAGGAAATAAATAAGACTACAGCTCCTGAGGTGACAACAACTACTCCCGCAATTGCAAATAATAACAAATGTGTAGTTGTAGCTTCTGATCAGGATTTCTTTAGCCTTAGAAAGCAAATGGCTTCCGCCGAAGGCAATCAACAAATGGTTGATGTGGCATCAAATTATTTCAAGAAGACTTGTTTTACGGTTGAGCAGATAAAAAACCTGAGTTTCCTTTTTCTGGATGATGAGGGGAAATACAGGTTCTTTGATCAGGCATATACGCATGTGTCAGATTTAGAAAATTTCAAGGGTCTGCAAACAGAGATAAAAGACGAATATTATTTGAATCGTTTTAAAGCAATGCTTCGCAAATAAATTGTTATGCCCCGTTATTTTATTGAACTATCTTACAAGGGAACTGCGTATAGTGGCTTTCAGATCCAGCAGAATTCAAATACAATTCAAGCAGAAATAACAAAAGCAATTAAGATTATTTCGGGAATTGATTTTGAGTTGACCGGTTCTTCACGTACTGATGCAGGAGTACATGCATTACAGAACTATTTTCATTTTGATTCGGATATAGAATATATTAATTGGAAAGGTGTTAAAAATGAGCAGCAATTAATTTACAAGCTCAATGCCATATTACCTTGCGACATAGCCATTAAATGTATTTACTTGGTGCCAGAACTGGCGAATTGCAGATTCGATGCAATAAGCCGGGAGTACCGATATTATGTATATCAATTTAAGAATCCATTTTTAGAAACAACAGCATATTATTATCCATATAAATTAAATATTGAATTACTAAATCAAGCAGCTGAACTTATGTATTCGTTTACTGATTTTACTTCTTTTTCAAAACGCAATACACAGGTAAAAACTTTCAACTGTAAAATAATAGAAAGCAAGTGGGAGATACAGGGAGAGAAGTTAGTGTACTATATAAAAGCGAATCGTTTTTTGAGAGGTATGGTAAAGGCAATGGTGGCAACACAGTTAAAAGTGGGAAGAGAGATATTAAGTATTCAGCAGTTTATAAAAATTCTCGAAGAAAGAGATTCAACTAAAGCTTTTTTTTCAGTTCCCTCCAGGGGGTTATTTTTAGAAAAGGTAAACTTCAGTAACGATTTTTTCAACAGAAAATCATCTTAACTACTTTGATTTACATTGTTTTATAAGTGGATTGTAATTAATTCTTTTCTCTCTTTGGTAATTGGTTGACTTCTGACAAGAGAGATTTTTCATGATTAAATGTGGAAATGTGGACAAAAGGGAACTATAAAGTTTGTCAGTAATTAGAATACCCTTACCTTTGCCGTCCGCTTCAAAAAAGGAGCATCAGTTCTTTAGCAAACAAATTGATTTTCATAGCCAAACGACGAATATTTTTTAAAAATAAAGTCAGAAAAATTTGGTAGAAAGTATAAGGCCCTTACCTTTGCACTCCCGTTCAAAAAACGGGGTCTGGTAAAAGCCGGCAAAAGATCTTTGAAAGTTAGGAAACAATAGCACTTTTCCCGATAGCCATCGGGAAAAAACAAAAGGTAAGTCAAGCTAAATACAATTTAGATTTGACACGTTAATTTTCTCTTGAGAATTTTAAATGTCAGCATCAAACAACATTTACAATGGAGAGTTTGATCCTGGCTCAGGATGAACGCTAGCGGCAGGCTTAATACATGCAAGTCGTGGGGCAGCAGGTTTGTAGCAATACAAATGCTGGCGACCGGCAAACGGGTGCGGAACACGTACAGAACCTTCCTTTGAGCGGGGAATAGCCCAGAGAAATTTGGATTAATACCCCATAGTATAACGAAGTGGCATCACTTTGTTATTAAAGATTTATCACTTGAAGATGGCTGTGCGGCTGATTAGGTAGTTGGCGGGGTAACGGCCCACCAAGCCTGCGATCAGTAACTGGTGTGAGAGCACGACCAGTCACACGGGCACTGAGACACGGGCCCGACTCCTACGGGAGGCAGCAGTAAGGAATATTGGTCAATGGAGGCAACTCTGAACCAGCCATGCCGCGTGGAGGATGAAGGTCCTCTGGATTGTAAACTTCTTTTATATGGGACGAAAAAAGGCTTTTCTAAGTCGTCTGACGGTACCATATGAATAAGCACCGGCTAACTCCGTGCCAGCAGCCGCGGTAATACGGAGGGTGCAAGCGTTATCCGGATTCACTGGGTTTAAAGGGTGCGTAGGTGGGTTGGTAAGTCAGTGGTGAAATCCCCGAGCTTAACTTGGGAACTGCCATTGATACTATCAGTCTTGAATACCGTGGAGGTCGGCGGAATATGTCATGTAGCGGTGAAATGCTTAGATATGACATAGAACACCAATTGCGAAGGCAGCTGACTACGCGGATATTGACACTGAGGCACGAAAGCGTGGGGATCAAACAGGATTAGATACCCTGGTAGTCCACGCCCTAAACTATGGATACTCGACATTTGCGATAAACTGTAAGTGTCTGAGCGAAAGCATTAAGTATCCCACCTGGGAAGTACGATCGCAAGATTGAAACTCAAAGGAATTGGCGGGGGTCCGCACAAGCGGTGGAGCATGTGGTTTAATTCGATGATACGCGAGGAACCTTACCTGGGCTAGAATGCTGGGAGACCGTGAGTGAAAGCTCATTTTGTAGCAATACACTGCCAGTAAGGTGCTGCATGGCTGTCGTCAGCTCGTGCCGTGAGGTGTTGGGTTAAGTCCCGCAACGAGCGCAACCCCCATCACTAGTTGCCATCAGGTAACGCTGGGAACTCTAGTGAAACTGCCGTCGTAAGACGTGAGGAAGGAGGGGATGATGTCAAGTCATCATGGCCTTTATGCCCAGGGCTACACACGTGCTACAATGGGGCGTACAAAGGGCTGCAACATAGCGATATGAAGCTAATCCCAAAAAACGCCTCTCAGTTCAGATTGGAGTCTGCAACTCGACTCCATGAAGCTGGAATCGCTAGTAATCGTATATCAGCAATGATACGGTGAATACGTTCCCGGACCTTGCACACACCGCCCGTCAAGCCATGGAAGCCGGGTGTACCTAAAGTCGGTAACCGTAAGGAGCCGCCTAGGGTAAAACTGGTGACTGGGGCTAAGTCGTAACAAGGTAGCCGTATCGGAAGGTGCGGCTGGAATACCTCCTTTTTAGAGCAAGAAAGCGCATTAAATTGCGCACTTACCTTGCTATTGTTTCCTTTAACTTTCATATCAATTAGTTCTTTAACAATAAAGTATCCCGAAAATCCCGACTCAATTGGGAGGCTACAAATACAGATCCGTAGCTCAGCCTGGTTAGAGCACTACACTGATAATGTAGGGGTCAGCAGTTCAAATCTGCTCGGGTCTACTTTCAAGGTAAAAGGCATAAGGCTAAAGGCGCAAGGCTAAGACCTTAAACCTACTGACTTAATCCTTCCACCTTAAATTGGGGGGTTAGCTCAGTTGGCTAGAGCATCTGCCTTGCACGCAGAGGGTCATCGGTTCGACTCCGATATCCTCCACAAATTAAGATGTGATTCAAACGGGTGAATCAATTGGTTCAAGTCCAACACATCAACTAATCACGAAAGTGAAAAGTTCTTTGACATATTGGGAAAAAATGTTAGAACGGATATCTAATAATTTATTGATCACATATTTTAGAACACACCATTTTTTTGGTTGGTCTGAAGTAAGTGGTCGGGTAACAACTACAAGAATAACAAAATTCTAGTTTCTAATTTTTTTAAAGCAACTAAGGGCGCATGGTGGATGCCTTGGGTCTGAGAGGCGACGAAGGACGTGGTAAGCTGCGATAAGCCAGGGGGAGCTGCACACAAGCATTACATCCCTGGATTTCCGAATGGGTCAACCCACTATACTGAAGGTATAGTACCCCGATGCAAATCGGGAGCCAACCCCGAGAACTGAAACATCTAAGTACCGGGAGGAAAAGAAAACAATAGTGATTCCCCGAGTAGTGGCGAGCGAAAAGGGAATAGCCTAAACTTGAGCGGCGTGCCGCTTGAGGGTTGTAGGACTGCATTTAGAAATCATCATCAAGTAAAATCTTCTGGAAAGTTGAGCCATAGAGGGTGATAGCCCCGTAAACAGAAAATGATGAGGACGAGCAGTATCCTGAGTAAGGCGGGACCGGAGGAATCCTGCCTGAATCTGCCAGCACCATCTGGTAAGGCTAAATACTCCTCAGACACCGATAGTGAACCAGTACCGTAAGGGAAAGGTGAAAAGCACCCTAAACAAGGGAGTGAAATAGTACCTGAAACCGTGCGCCTACAAGCGGTCGGAGTCCGCACAGCAATGTGTTGGATGACGGCGTGCCTTTTGCATAATGAGCCTACGAGTTGCTCCTCACTGGCGAGGTTAAGTTCGTAAATAGCGGAGCCGTAGCGAAAGCAAGTCCAAATAGGGCGACTAGTCAGTGGGGGCAGACGCGAAACTTTGTGATCTATCCATGGGCAGGTTGAAGGTTAGGTAACACAAACTGGAGGACCGAACCCGTTGACGTTGAAAAGTCTTGGGATGACCTGTGGATAGGGGTGAAAGGCCAATCAAACTGAGAGATAGCTCGTTCTCCCCGAAATGTTTTTAGGAACAGCCTCGGATTATGAAGTCTGTTAGAGGTAGAGCTACTGATTGGGCTAGGGGGCTTCATCGCCTACCAAACCCTGACAAACTCCGAATGCTAACAGATATCTCCGGGAGTGAGGCTACGGGTGCTAAGATCCGTGGCCGAGAGGGAAATAACCCAGAATAGCAGCTAAGGTCCCTAATAAGTAGTTAAGTTGATCAAACGAGGTAGGACTTCTATAACAGCCAGGATGTTTGCTTGGAAGCAGCAATTCATTTAAAGAGTGCGTAACAGCTCACTGGTCGAGAGGTCCCGCACGGAAAATAATCGGGCATCAAACTACTAACCGAAGCTTTATGATTGCCACTTGGTGGTATATCGGTAGGGGAGCATTGAAACAGCATTGAAGGTGTACGGTGACGTATGCTGGAGCGGTTTCAAAAGAAAATGTAGGCATAAGTAACGATAAATAAGGTGAAAAACCTTATCGCCGAAAGTCTAAGGGTTCCTGATCAACGTTAATCGGATCAGGGTTAGCCCGGTCCTTAGTCAAACCCGAAAGGGGTAGATGATGGAAAGCAGGTTAATATTCCTGCGCCTGCTATACAACAAAAGTGACGGAGAATGCTAGTCGTATAAGCTGACGGAATAGCTGAGTGGATCCTTCGGGTGAAGCGTAACGATGAAAGTCCTTCCAAGAAAAGCGAGTATAGCAGCCGGTACCGCAAACCGACACAGGTAGACGGGATGAATATTCTAAGGCGCTCGGGTGAGCCGTGGAAAAGGAACTAGGCAAATTGACGCTGTAACTTCGGGATAAAGCGTACCCACTTCGGTGGGTCTCAGTAAATTGGTTCAACCAACTGTTTAACAAAAACACAGGGCCCTGCAAAATTGAAAGATGACGTATAGAGCCTGATACCTGCCCGGTGCTGGAAGGTTAAGGAAGGGTGTTCGCCGCAAGGCAAAGCTCCTGACTGAAGCCCCAGTAAACGGCGGCCGTAACTATAACGGTCCTAAGGTAGCGAAATTCCTTGTCGGGTAAGTTCCGACCTGCACGAATGGTCTAATGAGTTGAACACTGTCTCTTCCACGAGCCCGGTGAAATTGTAGTATCGGTGAAGATGCCGGTTACCCGCCACGGGACGGAAAGACCCCGTGAACCTTCACTACAACTTTGCATTGATTTTGAATTACGGATGTGTAGAATAGTTGGGACGCTTTGAAGCCTTGCCGCCAGGTAGGGTGGAGCGGTCGTTGAAATACCAACCTTCTTTGATTTAGAGTCTAATCCCTAACGGGAAACAGTGCATGGTGGGTAGTTTGACTGGGGTGGTCGCCTCCTAAAGAGTAACGGAGGCTTGCAAAGGTACCCTCAGTACGGTTGGTAATCGTACGTAGAGCGCATTAGTATAAGGGTGCTTGACTGTGAGGCTTACAAGCCGAGCAGGGACGAAAGTCGGCTAAAGTGATCCGGCGGTTCTGTGTGGAAGGGCCGTCGCTCAAAGGATAAAAGGTACTCCGGGGATAACAGGCTGATCTCCCCCAAGAGCTCATATCGACGGGGAGGTTTGGCACCTCGATGTCGGTTCGTCACATCCTGGGGCTGGAGAAGGTCCCAAGGGTTCGGCTGTTCGCCGATTAAAGTGGCACGTGAACTGGGTTCAGAACGTCGCAAGACAGTTCGGTCCCTATCTGTGGTGGGCGCAAGTAAATTGAGAGGACATGACCTTAGTACGAGAGGACCGGGTCGTACGTACCGCTGGTGTATCAGTTGTGCCGCCAGGTGCAATGCTGAGTAGCTATGTACGGACAGGATAAACGCTGAAAGCATCTAAGCGTGAAACCTACCTCAAGATGAGTTTACTTTTAAGGGCCGTCAAAGACTATGACGTTGATAGGCTATAGGTGTAAAGCTGGTAACAGCAAAGCCAAGTAGTACTAATTGCCCGTACGCTTTAA
>JBAOIB010000003.1:0-427864 GCA_037045195.1 Chitinophagaceae bacterium
AATTGATACTCATCCGATGACTTCGATTTTCAGCATTGGAATTATGGCAGATGCAGATTCTGATAGTATTTTTGCAAAAAAATATCATGATGGCTTAAATAAAGCAGACTATTGGGATGCTACTTACGAAGATGCAATGAATGTATGTGCTAGAATTCCTAAGTTGGCAGCATATATTTATAGAAGAATCGACGCCCTGGGCACCGGCTACAAGCATCGCGCACCGCGGCCTTGGCCTTCATGCGGTTGAAGGTGACAATCTGCGCGACCTGTTCCCGCCCATATTTTTCGATGGTGTAGCGGATCATCTCTTCACGTTGGTCGTCGGGGAAGTCGAGGTCAAAGTCCGGCATGGTGACGCGGGCCGGGTTGAGGAAGCGCTCGAAGATCAGGCTGTTCTTGAGCGGGTCCAACCCGGTAATGCCGATACAGTAGGCGACCAGCGAACCGGCGCCCGATCCGCGCACATTCCACCAAATATTCTGGCTCTTGGCAAAGCGGCAGAGGTCACCCACAATCAAAAAGTAGATGGAAAAGCCCATCTTGGCGATGACGCCCAGTTCAAACTCTTTGCGCTTCTGGATCTCCTCGTTGGTGGCCCGTTCGCCATAGAGGCGCGTCAAGCCCTCTTCGGTCAGGTGGCGCAAATAGGTGTCATAGGTAAAGCCCTCCGGAATGGGCATGTCGGGCAGGTGATAGTTCTTGTCTTCCAGATCGACATCGCACATTTCGGCAATGCGCAGCGAATTTTCATAGGCGCTGTCCGGCAGATCAATATAGGGGCGGAAGGTCGCCTCCATCTGCTCACGGCTTTTCAGGAAGTAACTCTGGTCACTCAGCCGCATGCGCTTTTCCGACTTGACGCTCTCCCCCGTCTGCACACAGAGCAACATCTCATGCGGATCGGCGTCCGCCTCTTTGACATAGTGGACATCGTTGGTGGCCAACAAGCCCAATGCCAAACTTCTCGGACCAGGGCACCAACGACTTGTTGACCGGAATTAATTCGGGGATGCTGTGTTCTTGCAGCTCAATATAGAAGTTCTCTTTGCCAAAGACATCGACATACCAGCCAAAGCGGTCATACGCCTCCTGATCCTTGCCATGCATGAGCAACTGGGGCACTTCCACGCCCAAACAGCCGGTGGTACAGATGATGCCTTCGGCATGTTTGGCCAGAAAGTCATGATCGACGCGCGGTTTATAGTAGTAGCCGTGTAGTTGGCTGTGGCTGGCAATTTTGAGCAGGTTGCGATAGCCGGTCATGTTCTTGGCCAGCAACAAGAGATGGTAATTTTTCGCGATCCAGTTGACCGTCACGGCCGCCCATCGGCCGCCCCCAGACCGTCTGGTAGGCTTCAATGCCGACAATCGGCTTGATCTCATTCTCTTTACAGGCCCGGAAAAATTCAATCGCGCCATGCATGACGCCATGATCGGTCAGCGCCAGGGCCGGCTGCCCCAGCCGCTTGGCCTCTTTTACCAACTCTTTGATGCGGCCTAAGCCGTCGAGCATCGAATATTCAGAGTGAACATGGAGATGGACAAAGTCGTTGGCCATTGTAGTTGCGCCTGTTCCCGAATAACTTTGCATAATCGGAACCGATGTTCTATGGATGCCACTTATTATAGCAAAGAACAGATGGTGCGGCGAACCACCGGGGCAGGCAAGGGCTAACGGGCGTGTGTGATTGTAGCGGGCTACTCCTGCGCTCCTATCATTCCTGCCACCTTGCGCCCTAACTCCACCGCGTAATTCGTCCCGCGATCCCACGGATAGGCCTGGCTCATCGAGGCAAAGTACAGACCCGGCAGCGGCGTGCGCAGCGCCGGGATCATCTCCAGATAGCCGATGGGCGGGACGGGCTGCGCATACTTCGCCTTATGCACCCACGCACCGGTGACCCATTCACGGCGAAAACTGGGGTTGAACTTGACCAGATGCGGCGCAAACTCAATTTCGCAGCTCCTCGGTGGAGAAGTCAAAATAACGATGATCTGACGGCAGATAGTCGCCCAGGTAAAGCAGATGGTCGCCGGCGTAGTGGCTGGGGTCGATCATTTTGGTGTGCTCGACCAGCGCCAGGAAGGGGATGCCCTCACGCTTGGGCAGGCTGATCCAGTACATGTCTTCGGTCAGCTTGCGGTCGAGCGCCACTGTCAGCACCACCACGCCCATGCTTTTGAGCCGCGCCAACTGGCCGAGGTACGACGGCGGGCAAATCAGGCGCCAGCCGTTGCATGGCGTCGGGGCTGACGGTGCTCAGCACCTGGTCGAAGCGCCGCGCCTCTCCATCGACGACCACCGCATAGCCGCCATCAACCTGTGGGCGGATCGCTTCCACCGCACAGTTTGTGAAAATCTCGACGCCTTGCCGCCGAACACGTTGCGCCAGGTGATCGACGAAACGCCTGGAAACCACCGTCAAAATAGGCCAACTTGGGCGTGCGGGCAAAGACGCGCGCCCAGAACCACGCCAAGTTGACCTCTTGATAGGCGTCACCGAATTTACCCTGGAGCTGAAACTCCCACGCCGCCTCGTATGCCTTGCGCCCCATCCACCGGCGCAGCCATGCATCGGCGCCGATCTTGTCAAAGCGACGCCACGGCCTGGCCGGATGGTAACGCAGGTAGGCGATCGCCCATGCCCATGCGCACACGATCCACGAACGGGATGAGCGGAAAGCCGGGCACACGACTGACGCTGTCGAGTGTATAGTTCTTGCCCTCCGCGTGGATGGCGGTGTTGGGGCGGTAACTTTTCAACGCGTGACGGAAACCGATCTCGTCCAGCAGCTCCAGCATGGCGCAGTCGGAGAGGAAGAGATGATGGTAGAAATGTTCGAGCGGCCATTCCCACGCCGGGCGTCCCCTGAAACCGGCGGCCAACCCGCCCAGGGCAGGCGCATTCTCAAAGATGGTGACAGCGTAACGCTCTTGCCCGGCAGACCGCGTCAGATTGTACACGGCGGTCAGCCCGGTCACGCCGCCGCCAATGATCGCGAAACACGCGCCGCTGCCGTCTTGGTGCTGAATGTTCATTATTCATCAAACCTGCTGCGACCTGCGCCGGTTCCCGCGCAACAAAAACCAGCGCTCGGCAAGCGCTGGTCTGGTCATGGAGTGGGTGTAACCGGGGTCACGCCGCCAGGGAAAGTTCCCCAGGCCGGACGCCGTGTTGAAGGTGCGTGCTCAATTCCTGGCGCGCTTTGTCATAAAGCATCATCAGATCTTGGTCGCTGCCCTTGAAGGATTGCACCGTCTGCGTCGCGCAGAGATAACAGCCACGCAGAAATTTGTAGTTATTGCTGTTGCACTTCAAACAACCGTCCATCTCTTGCACCTGTGGGTGCATAGGGCAAGTATATCCTTTGGTTATTACCATACTGCTGTCGGACATGTCATGGCCGGAATGCATCGAATGATTTTCCATCAGCACCAGATCCATACCGCATTTGGGACATTTACCGGGCTTGTCGCTGAAAACAGAATCCTGCGGCATGGGACAGGTGTACATCACTGTTGCTTTTTCATTGCCACCATTACAGGCAATAAAGAAAACAGCCAATGCAAAAACTGCAACCCATTTTATTTTATAAATACATTTCATTCAATTCGTTTTATTTTATTTCCAAAATTTTCATCAGTTCTGCCTGCATCTGCAAACCCTTTTGCAACTGGTCAAAGTATTCCATCTGCGTCATGTTCAATGCTTCCCAGGGCATCGAACAACTCAAATAACTCTTCGGTATTTTGCTCGTAGCCTAATTGCATGGTTTGAAAATTCCGTCGCAATGCCGGGATGATCTGTTCTTCATACAATTTCATCTGCTTCTTTTTCAGTTCCAGTTCGGTGAAACTGTTATCAGCCATGCCGCCTGCTTCATTAATAATCATCTGTTGCTGGTTCCGCAATGCTTCATTTTGCCAAACAAGACTTTCAGCTTTTGCCTTATTCATTTTGGAGGACCATTTTGCAAGGGGGATTTTCACCATCCCCATTACCGTAAACATCAGGGGCTGCCTGGCCCAGCCCGTCATGTGATTGTACTGGATTCCAAACTCCGGTTTCAGTTTTGCCAACTCTGCTGTGCGTTCCAGTTTATTCACTTCAATACTTCTGTCAATTACTTTAATATCGCTACGCTGTTTCATCAGGGATACAGAATCAAACATGGCCCTGTTAAAGTTGTTCCATACATAATTCGTATCAACTGCAAAGGCTGTTTCCGTACTCCTGTTCATTACTGTGTTAATGGCAATACGTTTCTGGTTAATTTCATTACGCAACATCAACTGCATATTTTCTACATTGGCCAAAGCCGCTTTCGCTTTATAATAGGCACTGATTTTTCCCAGCCCGTTTTTATACCGGATTTCTGCACTCTGCATCATAAATTTTAGCAGCTTATCATTTTCGTCCAGCACTTTCAGTTTCTTTTCCAGAACAATCCAGTCATAGTAGTTTTTTCTTGCTGTAAACAACAGTTCATTTACTATCACATCTTTTTTTTGTAATTCTACTGATGACTGTGCATTCATGTAAGCAAACTCAGCATTCTGCCTTTTTTTATTGGGAAACATCTGCTGGGCAGAAATCATAAAAGCACCCATGCCCGGCTGGCCGTTCATTGATTTCCACCTGCCCGGATCATAAGGTGTCTGAAAAAAACCAGCGCCTACTTCCGGCGGCATCCAGCTATAAGCACCTTTGGCTTCTTCATTCATAGAACGGGCTTCGGCATCCAGCATTTTTAAGGCAGGATGGTTGGTTTGAATGGCCGATTGAATTTCCTGCATGGTTAACACCTGTTGTGCTGCAACAGTTTTGACAACCATAAAGGCAAGAAGAATAGCTATTATTTTTTTCATCTGATTAAGTTTAGTGTTTAATTACAACAGCTTTTGCCATTTTGAATCGGGGGGCAAGGCACAGTACCATAGGAGCAAAAAACACAACAGTCACCTTGCTTCGGTTTTAATATCGTTTTACAGTTTTTACATTCGTAAAAATATTGGCATGCATCTGTTGGCATTTCCTCTTCTTTCTGATAGCTGCATTTAGGGCAGGTAATTGTTGATTTCGTTATTATTTCCATTTTATTTTATTTTTGACTCAGTTACTTTATAGCCTGTTGCATTGACAGCCGTTTCGATAGACTTTACGTTTACTTTGGTTGAATCAAATGTTATGGTGGCATTCCCTTTTTGATAAAATACCTCCGCATTGATGATTCCCGGCAACTTATTAACTTCATGCTTTACTTCTTCTTCGCAGGCCGCACAGCTCATCCCTTTAATCTTAAATTCAACGGCACTGATAGTGGCTTTGCTGATCTCTATATTTTTCTTTTCACTTTTTGGGAAAAACACTTTTGAGTAATAAGGAAAAACAATCGTTAATGCGGCAAACACAGTTACTAAGCCAAGAAACGTTTTTGTTTGAAAATATTTTCTCTTTTCAGTTGTTTCACAATTACAATCCTCCTTTTTTACAGGTTTTAATTTTTGATACCAGGCATACCCGATAACCAAAATGGTAAAGCCTATTAAATACGGTCTGAATGGCTCCATCCAGGAAAACGAAGATGCGATGCCACTTGTTCCGACAAGTAATGCCAATACTGGAGTAATACAGCAGAGCGATGCTGCAATCGCTGTTAATATACCCGCACTGAGAAGTCTTTTTTGATTATCCATAATTTATAGGTTTAAATTAATCCCTTAGTGTTTTGTTTCCAGCACTTCAATTTTTCCTTGCTTTCTTAATTCATATTCTTTTGCCATTAAGAATATCAATGGGGTCACCAATAAAATATGTGTTGCAGATGTTAATACCCCGCCCACCATGGGCAATACGATTGGTTTCATCACATCACTACCTACACCGTGGCTCCAAAGAATAGGAATCAATGCAAAAAGAGAGACACTCACCGTCATTAATTTTGGCCGCAATCTTTTTGCTGCACCTGCAATTACATATTCCCGTAAATCTGCTTTTGTAATGGTATCTTTTGAATTACCTTTTTTATCAACCAATTGCTGCATGGCATCGTTGAGGTAAATCACCATAACAATACCGGTTTCTACCGCCGATCCAAACAAGGCAATGAAACCAACTGCTACTGCCACCGATAAATTCACACCCCAGAAATAGATCATTACTGCGCCACCGATCAAAGCAAATGGTATTGAAATCAAACTCAGGAATGCTTCTCTTGCATTGCGGAAGGCGAAATACATCGACAGGAAAATAATGAGCAGCACCACCGGTAAAATCATTTTCAATGTTTTTTCGCTGCGTATCAGGTTTTCATACTGGCCGCTCCACTCCAAAAAATACCCCTTGGGTAATTTGGTAATCATTTTATCCAGTTTTTCTTTAGCCTCATTAACAGTACCGCCCAAATCCCTTTCCCGTACATTAAATAAAACCGTTCCCCGCAGCATTGCATTTTCAGAATTGATCATCGGCGGGCCTTCTGTAATTTTTACATCAGCCACTGCTTCCAATGGCACAGGGCCATATTTCATGGTTTGTACCTGTAGGCGTTTTAATGATTCAAGGTTGTTTCTGAAATCCTGCCCAAACCTTGCATTGACGGAAAAACGCTGCCTGCCTTCTACTGTGGTAGTAAGCCGCATACCACCCAATGCTATTTCCACCACACTGTTTACATCATCAACCG
Organism: Chitinophagaceae bacterium; assembly: GCA_037045195.1. GTDB lineage: Bacteria > Bacteroidota > Bacteroidia > Chitinophagales > Chitinophagaceae > JJ008. The sequence goes on from JBAOIB010000003.1 coordinate 6,691, forward strand.
TTAAACCGTACCGGCTAATCTCATCTCTTTTTACAATGATGTCAATGTATTTGCCACCGGTAATGGGTTCTACGTACAAATCTTTTACGCCATCAATGCCTTCGAGTTCTTTCTTCACTTTTTCTGCAAAAGCATAAATGGTATCCAGGTTTTGTCCATATACTTTTACACCCACATCTGTTCGGATACCTGTGGAAAGCATATTGATACGGTTGATTATAGGTTGTGTCCATCCGTTGGTAACACCCGGAATCTGCAACTTGGCATTAAGTTCATTGATAATATCATTTTTACTCAATCCCTTTCTCCATTCCGATTGAGGTTTTAAAAGGATAATGGTTTCAATCATGCTGATGGGGGAATTGTCGGTTGCCGTGTTGGCTCGCCCTGCTTTGCCCAAAACATTCTTCACTTCCGGTACAGATTTGATTAGTTTATCCTGTACTTGCAAAATCCGCTTGGCTTCACTGTTGGAAACATCTGGGAGTGTAACGGGCATGAATAAAATAGAGCCTTCATCCAGTGGCGGCATAAATTCTTTACCCAAACTAAGCAGCATAGGAATACTGATTGCCAAAGCAATGATGTTAACAGCCAGTGTTGTTTTTCGCCATTTGATACAGGTACGGATAACCGGCTCGTATATTTTTTCCAGTATTCGGTTTACCGGGTTTTTGGTTTCGGGCCTGAAACGCCCTTTCATAAAAAAGGAAATTAAAACGGGGGCTAAGGTTAGCACCAGCAACGCATCCACAATCATGATGAATGTTTTTGTGAATGCCAGCGGGTGGAAGAGTTTCCCTTCCTGGCCGGTTAGTAAAAACACCGGCAAAAAAGAAGTGATGATTATAATGGTAGAAAAGAATACACCCCTTGACACCTGAATGCTGGCTTTTTCAATCAACCGCATCCTTTCCAACTCCGGAATACGGTAGTAGGTTTGTTTACGTTTTAGTTTATTGAACAATTTTTTCATTGTTTAGGATTTAGGGGTGTGTTGATTTTGATAGTCTGATAAATGCCGGTAGGCATTCTCACTCATAATAATTCCATTGTCTACAATTACACCGATAGCCAGGGCAATACCTGTTAGTGACATGATATTGGAGGATATACCAAACATATTCAGCAGGATGAAACTGATAGCAATGGTTATCGGAATCTGAATAATGATGCTTAATGCACTGCGCCAGTGAAAAAGAAAGATGATAACGATCAGCGCCACTACAGCCATTTCTTCAATCAGTTTTACTTTAATGTTACCGATTGCAGCTTCAATCAGTTCACTTCGGTCGTAAGCGGTTTTAAATGTTACACCTTCGGGCAATCCTTTCTGCACATCTTTCATTTTCTCTTTTACGGCATTGATTACCTTATCTGCATTTTCGCCATAACGCATCACTACAATACCACCTACTACTTCGCCTTCACCGTTTTCATCAAAGATGCCCAATCGTAAATCGCCTCCCATCTGTACCGTGCCAATATCCTTCACCCTTACCGGAATACCATTGTTGTTGCCCACTGCAATAGCTTCAATGTCGTCTTTATTTTTAATGTAGCCTAATCCCCGGATGATATAAGCCATATCACTCATTTCAAATTTGCGGCCGCCCACATCATTGTTACTGGCTTTTACTTTGTTCATTACATCCATAAGGCTGATGTTATAGAACTGTAATTTTACCGGGTCAATTACCAACTGGTATTGTTTTTCAAAACCGCCAAAGGATGCCACTTCGGCAACACCGGGTACGGTTTGCAAAGCCAGTTTTACATACCAGTCCTGCAAGGCTCTTTGTTCACCGAGGTCAAGGTTCTTTGTATCCAATGTGTACCAGAATACATGACCAACCCCTGTACCATCGGGGCCAAGTGTGGGTGTTACGCCTGTGGGTAATAAGCGTTGTGCATAATTCAGCCGTTCCAGTACTCTTGTTCTTGCCCAATACACTTCTACATCATCTTCAAAAATCACATACACAAAACTCATCCCGAACATAGAAGTGCCCCTGATGTTTTTCACTTTTGGAATGCCTTGCAGGTTACTAACCAGCGGATAGGTAACCTGGTCTTCCATAATTTGTGGACCACGGCCCATCCATTCGGTAAAGACGATCACCTGGTTTTCGCTGAGATCAGGGATTGCATCAATGGGGTTTTTCTTGATATTGAAAATGCCCCACGCAAACAAGCCTGCTGCCAACAGCAAAACGATGTAGCGGTTTTTTAATGACCAGGAAATTAATTTAGGAATCATAATGCTTTTTTTGGCTTGTGAATTATTTCATCATTTCTTCTACACTACCGCAGGTCATCATCTTATCTCCGTAGTAAGGATTTTTGATGTCTTTGGATTCACTGAGCCACATAGATCCTTCATTATACATCGGGCAATGATCGTGGTACAAGGTCATACCAGCCCCAAATGCCTTTACCATATCGTACATGTCTTTACTCATCATGGCAAAATGCTCCCGCTGATGTTCAATTTTATTTTTTGAGATGTGTTCTGCATGTTCTTTCAGGTCGGCTTCAATATCATCATATACTTTTTTCTGGTCGGCACTTAATAGTGATTTATCAAACCCTTTCATAACATCAAACATTTTTCCAGAGGCTGCAGCCGCATCAGTTTCATTTTCGTTTGCCAGCGCATTTTTAACCGCCAGGTAATCCATAACCATTGATTTCATAAAGGCTGAAACAGCGGGATCAACAGTGGCGAATGTGGTTGCTACCATTTTCACATTGTCATCTGCCGTCGTATTGTCTTTCATGGGCATGGGCATACTGTCATGGTTCATACCCGTGCTGTTGTCTTTTGCAGAATTGTTGCTGTTGCAGGAAACCACGGCTACAGCTGCGATTACCATTAAAGCAAGGATTATCTTTTTCATTTGTATAATTTTTAGTTGATTAATGTTTGTGATTGGAATGATCGTCTTTTTGCTCTTTTAACGCCATGCCACATTTAGGGCAGTTACCGGGCTTATCATAAGTTTTATCCCCTTCGCATTTCATGGGGCAGCTATAAGCTACAACAGCCGTTTCTTTTTCTTTCAAAGCCATACCGCATTTTGAACATTTACCGGGTTTGTCGCTCGTTACATCCGGATGCATGGGGCAGGTATAGGTTTTCATCACTTCCATTTTCATTTGTTCTTTTTTTGATTTGGTTAAATCCATACCGCATTTACTGCATTTACCCGGTTTTTTGCTGACCACATCAGGGTGCATGGGGCAACTGTATTTCATTTTGACCGTTTTATATTTAGCAGCTTTTGATTTTTGTTGGGTACTATCCTGTGCAAACAGGGAAACGGAAACGATGGTTAAGGCTGCCATCATCAGTATTTTTAATTTTTTCATTTTAATTTAATTTAGTAGTAAATAATAGTTGGATTTATGGCATGGGTAAATGCCAATAGCCCGGCAAATCAATTGCCTGGCTCAACAAGTGGGAACTGTATTAAATACGGAAAACGCAGTTGCGAATGTAAACGGGAACGCCTTGCGTTCGGGGAGGAGCATTGCTGTTAGGGCTTTCTTCTGTTAAAGAAGGAAATACTATTTCGGGTAATTGAATATAGGCAGACGGTAAAGCTGTTGCCATTAACTGCATCAATTGCAGGTTACTCTCGGTTACCTTTTGTGCTGAATCGTCTTTTAAAAATTTCTGTTCATCCTTGCAGCAACCGTTATCTTTTGACTCGGTTTTCACCATGCCGCATTGACCGCAGGTTTTGGACTTATTATGACCCAGCCCCCAATCGGCCAGCTTGCCCATGCAATAATGCATGTGTATCGTGGCTCCTGAAGAAGTACCCAGATACAAAACGGCTAATATGGCGGTGATGAACTTTTTCATGTTTTAAACTGCTACAAAAGTATAACAATTTTTTTGAGGATTCTTACATAATTCTGCTAACTATTTATACTTAAATGACTTAAACCCTATTTACAACAGTCTTTTTTGCGTACAAAAAGGAATTTAAAAGCTTTCCAGAAAAATTGCCCTATTGATCTAAATAGTATCATAATAACATCGTTAACAGCATAACCGCACTCATTCCAATCATCAATGCATCTTCAATAATAGTAATGGTACTCATGGGTAAATTAAATACATCGCCCAGGCAGGCACATTTTATTTTACGCTTATTGAAAACACTTTGCAGCACACCAATTATACTTACTGACATTACAATAAAGGTAATACTATTGGTTAGTATGGGATTGAAACCGGTAAGAAATGCAATTCCCAGGGCCAGCTCAATGAAGGCATAAACATACCCCCAACTGCTCCATTTTTTTGCAATCACATCATACATCGAGTAACTCTCCGCAAAGCCTTTCAGGTTAAGCAATTTGAAAAATGAAAAAACCAAAAAAAACCCGGCCATAAAATTGCTCATCCAGCGCATAAACACAAAATCACCAACTACCCATTCGTTCAAAAATGTTATACCGGTAATAAATGCAAATATTAACAGAATGGGTTTGTAAGTTGCTAACCAGGTACTGGTTTCTTCAACTTCTTCTGTATTAACTGGCAGGTGCTGTTGATTGTTATCTGTTAATTGATATTTCGGATAGTCTTTCAATGCTTCCTGTAAAATAGCAGTTTCAATGTGCTTATCCATTTTAATAGTCGCTTCGCCTTTGGCAAGATCAATATTTACATCACTGACTGCATCTACTTTTGATAAAAGGTTTTGAACTTTTGCCTGGCAACCGCCGCAGGTCATTCCGGAAACTTTATAGGTATGTGTCATGTCTGTTAATTTAATGACACAAAGTTCCTTCAAACGGGAAGTAGTATTGTTACAGAATTATGGAAATGATTTATAGTTTCTTGTTCTGTACACTATCTAAAGATTTCCGATTTGTGCTGCCTATTTTTTTAAACTGGCTCGGTGTTAAGCCGGTAACTTTTTTGAACTGTGCTGAAAGATGCGCCACGCTGCTGTAACCTAAGAAAAAGGAAATTTCGCTTAAATTCTGCTCCCCATATACCAGGAGTTCTTTTACTTTTTCCGTTTTTTGCAGAATAAAAAATTGTTCAACCGTAATTCCTTCTACTTCAGAAAATAAACGGGAGATGTAACTATATTCTTTATGCAAGGCAGTGCTCAAATATTCACTAATGCTGAAATGTTCTTCTACATCGCCTGACTGTACTTTTCTAATAAGCAGGCTTTTTATTTTTTCAATCTGTTTTTGCTTCTGGTCATCGAGTATTTCAAAGCCGAGTTGGAACAAACGGCTGTTGAGTTGTTGCATTTTTTTTACAGATGGGTTTTTTTTCAGTACTGCCTCTCCCATTGTAACATGGATGGGGTTTAAGCCCAGGTTTTCCAGTTCCTGCTTAACCACCATGATGCAGCGGTTGCAAACCATGTTTTTTATGTAGAGATTCATTGTTTTATATTTTACAAAAACCACAAATTTTTCTTTCCAAACTCAGGTAATTCCTCTCTGTTAAAATAGGGGAAAATCTTTGCTACCATTTCCGGATATATAGTTGTTACAGGCAGGTTTTGCTGGCTGATGCTTTTCCAATACATGCGGCTGAACTGATACACCTGGTCAATTAACTCTCCTATAACTGACATACTCAATTCATCTGGCTTTGAGGATTTGATTGACAGCTTCACCGGGAAATGATAGTCTTTCGCAGCAATTGGCACTTCCTCCTTATACCTTACATTATTAAACAACAGGAATTTATTATAGCCTATGCTGAGGTATGTGCCACTTAACGGCATCTTGCCGTCACTATTCATATCAAAAGCCAGAAACTCCCGGCTTTCTGTTTTATTGATGGTGATTACGATAACAGGTACATCACCGTAACCAATACTGTCAAGCATTTTAAGTATGGGCTGTAGTTCTTCGGGGTCTGAAATTTCCTTGTAAAAGTGAATGATGATTCGCCTTACAGATTGATGTTGCTCTATGAATTTCTCAACCTGGTCTTTTATTGAACCGGCCAGCAGCTTTGTTTCGTTCTTTTTATAGCAGCCGAAGCCTTCGAACTTACCGTCATTACTGAAACAAAATGCACTGCCTACATAACGATGAGCCGCATCACGGGGTTTGAATGCACCTACGCCTATAATCAGTTCATTTGCACGGGACCGTGCCAGCCGCCAGGGTATTCCTCCCATTTTCGCCAATAAAGCAACGTATATATTGGGCAAAAAATAATAGAACTCTGGTTTTGCAAGGTGTTCTTTAAAAATAACCTGCGAAGTGATACCCTTATCGAGCAAATGCTCTTTTATTTGGTAATAAGCCTTGTGTTGCGGATGGTCTTTATCGTCATTCTTAATGGGGCTTATGTATATGGCAACATACGTACAGCCGGGGTCAAGTGAAAACTTATCTAATTGTTCCTTTACTTCTTCAAAAATAGTATTGTTGTCTATAAAGGAAGTTTGTTTGGCGGCATCAAAACTGAATTGCTGATTAATATATTCAATCAGTGGTTTTGCATCTTTTTGCTTTTTATTTACAATGCCATGCCAGCCTTCCATCATGAACTTATACATGTGGCCTTTTACAAAATCGGCATCTGCTTTATTATAAATAAAAAACAGTTTCAAATGACCTTCAGTATATGCCTGTAATGGTTTGTGTGTAAGAATGCCCAGACCAGGGTTAATGTGTGTTCCATTCTTGAATTGCAGGATGTTATTGCCTTTGCCAACCAAATACACTTTTTCATTGGGCACCTGATAAAAGCCTTCAGGTGCAAGTTTTATTATTCTATTAAAAGCTGGTGTATTCAGGTAGTGATTGTAAAACCATTCCTGCTTACCAAGATATTCGGGATAACGGTTAGTCTTTTTTAATTCCTCGTATATGTCGTACTCTTTTTTAAGGTCGTAATTTAAAACGGGATATACATTTTCCAACTGCTGCTTTAAATCATCCGGCAAGGTTTTCTCGTAATGCCAGATGCAGCCATTGCATAAAACCTTTGTGTATTTTGTTGTATCAAAATCCTTTATCTGCTTAATAGGTGTATGCAATACTTTTGAAATACCATTGTATGAAAGCACTACCTGAAATTGCTTTGGTACTGCACTACTATATTGCACATTTAATGTGAATTTATTATATACTTTATAAAGTGGATCTCTTATATCATTATTGGCAAACCATACTTCAACATCTTTTGTAAAATTCGGAAACACAACAGCACCATCGATACGCTTAAAATAATTTAAGATCAAATAATTGAAATATCGTTTTGCAAAACCAACAGCATGAAACAATTCAATTTCTTTTTCAATTGCATCTTCTCTTGCAGATTGAAAATCGCAGTAGTAGAATTGCATGGCGGGGTCTCTGCCTTCTGGAAACTCATCAAACAACTTATCCCATTTGATAGAAGCCATGCCGGGCTCCTTTTCAGGGTAAAATGCAAATTTTAGTTTAGTCTTTACGGGAGTAAAGGAGATAAGGTTTAGCTGTACCTGTTGCATAGGCAGATGTTTAATTCATTATTTTATTGCTTGTTTTATTAAACTCATGATGTATTCCATGTCATTATCATTCTCTATCTGTACCTGATAATCACCATTTCCCCAATGTCCAATGCTTGATACATCCTGTGCAATTTTCTTTGGGTCGTCCAATTGCCCTGTCTTTGCATTGATGAATATTTTGAGAGATTTTTTAAGAATGGATATATCTGTAATATTTGAACCCTTTTTAAAAGCTATGTAATGCTTCTTTGGTATCACTTCTATTCCATCTGCCAAATTCAGGATTGCTTTTTTGAACTTCTCATATAACTCTGAAGTAGTTTCTGATGCTTTATCTATATGGTCTTCTTCCGTGTAAACCTTTATTTCTTCTGTTACTTTTTTGAGTGCTTCTTTATTTTGAGTTAATGGCTTTATGCTTTCGGCAGCATTTGATTTTTTGATTGGGCTGATTATGACTGTATCATTATCAAATTGCTTTATCTCCCACAATTCAATGGCTATGTCTTTAAAATTAGTTGCTTGTATTTGATTATCAGTAAAGTTGGTAGAAACAAAAGCTACCCTTGTTTGGCTCCAGTCCACATCCTCTCTTTTCAAATTTTGTTTCAGGCTTTCATTGTACTCTACAATAAAATCTGCTTTGTTCTCCAGCATTAAACTTAGGTAGGTAAAGCCCTGGTCAACCACACTAATATTTTTATCTCTCTCGTATTCAATGATTATAAAAGCACCGTTTTGTTTATCAAAAGCCAATGTATCTATCCGTTTATTTTTTATTGTAAACTCACTCTTTACCAACTCCAAACCCATGATTGAAAAAATATTTGCTTCAAAGACCTTCTGAATGTCTTTCTCAAGTCTGAAGGGATTCTCTTTTATTTCTGTTAGCTTGCCAACTTGGTTTGAGTATAATATCATTTGTTGTGGATTATTTCTTATTTATTTTGACAATTCAGAAACTGTTGCGACTCTTTTATAAACAACATCATCAAACTCATTAAAATGCTCCTTGCCACATTTAATTTTTAGTTTTTCGCTGCCTCTTAATTCCTGCCCGGCACTCTTTGTTTCCGCAACAAAATATATTTTCTTTTCGTCTTTAAATACGATTGCCCAATCGGGATTGTAAGGGCCAATGGGAGTTTGTATTTTAAACCAGAAAGGCAATTTAAAATAAAACTCTATGTTTTCACTGCTTTCGCAGTCTTTTGCAAATTCGCTTTCTACATCGGATTGTAAAGGAATCAGGTTTTCATAAATAGTTTTATCCGGTTGCAAAACCGTGTGGGTGAATTTATCAACATAAATTTCCAATTCATTGTCCTCAAACAATTTCATCTCATAAACTTTGCCGCCGATTTTTTCATACTTAATGCCTTCTATCATCAATGCATACAAAACCTGCCGGATGGATGACACAATATTATCCATGAACAACTGCGGATTTATCAATACCTCAGAAATGCGGCCAGATTTTTTAATGATTTCAAGAATGGTGGAACGGGTTAATTCAGTCTTTGACTGTATGTAACCCAACATATCGGGCATATCAATATGATAATTGTAATCATCCTTGCCGCTATCACTTAATAATTGCCCTTCTATCCCTTCATCGGTAATAACTACTTTTTTCTTTGTGCTGCGGATGGATGGCTTTTTGGTTTCATCCATATCCTTAACGGCCTTTGCAGCCAGTGTAATTAATTCTGCTGTTTCATAATTAACACTATACTTAGTATGGAATTTTATTTTATCCCATATCTGCAAAAACATCGGGTCGGCTTCAAATCCTTTGCGAAGATTTACTTTTTGTTTCTTCCCTTTGTCTTTTATCCGGCCGGTGAAATCTACTCCACAATCTTCTTCAATTTCGTTTTGCAGTGCTTTTGCAAACTCTTCGTAAGATTCATTTGCTACCACGGTAAGCCGGTTTATGTTTCTGTCAAATATCCGCTGGCCTTCCTGGTTTACACTAAGGCGAAGCCCACGGCCTATTTCCTGCCGTTTCTTTATTTCGGATTTTGTTTCATTGAGTGTACAAATCTGGAATACGTTTGGATTGTCCCAACCTTCTCTTAATGCCGAGTGACTGAAGATGAAACGAAGTGGCGTATTAATATCCAGCAATCTTTCTTTATCCTGCATGATCAGTTTATAGGTATCATTATCAGCCTGCGTTTCGCCGCCGGTATCTTTTACCCTTCCCTTAGTGTCCTGCGAAAAATATCCATCGTGCAGGTCTTCTACCCTATCTGTTATAAATCCATTATAAACAGGTTTTGCAATTTCTTCCCTGTAAATTTCTTCAAACCATTGGGCAAACCTGCCGGGAACCTTGTTGCCATTTACATCGTACACCCTGTAATTTTTTACTTTGTCAATAAAAAACAGGGAAAGCACTTTAATACCTTTGCTGCTAAACTGCCTTTCTTTTCTTAAATGTTCTTCAACCGTTTTGCGGATCATGAACTTCATCACTTCATCATTCATGCCGCCCTGCGATTGCCCAACAGCCAATATTACTCCGTTGGTTAATTCAATATGCTGGCTGCCAAAATCAATTTCATAAATTTTCAATCCATCGTAGCGGTCATTTCTGCCCGATAGTTCGTACAGATCATTTTTCCTGGCACTGGCAGTAACCAGTTTCTTTTTTATGCCTGATGCAGTAGTTACATCTATCTTTATTTTGGCGGTGATATTATTACCTGAACGGTTTACAGAATCAACCTGTATATAAGCGCTGTTGAAATCGTTTTCACTTAAAACAGAATCCACTTCAATCTGTTTTACCAGTCCCAAATCATAAGCCTTAACGGGATTGAGTGAATACATTAAATTGTACAGGTTGGTATGTGTGGCAGAGTAACGAAGTGTACAAAGCGGATTCAGATTTTCAATAGCTCTTTTTCTTATTTCGGTTTCCATGTTCTGTGGTTCATCCACAATAACAATGGGATTGCAGCTTTGAATAAACTCAATAGGCTTTTTGCCTGTAAGCCTGTCGTAAGGTTTGTTGATTACGTTTTCATCTTTTGCAAAGGAATCAATATTAATTACCAATACCTGTATGGCATTACCGGCGGCAAAGCCACGCAGGTTTGATACCTTTTTACTGTCGTACACTTCGGCATTTACTTGTACCCTGTCGTACAGGTTTTTAAAATGCTCCTGTGTAATCTGTATATTTTTTATAACCCCTTCCCGGATGGCAACTGAGGGAACCACAATTACAAACTTTTTGAACCCATATAATTTATTGAGTTCAAAAATGGTTCGCAGGTATACATAGGTTTTGCCTGTGCCGGTTTCCATCTCTACAGAAAAATTCGGCCCCTCCCCGGCCCTCCCCAAAGGAGAAGGAGTAATTTCGTTTCTTTCCTGAATTGTTTTTACATTTTCCCAAACCTGGTCTTCAGTAAGCGAAAGCTGGTTGCCAAAACCATTTTCGGTATGCAGTGATCCGTTTTGTTTAATGCTGAACTCAAAATCACCGGCGTTTAAAGGCTGCCCTTCAAATATATCGGTGATGGCTTTTATGGCATCCAACTGGTATTCCTGTTTACTATTGAAGTGAAGCTTCATCTATATTGTTTTAAAATCTATCTCCGCATCTTTCATCTGCAATACGGTATTTGTTTTTAGCTGGTCGTTGCCTGTAAAGAGATTATCAAGCATAATCACTTTTTTCGGTGATTCATCAATAATAAGCTGAACAACAAACTGATTTATTTTATTGAGTGCAATTATTAATTCACCATCTGCTATTAAGTAAATTCTGGTATCTATATGTTCTGCTTCATCATCGCCTTCATTAAGTATGTTGTACTCTCTAACTACATCGGTAAGCAAATAACCAGCCTTTAGCATTAATTCATACAGCATATTCTGTTCAAGGCTGTTTGCATATACAGGATCAGTAAAGGCTTCCAACTGCTGCACTAAATTATCTACGTTAACTTCACTACCACGCCATATTTTGAAATTGGATTGAGTCAAACAAAATGCTTTAAACCCTAAATCCTGCTCTTGATTCTCAAACATATTAGGTTGACTTTCCGCTTTCTCAATTTCTATTTTCTTAATTACCCTTCGGATTCTTTCTTTTGAAATATCTGCAATTGTTCTAAAACCTGCGTTAAATGCCGGGCTCCCTTCTTCAACTGGTTCAGGTAGCTGAACCATAATGAAGCGCCTATTCTTATCATCCAAATTTAATTGCAATGCAGCATGAGCAACAGAGGCAGAACCACAAAAAAAGTCAAGAATGATTTCGTTTTCTTCTTCAATGCCAATATTTAACAGTTGCTTGATCAAGCCTGTTGGTTTGGGAAATGAAAATATTTGAGCATCACCGAATAGTTCAATTATTTCGTTTGTACCGTGTTGAGAAAAAACATTGTCAATAATTGAAAATGCCTTTATTTCCCGTTCTATCCCGCTTTCATCTTTTAGGTATTGCTTAGTATGAACTGACCATTTCCCTTCCTTATCTTTCAAAAATTCTAATTCGTCTTTTTTAAGTGCCTCTAAAGCCCGGTCTTTACTCCATAGCCATTGCCTTTTTGGGAAGACTTCAGTACCATCTGGTGCAGGAATTGGAAAAACAAGATTTTTACGTTCTCCCATACTTTTTGTTGCTTCCAATGGGTGAGTTCTGTAACCGCCCCGTATTTCAAACTGATCGTCTTTTTTTGTGTAATATCTTTTCAATTGACTCTTTATTATTTGGTATATATATTGGATTCAAATTGTCAATTGTTTTAGCATACACTAAAGCATATTCATGTAGAGATACAAGATGTTTCTCTTTAGCTCCTCCTCCGTATCTTTTTTTCCAAATAACACAATCAACAAAATTTTCTTCACCAAAAATCTCATTCATCATCAATCTTAAATTGTGCACTTCATTGTCATCAATATGCACAAATATTACTCCATCATCTTTTAAAAGATTTTTTGCCAGAAACAAACGGGGGTACATCATGCTTAACCAGTTGCTGTGAAAATGGCCGCTGTCTTTACTGTTTTTACGAAACATACCTTCCTTCATTAAATATCCTTCTTCGTCCTTATCGCCAATGCGTTTTTCGTAGTCGGCTTTGTTTTCTTTAAAGCTGTCGGGGTAAATAAAACTATCGCTGCCGGTATTATAAGGCGGGTCTATTATAATGCACTTTATTTTATTGTAGTAGCTTTTCTGCAATACCTTCAGCACTTCCAGGTTTTCGCCTTCAATAAAAATATTTTCGGTGGTATCAAAGTTTACCGATTCATCGGGCATGGGTTTTAAGGTGGCCGTGGTAGGCACCTGCAATGCTTTAAAGGCATCGGATTTACCGGCCCAGTTAAGCACATACCGTTCGTTGGCAAAATTAATATCGTCGCTGAATGTGGCTTTCAGCTTTTCCCAATCCAGCTTACCTTCTGTAAACAGGTTTGGGAACTGTTCTTTCAGTTTTGCCAGGTGATCCTGTTCTATGTTTAATGATTCTCCGTTCATTATTCCCTTTTAATAATTTTAAGATATAAAGTCAATTGAGCAATCTACATCCAACAATTCGGTTAGCAGGAATCCATTGAATTCAATATTGCCAATTTCAATTTCGTTTTGTATAAAATAATCTTCAATTGATGCTTCTTTTCCACCGGACCTTGAGAAAAAATCAATTAATTCATTTAAAATAAATGTAAGATAATACCGCAGATTAGATGCGATATGCTCATTATTTGTATTGGTAGCTGCATCGTGTATAATTTCATTGCGGAGCCTATAAATTCTGGTAAAATGCACTTCGAGATTAGCCCGGTGTTTTTTAAGGTAATCGGCAGCATTAGGTTGCTTACCAGGCTGAAAAAACCATTGTTTCAATTTCATAGCTCTATAGCCCAGCAAGGGATAAAAAGTTAACAGGTGTAGCTCTGTTTCATTATAGAAAGCTATATTTTTAAGACAATCGGCGCTTGCAACTGTAAAGGAAGGAACGAGTGCCTGGTGCAGGCCACTGAGTTGCCCAAAAGCCTTATTAAAACTGTATGTATTTCTTTTTACGTATGCCAGTGAGTGAGCATTAATAAAATGGTCTTTTATTCTGTTGATGGTATTCTGGCTTTCGTAATTAGAAAAAAGATACTCAAGGCCAATCCAATAGTTCATAAACTTATGTTCTACTTCAGTTGACTGGTTACCCAGCCGCAGGTAACGTATTGCCGATTTAATTTTCTCTTTGGTTTCATTCTGAACATTCGGATTATTCAAAATGGTTGGCAGTTTTCTTGTAAAATCGAGGTAATGATCCTTCTCCACCCTGTATTTACCATCCAGAATGTTTACGTTGTTTTGAAACGCTGCTTTTTCCGGGGAACGGGAATCTATTATCAATGCCCGGTTATGGATCATTAAAAATTCATCTGACAAGCCAAGATTTATAACATCAAGGTATTCGGACAGAACACTCCTGGCTTTTTTAAGTGCCGCAAAATAATCTGCTGCCTGAAGTTTAATGCGGATAAATTTTCTTGCATTGGCAGTATTGCTGAAGGAACTTAACTCGGCCGCCTGCCTTCCATTCAAATTTACATCGTTGATATCATCAGCCAATATCAGGTTTGGATTATGAATTGCCGAAATAGAGTCATACACCATTGGTGTTGTATCAATCCGGAAAATTATTTCAAACTCGCTTGGCAGAAATAAAATTCTTGTTTTAAAATTTGTAAAGTGAAGGCTGAAGGCAACCCCATTGTTTAAGGAAGAAACAAAAATACCGTAGACCAATTTGTACAAAAACCCTTTTGAAAATCCCTTACTGATCAATTCGCTGAATAAAATATTCAATGAGGTATCTATCTTTTCCAGCTCGTTAATTGTTGTATCGTTTGCGGCAATCAATGTTTCTAATCCATCAATTACAGCATTGAGATATGCAGGGTTTTCATTTAACAGTAACTCAATTGCTGAAACAACTTTTTTATAATTATACTCGTCTGTGTTTTTAAGTAGTTGTTCCAGGTATTTTTGGGTGATAGAATTGAAGACAAGATAATTGGGATTGCTGGCTAACTGGGAAAGAGCTTCATCAATAATTGCCTTTTTTTCATTGCCTTTGGCTTTTATAGTATGAAAATGTTTTATGCGGCCTACCTGAAATTCCTGCAAACAATATTTAAGTTCTTCAAGTATAGATTTAGGATTATTAAGCCTAACCCTGTAAGAATCAATACTGCCGAGATAAAGAAGTTCTAAGGATTTCTCAATGAAAAACCTCTGACAAATTGTTAAAGCAGTATTTTTGTGGCTTATTATTTGCATATCAGCATTATATTTACTTACCTTTACTTTACAAAAGAAAAATTATTATAATTCATTAAAGATAAAAAAGGAAGATAGGCTGAATTGGAACTGGAGGCAATTCCGCAATTCTTCTCTACTTCCTTAAATATTGAGGGGGCCTTTAAAAAGGGCTCCCTTCTTTTTTTTACAAGTGTCATTTATTTTTTTTACTGTTTGATTTTTTTCCCAATTCCACTTTTTGCATTGTCAGTTTTATTATTTCAGCAGCAAGTGGTTCGGCAATCAATTCCGTTGCCAGCTTATCGCTCATTGAGCAAATGATCAGTTCATCATCCGGCACACCAAAAAGGATAGCAATTTTTTGTACCTGTTCCCTGAAGGGAGCCGTTCGCCTTTTTCAAACTTGCTAACCATTGAAGTATCTACTTCAATACCTGCTGCTACCTCTCTTAATAAAAGCCCTTTTTTTAAACGAAGGGTTTTAATTATTGATCCAAAACTTTTCAAATTGACAGTATTAAACTTGACAAATATTGCCAAATATACGACTAATAAAAGAAAATAAAATACCCCAAAGTGGTAATAATTAGGAGGTTGAGGAAGTTAAGGATTTGAGGAACCTCACCTAATTCCTCTCTTGAAGGAGAGGGATTAATCAACCTTCCTGAACTTCCTGAGCATCCTGAGAACCCAGTGTTTCAGGATTTGAAGGTTTTGCATTTTGATTGATATATAGATCCTGACCGTCTTTGTCTAAAATACCTGCTTTTACAAAATCGGTTATATAGCCCTGGGCAGTTTTGTCGGGAATGTTGAGTTTGGTGGCAATGGTCAGATAGCCCTGTCGGTTGAAGTTATAGGGCAGTGCATCAAGAAATCTTTCTTTGCGGCTTTTGGGTTTTGCCCTGGCTGGTTCCTCCGGCAGGTCAGAATAGACTTTGGCTGCATGTTTTACCAGCAGCTTTACTATCTGGATGGTATTTGTAAAATCTACATCTTCACAAACCATCGGACTGGAGAAATCGCCTGTTTCCAATATCCGCAGTACCGAGCAAACCATCATGATCCTGAAGGCAATCAATCCTGAACGGCGAACTGTGCCGATATAATCGAGCCCTTTCAGACTTATGTACATGGATTGTGTTTCGGTAAAAAACTGATTGAACTTACTTTTCTGCTCTTGGGTTAATGAGAAAACGATTTCTGCATTGTTGTTAAGTGCTTCGTATAAGTTAAAAAACTCATTTGCCAGATCAGCAAAATGTTCATCCATCCCATTATCTGTATTTGCAGCAAATACATCTTTCCAATACGGCTGAATATTCATTACATAAAACATGAACCGGCTGAACAAACCGTTTTCAGCATTTGGAATTAAGGTTCCTATTTGCTTGGGTGTGCCTGAAAGCAACGCTGACAGACAAGGCCGTTCTATTTCTACAAGTTCCCTGTCGGTTCTGCGGTAATAAGTGATAGGCTCATGCTGAAAAGCATTGCGGAAACCATGACTGTAATTGCCATAGTCACTCTTAAATGCCTGTGCCATAGTATCACCTTCAGTTTCAAAAATGAGGCCCCGGCCATTGCTGTCGTTCAGCAATTGAAAAAATCCGGTACTGCTGTTGTTGGCCGGAATGAAAAGCATTTTCTCCGGCGGTTTTGTTGGCTTTTCTGCGTTTGATTTGCCTTTACTGCTATTGTAGTCGGCCATTTGAGCATCATACTCTTTTTTTAATAGTGCAGCCTGTGCTCTCATTGCTTTATGAACCGGGTTAACCAGTTGCCTGCAATGAATAAGCCTGCCTTTGCCTGCGGATGCCTGGGCGGTGATAAATAAAAACAGGTTTGCATTAACCTTTTTATCATCGTAGTACCCATATATATTTGGCAAGCAGGCGCTTAATGCTACAATGGAACCAAGCAGTAAAATATCCCGTTCCTCTTTTGATGCAGAGACTTTTACTATACTTTTAAGGAAATCAGGAAGCAAAGGAAATATTTCATCGGGCAAAGTTGGCATGGTCTGTACTTCTGATTCATTGTTTGCATTAATTTCTTCCTGTTGTACAGGTTTTGGGAATTTTGCAAACTCTGTGCTGTGATGTTTGTAGGCGCTGTTTACCGAATCTTTAATTTCTCTTTCAGATAAATCAAAATGCTGTGAACATAGTATTTCAGTATCGGACTGCGGTATACCAGCTCTGTTGCAATTAGAAGCAAGCAGATAGATATAATTGTTACGGTTTCCATTTGTAAATTCTGATTTTTGATTGGTGAATAAAACCTGTTGCTGAAAGACTAATAGCCATTCATCGGAGTTAGTAATCACTTCCGTTTGTGCATTTACTGTATGTGCAGGTTCCTGCTTTGGCTGAACAGGGATGTCTTTAACATTGAACTTTTCGTTGTATATGTTTTTATACAACTGCGGATCGTGACTTACAAAACAAAGCCTGGTAATATCCTTGCATTTTTCATCGGCTTTTAAGCCGGTAGCGTTTTCGTAATACTGCAATACCTGTTGGTAAGCAGCATCATGATGTTCAGCTCCGGTATTTACTTCTATAAATACCTTTAGGCCGTTGCCGCTGGGGCTGATAAAGCAAAGAAATGTGTAAGGGATTGCAGCAATGATTTGAAATGCTGCATTTAATTGTTCCGTTGTCAGCTTGTCAAAATCGAGATGAACAAATCCGCTGTATTGCTCCATGTTGGGTAGCAATCGTTTTTCTGTGAATGTAGCGGATGGGGTAAAGGCTGGAAGCCGTTGCTTTTTTGCCTGTGCTTCTTCAGTTTTACCTTGTGCAATCAGGCCTCGTATTTCTTCAACCTGAATTTTGTATTTGTCTGATGCAACCCAGTTGGAAAGGATGATCAGCGATATATCTTCTACCGGTTCGGCGAAGTTTTTGAAAATCGTAGTAACTGCCATTGTTCAGTTCATTATTCAGTAAAAAAATAGGGTTAACTCTTTCTGCTGCGGATTACGAGGTCAGCAGCATCCTGGTCTGGTTCTTCGGCTGACTGCCTGTTTCGTTGCAGCCAGGTGTCGAGTTCGTCCCGGCGGAAATAGAGCTTTTTACCCTGAGGACAGAAATGCGGGACTTGTTTTGTACTGGTCAGTTTGTACAAGTGGGAGGGACTAACATCGAGGTATTTACAAGCCTCGTTAAAGTTGAGTGTTGTTTTTTGCAACAGGTTTTGCTCATCCAGCTTGTTAGCGATTTCGGTGAGCTTGTCGAGAATTAAATTTTCGTTTGCCATGTTATTAAATTTTTAATTTGATGGCAAATTGGCTTTATGGCAAGGGAAAAAGGTTCAGGTATTCATACCTGAATGTGCAGCCTGAATAAAGTGAATGTTTTTTATTGCAGTTGGTTGAAGATTTTGTCTATTTCTGTTTTTGATTTAGGGTTGTGGGAAACTGCTTTGGAGAGGTTATTTGATTTGATGGGATGGCCTTTTTTAGAGAAAAACGACTGGCTGTGTTCAATATTTATAAAAGTAAGATTGTTGAAATTGTCCGATGCCAATTTCTCAATAATGTAGCGGAAATTTTTATTATCGCAGTCCAAGTAAATTGCAATCTTTCCCGGTGTGATGTCTTTAGAAAGTAGTAACTGTATTAGTAAGTCAGCCGGTGATTTATCTTCTTTCAATAAGTTGACTTTTGTACATAGTGTGTTAATGATGGTTTTCAGCTTGACTTGTTTGCCAGTAAAGCCAAAAGACAATCGTTTGCTGGCTGTTTCTTTCTTGTCGGCTGTTTTTGTTTTAGGGCCGTCGTAATAGATAGGGTGAATATCTGATTTTGTTTCCCCGAGTTCCATCAGGTAGAAATCGGTTATTTCATAAATGGTTTCTATGACATGCTTATTGACAAGCTGGATGCTGAAGTAAAGTGTAATGAGTTTGTACTTGACATAATACAATACAAACGTAACCAAATTGGTGCCTGATTCTTTATCGATTGATAGTTCCCTCTTTTTTATTTCTTTTGAAGCGGTTAGAATGTAATGTTTCAAATTCCGCAGGGCATTGACAGTATGAAAGTGAAGTAAGTCTTCATCATGTGCATATTTTTCGGAAATGCTCAGGTATGCATTGTAAATGCGGAGTGATTCCTGATCAATCAGTAAGGAATAAAACTTGGAAGCTGTATCAGTAAATTCAGGTAACTCTGTAGAAAATGTCAACTCTTTTAATGATTCGGTTTCATTAATTGGTTGGCTTTCCACCCATTTTAGTAATCTTGGCTTATCATTCAACAGGCATTTTATTTGATTGACCAAGCCAGGCATTGATTCATTTTTAACTTTGGCTGCTTCCTTCAACTTCTCATTCATCATGGTAACATCAGATGATTTGACAAGCCAGGGCATCAGGCTGTTGAACAGGATATGATTGAAGATTGTCATTTCCATATGGTGTGCATTAAAGTTGCGTTAGCAAATTTGCATATTCCAGTTTTACATCGTCTGTAAAGCTATCTAAATAATTTTCAGTTGTAACAGATGAACTATGCCCCAGTGATTCTTTAATAAATTCAGTTGAAACACCCTTGCGTTTGAGTACTGTTGAAAACGAGTGCCTGGCTGAATACGTACCTATCTTTTGTTCTATTTTCAATTCCTTACGGATTGATTCCATTTTATTATTTACCCATTTAATAAAACGCTGGCAACGGTGCTTAGTGGTAAGCGGCGTTAAGTCTTTTTCTAAAACTGGAAAGAGATATGGGTTTGCAGGAACAGTATTCTTTTGCCTTTTGATAATATCAATAGCTTTTGGATTTAGCCCAACCCGGATGGGCCGCAAATCTTTCTTCTTGGTACGTTTGGTTTTTACCCTAATGAAGTGCAGGTAATTGCCGTTGATATTTTCGGGCTTCAGTTCTATAATATCGGCGAAGTTCATTCCATTACACAGATAAGAGAATAGCCAGAAATCAATTGCTTTTTGTTTATCCGCTGACTTGGGATTGTAGGTAAGTAATTTATTCAGGTCCGCTTCACTCAGCGCTTTTTTGATATTACGGCCGGCGGGAATCTGGTATTTCTTAAAAGGGTATTTGTCTGATGAAATAACATTGGCATCAATAGCCTGGTTAATGATGGCCCGGAGCTGCCGCATGTAAATACCAACCGTGCTTACTGATTTGCCATCTTTCAACATATAGTTTTCATAATCCAATAAAAAGGCTGGAGTAATATCATGCAGGCTCAGCTTTTTCTTAAAACCGTTTATTGAATTTAGTGTAGTCTTGTAGGATATGGAGGTTCCAATTTGTCCGGATTGATTAAGCTGAGCGATATATTTTTCAAACCAATACTGCAAAGTATTGCTATGCTTTGCAGCCTCTTTATTAAAAAACTGTTCTTCAAAAGCAACAAACGAAAAGGGAACCAGCTTTTCTATGATCTTGTCTGCCTTCTCTTCAATATCTCGTAACCCTTTTTTAATTTTCTTTAATTCATCATCACGCAGATTGGAGCTGGTGATTTTTTTCCATTCATCCGGTGTTGCGTGGTATTTGGTGGCGTACCTTTTTTTTGTTGGCCGCTGATAGATGTTCAGCTTAATTAAGCACTGACCCTCGGAGCTTGGCCGGGAGGCATTAAGGAAGAAACTGACGGTGACTTTTTCCTGTTCCATAAGAAGTAATTTGATTAATGTGACCTCAAATGTGACCTCAAAGATACTAAATAATACTAAATATTATAGTAATAAAGGAAAAAAAGAGAAAAATAATTATTGATAATCAGATGTTTACAATAACAAAGGAAAGCAAGAGAAGTCAGAAAATGCTAACGGTACTGACTGTTAATCAGAGGGTCGTTGGTTCAAGTCCAACAGGGGGAGCAGAACAGCCTTTAGAACTAAAAATTCTAAAGGCTTTTTTCTTTTTAAATAAACGAAATTAAATAACTCGGGGGACTACAGTCAACACACTACTGTGGGATTAACCAGAGGGTCGTCCCGATTTAAATCGGGACAGGGGGAGCAGAACAGCCTTTAGAAATAAAAACTCTAAAGGCTTTTTTCTTTTTAAATAAACGAAATTAAATAACTCAGGGGACTACAGTCAACACACTACTGTGGGATTAACCAGAGGGTCGTCCCGATTTAAATCGGGACAGGGGGAGCAGAACAGCCTTTAGAAATAAAAACTCTAAAGGCTTTTTTCTCTTAAAAACCGAAATGGTATGTTGGTTTGATTGCCGTTATACCAACCCCAACTTTGTTGCCCTGCCGATAAGTATGGCAGTATTTTTTGCATCTAATTTTTCCAAGAGGCTTTTGCGATGCGTATTTACTGTGGGAATGCTGATAAACAGTTTTTCAGCTATTTCATTGTTGGTTAATCCATCAGCAATTAATTGTAGCACTTCTTTTTCTCGTCTGGAAATGGGTGGCATTTTGATTTCTTTTTCCCGAAGGGAAAGATTGGCTTCATGGCTTAAAAAGATATTTCCCTGCTGTACTACTGCTATAGCTTCCAACAATTCCTCCCGGGTGGCGTTTTTTAAAAGATACCCAGAAGCACCATTATCAATCATGTTGCGGATAAATGCCTGCTGATTAAAAGTACTTAGGCCTATTACAAAGACAGAAGAATATTTTTTACGAACTTCTTTGCACAAATCAATTCCACTCATATCAGGCAGGTTAATATCCATGAGAATGATACCCGGCTGCTGATTTTTTAAAAAACTAAGACAAGAAGCTGCATTGGTTGCATGACCCATCCAGTCAATGCTTTTTTCATTTTGTAATAATGAACGGATGCCTTCTATTACCATGTAGTGGTCATCAACTATGAATACGCTTGTTTTCATTTTATTTGTTTTTTGCCACGAAGACACTAAGGCACAAAGGTTCACGAAATTTTTTCTTTGTGTTGCTACGTGTCTTTGCGCCTTGGTGGCAAGTTTATTCGCCACGAAGACTCCAGGACACTAAGGTTCACGAAGGTTTTTCTTTGCACCACTTTGTGTCTTTGTGCCTTGGTGGCAAGTTTATTCGCCACGAAGACACTAAGGCGCCAAGGTTCACAAGGGTTTCTCTTTGTGCTGCTTCGTGTCTTTGAGCCTTAGTGGCAAAATTTCTTAAACACTTATTTCAATCAACACCGAAGTGCCTTTACCCTCACCGCTCTGCACATCTATTTTTCCTTTTAAAAAATCAACCCGGTTTTGAATATTGCTCCAGCCTATTCCTTTAGCCTGCCTTAATGAGGCGATATCAAATCCCTTTCCATCATCTTCTACCGTTACCGATAAAAATTTTTCTGATTTTGAATATTGTGCTTGAACTAACACATTAGCAGCTGCTGCGTGTTTAATAGTATTATTGACCAATTCCTGTACAATGCGATAAATAGTTACAGTAGTAGTTTGTTCTATTGTAGCTTCATTTAGTCCCAATGAATGATAGCTGGTGTGGATTACACCACTTTGATCTATCTCATTACAAAATTCTTTCAATGCAGTATCCAGTCCATATTTTACCAGCACTTCGGGCATCATATTATGTGCCACCCGGCGCATTTCGCTGATGGAACTGTCCAGCATATCAATGCTACGTTCAAAAGCCTGGGCATTATCAGGCGTCATGATTAAATTTCCTTTCATGTTGCTTAATGAAAATTTAATGCCACTGAGCATGCCACCCAATCCATCGTGCAAATCTTTGGCAAGGCGGGTGCGTTCCTGTTCTTCTCCTTTTAGAACAGCCTCCGTAGCGGTGAGTTGTTTTTCTGTTTCCAATTCATCTATCCTTGCCTGTTGAATTTTTTGGCGGTTTTTATAGTTGCGATAACTTAATAGTGAAATAAAAAGTAAAGCAACGGCACTGCCGGCAAGTATATAATTAAGTGTGTTTTTGTGACGGAGTTGTGATTGTTGTAACTGGATTTGTGATTCATTTTTTTGGGTTTCAAATCTTTTTTCCAAAAGCAGCGTTTTGTTTTGAACCTCCTCGCCTGTCAATATATTTTCAATGCTCTTTGTGCTATCTAAGTATCTTTCTGCCCCTTCAATATCGTGCATGGCAAATAAAATACTGGACATTACTTTTAATCCTCCCACTTTATCTACCTTCATATCCAGGCTGTCGGCAATCTTTAAAGATTCAGATATGTATTCTTTTGCTTTTGCAAAATCTTTTTTTAAAAGATATAGTAAAGCCAAACCTCTCCCTGCAGTTACTTCGCCATTTA
Organism: Chitinophagaceae bacterium; assembly: GCA_037045195.1. Taxonomy (GTDB): domain Bacteria; phylum Bacteroidota; class Bacteroidia; order Chitinophagales; family Chitinophagaceae; genus JJ008. Next base: position 29,708 of record JBAOIB010000003.1, read on the forward strand.
CCTCACCTATTTCCCTGCTTAATGCCATTGCATTTTCATAGTTTGTTTGCATGCCTTTGGTATCATAGCGATGAAAATAGATATTTCCAATCCCAAGAAAACAGGTGATCTCCATTAATTTGTGCCCGTTTTTTTTTCCAATACTAAGCGCTTCGTTATAACAAGCCATAGCAGAATCGGGATATCCGAGAGATTGATAATTATTTGCCTGGTTTACCAATGCCTGCCCCAGATCCATTTCCTTACCTGCTCTTCTAAAATATTGTGCCGCCGATTTGCCATAAGCCACCCCTTTGGCAAACTGATACAGATTTAAATAAGCATTCTGCATCAGGTCATTCATCCGGGCTACATAATACTCGTTATTTATTTTTTCAAAATATTGCTTTGCGGTTTCATAGTAAAAAACGGCGCTATCATTCTGTCCCAAATAATTAAAATTATTACCGGTATTTGCCATTGCTTTTGCGGTGAGCAAATCATCTTTCAATGATTTTGCTAATTCAATGGCTTGTTTGTTCAGCAATAAAGCACTGTCATAAGCGCCTTTAGAATTTAGTATGGCAGTATAGTTTGCAGCAAATTTGATTATGCCTCTTTTATAATTGAGCCGTTTACTGAGGTTGCCGGATTGTAAATAATAGATGCCCGCCTCATTGAGGTCCTTATATTCAATTTCGTTTCCAATATCAATTAACAGCAACACTTTTGCGGTGTCTTCTTTTGCTACTGATAATTGTTTCAACAGGCTATCCTTCTTCAATTCGGATTGTGCCGTTGCATTAAATTGCGTAACAGTTAGTGAAGCCAGTATTAATAAAATTGATCTAATCATTTTACAATTGTTCATACTACCAATGTACAAAAGAAAGAAATCAGTAGGAACGGGATATCATCTTTTTTAATGATTTTTTCTTTGTGCCTTAGTGGCAAGATATTTTGCCACGAAGACACCAGGGCACTAAGGTTCACTAAGTTTCCTTTGTGCTGCTTTGTGTCTTTGAGTCTCAGTGGCAAGGATATCTTTCGCCACGAAGACACCAAGGCACCAAGGTTCACGAAGATTTTTTTTATATCTGTGCATCTGTGGCAAAAAAAATCATCATTTTTAATGATACCCACACACAACTCCCTCTTCTACTTTTACATCATAAATTATGATTATGAAATCAATCTATCTTTCTTTCATTTTTGCAATGCTTACTGCAAATCTTTTTGCCCAAAAAGAAACCTTTGATGTGTTTACCTATCAGCCGATTAAAAACTGGAAGCAAGAGAAGACGGATAAGTCAGTAACTTTTACATCAATGGATGAAGCAAAGGGAACTTTTTGCATTATTAGATTGTATCCATCACTGGATGGCGATGCAGACAGCAAAATCAATTTTGATAATTCCTGGAAAAGCATTGTACAAGATCCATTAGGTGCAGGTGATGCCAAAATGGAAGACATAAGTACTGAAGATGGCTGGGAGCTTCAAACCGGTTCAACACAGTTTAATAAAGATGGATTGACTGGAATTGCCATGCTGGTAACAGCAACCAACAGCAGCAAAATGGTGAATATGCTGGTAATGTTTAATGCTGATTCTTATACCACAAAGTTGAATGATTTTATTTCTTCAATAAAATTATCTGCCGTTGCTGCTAAAAACAACAAGGCTTCAATAAGAAATAATCAGCCCATAACTAATTCAAATAATTCTTCCATTGTGGGTTTATGGACAAATTATATTCTTGAAACTACCGGATATAATGTAGGTGGAATGCCACAATACACCGCCGGTTATCTGAGAAAGGAATATCAGTTTAATGCAAATGGCACTTACACGTTTCGCAACAAACAATGGCTCACCAAAGCTGCGGATATTACATTCTTATACGAAACAGGTACTTATACTGTAAGCGGCAATCAATTAACCATTATTCCTGCGAATAGAAAAGGTGGTTTTTGGGCGAAGACGAAAAGTACTAAAGAATGGGGCAAGCTAAAAAAATACACTGACTATAAATTGGAGAAAACCACTTATACTTTTGAAATTATAAATGACCCCACTTATGGTAATGGGATCATACTAAAGCCGGGTAAACCAACTAACAGAGATGGCGGCAAATTTAATGCCCCGAACGATCCTTATGAATTTCGCTATTCATTCCGCGACAGGGAATCGGCGATTGATAACCCACCTGGATTTACAATCAAATAAATTTAAAAACAAGAATCATGAAATGTATAACCACTTTCAGAATGTATAAATGCCTAAAATGCAAAATATCTTTTGACGCAGATGATGTTTTAGGAAATTAAGTAGGTAGAAACAAAAACTTTTTATCTGTGCATCCCTGTCAACCGACAGGCAGGTGTGGCATATCAAGGGCATCTGTGGCTAACCTTATTCGTTGTGGCATGCAGCTACCTAAAATCATCTTTTTTAATGAGGTGAGTTCAGTTGTCAGAGTGTTAGTTTTACACTTTCTGACATAGCCAACTAATTGTAATAATGAAAATTGAAAACAGAAAAATAGCCAGAGCTACCAAACCATATTAATATTCAAAGCAAATGAAACTGAACAAAAACTTATTGTTGCTCAACCTGGCTTTGTTATCCTGCATTATCACAGGCAGAGGGTCTATACAAGGTACCGGAATGTTTAATTAATATAAACTCAAAAACAAAGGCATGAAAAAGTTAGTATCAATAGTAGTTTTTACAATTGCAGTTGTTTGTACTTGCTTTTCGCAGTCCAAAAAGATAACTGCACCACAAGTGCCATGCAATAATAGTGCGGATGATGTAGCCGGCATTTATACCAACCACAACAATACCAAATATGGACCCGCAAGTTTAAAAGGAACTGCAGCCGAGAAAGCTGCCATGATGAAAAATCTTATCGCCATTGAACAAATAGAAGAATCAAGCCGAAAGAATTTTAAACTAACCGGATGCGCCGCCCGGGTAAGCTTTGCACAATGGGGCAAAAGTAATTATGGCAAAAATGTGTATGCCCGGTATGGCTACCAATTAGGGGTTTATCCTTACGTATGCCATGTTACCGAACATGTACCTAAAATAGTAGATGAGTATAGAACCGTATTGCGTGTTGATATAAATCCGGATTTAATATATGCCGGCGCTGCATTAAGACCAGGCACCGGCAATATTTCATTTAATAAAACAGCCACCACACTTATGTGGGGTTATGATTTCCCTGCTGATGCACTGCTGGGCCCCAACTACGAAAAGAACAGGGTGAGCAACCCCAGCAAGGTTTCCAGGTATATTTCCGAAAGCAACTTGCTGGCTGGCAGATCTAATACCTACAAAAGCTATCACCAGGATTTTTTAAAATTAAATAATGGTACCGGCTATGTAGAAAATTATATGGCCGGAAGCCCTTATGACAAGGTTACTGAAAAAAGCTACCGATGGATTGATAGGCATTACCTCATTACAAAGCCCGGCATTCCACTGTTGATCCCCGTTTCCCGAAAACAATATTTACAAGACATGCTGGAGTATTTTGAAATTGAAAAAGCAAATTTCAACTTTACCGTAGATGAGTTGCTCAAAAATTCGGCGACGAATAATAGCGATTTTGCACTTAAGCAAAAACAAACCTGGCAAACCCACAAAGCTGCCTACAGCCAACATTGCGATGCAAAAAAAGCCCGGGTAAAAGATTTGTTGGCAAGCAAAACGGAAGCCTGGTTAAAATCACCAGCGGTAGTTGCCGGTAATAATGCTACACAGGATGCAAAAGAACGCCTTGAGCAAACCGGCGTATTTTACGAAGCAGAAGATTGGGATAAAAATATTTTTGCCCTCTATGTATTAAACCCAGCTTATTTTAATGCCACATCAGCAAGCACAACCAAACCGATTTTAATGGAGGTGCAGTTTCGTTACGAGTTGGGTAAAGACAGCGGCTTTTCAGAACGACTTATTACTAATTTTTCAAAAAATTTTGATATGGAGGCTTTGCGGAAAATGTTGGAGTGAAGTGGACAGAAAAATATATTTTGTCACACCTGTCAGCCGACAGGCTGGTGTGGCTCTTTTCTACTTCTTGGAAGCAAGAAAATGATTTCGCCACGAAGATTTTTCCTTAGTGCTACTTCGTGTCTTTGAGCCTTGGTGGCAATAAAAAAATCATCTTTTTTAATGATACTGATACCATTGACTTATTTATATCTTCATTTCGCAAAATTATAGAACATGAAATTTGTATTACCTGTACTTATAACTCTTTTCTGTTGCAATACCTGCCTTTTTTCCCAGGACTGCAAAACCAATGCAGATTTAGACGCCACTCCGGGAAAGTATCTCACAGCTGCACAATATCCCTGGCCTGCTGCAAGAGCAGAATATTTTAACAACATGAAAACTGCTGCTGATAAAACAATGGCAAAAAAAACATTGGAACAGATTGAGAAAACAGAACAGCAAAGCCATACAGGCTTTAATCTTACAGGTGGCAATATGGAAAACTATTTTTCTACCGAAGGATACAGTTATGTATGCAATACAAAGTTGGGCAATTTTACTTTCCAATCTGCCTTTCATGAACATATTTGCATAAAAGGAAAAATATCAAGGAACGACGAAGCAAGCACTATTTTGCGTATGTATGTAAATGCCATTCCTCTAAATACATTAGAAAGGTTTTTGACAAATCCTTTTGGCAGTAGTATAGGTAACGAATATGATTTTGGTTTTCAATTTTTAAACTGGAAGAATCATAAACTATCCGAACCGAAAGATCAGTTAATCAAGTTGTTTACTTTTATGACCTGCAACAATGCACAGCTTATTGAAGCCATCAACTCAGGTAATACTTATTTTCAGGATGTACCCGAAAAAGAAATCAGGCCCAATAACCGCAATAATTATATTTATCGCTATTGGTTTATAAAGAAAAAAGAGCAACCTGTTTTAGTTCCGGTTACTCGAAAAGAATATTTGCAAAGCCTGTTGGAATATTATGAACGGGAAAAACTACATTTTACAAAATTAGTGTCAGAACTTACAGCCGACAAAAGCAGCAGTGTAAAATATTACAGCAATTGGCAGGCTGATGTGGCCGATAAAATTGCGGTTGTAAAAAAGGCATTAACAGAAAATAATGAAGAATGGCTGGCAAAGCAGGCAGTAGTAAACAGATTGGAAGACGCCTCACAAAACTATAAGGCAAAGTTCGCAGAACAAACCAATTACAATCGTTTCTGGAAGTTTTATGACAATGGAAATAAGAGCCAGCCACTGTATAAATACAATCCTGAATATTTTAAAGCAGATGCCACATCACCTGCAAAGCCGCAGTTTATCAGCATTGCATTCCGGTATGTAACGATACCTTCATCGTTAAGGATGTTCAATAATTTTACGAAGAATTTTAGTTTTGAGGCACTAATAAAGATATTGCAATAGTAGTTTTTTGGACATTTTAAATTTAAATTCTTTTAAAATTGATCAAAGCAAAAATTAGAAAATTGTGGGAGTTGGATTAATTTGTTCATTCTCAATAAAACACTTAGTTTTCATTACTAAACCAACAATTTGTCTTCAGCCAATACCGACGAAGGTTTAAAAAAAGTAATAGGCGTTCCAGCTTTAACACTTACTATTTTAGGTGGTGTTATCGGTGCCGGTATTTATGCCTTACCAGCTGTTGTTGGTATATCACTTGGCGCCTTTGGCATTTTTGCCTATGTTGTTTGTGGTATTATGCTGGCTGCCATTATGCTTTGCTATGCCGAAGTGGGTTGCCGTGTTTCTAAAAGCGGCGGCTCCTATGCTTATGTAGAAGCAGCCTTTGGAAAATTTCCCGGATATCTCATCAACTGGCTTTACACATTTGGCTGGGGTGTTATTGGTAGTGCCGCTCTTATGAATATACTTGCAGATTCGCTGGCAGTGTTGTTTCCTGTATTTGCCAATGGATGGATGCGTGCTGTTTTATTCTTTATCATCATTGCCACTATTATGTTTGTGAATATTGTAAGTTCAAAACATACAGTTGGATTTGTAAAATTGATTACAATAATCAAGCTATTACCATTGGCTGGCATTATAATTTTTGGGTTATCTCATATACAACCATCAAATCTTAAATGGAATCAACTACCCGAGCTAAGTACTTTTAGTAATACAGTACTGGTTTTATTTTTTGCCTTTGCCGGTTTTGAAACATCCATGTGTGCTGGCGGCGAAATAAAAAACCCAAAACGAACAGTGCCGCTTAGTATTTGCCTTGGTGGTTTCTTTATTCTGGTTATTTATTTATTGTTACAAACAGTTGCTCAAGGTGTATTGGGTACGCAAATGTCACAGTACAAAGATGCTCCTTTAGCTGCTGTTGCAGAAAAAATTATGGGACCCGCAGGTGCTACTGTATTATTAGTTGCTGCTGCAGTTTCGTGTTTTGGTAATACCTTACTGGATATTTTCTGTTCACCTCGTACTTTATTTGCCGGAGCTATAGATGGATTGTATCCAAAATTTTTTGGCCGGATACATCAAAAGTATAGTACACCACATACGGCAATATTTACTTATGGCGCTTTAATTTTTGTTTTTTCAGTATCAGGTGGGTTTCGTCAATTGGCTATTATGGCTAGTGCCTGTATTTTGATTATCTATCTTGCGGTTTTATTATCAGTAGTAAAACTAAGGCTGCGCAATAAGGAAGAGAACAAAAAATCATTCAAAGCTCCAGGCGGTTGGATTACTCCCACTATTGGAATAGTATCAATTATCTGGTTACTTACAAGCCTGGGAAAATGGGAGATTTTATCAACCGCAATTTTTATGGGCGTGGTTAGTTTAATCTATTTTATAACAAATACGTTGATCACAAAACCGGACGTAAAAAAGGGTTTGAATTAAACTTTAATTTATTTTCACTGAAAATATTTTTTTATGAGCATACCTGTTTTTCCCAATGGATTTGAATCTTGGCAAAAAACACATTTTGAAGTGGTAGAAGTGCTTTGTTATATGCGAAGCCTGGAGGAAGGAAAAGCGCCAAAAAGTTTTGAGCAAATGGCTGATAACTCTGCAACTGATGAATTGTACCAGCTTGCGCTAACGTTAACCAACAAATTTGAAGAGCAAACAAAAGGAAAACCTCGTGAAAGGACTTTATTTGATGAGATAGAGGATTTTGTATGGAGTGAGGTAAGCATTATGAGTTGAGATTTTCTGCATTTAAAAAGGAGCGTTATTATGAAAAGAAGAAAGCGTTTCTTTTTTTTAAAAATATCGTTTATAAACTTCTACCTATAACATCAAGTTAGATTTCAAATTAAAATTACTTACGCTTTACTTATGATATAAAAAATTCCACACCCAAATTATATTAGGTGTGGAATTTGATTTATAGAATACTCTAAAGATTTTTATTTTATCTTCTGTATTTTTTTTGTTTCTGTACCTGCGTTGCTTGTTAGTTTTATATAATACGCTCCAGCAGGCAAGTTCGTAATATCCAGTGTCTCTATCTGGCTGCTGTTGGTTATAGTGCGTCCACTAACTTTTTGGCCAGTTTGACTTAACAGTTCAATTTGAACTGTAATTCCCTGCCAGCTTTCTGGAAGCATTACATTTACTTTCTCTTGAGCCGGATTTGGAAACAACGTAATAAATCCTGTTTCTGTAAATCGGATTAATCTGATATTACTGTATTCAATACTTCCATTAAGTTTAGTAATTCTTAGTCTGTAATAGTTTATTCCTTGAATGGGTTGTGCATCTGTCTTATTGTAAAGAACACTTCCGTCTGCATTAACAGTATAAATGTCATTGAACTGAAGTCCATTTGCAGAACGTTCAAGTGTATATCTAAGTACATCCGTTTCTATGGCGGCTTTCCAGCTAAGTAGAACGTTGTTTCCTTGTTTTACAGCAAAGAATTCCAATTTTACAGGTAGTGTAATTAAATTTACCAGTCCCGCATCATAACTCAGATTAACTGTAGAAGCCGTTACCACAATTCCGCTAATAACGCCAGCTGGAGAGGTGTCGCTGTCTAAATTATCATCACCCACATTTGATGTAGTAAAAGAAACACCTGTTGGCAGATTTGTAAAGTTTAAACTATATGTTCCTGGTGCTACATTAGGAAACAGGTAATTGCCATTTGCATCAGTTATAGCTACTGCTACGGTATTTCCGCCTCCATCAATCAGCGCAACCATAATACCAGATGCTGGGGGTTCTCCAGCATCTTGCAAGCCATTATTGTTATTGTCTGCCCATACAAAATTGCCTATTACAGCTCTTGGTCTGAAAAGTCCGGCATCCACTGTAAGGTCTGTTTCTCCTGCAGAAAGTGTAATTCCTGTTGTTCTGCCTACAGATGGATTTCCACTTACTGGGATGGCATCGCTATTAGTATTATCTCCTGTATCGCCCGGAGTATTTCTTTGTGTAAAGGAGGTACCGCCTGGTATTGTACTGAATTCAACTTCGTAGATACCTGCTTCAAGATTACTGAAGAGGTATTGACCATTTTGATCCGTTATCATACTTGCAACTGGCAATGCATCATCCGCATTTCCAGCTATACCATCCAGTCCAAAACCTGGTCTGAATAATGTTACCGTTACTCCAGTTACTCCTGGCTCACCTGCATCTTGCACACCATCTCCATCATCATCCATCCACACAAAATTTCCAAGTGCTGCACGGTTGCTTGATATACCAAAATCAAGATTCTGATTAAAAGTATTTGCAGCAATTGTAACGGCAGGTGTTTGATAGTTTGTAAGGTCTCCATCACTTCTGCTGTCATCGCCACCACCAGTTCCCGCCAGGGTGCTTGCTACAAAGCCTGCGGGCAGGTTGCTAAACTTAACCGCAAAAGAAACACCAGCCGTAAGGTCGGCAAATGCATAATATCCATTTGCATCAGTTGTTGTAACTACAGGTGTAGTTGTTACGGCACCTGTTCTATCTACATACTGACCTGCAGCATTGGTTAATGTTACCATCACACCTGCTACACCCTGTTCAGTGCCGTTTTGGATACCATCATTTGCAGTACCGCCACCAGCTCCATTATCAAACCATACACGATTACCTAATGAGCCTTTGGTAGGGTTTATTAATCCTAAGTCAACAGACAGGTTTTCTTCGCCTGTTGCAAGATTGTAAATACCTGTGGTAGATACGCTGGCACCTGTAGCACCTGTTACAGTACTTCCATCGCTATCTATATTATCGTTTACGCCACTATTTTGTGTTACCGTATTACTACCTGTTGGCAGATTGGTATATCTAACCTGATAGTTACCGGCAGCTAACCCTGTAAATAAATATTCACCTAAAGCATTAGTTGTTGTTGTTTTATATCCACTTTCTCCTGGATCTGAAAAATCTCCATCACTGTTACTATCATAGTCTAATAAAACAGATACACCCGGTACTCCTGGTTCGCCGGCATCTTGTACGTTGTTATTGTTAACCACATCCCACCATACTTTATTTCCAATGCTGGCAAGCCCACTGTTTACACCAGCAATTAAACCAGCATCCAAACCAGTAAGACTTGTATTGGCAGGCAACGTAAACTGACTTGTTTTTCCTGTTCCAGAATTTGCATCACTGTTAGTGGTCCCATTTCCAGTACTAGTTCCTGTGCTGTTGGTAAGGCTGTAGCCTACAGGCAGGTTGCTAAAGCCTACACTATAATTGCCAGCAGCAAGGTTGGGGAATAAATATTTTCCATTTGCATCAGTTGTTGTTGTCGCAATGGCTGTTCCAGTACTATTGTATAATGTAACGGTAACTCCACCTACGCCAACTTCAGTTGGATCTTGTATGCCATCTGCATCTGCATCATGCCAAACAAAATCGCCAATGCTAGAGTTGCCAGCAGGAGAATTTTGAATTAGACCTGCATCAACGCTCATATTACGCTGCCCTTGAGACAAGAAATACAAACCGGTGTATCCGCCTGCTATTGTATTAGCATCACTGTCTTTAAAATCATCACTGCCTGTATTCGGCGTTACATAAGAATAACCAGTTGGCAATACAAATCCTACCTGATAGGCAGTGCCTCCCGCATCTGCGAGTAAGTTATTAAAGATATAATTTCCAAATGCATCCGTTACAGTTGTAGCATAAGGGGTAGCCGCTTCTGCTCCATTTATAACGCCATCACCATTAGCATCTCTGTACAGGTTTACTGTAACGCCTGCAACTCCTGGTTCACCCGAATCCTGTAATCCATTATTATTTAAATCAAGCCACACTTTATCTCCCAAAGAAGCGGTAGCTGCGGGTTGGGTTATAAGGCCAGCATCAATGCCGGTAATTTGGTTGCCAGCAGTGCCAGTATTAACCGCAGTGGTTTTATAAGTGGTTGTATTAAAATCACTGTTGGTTGTATTATTTCCTGATGTGGTTCCTCCGCTGCTGGTTAAAATCATTCCTGCAGGAGGAGTAATGCCTACAATATAATTTGTATTTGCAGGAAGGTCCGTGAAAATATAGTTACCATTGGCGTCTGTAATGGTAGTAGCAATTACTGTAACGCCGTCTGAAGCGTAAAGGGTAACGGTTACACCGCTTACTCCTGCTTCGTTAGCATCCTGTACGCCATCTCCATCAGCATCGTACCAAACTTTATCGCCAATGCTATTAGTGGCAGGTTGGGTAAATTTAATACCTGCATCTACTGTGAGTTCAACTTCACCGGGTGCAAGCCAAAAACTTCCAGTGCGGCCTGTTGTTGTATTTGCATCACTTCCATTGGCTGCTGTGCTACCACCGGTAGTGTTGGTTATATTAGTTGCATTGGAGCTCCCTGTAGTTTGTGTGTTTGTTTGTGTAGTAAATTGATAGTTCGCAGGCAATGTATATCCAATGTTGTATTGGGTTGCATTGTTTGTACTTGCTGCAAGATTGTCAAATAGGTAATTACCATAAGCATCCGTTACGGTAGTTCCAATAACAATATCATCTGCGGTGCCCGGTTGTCCATCGGCACCATTTTGAAATAAAGTAACTGTAATACCAGCTACCCCAGGCTCACCAACGTCTTGTATGCCATCGTTATCATCATCTCTCCATACTTTATCGCCAAGGGTGGCAAGGGGTTTAAAGCCAATGTCAAAGTTGTGATTTGTATTTGAAGTATTAAATACAACAATAGCAGTAGAGCCATTTAGACTGGCATCATTGTCAATATTATCTACACTATTTCCTGCTGCATTCGTTTTTGTTAGCTGTCCATTTGTTGGCGTTGCTACTTCAACCCTGTATTCAAACCCGGGCAACAAAGTGTTTCCTACACCCGACCATGTGGCCGGTTTGCGGTTATCGGCACTGCTTAAAGTGCTGAAATAATAATTTCCATTTGCATCGGTGGTGGTTGTCCATGTTTGATCATCACCATTTCCATATACACCATCAATACCGGGGCTTCTCAAAGTAACCGTTGTTCCGTTTGGAACACCGGCAGCTGTTTCACCGGCATCCTGAATACCATTGCCATTAGCATCAGACCAAATACGGTTACCTATTTGTATGGGTTCTTCTTCATTCAATAATTCAATATCACCCATTCCATTGGCTTTATCCATATCGCCATCACTATCTGCTATTATCCTGGCTATTTGAGTTTTTACGCCGGTTGTTACATTATTATATTGTATTCCCTGTGTACTCCAATAGTTGCTGCCATTTGTTTCTCCCTGTCCCATAGGGTCATATATGGTAGTCAAAGATTTACCAGAACCCATTAATTTGGTCATACCACCAATGCTATTTTCACTTCCACCATCACCGCTTCTGTCAGCATACCACTCATTGCCTGTGTTGCCGTAGCTGTAGCCAGTTCCATAGCTATTACTTGCTCCAGCTCCGTTAGCGCCAGTTTGAGTACAACTACCCGAAGTCCCTTCCAACGCCCAACCTGTACCAATCCAGCAGGCGTGAAGCAAGTCGCCATTTATAGAACATTGGGTATGTCCAGTAGCTCCTGCAACTGGGTTAAGTTCAAAATTTGCACCCTGATCGCCCCAACGGTCTTTTATACCTATATCCATACTTCCGTCTTCGTTAAATTCTATACCGGCAATCATAGGTGTGGGATAATCTATGGTATTTGTTGATGTAGCAGTTCCACCTGCTTGTGCCCATGTGGTAGCCCATGCATTCCAATACCTGCTACCTGATGTGGGCCATGTATTAAAATTGATAGTAAGTACATTGGTTACTCCTGCTGCAATATTATTGGGGTCAAACTGAAGGATATAACCCCTTAAATGCCCTGCATTTTGTGTAGCCATGGCATCACTTACCACTCCAAGATAACCTACGCCTTTATAAATTTTTACAGCATAGGGTCTAATATTATTTCCCGCTCCTGTTGGGGCAGGCATGCCCGGTAAAGCAGTTATATCATAAGCTGTGGTAAATGGAGCCAATGTAGTTGTAGATGCAGCATTTAAAGTAGCTGTAGCTGCACTAGCATCAAATACAATTAACCTTCTTTGAAAAAGGTTAACCATATAGATTTTATTGCTGTTTGGATCGGCTTCTATATCACCATACGCTACGGTGCCTACTTTTGCATAAGCATCTATATCCCTTGATTCACCAGGCCAGTTACCATTGTTGGCAAGATAATTATTATTGGAGGGTGTTATTTTATTTCGGGTAACAGTGCCAAAATCTAAAACACCTCCCCCGTTAGCAGGTGTAACACCTTGTAATGTAAAACTTCCTGTAAGACTAAAATTAACACCTGATTTTTCAAACACATAAATACCTCCCAAACCCTGGGGTCCTACTTCTACTGCTCTTTTTAATATGGCAGCGGCAAAATATCGTTGTTGCTTTTTTTGGAGTGCCAGACCAAAAAGAGAGCCTGTTTGCTCTTGAGTGGCAACAGTAGTTATAGTACCTGTTGGTGGAGTAGCACTGTTTGCCGGGTTGTAAGGACCGGTTAAAGTAGTATTAGCTTGTAAAACGGTACCCTCTGTAGCCTGAAAGCCACCAACAGCATATCCTCTCCTGACTGCAATTACTAAAAAACTGGGTGAAGGGTTTGTGTTATTATTCCAGTAATCATCATTGGCATTAATAGCAAAATTAGCAGTAACACCTGCACCAGTTGTTACAAACTGGATATTGGTTCCATTTTGAGTACCATTGGCACTTGGATAATCATTTGTCCCAAGGCCGCTAAATTCTATCCTTACCGGTGTTCCATTAGGAATTTCGCCTGTGGTAAAACTATAGGCACCGCTGGCATCTGTAGTTTTTGTAGGGCCCACTTGCATGTTGGCTGCATTAAAAGCCTTAACGGTTATGCCACTTACGTATGGCTCATTAAATGAAGAGATGTTGTTTTTTTGACCATTGCCATTATAATCTCTAAAAACAATGCCCGATAGCGATTGTCCACTTGCGGAAAAAGCAAGCATAGCCAATATAAGTACATAACAAGTTTGTAATATTTTTTTCATTTTAATTGTTTTAGGTGTGTTAAAAAATGATTTTTTGTAAAAAGTACTTTTACAAAAAGTTTATTCAAAAGTTAAATAGATGAATAAGTCTGTAATAGTAAAGAGGGAGGTTTCATATTAGATTTTGTTTGGTTTTTCAAGAAACAGGTATAAGATTATTTGGATTTTAAGAAGATATGTTCTTATTAGATTTCAAAAATATTTAAATAGAAAAATATCAAGTAATAATAACAAGACAATTTGAAAATATTAAGTGATTCCACTTTTTAGAAACAATGATTCAAGCGTAGATTTACTTAGAATAAATCCATTTTTTTTCTTCTTCACTATATTTAAAATAATAGATAGTCTCTTGTTTTTCTCTGGGGGCAATCAAGTTGAAATTAAACTCCATTCCATGCACTAGTAAATTACCAAAACGATCGGTTCTTATTTTTCTCACCTTATCATCACCCCTTTGCCCAAGGTTTGCTAATGTAAAAGCAAGAAGTGGCTTACCTGAAAATTTTCCGGAAGAAGAAAGGGTGACGCTATAAACATCGCTTGACCTGCCGGTTCCAAAATATAGTTCACGTTTGCCTTTAATAAAAGTAATACCCATGCCCATGGCATCTGTATTTTTTATATTGTCAATAATTTTCTTGGTCTTTAGATTTATTGCATATATATGTCCGTTTTCTTCGTTTCGCCTCGAGCCAGCTACAGTAGATACGTATAGCGTACCCGTCTGGCACAAATAGGCCATACTGATAATACCAAATGGATTATCAATATTAACGGAGTCAGCAAAAGGTAATTTTAGAAAAACATCCATATCTCCACTACGTGTATCTACTTTGTAAATGGTGTTGTTATTTTCTATGGGATTGTCCCAAATATTAATAAACGGAGCAGGAGATGTATAAATATTCCCTTCTTCATCTAATAAAATGGGTGCCAGCCAGCCAGCTTTTTTCCAAGATGGCCGTTGAATTGATTTTGTTATTCTTGCTTTCGGGTTTCCTGGTTGTTCGCTTTCCATAAGCACCATGCCCATTGTTCTAGCTTCAGATGTACTAAAAAATGATCGTTTGGGATCAAATCCTTCTGTTCTTATAAATTGTGGATTGCCTTTACAGTTGTTTGCAGAAAACTCTACCTCTTCATCTTTACATGAAATAAAAAAAAAGGAAAGAGAAATAGATAAACAGAAATAAAATATTTTTTTCATTGATTTTTAATTTCATTTTACCGGAATAAATTTTGGCCCGGCAAAACAGGGATATACTTTTGTATTCCATACACCGTTTTTCAATTCATTTTCTGCCCAGCAGTATTCTCTTCCTTTTGTATCATCATTGCGCATTTGTGCCACATACCATACTACTAGTGAACTATTCTCAATGTTATCAGAATTGGGCTCTATAAATTTTTCTGGACCTTGATGGTAGTCTGTGTTGCAGCAAGGGCCTATCGTTGGCAAGTCATTTTCTCCTTCTTCTCTGCCAGGAATGTTTTTGGTAACATAGACATAAGAGAAGTCGCCACGACCACCATCACCAAACTGCCCACGACCCGGCTCTATAAAATAGCCACCCGAAGCCCCTTCAATTTTATATAAATATCCTTCAGGAGTAAATGAAGAAACTTCACTTTGAAGATTCCATTTTTCTATTAGCCACTGTGTCCAATTTTTATTTTCGTATTGATAAAAATTATTTTGACCGTCAGAAAATGCTATTCGAAAAACAGGTCGATAAGTTCCTGTATTGCCGCAGCCCCTTCCTATACTGGCACAAGCAACCCTGAAACTTCCATCATCATAAAACTCATAGCGTTGTCGATAGTTATAATTACATGGTGTGGGCCAGCCTTCGCTTTCGAAAAGTTTGCTCTAAAACAAATCCAATTTTTTTTCCAGCATCATCTTTTAGTTCCATTACCTTGGGAATTTCCCAGGCTACCACGGCAGCCTGGCTAAAATATGGACAGCCTACTGCATCACTATAGCCGAAGCCATCTGTGCCACTATAACTAACGTGCCAGTCAACTAATTTAGCACTGGTAAGTATTTGTTTATTATTAAAAGTTACATTACTTATTCTCAAACCATCACTACTGGTAAGCATATAGTTCATTTTCCAGCCATTTTTTGTCAGTGGTTGTTCTACTTCACAATAACAGGCAGTTATTTTGTCGTCTTGCAGTCGTCGTTCCGTTATAAGGGGAAGAGCAGTGCCTGAAGGCCCTACCTGTGTCCAGCGAATGCCAATCAATCGCATATCTGTAAGATCTACAATTGCCCACAGGGCTTTTTCGCCTTTTACAAAAGTGGGTGCTATGCAAAGGTGTCAACTTCTTTCGCATTTGCTTCGATTGAGAGAAGTAAGTGTACTGGCCATTAATGCAGCCGCTTCATTTGGTTTTATGCCCATTGCGTTTTGCACTTCTGGCGACTCTACAGCTATTTTTACAGCCAAATTGCGTAAGTAATTTGAAATATCGGGCTGTGTTTGTGAAAGGAAATAACGATTCAATACTTTTTTCTGCTGTATATCTACTAAAGCAATAGAAGTATTATTCAATGCATAATTATACATTTCTATACGAAAAACGGATGGTAGATTGTAGTTCTCTTTTACACTGCTCATATCACTTTGTCGTGCAGGATACACACCAAATATTTCATTTCTATATGGTTGTTTTGAAAAGGGATCAAACAAAAATTGGGTAAACAACGTGTCGTTTAGTGCTATAATTTGGGCCATTTTCTGTTGTTCATTCAAGCTATCGGAGCAAAGAAGTACAGGTCTTGGCATCTGTAATGCTTCATTAATTTTATTGTATCTGTCCTTTAAAAAAGGATATTGCTCTAAACTATCAGCAGAAAGCAACTTTGCATTTGCGGCGTCTTTATCATCAAATTCAGAATCGTTAATTTTTTGGTGGGTGTTTTGACCACAAGAATTAAAGATGGCAGTGGCAAGAAACAGAAGTATAAAAAGGTGCGGTATTTTAGTGTGTTTCATCTTGAAGAAAAGGATTTGAATATGCGGGATTTGATATAACTGATGAATCAGTCAATGAAAGTAAAAAATTAATTAAATCAATTCTTTGTTGCGAATTTAACTTGAATCCGTTAATTATTTTGCTTTTATTAGGATGATGTCTTCCATCGCCATTATTAATACCTTGATGAATTACCCTTCCTCCGTTTTCATACACTTTTAAAACATCTTCAAGTGTGGCGGCACTTCCATCGTGATAATAGGGAGCCGTGTATGCCAAATTGCGAAGGGTTGGTACTTTAAACTTACCCACATCATCCGGATTCTTTGTTAGTTCATATAAACCTTTATCACCTTCAGGATAATGATACTCATCCGTTGTATAATACAATCCTGTATTGAAATATTGCATTTCTCCCGATGCCTTATTAAAATTTATTCCCCCATGACAGGTTGCACACGCAAGTTGGTTTGAAAAAAATAAAATTTTCCCACGTATTTGACTTTCATCCAAAGTCTCTTTTTTATTCAAAAACTTATCGTAAGGAGAAGAAAGCGAAATTATAGACTTTATAAAACTTGAAATTGCTCGTTGAATATTGTTGACCGTAAAGGGTTCTTTTACTCCAGGATATGATTCTTTAAAAAGCTTTTGATACAACTCTACATGTTTAATTTTCTCTAAAATAGTTTTTTCGCTTCCCTTCCATCCCATTTCAATTGGGAGAATATTAAACATTGGGTGATTTATCTGTTGTTCCGGAAAATGTATGGTAGAGTCTGCTGAAGTAAGATATTTATCAAACACAAGATTTATAAGCGGTTTGGAATTTCTGCGATGAAGGTCGCCAAGAGCGCCAATACTCCGTTTATAATTATCAGTAAATGAAAATTCCTGAGCATGACATGTAGCACAAGCTTTTGTATTATTGATGGAAAGCCGGCGATCATAAAAAAGATATTGACCTAGTTTTACTTTTTCTTTTGTAAGCTGATTACCTTCAAATAAATAGATGCTGTCTCTAATATTTGATGGGATGTCCTCAAAAAATTCATTGGATTTTTCCGAAAAGTTTTTCTGTCTCCAACAAGAAATAATTGAAACTATTATGGCATACGATAAAATTAAAAGAATACCCTTCTTTTGCATTTGCCAAAAATACAATACAAAAGAGGTATTCAAAAAACAGTGTTTAAAAAACAACAGCGAAAAGGTATAAAATTTTTCTAAAACTTCCAGCCAAAACCAAACAGCGGCAATTTATCTTCATCAGACATAGCATAGCTAAGCGTCAGCACAAATCTTTTGAGTGGCGAAAACCAAATACCTCCTCCATAACCAACGGCCATCTTATTGGTGCCGGTTATTCCTTTTTGCCAAACTCTGCCCGCATCTACAAATGCAAAGAGGCCAATAGATGCCGGGAATAAATAAGTTTTCAGGTTAGCCAGTTTTAAACGAAGTTCCGATTGATTGAAGAACTTAGAACTGCCTGCAAATCTTTCACGACGAAAACCACGCAGGTCTTCATTGCTTCCCAAAAACTGTGCTTGAAAAAATTCAAAATTATTGGTAAGGCCGGGTGCAGATTTTGCCATTGTAACGCCGGCTCCTATTCTGTTAGCCCATATCAGCCAGTCTTTGGCAAGGCTCACATAAAATGATAAATCTGAATTCAGTTGCGATACATTTTTGTAACTGTTGTTTCCCATGCCCGACATGATGTTGAATGCCGTGTTCCAACTGATTCCTTTGCCGGGTAATACTTTATGATTACGAGTATCAACCGTCAACAATAGCTTTCCTCCTAAATAAGACTGGCGCTTGTCAAATCTTCCCTGATTGAGCCCGCTCAACGGATCTATTTCTACATTTCTAATCTTATTGTATTTGTCAGTAGAATCATAAGAATAAAACTGAAAATCGGGGCCCACATACAACATTACTTTATCTGAAAAGCGGTGGCGAATTTGCAATGCAATATCACCCAGATCGTATCGTATTCTGTAATATTTATATTTTCCTGTTTTGGTTTTATCATAAATAGAACTCATGCCATATCCAAAAAAGTTATTGGTGTTATTCGGACCTCTGTAATCAATATTGGCTACAAGGTCTGTTCTTCTGCCAAATACGGAGATAAACTCGCTAAGATAATTTGCCTGAAATGCTCCGGTTGAAAAAGCATATTTAAATTTAAACTGATTGAGAGATTTGTATGGGTCTTTTCTAAAGCCGTGGCGAATATATTTGAAAGTAGGCCCAAGAAAAACACCATCATCAGGATTGAAGCCGCCGGTGATAAAGACTGATTGATAAGGATATTTATAATATATTCTTTCAAACTTATTTACAAAGGTGTCGTTTGCCATTTTGTTTTTAAAGCCACCCGTGAGTGTATTATTTCCATCAGCCCTATCATATACCAAAACCTCAGGCCTACCTTTTGAAAGATTGTCAAATGCGTCTTGTCCATCGCCACCAATCAAGCGTAATTTTATTTTGTCATTTTCGCCATTCACAACAAATTTATCATCACCATCAAGTCCATAAATTCGAAGTTCTTTGGTGTAAAAAGGATCAAATCTTCTTTCGTACATTTTGGTGCTTTGATTTCCTTCTTTAGTTATTTTATACACTTGTACCAGCATGGATCCATCATCACCTCGGGTAATATTATAAAGCTCTTTTTTATCGCTGCCGGTAATATTAACGGTGTTGGCTAAAAAATGATAATACTGCATCACTTCTGCTACGAGATACTTACGTCTTTCTTTTAAAGTCTGTGCAATTTTTGCAGCCGAAATATCTTTTATTTCTTTAGGCTGAACAGCTAATGCTCTGTCAATAACATCATCAGTCATTACTGCTACCATTCTTTCCGCTTCTTGTTTCCACTCTTGTTCTGTCAGTTGGTTTAAAAAGAAACGGTCAAGATTGCGTGCTGCAAAGTTGAAACGCTCAATACTTTTCGCTTTTGGTTTGAATCCTTCTAACTGTGGTACTAATGCACGGCCTTTTACAAAACCCGGAAGCAATCCCTGATTAATATAAAACGCCTGATCTCTGTCTTTTGCAATAGGGTAAAATGTTTTTCCTTTTCCATTGTCATAAGCACCCCAGCTCCATTGACCCTCATGCCGGTCGAGATCCATTACAAACATATCTAAAATACGTACCCGCAACAATGCCAGTTGGTCTACATCATTATCGTTATCTTTTTCTAATTTTTCAGCCACTTCATCTGTATCCCACACTTTGCTAACGGAGTCGGGTTGTCGTTCTTCATATATGACTAACATATTGGCAAAGTCATTTTTGAATTCACCCAGCTTTGGATCATCTCCTATATAAACTAATTTTGGATTGCCATGTGGTACTCCTGCTGCTTCTGATAGCCCTGTCATTGATAACGCTGCATAAGGATAAGAGGCGGACACTCCATCTGAAACCAGATCTGCTGCTGCATCGCTTTGTAAATCGCCAGGCAATGTTTTGCTAGTAATAAATTTTGCAATTGAGCGAAGTGTATATTGTCTTCCCTGTGGATCTTCCAATCTTAAAGATTTGGTTTGCTTGCCCCCTCCTCTTTTTACGGGAGTAAGACCACCATGTTCGTTAGATAAGTTTATAACTGGAACGGTGATGGGCTTGTTCCATTCGCTTCTATAATTAGTACCCATCCAGAATTTTCGGGACCCGTTTGCAATAAAATGACCACCAGGAGCAGTGGCCGAATCGCCTTTAATTTGAGCATTCAATTCTACTACAGATAACACTGTAATGAATAAAAAAATAAATCGCATTTTCATAATTGCAGGTTTTGGTTAATGTAAAATGTTTCGAAAAGGTACAATTTCTACCACAAGTTATCAAAAACCAGAGAAATTTCTTTAACCAATGAACATTCCAAGATTTTTACCCCTTCCTTTTTATTGGATTAAGTTTTTCTGTAATTTGGATACTTTTATGGGTTGGCTTTTCGGTTTCATGTGGTAAAGCGAATCGGAAATTAGTCAAAAAGCATAATTCGCAAACTTTATTCTAAAACGAGGATTAATTAATCGGGTGAGGATTTATAAAAACATTTTTCTATCCACTATTTTTCTGCTGAAGGTATTTACCCTTTTTGCACAAAAGGACACTCTGGCACAACGAATTGTGCTTATTGGCGATGCAGGACAACTTACAGATGGACGCCACCCCGTTGTAGATGCAGTAAGAACATTAATTCCTCTTGATACAAAGACTACAATATTATTTTTGGGAGATAATTTATACAAAAACGGATTGCCCGATGTGCAAGCCAGCAACTACGAGCAGGCAAGGGCTGTGCTGGATTCGCAAGTTTCGGTAGCGGATAACACACCTGCAAAAGTGTATATGATACCGGGCAATCACGACTGGGAAAATGGAAGTCAAAATGGGTTTGATGCTATTATCAGGCAACAACTCTATGTTGACTTATTGGAAAAACCGAATGTAAAATATTTTCCGGAGGAAGGATGCCCTGGCCCTGTTGAAGTAAAGATTGATGATAATACCGTATTAATTCTTTTTGACAGTCAATGGTGGTTACATCCTTATGATAAACCAGAAATTGAGTCTGACTGTCCCTGCAAGACAAAAGATGAACTGGTGACACAAATCAAAGACCTAATAGTTCGCAATTCCAAAAAATTAGTTCTGCTAGCATGTCATCATCCTTTTAAAAGCTATGGCCCGCATGGCGGATATTTTACTTTAAAACAACATATTTTCCCCTTTACTGATTTAAAACCAAATTTGTTTCTCCCCCTACCTGTTTTAGGATCTATCTATCCAATTGCCCGCAGTGTTTTTGGTACGCCACAAGATACTCGACATCCGGTTTATACTGATATGATTAATGAAATAACCGATGTGGTACGTCGCTCATCACCCAATGTTATTTTTCTATCTGGACACGAGCATAATTTGGAGTTTATCAAAGATGATGGCTACAATTATATCATCAGTGGTGGTGGCTGCAAAACCAACAGAGTAAGTCCCAATAAAAGAAGTGAATTTACCACCAGAGCCACCGGATTTGGCGTATTGGAAATTTCAACAAATAAAAACGTAACCCTTACTTTTTATTCCGTTACCGATTCGGTTCGTAAAAGATACGAAGGACATGTGCTTAATTTTTCACTTCCTCCTGATTCTGCTGAAATTAATCCTCAGGTATTAGCAAGAATTATCAAAGCAGGAGATACTGCTGTAGCTGCCAGCAACGAATATCAACCGGTAGCCGGATTAAAGAAATTTTTCATGGGGCAGAATTATCGTCGTGAATGGTCGCAGCCGGTTAATATGAAAGTGTTTGATATTGAAAATGTAAAAGGCGGATTAACAATTACAGGCATCGGTGGTGGTAAGCATACAAGATCGCTTCGGTTAAAAGATAAAAATGGAAAAGACTGGGCATTGCGAAATTTGAAGAAAAATCCTGTTTTGAGAATCCCTGGACCATATACAGAAATGGTAACTAAAGATCTTACAAGCGAATTGAATTCTGCTTCTTTTCCTTATGGTGCATTAATAGTACCGGGGCTTGCAAAAGCAATTGACATTAGAGCAGCTGAACCTGAGTTATTTTTTGTTCCAGATGATCCGGACTTTAAAGAATACAGAGGTGACTTTGCCAACAATGTGGCCTTATTGGAAGACCGGTTTACAAAAATTGATGATAAGAAAACAAAAAGTTCAACTGAGCTTTTTACAGAGATGCTGAAAAAGAACAATCACCGGCCATATGAACCTGATGTTTTAAAAGCCCGCTTGCTGGATATGTTGATAGGAGACTTTGACAGGCATATGGGGCAGTGGGAGTGGCAGGTTGGCGATACAGGAGTTGGAAAAATTTATTATCCGATACCTAAAGACAGAGATCAGGCTTTCTTTTATTCAAACGGCTTATCTATGAAGCTTGTTGGCAGTAGGGTGCTCCCTTTCTTTAAAGGGTTTAGAAAAAATATTCCTGATATTGACTGGCTGGGCTATGCAGCAAAAGATTTTGACAGGGTATTTCTTACTTCCTTAAATGCGGAAAACTGGAGGACTACCATTGCTGACTTTACATCAAAACTAAATGACTCTGTTATCCGTGCTTCCGTAAAAAATTTACCCCCCGAAATTTTTTCTTTAACGGGCGAAAACATCATCAACAAACTTATCAGTCGTAGAAATGTATTACAGAAAAAAGCGATTACCTATTACAATTTCATCTCAAGAAAAGTTAACATTATTGGCAGCAATCTGAAAGAATATTTTAAAGTCAGCAATTATGGGCAGGGATTGCAGGTAAGAGTATATGCACGCAAAGGTGGTGATACCAGTTTTATTATGTATAGCAGGATTTTTTACCCATCAGTAACAAAAGAAATTCGGTTATTTGGATTAAATGATGACGATATTTTTGAAGTTGAAGACAATGCTAAATCTGTTATTAAAATAAGAATCATTGGAGGAAAAGGCAACGACACATTTGATTTAAAAGGAAGTGTAGAATCCTTGTTATATGATAGCCGGGGAGATTTGAATCTAATAAAAAATAATAGCCATAGCAAAAACCGCTTTACAACATATTCGCCAGCAGACTCCAGAAGTATTCTGGGCTATCAGTACAACAATAAAAGTTTTCCGGCTTTACGATTAGGTTATAATTATGATGATGGATTTTTAGCTGGCATGGGTTATTGGAAACGCACTTCCGGTTTTAGGAATTTGCCCTACGCAACCGATCAGCGTTTAAATATCCTGTTCTCATTTAAAAAAGCATTACAACTTGATTATAAAGGTGAGTTTAACCACATAACCAGAAATATTGATTTGCTTTCAAATATTCGGTTTGCCACACCTATGCTTCGCAATTTTTTTGGGCTTGGCAATAATTCACAAACTAACGGACAACAACGCTTGCTTGATTATTATAAAATAAAATACCAGGAGTTTCAGATTTCAGCTTTGTTAAGAAAAAGATATTTTGAAAGACTGCAAGTATATGGTGGGCCACAGTTTTATTATTACAACAGCCGGTTTAAAGACAATAGTCAGAATATTCTTGGAAATTTTCATCAGAGCGGTTTTGATTCTGCTTCCGTATTCTCTAAAAAATCCTATATCGGCGGAAAAGTTGGGTTCAGTTTTAATAATCAAAACAATGAACTTTTCCCATCTCGGGGAATAAGCTGGAAAAATGAATTATCGGCATTATTTGATATTAAAGGAAACAGCAATAACGTTACAAAGTTGAGTTCTGATATGACCATCCATGCCAGTGTTCGGGATCCGGCGAAAATAATAACAGTATTAAAATTTGGCGCAGCACATCTGTTCAATAAAAAATATGAGTATTTCCAGGCGTTAACACTGGGAGCCGAAAATGGTTTAATGGGTTTTAGAAAAAACAGGTTTGCAGGAAGCTCTGTTGTATATGCAGGTATTGAATTAAGAATTAAATTATTTGATATTAACTCTTACATTCTTCCAGGACCATTTGGTCTCACCACATTTTATGATATAGGTAGAGTATGGGTAAAATCAGAAAATGTAAAAAACTGGCACGATGCTTATGGCTTTGGGTTTTACTTTATGCCTTTCAATCGTTTATTACTTACCGGCACTGCGGGTTTTTCTAACAAGGAACGTTCGCTTAATTTTTCAATTGGCACTAAGTTCAATTTGCTTTATTAATATTGATCTACTTTAAGATTTTCTGTTTATGAAATCCACAGCAGATTTTGTCAATACTTCATTTTTTCAACGCCTTTTTTTTGCTGCCCTGTTTGTATTTTCTGTCATTGCGTTGTTGGTATTTATTGTTCAATACACACAGGTTGATGGTTTGGTGATGCAAGCAATCAGCACATCTGTAAATGACAAGACTACTCAATTTATGCGGGGCATTACTTTTTTGGGAAATCATCAGTTTTTGATTCCAGCTAATGTTTGTTTGATAATTGTTTTGTTTTTTTATAAACAAAAAAAATGGGCTGTTTGCACTTTGCTCACTTCTCTTACCGGAGTAGGATTAATGAGTTTATTGAAAAAAGCATTTGGTCGTAGCCGGCCACCTGCTTCATTGGTAGAAGGAATAACCAACAATGCTTTCCCCAGCGGTCATGCAATGATGAGCTTGTTGTTTTATGGATTATTAATCTTGTTAAGTATAAAATTTTTGAAAAACAAATTGCTGAAGATATCAGCAATACTACTTATTACCATACTCGTTTTGTTGATTGGCTATAGTCGCCTTTACCTGAGGGTTCATTTTACAACAGATGTATTGGCTGGCTATTCACTTGGGTTATGCTGGCTCAGCTGCTGCATCATCATTTCAGAAAAAATAATGAACAGAAAATAAATCTATTTTTTCTGTCGTACAAATCTAAAAATGGTTGCAACACCTGTTCCTCCTTCATTAGAAATATAAATATCTCCTTCGGGAGTTATAGTCATGCCTTCGGGTTGGTTGTATAGTTTGGAATCCAGTCTAACAACATGTTCCGGTTTGCCTGTTAATTTATTTGCTACTACCAACAATTTTCCAACAGAGGCTACAATATACAACTTATCATCTACCGGGTTGATTGCCGCTGCAGAAGGTTTAAACTCCGCATTTGCATCATTTAATATTTCTTTGATAGCATTTACTTGCAAAACATAAGCCGGTTGTTCATCAAAAGTGTTTGAAGCCAGATCAAACCTATAAGCCTTTCTTACTTCGGTCTTTTTTTCTCCAGCACATTCTTTACACAACAACATCAGAGAATTTCTTTCTTCATCCAGATACATGGTTTCAAATTCATTTTTTTTGTCTGCAGGTAATTCATAGGTTTCTGGTACACCTGCTACTTCCCCATTTTCCAGATTTACTTTAACAACCGAACCCGTACTGATCAACATATAAATAGTAGCGGAGTCTTTATATACAATATCTTCATAGTCGCCTTTGCCGCCAAATTTTATCTTACGTACATTATCATTTCGGTTTTTAAAGTCAACAGTAAACACATCTCCCTTTTCATCATTTTCTGCCAGTATCATTTCTTGAGAGGGTATCCACGCCATTCCCGAAATTTCATGCAGATGGGTTCCCAGTTCTATTTTTTCATCGGGAATTGAAAAATTATACGGAACAGAGGCGGCACTTCTACGAGCAGCTTCAGCAGGGTCTTTAAAAGCAAATTTTACAAAACTGGCTTTGCCCTTATCGGCCTCATTGGTAATATACATTTCACCTGTTTTATGAAAAGCAATGCCTTTGGGGCCACTAAATAGTTTGGGCGATAGTTTAAAAACCGAGTTGACAACTCCATTTAAATCTGCGATTACCAACTGTTTGCTTTCTTCCGATAAAATGAACAACTTCTTAGTTATAGGATTGATTGCAGCAGCTGATGGTTGAAATTTTCCCGTTTTAAATGGTGAAAGACTTTCAACTTTCCCAGCATCTATTTGATAAATTGGTTTATTGGTAAATCCTATAGAGTCGGGATAGAATGCATAGGCACTTATTGATTTTTCATCATCGGCAGCACAGTTTTTGCAAATCAAAATCAATGCTTTTTGAGTTGTATCTGCATACAAGCTTTCAAATTCGTTTGGACCGGGAATGTTCATTTCTCCCACTTTTTGTATAGTGGCTTTTCCTGTGCTGCTGTCTTTAGTAAATTTTGTAATTGTTCCGTCTTTTCTTAAAATATAAATAGCACTATCAAAAAGTGCAACATCTTCATAATCACCTTCTGCACCAAGCGGATAGACATCGCTGATAGAGCGGGAAATTCTATCTAAAGCATAAATAGAATCAGAGCCGGTGTTGACGGCGTAAAAAAGATTATCATGATTATCCCAGGTTATACCAGAAATATGCTGCAGTCTGCTATCCAGCTTATCCTTTGAGCCAAAGGCAAAACTGTAGTTGGGCGGAGATTTTAATACCCTAACTCGTTGCTTGCAGGCTGCCATAATGCCAGCAACCAGCAGCAGTATTAATGCCGGAAATCTAAGAATCTTCATTCGGGATATTTTTTTTAAATATAGCAATAGTTATCTTTATCTCATCATGGACAAAAGCCTTAACCTTATTCAGGAAGCACAAACGCAGGTTTCGAGCCTGTTATCAAACAAACTCAGCAAAAATATTAAGTTTCATACTCTCTCCCATACTCAAGAAGTAGTAGCTGCCTGCCAAACGATGGCCGACTTCTATAAACTAAATGAAGAAGATCAATTTTCTTTAATCTTAGCCGCCTGGTTTCATGATACAGGATACACCGGAGGCGAATCTGCAGGACATGAAGACAGAAGCATTGTAATAGCAACTCAATTTGTAAGCAGCCATTCTATTTCAGAAATCATTAAAAACAAGGTAATAGGATGCATTAATGCCACAAGGTTGCCACAAAGTCCCGAAAATCTGATGGAGCAAATAATTTGCGATGCAGATTTATTTCATCTGGGTACAGGTGCATTTGAAGAAAAAAGTAAACTGCTTCGCCGAGAGTTAATTGATTTTGGTGATAATGACCTTTCCAAAAAAGCATGGAGAAAAATTAATGTGCGTTTTTTACAACGTCATGAATATTTTACTGATTTTGCCAAAACAAATTTGGAGCCCGAAAAACAAAAACACCTTGTTGCATTGATGGAAAGAGAAGAAGATGAAAACCCTGAAGCGGTAGAGAAAAAAGAAAAAGGAAA
The DNA here is from genome assembly GCA_037045195.1 of Chitinophagaceae bacterium. Classification (GTDB taxonomy): domain Bacteria; phylum Bacteroidota; class Bacteroidia; order Chitinophagales; family Chitinophagaceae; genus JJ008. Next base: position 56,904 of record JBAOIB010000003.1, read on the forward strand.
GGACAAGGATAAAGAAAAGGAAAAAGCAAAAGATAAGAATAAAGAGAAAGACCCGCAGGCCATACTGGCTGCCGAAAAAGCAAAGAAAGCAAAAGAAGCAGAAAGAGGTATTAGTACCGTTTTTCGCATTATGGCTCAGAATCAAAATAACCTGAGTGGCATGGCGGACTCAAAGGCTAACATTCTTATTTCTGTAAATTCAATTATTCTAAGTATCATTCTTTCTACCATGTTTGTACAGGTTGAGAAAACACCCAATCTGTTGTTTCCGGTTATTATAATGGTGTCTGTTTGCGTTGCAGCAATTGTGTTTGCCATTTTGGCTACAAGACCCAATGTGAGCCACGGTACTTTTACACAAGAAGACATTAAGAACAAAAAAACCAACCTGCTCTTTTTTGGAAATTTTCACGGTATGGGTTTACAGGATTATTCCTGGGCTATGGAAGAAATGCTGGGCGACCGTGACTATTTATACAGCAGCGTTGTAAAAGATAATTATTTTTTGGGGTTGGTGCTTGCAAAAAAATATCGCTACCTGCGTATAGCTTATAATATTTTTATGTGGGGTCTTATTGTTTCTATTCTTGCATTTGCTGTTATATTTGTTTTACCAGCACTCACCGTTCAGGAAACTTATTCCGATCTGCCGTTTTAATAAATAATAAACCAGTTTCACAAAATGAAACTGGTTTGTCTGCAGGAGAAAATCGACCTGAAGAAATTTCAAATGCCAGATCCTCCTGTTAATTCATTCCACCCATCATTTCTTCCAGCTTCAACACCAGTTCTGTTTTAGTAATGGGTACTCCCATTATTTTATTGTAACCTTTGGCATCAATAAAATAGGCGTCACGAATGATTTTGATGAGCTGCCCGTTATTGATTTCGGGTATCAATACGGTTTCAAAATTCTTAAGAATCGATCCCAGGTTTTTAGGGAAAGGACGAATGTATCTTAAATGTGCATGGCTGATGGCATATCCTCTTGCCTGCATTTCTGCTACTGCTGATTTGATAGCACCATAAGTAGAGCCCCAGCCTAATACCAGAATTTTTCCTTTCTCTGCTCCGCTATCCAATTTTTGCTCTGGAATATAATCAGCTATCTTATCTACTTTCTCCTGTCTTAGCTTTACCATGTGTTGATGGTTAGCAGGTTCGTAGTTTACATTTCCGGTGATATCTTGTTTTTCCAATCCGCCAATGCGATGTTCTAGCCCCGGTGTACCGGGAATGGCCCATGGTCTTGTCAGTTTTTCATCACGCTTGTAGGGCTTGTATATATCGTCGCCTTCGTCTATTGATTTCTTAAATGAAACTTTTATTTCGGCCAGGTCTTTGCTTTGTGGAAATTTCCAGGGCTCGGCGCCATTTGCTATATAACCATCGCTGAGAAACATGACAGGTATCATGTGTTGTAAAGAAATTCTTACTGCTTCATAAACAGCATCAAAAGCATCGGCAGGTGTTGATGCAGATACGATTGGCATTGGACATTCGCCATTGCGGCCATAATAAGCCTGCATCAAATCACTTTGCTCGGTTTTAGTAGGCAATCCGGTTGACGGGCCACCTCGTTGAATATTGATAACAATTAATGGAATTTCCAACATCACTGCCAGACCTATTGCCTCGCCTTTAAGCGCAATACCCGGACCACTTGAAGTAGTAACACCCAATGCACCACCATAACTGGCACCTATTGCCGAAGAGATGGCAGCAATTTCATCTTCGGCTTGAAAAGTTTTTACGCCAAAATTTTTATACTTCGACAAATCATGCAAAATATCTGATGCCGGAGTGATGGGATAAGAACCGAGGAATAATTGCAATCCGCTTTTTTGTGCAGCCGCTATCAAGCCCATTGCCACCGCCTGATTGCCCATGATGGATCGATAAATACCCGGCTCCATTTTTGCTTTTTCTACTGTATAAGTTGTAGTAAAGGTTTCGGTAGTATCGCCAAAATTGTAACCCGCCTGCAGTACTTTAATATTGCTGTCTAAAATATCGGGTTTCTTTCCAAATTTTTCTTTCAGGAAATTAATAGTATTGTCCATATCGCGGTTGTACATCCAGTACAGAAACCCGAGTACAAACATATTTTTTGCCCTGTCTTTTTCTTTCATGCCCAGGGTTACATCTTTCAATGATTCGCGGGTCATTTTAGTTACATCCATTTTAATGACCACATAATTTTCAAGACTGCCATTCTCCAGCGGATTTTCCCCTTCGGGATAATTGGCCAGTCGAAGATTTTTTGAATCAAAACCATCGGTATTGGCAATTATCTTTCCGCCTTTTTTCAAAGAAGTAAGATTTACTTTTAGTGCGGCTGCATTCATAGCTACCAGCACATCCACCATATCACCAGGTGTAAAAATATTATCGCTTGAAAAACGAAGTTGAAAGCCGCTCACGCCGGGCAGGGTTCCCTGCGGTGCTCTTATCTCTGCCGGAAAATCGGGGAAAGTCGCTAAATCAATTCCCATCATTGCGGTGTTATTGGTAAACTGGCTTCCGGTTAATTGCATACCATCGCCACTGTCGCCGGCAAATTTGATAACGACATCCTGAAGTACTTCCTGTTTTCTGCTCATTGTGTAAAGTTGAAAGTGTAGGTTGCGAATTTAAAACAAGTTGGGGTTCCTTTTTAAAGAGATTTTGAAAACGATTGCGGTGCTTGGGAAAAATCTATTTCTTAAAGCGATCTTACTTTTAGGTTTTTGTAATAAACCTTGCTCTTAGGGTCATGCCCCTGAAGGGCAAATGTGCCTGAAGAAATGATGCGTTGCTCCATTCCTTTTTCACGCAGCGGATTTTGCGGCTCGGTATAGCCCACTACCAACTGATTGTTGATATATACGGTAACCTGCTTGCCCACTACTTTTATCCGCATATTGAACCATTCGTTATCTTTTACATAGGATTCCTTTACATCTTGTATGGCCCACAGGCTGCCGGTGCGGCGCCAGTCGGTATGGCTGTTGTTTACCTGTACTTCGTATCCTTTTTGCGGCCAGTCGCCCTGCTGGTATTGCGTATGAAAATAAATTCCAGAATTAGAACCCGGCGTTGTCATTACATCGGCACTGAATTCAAAGTTTTTAAACTGATGATTCATTACAGACCCATCGTAGTAAAGATGCGCCACTTCACCATTTACCACTATGGCTCCGTTTTCAACTTTAAAGCTGGCTGCATTATCGCCCACCTTCCATCCGCTCAGCGATTGACCATCAAAAAGCGAATACCATTTTTTGCCGCTATTTGGAATGCTGAAAGATAAAAGTGTGAATGCAAGTACTGCCCAAATCGTTTTTTTCATTGTACAAGTTTTTGGGCAAGTTAGTTTTTTTTTGAATTGGTCAGGGAGTATTGTCTTTCCAATGCCATAGATGCAGACAGGCATAAGTGCGGTAGGGTGCCCATTGCTCCGAAATTTTTTTGATAGCGGCTTGCATTGTTTTTTTCTTCCGGTGTTTTAAACCATAAAGCCCGATAACGGCCTGTTGCAAGCCCAGATCGTCCATTGCAAAAAGATCTTCGCGGCCCAGGGCAAACATGAGCAGCATCTCCACCGTCCAGCGGCCCACTCCTTTTATTTGAGTAAGATAGCTGATAACTTCTTCATCACTCATCTTGCTTAGTTTGGAAAAAGACATTCCCTGCTCCAGTTCAAAGCGGGCTACGTTTTGAATATAGTTTGCTTTTGCATTGCTAAGGCCAATGGCTCTTAATGTGTCAAAAGCTGTGTCTAAAATTTTTTGAGGCGTAGGTTTTCCTTTATATAATGTCAGGAATCTTTTTTTAAACACTTCGGCCACTTTGGTACTTAGCTGCTGACTCATAATGGAGAGACAGAGATAGATGCAAAGATTTTTTTGAATCTCCAGTTCAAATTTTTCCTGTTCATCAATCAGTTTTTTTAAAACAACATCTTTGGAAAGGTGGGAGATGTAGTGCATGGTTATCTAATGTAGAAAATTAAAAAGATTAATAAGGTTTGTCTTTGATTTTTAAAATCACACTCCCTCCACGCCCCAGCTCATACCGCCGCCTTTTTCATCTTTCAGTACAATGCCCATCTTAGTCAGTTCGTTTCTTATTTTATCGCTGGTAGCAAAATCTTTTTTGTTCTTGGCTTCTTTTCTTATTTCAATCAACAGGTTCATTACACCGCTTAGTTTTTCATTGTCCGCTTCGATTATGCCTTTCAATCCAAAAATGATTTCTACATAGTCTTTCATTTTCTTTTGCAAAAGCGAAAGTGTAGTGCTGCCTATGGCTGTAGTAGCAATGGTTTTATCGTGCATAGAATTGATAACCGGCACCAGTTCAAACATTTTGGCCAATACACGGGCCGTACCAAAATCGTCGTTGATGGCTTCTTCAAAACCATGAAGCAGCAATTTTACTTTTGCTTCCAGATCTTTATCTTCGGCAGCTTCGTTATCGCTTTTTAATGCTTGTAGCTTTTCATAAGCATCCCACAGCCGCTTCAGTCCTTTTTCGGCAGCCAGCAGCGCATCGTTGCTAAAGTCGAGTGTACTGCGATAGTGCGTTTGCAAAATAAAAAACCGAATCACCATTGGGTGATAGGCCTTGGCCAGCAATGGATGATTGCCGCTAAACATTTCGGTAAGTTTGATAACATTGTTATAGCTCTTGCCCATCTTGCGGCCGTCTATCGTTATCATATTATTATGCATCCAATATCTGACGGGTGCAGCATGATTGCAAATTGTACTTTGCGCTATTTCACTTTCATGATGGGGAAACAATAAATCCATACCGCCGCCATGTATGTCAAACTGTGCACCCAGGTATTTAGTTGCCATAGCCGAGCACTCAATATGCCAACCAGGAAAACCCACTCCCCAGGGGCTTTGCCAGCGCATGATATGCTCCGGTGCTGCATTTTTCCAAAGTGCAAAATCGGCAGTGTCTCTTTTTTCTTCTTGTCCTTCAAGCTCACGGGTTGTTTCCAGCAGGTCATCTATCACTCGGCCGCTCAGCATACCATAGTCGTGCGATGATGCATATTTTTTTACATCAAAATAAACCGAGCCGTTTACTTCGTAGGCATAGCCGGCATCTATTATTTGTTTTATCATTTCTATCTGCTCCACTATATGGCCCGTGGCAGTAGGTTCTATGCTGGGTTTTAGTGTATTGAACTGCTCCATAGCCCAGTGGTAGAGGTTGGTGTATTTAGTCACCAACTCCATGGGTTCCAGTTTTTCCAATACCGCTTTCTTCGATATTTTATCTTCCGCTTCACGTCCTTCTTCTTCAAAATGACCGGCATCGGTAATATTGCGTACATATCTTACTTTATAACCAAGGAATTGCAGGTAACGAAAAACGATATCAAATGTGATGTAGGGGCGGGCATGGCCCAGGTGGCTTTCGCCGCTTACAGTAGGACCGCACACATACATACCCACATGACCGGGGGTTAAGGATTTAAAAACTTCTTTTTGTCGGGAGTAGGAGTTATATATTTTTAATGCTGACATAGTTTTTATTTTGTTGATATCGTCTGTACTACAATTTATCCTCACAATACTGTGGGGATTGTGTCATACACTTCAGCAATAGTAACACAGAAGAGCAAAGATGAATAATAAGATTGATAAACTGCCCATTGAAAAGAACCGGGCTTAAGATTTCTTGTACTCTTAACAACAACAGCAGGTATAGAAACTGAAAAACATCATAGGAACGAAGTTAGAAAAAATTATTTGCTCTTCAATTCCACATCGGCCACCAACATATAATGATCCGACAGGTTTTTTACAATCCGGTTAAACTGCTTTATCCGAAAGTTTTTATCTGCAAAAATATAGTCGATACGAAGTGTAGGTGAGAGGCCGCTGTAAGTGCGGCCAATGCCAAACCCTTTTTTCAAAAATGCATCCTGCATATTGCCTTTAATGGTACGATAAGTATAAGAATTGGGAATGTCATTTAAATCGCCGCAAAATAAAATGGGGTGCGGACTTACAGCCAAAACATCTTTCACCATGTTTACCTGAATACTTCTGTTGGTAAACCCTTTTTTAATTTTTGATAGTATGCCTTTGGAGCTTCCGATAATGCTGTCGCCGGCTTTTACATTTTCTATGCGGGCATAGTCGGCTTTTCCCAGCTGCAGCGACTGCAAATGCGTAGCATAAACTCTGATAGTATCGTTATTTACTTTTAAATCGGCATGTATCAATACATCGGGCAGCGAGGGGCGTGGATAACGTACAAAACCACTGTCCACTATAGGAAAGCGAGAAAATATAATGGTGCTGTAAAAAAGATTGTCGCCATCCGTATCAAAAGAAAAATAATAATAAGGATAACCCAGTTCTTTTTGAATGGGAGTGATGTTGTCATAAAAATCGGGGCGGGCTTCATTGGCAGTGTGAAACTCCTGCAGGCAAAGTATATCCGCATTTTGTGCCTTTAGTTGTTCAAACATTTTGAGCCTTTTCTGGCTGCCTTTGTTATTACTTACTTTCAGCTCTACAAAGCGGGCAACATTCCAGGATACAATACGAATGGTTTGCGGCGATTTTGCATAATTAAATGCACCATGCGGATGAAAAGCAAAGAATACGATAATGCTTTTAATACCCAACAGCAGCGCAACACCAGAAATGAGCGACAGTTTTGGTTTTAAAATGATCAGCCAGCCAATTAAAAAAAACAAGACTAATAAAAGTAAAAACGGAAATCCCAGGCCAAAGAAAGAAATGTACCACCATTTTTGTGGATTCAATGAAGGGGCAATGCAAGCCAGCAAAAAGAAAAACACTACAACGATATTGCAGATAATAAAAAACCGTTTGGTAAACAGGCGGAACTTGTTGGGCATTACTGCAATTTAATTAAAGAAACAGTAGTGTACAAACCATTAATAATTCATTTCAAAAAGGAGATTAAAATCGCTTGCCAACAAAAAATATTTTACAAATTTTTTGCCTTCTTGAGTATTGTCTGCTCCTCTGCTGTAAGTGAATCTAAACCTTCCTTATTAATTTTATCTAAAATGAAATCAATTCTTTCCTGTGTGGCATTGGGGCTTTTTAAAAAAGGTTCTCTGTCTGATTTATAAAAAAGTTCATCCTTTATTTGATTTCCCTTTGCCCGTCTATCCGGATTAAAAAGATTGCCAAACCAGTCAAACAAATTGTTCATACCAATAGAAAGATCAAATCCTTTTTGACAAAGTGTTACATAAAAAAGTCCCATCAAAGCGCCACCCAACAATAGCAATAATGTATTAATATTGTTCAATTGTGTAAGTATCGCTGATGCTGCAAACACTATTGTTATCAGCCAAACGGGAATGCCGCCAGCAATCAATGGAAAAATTTTGTACCGCGGATAAAGTAAAGTAGCGGCTACTGCCAGTGCCATTACTCCGGCTGCGGCTCCACTTGCGTAAACAGTTGCCCTTTGTGTTGCCAAAGAAGGAATGATGCTGTAAGCAATTAATAATATAAGCGCCGCCGCTATTGAAGCGTAAATAAAGACCGGAATAATTTTTTTATTGCCCCCATTCTCCTGTATGATGAAACCAAATGCGCCCAACCAAAGCATATTGGCAAATACCTGCCAAACATCATCGTGAATAAACATAAAGGTGAAAATGGTCCAGGGACGGTCAAGCAATTTGCCGCTACCCGCAGCTAAAGAAAACTGATTATAAATATCGCTGTAAAAATATACTGTGGACAGATTTTCGGGAAAGCGATACAACCACATAGCCCGCATAAATGCAAGACATAAATAAAATATCAGGCAAATGGCCAATAGAATAATCAGTTGATTACCGCTTTGACCCAATGTAATTTTTTGTGTCTGTTTTTCTTCTGCGTAAGTCATCGTTTCAATTTGAAATCAATACAAAGTTCGCTTGTTTGTTTTATTCCATATCAGCAAAATAATAAAACCGGTAAGCGCCCCACCCAGATGTGCAAAGTGGGCAATATCATCACCTTTTACTTGTCCAAATCCACCAAACAAATCAATGATTATAAAACCCAGCACCACCCATTTGGCTTTTATAGGAATGGGAATGGGGATAATCATGAGTTTGGTATTGGGAAACAGATATGCAAATGCCACCAATACTCCCATAATGGCACCGGAGGCACCAATGGCAGGTGAAAACCCATTTGAAAAATGCTGCATTAGTAAATGGGTAATGGCCGAACCTACACCACATGCGAGATAAAAGAAAAGAAAACGTTTAGCACCCCACACATTTTCAAGCACACGGCCAAACATATACAGTGCAAACATGTTGAACAGTATATGATATATCATGCCGAAGGATGGTGCATGTAAAAACATGCTGGTAAAAATCTGGTAAGGCTCAAAATAAGGAGTTTCGGCAGGCCACAGTGCTCCTTTCATGGTGATCTGAAATTTTTCATCCAGCGTTAGCTGTGCCATCCAGGCCAGCGCATTTATAATTATCAGATTTTTTACAACAGGTGGAAAGCTTTCTGAAGAACGAAACCGTACATTACTCATGCGGCAAAAATAGCCCTAAATGTTGCTGTAGAATTGATAAAATTTAAGTTACATTTTCAATCGTATCTGCACCACATTTTCCGTATGGTGTGTATGTGGAAACATATCAACCGGCTGCACTTTTGTCACTTCATATTTTTCGCTCAGCAGGTTCAGGTCGCGGCCCTGGGTGGCGGGGTTGCAGCTTACATATACGACTAAAGGTGCAGCTATATCTAATATTTTTTGTACAAGTTTAGGATGCATGCCCATACGAGGTGGATCGGTAACAATAACATCGGGACGGCCATGTGTTGCAAAAAATTCGTCATTACATATATCAATAACATCGCCAGCAAAAAATGCAGCGTCGGTAATATTATTAAGTGCTGCGTTTTCTTTTGCATCGGCAATTGCTTCCTCAATCAACTCCACACCAATTATTTTTTTTGCATTTCCACTTAAAAAAATACCAATGCTTCCGGTGCCACAATATAAATCGTACACCGTTTCATTTCCTTTAAGTTCAGCAAAATCACGGGTTACCTGATATAGTTTTTCACCCTGCTTTGTATTCGTTTGAAAAAAAGATTTTGGCCCTATCTTGTATTGAAAGTTTTCTAATTTTTCTATCACATATCCTTTTCCAGAATATACTACCGGCTCCAGCCCATGCAGGCTATCGTTCATTTTGGTATTGATGGTATAAAGCAGGGTAGTAATCGTTGGAATTTGTGATTGCAAATATTTAAGCAACCCAAAAATTTTTGCTTCATCGGCTTCTCCCACTATTACATTCACCATTACTTCGCCGGTTGTACATATTCTTAATTGCACATTGCGCAAAAAACCGGAATGATGTCGCACATCATAATAGGTTAGTTTATTCTCTTCCGCATAGGTTCTTATAGTTTCTCTTATTTCGTTGGTTGGCTCTGCTTGCAGATAGCAGGTTTTAATATCAACAATTTTATCAAACAAACCTTTGGCATGAAAACCGGCAGCCCCTCTTTCGCTTATGGTTTTTGTTTTTTCTTTATCAAATTCTTTTTCAGGAACATAGCGATTGGTACCAAATGTATATTCTAATTTATTGCGATAATATCTGTCGGCTGTTGCGCCCAGTATGGGTAAAAATTCTGGCAGCGGTAGTTTTCCAATTCTTTGCAGGGCATCCTTCACCTGTTGTTGTTTAAAACGCAATTGCTCTTCATAAGGAACTTGCTGCCATTGGCAACCACCACAATCGCCAAAATGGTTGCAAAAAGGCTCCACTCTCAATTTTGAATATTCATGAAATATTAAAGGATAACCTTCGGCCCAGTCTTTTTTATTCTTGTATAAAAACACCTCTACCACATCACCCGGTACGGTACGCTCAACAAAAACCACCTTGCCCTGCCAGCGGCCTAAGCTTTTGCCTTCGGCTGCAAAATCTTCAATCAACAGTTTTTCAAGTACCGTATTTTTTCTTTTCTTTCTTGCCATGGCGCAAAAGTAGGGTTTCGTTTTTTGTAATATGTCCCAATTAAACAGGCAACTTTATCCGGCCTTATACAGTCTTGTAAACGCCCTGTTAATCATTCCGCTTATTCTTTACTCTTTTAACTGCAGCGGCTTATCTTTACGGGTTCTCTTAGGAGAAATGACAGAAACTAAGAAAATGAAAAAATGTTTTGCCTTTATTGTACTCGCTATTAGTTTACAGTCCTATGCCCAAAACGGATATGAAATAAAAATCACATTTAAGCCATTCAAGAACCAATACATCTATCTGGGTCATTATTTTGGCAAAACTTATCCCATTATTGATTCTGCTTTATTAAATGAAAAAGGTGAAGGTGTTTTTAAAGGACCCAAAAAATTACATGGCGGTATTTATCTGGTAGGCTATCCCAATCGAAATGGTTTTTTTGAAATTTTGATAGATGAACAACAACATTTTTCAATAATAGCTGATACGGCTACCATTGCCAAGGGTGTTAAATTTTCCAACTCACCCGACAATGTTTTATTTACCGCATATCAGCAACACATGCAGGCCTCTGGAAAAAAAATAAATTCATTACAGGATAAATTAAAAACAGTTGTCAATAAAAAAGATTCTGTAAACATAGCAGCACAATTAGAAAAAGAAGATGCCGCCATTAATCAATACCGCGATAATCTAATTCAACAAAACAATGGAAGCTTGTTGGGCATATTGCTCACAGCCATGAAGGAGCCAATCCTTTCTGGCCGGTTGAAAAATCCGGAGAATAAAAAAGACTCAATTGATGCATATCAGTTTTATAAATCCAATTTTTGGAAGGGTGTTAATTTTTGGGATGGCCGATTAGCTTACACACCTTTTTTTGAAGAGAAACTCGATAAATATTTTAATCAATTAGTTCAAATGGAGCCCGATTCGGTGATTCATGAAATTGATTACATGCTTTCATTTGCCAGTGCCAGTGAGGATATGAGCCGGTTTTTATTGATCAAGTTTGTAAATCGTTATCTCAATCAAAAATACATGTGGGAAGATGCGGTTTTTGTTCATCTGTTTGAAAAATATTTTGCCAACAGGCAATACGACTGGCTCAATGAAAAAGGCCGTAAAACGATTACCGACCGTGCTTACAGTTTGATGGCAAATATAATGGGACATCCCGCCGAAGATATTTTACTGCCTGATACATCAGGAAAAACAATCTCCCTTTACGAACAAAAATCAGATTTTACTGTAGTTGTATTTTGGGATCCTACCTGCGGGCATTGTAAGGAAGTATTACCAAAGATTGATTCTTTTTACCGTTCCAAATGGAAGGCTGGGGGCATTAGCATTTTTGCTGTAGCAAAAGAAACTGATGGCAATAAAAAAGATTGGATAGATTTCATCAATAGTCATCATCTTCAGGAGTGGACAAATGTTTATTATTCAAAAGCAGATGATAAACTGAGAACAGATAATAATATTCCTGGATATTCTCAACTATACGATATCAACAGTTTTCCTACTTTATATTTTTTAGACAAAGACAAAAAGATTATTGCTAAAAAACTGACATACGATCAAATTGATGAAATTTGGCAATTGAAAGTAAAAGGGCAATAGTGTCTTTGATTTTCCGGAGGGAATAAAATTAAACTCACATGAAAAAACTTGTATCCACTTTGCTGGTTGTACTGGCCATTGTTCATTTTTCTAGTGCACAAACATTGTTTACCTATGGCAATTATAAAGTATCGGCGCCCGATTTTATGAGAGCCTATAAAAAAAATAACCAACAGGTGGTGGTGAACAAAGCACAGTCCATCCGCGAATATCTTGACCTCTACATCAAATCAAAATTAAAAATTCAGGATGCTTATGACCGCCGGTATGATACACTGCCACAAATAAAACAAGAAGTAGAAAACCTGCGTACACAGATTTCTGAAAACTATATGACCGATCCTGAAATGGCAAGTCGCTTAAAAATGGAAGCTTTTCAAAGAAGTCTGAAAGATATTCATATAGCACATATTTTTATTTCATTTAAAGATGCGGCCAATAAAATAGATACAGCTGCTACAAAATTGAAATTTGACACCGTATTAAACGAGCTAAGAAAAGGAGCCGATTTTCAAAAAACAGCCGTACAGTATTCAGATGATCCTTCAGCAAAAATCAATAAAGGCGATTTGGGATATATTACGGTTTTTACTTTGCCTTATGAATTTGAAAACGCCATTTATAATACTCCCATTGGAAAATTCAGCACTGCTGTAAGATCTAAACTGGGATTTCATATTTTCAAAAACCTGGGTGAAAGAAAAGCTGTTGGCAAAATAAAAGCACAACAAATTCTTTTTGCTTTTCCTCCGGGTGCTGATGAAACTGTAAAAAAACAAGTAAAGCAAACAGCCGATTCTGTTTACAAAAGATTAGTAGCTGGCGAAAATTTTAATCGTTTGGCTTCATTGCTTAGTAATGACTACGTAAGTGGCGCTGCCGGCGGCATAATGCCAGATATAAGCGTAGGCCAATACGAGCCCGCATTTGAAAATTTGTTGTGGACATTATCAAAGGATGGAGCAGTAAGTAAGCCTTTTCTTAGTTCTTTTGGCTGGCATATAGTTAAGCGTATTTCATTAAAACCAGTTGTTACAGATAAACTGAACGGAGACAATCTGCAGGATCTATTACAAAGGGTTATGGCAGACAGCCGCTGGCAAACTTCTCGTGATTTTATTTATCAATTGGTAAAACAAAAAGCGGGTTTTAGAAAATTTGACTATGATGATGATGCGCTTTGGAATATGAGTGATAGTGTATTGGATTATAAACCTATGAATACCGGTTGGGCCATCAAAGCCACTACGCCATTATTTTCAATTGGCGATTCTGTTTACAATGCGAATGCATGGGTAAACTATGCCAATACTTATCGTTACAAACAAGATGGCACAGGTGCCAAACCCTGGGAGCAGGTTAGAGATGAATGGGTAAAATTTGCTATGACAGAATATTATCGTCAGCAACTTGAAAATTTTAATGACGATTTCCGCTACCAAATGCAGGAGTTTAAAGACGGTAACCTGTTTTTTGAAATTATGCAACAGGAAGTGTGGAATAAAGCACAAACAGATACACTTGCACAGGAGGCCTTGTACGAAAAAAATAAAAAAAACTATCTGTGGCAACCCAGTGCCGATGCGGTGGTTTTTTATTGTCCTGATGAGGTAACAGCACAGGAAGCATACCAGCTTGTAAAAGCAAAACCAAACAACTGGCGCAGTGTAGTAAATCGCTATACCGATAAAATTGTAGCCGACTCTTCTCGCTATGAATGGGAACAACTGCCCAATCCAAATAAAGAAAAAATTGAAGCAGGAATTGTAACACCACCATTTATCAATAAAACAGATAACACTGCATCATTCGCATATATTATCAAATCATTTCCACAACAGGAGCAACGTAGTTTTGCAGAAGCAAAAGGACTTGTAATTAATGATCTTCAAAAAGAATTTGAAAAGCAGTGGGATGAATTGCTTGCAAAAAAATACCCGGTAAGGATAGATGAAAAAGTGTTGACAGAGATTAGTAAATAATGCGATTATAAATCACGCACTACATTAGCAATAACATGTGGCTTGCCCAGCGTGTAGTAGTGCAACACAGCAACTCCGTTTTTTTTCAAATCTCTGGATTGTGCCAGCAACCATTCCTGTCCCAGCTTTTCTACCTCTTCGTCTGTTTTGCATTTCAAAATTTCATTTGAAAGATCGGCAGGCAAATCAATATGAAAAGTTTTTGGAAGAACAGTCAGTTGCTTTTTGTTGTAAATAGGTTTCAATCCCGGAATAATGGGAACCGTAATGCCTACTGACCGGCAGGCTTCAACAAATGCATAAAACTTTGCGTTGTCAAAAAACATTTGAGTGATAATATAATCGGCGCCAGCATCTACTTTGGCTTTCAGATATTGCAGGTCGGTATCCATATTAGGTGCTTCAAAATGTTTTTCGGGATAGCCGGCTACACCAATACAGAAATCTGTTTTATGACTGTTTTTTAAATTTTCTTCCAGATAAATACCAGCGTTCAAATCCGCAACCTGTTTCAATAACTCATTTGCATATTTATGTCCACCGGGTTCGGGTTCAAAAGCGGTTTCATTTTTTGCAGCATCGCCTCGCAGCACCAGTACATTGTCAATACCCAGATATTGAAGATTGATCAACGCATCTTCGGTGTCATTTATACTAAAACCACCACAAATAAGATGCGGCACGGTGTCCACATTGTATTTGTTCATAATGGCAGCACAAATACTTTCGGTACCCGGTCTTTTGCGTACTACTACTTTATCAAAAGAGCCATCAATTTTCTTTTTAAACACATGCTCGCTTCGGTGATAGGTAACATTGATAAACGAGGGTTTATGCTCCATCAACGGATCCAGATGTTTATACAGCGCTTCAATACCTTTCCCCTTTAATGGAGGCAATACTTCAAAAGAAATAAGGGTGTCTTTGGCTTGAGCGATATGGTCGGTTACCTTCATAAGTGTGCAAAAGTAAACAAGGGCGCAATAAATACAAAGGCCTTGTTTACCCTAAAACATAACACTACCTGGCAAGATTTTCTTTACTAAGGAATGAAATTTTTTTGTTTTATTCCGGTCTGACAGTAAGTTATCGCTTATCTTTTTTATTTCCCTGATTTGTCAATGGTAATATATTTCCCGTCTTTCATAACCCTTGCAGTTCCATTCTTATCAAAAGCTATTGTGTAAACAGATGCATACTGTGTTTTGGGTATTGAGTATAGATAGGGTATCACCAGTTTTCCTTTTGAATTGATGTATCCATATTTTCCTTCCTTATTTGGGACAGCAGCCAAACCGTTTGAAAAATCTCCATGTTCATAAAACTTATCGCTTTCTGATTTAAAAATCTCCTTGCCTTTTTTATCAATATACCGAACCGGTTCATTGAATTCGGGTTTTTTATAAAAGGCCATCCCTTCATTGAAATTTTTTGCATTTAAATAACCCGCTTTAATGCCTGATAAGGGTTGCCCGGCTTTATTTATATATACTTCATAAGAATCTCCATCATTCGCTTTATCACTTTTGCCAACCACTGCCATGCCATCATAAAAATTTTCTGCAGTTTCGTAGATAGCTGGCAGTTTCAATTTACCCGAAATATCTATATATCCCCATTTATCTTTTTTTCTAATAGGGAGCAAGCCTTCGGCGAATTGGGTGGAGTAATATGTACTCTGTACCTTTTTAAAATGATAATCATTGGCAATAAATTTTCGGGTATTAAGATCATACATTTTATAGTCATTGGAAATATTAGTACTTACCAGAATGAAAGGAATTTCGGATTTTACAGAGGTGTCCGGTACAAATACATGCGTTTGGATTTTATCCATTATCAATTTCCCATCAGTTGTCATTAATGTGCCGGAATTATTTTCCCAATCTTCAATAAGTAATAATTTTTGTTTATAAAATATTGAAATCCCTTTAGTTGCGTTTTCTTTCAAAATTCCTTTATGGATATTATAAACCGAAGCAAGAGTTCCGCTGTTTGTTGGTGAATATAAAACCAACAGTGTATCTGCTCCGGCTATTTCAAAATATTTTTTGTTGTGTTTTAAGCTAAGTAGCTCTTTTCCTTTTGTTGTAAGCAAAAGATATTGATTTAATGACTCATACTTTCCTGCTTCTTTACATAAAAAAGTGGTATCGTTTAGCCGGGTAAATCTAGTATAAACAGGTCGGGTTAGTTCAGCTCCGTTGCTATCCAAAAGTCCATAACCGGTACAATTGCTAATAGAAGAAGAGCTGCCACCATAAAAATAAATCCCAGGAATAGGGCTTTCCTCAAGACAGGCATATTGGGCACTTACTATTTCCCTTCCACCTTTTTTTATCAACCCATATTTGAAAAATTGCAAATCGCCGGATTTTCTGTTTTTATTTTCATAGGCAATAATGGCACGACCGTTCTGAAATGGTTTGGCAGATACATACGGCACATCACAAACAAATTCACCTTTCTCATTTACAAAATCATAATGCACATTATAACCTGTGGGGCCATCCACATACACCATTGCCATGCCATCGCTGAAGCCACCCATTACCGATTTCACCTTATCGCTGAAAGTGAATACGACTTCTCCTTTGGTGTTAATTGCTTTCCATATCTTCTCGCCATTAAAGCGAACAGCGGTCAGCTTATCCTGGAAAGGAAAGGCAGCTTCCAATATAAACGGCACAATAACTTTTCCCTTGATATCTATAAATCCCCGCTTGCCATCTTCTCCTGCACACATGGCCACTCCATAACTGAATGAAGAAATTGTCTTAAATGTTTTTTTGAAAACATCTATTCCCTTTTTGTTAATGAAAAAGGCTTTACCATTAAGAAAGACTGCTGCAATTTCCTGAGAAAATGCCTCAGCCGCATCATATTTAGCAGGTATTACAAGCTTACCTGTTTTATCTACAAACCCATACTTACCATTATGTTTTACTCTGCCCAGTCCTTCGGTAAATGTGTAGGTGGTATCATATATTGGTTTGATAACTTCATCGGCATAAAATTGATCGCTAAAACCCCAAAGTTTTTTTTGAGTTTGCGGATTGATAGAATAAACAGGAACAAGATTTTGTGCAAACCCCAAAGAACAGATTAATATAAAAAGTAAAAACAACGATTTGCGGATGTAACGCATAAATTTTTAATTCGTTTTTTTAAGATAATAATTAGAAGTTAAATTGATTTTATTCCATCCAACCAATTTCAATTTATATTCTTTTCATATTCTATGTCCCTTTAAGTAACATAAATATTTACCTTGTAAAACTTACCAACTCAAGCGATTCGTTTTTGTAAACATTTGAAGCAGGCCCGGCAGCTCGTTCATCATATGTGTTGAATTTTATAAGAATTGCCCCCACATTGGAAAACCAAAATTCATCTTCCAGACTATTGGTATCATTGCCTTCTACTTTATAACAACCTGTGTAAGTGCCGGCAGGAACAGTAACAGAGGCATTAATATCTTTTACAGTACAGGTGCCAAAAATATAGGGATAAGTTTCATTTAGAGTGGCGGGATACTTAAACCATAAGGATGATGTAGTACCGGGATAAGAAACATACCACCATCCCTCTGTTCTTTTTTGTATTGCGATTATGGGTTGCAAGGTTGTCTGATTTACAAGATTTATCCAAGTGCTGCCGCCAATGGTTACTTCTACTCCTTTGAATGTTTGATTGCTGGTTGCGGTTACATTTCCGGCTTCATCATAAGTTGAATATTTAAACACCCATGTACTACCATCTCTGGGGTCGGTACCTGTAGGAGGTTCAACATTATCATTGGGATCACAGGAAATTAATACGCTTGTAGTAAGCAGCAAGAGAATGGTACTTCTTAGAAATTTTTTGATCATAACTTTGAATTATAAGGTAAAAAAATGCTTGCTCAAAGTTGTAAAACAATAAAACATCGCACAATGTGAAAAAAGTAGTATATCAATTTATACTCAGTATTCTTTGCCGGTAATACTAATATCAATCTTCTTTCCATTCAGCATAACCTTTGCAACCTTGCTTCTGAAGCCTGATATGACTCCTTCATATTTAAATGCAATTACTTCTTTTCCTTCTTTATTGATAAAACCATATTTACCGTTCTTTTTTACTGCAGCTAATCCTTCAGAAAATTCTTTTGCAATTTCAAATTCAAAGGGTATGATTTCTTTTCCCGTTTTGTCAATAAATCCATATGCAAAATTTCTACCGTTCATTTTTTTTGAAACTGGCGCCAATCCTTCAGAGAAATTTCCAGCACTGTTATAAATCATTGGAATTATCAGGTTTCCAGAACTGTCAATGTATCCGTTTTTAGAATCTACTACGGGTACCATATTCATGGTTACAGTTGCAAAGCCATCTCTGAAAAGCCCTGTAAAATCATATTTCAACGGTACTACTTCATTCCCTGTTGTATCAATAAATCCACTTTTATTATTCAGTCTTACACTCAATAAGTACCCCGTTCTCTCCCACTCTGTAAAAGCCCATGCATTATCATACTTCAATGCTATTGCTTCCTCCCCCTTTGTATTGATAAATCCATATTTGTTATTTGCTTTTACCAGTAATAAACCGTATGCTGTATGTCCTATACTTTCGTAGTTAAGCTGTGTTTCTTTTCCGGATTTAGCCACTGCAAAATACTTATCATCTCTTTGGGCTATTATGCCATTTTTATATGACAGCACTCTGTCGTATTTTATGGGAATTACCACCTTCCCTGTATTATTAACAAAACCCCATTTGCCTTCCCCTTTATCTCTGTTATAAAGCTCAACGCCGGCCAAGCCGTCTGAAAAGGCCCAGATACTATTATATATTAAAGACGTAAGTTTTTTGCCGGCTTTATCAATAAAGCCGTACTTATAATTCGACATTACTACAACAACTCCAGCATCTGTATAAATCATATCGTATATAAGTGGAATCACTTCTTTCCCTGTTTTATTTATCAACCCATAGTTATAGTCAGTCCCTGTAATTTTTTTTCCAACAATGGCAACGTTATCTTCAAATGCTTTCACCGTGTCATATTTCGGTGTTACAATATTTTTTCCTGCACCATCTTTAAATCCATATTTTTTTGAAATCGGATCCTTGTAGCTTTCAGGCTTTTGTGCGTAAAAAGTGAAACTTAGTATGACAAACAGGGTTAAAAAGAATGACTTGAGCATATAAAGAATTTAAATATTAAAGATCAGCACTATATTTTTTTGAGGAAATGTGAAAAAAGTAGTTGGCTTGTTCAATGAATAAAGGTTAATGAAGTTTATCCTATCTGTCATTATAAAACTTTCTATGAATATAAATTTCGATTTTATGTGCATTTTTCATATTCTCAATTGCAGTGTACTGAAGCGTAATTTCCGCATCGTTATCTTTCTTTACAGCAAAAAGAGAAGGTTTAAATTCAACAATTTTTGGTAATATCTCATAACAATAATATTCCGGCAAAGCCGCTTTTAATTTCAGTATTACACTATCTACTGATTTGAAAAAATTTTCCTCTGTTGTATAATAGTTTTTTATAAGATGGGTATAAATTCCTGTCAATTTAGTGTCTTTAATTTCAGTTATAGTTGTGGTAAATCCTTTTATTGTAGTCTTACTATCATATATGTTTTTAGTTCCGACAATACGTTTATTAATTTTAACAGCCTTTAATGCGGTATCTTTTCCAAAGGCCACTTGCGAAATAAAGTTTTTAAAATCAACATCATTTATTTTCTCACCAAAGGAGGTATAATAACAGTAAGATGCTCCGGGATGCAAAAGTAATCTGACTTCAAAAGAATCACTATTATTCTGAATTGGTTTGCTGCTCTCAATCGGTTTTTCTTCATCTTCCTCCTCTTCAGAAAATTCATCATCACTAGTTGTATATTTTGAAAACTTAATAGACATGTAATTATTAGTAAAACCGGCAGGCTCTAAAAAATATAAACGGATAAAAAAATCATCCATAGAGTAAATTGTTTCAAACCTCGCTGTTGCTCCAGAAAGAGATGCAGTATAGTTCAGCAAGCTTTGAATTTCTTTGAAAAAAGCCAGTCCTTTTAAACTATCGCTAAAATTGTACACAGCCCCATAAACATGATTCATGCTGATAAAACATTCACTGGCGTTGGGCAATTTAATTTTTGGCTCAAAATAGTCATCAACCTCTTTTGCTATTAAAGTATCAAATCCTGATCCACTTTCATTAAATATTTTAATAAATGCTTGGGCAAATGCATTTTTATCTTTTACAACCTGTGCATTTATTTCAGTAATTATACAATTGAATAATACGACAATGACGATAAATGATTTCATGATATTACTTGTATTTAAAATAGATTGATAGAAAGTTCACATCAACCCCGTTTTTTTCAAAGCAGCAGTTCTATTATTTACCTGCAGCTTCTCATAAATGTTTCGGATATGGGTACGTACTGTGTCCAAGCTGATAAATAATTTATCCGCAATTTCTTTATATCGAAAGCCCCTGCTTAATTGTTCCAGTATTTCTTGCTCTCTTTTACTCAGTTCCTGAAAATATTCGTTGGTCTTTTCTTTTACTGCAAAAGCTTCTATTACTTTTCTTGCTATCTGGCTGCTGATGGGGCTTCCTCCTTGCTGTACTTCAGCTATTGCTTCAAGTATTTTATGGGCGGGTGTTGATTTTAATAAGTAACTGGTGGCACCTGCTTTTAAAGCATCAAAAATAGTATCGGGATTATCGTACACCGTTAATACCATCATTTGCATTTGGGGGTGCAGTATTTTTAATTGTCTGATGCAATCAATCCCACTCATTCCCGGAAGGTTAACATCAAACAAGGCGATATCAACAGGCTCCTCCGTCATTTCTTCCAATGCAGATTCTGCATCAGCATAAACTTTAAGATTCTTTACATCAACTTGCAATTGAATCTGCTCAGACAGATAATGTCTTATTTTTTCATCATCCTCAATAATTGCTATGGAGCCGATAATCATCATTCAAAATTGCTTAATATTTTATACAAAAAAATGTGATTTAAGTAGTAGCTGTAATTGGAATGGAATAGAAAAATTTGGTCATCTCTCCCGGTTCTGATAAAATCAGAAGGTTGCCTCCAATTTCTTCCACTCTATGCCTGATATTTTTTAAGCCGTTGCCTCTATAAACTTTGTCAACATCAACTCCTTTTCCATTGTCTTTAATTTCCATTTCAAAATCATTGTTTTTGATAATTCCCTTTATCCAAATTTCTTTTGCATCGCTATGTTTAACGGCATTGTGCACTATTTCTTTTGTTGCCAATAATATATTTCTTCTTTGTTGATTTGTTAAGATAATTTCGTTACTGCTTTCTGGCAATTCAATACTGTATTGCATACCGGAATAATCCAGAAGCCCTAATAGTTGTTCCCGCATATAAGCCATCAGCTGATCCAGTGTTTTGTATTCCGGATTCAGACTCCAGATGATCTCACTCATATTACTCACCAGTTTACGGCTGGTATCTCCAATATCATTTAGTTCCTTACCGCCAGTTATTCCGATTTTATTCTTTACCGATTCGCTCATTAGTGTAATTTGTGTAAGCCCGGCACCTATATCATCATGCATTTCTTTTGATATGCGTTGTCTTTCTTTATCCATTTCATTTTGTTTTTCCAGTTCATCTAATTGTTTCTTGAATTTTCGCTGTGCCAAACTTCTTGTTACGCCTATCACCAAAATAATTATTAATAAAAAACATAAAGAATAAAACCACCAGGTTTTCCAAAATGGAGGATGAATGGTTATTGAAACAGAATAAGATTTTTCGCCCCAAAGACCAGATGCATTTGCAGCCTTTATCTTAAATGTATATTTACCAGCCGGTAGATTATTGTATCTTACCTGATTCAGGGTGCCACTATAGACCCAATCCTTATCCCAGCCAACTAATTGATAGGCATAACTTACTTTGACTGCATTTGAATATTCTATTCCACGAAATTGAAAAAATAAGTTGTTTTTGTAATAAGGCAAAGTAAGCTGTTGAATATATTCAGGCGCAATAGCGCTATCGGCTTTTTCTTCATTTACCAAAAGATTTGTCATTACAATCTGGGGTAAAACTGGATTACCCAACAACTCATCTGGATTAAACCAAACGGCACCTTTCAAGCTTCCAAAATATAAATTGCCACTGCCGCCTTTATAATATGCACCGCTATTAAATTCATTATCCGGCAGTCCGTCCTTTCTGGCAAAATTTGTAAATACAATTTCTGGTAAAATGGCCCCTTTTTTGAAATGCAATGCTGCTTTTGACAAACCATTGTTTGTACTTAGCCATAAATCATTTTTGCTTTTTAAAACCCCATATACATAACTGTTACCCAATCCATCAGTTTCTGAATAGTTTTTGTATTTACCAGTTGGAAAATGATAAGCAATCAACCCTCCGGCAGATGAAATCCATAGCAGGCTATATGCACTGTCGTATAAAAAAGATTTTACGGTAGTGCTCCCAAATAAAATCGTATCACCCGGTGTGGATCCAAAAGTGGTATAAAGATTTTTTTGCCTGAAGACACCACCTTCAAAAGCCAGCCAATAATTTTTTTCATTGTCAATAAATAGATCTGTATAAAAACCAATTCCTGTCTTGGACAAATGTGTGGCAACAAATTTATCTGCGATTTTTATAACCTTGTAAATTCCCATTGAAGTTGCAAAAAAAATACTGTCCTTTACTTCTGTCATAGAATAGGGATTCAGATCCTTAAGGTACGCTTCATCTGGATGAGTTGTTTCAACTCTTTTAAATTTAGTTTCCCCTTTTTCTCTAACGAATAAAGAACGGGTGTGACCTACCCATAAATTTCCTTTTGAATCTTTGCTTATAAATTTAATGCTGTTATTATCCCTCTCATCTTTTGACTCAAGAGGTAACTGTATTTTTTTGACCTCTTTATTAAATCCGTTTAATATTATAATTCCCTGTCGGAAAGTGCCCAGCCATATATTTTTATTCTCATCTTCATAAATACTATGAATAAATAGTGAATTTTCTTTTTTGCTTTTAGTGTTTGTGGGATATATATTGAACCGCGGTGGGTTTATAACTGCTTTTTGCAAACCCAATACATCAGCCCCGGCCCATAGAATGTCATTATCATCAACATACAATGAATAAACCGGATACAAAGTATTTGTAGTTGATTCGCCATTTATATTCCCTCTCCATTTAAAGATTCCAGTTCCGTTGGATTTGCAATAAATATTTCCACTCAAATCTCCGGTCCAGACATTGTTTTTTTTATCTGTAAAAAATATATTGAATAAAGAAGATGAAGGCTGATTTTCAATTTGTATTTTGTTCAGTTTGAGTGATGTTGTATTACAAGCAAAAAGACCGGTTTCAGTTTGTAGATAAAGGGTGTCCTTACTATAGCCAGTTCCAATAAACTTTGTATCCTGGAAAAGATGTTGCCATTTCTTCGTGTTCTTGTCAAAAAAAAGAATTCCCCTCTTCGCAATAAACCAAAAATTATTTTCATCATCACACATACCTGCGGAAAATTTAAAATCCGTACCAGCTAAAGTTTCTACTGGATAATCTCTCCATTCGCTTGTTTGGAAATTATAATTAATTACACCCCGGGCCCAGCTGGCACCCCAAAGATTAAAGCCCTCGGCTAATATCGGCTCAAATGATGCCGCAGCCGATTCTTTATTTAACTGAACTCGCCTGGGCTCAAAAAAATCTTTTTGCTTATTATAAGAATATAACCCGCTGCCCGAAGAAAAAAACCAAATCTGTTCTAGTTGGTCCTCTACAAGTTTACTTCGAATGATTCGCCCCTGATAGGTTCCCTTTTTATTTTCTACTGAAGGTTTATATATTTTCATCTGCACTCCATCAAAGCGATTGAGGCCATCGGCAGTGGCAATCCATAAAAATCCCTGCTTATCTTTTGTGATATTATAAACTGTGTTTTGAGAAAGCCCCTCGATTTTTTCAAAAACCAATTGACTATCTTTCTGAGCCCCTAATATTTCGGGGAACAGCAGCAAGAGAATAATAAGTTTCCGGATCATACCTGATCAATAAAAATAGAACTATTCTTTGGTGTTTGTTAAATAATTGGCCACTGCCAAGCATCTAAAACTGAAGCCTTATTTTTGCTCATTATGTCAGTAACCATTCGCACCAAAGATCTGGTAAAGAAGTACGGAAACAGGACTGTGGTTGACCATGTTTCGTTTGAAGTTAATCAAGGCGAGATTGTGGGCTTGTTGGGTCCCAACGGTGCTGGTAAAACCACCTCCTTCTATCAGGTAGTAGGTTTGATAAAGCCCGATGCAGGTCAGGTTTTTTTGAATGACGTGGATATTACTTCACAGCCTATGTATAAAAGAGCAAAAATGGGGATTGGCTATCTGCCACAGGAGGCTTCTGTATTTCGCAAGCTAAGTGTGGAGGACAATATTGCTGCAATTTTAGAAATGACCAACCTTTCAAAACAACAACAAAAAGATAAATTGGAATTACTGATTGCAGAGTTCAGACTGGAGAAGGTAAGAAAAAGTAATGGCGATGTATTAAGCGGTGGCGAAAGAAGACGTACGGAAATTGCAAGAGCTTTATCGGTAGATCCAAAATTTATTTTATTGGATGAGCCTTTTGCTGGTATTGACCCCATTGCCGTTGAAGACATTCAGGCTATTGTAGCCCGCTTAAAATATAAAAATATCGGCATTCTGATTACCGATCATAATGTAACTGAAACCCTTTCTATTTGCGACCGTGCTTATCTGCTGATAGAAGGAAAAATATTTAAACATGGTACAGCCGAAGAGCTGGCCGCTGATGAAGAAGTAAAAAGACTCTATCTGGGAAGAAATTTTGAATTGAAGCGAAAAGATTATTTACATGAAGAAGCTAAAGAAGAAATTCTAAACCAATAATAACTTCTTTTCATATTTCCTCATTTTATTATTTCCATTTTTATAAAGAGTAATGCACATGAACTATCGTAGCTTACCTAAAATAGAACTTCACCTCCATCTTGATTGCAGCTTGAGTTTTAAAGTAGTGCAAGCAATCAATCCAACCATCAGTTTTGAAGAATATAAAGAATCGTTTATTGCGCCTCCAAAATGTACAGATCTTATGGACTATTTGAAAAGAGCGGTAAAGGGTTTTGAATTGATGCAAACCAAAAAACAGTTGAGGCTGGTAACGCTGGATTTGATGGAGCAGCTTAAAGAAGATGGTGTGATTTATGCCGAAATCAGATTTGCACCGCTATTGCATATTGCCGGCGGGCTTTTGCCCGAAGAGGTAGTAACAACCGTTTTAGATGCTACAAAAGAAGGAATAAAGCAAACCGGTGTTGAAGCAAGACTCATTCTTTGCACGCTGCGACAGTATAATGAAGCGCAGAGTATGCAAACAGTAAAACTGGCAGCTCAGTTTAAAGGAACATACGTTGTAGGATTTGATATTGCGGGCGATGAGGCCGGCTATCCCGTAACTGCACACATAGCTGCATTTGAATTTGCAAAAGCCAATCATATTTCAGTTACCTCGCATGCAGGTGAAGCCTGTGGTGCAAACAGTGTGTGGCAGGTACTCAATAATTTTCATCCACAAAGAATAGGACATGGCGTAAGAAGTGTAGAGGATGGAACTTTGATACAACATTTGTTAGAAAAAAATATTCATCTTGAAGTATGCCCCACCAGTAATGTACAAACCAATGTAGTAGATACAGTACAGGATCATCCGGCTGATAAAATTTACAAACAGAGAATTTCCATGAGTGTAAATACCGATTGTCGCACCATTTCTAATACCAATCTTTGTAATGAATATGAGCTGCTCACAAAAGTGTTTAACTGGAATCAATCACATTTTCTCCGCTGCAATCTGGAAGCCATCAATCATGCTTTTTGTGATGAGGCGTTAAAAGAAATGTTGAAGAAAAAGGTTATGGCGGCTTATAGTAGTTGAAAAAGAATTTCAGAATAAAATCATTCCCACCTTTTAATTTTTCACTTTTTATTTTCGTTCAAGCAGCAATGGTGCAGAAAATATTTTTCGTCCGAAATAAGTTCTGATATAATATATGCCATTGGCAAGTTTTGAAATATCAATAGTGTTGCTGCTGCCAACTTGAATACAAATCTTCCCTAACGCATTAATTATTTCAATTTTATCGGGACGGGTATCACTTTTAATAAAGACAATACCATTAGATGGGTTTGGATAAACAACAAATGGTATGACGGCATTGCCAGGATCTAATCCGGTAATAATATTACAATCGTTAAGCTGTATTGCTACTGCAATATTACTGCCAAGCGTATAATCTGTACCTGAGGCAATCGTAGTGTTTAAAACTTCCGATACTTCTTGTATATTATCTTTTCTTGCCCAAATGCTATCACGTACCAGGTTAGAAAATGCAGAGATTATAATGCCACCAGGTGGGTAAAGAACATCATCTCCCAATGTACAGTTACCACTATTGGTGTATGCAATACCCAGGGGATAAGAAAGGTTTGAAGAACTTCTGCTAAATGCAGCGATTGCAGGCGTTTGATCACATTCAATTGCATTTGAGCTCAGCGTATTTATATCAACTGTCGTTTGTGGTAAAGTGGTTTGATTGTTATAAGCATAAGTTACATTCACCGTATCGTTTACATTGGAATAAAGAGGTGTATGATGATTAGGTTCTACAATTGTAAAACTGCCTGTAATGTCCTTGATACCCGCCATTGTTGCCCATCCGTAGATTCTGAAAAAATTAAAATTGGTATTATAGCTAATAAATACATTTTCAAATTCCAGTCCGCCTAAATAGCCACAAGGATTAGAGTAATCAGGCACTTCTAAAAAAATGGGCTCATTATATTGTGTTTGCAATTGACTGACTCGTTGAAAAGCACAATCCTTAAACTTCACTTTATAGGCATCGGCAGTTTTTCTGGTATAAAGCGCACTATATTGGCTACCATCTATAAAACATCTTTCAAACAATACATTGCCATTAACAGGTGCTTGTTTATCAGCTCCCAGAAAGATTTCGCAAAGCGCATAAGTATTTGTTGGGAGGCCATTGTTTTTAAAATAACAATCCACCACCTGAATGCTTATGGGAAGTGAGGTGCTGTTTAAAAATGTAACAGCTACCGCCAACCCCGACCAGCCATTATTCTGAAAGGCACATTTTTCAAATTTTAAGTTTACAATTCTTTGCGTTATTTGATAAGGCTCTATATCCACACCAGCTTCGGGCTGTGTGCCCTTTGTGTTTAAAAACTTACAATTTCTCACAATCATGTCTTCCACATTGGTTATACTCATGCCCTGTCGGTAATGGTTATTGCACACCACATCTTCCAATAGAATGGATTTGCAAAAATTAATTCCATCGCCTCCAATATAAATGCCATCACCTCCGCTTTCATCCAGATAAAGTCCTTTGATGGTAAAAAATTTACAATTAGTCAGGCTGATATTCATTCGGTACTCGCTGTTGTTTAGTGCAGCATATTCTGCTTTGTTCATTTTAAAAACAGCTCCGTATCCAATTAAATTGATGTTATCTGAGTTCTTAAATTTAAATAGGCAGGCGTTAATATCATTGAATGCCCCGGGTATCGCTTCCACTATTACGCCAGTTTCAAAAATGATTGTTTTATTATTTAAGCCATTAAAAACAAGTGGCCCCGTTTTCCAGTTTGCCAACTGCTTATCTACGATTATCGTATCATAAGAAGAAAGAATAGCATTATTTAAAGCAGATGTAGCATTTGTAGCGTTGTAACCAAAAACTGATGCAAGTATTTGTGATGCACTGGCGCCAAAAGCAAGAACAAAAAATGTGAGTAACAAGAAGAGTTTTTTCAAGTCTTCAAGATTTTATTGAAGATACTCTATTCAAATCAAAAATATATTTTAGTAGGTTTTTTATTACTCCTAATTCATTCTTGTTTCAAACGACAAATTTTTCATTATTTTGAAGCGCAAATGAAAATACTTTCTCCCGCTATATCCTCACTGTTTCGTATGCGCCTCTGGCGTATTGATGCTTGGAAAAACAATCCACTGGATGCACAGCGTGAAGTATTACAGAATATTGCTACGGCTGCCCAGTACACTGAGTATGGGCGCAAATACAATTTTTCCAACCTGTTTACGGTTCGTGATTATAAAGAAGCGGTGCCTATTGTAGAGTACGAAGACCTGAAACCATACATAGAACGCATGTTGCAGGGTGAGCAGAACCTGCTTTGGAATACACCTGTTTACTGGTTTGCCAAAAGCAGTGGCACTACTAGTGAAAGAAGTAAGTTTATCCCCATCAGTGAAGAAAGTCTTGAAGACTGTCATTTCAAAGCATCAAAAGATGTGTTATCTCTATATTATCAATATAAACCCGATTCGGAACTGCTTACAGGAAAAGGTTTAGTAATTGGTGGCAGTCATAATATCAACCCCGTGAATGCAGAAGCACAGTTTGGCGACCTGAGTGCTGTACTTTTTCAAAACTCTCCTTTCTGGGCACACTGGCTTCGCACACCTGATTTGAGTATCGCCATAATGAGTGAGTGGGAAAGTAAAATTGAAAAAATTGCAGAGGCCACTATAAAAGAAACAGTAACTTCTGTATCGGGTGTGCCAACATGGACCCTGGTTTTGTTTAGAAGAATATTGGAAAAAACCGGAAAGCAAACTATTGCCGAAGTGTGGCCGCATTTGGAATTGTATATGCATGGCGGCGTATCTTTTACACCCTACAAAGAACAATTTCAAAAACTGATAGGAAAAGAAATCAACTATCTGGAAATGTATAATGCCAGTGAGGGATTCTTTGGATCACAAACAACACCGCTTGCAAATGGAATGCTACTCTTTACTGATCATGGAATCTTCTATGAGTTTATGCCTGTAAATGAGTATGGCAGTAAAAATCCTAAAACAATAGGCTTGAATGAAGTAGAACTGGGAAAAAACTATGCTCCTGTTATCAGTACCAATGGCGGCTTGTGGCGATACTTGTTGGGCGATACCATTCAGTTTACTTCTTTAAAACCATTTCGCATCAAAGTATCGGGCAGGTTAAAACATTTTATCAACGCCTTTGGCGAAGAAATCATTGTAGATAATACAGATAAGGCGATTGCAATCGCTTCCGAAAAAACGGGAGCCGTAGTAAACGATTATACAGCTGCGCCTGTTTATTTTTCGGAAGGATCTAATGGCGCACATGAGTGGTTGATTGAATTTGAAAAAACGCCTGAGCATCTTGATGCTTTTATTGCAGAGCTGGATAAAGCTTTAAGAAATGTAAACAGCGACTACGATGCCAAGCGGCATAAAGATATTGCACTGCGTATGCCCATTGTACATGCAGTACAAAAAGGTTTGTTTACAGAATGGCTGCGCCAAAAAGGAAAACTGGGTGGCCAGCACAAGGTCCCCAGGCTGAGCAACGAAAGAAAACTATTGGAAGAAATTCTGGAAATGATTAATCCTACATTTGTCAATAAATAAAATTTTTATTCATGAAACTGCTCGAAGGAAAAACAACCATCGTAACCGGAGCCGCACGTGGCATTGGAGAAGGTATTGCTTTGAAGTTTGCTGAGCAAGGTGCTCATGTTGCATTTACTTATGTAAGCGACAGCAGTGCCGAAAAAGCAAAAGCGCTTGAAGCAAAACTTATTGCAATGGGCGTAAAAGCAAAAGCCTATAAAAGCAATGCCGGCGACTTTGCACAATGCGAGGCATTGGTGAATGATGTATTGAAAGAATTTGGTGCAGTGGACATCTGTGTAAACAATGCAGGTATTTCAAAAGATAATTTGCTGCTACGCATGAGCCCCGAACAATGGGATGATGTAATAAAAATAAACCTGAACAGTGTATTTTATATGACCAAGCAGGTCATTCGCCCTATGATGAAAGCTAAAAGCGGTTCAATCATTAACATGAGCTCCATTATTGGAGAAATAGGCAATGCCGGGCAATCAAGTTATGCTGCGAGCAAGGCGGGCATTATTGGTTTTACAAAATCGGTAGCCAAAGAACTAGGCAGTCGCAATATTCGCTGCAATGCCATTGCGCCGGGTTTTGTAGAAACCGATATGACTAGTTATCTGAAAGATGGCGAAGCTTCAGATAAATACAAAGCCGGAATTCCTCTTGGAAAATTTGCTTCGCCTGAAGATATTGCCAATGCTGCTTTATTTTTAGCAAGTGATTTGAGCACTTATATAACCGGACAAACGTTGAGTGTGTGTGGTGGGCTGAATATTTAATCTGAAGAAGATAAATTTTTGTTTTGAAACCATTTTGTAACTACGTCTGCTTCAAACCCCCTTCCCATCAAATAATCCATTGTTTTCTTTTTCCGTATCAAATACTGCTCTCCTTTGAGTGATTGATATTTTTCGGATGCCAGCTTTCTTAGCGTAGCAACATAATCAGTCTCATCAATTTGTTTTAACGCCTTTTTTATACAATATTCACTCACTTGTTTTTGCTTTAACTCATACTTTATTTTAACCCGCCCCCAGCTTTTTATTCTGTATTTTCCACCGGCATAAGCAATGGCAAATCGTTCTTCGTTCAAATAGTTTTCTTCTATTAGTGTGGCAATGATTTCGTCGTGATCTCTTTTCCACACACCCAGGCTATAAAGTTTTTCCTTTACTTCCTGATGGCAACGCTCCTGGTAAGCGCAATACTGCTTTAGCTTTTGCAGAGCCTGCTCTTTTGTTAATATTTTTTTATATGCCACTTTGTAAAATTAATGGGCAAATGAATTGGTGATTCAGATATTAATAAGTTATCAATTACTTGATTTTCTGAAGTCGCAAATGGCTTCCCGGTTTTAATTGTAATTTCGTGCTGTATATGTCCACACCTATTATCAATAAAGTAGCGCAAAGTGAATTAATTACACTGGATCCTGTTCAGTTTTTACCCAAGGGGGAAACTGTGGTTTTTGATTTAAAGGATTATCTGTTTATGGGTTTGATTTTGAAAGAAAAAGATTTTCGTGAAGCCATGAAAACCCATGACTGGTCATTGTATCAAAACAAAAATGTAGCTCTTACCTGCACAGCAGATGCTATCATTCCTGTTTGGTCGTGGATGCTGGTGGCCAGCAATCTGCAACCAGTAGCTAAAGAAGTAGTAATGGGCGACGAAAAAGAATTGCACAAAGTATTATTTCTTAAAAATATATCCGTCTTAGATACGGCAGCTTACGCAGACAAGCGTGTCGTTATAAAAGGTTGTGGCGAAACGCCAATCGGCGATTATGTTTATATGGAACTCACCAAATTGTTGCGACCGGTTACAAAAAGTATCATGTATGGCGAACCCTGTAGTACGGTTCCCGTTTATAAAAAACAGATTGCTGTTAAATAATTATTTCCCTCATCAAAACCATCCTCTTTTTCTAAAAACATAAAGCATGGCAAGAGGGACTATCAGCATACAAGCAACGGCGGTATAAAAACCCCATCGCTGATGAAAAAAATTTACGTTTTCATCAAAGTTCATTCCGAATATGCCGCCAATAACTGTAGCCGGTGCAAGCAAACAGGTAACAATAGCCATTACCTTCATTACTTCATTAAGCTTTAGATTGGTATTGTTGAGGTGTAGGTCTTGCAAACTCACCATTACATCACGATAGTTTTCGGTAAGGTCAATTGCCTGCACAATGTGGTCATACACATCTTTATAATATTTCTGATGCCGGTCTTCAAGCAGCGTGCTATCGCTACGCAACATCCCGTTTACCAATTCCCTTACAGGAGAAAAATTTCTTTTTAATACAATTAATTCTTTGCGTAGCTGTGTTACATGTGCTAATGCTCTTGGATTATTTCCTCTTGCCACTTCTTCTTCCACTACCTCTATTCTTTCTCCAAGTTTTTCCATTACTACAAAATAGTGATCCACGATCGTATCTAACAATGCATAGCAAAGCAAATCGGCACCACGCTGCCGCATTTTTGTTCCTGCTATTTTTAATCTTTCACGTAGTTGATTAAACACATCTCTGGTTGCATCTTCCTGAAAACTGATAACCACATCCTTTGTCAAGAGAATACTGATTTGCTCCTGCTCTACCGAAAATGTGGTTTCATTGAAATAAAGCATATTCAACAAGCAGAAAATATAATTCTCTGTTTCATCCATTTTGGGTCGTTGGTTGATGCTTAATATATCTTCAATTACCAACGGATGCACTTCAAAATGATTGCAAACATTTTCTACATCCGACTTGCGCAAGCCATCAATATTGATCCACGAGTTTCGTCCATTGGTTTTATATTGCAAACATTCTGCAATCTCTGCATGGCTTTTAATGTCTATTGTTTCTGCATTATAATCAAAGACCGTTATGTTTACCTGTTGCGCTTCAGTTCGCTTGGGTAATACTGTAGGATTTACTGATAATATCTGCTTGGTACGTTTTGCAGGAAACAGATTTACCGGGTTCAGAAATTTCAAATATTTATCAGGGCGCAGGTTCATAGCGTGAAAATTAAGAAATCTTATGATACGAATAAACTATTATGTATGCACAAAGTCAGATGTATAATAAAAATTTTAGCTATGAAAAAGATATTTGCAATTCTTATTGTTGCATTTGCCTTATCCATAAGTAACGCAAATGCGCAAAGAGTAAAGGTTCGGTTGAATTTTCCCGTAGGAATAAGTGTAAATGCCAATAACAGAGCGCCGTTTTCTGGTGCTGTATGGGTGGGCCCGGAGTGGGCATGGCGTGGCAGTAGGTATGAATGTGTGCCCGGATATTGGGCAAAACCCAGAAGATATAATTCAGTGTGGGTGCCCGGTCATTGGAAATACAGTCGCCGCGGATATAGATGGGTGCCCGGTCACTGGAATTATTAATACTATTATTTTTTCAATACCTTTTGGTATTTATTAAAAACAGACAGCCGGACTTGAATGCCCGGCTGTTTGCTTCTGTATTAATTTACAAATTAGTTTTTCTCTACTTGTATTGCGCCCTGATATTTATTATCTACAATCAAAATAGATAAATATCTTTTTGAAAAAGACATTTTTTGTCCATCTGCAATGTGATAAGAAACAGTAATTGTTTCATTTTTTTGAGAAATTCCGTTTACGCTTAATTCGCCCGATTTATCATTGGTTTCATCAACAATTGCAATAACATAGTTTTTTGAAAAATCAATAGTTGTAGGATTACCTCCGTTCATTTCTAATGGTGCACGGCCAAATACGTTTTCAAAATCTGTTAATGATGTGATTTTAATAAAATGCAACGGGGCATCTTTGTAATCATTTCTTACAAAATAGTTTTTAGCGGTTGTGTAAGGAATGCTGATGACGGTTGCCGAGCTTTTATCAGCACCGGCATTTTTAGTCGAGCAGCAAGAGCTCAATAAAATAGCAAAGAATGAAAAGGTAAAAATGTTTTTTGACATGTTTTTCTAATTTGGTAAAAGATATCCTACTCGTATGGCTTTTCGGTAACGCCCCGTTTGATTGAAATAGTGGCTGATCTCTATTTGAATTTAGGCAGAGGAAAGGCTGGTATAAAGTGATAAATATACCATTTTGAATAATGACGCATCAAAATTATTAGAAATAAATTTTCTATTTGCACTCATTATAATTTTTCATATAAAGCTCTTAGCTTTTCTCTTGTCATTATTTTTTCCCAGTTTTTGCCGAGTGCATTTTCCCAAAGTGGTTTCATTCCCATCGATACATTCATCATTTTTTCAAAATCATCATTGTTGAGGTTTTTACAAATACCGGAAGGGATTTCTATTCCGTTTTTCTCTACCATTAATTTAAATTCTTTTACACCAGCGGGATAATATTCATCCAGATGATTCATCACAATACAATTGCCAATACCATGCTTGGTGCCCAATAAATAACTAAGACCATAACTTACTGCATGCGCTACACCTACCTGGCTGTAAGCAATGCTCATGCCACCTGCATAAGAAGCCATCATCAATTTATCGTCACATTCTTCATTCCATTCTTTTGCATTCACAAAAACATCACGACAAAGCTGCAACGCTTTCTCGCCATAGCTTTTGCTAAATTCATTAAGGTAGGTTCCTTCCAGGCTTTCTATACAATGTATATAACAGTCCATCCCTGTATAAAAACGCTGGTTCACGGGTGCGTCTTTTGTCAATTCCGGATCCAAAACTATTTGATCAAACGGTGTAAAATCGGAATTCATTCCCAGTTTTTTTGTAGGACCTGTCAGCACAGTTGTTCTCAACACTTCTGCGCCAGTGCCACTTAGCGTGGGAATTCCGGCTTTATAAACTCCAGCATGTTTTACCAAATCCCATCCCTGATAATCGGCGGATGAGCCGGGATTGTTCATCATTAAAGAAACCGCCTTCGCCAAATCCATGGTGCTGCCACCGCCAATACCAATGATGCCGCTAACAGTTCCAAACTCCTGTTTAAGTTTATTAGCCAAATCATCTACATAAGTGGTTTTCGGCTCATAAGTAACATCGGCAAAAATGATTTTATCATTTCCCCTTAACGGAATGCGGTTCACTAATGGCTTTCCATTAAAAAAATGATCTACCAAAAAAATTATTGGCGCATCTGTTTTGCGATGGGGAGCCAGTATTTCATCTAACTGATTAAATGAGCCGCGGCCATAAATAACATATCCTACCATTTTGAAATTGCGAAAAGCCATAAAAAATTTTTTTATTGCTGCAAAGTTGCCAGTTATCAATCAAAATCCCTTGCAAAAAATCAGATAAGTTTTGCGGCCCTGTCAAGGTCTTCAGGTGTATCTATTTCCACACCCATATAATCTACCAAAACCATTCTTAACGGAACGCCATTTTCAAGATAGCGGAGACATTCAATTTTTTCTGCCGCTTCAAGTGGAGTGATGGGCCATTGAGTAAACTGAAGTAATGCGTTTTTACGAAATGCATAAACACCTATGTGTTCATAATATACTGTTGGAAAATTCCGATCTCTTGGGTAAGGAATTACCGAGCGGCTGAAAAAAAGTGAATTATTGTTTTTATCAACTGCCACTTTTACAAAATTGGGATCCATTATGTCGTCGAGGCTGGTAATAGCCTGCATCATTGATGCAACTTGCACTGAGGCATCATCAAACTGTTGTAATAATTTTTCAAGCGGTTCTTTTTTTACAAATGGTGTATCGCCCTGTACATTTACGATTACATCCGCCTCCATTGATGCCGCTGCTTCTGCAATACGGTCGCTGCCGCTTTCGTGTCTGTTTATACTCATTACTGCCATCCCGCCTGATGCTGTTATTTCTGTAAATATTTCCCTGCTATCAGTTACTACCACCACTTCGTCAAACAATTCAGTAGCTACTGTGTTTTCATATGTAAGCCTGATAACAGGTTTGCCATTTAATTGCTGCATTAACTTACCCGGAAAACGAGTAGCAGCATATCGTGCCGGTATCATTGCAATTTTTTTCATCATTTGCCTATTCAAATCGATTCATTAATGTTCAAATGTTCATTTATAAACCTCCGCCAAAGAAAATAACCAGTTGGTTGTCCTGCATATACATTTCAAAAATATAGGTGGCTCCTTCACTAAATTCAATTTTTATTTTTTCAATAGTAAAAGGCCCGCCATATTCCGCTTCATCTACTGTTTTGTACAACTTTATTTCATACTCATTATCATCTCTTGAAAATTTTTTGTTTGCAGTAGGAAATTCATCTTTTTCTCCAAAAATGTTTTTAAATTCTGGAATAAGTCTTAATAATAAAAAGCCTTGTTGCAAACTAAAGTCGGGTAGAAAATAGGTGTCTGAATTGTATTCGTAAGCAAGAAACTGATGCCACTCACTTCCGTTTTTATAAAGCTGCTTGGTAAGCTCCCATCCTCCCTCGTCATCCAAATTCATTGAGGTTGATTTTCTTACTAGCTTGGTACCAAATGGCTGTGAAGCCTGTGCCAGATATTGTTTCAGGTCCTTTATGGCATTTAGTTTTGGCGGCGACAAGGGCAATAAATAGTTGTCAACAATATATCCTGTTTTATTATTGTATTTTACTTTTCTCCAGTAACCCATCATTCCTTCTGTAGTTATGGAAACCCAATTGCCGGGTTCTTCCAACGTTGTTACTTTGGTGCCATAAGGAATTTTGTCCAGCACTTTTGAGGCGGCTTCGGGTTTTTCCCTAATGCTCAATCCCGTTTTAGCAGCTACATAGTAGTTGCCATATACCTGTGCAAGAGTGGATAGGGAAAGCGCCATAAAGGCTGCCATGAATAAAATTTTCATTCAGAAATATTTACTTTTTTAAATTGGTTTGTTTTTATCCGACACAAAAGGATCTTTCAAAAGGCTTAATAAGTCTTCATCTTTTTCGTTTGGATAATAGCGATCTAGTCCATAGCGAATTTCTTTAATATCTAATTTTTTAAACGTTCTGAATAGTCGATCCCAAATAGAAAATGTGGCTCCGTAATTACTGTCGGTATATGGCTGCTTCCAATGGTGGTGTACTTTGTGCATATTGGGAGATACTAATATATAGCTGATTGCATTATCAATCCCTTTTGGCAGGTTAATGTTGGCATGTGTAAATGCCGTAGCGATTACAACAAGTGTCTGATAAATCATAACGGAATATACAGGAGCGCCTGAAACTAAAATCAATAACAAAAAAAATATTCCTCGTAATAAACTATCGCCGGGATGATGGCGAAGACCGGTAGTAACGTCCACATTATTATCGCTATGATGTATTAGATGAAAACGCCAGAGCCATTTATTTTTATGCATCACCCAATGCACCAGCCAACTGCTGAAGTCGAGTGCCAGTACGCCAATTACAATTGTCATCACAATGCCGGTATGAAACCAGTAAACTAGTCCAAAGTTTTGTGCGGCACACCAATCGGCCAATAAAACAATAAATACAGCCAGTGCAGTGTGAATGATCAGGTGCATTACAGTAAATGCAAAATTGATTGCCGCATGTCTTATTTTGTTTTTCTTATAGCGCATAGGCAACAGTGGTATGGCCCCTTCTAATACCCAAAAGAAAAGCAGCCCCCCTACTAAAATTGCCATTCGGTCTATAGGCCGTTTTTCAAGTGTAGCAAAATATTCAAGCAACTGATCCCACATAGTTAATTTTTTTAGCTCAAAAGTTACAACTATTATACCTTATGCTTATTTGTTTAAAATCAATTCATGTTGCCTTAAACTCAAAACCGCAGTCGAAACAATGATTCACTTTGTCAATAGGCGCAGCATAGTTAACAAACAATCCCGTAATTACACTCATCCAGTTTGAAGGTTTTTTTGGCGTGCTTACCAGCTCTATTTGATGTGAACCGCAGCGGGGGCAACTCAAGTGGGCTTGTTGCTCTTCTTTTACCTGTTGCAATATGGATAATGCTTTTTCAGCGTCCTCACTTCGGGTCATTAATTTGATGCCGCCCACCGCATTTGTAAGAATGGGATCTATTGTTACGGTAAACTCATCCTGCAACCAGCTATCCACTCCAGATGCTTCCAAAACACCTTTAGCTATATTGGCATCTATATAATTTTGATATCTGTTGATAATGATGAATTTCATCTTAATCCTAAAAGTATTTTGGTTTTTTATTTGCCTATAAGATACAAAAAAAACAGCCACATTATTTTCATAAGGGGCTGTTTACAAAAAAAGATTTTTTTTTATTGATTTAACATCAACGGCATTACCAGCATAAGCAATTCTTCACTATCTTCCTTATCAACGGGTTTTATTAAACCGGCTTTTGTAGGTGTAGATAATTCAATATTTACTTCGTTGCTTTCTGTTGCACTTAGCATTTCAATTAAAAACCGGGCATTAAAAGCAATCACCAAATCTTCACCATTATACTGGCAGCTCATTCTTTCATTTCCTTCATTGCTAAAATCCACATCCTGTGCAGCTAGTTGTAATTCGCTGCCGGTAATACTCAACGCCACCTGATTGGTGCTTTTATTACTAAAAATACTTACACGGCGCAACGCACTTTGAAAATCGGCTCTGTTTAATGTAAGTTTATATGGATTGTCAGTAGGAATAACCACTTTATAATCAGGGAAGCGGGCATCAATTAGCCGGCAACTCATTTGTGTAGAGCCATGTTTAATAAACAAATGATTGCTATTATAGCTCAGCGTTATTTCGTCTTCATTAGAAGGAATTGCATTCTTTACCAGGTTGAGCGGTTTGCGAGGTACAATAAATGAATCGGATTTTGGACATTTTACATCGGTACGTTTATACCTTACCAGTTGATGTGCATCGGTGGCCACACATTGCAGGTATTTTTTATCCAATTCAAAAAATACGCCGGTCATAGCAGGGCGCAAGTCGTCGCTACTTGTTGCAAATATGGTTTCGCTAATAGCTTTAACCAATCCCGAAGCGGTCATAGTAAAAGAGGTTGTATCGTCAGCCGAAGGTTCTTTAGGGAAGTTGTCCGGATTTTCGCCCATTACTTTATACTTACCATTATCGCTGGTAATTTCTATACCAAAGTTTTTATCGATATTAAAAGTAAGTGGCTGCTCTGGAATATTTTTTAAAGAATCTAATAAAATTTTTGCAGGAATACACACCCGGCCACTGTCTTTTGCTTCAATATCCAGCTGAATCCGCATAACAGTTTCCAGATCGGTAGCCACAACAGTAAGCTTGTTCTTCTCAATTTCAAACAAAAAATCTTCAAGTATCGGTAGCACAGTGTTGGTATTTATAACACCGGAAATATGCTGTAGTTGTTTCAGCAGAGAAGAAGATGACGCTATAAACTTCATTGCGATTGGTTTGTGGCGAAACTACATATTTTTAAACAACTCCCAACAGGTAATTGGTGCTGGTGGAATACTTTGTTTTTTTCAAAAATTGGGCGATTTTAGGAAATCAAAACACAAAAGTTCTGCACAGAATTTCATGTTTTGTATATTGCCCTTCCATTAAAAAATTTCTTAAGAAATGCTGGATAAACTATTTGGAAGAAATAAGAAAAATGTTGAACCGGAAGTCGCACCTCAGGTATTATTTGGCCGCTACTCTGACAACAATAAATCGGTTGCTCAAACTGCACGCTGGACCGATGCGGACAACCTCTTTAAAGAAAAAAAATACTTTGAAAGCATAGATGCTTTTTTTGAATATCTGAAAGATGATACTGTGCAAAATACCGTGTATGAACGAAATGGAGAAACCGGAAAGTTCGAAATCTTTCAAGGTTCAAAAATTGTAAAAGGAATGTTCAACCAGAATGAGTTGAAGGCTGAAGTCTCCCTGGCGGCCATGCCACAACCATCAGTGCCGGTAATGCGCCGTTTATTGGAAACTAATTTCAGTCTTTATTATTCCCGTTTTGCGCTGGATGAAGGTCGTCTTTGTATGCGGTTTGACAGTGACACCTATGCCGCCAGCCCCAGCAAACTTTATTATGGATTAAAGGAGCTTGCCATCAAGGCAGACAAACAGGATGACTTGTTGGTACAGGACTTTGCTGGCTTGCAGGCTGTAGAAAACGATCATGTTATTGCCATTCCATTGGCTGAAGCAGAAGTGAAGTATCAGTATTTTCAAAAATGGATTCAACAAACGCTGGATGCTATTGCAGCGGTAGATGCTGATAAATTCTCGGGCGGAAATGCCTACCTGCTTCTTGCACTTATTTTCAAAATTGACTACCTGATTGCCCCCGAAGGAAAGCTACTATCTGAGCTAGAAAAAATTAACGGTATTTACTATAAAAAAGATGAGCGACAAACCATAGAAAAAAACAGAGATATGGCAGAGGCTTTTAAAAAAATTCAAAGCCTTCCCAAAGAAGAGGTAATGAGTAGTTTTATAAAAGCCAAACATACATTTTCTATAGTAGCGCCACAACAATACAAAGTAATAGCCGATGCCATCAGCGGAGCCAATACTAATATGAAATGGTATGTTGACAACAACTATCCATTTTTTGCCTCACAGATAAACGAATATGGCGTTTCTTATTGTCAGTTTTCATACAGTATGCCCCGGGTAATAACCGAGCTTTTCCATTTATACATGATGATTAATTATGCTGAATACTTTACAGATTTGGGTTTCGGAAATTCTTATTACGATGCAAAAAATAATCGTTTCAACCAGCAGACCATTCTTGATAAAATAGCAACCATACAGGGCAGGTGGAGAGAAAAATATCCATTGCTAAATATAAAATCCGAAAACCTTCGGTTCGATAGCCTGGTTAGTTTTAATACTTCATTTACAACGGAACTTTCATTGTTAAATACAGAAACAAAATAAAATAATGGATCCCCAGCAAATAATAGAACATTATCAAAAAGCGATTATTCAAATTGCCACATCGGGCGGCACGGGCACTGGCTTTTACCTAAAAGAGTATGATATTATTATTACCAACGACCATGTTGTTGCTGAAAATACTGAAGTTACTATTGCCGGAAAAGCATTTGATAAAGCATTGTCAAGAGTTTGGTACACCGATCGCAAACACGACCTGGCCTTTTTAGAAGCACCAAAAAATATTGAGCTGCCAGATATTTTTCTTGGAAAATATGAGAGCATGCACGATGGCGATCCTGTGTTGGCAATTGGCCATCCTTATGGGCTCAACTATACCGCTACGCAGGGTGTTATTTCAAAAGTAGATCGAATCCGAGATGGATTGAAGTTTATACAGATTGATGCCGCTATTAATCCCGGAAACAGTGGCGGTCCGCTTGTAAATATGAGTGGTGAGGTTATTGGTGTTAATTCATTTATTATTCGGGGGGGCGACAATCTGGGATTTGCCCTGCCTGTTAATTATCTTCATGAAGCTTTGCAGCTATATATGCCCAACCGAGGGCAGGCATCTACCCGTTGTTTTAGCTGTGGACAGCTGGTAATGCCGTCAAATATTGACGCTGGAAAATATTGCCCCAGTTGTGGTACCGAAATAAAACTACCAGAGGCTCCTGAAAAAGAAATAGCACCAGTAGGTGTGGCTAAAACTATAGAAGAAATATTACAGGCTTTGGGTAAAGATGTTAAACTGGCCCGCGAAGGTGTAAACAACTGGAGTGTAAAAGAAGGCAGTGCAAAAATTAAAATCAGCTACAATGCTGAAAACTTTTTTATTGCCGCTGATGCCTATCTGTGTCAAATGCCGGAAAATGCAACAAAAATAAAACCGCTCTATCAATACCTGCTTGAAGAAAATTATCGTACCAATGGATTGGTTTTGAGTTGCCTGAAACAAAATATTGTTTTAAGTTGTATTGTGTATGATTTGGATTTAACCAAAGAAGGAGGTGTAGAAACTTTTCGCAACTTGTTTCAAAAGGCAGACTACTACGACGATTTTTTAAAACAGGAATACGGATGTACTGTACGACTCAAAGAATAAAAACTACTATTGAGTAGTTTTGAACTTTTATAAAATAGAAAAACAAAAGCCGGTCAGTGTTGACCGGCTTTTAATATTTTTTACAACTGATTAATAATTATTAGTACCCGATGTACGTCTGTCGTTAATCGTTGCATTTTTCTTTAATACCTGAAGCGGAATAAAGGCCGCCTGCCCCGCTTGTTGCTTGCGATAGTCTTCAACATTTGCACCCGTACTGCTGGCACTTACATTTTCAACCTGT
The DNA here is from genome assembly GCA_037045195.1 of Chitinophagaceae bacterium. Taxonomy (GTDB): domain Bacteria; phylum Bacteroidota; class Bacteroidia; order Chitinophagales; family Chitinophagaceae; genus JJ008. The sequence goes on from JBAOIB010000003.1 coordinate 98,226, forward strand.
ATGCCATATACTCCATATTCGCCTACTACCAGCTGTGGAAATATTTTTCCTTTGTTTGATGGATTAAAAATAACACCAAAAGCTCTGGGATCATAAGGCATATCTGCCTGCGGATTACCCGATGTCATTCTTAAGCTGTCTATTGTCTGAACCGGTTTACCCAATAATGCTGATACCGGACCCAAGCTTGTAACATTACCCGCTTTTTGTTTTAACTGTTCTGCAATTTTTTTATGACGTAGCATTGTTTCTATACCAGGTCTTACACTGGCAACAGATTGCGTACCTTCTTTATTTATCGCAGTTACTACAGCTACTACCCAGTTGTTATTTACTTCAGCAGGTTTTAATACTTCACCAAGGCTGGATGCATAAATGTCTCTTACAAACTGTCTTGAAAAACCCTGAACACCACTGATGTTGCCATCCATTTTCTTAATATTAGCGCCAATACCTTTATTTATCCCTTTTGGTTTTAATGTTTTTTGAAACACCTCATCAAACGACTTGGCATCTTTTATGCTGCCGGCAAATTCATTTGCTGCCTGCAATGCCGAGTCAACGGTAGGCTGACTTGCAATAACAGTTTTTCCCAGATAAGCAATTTTATAATTTGTCTGTGGTTTAATATAAGACATGATGTCTATGTAATGATAGCCAAAACTGGTCTTCACTACTTTCTTTTGACCGGGTTTGCCATCATATAAAATAAACTGACCAAATTCTTTTGCGAAACCACCCGAGTTCATTCCTGTTTGTACGCTAAATGCATCAAACGTCATTTCGCCATTCTGTGCACGGCTGCCATCGCTAGCGGGATTGTATTTGTTTACCATTTCCGCCCAAGATGCACCACCTTCAATTGCACGCTTAATGCTGTCAATTTTTTGCAATGCAACGCTATCGGTAAATCCGCCTTGTGCTACATCTGTACTTACTAATACGTGGCGGCATTTGATAGAATCTGGTAATACCTTTGAATCAATATATTTTGCCATTACATAACTGCCACCTTCCAGATAAGGACCAAACACGCCATTTTTGGGAAGACGGGTGATGCTGTCTTTAAAAATGGGTGACAATTGAGACGGCGGCGCATACACATCCTGAAAATCACTACCATTTCTTTGAAGGAAAAGCGCAACTTCGGTGGTTGTGTCAAACTCAGGCTTTAAGGTCTGTAGTTCGTTTTTAACAGTCAGTGAATCAGAGGCGGTAGCCTGTGCGCTAAATACAACATAATTAATTTCTCTGCTGGCTTCCTGCTTATAAGCATCTTTATGTGCACTTATATACTCGGCAATTTCTTTATCTGAAATTTTAAGGGTTGTATCGCGGAATAAAGAATCAGAATTGTAAAGCGATTTTACAACAGCAACTTTAGCCATCTGGCTATTATCGCTTATTTGTTTTTCGGCTAACCAACGGGGTGTATTGGCGCTGCTGGTAAACAGCCCCTGGTATTTTTCACGAACACGTTGAAATACCAACTGTTCCATATAACGCTTTAACTGCTCGCTCTGTTCGGGAGTCGTTTGTGCGCTTTTTAAATATTGTTCAATATTCTTTTTTGCAAGAGTGGGATCATAAACACCATCCGCACCAGTGCCGGCACTTTTAAAATCCTGCGGTGCGTTTTCGCCAAAGAAAACATCGCCTCTTTCTTTTTTTCCAACTTCAATTCCTAGTTTACTTACTTCAGATTCTACAAGAGAACGATCAATCATTTGATCCCATACGCTGTTTACCAGATTTTGTCTAAACGCCGGATCAACAGGATAGCCCTGACGCTCATAGCTGCTTACATTCATTTCAATCTCCTGCTCAAAATCGGTGGCGCTAATGTTTCTGCCATTTACGCTTCCTACCGACTTAGAGCGGCTTACAGAACCAGCACCTTTTCCGGCAAAACGATCCATAAGAATAAAGCCCACAAGCGATAATGCGATAAGTGCAATTGAAACTTTCGCATATTTATCCCTTATATCCTGAATAATAGACATAGTGTACCCTGTTTTTAAGGACGGCAAAAATAGGGCTTTTGTGGATATACTGTGGGTAAAACAGGCTTTAAGTTGGTCTCTAAACAAACCTTTTTACCTGTTTTTTTACAAAAAATCCCGGAGGGGCGGCCCCTCATTGAAAACTGCAGCTATTTTTTCGCTGTCGGCAGTATTTTTTTGGGGTGCAGCAGTTTCATTTCCTTTATTAAATGGCTGGCTCCGGCATATTTATCAACTATAAAAAGTACATAACGAATGTCCACCATAATATTTCTGCAAATGGCCGGATCGTAATTGATATCACTCATCGTTCCCTCCCATACCCGGTCAAAATTTAAGCCCACCAGATTACCCCATGCATCCAACACCGGACTACCGCTATTACCTCCTGTTGTATGGTTTTGAGCAATAAAACAAACAGGTATTTTTCCATTGGCACTATACTGGCCATAGTCTTTGTTTTTATATAACTCTCGCAGCTTTTCGGGCACGTCAAATTCATAATCTCCGGGTACATATTTTTCCATCACCCCATCCAGATAAGTGGTTATTTGATAATCCACCGCATCTTTTGCTCTGTAGCCATTTACTTTTCCATAAGTAACCCGTAGGGTACTGTTGGCATCAGGATAAAAAGTTTTTTCTTTAAACACATCCATCTGCGCCTGCATATATCTTCTTTGTGTTTGGTTGATGCTCTCCTGCATTTCATTTAAGGTGGGCACTACTGTAGTGGTGTAATGATTTCTTAATTCATTAAAAAGCTGAAAGGCCAGACTATTGCTGTTTTCATTTACCCACTCATCGGCAGCGGTTAATAATCCCTTCATGGTAATATCGCCCTGCTGCGAAAGGCTTTTTAAACTATAAACATCATCTGCTAATGCAGTAATATTATTTTTATACAACTCCAGTTTTTTTTGCAAAAAAGGAGCAATAAATTCTTGCAGTTGATTGTTTACAAAATTTTCCATTAATACTATAAAGAGTTGTTTATCTACTTCAGGACTATACTCTTTATATATATCATGTAATCTATCCACCACCTTAGGAACCGCTTCTTCAAATGCTGCTGCTCCATTTTTATCTTTTATATTTTGAAGACTGTTGATCTGGTTTACAATTGTAAATGCCTCAATGCGGCCCATGGTTTCATTAAAATAATCACGAGCCAGGCTGTACTTCGACTGTTCATTATAAGCTCTGTCAAAGTAGGCAAAGAGGTTTCCATACTTTGCAGTCCACTCCGGATTAGCAGCTACTCTTCTTTGAAAATCGGTTTCATAAGCCCTTTTCTTCGCCACTGCATTAGATACTGTAAGCCCCAGCACTTCACCCTTCCATTTTTTATAAGAGTTTTCTACGCCTGCATATTTTGATGCATACATAATTTTTATTTGTTCATCCTTGCGCATAAAACTATTGAGTACACCCAACGCTTTTTCACGAATGGCAATTTTTGCAGGGTCGTTTATGGTTCTTATTTGCTCTACTGCTGTTGAATATAAATACTCATTTGTACGCCCAGGGAAACCAAATACCATTGTAAAATCATTTTGTGCTACCCCATCCAGAGAAATACTTAATGAACGCTTGGGCACATAGGGTACATTGTCTGGCGAATAGTCTGCAGGTTTATTATCCTTACCGGCATAAATGCGAAACATGGAAAAGTCTCCAGTATGGCGTGGCCACATCCAGTTATCAGTATCCTTACCAAAATTTCCAATGGCTGCTGGCGGTGCACCTACCAGTCTTACATCATTATAGGTTTCGGTGATAAACATATAATATTGATTGCCTTCAAAAAACCCGCGAACAAAACTTTTCTGATAGGATTCTTTTTTAGCGTTCTTATTTATAAGCGCAATGTTTCTATCAATAAAGGCCTGTCTTTCTTTTTCACTTAATGAACCATCTGCACCGGCCAATGCTTGTTTACTTACATCTTCTATTCGCACAATAAACGTTACAAACAAGCCTGGGTTTTTTAATTCTTCCTTATTGTCATTTGCCCAATACCCATCACGTATATAATTATTTTCAAGCGATGAATGGTTTTGCACCGCATCAAAGCCGCAATGATGATTGGTAAGCACCAGGCCTTTGTCTGAAATAATTTCGCCGGTACAAAAACCACCAAAACTTACAATAGCATCTTTCAGGCTTCCTTTATTAATATTATATATATCAGAAGCGCTTATTTTCATGCCTAAGCTTTTCATCTGCTTTTCATTTAACTTTTCCAATAAAAGCGGCAGCCACATTCCTTCATCTGCTTTTGCAAACAAGGTTGTGAAAGGAATTGTAATAACTAACAGTAAGTATTTTATAAATTTCATATGAAATATTTTAGAGGTTTAAAAATACGGCTTTCCTTTTTACCGTTTTTATGATGAGTTTTTTAATGGGCAATCAATTATTTCTCCACTTATGTATGTTGATAGTGCTATTTTCTTGTGGATAACCAACTGTGAAACGTGGATATGAAACTTAAAGATTGGACAGTAGATTATAAAAAGATATTTCAAAAAAATAAAATGTCATTAGCCTCTGGTTTATTACACCGCTATTCACAAAAAAAATAAAAATAAATTATCCCGAATTATGAATATAGTTTATACACATTAATGTGGAAACAAGGCTTAAATCCTTACCAGTATTAAATTGAGTGATGTTAATTATTAAAATAAAATGTGGATTTTAATAAAAGTTTAATTTTGAAAACCTTTTTATCCACCAATTCACAGGCGTAATAATAATATACTCTTTTTTTAAAAATATATATTATTAATATTATTGTATTTATAAGGGGGGCTGAAAAAAATCATTTGAAAAGTTATCAGGATGACGGAATATTGCCACCTGAAAAAAATGGAGATTATGAAAGTAGCAGCATTTGATAACGCTTTGGAAAATTTAAGAACAAAAGGATTTTTGGATATTGCGCTTGATCCCACTTTAGATTTATTTAGCGAAATTGAAAAACTAAAGAAAGAAAAAAATGCGGTAGTGCTGGCGCATTACTATCAGGAGCCGGATATACAAGATGTGGCTGATTACATTGGCGATAGCCTGGGGCTGGCACAGCAGGCAGAAAAAACAAAGGCGGATGTGATTGTGTTTGCCGGTGTGCATTTTATGGCGGAGACTGCCAAAATTTTAAACCCACAAAAAAAAGTTTTATTACCCGACCTGAATGCCGGATGTTCATTGAGCGATAGTTGTCCACCCGTTTTGTTTAAAAAATTTAAAGAAAAACATCCCGATCATAAGGTTGTAAGCTATATCAACTGCAGTGCTGGCATCAAAGCATTGAGTGATGTTATTTGCACGAGCAGTAATGCAAAATTTGTTGTAGAAAGTTTTCCCAAAGAACAGCCTCTCATTTTTGCGCCGGATAGAAATCTGGGTTCCTACATTAGCAAAACAACGGGGCGGGATATGGTGCTGTGGAACGGAGCTTGTATGGTTCATGAAATATTTAGCTTGGAAAAAATTACGAAATTAAAAGTGCGGCATCCTGAAGCTAAATTAATTGCGCATCCTGAATGTGAGGAACCTGTACTTCGCTTAGCTGATTTTATTGGAAGCACAACAGGGCTTTTAAAATACACCCAAACAGACGACACCCAGTCGTACATAGTAGCTACAGAAACAGGTATTCTGCATCAAATGATGAAGGAGAGTCCTCATAAAACATTTATACCTGCACCGCCTAATAATAGCTGTGCCTGCAACGATTGTCCCCACATGAAACTAAATACATTGGATAAGCTATACCTGTGTATGAAGTATGAGCAGCCTGAAATTTTGATGGAAGAAGAACTGCGGATTGCAGCTTTAAAACCAATAAAAAGAATGTTAGAGATTAGTAAACAGGCCGGACTATAATATGTCATACCGTCCTATGTGCTTTCATTTGTAAAAGAAATATTTCGTGCCCATTCGTGTGTTTTTGTGGCAATTAAAAACGCCACCAAGCCACAAGGACACTAAGATTCACAAAGATTCTAATTCTTGTTTCTTTGAGTCAAAGAAATATTTCGTGTTCATTCGTGTGTTTTCGTGGCAATCAAAAACGCCACCAAGCCACAAGGACACCAAGGTTCACAAAGATTCATATTCTTTCTTCCTTGAGTCAAAGAAATATTTCGTGTTCATTCGTGTGTTTTCGTGGTAAAAAAAATAACCATCCCTGTACTATCTTGTCTATAAAAAACTATCCGTCTAAAGGGCTTTTAATTTTGTATTTTTTGAATATAAGAAATATCGGCACCATACTCAAGTAAATGCGAAGCATAGCTATGTTGAAGTCCGTGAATACCTACTGTTTTATTAATTTTGGCTTTCTGCATTGCTTTTTTAAAAACAACTTGCACGCTGCGAATGGAATATTGGCCACCATATTGTCCTTCAAATAAATATTTTTTTGGTTTATAATTTTTATAATAATTGCGCAAATCGGTTAGCACAAATTGAGGAAGATTTACATATCGGTCTTTTTTTCCTTTAGCAGCTTCAATAAGCACCTGCTTTCGTTTACTATCAATATCAGAAGTTTTAAGTTTTACAATTTCGCTAACCCGTAATCCCATACCATAGCAAAGGGAAAGCATAAGTTTGTGTTTAGGGTTTTCGAGTGTATTGAGCATTTTAATAATATCATTTTTGCTAATCACCTTGTGGAGTGAGGATGGTTTTTTAGGTCGGGGAATTTCAAAAAATATTTTGGGGCGGTTCATTACTTGTTCAAAGTAGTATTTAATAGCATTAATGCGGCTATGCAATTGATTTTCAGAAATCTTTTGTTTTTCAATACAGTAGAGAAAATAGCTTTTTAGTCGGTCGGCATTCAGTCGGTCAACCGAATGGTCTTTTAAAATATAAAGCAATTGGGAAAATTCAATTAAATAGGTTTTAAGTGTGCTTGGGCTGTAGGCTTTCAGTTTTAGGTCTCTTTGTAAATTGTTTAGAGCAGCAATGTTTACTGGCGCTATTTTTTCCATAATGGCTTTACCCACCGGATCTTTGGCGGGGAGTTTAAAAAGCTGTCTAAAGTGTATATTATCGGTCACATACCAGGATTTTTTAGACTTGCTCCACTGAGCTTTTATAGACGTCATTTTTTTATTTAATGCAGGATTATAGTCAAATTTTACCCAAATAATAGATTTATCTCTGTGGGTACCAAAGCTGTATTAGATAGACATAAAAAAATTGATTTATAGCTAAGTTATTTACAATACGCAATGCGCCCAAACAAATATGCGCATAAATTGATTTGATCAGCTTATTTGAAATACGTACTGCGTATATTTTTCAGAATGGGTTGATTGCTATGATTTTGTGGAGTAACTTTTTCCGGGACGAAATTTTGGATTTTTTTTGGAATTCCGTATATTTATGAGTTGGCAGTAACCCTGTTTGCGACCGTGCGGACTTCAGACTGACGATCTTTGAACAGACATTTACAACTAAAAGGACAACAACCGACACAGCTTCTAATGCCAACTCAGAAAATAAATTTATTAAAAAACCCTACCCACAATAAATTCAATGCTACCGCGCATTGCACACTTTCGGCTGACACCCAACGCTTTTTTTAATTACTTTGCGAGGGTAAATCATATTTCAATCAAATAGCAACTAAGGACAATGGCGAAACAACAAGAAAAAGATAATTCCAAACTGGTTCACGGAGACCCGACCAAAGATTTTTTTATCAGTATGCTGATAAAAGACATTACCCTTCGTGATGCAATTGGTGACTTGGTTGACAACTCAGTTGATGCTATTAAAGCAAAGGCAACGGACAAAGAAAATTTGAAGGGCTATACCATTAACATAAAAGTGGATGGCAACCAATTTTCAATCAAAGATAATGGCAGCGGTATTGAAGAAGAAATTGCGAGAGAGTATGCTTTTAAATTAGGTAAACCCCAAAAGCACAAATTGATTGACCATTCAATTGGCAGATTTGGAATAGGAATGAAAAGAGCCTTTTTCAAATTAGGCGATTCAATTCTCGTTAAATCTAAAGCACCTACTTCAAGTTTCAGTATTAAGATTCCAGTTACAGTATGGAAAAAAGATGAAACAAATTGGGACTTTCAATTTGACTCTGTCAAGACGAAACAAAAAAATGATGCAAGTTCAACGGGAACAGCCATTGAAATTACTGACTTAAGTTTTGATGCAAAAGAAAATTTTAAGAAAGCACAATTTGAATTTGAGTTGAAGGAAGAAATTGCTGCCGAACAAATTTTAAATATCAACAAAGGAATTGCAATTAAAATAAATGGTGGTGCAATAGCACCACCAAAGCTGACTCTTAAATTTGATAAGGAGTTAGTGCCTGCATATTGGAAGCACTCCTTTAAGCACATGGAGTCTGAACTTGATGTTGAAATTTTTGCAGGCGTTTCTGATGAAATTGAGATTGAAGGTGGCTGGAATATTTTCTGTAATGACCGATTAATTTTATCAAGAGATACATCAGCAACTACTGGTTGGACTGGCGCAGGTGGTGACGGTGTTGCCAAATATCATCAACAATATTGGGGATTTAGAGGATATGTATTTTTTAATTCAAAGAAATCTTCTTCACTTCCTTGGAATACAACTAAAACTGGTATTGACCCAGATTCTTCAGATTACTTAGCCGTCAGAAAAAAAATGATTGAGATGATGAAGGATATTTTTCTATTACTGAATAGACAAAAAAAGGAAAGAGAGAAAGACAATCCTGTAAAGAATCAAATACTAAATAATAAAGTTTACGCTTCTAAAGCGGTTTCAATAATACAGGTGATTAAAGACAAAAAGAAACTTGATTCTAAATTCCATTTTCCACCTGACTTATATGCAGTGAAAGAAACCGACCAAAAAACAATCAGATACACAGTGCCAACCGTTAAATTCAATAAAGTAAAAAAACACATTGGTGCTTCTAATCCATCTGATGTAGGCAGTTTAACTTTTGACCATTATTACGAAAATGAAATTGGCGACTAATATGGCTAAGAGCAAAGACACCAAACCACGGAATGATGAGTTAATGAATTATTTATTCCGACCAGCGAAAAATATTGAACGAAAAATGCTTTGCGAAGCAATGAACCGATTATCTGTTATTTCAGATGTAAAGCATTACCAGTATGTTGGTTTTGGTTCTGTTTACTTTGCTGATTTTACGTTGTTCCACAAGCAACTTGGAATTCAGAAACTGATTAGTATTGAATGCGAGGAAGACATGGAAACAAGAGTAAGATTTAATCAACCATACTCTTGCATTGATGTAATGCCCGGTTGGTCATATGAAATGTTGCCCGAAGTTGACTGGGGCAGTAGCAAATCAATTCTTTGGCTTGACTATACTGAAACCTTAAAGGGTTACATGTTCAAGGACATGGCTACTTTTTTTCAAAGAGCATTGTCGGGTAGTATGTTTATTATTTCTGTAAATGTTGATTTGAGAGACACACAACCAAGTAATAAAACAACAACTCAAAAAATCGTTTTCAAATTGGGTAAGGACATTGATGTAAGAAAAAGAATTCGGAGTAGCTCCATCAAAAAAGAAATGACAAAGAATGATTACTACTCAATAATCCGAAGCGTAATTGACAATGAAGTAAAAGAAATTATTACTGAACGAAATAAACTTGAATCCAAAGAGAGATTTGAATACAAACAACTATTCAACTTTTTATACCAAGACGGTCAGGCAATGTTGACTGTTGGTGGAGTTCTTTTTTCGGAAAATGACAAGGAAAAAATTGAACGAATGAACTTTAAAAACTTGGAATTCATAGTGCCTGACGAAAAATACTTTGAAATAAAAGTTCCTCATTTGACTTATCGTGAAATACATGCAATAGATAAGCATTTGCCAAACTTTAATAATGATGCAGAGGCAAGGGAAAAGGCACTTAAAGAGTTAAAAGGCGTAGTAAGTGATGATGCTATTCATAAATACGCAAAAATCTATCGCTACTATCCAAACTATACAGAGGCAAACTTATGAGTAAGAATAAACGAAAAATAAAAGTTTTGGACTTGTTTGCGGGAGCGGGGGGCTTCGGTTTAGGTTTTCGTTTAGCTAACAGCAATTTCAAGGTAATTTGCTCTTTAGAAGTTGACAAGTGGGCAGCAGAAACTTTGAAAGCAAATAATGTTGAGAAGCAAAAAATAATAGTGAAAGACATTCGGAGTTTTGACACAGACGAAAAAATTCGTGCCGCTTGCAAATCAAAACCCGATATAATTATTGGTGGTCCTCCTTGTCAGGGTTTCAGTTATGCTGGTCCGACCAAAGACCCGAAAGACCCACGAAATTCTTTGTTTAAAAACTTTGCTCACTGGGTTGAAGTATTGCAGCCAAAAGTTTTCGTTATGGAAAATGTGCGTGGACTTTTGACTGGGAAAAATGAGAAGGGAGAAAAAGTAATTGACATCATCAAAAAAACTTTTACTGCTATAGGTTACACAGTTAAAGTATGGGAACTAAATGCAGCTAATTATGGAGTTCCGCAAAACCGAGAGAGGATATTTATTGTCGGCAATAAACTTGGGGTGGAAATTTCAGAACCTGCATGGACACACTATTTACCGACTGAAAAAAAACAATTAAACGGCAAAGCGAAAACTTTGAAAGAGGCAATCAATGTTCAGAAAGCGATTGGAGATTTACCGAAGTTGAATGCTGGCGAAGGTGAAGAAGAAACTGAGTTTACGACTAAGCCAAGAAGCGAATTTCAAAAGTTAAGCCGTGGCAAAATGGAAAGACTTTTCAATCATGTTACAATGGTTCACACTAAGCGAGTTGTTGAACGTTATGAGCAAATTTTGAACGGCTTGACACTGGAAGAAATCCCTGAAGAGTTACAAGTGAGAAAGCGAAACGGAAACGGAGAAATTTCCGACAGTGAATATAATTCCAATTACCGACACCTGAAACCTGAAATGATTGCATATACAATTCCTGCATCGTTCTATTCAAATTTTGTTCATCCAAAACAACCGAGAAATATTACATCAAGAGAAGCCGCAAGGCTGCAATCTTTTCCTGACAGCTATATTTTCAAAGGAAAGCGGACACAAATTTCTTCTAAACTCTTAAAGCAATTAGGGAAGGAAGACGAGAACTTTCTTTCACAATACAACCAAATCGGAAATGCTGTTCCCCCACTCTTAGCTAAAGCCGTTGCCACAAGAGTATTTGATTTCATAGTAGAAAGTAAGAAGACAAAAAAGAAAAAGCCAACACACAAAAAAACACTCTCTTAAAAACCGCACGATGCAACGCACGACCAAAGTTTTTAAGAGAGTATTTTTTTCAGCAACCCAAGAAGAATTTTTTGCCAACGCTCCTTTTTTAAAAAATTTATTTTCTCAACGCACAGGCATTGTGCGTAATCGGGCAGACACCGCTTCTAAGACAAATCACTTCGGACATATCGTGTGTAAATTTGATACGACACATCTTCGGACAGACAGAAAAGCTACCGCTAACAAGGGCTCCTATGTATATAGGCCTTAAAGAGTTTATATGGTAGCTCTTTTATTTTCTTTTGAAAGTAAGAGATAAATGTTTTGGTATTTCATACTCCAACCTTTTTCTGTTTGTAATTAATATCAGGGGTTTAAATCTCCCTAATAAATGGCGGCGTTCCAACTGTGTTTGTGAATGTCTAATCCAACATAAACAATTTGATTTTCAAAATTTGCTTTAACTTTAGTCATGGCATTTAGAGTTTTAAATTTGAAAGATTTATTTTGTAGCTCTTAAAGTATTTAAGATACTACTAAACTCTAAACGCCTTTTTTTATAGCATAGGGGCTTGTGTAATGGCGTGTGAAAGGCTTCGTATCAACAGAAGTTCTAAAAATCCGACACTACGTAAAGCCGAAAAACGTTACAGGACATTTGGGACAATGCCTCTAAACGTACATACTTTAAGACAACAAGGAGTGTATAAAATCGCAGCTGTAACGACATCTTAAAATACAATTACCAAAGAAATTTTTATGAAACCTAGAATTTTATTCATTTTTCTGTTTTTCAACTTTACTACCAGTCTTTTTTCTCAAGAAACAACAAAGCCATTGACTCATACTGAGATTATGCGTAATGTTACAAGGATTGATATTGAAGGAAAGGAATATGAAAATGTAAAAGTGACGCTAAAATCCGTATCACCAGATTACTACTTTTCCGATAAATACAAAGTGAAAGTCACTATTGTAGATATGGACGGTAAGGAAGTTTGGCGAAAAACATTGAAGAACGTTTATTTGTATGTTTTTTCTGATGGACAAATACAAGTGGGAAAACAAAACTTCACAAAAATACTTATAACGAAGAATGTTTCAGGGACGTTTAATGGCAAGATAAGAGAAAATGAAGGGGTATATTAAGTTTGTAAATTTCAAAAGCGCAGTGCAGTTTTAAACTGTTGAAACTGACATTACATAAAACAAAGATCAAACAATTTTGACTAAGAAAAAACTGCCGCCAAAATTGGTATCCTATGTATATAGACCTTAGAGAGTTTATATGGTAAATCTTTTATTTTCTTTTGAAAGTAAGTGAAAAACGTTTTGGTATTTCATACTCCAACCTTTTATGCTTGTAAATAATATCAAGGGAATAAATCGCCCAAATAAATTGCTGCGTGTCAACTGCGTATGTCTAATCCAACATAATCAATTTGATTTTCAAAATTTGCTTTAACTTTGGGCGTGGTGTTTAGCGTTTTAAAATTGAAATGAATTATAAGTAACTCTTAGGTTATTAAGATTTTACTAAACTCTAAATGCCTTTTTTTATTGCATAGGGGCTTTGCGAAAGTGGCGGTTCGGCGGTCAATTGAATATTTGTACTTCGTTTCAAATGCTGTGCTTGCCTACAGTTTTGTGCTTCGTCATCTCCAACTTCGCCAAGCCCTGAACCGTCCGTCGCAAGACAAATTTAATTAACTGAAAACTGTATTTGTATGCGTTTGATTATTTGTTTTTTTTTTCTTAGCTCGCCCTTACTTTTAAATGCTCAAGAGTTTGAGAAAGCTCAAAACTTATATTTAAAAGAAAAGTATATTCGATATTATGACAGAAGCTCAGGCGTACTTATTCAAAAAATAATTAATGACAGTCTACAGGTTCGTTATGAATTAGCTTTGGTAATATTTTCCAGAGGGCGAGAATCAACCGATTTTTTGTCTCTCAGTTCTGCAATTGTGTTTGACGACAAGTCTCTTATTGTTTTTAAAGATCAAATCTACATCAATTACTTTCAAGAAGGCAAATGTCAATATAGTGTTCAACATATTCTTAGCAACTCCGAATTGGATCAGTTGAAACAAAAAAAGATCGACTATATTGTAGTTGCTGATAGAAAGAAAAGTCTTGATAGATGGCAAACTGAAGGGTTTTTAAAAGCATGCGATTCCATTGAACGCCAGTAATTAACATCATTGTTACTTTTCGCTAAAAGGAACAGTTCTAAAACCTCAGTGAAAGGTGTTTTTATCACCCCCTGCTCTTCAAAAATATCTCGGCCATCATACATCTTACACTGCCGCCTTCGGTAGCCTCTATAGTGGGTACGGCAATGGGCTGCAATTTTGCAAATTTTTCTAATTGTGATTTTTGCTCCCTGTTTAATGATTGAAATGCCGCTTCACTCATGATAAGGATATTTTTCCCCGTTTTATTTTTTGCCTCCAGCATATTGCCGGCAAAGGAATTCATTTGCGCTCTGCTGATAGGGATTATGCTATGCCCGGTGGATTCTAATAATTGCCTCACGGCTATTAATTCCCACTCTTCTTCAATTGCCTCTTCGCACAATACACAAAATTCTTCGCCCAATGCCATCATTACATTGGTATGGTAAATAGGTCTTCCTTCTGCATCAGTAGCAATAAAGGCTATAGCCTGATAAGCATTGGCTGCCGCAAATTTTTCAAGTACTGCAATATTGGTTCTTTCTGAAATGGCCGCATATATCAGTTGATGATCGTGGTCTATTATCATACTGCCAGTACCTTCCAAATACCTGCCTTCGGTCTCATACTCGCCCCAGTCTTGAAAATCATTTACTATATAGTCGGCGGCTAACTGTTTTATTATTTCATCTCTTTTTTCAGCTCGTCGGTTGGGTGCACACATGGGAAATATATACAGTTTTCCATCGGGTGATGTGCTGAGCCAGTTGTTGGGAAAAATGGCAGACGGTTTGGGCGGTTCTGCGCTGTCGTTAATCACAATTACTTCAATCTGGTTGCTGCGCAAAACGTTTACCATATTGTCAAACTCAGCCAATGCTTTTAGTTGCAGCAAGGCAGCATCTGTAGCTGGGGCCGATTGAAAATAATTGTTCAATGCCGTTTGTTCATTAAAACCAAATGAAGCGGGGCGTACCATTAGTATCGTGGATGCAGCGGGCATTGCTTCTGGGTTTTATATTAATTGATCTATGGCTGCAGCCAGTTTTTTGTCTTTATCTGTTACTACATTACCAGCATCATGTGTGCTTAGCCATATTTCAACCGTATTCCAAACATTGGTCCATAAGGGGTGATGATTCATTTTTTCTGCTTCTATGGCTACACGTGTCATAAAGGCAAATGCTTCGCTGAAGTTTTCAAATTGAAATTTTTTATACAAAGTGTTATCTGTTTCTACCCACATTATAGTTTGTATTTATAAAACAAGATTTTCCTTATTTTTTATTTTTTCATTGGTAAGCTCTATTACCAGTTGTACTGTGTTTATCGTTTTTATCTGTTGTATAATTTCCGGCAACGATTCATCGGCAGCAGCTTCTCCTTTCAGCAACCATAAAAAATCAAGATGTTTTAATTCGGGCAGCAAATATTCGCCATCGTTTTTATTATTGTAAATAAAATGGGTCAGCTGTTTTGCCGGCTCTGTATATTCAAAAACAGAAAAATGATAATACCTTTTTTTCTTAAGCTTTATTTCTAACTCATGATTGGCACGAAACTTTTTTTGTGTATTGGCGTTTAGCTGCCAGCAAAACTGATAATCTTTTACCGGAGCCATTATACCCAGTAACCGGGTGTCTTCAAAAAACCCCTGGGTGAGTTCTTCATTATCCAAAACCAATTTGGAATGATGCGCTGCCATAAAGTGAAGGTACAACTCTATCGCATTATTTTTTTTGCATTGCCTGTACAAATAATAGAATACACAACAACAATCCGTATTTTTTTAAAAGCTTACAGATGTCTCAAGCGTTTTTCCTCCTCTTATATATTTCACTTTTACAGTTTCTCCCTTTTTAAACTTGCCAAGCGTTTGCATATAAGATTCCAAAGAGCTGATATTGTATCCACCAAGTTCTATGATTATATCTCCTGCCTGTAATCCTGCTTTTTGTGCCGGCTTACCCTCGCTTACACCATCGGCTTTTACGCCAGTTCCTGCATAAGTATAATCGGGCATGATGCCCATACTTACATTAAAACGGGCTGAAGTAGTTGTTTGTGTTTCTCTTGTTTTGGCAAAAGTCAATCGAGGTTCTTTGTTCAGCTTTTCAATCAACTGCATGATATGTGCTATAATCGTTTGCTCTCCTGCATAATTTATTTTGTCTGCATCGTCCGATGGTTTGTGATAGTCGCTATGCAGTCCGGTAAAATAAAATAATACCGGAATATCTTTTCTGTAAAACGAAGTATGATCGCTGGGGCCTGTGCCGCTGCTGTCAAATTTTATAACTAATGAAGGCAATTGTTTTTTGAAATCATTTTTTGTGGCAAAATATTCTTTCTCAATTACCGAGCCCCAGATGGGCGATGTACCATAACCGCCGATGGTGAGCACTTTTGTACTATCATTCAACCGGCCAACCATATCCATATTGATCATATAGTTTACAGACTTCAAATCGATTGTTGGATGATCTGTAAAATATTTTGAACCAAACAAACCCAGTTCTTCCCCGGAAAAAGCAATAAACAGATAATTATTGTTTTTTGATTTTGATTTTTTTAATTGTTTGGCTAATTCTATAAGCGCTGCTGTGCCACTGGCATTATCATCAGCGCCGTTATGTATAGCGGGCTCGTGTGATGTGTTTCTTGAATTGCCATCTTCGCCATAGCCCAAATGATCGTAGTGGGCGCCTAATAATACAGTAGTAGCTGCCCCATTATCAATATACCCAATCACATTATGCCCGGTTCTTTTCTTTTCATCCAGTTTTGAACGAATTTGAATAGAAACAGAATCTGCCTCATTGTTAAAATACTTTTGCGCATCAGCTTTGGATATATATAATACTACGCCATTTAGAAGTGGCGATTTGTCTTTACCGTTAAATACCAGCTTGTCGTCAATGGCTGAAGAGTTGTATAAAACAACTGCATCCGCACCGCGGTCAATGGCTTTTTTACTATTCTTATATACATAATCTGCAAGATCAAAATGCGGATTGGTTATGTTTTCTTCCAAAATCGTTTTTAAATCAAAAATCCATGGATCGCCTGCGTCTTGTGAACGCAATGACACCGTTGCATTTACCAACGTATCTGCACTAAAGGGAAAAATAAAAAACCCTTTTTCAATTTTATTACCGTTGATTGTAACTGCCGAGCTCTTATCCAATATTTTTCCATCATTTACTTCAAATGGTTGTATATAGTTCTGGCTTCCTTTTGGCAATAGTCCATCTTGTTTAAATTGGGCGATGATATAATCCATTGCAAGCAGTTCGCCCGGTGTTCCGGTACGGCGACCCTCCAGTTTATCATCAGCCAGATAACCTATATTTTTACTTAATCCCGTTATGGTAACATCGGCCGATGTGGTACTGATATTACCCGGTCCGCTGCAGGCTGCAAAAATGAAAACCGGCAACAGTATTTTTAGTTTATATAGACGCATAATCAACAGTTTTTAAAATTTGTGCAAAGGTATTTCTGCTATTGGGTTTTAGTCAGTTATTATTTCATTTTTTCGTCATAGTTTTTCCGTTTTTTAAGAAGCAAACACCGTATTTCGTAAAATCATTCATTTATTGCAAGTTAGTTTTGCCGGTTACGTGAAGAAAATCACTTTAAATATTGCACTTGTAGGTAATCCCAATAGTGGAAAAAGTTCGCTTTTTAATTGTCTTACCGGACTAAATCAAAAAGTAGGCAATTTCCCAGGCGTTACAGTTGATAAAAAAACGGGAACTGTTTCTCTTGCGCCCAATATAGAATCCAATATTATTGACTTACCGGGTTCTTATAGCCTTTACCCTCGCAGAGAAGACGAGTGGGTAAGCTACCGGGTGATGATGGGACAGGATGAAGCACTAAAAGCCGATTTGGTAGTAGTGGTGGCCGATGCCAGTAATCTAAAAAGAAACCTGCTTTACTGTTCTCAGCTTATTGATTTAAAAGTGCCGTTAGTTATTGCGTTAAGCATGATGGATCTTGCCCGCAGCAAAGGCATCAAGATTGATGTAGATGCGCTGGAAAGAGAACTGGGTGTGCCGGTAGTGGTTATCAATCCACGTAAGAACAAAGGCATTGCCGAGTTGAAGAAAATAATATTGTTGACATCTCAACAACAGTATAAAGCACCATTGCTGGATTTTATTGACAATAAAGCCGCTGCTCCGGAAGCAATCAACGAACTTAAACAACATTTTCCCGACATAAGCGATTATGCTGCTATTCACTATTTCATTAATCATGAAAATTTTTCATTAAGCAGCGCAATGCAGGAAACGGTAGAGCAGATTGAAATAAAAAATAATTTTAATCCTACCAAAACGCAGGCAGAAGAAATATTGAGTCGGTTCAACCGTATCAAACAAATTATGCAATTATCGGTAGATGAACCGGGGCCGCTGCAAAAAAAATTGTTTACAGAAAAATTAGACAATGTTCTCTTACATCGCAAATGGGGTTATCTCATAATGCTGGGTGTGTTGTTTCTTTTATTTCAAAGTATTTTTTGGCTGGCACAATATCCAATGGACTGGATTGACCTTGGTTTTTTAAAACTCAATCAGGGCTTGTCATCATTTTTGCCAGAAAACCGCTGGACGGATTTATTATTAAACGGAATTGTTGCAGGACTAAATGGTATTCTGGTTTTTGTACCACAAATAATGATTTTGTTTGGCCTCATCACTTTGCTAGAAGACAGTGGTTATATGGCCCGTATCAGTTTTTTGAGCGATAAGTTGATGCGAAGCGTAGGATTAAATGGAAAAAGTGTAATGCCGATGATCAGCGGGTTTGCATGTGCGGTACCCGCCATTATGAGTGCCCGCAATATTGAAAACAAAAAAGAAAGACTGCTCACTATATTAATTACACCATTAATGAGCTGCTCAGCAAGATTACCTGTTTATACTATTCTTATCGGTTTGGTGATACCCAATCAAAATCTTTTAGGTTTTTTAAGCATACAGGGTCTAGTAATGATGGGTCTTTATCTTTTGGGATTGGTGATGGCGCTGGTAGTTTCTTATGTAGCCAAATGGTTTATAAATATAAAAGAGAAAAGTTTTTTTATTCTGGAGCTACCTGCCTATCGTTCGCCAAGGTGGAGTAATATGATAACCACTATGATAAACAAGGCGAAAATATTCGTATTTGATGCCGGAAAAATTATCATGATTATCAGTCTGATCCTTTGGGGGCTTTCCTCTTTTGGTCCGGGGAATACAATGCAAAAAATTACACTACAATATGAACAGCGAATGGCAGCCCCGGGAGTCAATACCACACAACTGAGTCGTGAAATGCAAACCGAAAAACTGGAACATTCCTATGCCGGCATTATGGGTAAGGCCATTGAGCCTGTTATTACACCCCTGGGGTTCGACTGGAAAATTGGCATTGCACTGATTACTTCGTTTGCAGCAAGGGAGGTTTTTGTAGGCACTATGGCTACTTTATACAGCGTGGGTGATGGTGATGAGGATTTAATGCTTAAAGAAAAAATGAAAGAGGCAAAACGGCCCGATGGTTCGCCGGTTTTTAATCTGGCATCCGGTTTATCGCTCATGGTATTTTATGTATTTGCCATGCAGTGTATGAGTACGCTGGCAGTAGTAAAAAGGGAAACCAAAACCTGGAAATGGCCTATTATTCAATTGTTGTATATGACGGGTCTGGCTTATTTAATGAGTTGGATAATTTATCAATTGTTGAAGTAAGTTTGATAATGGCTCAAAGGTCGAATCTTAATTATCCATTAATGCATTGGCTAATAACTATTGCTATTGGCCCGTTTGCAATTGCTTTGTACGAAGTTTTTTTTGTTTCTGCTGCTGGTGCCCGCTATGTATTATCTTTTTATTATCTCTTTTGCTTAATTGGTTTGGGATTTTCGCTTCCTGTACTTGCTATTTATATTATTACTTTTCTGGTTATTGAACATAAAATCAAAAACATCTTTTTATTAAAATCATTTTTAATTTTTAGTTCTGCTTTGATGATGTTTTTATTTTGCAGAATAATAAGAGGAGAATTTATTAATGAACTTTCTCTTTCCTATTTATTTGTACTTATTGTTTCGGGATTACTTTTAAATATAAGATCAAAAGAATCTGAAGCTATTGCTTAGTTCCAAAATATTCCCACAACAATTTTGAAACCTTTCTTGCCAGCGTCCACGCTTCATTATTGTGTGTCCAGCTTATGTCTTTATTGTTTTTAGTAAAGATGCAAAACACATAAGGATTTTTGGGTGCGTTTACAATCATGGCTTCATTGCGAGTTTTATTTACACATCCGTTTTTGCTAAATACGGCTATGGTGGGCGGTATTTGAGATATGGCTTCATTTTCATCCCAAAAATTTTTGCCAAGCAATCGCATCATTCTGTCACAAGATTCAGGTGAAAAGAGTTTCTTATTATAAATCATTTCAAACAGCTGACCCATTTCTTTTGGCGTGGTTTGTCCCCATTGATAAATAGCACGATATGCTTCCCTGCCCGGTACTCTGGAGTTTACTCTTGTATCTCTAAAGCCGAGACTGTTCAATATTTCATTGATTTTAGCACCACCACCTGCTATACTTTGCAGCCAAAGGCTGGCTGTATTATCGCTGGTTGTTAGCATGAGCATGAGTAGTTTTTTTAAAGCAATTTTTTCTCCGCTTTTAAACGAGCCTAAAATATCTTCACCTTCATACAACAGCGAATCTTTGTAAGTAAATAATGAATCATAGTGTAATTCTCCCGTATTCATTTTAGAAAGAATGCCAGTCATAATGGGCACTTTTACAATACTGGCCGTAGGAAATATTGTATCAGCATTTATATTTACCGTTTTACCAGTTCTTAAATTTTTTACATAAATGCCAATCTCTCCCTGAAAACCCGAAATGGCTTGTTCTATTTTTGATTGTAGTTTTTTGTCTTTTTGCTGTGCGATTACCGGAATTGTGAACAACAACACAAGCGCAAGAAGTGTATTTTTCATTTTTTGAGTCAATTTACTCTTTTTTTATGTTAACGATAGTTGCGGCTCTTTAAATCTATTTTATTTATTTTTAAGGCACCATGCTACTGCGTCATTTTACATTTCTCCGCACTGTAATGCTTTATAGTGTTACTGCTTTTGGTGGTCCTCAGGCGCATCTTGCTATGATGATGAAATACTTTGTAAAAGAGCGACCATATATTAGTGAACAGGAGCTGATGGAGTATAATGCATTTTGTCAGTTGTTGCCCGGTGCTTCTTCTACACAAACGGTAACATTAATTGGCTATAAACGAGGTGGCGTACCCTTGGCTATTTTTACTCTTTTAATCTGGATCCTTCCTTCTTGTATATTAATGGGCGGGCTTTCTTTTTTTGTAAGCTATCTTGATGGAAAAGAAGGTGGCTCAAAGCTTTTTAGCTTTATTGCACCTATGGCCGTTGGGTTTATTGCTTATGCGTCTTATGTTGCATTTCCATTTGCCATTAAGAATACGATTACATGGATTATTATGTTGGCTGGGGCTGTTATTACCTATTTCTTTTTTGGGCTTTCCGGCGTTATTCCTGCACTGATTATTGCGGCCGGTATTGCAACTAATTTTAGTCATAAACGAATTCCACAAGTTGATCAAAAGCCAAGAAAAATTCGGTGGTGGAATTTTTGGCTGTTTGGAATTATTTTTCTGGTAGCAGCTTATATGAGTGAGCAGGCTAGAATAAACGACTGGTCTAATCGTAAACCAATAAACCTTTTTGAAAATACTTATCGTATGGGAAGTTTGGTTTTTGGTGGCGGTCAGGTGTTGTTACCTATGATGTATGAACAGTGGGGCGTAAGGCCTACACAGAAAAATGTGCAAACGCGCAATCCTCAGGCAATAAAAATTTCTGAAGACAATTTATTTGCCGGTATGGGAATGGTAAGAGCGATGCCAGGCCCCGTTTTTTCTATTGCAGCCTATACGGGTGGTATGGCCTTGAAAGATGTTGGGAACAGTCAAACAGAACGTGTGATGATGCAGTTGCTGGGTTGTTTGATTGGTATGATAGCGATTTTTTTGCCAAGCGCATTATTGGTATTATTCTTTTTTCCAATTTGGAATAATCTGAAAAAATATGCAGTAGTTTATAGATCGGTGGAGGGTATTAATGCCGTTGTCGTAGGAATCATGATTGCATCAGCTGTGTTTATGATGAAGGATATTACTTTTTCTGAAGCAAAACCAATAAGTACATTGTTAAGTTTGTTGGTAATGCTGGGAACTTTTTCCTTGTTGAGTTTTACAAAACTGGCGCCGCCATTAATTGTTTTGGGCTGTCTGATTCTCGGATATTTTGCCTGATCATTTCCGTTTGTAATAATTCCCTTTTTCTATTTCCTCCAATACTTTATTGGGTAATAAATATTGAACCGATTTTCCTTCTTTAATATTTTGTCTTATTTGTGTTGAAGATAATTGGAGTAGTGGCGCATCAAGCACTTGTTGATTTGCTCCTAATGTATTTTGAATTTCAAAACCCGGTCTGATGTAAACATATATTTTATAATTCTTAATAATGAATTCAGCGTTTTTCCATTTATGAAGATTTTGAAAACTATCGCTACCCATTATTATTTGAAAAGAGTGTTCAGGATACTTCTCTGCTAAATACATAAGTGTAGCTGCGGTGTAAGATGGTTTGGGTAAACTGAACTCAATATCAACAGCTTTTATTCTGTTATCTTCTTCGATGGCAATCTGTACCAGTTTCAACCGATGATATTCATTAAGTAAACTATTTTCTTTTTTAAACGGATTTTGAGGAGTTACTACAAACCAGAGTTTATCATTCTCGGTTTCGTTTAAAACATGATTGGCAATTATAAGATGCGCAACATGAATGGGATTGAAGGAGCCAAAATATAACCCAATTTTCATAAAATATTGATAATCAATGTTTTAGGTTGATTAAAATATGTTCAGCTTCGTTTAATCTTAGGCTAAGATGATAGCCGGCCACATTAACCGATACGGGATCACCGAGGGGTGCTATTTGTTCAAGTAAGATGGTTTCTCCCGGAACGCATCCCATTTCCATCAATTTTAGAAAAATTTCATTACTTGTAAAATCCTCAATGACGCCCTGCTGACCTGGTTTTAACTCTGAGAGTCTAATTATCATGCATTAAAAAATTGGTTACAAATCTACTTCTGTTTTGTGGGTTTTCTTTACGATTTTTGAAACTATGACTTCAATATCAAAAGTTTATTTCTTTTTTGAAAGAAAGGCATTTTCATTGACAAATAGACTGACTTTAAAAAAATTTATTGAATCTATCTTTAAAATAGAGAAACGGCAGTTGAATTCAATCAACTTCGTATTTGTTTCAGACAAAAAATTGCTTGAAATAAACAAACAGTATTTAAAACACGATTATTATACAGATATTATAAGTTTTGAACTTTCAACACCGGGACAACCTGTAGTAGGCGATATATATATAAGTATTGATAGAATTAAAGCAAATGCTTCACAACTGGGTGTATCTTTTAGAGCCGAACTTCATCGCGTAATTTTTCATGGCGTTCTACATCTTTGTGGATATGGCGATAAATCCAAAAAGGAGGCGGATTTTATTCGTTTAAAAGAGAATTTTTATCTTCAGAAGTACTTCAAATAGTTCCACGTGAAATATTTGATCACTGTTTCTGTTTATTTCCACGTGGAACACTACGTTTATTTACTTTATTAGGACAATTTACTCTTGTGTAACTGTTTTACCTTTGCACCCCATGTTTTCAGAATATGATGTAATTGTTGTTGGCGCTGGCCATGCCGGCTGCGAGGCTGCTGCTGCTGCGGCAAATTTGGGTTCACGCACCTTATTGGTAACGATGAATATGCAGACAATTGCCCAAATGAGCTGCAATCCAGCCATGGGCGGAATTGCAAAAGGCCAAATTGTGAGAGAAATAGACGCAATGGGGGGTTATTCTGGTATTGTTACCGATCTTTCTACTATACAATTCCGCATGCTTAACAGAAGCAAGGGTCCGGCAATGTGGAGTCCAAGAGCACAAAACGACAGGATGCTTTTCCATATTAAATGGAGAGAAATGCTGGAAAATACGACCAATTTGGATTTTTATCAAGACATGGTTAAAGGCTTGTTGGTAAAAGATGGTCGCTGTCAGGGAGTAATTACTGGTTTGGGCCATGAAATAAAAGCAAAAGCAGTTGTGTTAACCAATGGTACATTTTTAAACGGTATCGTTCATATCGGCGAAAAAAACTTTGGAGGAGGCCGTATGGCTGAAAAAGCGGCTACTGGAATCACAGAGCAGTTAGTTTCTTTGGGTTTTGAAAGCGACCGGTTAAAAACAGGAACACCACCTAGAATAGACGGGAGAAGTCTGGATTATTCTAAAATGGAAGAACAGGCTGGAGATGAGGAAGTTGTGGGCTTTTCATTTACCGAAACAGACAAGCCGAAGGAGCAAAGAAGCTGCTGGATTTCATATACCAATCAAAAAGTACACGATATATTAAAAACAGGTTTTGACAGAAGCCCCATGTTTGCCGGAAGAATAGATGGAGTAGGGCCTCGATATTGTCCGAGTATTGAAGATAAAATAAACCGATTTGCGGAAAGAGAACGACATCAGCTATTTATTGAGCCAGAAGGATGGAATACGGTTGAAATTTATGTAAATGGATTTTCTACATCACTACCAGAAGAGGTGCAATACGAAGCACTTCGTAGTGTTTTGGGTTTTGAAAATGTAAAAATGTTTAGGCCGGGATATGCAATAGAGTATGATTATTTTCCTCCTACACAATTAGATTATTCATTAGAAACAAAACTTATCAGCAATTTATTTTTTGCAGGACAGATAAATGGAACTACAGGATATGAAGAAGCTGCTTGTCAGGGATTGATGGCCGGCATCAATGCACATCAAAAAACAAAAGAGCATGAACCGCTTATTTTAAAAAGGAGCGATGCATACATTGGTGTGTTGATAGACGATCTTATAAGCAAGGGAACACAAGAGCCATATCGCATGTTTACATCAAGGGCTGAGTTCAGAACACTATTGCGTCAGGATAATGCAGATTTAAGATTGACGGAGTTGAGTTATAAAACAGGGCTGGCTTCTCTACAAAGGCTGAATAAAGTAAATGATAAGAAAAATGCGGTTGCAGCAATTAAAACAATTTTAAAGGAATTTTCAGTAGAGCCTGATGAAATCAATCATTGGTTTGCTGATCTAAATTCTTCGCCAATCAACGAAAAACAGAAGGCGCAAAAAATTTTATTGCGGCCCGATGTTGAGTTAAATGATTTTGCGGAAGCAGTTCCCAAATTGAAAAAGGCCCTTTCTCTATTTTCAAAAGAAAGTATAGAACAGGCATTGATTCAGATAAAGTATGATGTTTATATTGAGAGAGAAAAAGAATTGGTACAGCGTATGTCACACTTGGAAGATTTAGAAATTCCAGAAAAGTTTGATTATAAAAAAATCATTTCATTGGGTAATGAAGCCCGGGAAAAACTTACACGCATCAAACCCCGAACATTAGGACAGGCAAGCCGTATATCAGGCATAAATCCCAGTGATGTTCAAATCCTGATGGTCTATATGGGCCGATAAAAATTATTGAATAATTTTATTTTTCTCTCTGTTGGTTAAAGAGTTTCCTGGAGTGCCCATGATAAGTCTCCTGCATTTTTCAGCCTTACACTCGCAATAAAAAGGTTCCATGTTTTCATCAAGAAACTGTGCATAGTCAAGCGTAAGTTCTTCTCCTTTATTAATATTTTTCAATGCAAGTACATTCAATCCGTCAAAAGCTGTATTTGGTTCGCAACAGTGATTTTGTGGTGCCCACTCACCGGGATCCTCATCCCATAAAATAAATAATGCTTCACTTACCGGATAAGCATAGCGGCGAAAATGTAGTTTTTCTTCTTCGTTCCAGTGTTGCTCTACATATCTTTTTGTAATGATGCGCTGGGAGTGGCCTTCGCCTTTGAAAATGATTTCGCCTTTTGAAATATTTCTGGATGCATAAATACCATAACCGGCAATGGCGTTCCCTTTCATTACAAAAGGTTTTAGATTTCTTTTATGTCTCGCAATTCCTTCCTTAATGATATGTTTCAAAAAACCAGCTTTACCAATACCGTCGTGCAATAAAATATAATCAGCCGAGCCTTCATATCCATCTTCATAAAAAACTGAACAGGTAAAATTGATTTCTAAAAAGTACAGTTCATTTTTTTCGTTTACCCTGAAATCTAGCCGGGCATAACCGAGACCATTGAATCCATTAAAAATTTTTTCCGTTGCGGTCTTCAATTGTTTTTCTAAAGCCTCATCTTGACAAGGCAGGTTACAGTCAGGATGTAGCTCAGCGGTTTTTAGAGCATAGGTTTTAAAAGAATGTCCCTCGGGGAAACGATACTCTACAGGTTGAAAAATCTTGCAGCTTTGTCCATCTTCATTGGCTGCTACTAATACCGTAAACTCTTTTCCTGCAATATATTCTTCTACTAACAGTGAACCAAATTCGTTCAGAATACTATCGCACTTTTGTTGAAGCTGCTCCTTTGTTTCTACAAAGGAATTTTCATCTACCCCCAAACTGTCTCCGGCCTTGGCAGGCTTTACAAACAATGGAAATTTTAATTGCTTTACGGCATCATCAATATCTTGTATATGATTTATTAAAACATAGCCAGGCGTTTTCACGCCTTCGCAATAGGCTACATACTTCATCAGTTCCTTGGGTGGGTCATACAGTTTTGCGGTAGGCCCGGTGTAAGGAAGTTTTAATAAATCTAAACTGTGAATTACATCCATGCCAGGCACTTCCCATTCCAGATAAGCTTCGCAAAGGTTGATAAAAATATCAAAGCCTTCTTTACTTAAATCTTTTAGTTGCTTATAAGTAGTGAGTTTGTTTAAGAAAACATGATGCACATCGTGGGCTGGCAACAAACTGCTAAGATTGCGAGGTGGGTCGTAGTTTTTATAATGACACCAGTGGTAGAATAATCGGGTTGCAGCACGCAAATTTTCATAAACACGAATCTATATGATTGCTTTCAGAAAAATAAATATTTCAAACCGATACTAAGTTTTGCTTCAAATTTCTACTTAATGCATCCTTAATTATTTCCAGCACAATTTCGGAAAAAGAAATATCTGAAGCTTTAAGAATAGCACCGATGGATGTATAGTCTTCATCCTCACTCAGACCGCATTGTGCATTTACTTCGAGCAGCAATAATTTTCCACTTGCGGCTTCCTGCCTTATGTCAATGCGGCTATATCCTTTTCCGCCACAGGCTTTATATGCTCTCAAACTTAGTTCTTTCAACTCATCTGCAAGCGAGCCTCTAACCGCTTGGTAGTTATAAAAATTTTCATTGCCCGGCATGGGTGTTTCTTCTTCATATATTTCCCAAAGACGATCAAAGGATAAAAATTTTTCTGTCTCCGGCAGGGAAGGGTGAAATACTCTTTCCACGGGTTCATATACTTTGCAATGCGCTTCATCGTTGGCAGAGCCAGTTATAAAAGTTGTATATTCTGGTCCCGTAATAAATTGCTCTGCAAATAAACCATCAGCCAGTAAATTCCATCCACGATATCCTTTATGTATTTCTTCCAGTCTGTTTGTAAGTTCTGTTTCTGTTTTTACAACATTTTTTACCGATACACCCATACTGCCACCCGACACGGCAGGTTTGATAATCAAAGGCGAACCATCTTCCAGCATTAATTTGTTTAGTGGCTCCAAATTATCTGTTACTATAGCCCATTTTGCATTGGGAACTCCCGCCATATCAAAGGCTTTCTTCATTGGAATTTTAGAAGTAGTAAGTTCATAAAAATGAACATCGGAGCCGGTATAAGCAAGGCCGTGTTTTTCCAGTTCGTGTATAATAGAAATGCCGGGGGCCCCGTTAATCTCATCGCCATCACAAAGATTAAACACAAGTGGAGTGGTTCCATTTTTGCTTGTAGCAATATCTTCAATAACTTTCTTGAAATTATTTATGGTAACTGGTTGCCATTTCCATTTTGCATTCAACTGTTTAAAAACCTCAGTGTATTCTTTTATACTCTGAGAAAAATCATAATAATAGCTAAGGTTGGGGTCATCCGTTTCAAGTTGTGGTGTCAGCACCCAAATGGTGTAAGGATTTAAAAGAGAGGAAGATGAATTAGTAGTCATAAGGCTCAGGCACATTTTATTTTTGCAGCTCGTTTGGCTAATTGAGAGCTGATAAAACCAGTAAGTTGATAGCGAAATAATGTTTCTGCTGATAGATAGGCGGCGCCTTTTATAATTCCAAGACAAATGGGGCTACCGCAATTACAACTAAAAGCCTGTGACATTTTCCACTCGGTGGAGGGATAAAAAAAACTCAGTTCATCATTAAGCGCTATAGGTTTTAAAGCAATCAATTGCATGTGTTGAGTATCAAAAAACACATTGGGGCTGCAACTGTGATTGGTGTATTGTAAAAAATCAGGCTCTAAAGTAATATGCTTTCTAAATCCGGTTTGTATGGTAAGATAAGTTGGTTGCGAAGAAATAGAACCTGCATAAAAATTTGAAATATTATCGCCTGTATCAAAACTTTTTAATGAAAACAGGGCATTTTGACCCGTTACAATATGTTGTTTTCTTGATGCAAAATCATGATTGCTGATGGTGCGATAGGCCTCAGCCGCAGTTGTTGGCATAAATGGGTTGTAAATAGAAAGGAAAGTTATAGATAAACGACATTGTAGCAAATAAGTTTAATGTAAATTATATGAATGTGAATAACTACAGTGTTTATCCAAGCTGAAAATATAAAACAGAAATCTCTTAAATCTAATTAACACCTGACCTAATAGTTACATTCCCATACATAATCTTAAATTTGCCGTTTGCATGAATATGATAAGGCAAATAGGTAGGTGTGTAATTTTATTTTTCATCATTTTTATTAATGGCGTCAGTCTGAAAGCACAATGTGTTGGCGGCATTACCGGTTTTCCATATACTGAAAATTTTGAACTCAATGATGGTGGTTGGGTTTCGGGTGGTTTTGGAAATGACTGGGCATGGGGCATTCCCAATAAACCGGTAATAACAGGTGCTGCAAGTGGAGCCAAGTGTTGGATAACAGGCGGACTAACTGGCAGCAGTTATACAGCTTCTGAAGCCTCTTATTTAGTGAGTCCTTGTTTTGATTTTACCGGCGTTCAATATCCATATATTGAGTTCAAGGTTTTTTGGGAAACAGAACAACATTTTGATGGAGGCAGTTTTCAATATTCATTGGACAATGGTGCCAGCTGGTCAAATGTAGGCGCAGCAGGAGATCCGGTAAATTGTCTGAATGCAAACTGGTTTAATTTTTCACCTATAAATTATTTATCGCCACTAAGTGGTGTAAGAGATGGTTGGTCGGGCAATAAACAAACTACAAGTGGCGGCTGCAATGGCGGAAACGGTAGTAATGGCTGGGTGCAGGCCAAACACACCATGCCTTATCTGGGTGGTAAATCTGGTGTAATATTTCGTTTCATTTTTGGAGCTGGTACTATTTGCAATGCTTTTGACGGATTTGCAATTGATGATATAAAAATTTCAGAAGCACTACCAAATGTAGCTTCCTTTACATATAATTGTATAAACAACAACACGGTAAGTTTTACAAATACGTCTATTCTTTGTCCTTCGTCTTATGATTGGAATTTTGGAGATCCCGCTTCGGGGGTAGATAACACAGACAACACAGCAAATGCCACCCATACATTTTCTGCACCGGGTAAATACACAGTTTCGCTAACGGTAAGCGGTCCTGGCAACGCACCTTCAACCATTACAAAAGATATTTATATAATATCTGCAAATGTTACCCAGTTGCAGTCGGTAGATTGTCAGACCAATACGGGAGGCTCATTAATGGTTTCTGTGGATGGAGCAACTGGGGCTTCACTTAATCTGCTTTGGAATACCGTGCCTTCACAATCGGGGTCTGTTATTTCCAATCTTACTGAGGGTATTTATAGTGTTCAGGTTTCTGGAACGGACGTATGTCCCATCACAGCTACTGGAAAAGCTGAAAAAGATATTTCCTGCATCGGTATATTTTTTCCATCGGCATTTACGCCTGATGGGGATGGAAAGAATGATGTATTTGGCCCGCTGGGCAGTTTGTTGTCGCTTACAAATTATCAATTAAGTATCTACAACCGCTGGGGTGAAAGAGTTTTTTTTTCAACCAATCCTTTTGAGAAATGGAACGGAAATGTAAAAGGCATGAAAACCGATGGTAATATTTTTGTGTGGCAATCTTCATTTAGCATCAATGGGCAAACGGTACAAAAAAGAAAAGGGACGATTTTATTAATCAGGTAGAAAAAATAATTGGGCTATTTTTCTTTTCTGTTGACTCCTAATGCAGCCATCACCATTCTGATTTCTCCAAATGAAATTTCGGCAGGCAGTTGATGTTTGATTGTCGTTAATGGGGCTTCTTCGTTTTTTTGAAATGCAGCTTCAATCAATTTGTATTTATCGCTACTTATCAGCTCATGGATATTGATTTCTCCGCTGGCAATAAAACGGCTGATATGTCCTTCAATGGTGCTGACAGCAAAATTTCTTTTTTTTGCAATTTCCGAAATCTTCATTCCTTCTTTATACATACGTAAAGATTCATTGAACGTACCTCCGGTTTTCTTTTTTGTTTCTAATTTAGTTGCTCTTTCCCGTTTTGGGTTTTTTTCATGAATAAGAGAGCTCAATTTATTTGCTTCACAATATTTTAAAACGATATGAGAAACATTTGGCCATATTGCTCCAATTTAACATTGCCAAATCCGCTAATCTTTCTTACTTCTGACAATGTATGAGGAAGATAAAGAGCCAGCTCGTCAATGGATTTGCTGCTAAGCACCAAATAGACGGGTAAATCTTTCTCAGTACAAATAGTGTCTCTGAGATTTCTCAACTCCCTATGCAAAGCCGGATGTGGACTATCTGTTTTTTGTTTGGATACACCTGAATATACATTCATAGGAAACTGATGAAGAGTAAAGGAGTTTCTTTGATGATGCCATGCATCGGTATTTATATTTCCAGAGAAACCCAATAATAAATGTTTGTTGAGTTCTAATCCGGTAAAAATTTCTTTAAATAACTCATTACATTCTTTTGCATGAAGTTTACTATCTGTAATCAAAGGTGTATGAGAAACAAATGTTGAAACTTTTTGAAGTTCGGTTGTAAAATGTGTGGCAGCTCTTGTAGTTCTTTCTATGAAAGCTTGATTTTCTTCGGGTAATAGTGCGGTTTCAAACTGTGTTTTCATCCATGCATGAAATTTTTTTGCGGTTTCCTGTATCAAAACGAGTTGTTCAAGTAAATTATCACACCATTCCACAGCATGATTATTAAATGAATCTGTGTTTTCAAGAATATAATCTTTTAGATTGCTGGCACTTTGGATAATGTCAGAATAACTAAATGTGTTCATCAAAATCTTAAGCTGATATTCTTTTTTTGCGGCTTCAAGTTCGCTTTGCAGATGTACAGATGCAGAAATATTTTGCGAAAACTGTATAATTCGATTATCAGTAAACAAGCTGTTAGATTTGATTTTACTTTTTAAAATCAACCCTATCAAACTGGTACAGCGACTAAGTGCCACATAAACCTGGCCCGGCGCAAATGCTTCTCCCGCATCAATAATGGCTTTTTCAAATGTCAGTCCTTGACTTTTATGAATGGTAATAGCCCAGGCCAATCTCAATGGAAACTGGGAAAAGGAACCTAGCTTTTGTTCCATCACCTTTTGAGTACTTTTATCAACAGAATAATGAATATTTTCCCACTCTTCTTTATCTACAGTTATTTCCATTTCGTCGTTTTCACATTTTACGGTAATGGTGTCTTCTTCAAGAGATGTTACAGTTCCTATTTTACCATTGAAATATCGTTTGCCTCTATCTGCGCTATCATTTTTTATAAACATCACCTGTGCGCCTGGTTTCAGATAGAGAATTACTTCTGCCGGAAATGCTTTTTCCGGGAAGTCGCCGGTGATATTGGCTTCATATTGTGTAATATTTCCATCAAGGTTTTGCAAAGCCACCATATTTGTTTGTCTTGCCTGCTCATTATGTGTTGTAAGCACTATATATCCATCATTTTTACTTCTTCTAAAACCAGGTTGCATTCTGTCTTCCAAAATAGAATAACCTTCATTGTCCAACTCATTGTTGCGAACCTGATTGAGTAGTGCAATAAATTTTTGTTCGCTTTGACGATAAATTTTATCAAACTCAATATAAAGCGGTGGTTCATCTTTAATCACCTGGCTGCTGAAGAAAAAGGGGCTATCATAGTATTCTCTGAATAAATTCCATTCGGCATCCTTAACAACCGGTGGCAATTGAAACATATCGCCAATAAACAACATTTGTACGCCTCCAAATTTTTCATAAGGATTTTTTCGGAAGTAGCGAAGAATGGTATCCACGGCATCTAAAGTGTCGCAACGCACCATGCTTACTTCATCAATAATAAGCAGTTCCAGTTGTTGCCAAAGTTTTCTTTTTTCATTATTCACCCGCATGCGGCTGATTAGATTGTGGCGGTTTACTGTTTCTTCTTTGCTGCCATTAAATCCCGTTCTTTTTGTTTCGGGGATAAAGGGTGCGAGTGGCAGTTGAAAAAAAGAGTGAAGCGTAACACCTCCGGCGTTGATGGCGGCCACCCCAGTAGGAGCTACCACGGCCATTTGTTTGGGGCAATTTTCTTTGATGTATTTTAGGAAAGTTGTTTTACCGGTACCTGCCTTGCCTGTAAGAAAAATATTGCGGTTGGTTTGGTTGATGAGATCTGCTGCCAACTGAAACAGGGTGTTTGAGGTATCGGGGGTAAACATAATTTCTCAAATTTTTTTACTGCTAAAGATTACGAAATAACACAAAAGATTTGTTTTGCCACAAAAGAATACTAATGGCCACGAAAGAATTTTTTTGCAACGAAATCACACGAATGAACACAAAATAAATCTTGAACCCACTTTGTGAACCTTGGTGCCTTTGTGACGTTAACTTTTCTGCCACAAAAGCACACGAATTAACACGAATGACGGCTGATTATTTTTTGGCCAAGAAAGGAGATTAATTATTTAAAAAATCAAACGCTTATGCACCAACTTGGATTTTCCAAAGTTGATGATTAAACCAATTCTGCATCCGGAAGCTTTCATGTAGTTTAATGTTTGTTGGATTGATTTTTCAATGACTCCTTCTTCTCCTGATTTTATTTCTAATATCATTCGATCCATTACAGTAAAGTCTGATTTGAATTTATGTTTCAATATTTTGCCTTTATAAAGAATATCCATTTCATTTTCCCGTATAAAAGGAAGTTCGTTGCTCTTAAGTTCAATTTCTAAAGCATCTTTATAAACGACTTCTGAAAATCCGTATCCTAAAGTTTTCCAAACTTCAATACAACAGCCAATGATGGCATAGGATTCTTCTTTGTAAAATATTTCTGCCATATAAATATTGTTTAATTGTTTTATAAATTTTTTTTGCCACGAAATCACACGAATGAGCACGAAATTTTTCTTTGACTCGAAAGAAAAAGGAATAAGAATCTTTTTGAACCATCGTGCCCTTGTGTCTTTGTGGCGTTATTTTTTGCCACGAAATCACACGAATGAGCACGAAATTTTTCTTTGACTCGAAAGAAAAAGGAATAAGAATCTTTTTGAACCATCGTGCCCTTGTGTCTTTGTGGCGTTATTTTTTGCCACGAAATCACACGAATGAGCACGAAATATTTCTTTGACTCGAGGAATAAAGAATATGAATCTTTGTGAACCCTAGTTCCCTTGTGTCTTTGTGGCGTTATTTTTTGTCACGAAATCACACGAATGACAACGATATTTTTCTTTGACTCGAAGAAAAAAGAATAAGAATCTTTTTTGAACCATCGTGCCCTTGTGTCTTTGTGGCGTTATTTTTTGCCACGAAATCACACGAATGAGCACGAAATATTTCATTGACTCGAGGAAAAAAGAATAAGAATCTTTTTGAACCATCTTGCCCTTGTGTCTTTGTGGCGTTATTTTTTTGCTACGAAATCACACGAATGATCACGAAATTTTTCTTTGACTCGAAAGAAAAAGGAATATGAATCTTTTTGAACCATCGTGCCCTTGTGTCTTTGTGGCGTTGTTTTTTGCCACGAAATCACACGAATGAGCACGAAATTAATTTTTCAAGAAAGTGAACGAATGGGATTGAAAAAGAAAGTCACGAAATCGCACTGTGTAAAACCTGCTAATCAAAAATTTCTTTTTGCAGTTCATTGTGCGATTTCGTGACTGTAGAAAAGTTATGCTTCAGCTTTTGCGCCAATAAGCAATAACTCATTTACTTGAACTTCTGTAATTGTTCTTTTTTTACCTTCCTTGTCTTCATAACTGCGGTTGATAAGCTTTCCTTCAATGGCAACTTCTTTACCCTTGGTTAAAAACTTTTCAGCAATTTCAGCCACCTTACCCCAGGCTACTAAATTATGCCACTGTGTTTCTGTTACTTTCTCTCCTTTGGCATTGCGGTAGCTCTCACTGGTGGCTACGCTAAAGCGGGCCATCTTTTTACCACTGTCAAATGTTTTTACTTCGGGTGCGTTACCCAGGTTGCCAATCAATTGCACTTTGTTTTTTAATGCGTACATAACTTTGAATTTTGTGCCCCCGTTTTGTTTTTTGCGGAAGCGGTTTAAAATTTATTTATTTCAGCCAACCGTTATCAGCGATTGACAACACAAAGATGATAGTGCCTAAAACCGGCAGCCGGAGATTAATCGTTTCTATGCGAAGCTAATCGGGTAAAAACGTTTGCACACGGATAATTTTCCCTATATTCATAGCCTGAAACCCATGCTATGACTACATCTGAGCAAAAAAATTGCCTCGCTTGCGGAAAGGCTTTAAAAGGAAGAGTAGATAAAAAATTTTGTGATGACTACTGTCGCAATAACTACAATAATCAGCAAAAAGCAAAGAGCAATTATAGTAGTATGGTAAGAAATATCAACAATGCTTTATTGAAAAACAGAAAAGTGCTGGAGACCATTTTGCCCGATGGAGAAGAAACAGCAAAGGCAAACAGAGATAAATTACAAAGCCTCGGTTTTCATTTTAAATATCATACACATATATATACTACTAAAACCGGCAAAGCCTATTTCTATTGTTACGATTATGGTTATCTGCCGCTGGATAATGATTGGTTTTTAATAGTTCGCCGCAAAGAAGAATAAGCCCATTATTTTTGCAACATGTCTAACCCCGTTATCTGTATAGGAGCCGCATTTATTGATGAGCTCTTTCATGCAAAAGAACCCATGCTACTGGCAACCACCAACGATGCCGTAGTAACCAAAACTGCCGGAGGAGTAAGCCGCAATATTGCACATCAGCTGGCATTGCTTGGCGTACCGGTACAATTGATCAGTGTTTTTGGAAACGACAGCGATGGCGACTGGTTGAAAAAATGCTGTACTGATGCAGGTGTAAAATTAGACGGCTCTATTACCAAAGAAGGGCTGAGTGGAAAATACACCGGCATTCTAAATGTCGATGGCTCTTTGTTCTCTGCATTTCTCACCAATGCGGCCAATCATCTCATCACACCCTATCATTTGGGTAAGCATATCGACTTACTTAAAACCGCTTCTTATATTTTGGCTGACGCAAACATAAATGTAGATACTGCCGAGTGGTTACTTGCTTTTAGCAATGAAACAGGAATACCTTTTATTCTGGAACCTGTATCGGTGCCGCCTGCAAAAAAATACAGAGATGTAAATTTAAAAGGACTGCATTTGGTAACACCCAATGAAGATGAGCTGCCGGTGCTGTGTTCCGAAAAATCATTTTTTACACAACAACAAGTGGATGAGTTGCTGCAAAGAGGCGTACAGCAAATATGGTTGCACAATGGCAAACATGGCTCTGCATTGTATTCGCCCGGCAAATCTGTTTCTTTACATGCACCTGAAATTGAAGTGGTAGATTGTACCGGAGCAGGTGATGGTTCTTTATCCGGTTTTATTCTTGGAAAATTTTTGGGACTGGATGATTTAGGTTGTCTGAAACTTGCACATACATTATCTGCCGAAATATTACAGGTGAATGGAGCCATTGCCACACATTTGAATCAGGAAAAACTGCTGCAACAAGTACCGAAGTATTATCCGGGTTAATGAATAATGAACATTGAACACGGAATGATGAATGAAGTGAGATCTCAATGATCAAATATTGATTTCAAAGTGGAATATTAATTTTCATTTTGAACATCATTTGTAAGTTCAAATAATAATTACATTTTTTTTTAACCTGTTGTGTAAAGACAAGCACCCATTTCATCATTCATTATTCCTTGTTTAATATTCATGATTATATTATGAATAAAAAATTTCGTGTACGTTTGTATTTCAATCTCTTTGTTTTTTAATGAATCAATTTCTTCAAGTACATCCGGAAATACAAGACGCTCTGGCCACACAAAAGCCGGTAGTAGCGCTGGAGTCCACCATCATTTCGCACGGCATGCCTTATCCGCAAAATGTAGAAACTGCATTGGCAGTGGAGCAAACGGTAAGAGAGAATGGCGCCATTCCGGCTACCATAGCCATCATCAATGGAAAGTGTCGGGTGGGATTATCAGCACAGGAACTGGAAGCATTTGGCAAAGAAAAAAATGTATGGAAAGTAAGTCTGCGTGATATGCCCTTTGTAGTGAGTAAAAAAATGCTGGGCGCTACTACTGTGGCAGCTACTATGCGCATTGCAGCTATGGCCGGTATCAAAATTTTTGCAACCGGAGGCACAGGCGGTGTACATCGTGGTGCCGAAACAAGTATGGATGTTTCTGCCGACCTTACCGAAATGGAGCATACATCCGTAGCTATTGTATCAGCCGGAGTAAAATCTATTTTAGACATTGTACTTACTTTAGAATATTTAGAAACAAAAGGCATTCCGGTGGTAACCATTGGTCAGGATGAGTTTCCCAGTTTCTACTCACGCAAAAGCGTTTTCAAATCTCCTTTGCGATTAGATACGGCAACTGAAATTGCGGCCATGCTAAAAACAAAATGGAGTTTGGGTTTGCAAGGCTCGGTATTAATTGCCAATCCTATTCCTGATGCGTATGAAATTCCTGCTGCAACAATGGAAACACATATTTTACAAGCCCTGGATGCTGCTCAAAAAAATAATGTAAAAGGAAAAGAAGTAACCCCATTTCTATTGCAATATATTTCCGAACATACAAAGGGTGAAAGCCTGGAAGCCAATATTGCACTTATAAAACACAATGCAAAACGAGGTGCTGAAATAGCTGTGGCATTGGCCGGTTGATGTAGCACACACGAATACCTGTTTGCGAAAATCATCATTGCCCTGCGAAATGTACCTTTGCGTCTATGCAATTAGAATCATTATACCAAAAGGCAGCGGCCTTTGGATTCTTAACCGTAGAAGAAGGTGTTTTTCTTTATCAACACGCACCGCTTACCGATTTGATGTTTGTTGCCGATGAACTTCGCAAAAAACAGGTGCCACATGGAAAAGTAACCTGGCAGATAGACCGGAATGTAAATACCACGAATGTCTGTATTGCCAATTGTAAGTTTTGTAATTTTTATCGCATACCGGGGCATGCAGAAGCATATATAACTGATATGCCTGCATATCGCAGAAAAATTGAAGAGACAATAAAATTTGGCGGCGATCAACTATTGTTACAAGGTGGGCATCATCCCGAACTGGGTTTGCAATTTTATGTGGACACATTTCGACAAATCAAAAAAGAGTTTCCGCAAATAAAATTGCATGCACTGGGCCCGCCCGAAGTAGCGCATATTACCAAGCTCGAAAAATCAACCCATCGTGAAGTGCTGATGGCTTTACAAGAAGCCGGAATGGACTCGTTGCCCGGTGCAGGAGCTGAAATATTGATAGACAGGGTTCGCCGACTGATTAGTAAAGGTAAATGCGGCTCTCAAGAGTGGCTCAACATAATGCACGAGGCACATAAACTAAACATTACGACATCGGCAACTATGATGTTTGGCCATGTTGAAACGATTGAAGAACGATTTGAACATTTAGTAAAAATAAGAGAGGTGCAAAGCCGCAAACCCGAGGATGTAAAAGGTTTTCTGGCGTTTATTCCCTGGACTTTTCAAGATGTGGATACTTTGCTTGCAAGAATAAGAGGTGTACACAATCTTACAACTGCCGATGAATACATCAGAATGATTGCGCTTAGCCGCATCATGTTGCCCAATATAAAAAACATTCAGGCGAGCTGGCTTACAGTGGGTAAAGAAACAGCATCAATATGTTTGCATGCGGGTGCCAATGATTTTGGTTCCATCATGATTGAAGAAAATGTAGTGAGTGCAGCCGGTGCACCCCATCGCTTTACTTATAAAACCATACAGCAGGCTATTCATGATGCAGGCTTTGTGCCACAGTTGCGCAATCAGCAGTATGAGTGGAGAGAACTACCCGAAATGATCGAAGAGCAAACCATCAATTATTAGAAGCAAATTGAAAACATTACAATGAAAAAAACGTACAACAGATTTAGGAATATCGCATTGGCCGAAGGCATTTCTTTTCTTGCACTTTTGTTAGTTGCCATGCCATTAAAATATTTTGCAAACTTACCTATGGCTGTTACCATTATGGGCAGCATACACGGAATCTTATTTGTAGCATTCATGATATTTGCCTGGGAAGTAAGAAATGAGTACAAAAAAGATATGAAATGGCTGTTGCTTGCATTTCTTGCATCTATTTTGCCATTTGGCACTTTTTATATGGACCACAAATACTGGAAGCCGGAAGTCTCTGCTACAGCCTAAACTTTAATGTTGCTAGTTAGGATGCTTCACTACACGATTTTGAATTGGTTTTACCGTTCTTAAGAATGCGTAAATGGCTTTCAGATCTTCGTCTTTCATTTTACCATACATACTCCAGGGCATAAAAGTATTGTCTCTGCCGGGCCGGGTATTCAACATTTTGTCAGATGCATTTTCTTTGAATTTTTCTACAAACATTTCTTCGGTCCAGTTGCCAATGCCTGTGGCACTATCTGGAGTAATGTTAGCCACTGCAACTTTGAAAACCGGATTATCAAATAAAGTTCCTCCGGAAAACATTTTTGAAAAATCAAAACCCTGCGGGCCTCGAGGTGTATGACAATTGGCACAGGCTGCTACTGTTGTTAAATAACTTCCATAAGCAACTTTATCTGATGGGTCTGGCATTTTATTATTATCAAGATTACCATCGGGCAATGGACCCAAATCACTCATTGGGATTTCCAGCTTGCGAGGCATGGTTTGATGCTCCACAGGTTTAAGTGTGCGTATGTATGCAACAATTGCCAGTACATCACTTTTTGCTAGTGTACTATAAGCGTGATAAGGCATGATGGGAAATAAAGTATCTCCTTTTTTGTTTATTCCTCTGGTAATTACTTTTATTAAATCCTCGTCACTCCAGTCTTTTAAAGCAGCGGGTGTTATGTTGGGCGGCATTACCACACCGGGAATAAATTCAGTTTTTGTAAATGGAAATCCTGCACCACCACCTTCAGTACCAGGAACAATAGGCATTGAGAACCTACCAGTATCACGAATGCTGTGACAGTCGATACATACAGTAACGTGGTTTGCAAGATAATCACCTCTTGCAATCAGGTTTTTAGTACTGTCTTCTTTCGAAAACCTGATTTTCTGGTTTTTTTTGATTTTTATTTTGACAGGAAGTAATGTAAGCCACAGTGCAAACGAATATTAAAATCGTTGCTGCAGCAAAATTCTTTTTCATAACTAAGGTTTTGGTTTCTATACAAACAAATTGACATGCAAAAGGTATACTAATTCATTTGTTTGTGAAAATTGTTTTTTTCAAATGCAAATTTTTTTATTAAGTCAGATGTATGTGCTATTAAGCGGGATGAATGGATGACCCCATTATCCTCCTTATATTTGTTTATGAGTATGAAGGAATATTTTCAAAGTCTTTTTGAACCCGAACTGATTGAAGCGATTGAAAAACAAGGGAATGTAATTTCTGTAAAAACAGATGATGTAGTGCTTGAAGCCGGACAAACAGTAAGAGCTTTCCCATTTGTAATCTCCGGACTATTAAAAATATTGAGACCGGAAGCCGATGGAAAAGAGTTGTTATTATATTATATCAATCCGGGAGAAAGTTGTGCCATGTCGTTTACCTGCTGTATGCAACAATTTCCAAGTGAAATTCGTGCAGTTGCAGAAGAGGATTCCGAGTTGCTTTTATTGCCCGTAGGTGTGATGGATGAGTGGCTGGTAAAATTTCCTTCCTGGAAAAGTTTTGTAATGAGAACCATCCGCTATCGTTTTCAGGAACTACTGCAGACTTTAGATCAAGTAACTTTTCAAAAACTTGATGATCGGCTGGTTTATTATCTAAAAGAAAAATCAAAAGTAACCGGCTCTCCACTGCTTAATCTTTCTCATGAGCAAGTTGCAACCGATCTTGCTACTTCCCGTGTTGTAGTGTCCCGCCTTTTAAAAGCATTGGAAAATAAAAAGAAATTGCTTCTTTATCGTAATCAAATTCGGCTATTGAAGGATTTGTAACTTTAGTAGCTATACACGAATTGTTACGAACATAGCTTTGTGTTCTAAATTGAAACAGATGAAAAAGAACATGAGCAAAACGGACAGTATTATTCGTATGCTGGCAGCAATTATCATTGCAATACTCTATCTCACCAACATTATTTCAGGCACCGCAGGTATTCTCTTACTTGCATTGGCAATTGTATTTCTTGTTACAGGATTTTTCAACCGCTGTCCGTTGTATTTGCCCTTTCATATCAATACAATAAATAACAATAAAACGAAATAATATGACACACGAAGTAGAAACACAATGGATGGGCAAAATGCAGTTTAATTCATTGGTAAACGGACACACTATTGTAATGGATGCGCCTGAAAGAGCAGGAGGTGAAGACAATGGTGCTATTCCAAAACCATTTGTACTTACCGCTCTATCGGGCTGTACCGGTATGGATGTAGTTGCATTGCTTCGCAAATCAGGAAAATCTATCAATGATTTTAATTTGAAAGTAACAGGAGAAATAAGCAAACAGGCTCCCATTGTTTATACAGCAGCTCACGTTGTTTATGATATAAATGGGCCAGAGGAAAATGAACAAGCCGCATTGGATGCTGTTACCGCTTCGCAGGAAAGAATATGTGGCGTAAGTAATATGCTGAAAAAAATAATGACCGTAACCTGGGAAGTGAATTATAATAATAAACAAATATTCAATAACAATCAGGTTGAAGTGGCTGTCTTGAATTAATAAAATTAAAATAACACAATATGATTGGCTTTTTAAAAAACTTTTTTAGTGCCGGGCCCGATGTAGATTATGCTGAAATGGTAGCAAAAGGCGCACAGATAATTGACGTGAGGACACCTATGGAATACAACGGTGGCCATATTAAAGGGTCGGTGAATATTCCTTTGGATTCGTTGCAACGCAACTTATCAAAAATTAAGATGAGCAAGCCCGTAATTACTTGTTGTGCATCAGGTATGAGGAGTGCTACCGCAAAAAACATTTTGAAGTCAAATGGATATACCGAAGTGTATAACGGCGGCGGATGGTCGGGCCTGCAAAATAAATTGAACTAAAATGATGAACAGAATATTTAAAGGCTGGAATTTTATTCGTGTATTTTATCTGTTAGCGGGTATTGGTATGCTGGTACAGTCGGTTGTAAACAAGCAATGGGCTTTTGCAATTGTTGGATTGTATTTTGCTATTATGGGTTTGTTCGCCTTGGGTTGTGCAGGTGGTTGTTGTTATACTCCTGCCTCTAATAAGCCATCTGAAAAATCAAATCATAATACAGAATATGAAGAAGTAAAAGAATGAATCGTTTTATGAATCATACAAAATCATTTGCTGATATAATTCATGCTGAGAAGCCAGTACTGGTAGATTTTTTTACCGAATGGTGCGGGCCATGTAAAATGATGGCACCGGTGCTTAAAGAATTGAAAACAAAAATGGGCGATAAGTTAACTATATTAAAAGTAGATGTGGACAAAAGCCCGGAAGCCGCGGCAGCATATCAGGTACAAGGTGTACCCACTTTTGTTTTGTTTGCTAAAGGACAAATAAAATGGCGACAGTCGGGTGCTATGCCGCTTCAAACATTGCAAAATATTATTCAGCAGCATCTTTAATTTATTTCTTTTGGTTTAACCACAAAATGATAATTTCAACGAAAATTAGTTCATGAAATTATTGCTTCTGCTAATATCGCTGTCTTTTTTTAGTACTGTTTATTCACAAGATAGTATTGCCTCACATTATAAAATTTATGATGTAAAAACAAAACAACTCATTTCGGTTGATAGAGTAGTTGCAGATATGAGTAAAGCCGATGTTTTGTTTTTTGGTGAGCTGCATGATGATAGTGTGGGTCATTTTCTTGAGCACAAAATTTTTGAAGCCCTCTATCAGGCTTATGGCGGCAAGCTTGCTTTAAGTCTTGAAATGTTTGAAACCGATAATCAATTAGTGTTGAACGAGTACTTGGAAGGAAAAATTGATGAAAAGCGATTGGCAAAAGATGCCCGCTTGTGGAATAACTATAAAGACTATCGGCCCATGGTTGAGTTTGCAAAAGCAAATAAGCTACCTGTAATAGCTGCCAACCCGCCCCGCCGTTATGTAAGTATGGTAAGCAAGGGCGGCATGCAACCGCTATTGGAACTAAGTAAGGATGCAAAAAAATTATTACCACCACTTCCTTACGATACTTTACCCGGCCGTTATCGTGAAAAATTTTTTGAAACGATGAAAGGAAGCCCGG
Source organism: Chitinophagaceae bacterium (assembly GCA_037045195.1). GTDB lineage: Bacteria > Bacteroidota > Bacteroidia > Chitinophagales > Chitinophagaceae > JJ008. Next base: position 140,694 of record JBAOIB010000003.1, read on the forward strand.
GTGGCGATAATCCAAAAGTATATTATAGTCAGTGTCTGTGGGATGCGGGTATGAGTTATAGCATCTATAAATTTTTAAAACATCACAAAGGCAAAAAAGTATTTCATTGTGTGGGCGGTTTTCATACATCCGAAAAACTGGGCACAGCAGCACAATTGCTAATGAGAAATAAAAAATTGCGCATCTTAAATATTGCTACGGTAAGAGATGAAAATTTTAATAAACCCGATTGGGATAAATTAGCCTCATTAGGTGATTATATAATACTGACAGATCCTGCGGTTAAGAAAACATTTTAAAATCAAGAAAAATATCAAGTTGACGCTTTGTCTATAGCGAAATAGCGTACTTCAAAATTAGAGGCAAAAAGTATTTTTCGCAGGTGATTTTACTATCTTTTGCATTTTATTCATTTTTTAAACAATCGTTAAAAGGCTTATTTGCTTGTTTTTGTAAAAGAAGTGGTCTATCTTTAGCTACTATTGATTTCCAAACCCTTTTAAAAATATGTGAATATGAAAAACAGACACTTTATTCATTCGCATCAGTCTGCGAAAATTTACAAGAAAAATTACAGAAGTTCCATCAATCTGGTTCGCTTTGTAAAATCGGTTTTAGCGGTTATGATAAACGGGTCGGCAGCAGCCTCTACGTATTATTATAAAAGACGATAGACGTTTATTAGCCCTTAAAAAATAAAAAAGTCCTGCATCGTGTTTGCAGGACTTTTTCTATTTATAATAATATGATTAAAACATTCGCATATTGCGTGTACTTCTCTGCATAAACTTAGGCATTCCTTGTTGTTGTGCATTTTTGCCACCCATTTTGTTCAGGTTAAAAAGAAAGCTCACTATAAAATATCTTCTTAAAACATTGCTGCGTACATCTTCATAATAGTTGTCACCATTATTGCGGCTGATGCTTTGATTCTGGTTCAATATGTCGTTTACCGAAAACTTTAATTCGCCGTTTTTATTTTTAAACAATTGCTGGCTGATGCTGGCATTCCATAGAGGAACACTTTGATTATATCCATCGGTACGACCGGTATTTACATAATAGTCAATATCGGTTGATAAGTTTAATCCTTTTTTAAATGTATAGCCTAAATCGCTGGAATAGGTTTGTGTAAAATAGTGTGAGTTTTGTAAAGGATTTACCGAATATTTTACATTATTATAAGCCAGGCTTGCAGTGAAGGAAATATCCCATTTTTCTTTCAGGCTGAAGTTGGCACCGGCTGTTTGTGTTATCATCCAGGTTTTACCAATATTCGTTTGCTTGTATAATTGACTTACATCTTTATTGTAAGAAACAAAAGTTGTAAAATTTAAACTAGAGCCTTTCAGTTTTACATTTTTAAAAGGCAGACCCAGTGTAAAAAATGAATTGGCATTAAATGCGCCATTCATATTTATGGGTTTGCTCAGCTGCACACCCCGGCTTAATGTATCTATACTGTTTACAATTTTATTTTGAGGAATGCCCACACTAAAGTTGGTAGCTATAAACTTAAAGGTGGTCATATTGAAATTATTAAAACTGATATTAAAGTTGTGATTGAACTCTTGTTTCAACTCCGGATTACCAGTTTTTACATATAATGGATTGGATACATCGGGTACATTTTGCAACTGAGAAATAGAAGGTTGACTTGTTCTGCCATTATATCTTATTCTTACGCTTTTGGTACGACTGGGTGTCCAGTTGAAGTTGGCAGTCGGAAAAAAGTTGGTATAACTCTGTTGTGTTAAAGAATCTTTTCCTGTAATAGCCAGATGGCTCATACTGCTAAGTGTGGCCCTTTGTACACCTACACCTAGTTGAAAATTGTAAAGTTTGTTTTGTACACGATAGTTAGCACCAAAACGATTGGCTTCAAATTCATTTTCAAAAGAATTTGTAAGCATCAGATTGGCCACATCATATTTACCATTTCCGGTATTGTAGTCATAGGTTTCTTTATCGGAATTGCTTTTGTTTTTGGTATAAGCATAATTGAATTCAATTATTTTATTCTTGCCTACCGGTTCAGTATAAGAAAGACTTAAGGTATTGTTGTTGTTTTTTGTTTTTTGTTCGTTTTGCTGGTTTTGATCTTGCAGAAAACTAAGAGAACCATCGGGTTTATAAAAACGAACAGGCGAAATATTAAATCCTTCACTATTGCTGTTGCCAAATGAGTTGCTCCAGCCAATTGTAATGGTTCTGCCGGGAGTGTGAAAACGACGGCGATACAATAAATTGCTATTCATACTTACGCCATTTCTTTCGTTGGAGTTGATAGAATGGCTTGACTGCGATTGATAATCCGTTCCGGGAATTACAGAGCGTACCAAAGAGGAATCATCATTATTATTTTCAGAATGTTGAATAGTAAGACTGGGTGTAAATAAAATTGAATTGAGTGAATCTATCTGATATTCTACACGCAACCTGAAACGATGATTTTGATTTTCAGAAATTCCGGTTGAGTTTTGAGTGAGGTAAGTAGTAGAATCTCCGGGAAAAAATGTTTGACGATAAGTGTTTTGCTGCTGATTGTTTTTGGAGTCAGAAAGAAAATAACTGCCATTGACGGTTAATTTTTTCCATTCATTATTAAAAGTAATACCCGATGATAAAGAGCGGGTAATACCGGAAGAGCCGCCACCGCCAAATGCACCAAAAACACCTCCGCCTCTTGAAGACATTATACGCATACCGCCGCCGCCAAATCCGCCGCCACCTTCGCCACCAAAACTACTGCGACCACCACCGCCGCTTCCCATTGCACTAAACCCGCCCATTGAAGAAATGATGTCAGAAAATGAAAAGCCTTGCTTATTGATATTGTTTGCATTAAATAATAATGAAAGACGTTGATTGCCGTTGAATTTATTTAAACTGATATTGGATTCGTATCTGCCACCATTATCATTACTATAACCGCCACCTACTAATGCACGACCAAACACCCCTTTATTCTTGTCTTTTTTCAACACAATGTTTACCGATTTGGTTTTACTGCCATCGTCAATTTTGGTAAACTTGGCCTGGTCACTCATATCATCAAACACCTGTACACTCTCCACCATATCGGCTGTTATATTTTTGGTAGCCAGCTTGGGATCATTTCCAAAAAACTCTTTACCGCCTACATATACTTTCTGTACGGTTTCGCCTTGTGCGGTTACGGTTCCGTCTTTACTTACTTGCATACCCGGAATTTTTTTCAGCAGGTCTTCCACCGTTGCATTAGGTTTTGTTTTAAAGGCATCAGCATTAAATTGAATGGTGTCGTTTTTGATAACAATGGGCACATTAGAAGTAACCACTACACCAGTTAATTCTTTTACTTCTTTCTGAACAATCATTTCACCCAGATCAATATTCTTGTTCTCCGGAGTGATTAAAAAATTTTGTACAAAGGGCTGGTGGCCCAAATGGGTAACCGTAAGTTCGTAGTTGCCGGCTACTAAGGATTTGATTTCAAAAGCTCCTTTTTTATCGCTCAAAGTATAACTGGCGAGTGAGGAATCTTTCAAATCTTTAACCGAAACCGTAGCATCTGAAATGGGTTGTTTTGAGGTTGTATCTGTAAGTCTACCTTTTACACTTCCGTCCATTCTCTGGGCCAGCGAAATGGTTACAAATAAAAAGACAAATGAAAATGAGGTAATTAGCTTCTTCATAAAGTTGATAAATGTGTACGAAAATAGACGTATTAGCTGCAAACAACCTTCGCTAAACAACCAAAAATGGTCGGAAATAGTGTGAAATGCACGATTATGCAGATGAACGGCTACCCTTAGCTAAACAAATATTCTACATCTTCCCTTGTCAATGCTTTTACAAATGAAGTATCGTCGGATATAATATCTTTTGCAAGGGCTTTTTTCTTCTCCTGCAGTTGCAATATTTTGTCTTCAATGGTATCCTTACATATCATGCGGTAGGCAAAAATATTCTTGGTTTGCCCTATGCGGTGCGTACGGTCTATAGCTTGTTGCTCTACGGCAGGGTTCCACCAGGGATCCACTATATATACATAGTCGGCGGCCGTAAGATTGAGGCCCACGCCTCCGGCTTTTAGTGAAATAAGAAAAACCCGCACCTCGTTGTCGTTTTGAAAACTTTGAATGGCTTTCTCTCTGTCGGGTGCGGAGGTGCTGCCATCAAAATATTCATATTTAATACCCAGATCATCCAGTTTTTTTCTGATAAGTGCCAGCATACCCAAAAACTGTGAAAAGATTAGGGCTTTGTGATCGCCAATGTTTTCAGCTATCTCTCTGCCCAACTCTTCTAATTTGATGGAGTGGTTGTCAAATTTTTCCTGTTCGTTAAGTATAGCAGGTGAGTCACATATTTGCCTTAGCTTCATCAATCCCTGCAAAATAGTAAGTTGCGATTTGTGAATGCCTTGTGTTTCTATGGCTCCCAATATCTGATTTCTAAAATCATTGCGATATGCATCATAAATGCTTCTTTGCTCTTCTTCCATTTCACAAAAAAGAATCATCTCCTGTTTTTCAGGAAGGTCTTTGGCCACCTGCTCTTTCGTTCTTCTTAATATAAATGGATAAAGAATTTTTTTCAGATGTTCTTTTCTGTCCTGCTCACCAAATTTATCAATGGGAATTGCAAACTCCTGACGGAAAAACTCCATAGTACCCAGCATACCGGGATTGAGAAAATTCATTTGTGCGAAAATGTCAAAAGTATTGTTCTGCAAAGGCGTACCGCTCATACACAAGCGATTTTTTGCATTTAATAAACCGGCTGCTTTTGTAACCTTGCTTGATGGATTTTTAATAGCCTGGCTTTCGTCAAGTATTACATAATCAAATGAGATACCCATCAACAATTTTATATCACTTCGCAAAGTACCGTAGGTTGTAATGGTAATTTCATGTTTCATCATTTCGTCTTGCAACCTTGTGCGTAGCGGCCCATGATGAATTTTATACGTCAGCACAGGCGTAAACTTCTTTATTTCATTTTCCCAGTTATAAATCAAAGTAGTGGGGCACACCACCAGCGCTTTTAGTTTCCCATTTTCTTTTCTGAAAAATTCCAGAAATGAAAGGGCCTGTACTGTTTTTCCCAAACCCATATCATCGGCAAGAATGCCTCCCCATTTTACCTCGGTAAGATAATTGAGCCAGTGATAACCTGCAACCTGATAAGGACGCAGAATAGCAGCCAAATGCTGAGGCGGCTCTATTTCTTTTATATTATTAAACTGTTGAAGGTTATCATATTTTTCTTCAAGTTGAACGGCAAGCTCTTCTTCATCCCTTGTCATATACAATTCATCTACTACACTCATGTGATAGCGTGAGAGTTTCAAAGTATCTGTTTTTCCCTCTCCTACTCTGAAGAGTAAAGAATATTTTTTCAACCATTCTTCTGGTAAAATACCTAGCGTACCGTCATTTAGCTGTACAAATTGCTGCTTATTGGCCAATGCCCTTTTTACTTCGGCCACGGTTACATGCTGATCGCCAAATACGATATTTACTTTGGCATCAAACCAGTCGGTATTGCTGCTGATGAAGATTTTGGTTTGTGGCTTGGCGGTGTTGAATCGGAAATTTTTTAATGCTTCAAAACCAAACACCGGCGTTTTAAAATCCTTCATCGCATCTACAAAAAGAAAAAACCAGTTGTTCTTTAATACATCAGCACCTTTAAGTGCAAGCGAGCCACTGTCTTCATTATAGATAAATGCTGAATGAAGGTTTTTCATTTTTTGAATAAACTCATTTTCTTTTTCACGGTTTCTTCGTACAATCACCACTTTGTCGCCCATCGGCACCACCATTTCATCTCTGTCTTTTGCTTTTGTTTCATATCCTTTATAAGTAAACACAGGTTGAAAAACGAGATACTCTCCTTTTTCCACTAAAAATAATTTTACTTCAGGGTTGCCATCAACCAACTCTTTGACTAGGCTTTTATCAAAATCTACTTTATAAGTTTTTGCAAGTGGCAATATAAAATCTGCCAGTTTATTATTCCATTCGTCTGCTTTTACTGATAATTTTCCTGAAGGCAAGAAATTTTCAAGCAGGTGAATGAGTTCATTATTTTTCCAGAGCCAGGCCTGTTGATTATAGATAAAGAAAAACGGACTGTTGCTTTCATTATCTTGCAAGTCGTATTCTATACCGCCAGCTTTTATTCTGCATTGAATCTGATAGGCACCATTCTTTTTAATTACAAAAAAAGGCGTAGCATCCGCATCCTGCAATTGCAGCGTTTCCAGATTGGCTGTTTTTAAAACCTTTTTCTGTGGAAGTATAAAAACAAAAGGATTTCCGGAAGCAGTTGTAAATATTTTTTTGAGTTTTGGTAACAGGTATTCAGCCATTAACTCTTTGGTTTCTGCCGGTAGGTCTTCGGTTTCATGGTGAATAATGTTTTCCCAAATACCCGAGAAAGGAGAATTGCGGCTTACATACTTATTTATTTCTACATCCTGCAATTTGCGCAACATAGCCAGTAATTCTTTGTCGCCTTCGGGAAGATTTTCTGTATTGATGTAACGTGTGATATCAGGCTTTTCAATTTTGTCTATAAAAGCATTTTGGGTATCGTTTACTTCACCTATTATGGCATCTATTGTTACCTGAGGATAATTTTGTTTTGAAAAATTAAAAACAATGCCGATCCGTTGAGAAAAATCAGGCAGGGTTTCCTTTATAGCAATTTCTTCTGCCAATGTTTTTTCTTCCTTTTCTTTGATAGGAAGCAGTACTGGTCGCACAGGTGCAGCTACTTGTACTACTCGCTTGATCGTGGAATCCAATACTCTTAAGAAAGGTTTACCATCTTTATAGGCGAACTCAAATTTTCCTTTCAGATTATCTTTCAATGAATAGCCGTATGCTTCCAGTAATTTATTTTTTTCTTTATCCCAGTTACGTATGCTGTCAAAATAATTGGCACCATGTGTATTCGTTAATTGTAAAAACACAATTACTTTGGGAAGACATAACGGATGTTTGTCATCATCATAATCGCAACTTGTATCAAAATTTCTTTCTTCGTTTTTACGAAGCAAAACTTTGTAAACCTGGCCGTTTAATTTAACAGCAGCCTTTACAGTTTCGTTTTCTGCATGTTCAATTACTGCTTTATTGGTACGTAAATATATTTCTGCATCGCTGTATATTTCTTGAGAAGAAAAAAGGCGAAGACTTTTATGATCAATTGTCTTCATTTTTACAACGGTGTGGCGTTGGTCATATTTTACTGATTCCGATTGCAGGTGCCCGCGGTCAATCATTTCCTGTAGTTGAAAAAGTGCGGCAGCCTCGTGCCGGCAAATATCTCCCAGATTATAAGGACAGCCGCAGCGCAGCGTGGTTGCTTGTGGCTCTTTAAATTTTTGGATATACACTTTATAAAATGTGGAATAGCTGTCATCTTTAACACGAAAGACGGCTGAGCCAAAAAGGTCATCATATTCTACCAGTTCAACAAAACCGATTGCATGAATTTTTTTTCCACGACGAATAACTTCATCAGTACCGTGAGTGTAAATGTATTTAATAAGGTGCGGTAGAGCCAAGTGATTTCTGAATTTAATGGTTTGATTTACGTTTTACTGTAAATCCAAATTTGGGTAATCGGCAAAGGTATGCGTACGCCTTTCAGATTTCCATAGGAAATGGAATAATAAATAAATAAATTTTTATCAGTAAGAATAAGAAAAAAATGATGTAACTTGTACGCCTTTTTTATTTCGCAATCAACTTGCCATCCACATATAGCGGCAAAACGTTAGCTGAATCGGGTGTAAGGCAGAATTTTATATCTTCTATCAATCCAAATCTTTCAACGAGACGGTGATAATGCGTAAGCTGCGGTGCAAAGTCCAATAAATTATTTTTATGCTTTGCAAAAATACTTTCGGCCATCAACGAACTATCGCAGTGAATTTCAAATTCTTTTTTTATCTGGTGAATAAGAGCACCAGCAAATAAAGTGTCTTCAAGATTAAAACGATCTTTCCACCCGGCACACCCCAGTACTACATTCTTTTTTTCAGAAACAAGAAAATCGCAAATGGCAGTTAGATTGGGAAAAGAACCCGAAATAATAGTGTCTGCATTTTTATCAAGTGCCATTTGCAGCAAACGAGTGCCATTGGTAGTAGTAAGTACCAATGTTTTATTTTCAATAAAAGTTCTGGGATATTCAAGCGGCGAATTACCATATTGAAGTCCTTCTGCAATTTTTCCATCTCTTTCGCCTGCAGCTATCGCACCTATGTTTTTACTGATTTCAATTGCCTTGGCTACCGAGTCAACCGGAATGATAGCTTTGGCGCCATTAAATAAAACTGAGGCAATGGTAGAGGTAGCTCTGAAAACATCAATAATAACAACAACACTGTTACTTAAATCGTAAAGATGTAATAAAGCCGGTGAAAGAGAAGTGTGCAAGGTCGGTTTGTGAGCCATAGTAATGGGCAAAAATAGTAAACCGAAACATTATTAATAATTATTTTCCTGTGAGATTATTTTGAAATGGCATTTTCCTCTTTCATAATTTTGAAAGAAGAACAGCAGTATTTGAAACGCAATCCAATTAATTTTTAAAGAAATGACTGAAAAAAAATCAAGCTCACTAAAGGCAGATTTCTGCGCTTTTCTCAGAGGAGTGAATGTAAATGGAACTACAATGAAAATGATTGCTGTTTGTGAGTTGTTCAAAAAATCTGGGATGAAAAATGTGAGCGCTGTTTTGGCTTCAGGAAATATTATTTTTTCATCCAATAAGAAAAAAAATGAGTTAAAGCCAATACTTGAAAAAGCCATGTCGGATTATTTTAAGTATGAAGCATTTCTTTTTATAAAGACCAAAGAAGAAATAGCGGCTATCATTAATCAGAATCCATTTGTGCCACTTCCTGAGTTTCATATATATAGCTTTGTGGGTGTTGATAAAATTGAAAATATGCTGATGCAAGAATTCAAAAAATCAATTAAAACAGAACATGAAGATGCAAAAATTGTAAAAGAAAATTTTTACTGGAAGGTGGCTAAAGGCGATACTTTGAATTCTGAATTTGGAAAAGTACTGGGCAATAAAAAACTGAAGAATAGCTTTACTTCTTGAAATATGAATACACTTGAAAAAGTGTTTATGAAAATGTAAGTAATGACAAGCCAAAAACTCTACATCAAAAATATGGTCTGCAACCGCTGCATTATGGTGGTGCAACAGGAACTGGATAAACTCGGATTTAAAACAAAATCTGTTACGCTTGGCGAAGCAGTGTTGGAGAATGAACCAAGCACCGAAGAGAAAAAACAATTGGAGGCAGCTTTGTTGCCATTGGGCTTTGAACTGATTGATGATAAAAAAAGCAGGCTGATTGAAAAAATTAAGAATACGATCATCAACATTGTGCATCACCAAAACGATGAAATCAAAAATAATCTCTCCGATATTTTAAGCAAAGAACTGCACCACGATTACAACTATTTATCCAATCTGTTTTCAGAAGTAGAAGGCACTACAATTGAAAAATATTTTATCGCACAGAAAATTGAAAAAGTAAAAGAATTTTTAGTGTATGATGAGCTCTCCCTGAGTGAAATTGCTTTCCGTATGAATTATTCCAGCGTAGCTTATCTGAGCAACCAGTTTAAAAAAGTAACGGGACTTACCCCCAGTTATTTCAAACAAATCAAAGCAGATAAACGAAAGCCACTGGATAAGGTGTAAATCTTACAAATCAATCCCATAAAAGCATAACAGTTCTTCACGTTATTGTTGCCAACTTTGTAAAATAAATTTTCTATCATGGCAACAAATAATAACGATACGATATTTCTTCCTTTGGAAAATGTGGAAAGCGAACATTGCGCCCTCATCGTGGACAAAGGTTTATCGCAGGTAAAAGGTGTGGAAAGCCATAAAGTGGAACTGAACAATCGCCTGGCTGCTATCACGGTGTATGATGACGAAGCAGTAGTATCTGCAGTAAAAGCCATCAAAGATTTAGGTTACGGTGTTACAACTGTCAAAAAATCATTTCCTGTTTTGAATATGACCTGTGCATCCTGTGCCGTGAGTGTGGAGAGTATGGCAAAAAATGTAAAAGGTGTAGTGAGTGCATCTGTCAATTTTGCAACAGCTACACTTTCTGTGGAATATTTACCCAACATGACCAATCCGGGTACTATTCAAAAAGCCATTCAGTCTGTTGGTTATGATATTTTGATTGAAGATGAAAATTCGCAACAGGAAACACTGGAAGCCATCCATGAAAAAAAGTTCAATGACCTCAAACGAAGAACAATTGGGTCGGTGTTGTTGTCTATTCCTGTAGTGATGATAGGAATGTTTTTTATGCATATCCCTTATGCCAATGAGATCATGTTTGCATTTGCCACACCGGTCGTGTTATGGTTTGGAAAGGATTTTTTTATCAATGCCTGGAAGCAGGCGAAACACCGCTCCGCCAATATGGATACGCTGGTCGCATTGAGCACAGGTATCGCTTATTTGTTTAGTGTATTTAATATGTTGTTCCCGGAGTTTTGGCTGTCAAGGGGTTTGCAGGCACATGTTTACTTTGAAGCAGCCTCAGTTATCATTGCTTTTATTTTATTGGGGAAAATGCTGGAAGAAAAAACCAAGGGCAACACTTCCTCAGCTATAAAAAAATTAATGGGACTGCAACCCAAAACCATTGCGGTGGTGCAACCAGACGGCAGCGAAAAGCAAATGGCGATTGAAGATGTACAGCCAGGTGATACCATTGTAGTGAAACCGGGTGAAAAAATTGCGGTGGATGGTATCGTGCTTTCCGGCAATTCTTATGTGGATGAAAGTATGTTGAGTGGAGAGCCGGTTGCCGTGTTGAAAAAAGAAGATGAAAAAGTTTTTGCAGGCACCATCAATCAGAAAGGAAGTTTTCAATTCAAGGCAGAGAAAGTGGGTAAAGAAACCATGCTGGCACATATCATCAAAATGGTGCAAGATGCACAAGGCAGTAAAGCGCCGGTGCAAAAATTAGTAGATAAGATTGCGGGCATTTTTGTTCCGGTGGTGATGGGGATTGCTATGTTGACTTTTATTCTGTGGATGATTTTGGGTGGCGATAATGGAGTGGTGCAAGGTTTGTTGGCAGCCATTACCGTCTTGGTTATTGCCTGTCCCTGTGCATTGGGTTTGGCTACACCTACTGCCATCATGGTGGGCATTGGTAAAGGCGCTGAAAAAGGAATCTTGATAAAAGATGCGGAGAGTTTAGAACTTTCTAAAAAAGTAAATGCCGTTGTGTTGGATAAAACAGGTACCATCACTGAAGGCAAACCACAGGTTGCTGGCATCAAATGGTTGAATGATGATGACAGCACGCAAGAAATTTTAGTATGTATTGAAAAAAAATCTGAACATCCATTGGCTGAAGCAGTGGTGGGTCATTTTAAAAATACAAACGTGGTTGCTTTATCCTCCTTTGAAAGTGTTACAGGCAAAGGAGTGCAAGCTATTTTTAATAATGAAATATTTTTTGCAGGTAATAAAAGGTTTTTGGAAGAAAATAAAATCAACATTGACCAGGAATTATTAGAAGTGTCAAATGTATGGAGCCGTGAATCCAAAACCGTTATCTGGTTTGCCAACAGTAAAAAAGCTTTATCCGTTATTGCTATTGCGGATAAAGTAAAAGAAACATCTGCAGCAGCTATTCAACAATTGCAGGAGATGGGCATTGAATTGTATATGCTCACCGGTGATAATGCAGCTACTGCAAAAGCCATCGCAACACAGGCTGGCATAAAAAATTTCAAGGCAGACATGTTGCCGCAACAAAAAGCGGAATTTATTCAGCAATTGCAACAACAAGGAATGGTGGTTGCCATGGTGGGTGATGGCATCAATGACAGTACCGCATTGGCGACGGCTGATGTGAGTATCGCCATGGGCCAGGGCAGTGATATAGCGATGGATGTAGCGAAGATGACGATCATATCATCTGACCTTACCAAAATTCCACAAGCCATTACGCTTTCAAAACAAACTGTAGCCACCATCAAACAAAATTTGTTTTGGGCATTTATATATAACGTAGTGGGAATTCCTATTGCGGCGGGCATACTTTATCCCATCAATGGATTTTTATTAAATCCCATGATTGCCGGTGCTGCTATGGCGTTGAGTAGTGTGAGTGTGGTGGGGAATAGTTTGAGATTGAAGTGGAAGAAATAGCCACAGATGCATAGATGAATTAATTTGGTTTAGAAATGGTAAATAAAGTTATGGCATGATATTGAAGAAATAGATATAAATAGACCGATTGAAATATATCTGTGCCTCTGTGGCATCATACAGTCAGTAAATCTTATATATTATTCTACGAATATCATAACTCAAATAAAACCAATATGTAGCAATTTTGTAAAATAAAAAAATTTGTTATGAAAAATGTAAACCAGGTTTTTCAATTTAAAACAAACATAAATTGCAGTGGATGTACTGCTGCTGTTAAACCATATTTAGATAAGATGAATGGCATTGGTGATTGGAAAGTGGATACCACGAATAAAGATAAAATTCTTACAGTACAGTCAACTGGCATTTCAAAAGAGCAGGTAATTGACGCTGTTCAAAAAGCAGGTTATAAAATTGAATCATATAATAAATAAATAAACACTCAAATGAAAAAAGCAATCTTCGCAATGGCGGTAATGTTGTTTGGATATACATCATTTGCCCAAAACGCCGATCAAATGTTGAACAGTTATATCGTCATAAAAAAAGCATTGGTAAAAAGCGATGCCAAAGCTACATCTGATGCTATTAATGATTTTTATACATTAGTGAATGAAGGAGAAGATTTTGCCTTAAGAGCCGAGGTGTTAAAAACTGCTGAAACACTTATGAAGTCAACTGATTTGAAGAGCCAGCGAAATGCATTTAAAGACTTTTCTATATCATTTTGGTCGTTCGTAAAAAATGCAGAAAAAATAAGTCAGCCTGTATATTATCAATATTGCCCGATGGCAAAAGGTTATTGGTTGAGCACTGAAAAGAAAATTGAAAACCCTTATTATGGTTCATCCATGCTGAGCTGTGGAAAAGTGGTAGAGACAAAAGAATAAAAAATATCATCTAAAGCGTAGCCGGGAACTACGCTTTTTTATTTCCATTATCACAAAGCAATTTTGCATTATGCCCATTCCTGCAAACAAAGTCATAGTAATTATTATTGCGCTGTTTTTTGTGCAACAAAGTTTTGCACAGAAAACCGTTCATTACGATTTGTATGTAAAGGATACCATCGTCAATTATGCAGGCAAAGAAAAAAAGGCAATTGCGGTGAACGGGCAAATACCCATGCCTACACTGGAATTTACCGAAGGGGATACGGCTGAAATTGTTGTGCACAACCTATTGAAAGAAAATACTTCCTTGCACTGGCATGGTGTTTTTGTTCCGAATAAAGAAGATGGTGTGCCCTATCTCACTCAACAACCTATACGACCGGGAACAATTTATACATATCGTTTTCCCATTATCCAAAACGGTACACACTGGTATCATTCACATTCAGGTTTGCAGGAGCAGATTGGTATGTATGGAAATTTTATTATCCATAAAAAAATGGGGGATTCCACTTTCAGAAAAGGGATTGATGATTTGCCAACAGTGCCGGTAATTCTTAGTGAATGGACAAACCTCAATCCCAACAACGTACACCGCATGTTGCACAATGCCAACGACTGGTTTGCGATTGAGAAAGGCGCAACGCAGAGTTATGCAGAAGCCATACGCAGTGGACATTTCAAAACAAAACTCACCAACGAATGGAAACGCATGCTGGCAATGGATGTCAGCGATGTGTATTATGATAAAGTGCTGATGAATGGAAAAAATATTTTTTCATTGGACAGTATAAATGACAAGCCACTCAATGCCGGTGACAAAATCAGGTTGAGGATTTCAAATGGGGGCGCTTCATCTTATTTTTGGTTGCGCTATGCCGGTGGAAAAATTACAGTGGTAGCCAATGATGGCAATGACATAGAACCTATTGAAGTGGACCGGTTGCTGATTGCTGTTTCAGAAACCTATGATATTGTATTGACGATTCCAGAAAATAATAATTCGTATGAACTGATGGCTACTACGGAAGACCGCACCCAATCTGCCAGTTATTTTGTGGGCAAGGGAGAAAAAAAATATATCGGTGCCCTGCCACACCTGAAATATTTTGATGGCATGCAGATGATGAATGATATGATGAAAATGAATGGCGACCTGGATGATATGGGCATGAGCATGAGCCTGCAGCAAATGGATATGAACACCGTGATGTATCCTGAAATAACGGGTGATGAAAAAAATAAAACTATGGATGGAATGAATATGGGAAATGCAGATCATTCCATGCCTTCAATGCCAAAAGAAATTGTTACTCTGAATTATGCGATGATAAAATCTCCGGAAAAAACTACACTGCCTAATGATGCACCTGTTAAAGAATTAAAATTTACACTCACTGGAAATATGAACCGCTATGTGTGGAGCATGGACAACAAAGTGCTTTCTGAAACGGATAAAATCCCTGTGAAGAAAGGGGAAATACTCAGAATTGTTTTGTACAACAATTCCATGATGCGCCACCCAATGCATTTGCATGGTTTTGATTTCAGGGTATTGAACGGGAAGGGCGAATATGCTCCTTTAAAAAACGTATTGGACATCATGCCGATGGAAACTGATACCATAGAATTTCTTGCAAACAAAGAAGGCGATTGGTTTTTTCATTGTCATATCCTATATCACATGATGGCAGGAATGAACAGGGTTTTTGCAGTGGACAATTATCAAAATCCATATTTGCCCAATAAAGCAATGGCGTATAAAATGCTACAGCGGGAAAGTAATATGTCTCATTTTATGATACAAAACGATTTTGCCAACAATGGAAACGATGGAGAGCTGATGTTTCAAAATGCAAGATGGAGTCTGGGTACAGAGTGGCGATTGGGATACAATAATATGCATGGTTATGAAATTGAGACACACTTTGGCCGCTATGTTGACAAGATGCAATGGTTAATGCCCTTTATTGGTTTTGATTGGCGTTACCGAAAGATGGGAATGGATGAACATGAAAAAAATATTTTTGGGCAAAAGAATGAAAAAGACAATCGTGCTGCATTGAGTCTTGGCTTTAATTACCTATTGCCTATGCTGGTCAATTTTCAGGCAGAAGTATATCAAGATGGTATCGTGCGCCTGCAACTCATGAGAGAAGATATTCCTGTTTCAAAAAGATTGCGTGCCGGCTTTATGGTTAATACGGATAAGGAATATATGGCAGATCTGAAATATATTTTTACAAGAAATCTCAGCATCCGCACACACTATGACAGCGATATGGGCTGGGGAGCAGGTGTGGTGCTGAGTTATTGAATGGAATAGATCGGCTGTAAAAAATTTTGAAGCAAATTAAAAGACGGCATTTTCAGCTGAGATAAAATTAACTTTCAATACAACTTCAATCTTGCAGCAAAACTGCTGCCGAACTTTTTTCAATTGAAATATAAAAACAGGAACACCTGTATCCAATGAAGTTAAATCCTCTTAATCTCTCAACACCACTTTCCACCTTTCGCCTTCTGCAATTTTCTTAATGAACTCATTTCGCTGTTCCAGCAAATTTTTAATATAACGGGTGAGATACAATTGGTTGAACCATTTTCCCAAAAGACCATAAGGCGATTCAAAATAAAAAAGATTGATTAATATGGTGCCATTGTCGCAGGGCTTAAAATGATTTTCGTGTTTCATCGTTTTAAAGTCGCCCTGCAATTGTTCATTAGTAAAAGATTCATATTTTTTCATTTCAGTAATCTTTACTCTCAACAGTCGTTTTTTGAAAAAATGTTTTGCCTTCCATGTAACTGTATCATCTTTTTCAATAAGACCAAAACGAGTACCAGCCACGGCATCTTCATCATAACGCTCCATGGACTCTTTGTGCAGACCAACATGACGGTACAGATCAAAAACTATTTGGGCTGGTGCAGCAATAAATGTTGTGAGATGTATTGTAGGCATAATCAATAGAAATAAAATTCCGCAATAAAAATACATCAGCAATAAAAGAAAATTACTTCAATCAGTGCTCAAAAATCATGCAAAAGGAAGTTTCACCACTTTTGCCTTTAGCGTTTTATCTCTTACTTGAATGAAGATTTCCGTATCTATGAATGCCGATGCGCAAAGAATATATCCGAGTCCAATAGCTTTACCCAAGCTGGGCGATTGTGTACCAGATGTAACATGGCCAATAGTGTCCCCACTACTATTTTTTATTTCATATCCATGCCGGGGAATACCGCGGTCTGTCATTTCAAATCCCATCAATTTTTTTGTAACTCCTTCTGCTTTTTGTTTTTCAAAAATTGCCTTTGAATTAAAGTCTTTTGTAAACTTCGTTATCCAGCTCAATCCGGCTTCTAAGGGAGAAGTAGTATCGTCAATATCATTTCCATAAAGACAAAATCCCATTTCAAGTCTCAGCGTATCTCTTGCGCCAAGACCAGCTGGTTTTAAGCCTTGTGATTCGCCTGCTTTAAAAATGGCATCCCAAATTTTTTCAGCGTCGTTTTCTTTGTTCTCAAAATATATTTCAACGCCTCCTGCACCTGTGTAGCCTGTAGCACTGATAAGCACATTATTTACTCCGGCAAAATTTCCTTTTTCAAATGTGTAATATTTCATATTGAGCAAATCAATATCAGTAAGAGGCTGTAATATTTTGGTAGCATGTGGACCCTGTACAGCAAGCAATCCTGTTTTGTCTGAAATATTATGCATTTCAACTGATTTGTTATTGAACTGCTGAATCCAGTTCCAGTCTTTTTCAATATTTGATGCGTTTACCACCAGCATATAGGCACCCGATCCGCTTTTGGCGGAGTCGTGTACTTCCAGGCAATAAACCAATAAATCATCAACAATACCGCCCTCAATATTAGGCAAGCAACTATACTGCACCTGACCGGCTTTTAGTTTAGCAGCATCGTTGCTGGTTACTCTTTGAATTAAATCCAACGCATTCTCTCCTTTGAGAATAAATTCTCCCATATGACTCACATCAAATATGCCTGCGTTTTTTCTTACAGCAGCGTGTTCATCATTGATGCCTGTATAAGAAATGGGCATGTTGTATCCTGCAAATTCAGCCATCTTAGCTCCCAGTCCAATATGCTTTTCGGTAAAAGGGGTATTTTTCATAAATTTTTTTGCTTGGTTTATTTGGTGGCAAATGTAATCAAAAAGCCCCCTTCAAAATATGAAGGAGGCTTGTTCTTGCCTCCTATAGTATATTGAGGAGGCAGACTCAACCAAAATTGTTATTAAAATAAAACGGTAGCAGAAGACATTGGCGATGGGCTGATACTATAAACTACTTCTGTTGCTTTATTTTTTTGAAAATGGAATACACTGGAATTATTTTGAATCAATTTCTGTTTCTCTTCCAGTTCTTTTATTTTCATACTGTCTTTCTTTTGTCTGTTTTTTAACTCCTCAATTTCTTCCTGGTTTTCAATAGAGTCAATTGAATCATCGTATCTCTTTATTTTTATTTCATCAACTGCTTTACCATCGGGGCGATGTAGTTGTTTGTCTTCACCCATTGTATAATCAATGTCGGTTTCATATTCAAAACGGTTTCTCCACTCGTCTTCGTCTTCAATTTCAACACCTGCGTTTTTATGGAGCCTGCGTTTGATTTTAAAATTAACCTGACTTAGTTTTTCTGCAACCGATTCATCAAAACGTATTTTTTTACCTACAGGTACTTGTATTTGAATATGCACTTGTTGAAAACGAAATTTTTTATCCTTGCTGATGGCGTATCCATTTCCTAAATCAAGAATACTGTCTTTGTAATTTACATTGTACTGAATGGCAATGGCTCTGTTGTATGCTTCTTCAGCGGAGCTGCCATAGCTGTACTTTTTGATAATTACGTGGTAATTGCCATCCAAACTGGGAACCACTTCATCAATCTTTACTGTAGAAAGACGTAGCGTATCCGGTGTCAAACTCCATCCATCATTATCATCATTCCACCATCTGCTTCTGGTTTGCTCCAGTTCAGCAGCAGTTACGGCTACTATCATTTTGCCATTGGCAGGCTGTGTGATTGTAATTTCTTTTCCTCCATCATTTTTCCAGTAATTAAAATCATTAGAAATACTGGATGCAAATAATACTGCACATATCCAACCTAAAAGCCACAAGCCACCAAATGTCCAACCCAGATAATTATTGCGAGAACGAACTTTTATTACTCTTCTGATAACCCACACAATAAAACCAATAAGAGGCACGCCTAAGAAGAAAATAAGTGTACCCCATGCATAAAGTTGTTGGCCTTTGCTAGTCCACAAAAAATTATTAACAGGCCACCAGGCTGCGCCACTAAATATTAAAGCAATTAGACCTACAAACAAACCAAAGGCGATACATCCGACTACAAAAAGTAAAAAAGCTTTAAATAATACACCTATGATATGCCCGACACCATTATTTGACCGGCGAGCAGTATCTCTTACTTCATTTGTAAAAGCACCTCTACTATTGCTGGCATATTCTTTTGCTCTGGTTCCAAAATTTTGTGCTGTTTCCTTTACTTCCTTTCCCCATTCTTGCATTCTGTCTTTCATGCCTTCCATACTTTCTTTTACATTTTGACGAATACGATTTACATCCACCGTTTCTCCTCTCATTTCCATTTTTTGATAATCACTGCCGGCTTCAGGAAGCACAATCCATAAAATAATATAAGCCAGAATAAATGTTCCGGTAAAGGAGCCGATACCCACACTTAATTCAATGTCGAAGTCGCTATCAAATTGAAATCTGGAAAGTATGCTTATTATTAAATTGAGCAATAGCGGTGCTGCAAATATGAGTCGTATGGTATTTGCGCTTTTATGAAAATAAGCACCTAATCCACCTGCTACACCGGCAATCATTTTGTCATCCGGATTACGATATAATCTTCTGCCCGAATATCCATCAAGATCTCTTGGAGGTAATACAATCCATAAAATAATATAGGCCAAAAATCCTAATCCGGTTGCAAAAGCAAGTATGGCAAATAATAACCGGACTACAACGGGATCAATATTAAAATAAGATGCAATACCACTACATACACCGCCAATAAATTTATCGTTATTGTCGCGGTACAATCTTCCTCTGGGTTTGCTATAGTTGCTGTATGTCTGATTGTTTTCTGATTTTGAAGAAGTAGCTTCTCCAGATTCTTTATCTGCCGCTTCAAAATCTTCAATGGTTCCCATGGAGGCAATCATTTCATTCACATCAGCATCAGTAATAGCACTGGAGCCTAATCTTATTTTTTCACTCATCAGTTCTGCAAGTCGGGCTTCAATGTCGTTAATGATTTCATCACGACCTTCTTCGTTTGCAAAATAGCGGCGAAGACTCTCAATATATGCCTGCAGTTTTTCATAAGCACTGTCTTCAATGGGTATTACCCGACCACTGAGGTTTATGTTGATGATCTTTTTCATTTTGTTCTTTTTTGGTTGAGTAGGTTTTTATTATTGGTTGGTTAAAGGTTCGTCTGGTTTCTTGCTTGCAAGACTGTTTACACCGTTTGAAAGTTCATTCCAGGTTTGTTCCAGTTCTTTATAAAATGTTTCTCCTTTTTCTGTAAGCAAAAAATATTTTCGTGGCGGACCGGAGTTACTTTCTACCCAACGGTAGGTAAGCATTTCTGCATTTTTGAGTCGGGTAAGCAATGGATACAATGTACCTTCCAATATTTGAAGATTGACCGCCTTCATTTCTTCAACAATATCACTGGGGTATGCTTCACCACGCCTGATGATGGAGAGAATGCAAAACTCCAAAATCCCTTTGCGCATCTGACTCTGTGTATTTTCTATATTCATTTCCTTACTGTTTTATCAATTGACAGCACAAAGCTAAGGTGATATACGGTACTATGCAAAATAAAGTACCAGTTTTTATTTTTGGCTAATGTTAATTTCAATATTTTCTGTATTTAACTATTGAAAATCAATTAACTATGATATTTATTATAGAAAAAAAATAATTCTCTTGTTTTTTATTTCTGCCTAATTTCGGCTAGAATTTTTTAGAAACGAAACAAAAAACCTACATTTTGAATAAGCTTACCCACTTTTTGTTCTTAATATCCTTCTCGTTTTTTCTTTTTTCTTGTTCAAATAAATATCTGCCTTATAAGAAATTTTACAATTTTAAGAGTGCAGACGGAAGACCCGATTATGCTGATTTCAATTACTGGGCTGCCCATCCCTGGAAGCACGACCCATCGGATAGTGTACCCTTGCCTCTAATAAATTCGGAATTTAAAGATTCGGTGGTTGATGTTTTTTACCTACACCCTACTACCTATACGGGCTCCCAAAAAGGGGTGAATGCAGCAATTGATGATGCATTGCTGAATGCAAAAACTGATTATTCTCCGGTGCTTTATCAGGCAAGCGTTTTTAATGAACAGTGCCGGGTGTTTGCACCCAGATATCAACAAGCACATATAAGTACTTTTTTTAAGAAAGATAAAAATGAAGATCATGCGTTAGATACAGCTTATGAAGATTTAAAAAAGGCGTTTGAATATTATTTAAAAAACTGGAATGGAGGCAGGCCCATCATCATTGCTGGTCATAGTCAGGGTGCATTGCTTGCCGAAAGATTATTGAAAGAATATTTTGAAGATAAGCCTTTGGCTAATCGTTTGGTTGTTGCCTATATTTTGGGTTGGGCAATTCCCAAAAAATATTTTACCAGTATTACAATGTGTAAAGATTCAATACAAACGGGCTGTGTATGCGGATGGAGAACCTTTAGAAAAGGCTATATACCATTTTATTTAAAGAATGAAAAGGGCAACTCATGGGTTACCAATCCATTAACCTGGACGACGGAAAATACCTACGCAAACAAAAAGGAAAATAAAGGATCTGTGTTGCGCAATTTTAATAAAATATATAAATCAACAACTGATGCGCAAATCAGTAACGGGTTACTCTATGTAAAAAAACCAAAATTTCCAGGCAGCTTCTTCTACTTTACCAAAAATTATCATATTGGCGATATCAACCTCTTTTACATCAACCTTCGGGAAAATATTCGTCAGCGTATAATGGCATTTTGGAAACAATAATATTTTCCATATCACTTAAATGCCAACTTAACTTCGCAAGCAGTGAAGGATCTTGTAAATAACAAACTAATCTTCCGGAATTTTTTTTCATTAACGTTGGTACAAGGTATCAATGCTTTGCTGCAATTGCTGGTTGTTCCTTTTGTGATCTTAAAAATCGGGATTGAAAATTTTGGATTGATTGCAGTTACACAAGTGGTATTGTTTTTTTTATCAACTATTGCAGAATATGGATATGGACAGACGGGGTCTCGTGAAGTTTCTCAAAACAGGGCACAAATATCCACTCTTTCAAAACTGTTTTTCAATAGCATTTATCTGAGATTTATTTTATGTATCGCCTGTTTTGTTTTGCTTTGTTTATTATCGTTGATATTTCCCTTTATTCACGAACAGTTTCTTTTATATGCACTCGCATTTGTTTTTGTACCAGGTCAGGCACTATTGCCATCCTGGTTTTTTCAAGGAATGGAAAAACTACACTGGGTAGCCGCATGTTTGTTAAGTTCTAAAATCATATTTGTGTTACTTGTGTTTTTATTTATAAACACACCGGCACATACGAGTCTGGTTCTATTTTTTCTGGGAATGGGAAATCTAATAATAGCATTGCTGTCTTCTATATTCATTGTTTATAAATACAAACTAAAACCGCATACATTTTCAATATCCGAAATGAAGACTTTGCTGGTCTTTGGCGCTCCAGTTACTGCAGCCAATCTAACCATGAACCTGATGCAATATGGCAATTTGTTTTTTTTACGCCTTTTTACTAATGATATAGTTGCCGGTTATTTTAGTGTTGCCGAAAGAATATTTTTTGCAATAAAACAAATGGTGTCTTCTTTTGCACAGTCAATGTATCCTGAACTTTGTCTTACTGCTGTGGCTCAATTCAAAGAATATTTCAAGAAAAAGTTTATCCCTTTTTTTGGATTTATTGTCATCTTCAGTCTGATTGTAGCTTTGTTGGCACCTTATATTGCCGATTTTTTTGTCAGTGGAAATAATGAAACTACAGTATTTATCTTAAGAATGCTGTGTATTGCAGTTCCTGTAGTTTGTTTGAATATACCGGGTACACTTACATTGCTGGCAACCAATCAGCGAAAAAAATATTTTCAAATTTATGCTACAGGATTGGCGGTAAACCTGGTTGCAAATTTGTTGTTTACTCCTTTGTATTTTTCATCGGGCACCCTTGCTGCGGTTTTGATAACCGAAATTTTTATAACCTTATGGGTAAGTATTTGTTTGTTTAAGATATTTCATCAAAATCAGTTGGATAATTGATTGACATCAGTAAAAAGATAAAGGATCCGAAATAATTTTATTTTAATAAATATTCAACAATGAAAACAATAATTGTTCCAACCGATTTTTCTCCGGTAGCCACCAATGCGATGAACTATGCAGCTGATATGGCAAAATCTATTAATGCCAGTTTGCTGCTTTTGCATGTGTTTCAATTACCAATCAATTATTCTGATGTGCCGGTTGCAATGATTTCGATAGCTGATTTAAAAAAATCGGCAGAAAAAAAACTGGATGCCGTAAAAATTGAATTGGAGCATATAACATCAGGCACAGTGAAAATATATACCGAAACCCGAATGGGCAATGTGGCTTATGAGTTGGAAGAGTTGTGTACAAAAATTAATCCCTTTGCAGTAGTAATGGGCACCAAGGGCCACTCAGGAATTGAAAGAATTCTTTTTGGCAGTACCAGTTTAGCTGCCATCAGACAGTTAATCTGGCCGGTAATATGTGTACCGCCAGGAAAAGAATATGGACAAGGCATACGCAATATTGGTTTTGCCTGCGATTTTAAAGACGTTGTCAAAACAACACCAGGAAAATTAATCGCTGATTTTGTGAAAGAGTTTGAAGCTAAACTACATGTACTGAATGCAGACTATAAACATAGAAATTTTTCTCCAGGAACTACTGAAGAGTCAGCACTATTGCATACCATGCTGGAGAAAGTCAATCCGGAATATCATTTTATTGAACATCCCGATATTGAAGACGGAATAAATGAATTTGCAGAAAAAAATAATCTGGACTTGATTATTGTTATCCCCAAAAAGCACAGATTGTTAGACAGTTTATTTAAGCCAAGTACTGCCAAACAAATGGTTTTTCAATCACATTTACCTGTGATGTGTGTGCATGAATAATGGAGCAAACCGTCAGTGTTATTCAATCAAAACAAACGCAGCCCAATAGTAAGGTGGATATTTCTTACGCATGATGGCTTGGGCGGCAGCAAAAGCATCTTCAATAGTTTTGCCTGAAAGCAAGTGTGTAAAAAGCAATTGCATTAATTCTGCAGTTTCTTTATCAGGCACTTTCCATAGACTGACAATTAATTTTTTAACACCCGCCAGTTTAAATGCTCTTTGCAAACCAAAAACACCTTCGGTAGCTTTTACATCACCTAAACCGGTTTCGCAAGCACTTAATACAACCAACTCTATATTACTAAAGTTTAACTGCGAAATTTCATATGCGGTTACAACGCCATCTTCTATTCCTTCTATTGGTTTTTTCCCCGACCATACATAGTTGCCGCCGGAAAGGATTAGCCCACTTCTAAGCAATGGGTTGGATGTACGGGCATATACATTACCTGCAAGCGGCCGTTTGCTCACAGGTTCAGGAAGAAAAAATCCATGTGTTGCAATAAAAAGCGAGGGGGGAGATTGATTGTTTAGCAGTTTCAAATTTTTTTCTGAAGCCTGAATGCCGTTAAAAACTGTCGCAAGCTTTTTGTTGGTGGAAAAAAGGGTGCTGATAGATTTTACTTCTTCGCCTGTGCCGGGTAATGGTGGCCAATTGCCTGAAGATTTTGTAATACCAGGTTTTTTTGATTTTATGGCGTTTTCTTGATAGTAATAAATTAATGCAGCACTGTCCAATGAAAAATCTGGATTGCCAAAGAGCACAATTTTATCTGTCAGTGTTTGGTTGATTTTTATATTTTTATTCAAGAAATAATTCGCTCCGGTTATTTGTTGCAGTTCAAATTTTTCAGAAAGTAATTGTGTACTATCTGCAGCCAAAGCTTCAAATGCGATATTATAAAGTTTCCCTGCCGGACTATAATATACTTTTCTTATTCCTTTAAGTGCTGTCTCAAGTGGCGCCCATAGTAATTGATACAGTTGATGATTGGGTGCGGTGCTGCTATAGCCACTACTTGTTTTATCGGGGTACATCATGTTCACTACAACTTTTGAAGTTTTACCCAGATAATTTACCTGATGGATCAATTTATTTTCTTCAAAAAGTGGAATAAATAATGGAACAGTATCTTCTTTTCGTAAAACAAATGCTGCATAAATTACACTGTCGGCCTCATTGTATATAGCAGAATGAAAACTTACAAACGATACTACAGCTTCTTTGCTGCTGAGGCTCTGCTGTATATCCTGCATTTTTATATTAAACGAGTTTTTTACATCTCTGAAGCGGGATGAAACTCTTATCAACTCTTTTTCACTTGCCTCAGTTTCGGCCTCCCATTTGTTTAAGTTTTGACTTCGATTTTCCTCTGGCAATGCATATTGTTTTGAAAGCAATATTTTGCCGCTATTCCATTTTTTATAAACGGCCTGAAGCAATGAGTCTTTACTTTCTCTTATTGATTGCAATCTGTATTTACTTTCTGTCAGTAAAAGGGATTGTAAAAATAATTGCTGATTATAGCAATCAATATAATAAGAAGCAGGTGCATCGGTATATTGATACAATAAAGAAAGATTGGCATATTGGTTAAATTCCAGTCGTTGGATATAGTTTAATTTTTCTGATTCGGATAAGACAGCGAATAAACTAATCATCCAGTTTTTTTCAATCTCAATGGCTTCCTTTCTTAGGTCGATAGCTTGATTGAATTTTTTTTCTTGCTGATATATCCAGGCCAGATTTCCAAGCGTGGCAGCAAAATCTCAATGGCTGCTGCCCATTGTCTTTTTAGTAATTACTAATGATTTTTTATAAAGCAGTTCAGCTATACTGTCTTTGCCTTTTCTATGTTGCAGAAAAGCAAGATTATTTAGGGCCATAGCATAGGCACTGCTACTGTCATTCTTCTTCTCTTCGTATGCCACACTCTCCTCTAAAAGAGGAAGGGCTTTGTCGTAATCTTCAATAGATATATACAACTCACCCAGCGTTCGTTTGATATTTTGTAACAGAGGCCAGCTTTCATCATATTTTTTTTGAGCAATTTCAAAAGCTTCGTTTAAAGCGGAGAAAGCCTTATCATATTGTTCCAGATAATCGTATGCAGAGGCCAGATTAGAAAGTGCAGTTAAATATTCATAGCTTGATTTGCCTTTTATTTTGCTATAGATTGATGCTGCTTTAAAATAATAGTCAGCCGATTTTTTATATTGCTCAAGATCGCTATAGAGCACTGCCAGATTATTCAGACTATTTGCTACATCACTACTGTTTTCACCTCCGAGATTTTCTCTGATTTCCAAAGCTTTCAACAACTCTGGTTCGGCCTCTTGCGGTTGTCCCATATTTTTTTTAACGATAGCAAGATTGGTTAAGCTGGTTGCATACTCTAGGCTTTTTTTGCCTTTAGCGTTTCCTATTATGTTTACAGCAAGTTCTAAAACAGGCATTGCCTGCTCATTATTACCTATGTCTTCATACACCTTGGCCAGGCGATTAAGTGCTGATCCGTATTCAAAACTACTATCGCCATAGGCTGTTTTATTATAGGATACTGCTTCAATAAGCAGCGGAATAGATTTTTCATCCTGACCGGTGCGGTTATAAACAACAGCAAGCAAGTTCACCCCCTTAATATATTCTTCATTACTGGTTCCAAAAATTTTTGAATTTACTTCTTTAAGCTCTAGCAAGGATTGTTCAGCTTTTTGAAAAGCAGCATTGCTAATAAAGATGACTGATTGAATTGAAAGAAAACTACTGTACAACTTGTTTTCGGTTCCATAGTTTGTTTTAATGAATAATGTTGCCTGCTCAGCAAAAGGTTGTGCTTTTTCAAACTGCTGAGATTGATAATAAAAGAGTAGACTGTCGCTGAGTTGCCTAAAATTTTGCGATTGGACATTTAATCCTGTTACGATAAAAAGAAATAATAAAATACTTTTCGCCATACAAAGGGAAGATAGAATAAAAAAAGAGATGCAAAGTTGCATCTCTTACAAAAATGAAATTTGTTATTAGAACTCGGCGCTCTTCGGTGTTCTTGGAAATGCAATAACATCGCGGATATTGGTCATGCCGGTTACAAACTGAACCATACGTTCAAAACCCAATCCAAATCCCGCATGAGGTACGGTGCCAAATTTTCTGGTATCCAGATACCACCAAAGCTCATCTGCAGGAATATTCATTGCCTGCATTCTTGATTTTAATTTGTCCAGCCTTTCTTCCCTTTGTGAGCCTCCTACAATTTCCCCAATACCTGGTGCTAAAATATCCATGGCTGCTACTGTTTCTTTTCCAGGCTCGGCACCATCATTTTGGCGCATATAAAAGGCTTTAATAGCAGCAGGATAGTTATAAAGGATTACTGGTTTTTTAAAATGTTTTTCTACAAGATATCTTTCATGTTCGCTTTGTAAATCCATTCCCCAACCTGTTATTTCATATTGAAATTTCTTTTTCTTGTTGTGGTTGCTCTCTTTCAAAATAGTAATGGCCTCAGTATAAGTCAGCCGTTCAAAACCATTGTTCAATACAAATTCTAATTTTTCAATTAATCCAAGTTCGCTACGCTTGTCTTGTGGAAGTTGTTTTTCTTCATCGGCCAGTCGCTGCGCCAGAAAATCAAGGTCTTCGCGGTTATGCGCCATTGCATATTTGATAATGTATTTGATAAAGTCTTCAGCCAGGTTCATATTGTCTTCCAAATCATAAAAAGCCATTTCTGGTTCTATCATCCAAAACTCAGCGAGGTGCCTTGCCGTATTACTGTTTTCAGCTCGGAAAGTGGGACCGAAAGTATAGATATCGCCAAAAGCGGTAGCTCCCAATTCGCCTTCCAGTTGTCCGCTTACAGTAAGATTGGTACTGCGACCAAAAAAATCTTCTTTAAAATTAATGCTGCCATCATCATTTTTTGGCGCCGAACCATCAATGGGAAGTGTTGTAACTCTGAAAGTTTCTCCGGCTCCTTCTGCATCGCTGGCAGTAATAATGGGAGTGTGCATGTACACAAAACCTCTTTCATTAAAAAACTGATGTACCGCAAAAGCCAAAGCATGACGTACACGAAAAACGGACCCAAACGTATTGGTACGAAAACGCAGATGAGCAATCTCTCTTAAAAACTCAAGACTATGTTTTTTGGGCTGCAAAGGATATTTTTCTGCATCACTATCGCCCAGTACTTCAATGCTTGAAGCTTTTAAATCCATTTTTTGACCTTTACCCAATGAAGGTTCAATTACGCCTGCTATTTTTAAAGCGGCAGAAGTAGTAATTCGTTTGAGCAAATCGTCGTCAAATCGTCCCAATTCTACAACTATTTGTATATTATTATTGGTACTTCCATCATTCAAGGCTATAAACTGATTGTTGCGAAAAGTTCGTACCCAACCCATTACAATTACTTCCTGACCCTGGGGTTCTTGCAAAAGCAGGTCTTTGATTTTTATGCGATTATTAAACATAGCCCGCAAAGATACTACCTGATTTTTAGCTCAGATGCAAGAGTGTGGTAGGATATAATATTTTAAATTTTTTTTGATTTTCCTGATTTTGCGCTATAATTGCACTGGAAAGAGGCCGATTAGTTCATTTCTCCTTAAGTTTTGACTCTCAATTTTAGCCTGTTTTCCTTCAATATAAATTTCAATAATTTCTGATTCTCAAGACTGGTTTTATCCCCGAACTGTGATAAAGATTAACTCAAAGCTATTTTTATGTATGACATTCTCCAACTGAACGAGATGCTCGTTCCCGAGTTGCTCAATATTGCGGAGCAACTGAAAATTGCAAACGCAAAAAAACTAAACAAACAAGATCTGGTTTATAAAATTTTAGATGTTCAAGCTATTGCCGGAGCTAAAACGGCCACACCTCCTACAGACGGTAAACGTAAAAGAATAATTAAAACGACTACCAGCATTGGAAGCGAAGAAGCTGAAGTTGTAAGCAACGATGCTGAAATTTCGAACCCCGAAAATACCACAACAAAAAATCCAAATATGCCTATTAAAAAAGCGAGCCGAAGTACTGAAGAAAAGACGACGGCAGAAGAAAAAGCACCAATTAAAAAAGGTCGCAAAAAGACTGAAGAAAAAGAAGTGGAAGCAGTGCCTGTCGTTAATGAAACTGTGGAAATACCTGTGGTGGCAGCACCTGCTACCGAAGGCGCCTTAGCCGAAACGCATGCACAACAAAATAAAATATACCCGCAAAGGAGAGAACAACAATTCAATGTAGAATTTGATGGAGTGATATTGAGTGAAGGTGTGTTGGAAATGATGCCCGATGGATATGGTTTTCTTCGTTCTTCCGACTACAACTATTTATCATCACCAGATGATGTGTATGTATCTCCTTCACAAATAAAACTATTTGGATTAAAAACCGGTGATACTGTGCAAGGTGCGGTACGACCTCCAAAGGACGGAGAAAAATATTTTGCATTGCTAAAAGTAGATGCAATTAATGGCAAAACGCCGGAAGAAGTAAGAGACCGAGTACCATTTGATTACCTCACTCCATTATTTCCTTTTGAAAAATTAAATCTGTTTACTACACCTTCGGAATACTCCACACGAATTGTAGATCTTTTTACACCTATTGGAAAAGGGCAACGTGGTTTGATAGTAGCACAACCCAAAACGGGTAAAACCATGCTCTTAAAATCCATTGCAAATGCCATAGCAGAAAATCATCCTGAGTGCTACCTGATGGTAGTACTGGTTGATGAAAGACCAGAAGAGGTAACCGATATGGAGCGCAGTGTAAAAGCAGAAGTAATTGCTTCGACATTTGATGAGCCAGCTGAAAAGCATGTGAAAGTTTCTACTATCGCACTACAAAAAGCAAAAAGATTAGTAGAATGCGGACACGATGTTGTGATATTGCTCGACTCCATTACCCGTCTTGCCCGTGCACATAATACAGTTGCGCCTGCATCAGGTAAAGTTTTATCGGGTGGTGTAGAGGCCAATGCAATGCAAAAACCAAAACAGTTTTTTGGTGCTGCCCGTAAAATTGAAAATGGCGGCTCTCTTACTATTATAGCCACTGCACTGGTAGATACTGGAAGCAAAATGGATGAAGTAATTTTTGAAGAGTTTAAAGGAACGGGTAACATGGAATTACAATTAGACCGTAAACTTTCTAATAAACGAATCTTCCCTGCTATTGATATTGTAGCCTCTAGTACTCGTCGTGATGATTTGCTGCTGGACAAAGAGGTATTACAACGTATGAATTTATTGCGTGTCTATCTTACTGATATGAATTCAGAAGAGGCAATGCGTGAATTACAAAATAGAATGAAGGGAACAAAAAACAATGAAGAATTTTTGGCGAGTATGAATTGATAAGATGAAAGGTTGATTGTTGAGGATTAGTTTGGATACTTTAGTAATTGAACATGGCGGCAGAAAGAATCAGCATAGATCAGTTTCTCTCTCTATCAAAACAATTTTCTGTTATTGATGTGCGAAGCCCCGGCGAATATCAACATGCCCATATTCCTGGTGCATATTCTCTCCCACTATTTACAAATGAAGAAAGGGCTGCAGTAGGCACAGCTTACAAACAGCAAAGTCGGGAGGCTGCTATAAAAATCGGACTTGATTTTTTTGGTCCGAAAATGAAAACAATCTTAGAAGCAGCTGAAGCAATTTGTATTAAAAACAAGCAACAATCAAATAAAAATGCTGCTGAAGACAGCGGCAAAACGATTTTAGTTTATTGTTGGCGTGGTGGAATGCGCAGCGGTGCAGTGTCGTGGTTACTCGACCTGTATGGCTTCAAAGTTTTTACATTGGTGGCTGGATATAAAAAATTCCGCAATCATGTTCTGGATACATTCAGCTACCCATACCAGTTTAATATTCTGGGTGGTTACACAGGTTCGGGAAAAACAGAACTTTTAAAAAAACTGCAATCGAATGGTGAGCCTGTAATAGATCTTGAAGGTATAGCCGGTCACAAAGGTTCAGCATTTGGCAACATCGGCTTGCCCAATCAACCTACACAGGAAATGTTTGAAAATGTTTTAGCCATTAAGTTGGCAGAAGAAAAAATAAAATTTGAAACTACAAATAAACCTATTTGGCTTGAAGATGAATCGCAAAGAATCGGGCATATAAATATTCCAAGCAACTTATGGAATACCATGCGACAATCACCCGTTTTCTTTTTAGATATACCTTTTGAAGAAAGACTTAAGCATATTGTACAGGAATATGGTGTATTAGATACACAAAAATTAGTTGATGCCACATGCAGAATAAAAGAAAAACTGGGTGGACTTCAGACAAAACAAGTGACAGAAAACCTTCAATCGGGAAATCACGAAGAAGGATTTCGCATTTTATTGAAATATTACGATAAATATTATTCAAAGTCTTTGCACAATCGGGAAGGATTAAATTCGTTATTAAATAGTATCCATTGTAAATCCATAACTACTGAAAATACCAGTGTACTTCTTCATCATACTCATTCAAAAACTTCGGAGATTTAATCTTTTAGCAACTTTATTGCTATTTCCTTTATTTTTTTCTGGTCAGTCGCTTACAGGTTTGTGGACTGGTGCTTTATCTCAAGACAGTACTTCATCCAGAAAAGATCAGTCTTTTGAAATTGCGCTGACGGAATATAATGGAAAAGTGTATGGATACAGCTGCAGTGAATTTATTGTTAATGATACGCTCTATTATATCGTAAAACGAGTTAAGGGAGAAATTAAAGACAGTATTTGTGAGGTAAAAGATGATGAAATAATTGCCTACAACTTTCGTGGAAAACTTGATAAGGGAGTAAAGGTTACCAGCACTTTCCGAAAGAACAAAAATGACAGCAACTGGTATCTTGATGGAAGCTGGAAAACCAACGCAACAAAAAAATATTATGCGGTAACAGGAAAAATAAAACTAACAGAAGAAAAAGACCTGAGCTTTTCTAAAGTATTTCCTCATCTTGAAGAATTGAACCTGGCAAATGAAATTGCTTTTTACCGAGAAAGAATTCAGGAGCCTTTTATTGCCAAGCTGGCAAAACCTGAAAAAATAAACACCGGGTTTGAAACGCCAAAGAATTTTGAGCATCAATTAAATTCAACACCGACTGCGCCACAATTAAAACAAGCAACTGCCGATGTTACTATTGTTGCATCCGTTCAGGCTGATGCTATTGCAGCAGGAATTCAAAAGCCCGGAAACGATTTACAGAAAACACAAAAAACATTTTCAGAACCAGTAGTTGTTACTTCTCCTTTGGTTTCAAACCCCGAATTAAAACAAGCCAATGCTGATATCTCTATTGTGGGTGCAGTACAAACCGAAGCTGCCATTGCCGCAATAAAAAAACCAACAGTAGAAAATCAAAAAACAAACACAAGACCAGTTGCTTCAAACAATAATGACATTAAAAAACAAATAGCGATTAAACCTTCAATAACTAACAATGACAATAGACCTGCCGGTCAAACAAGTCAGCATCAAACAACTGCTATCACTACAAAACCACTTAAACAAACTGATGGACAAAGTGTAAATAATAAAGCATTACAAAATAAGACAGCAACAAATATTCCAACTACATCAAATACATTAACACCTCCGGAAGAAAGCAAGCAACCAAAAACATCAGCATACACAACTACCACAGATGCTAACCAGATAGAAGTTAAGAATGCAATTGAAAAAACAGACACTGAGGTTGCGGCTAGTGGACTAATAATAGCGGAGCGTAAATCAGAATTTAAACAGGTGGTGCATTTTAAATCAGATAGCCTGGTATTAGCTCTTTATGATAATGGAGAAATAGACGGGGATACAGTAAGTGTATTTTTGAACGGTGAGCCATTGATGATAAAGCAGGGTCTAAAGGCCTATGCCATAAAGAAAACAATCTATATAGGAAAAGACAAAGAAAATTTTAATTTAGTGCTTTATGCAGACAACCTTGGCATCTATCCGCCCAATACCGGACTGCTGGTAGTGCGTGACGGTGACGATGTTTATAATATCCGATTTAGCTCCGATTTGCAAAAAAGTTCTGGTGTGGTATTTCGTAAAAAACGAAATTAATTTTGAATTTTTGCTTTTCAATTACAATCTATTGCCGAAGAATTTTTTCCAACATTTCTTAACCTGAACTTTGCCGCTGCTATGCTATTTTATCCGAGATTTGAAATATGAATGAACCAATACAGCTTACACAATACTCTCATGGAGCAGGTTGTGGATGTAAAATTGCTCCCAAGGTGTTAGATGAAATTTTAAAAAGCAATTTATCGCTGCCCGATAATGAAAAACTGCTGGTAGGCAATAGCAGTAAAGATGATGCGGCCGTTTATGATATAGGTAACGGAATGGCGCTGATTTCTACCACCGATTTTTTTATGCCTATTGTCAATGATGCATTTGACTTTGGAAGGATAGCTGCCGCTAATTCCATAAGCGATGTATATGCAATGGGAGGCAAACCACTTATGGCAATTGCAATTCTTGGTTGGCCAGTATCAAAGCTGCCGGTAGAGACCGCACAACAGATTATTAATGGCGGAAAGTTTGTTTGTAAAGAAGCTGGTATTCCATTGGCAGGCGGTCATAGCATTGATTCTCCTGAGCCCATTTTTGGGTTGGCTGTTACTGGTATAGTGCCCATTGAAAATTTGAAAAGAAATAATACTGCTAGAGAAGGCGATACATTATTCATCACCAAGCCACTTGGCGTTGGCATATTATCTACCGCTCAAAAAAGAGGACAACTGAAGGAGGAACACAGGCAACCTATGATTGACCAAATGACAACTTTAAACAAACAGGGCGAAGCACTGGGAAAAATAAAAGGTGTATCTGCCATTACGGATGTTACAGGCTTTGGCCTATTGGGACATTTAATAGAAATGGCAGATGGAAGTGGGCTGACTGCTGAATTATTTTACAACGATATTCCAGTTGCCGATGGCGTACGTGATTATATAGCGCAACGCATCTTTCCTGATGCCACTACAAGAAATTGGAGCAGTTATAACGAAAAAGTAAAATTTGAAAAAGCCACACCCGATAAACCAGGTGTAAATGTGATGGAGGCTTTTACGCTGCTACCAGACCCGCAAACCAATGGTGGCTTATTGATAAGCGTATGCGATGATGCAATTGAAGCTGTTAAATCAATATTAGGTGACCACATCAAACCGATAGGCAAAATGATAGCCCGTGAAGAAAAAACGATTTTGGTAAAGTCGTGAGAGGAACAACTGAGTTGTTGAAATATCCTGAATTACATTCCGTATTCACTCAAAAATTTGATGCGCATAATTTTCAACTGCTCCCAGTTAAAATTATAATCGGCCAACTCTTCTTGAGCTACTTGTAGGCTGGAAGTTTCACAGCTTTTAAAATATTCCATTATTTCATCCTGGTCTTCATCATCCAGCATTTCATCAATAGCATAATTGAGGTTGAGACGGGTACCGCTGGCTGTTATACTTTCCATTTCCTCTAGCATTTCATCCATTCGCCATCCTTTGTTTTTGGCAATGGTTTCCAGCGATACTTTTTTATCGGTGTTTTGAATAATATATACCTTGTTGCCACTTTTATTCACTACGCTTTTCATCACAAAATCATCGGGCCGTTCAATATTATTTTCTTCTACATATCGGACAATTAAATCTACAAATGGTCTTCCGTATTTTATTGCTTTGCCTTTGCTGATGCCCTGGCATTTTTCAAGCCCTTCTAATGTTATAGGATAAAAAGTGGACATATCCTGCAATGAGGCTTCTAAGAAAATGACAAATGGAGGCAGGCTTCTTTTCTTTGCTTCTTTTTGACGTAGTTCTTTCAGCATTTCAAAAAGACGTTCGTCGGTAGCGGCTCCGGTATTGGCTTCTGTGCTTTCTTCATCATCAGCATTGGCATCATCATAAGTATTGTTGAGTACAATCTTGAATGATTTTGGTTTTTTCAGAAAGGCTTCTGTTTTGTCGGTAAATTTCAATACGCCATATTCTTCAATATCTTTTTTTAGTAATCCGCCCAGCAGCATTTGTCTGATAAGTGAATTCCAGAAAAAGGGCTCTTGATCGTTGCCGCTGGCAAAAGCATTTAAACCTTCATGGCGAAACATTTGAATTTGAGGAGTTAGCTTCCCAATAATAATCTGTACCACATACTCTGTTGCAAATCGTTCGTCAAGTTCTTTTATTGCTTTTAAAACGATAAGTGCTTCGTCTTTTGCTTCTGTATAATCTTTAGGATGTTTACAGTTATCGCATTGGCCACAGTTTTCTTTTGGATATTCTTCTCCAAAATAGCTCATCAAAATTTTTCTCCGGCAAACGCCGGTTTCAGCAAAAGCAACTGTTTCGCTGATAAGTTGCGCCCCCACTTCTCTTTCACTAAGGGGTTTATCACGCATCAGATGTTCAAGTTTGCTTACATCTTTGTGCGAATAATAAAGGACGCATTTTCCTTCGAGTCCGTCGCGGCCGGCACGTCCAGTTTCCTGATAATAATTTTCTATACTTTTTGGAATATTATAATGAATCACAAAGCGGATATCAGGTTTGTCTATTCCCATACCAAAAGCGATAGTGGCACAAATAACCCGCACATCTTCACTCAAAAATTTATCCTGCCGATCGGCTCTTACTTTACTGTCGAGCCCGGCATGATATGCAACGGCGCTGACACCATTAGCCATTAATATATCTGCCAGTTCTTCAGTTGTTTTTCTGTTTAATGTATAAATAATTCCGCTTTTGGTACCCATGCTTTTTACAAAGCGAACAATGTTTTCGTCCGTCTGATCTTTTTTGATTTTGGGAAGTACTTCATAATACAGATTGGATCGGTTAAAAGAAGAAATAAATATATTAGGATTCTGAAGATCCAGATTCTTGATTATATCACTCTGTACTTTTGGTGTAGCCGTTGCGGTTAAAGCAACAACCGGAATATCCGGATTAATCTGAATCATCATTTCTCTCAGCCGGCGGTATTCTGGACGAAAATCGTGCCCCCATTCTGAAATACAATGCGCTTCATCCACTGCAAAAAACGAAATAGTAAGTTCAGAAAAAAACTCAATATTTTCCTGTTTGGTTAAAGTCTCGGGAGCCACATAGAGCAATTTGGTTTTTCCTGAAAGTAAATCATCATGAACTTCCTTTATTTCTTTTTTATTAAGGGTTGAGTTTAAGAAATGTGCCACTTCATCATTACTACTATATCCTCTTACCAGATCCACTTGATTTTTCATTAATGCAATAAGTGGTGAAACAACAATGGCTACCCCATCGCTGATTAATGCCGGCAATTGGTAGCAAAGACTTTTACCACCACCGGTAGGCATGATGACAAAAGTATCATGCCCGGCCAGCAAAGACTCAATAGCTTTTTCCTGTGTGCCTTTGAATTTATTAAAACCAAAATACTCCTGCAATGCGTTATGCAGATTGACTTTAACTCTAGGTTTTGTTTCTTTCACCGCAGTTTTGGTTGCGGTTGGTTTTTTTGTTACTGCAGACTTTGACGTCTTCTTAGCTGCTGTTTTTTTTGCTGCTGCCATTATCAAATCATATTATGCCGAGCCTTCACCCGGTGTCTTTAATCAGAGTTCTTTAAGGTACTTAATTTTCCTTATCTCCAGTCATGGATAAGGATAATTATTTTTTCACAACAGTTTATTGTCGTGGTATAGTTAATTCGGTTGGTTCTAAAAATCAGGGCTTCAGCGGGTCGCATGGAATAAACCCGAGGTGCAGATTTTTTGGGGATGCGAATTTACGAATGAAATACCCGATATCAAAATATTTACCGGTTGTAAAGTGATACAAATGTTCATTGTAAATACTTTAATTTTGAACCTTTATATGGCAGGTTCAGTTATACAGGTTGCGCTCAAAACCATTGCTTTAGAAGCAGAGTCGGTATCAAGTCTTTCGGCACATATCAATGCTGATTTTGAAAAGGCTGTGCAAACCATTGCGCAATGTAATGGTCGTACTGTAATAAGTGGCATTGGTAAAAGCGCCATCGTTGCACAAAAGATTGTAGCTACTCTCAATAGCACGGGTACGCCTTCTGTTTTTCTTCATGCCGCCGATGCCATTCATGGCGACTTGGGAATGGTGCAGGAAGAAGATGTGGTTATCATCATCAGTAAAAGCGGTGAAAGCCCCGAAATAAAAGTATTGGTGCCGCTGATAAGAAATTTTGGCAACCCCATTATTGCTATTGTAGGTAATACCACATCATATCTTGCAAAAAATGCAAACATCATATTAGACACAACAGTAGCACAGGAAGCATGTCCTAACAATCTGGCACCCACCACCAGCACAACAGTACAAATGGTTATGGGAGATGTATTAGCCGTTTGTCTGATGGAGTTAAAAGGATTTCAGCCTGATGATTTTGCAAAATTTCATCCCGGTGGGCAGCTCGGTAAAAAACTTTATTTAAAATGTGCAGACTTGTATGCTGATAATGCAAAACCAAAAGTATTGGGAACCCAATCACTCAAAGAAGTAATAGTTGAAATAAGTTCAAAGCAATTGGGCATAACAGCAGTGGTGAATGAGCAAGGAAGTTTATTGGGCATCATCACAGATGGAGATCTTAGGCGGATGCTTGAAAAAAATGTTTCCATTGAGAAAATAACTGCCGCAGATATAATGACAAAGAATCCAAAAACGATTGGTCCGGATGAATTGGCCGTAGAAGCGCTGGATCTGTTGCGCAAATATGGAATTTCTCAACTGGCTGTATCAGATAATGGAAACTACCTGGGCATTGTTCATGTTCATGATTTAATAAGAGAAGGATTAATTTAGGAATTGTTTCTAATATGAATTTGAAAGGTTTTTTTTAAAAACTATCAATCAAATTCGAAAAGAAAAAATGCAGATGAAAAAATTTTATAACCCTACTCATTCAGGAGCGGGTGTAGGAAATAAACACCACTATGTGGCCATCATGGCAGGAGGTATTGGTAGTAGATTCTGGCCCATGAGCCGTACCGCATTTCCCAAACAGTTTTTAGATATTCTGGGTACTGGTAAAACATTAATTCAGCACACATTTGAACGCTATACCCGTTTAGTTCCTGCGGAAAATATTTACATCATTACAGCAGCAGAGTATGTTGACATTGTAAAAAAACAGGTACCCGGTATTCCGGCAGCCAATATTCTGGCCGAGCCATCCAGAAAAAATACAGCTCCTTGTATTGCATATATTGCTTTCAAGTTGTTTAAGAAAGATCCAAAAGCACTGATGATAGCAGCACCTGCCGATCACTTGGTACTGGAGCCAGATGCGTTTATTGCTACTGCAAAAAAAGCGTTGAAGTTTGTGGATGGTATCAATGCATTGGTAACGATTGGCGTAAAACCAACTTATCCCAATACCGGATATGGTTATATACAACACGATACTGCCAGAGCCGAAGTAGATATTTATAAGGTAAAAACATTTACCGAAAAGCCCAACGAAGAATTAGCTAAAACGTTTTTTGAAAGCGGCGACTTTTTATGGAACGCCGGCATCTTTACCTGGAAGGTGAAAAATATTATTGCAGCATTAGAAAAACACGAGCCTGAACTGTTTGAAATTTTTTCAGCAGAAAAAACAAAATTCAATACATCAAAAGAACAAAGTGCTATTGAAAACATTTATCCGCAATGCACCAATATATCTATTGATTTTGCAGTAATGGAGAAAGCAGATAATGTATATGTCATCCCGGCATCATTTGGCTGGAGCGATCTGGGTACATGGAACAGCGCCTGGGAAAATATGGAGAGAGATTATTTTGGAAATGCTGTTGTTGGAAAGAATGTAGTAGTGGTTGATGCAAATAATTGCATGGTACATGCACCGGACAATAAACTGGTTTTGTTGCAGGGACTAAAAGACTACATTGTGGTAGATACCAAAGATGTGTTGCTCATTTGTAAAAGGAATAAAGAACAGGAAATAAGAGAATATGTAGCTGAAGTAAAAAGAAATAAAGGAGAGAAATATTTGTAATGTTTTTTTGTAAATACTTCTTTACCTTGTCGTATGACTTTTCCGCCACTTGCCAATATACTCTTTTTAGATATTGAGACAGTACCACAGTATGCACACTACGCCCAACTGCCCGATGGATGGAAACAACTTTGGGATACCAAGTCCAATTCATTATTAAAATATCATGAAGGAGAAACCAACGAATCTCTTTATCCCCGTGCAGGTATTTATGCTGAGTTTGGAAAAATTGTTTGCATCAGTTGCGGCATCATACAGGGAAACACCCATCAGCGAAAAATAATTTTGAAAAGCTTTGCAGGTGATGATGAAAAAAAGTTGCTTCAGGATTTTATAGAAATGCTGAATAAATGGAGCAATGGAGAGCAAAAATTTTTATGTGCTCACAATGGAAAAGAGTTTGATTTTCCCTATCTGTGCCGTGAATGATTATTCATGCGCTTTCCATTCCATCTATTTTAAATATTGCCGGAAAAAAACCCTGGGAAGTAAGTCATTTAGATACTTTGGAGCTTTGGAAGTTTGGAGATTTTAAAAGTTTTACTTCTTTAGCCTTGCTTGCTCATTCATTGGGTATTGCCACACCCAAAGATGATATTGACGGTAGCATGGTGTGGAAAGTATATTGGGAAGAAAAAAATCTGCAACGTATAGTTACATATTGTCAGAAAGATGTAATAACCGCAGCGCAAATTTTATTAAGAATGCAAGGGGAGTCTTTGATTAAAGAAGAAGACATAGAAATAAAACAGCCATGAACAGAACCAATTATGCATCGGGAGCCAAATGGGAAGAGATTGTAGGTTATAGCCGTGCCGTAAAAGTTGGTAATATAGTGGAAGTAACCGGCACTGTAGCCGTAGATAAAGAGGGAAAAATTGTAGGTGCCGGCAATGCTTATGAACAAACAAAATTCATTTTACAAAAAATTGAAAAGGTGCTTCATCAGGCAGGTGCAAATCTGAAGGACGTGGTACGTACACGCTTGTTTGTTACTGATATTTCGCTTTGGGAAGAATATGGTAGGGGGCATGGTGAGTTTTTTAAAGAAATAAAACCCTGCACTACCATGGTAGAAGTAAGTAATCTGATATCACCAGAATATTTAATAGAAATAGAAGCAACTGCCATCATCAGTGAATAAATTCGCCACATGTTTACACCCTCAATACATTCCAAACTACCACAGGTAGGCACCACTATATTTTCAGTAATGAGCAATCTGGCCCATCAGCATCAGGCCATCAACCTGGGTCAGGGTTTCCCCGATTATCCGATGAGTGATGAGTTGATAAGTAAAGTAAACGAAGTAATGCAAAAGGGCTGGAACCAATATGTACCCATGCAAGGCTATTTACCCTTGCGGGAAGTGCTGGCAGAAAAAATTGCAGACTTATATGGAACAGTTGTTTCGGCAGATACGCAAATTACCATTACACCCGGGGGCACTTATGCTATTTATACCGCATTGACAACGGTGCTGCAACCCGGAGATGAAGTTATTGTATTTGAACCGGCTTATGACAGCTATATTCCGAACATAGAAATAAATGGTGCGGTGCCGGTACTTATTGATTTGCAATTTCCTGAGTATAAAATAAACTGGGATGCTGTAAGAGAGAAGATAAGCGACAAAACTAAAATGATTTTGCTCAACTCGCCACACAACCCAACGGGGGCCGTATTGAGCGAGGCGGATATGCTGCAATTGCAAGATATCGTAAGAGATACCCAAATCATGATACTGAGTGATGAAGTTTATGAGCATCTCATTTTTGATAATTTGAAGCACCAATCCGTACTACGTTATCCAGAATTGATAGAAAGAAGTTTTGTTTGTTTTTCATTTGGCAAAACCTATCACTGCACTGGGTGGAAGCTGGGCTATTGTATAGCTGCGCCGCAATTGATGGCGGAGTTTAGAAAAGTGCATCAGTTTAATTGTTTTTGTTGTCACACTCCATCGCAGGTTGCACTGGCTTCTTTTTTAAGAAATAAAGAGGCTTATTTGTCACTCGGTGCGATGATGCAGCAGAAACGTGATTATTTTAAAAAGCGGCTTGAAGGTTCAAGGTTTGCATTGCTGCCCAGCAGTGGCAGTTATTTTATAACGGCGGATTATAGCCGTATAAGCGATGAGGGAGATAAAGAATTTGCCATCCGGCTTACCCGTGATTTTGGTGTGGCATCTATTCCGGTTTCATCATTTTATAAAAACGGAACTGACAATAAGGTGATACGATTTTGCTTTGCAAAAA
Organism: Chitinophagaceae bacterium; assembly: GCA_037045195.1. Lineage (GTDB taxonomy): Bacteria > Bacteroidota > Bacteroidia > Chitinophagales > Chitinophagaceae > JJ008. The sequence goes on from JBAOIB010000003.1 coordinate 181,406, forward strand.
AGAATGAAACGCTGGAAGCGGCGGCGGAAAGATTAGAGAGGGTATAGGATTCACTTTTTTGATTGAATGAATCCTTTAATTAAATTTGAAAGAGCAATAAATTCAAATTATCAGGCAAACTCAAAAACGAAAATGGCTTCAATAGACAGAATGGATTGGCATTATGGAGGCGATTTTCCGAGAGATTTGCATGTCGAAAATGCAGGAACCCATATCGGAATGTATTTGACCTGGATTATTCAAAATGACCTTATTGGACAAATACATTTAAAAGAATCTGCTTCTGCCATTCTGAAAGTAAAAACAAGAGTACAAACAGGTAGGGATTTTTTGATTGAGCAATGTGATGAAAAATTTTGGGATCAGGACTTAAACGAAGAAGGGCTTGCGTTTACACTTTATTATTATCAAGGAGAAAGTACAGATGATTTTAAGAATTATTTAGACGACTATTGTGAGCAACTAGGTCAAGACGTAGAAAGTCTTTATGAGATTGAAAATAACTGGGAAAACTATGACAAATTATTAACAGTTCTTAATACTCGCTTTGCGGAATGGAAGCTAAAAAAAATAAAACTAAATCAATAACCCCTTTTTGGAAATGCAGCAATCAGATTTCTCTTTTTATTAATAGAAAACTTTGACTTTCTCAAATTGGAAAATGTAAATGGCAAATAAATATCAACCATATGTTTATTTAAGTGCAATATTATTAAAAATAAATCTCCTTATTGTCGGTTGTCAAATAAAACCAGAGAGTGAAAAACAATCTATTGACTCTTTGAAAATAATCCACTCAACTTTAAAGCATCCTGATACTGATTCAGTTTTAACTGAAAAAGGGCAAGCATTATTCATGGAAAATTGCAATAGGTGCCATACGATTTTTAAAACCGACAACTATCTGAATGGTGTCGTTCAGAGATTAGGTGATGCCTATTTAAAACAATTTCTTACAACACAAGATTCGCTCATCAAAGCGAAAGACAGTTATGCTTTGAAAGTTAAAAAAATGTTTGGGAACAGAGGGAACAGTCACAATTTTTCTTTCTCCGATGATGAACTAAATGCAATCATTTCATTTTTAAATCAAAAACATTTTCAATATTGACTTTCAAATGAAAATATTAGAACTAACAGTCTCACATATTGATTGCGATAAAAAGCGTTTGGTAATAGAATATAGTAATATCGAGAAATATAGTTACTGGTTGACATTATTTTCAATACAGTAAAGGATCTGTATCTATACAAAATTTCATAAAGTAAGCTTGAGAGTTTCATTTGTAATTTGAAAAATGTTGCATCCTTCATCGGGGAAATATAAATTTTGTGATTTTTTAAAAAAAACTATATTGCAAGAACAACCAAACTTCTTAATATGAAACAATATCTGCTTTTATTACTCTCATTTACAATTGTAACTTATACTACTGCACAAAAAGGATTTGTGCCCGGGTCTATTACTTTAAACGCCAATGAAACACTGGAAGGAAAAATTGACGTTAATAAAAATCCGGGTGAAGCAAAGGAACTTCGGTTTAGCAAAGACGGATCTGTACAAACTTATTCTATATCAGATGTAAAGGCATTTGAACTATCCGGAAAATTCAGATATGAAAGGCAATACATCAATTATAATCAAAGTGCTACTGATATTGAACATGCAACCGAGTTTTTTGATGGCCCCCTGGTAAAAGGCGACCGCTGGCTGGAGGTTTTATATAAATCTAAATACTCAATGTTTGGATTGGAAACACCCGACAGAAATTACTATTTTATACAGGAGCCGGATGGCAAAGTAAAAGAACTTAGATATAGAGTAAAAGTAATAAGCGGAGTAATGCAAAAAGATGAAAGCTATAAAACCTATTTTTCTTCTATGGCAACAGCAAACAACAATTCGGAGCTGGCAAAAGCTGTTGCATTGGCAAACTATGAAGAAGACGATTTATTGGGTTTAATGATGAAACTTAATGGAGAAAAGTCTGAATATAATGTAACTAAGTCACCAAAACCAGTATTTGAAATAAAGGTTGGCATGGCTTTTAATTCATTTAATCCCTCAGGACAAGTAGATCTTGATGGATATGGAGCTTATGCTTTATTTGAATCAAGTTTTAAGAGTACTGCCGGTTTTTTGGGAGGCATAGGGTTTACTTTTTTTTCAAGGAAGAGTGGTGATAACAATCAACTGCGGATGGGGTTAAACATTTCCAGCTTATCATTAAATGGCGTGAACGACATAGGCAGCGGTAGCTATGATCATGAAAAATATACCGGAACTTTATTAATGTGCGGTCCCGAATTTTCCTATCAGTTTGCTTTAAATAAATTAAGCTCAACCAAAGTTTTATTGGGCCCTGCATTGGGATATCATCTTGCAATTGTAAATAATACAAAGGGAATTTTTGATAATCCCGGTGTGCATGTAGAAAAGGAAAAGTATCCGGAGGCGAATGGAGGACAATTTAATATTGCAGTTCTGTTATCAGTTATTAAGGGAAAAAATGTTTTCACTTTACGTGCATTTCATGGTGGTAATATTTATAATTCTGGAAAATCTAAATTATCCAATAATTCCATTGGATTAACCTATGGTTATATGTTTAGAAAATGAGGCCGAATTCAAGTTATAACGGTATTCTCTACATGCTGTTAGCAGCACTCGGTTTTTCAATAATGGGTGGCGCAGCAAAAGCAGTTAAAGAAAATTTTAATGCAGGCCAACTGGTATTTTATCGCAATGCCGTTGGCCTTGTTTTTTTATTGCCCAATTTGTGGCGGCGCCCACCTGTACAAACAGGCGGAAAACCATTACGACTCGCCTTTCGTGGACTGATGGGCACGCTGGCACTTTATACTTTGCTGTACTGTGTGCTGCACATTCCATTGGGTACAGCCATGAGCTACAATTTAACTTCTGCATTATTCATTGCCATTTTTTCTTTTTTATTGTTTAAAGAATATCATGGCAAGCGGGTTGTTTTTGCTGTACTGCTTGGTTTTTTAGGTATGCTCTTTATTTATAAACCGGTAATGCACCTGCCCTGGTATTATCATTTGGCAGGATTGATTTCAGGAATCTCATCTGCCATAGCCTATATTACCATCAACCGACTTGCAAAATATTATGATGCCCGGGTGATTGTGCTTTCATTTTTAGTAAGCGGATTTCTAATTCCTCTTTGCAGTATGCTGATTCATTATTTAACTAATACAAAAGCCGATGGTCTGTTTATTATTGATTTCAAACTGCCTTCAGGTATTGACTGGTTATGGATCATGTTGATGGGAACGGCTGCACTATTTGGTCAATACTTTGTTACAAAAGCTTATGGGGCTGATAAGGCAGGAATCGTTTCGGTGTTTAGCTATGCCAATATTATTTTTTCTGTTTTTATTGGACTCGCATTGGGCGATCCATTTCCAGGATGGTGGAGCTGGGCAGGTATTAGCTGTATCATTGGCAGTGGTGCGATTATTGCGTGGGTAAAGAGCCGAAAATTAATTTTACAAAAATAATTTGGTGGGCAAAATTTTATTATCGTATATTTGCGATAAGCAATTGATTTTTTAAAAATGAAATCAGCATATGGCAATAAATAAAAAAGAAGCGTTTACACAGAAAGAACAGGATTTAGCTGCTTTTGCTAAGGCAATGAGCCATCCTGCCCGCATTGCAATCTTAAAGGTGCTGGCACAAAAGAATGATTGCATCTGTGGAGAAATTGTGGATGTATTGCCACTGGCACAGTCAACCGTCTCACAACATTTAAAAGAATTAAAAACAGCCGGATTGATAACCGGCGAAACCGACGGCCCTCGTAGTTGCTATTGCATTAACTGGAAAGCCTTTGAAAAATTTGCAGGAGAGTTTAATTTTTTGTTTAACAAATTAAAAGTACAAAGCGAAAAATCCTGTTGTTAACCATGTATTTCTTAACCATAAATAGTATAGCCATGAACACAAACACAAAAGACCCCGGAAACGGCGGTTGCAGTGGCGGCCTGGGCGACTTTGGCTGCTGCTAAGAAAACAAAAAAGGGCCACGGCCCTTTTTTTATGCAGTTGTAATAAACCCTTTAGTTTTGTTGCAAACTATATTTTTTGAATAAATCTGTTTTTTCCAAATCCACTTATTTTTTTTTGTTTGCATTACTGGCAATAGTATATGCTATCGGTTTGTTTGTACCGCTGATGGATAACGACTCGGCCCACCACGCCAATATTGCGCTACACATGTACCTTACCGGCGATTATGTTTCGCTGATTGATCATCATGGTGCTTACTTAGACAAACCACATTTGCATTTCTGGCTTTCTGCATTCAGCTATAAAATTTTTGGAGTAAACCCCTTCGCTTATAAATTCCCTTCTTTCTTATTTTCTGTTTTGGGAGTTTATTCCACATATCGTTTGGGAAAAATATTGTATAACGAAGCGGTAGGAAAATTATCAGCACTCATACTTGCTTCTTCATTTGCATTTATTCTGGCCAATAATGATGTAAGAATGGATGCTATTCTTACAGCTTGTATTGTTTTTTCAATTTGGCAGTTAGTAGTTTGGATGCAGCATAAAAAATTAATAAATGTTCTGGGGGCTGCTTTGGGGCTAGCATTGGGATTTTGTACCAAGGGACATATTGCAGTATTTGTGCCCGCTGTAGCAGTCATTTTTTATTTGTTGTATAAAAAAGACTGGAAGCTTTTATGGCATTGGCATTGGTTGCTGATGGGTCTTTTATTCTTGCTTTTTATAAGCCCGGTTGTGTATTGTTATTATTTACAATTTAATTTACATCCCGAAGTAACTGTGAGGGGCCAGCATCATATTAATGGCGTAAAGTTTATTTTGCTCAATCAAAGTATAGAACGTTTTAGTGGTACCATGGGTAGTGATGCAAAACATGATTATCTGTTTTTTATCCATTCCTTCTTATGGGCTTTTGCGCCCTGGAGTTTGATAGCATATCTAGCTATTGTTGCTAGCGTAAAAGATTTTTTAAAAAGAAAAGAAGAATGGCTGACTATTGGTGTTTTTCTTACCCTGCTATTGATTGTTTCTTTCTCTGGTTTCAAATTACCACACTATTTAAATATTGTTTTTCCTACAACAGCAGTATTGGCGGGTTCTTATTTATTGAAAATGGAAAGCAACACAAAATGGGTTAAAACGATTTTTATCATTCAGGCCGTTATTGCTTGTCTCTTATTACTTGGGTTAATTGTAATAAATGCCTGGGCATTTCCGGTTCATTCTATTTTGATAATGATAGTGGTGGTGCTTTTGTTGTCAGTTGTGTTTTATTTTTTTATATCAAAAAAATGCAGCTTGTTACAAAAAGCAGTGGGCATATCAGTATCGGCAATGGTGTTAAGTTTCTTTTTGCTTAATAGTAATTTTTATCCGCAGCTTCTCACCTATCAGGCCGGGCGGCCATTAGAAGAAATGACAAAGGGTAAAGTAAATCCACAGGATGTATTTTTTTGGAACAATACTTATAGCTCTTCTTATAATTTTTATTCACGTTCACTTTATCAAAATTTTAGTGACAGTAGTTTGAAGGCGGATGAGAAAAAATGGCTAATTTTTGATATAAAAAGTGAAGCGGAAATTTTGCAGAAGGGTTATCATCTGGGTCAGCGGTTTGAGGCCAGAGATTTTGAAATTACCAAGCTTGATATTAAGTTTATAGACCCTGCGAAAAGGGATAATCAGTGTACCAAATTGGTACTGGCCGAGATAAGCAGGTAAAGGCAAAATGCTTTCTTTTTTTAGCCAAACCTGCCTATATTTGCAGCCCCGCTATGAAAAAAAGGTGCGGTAGCTCAGTCGGCCGTAGTTTTTCAACACGACGCAGGAGTGTTAGAAAAACAAGATCCCGAAGAACGAAGTGAAATCGGGATAGAGCAGGTAGCTGAAGCGAAACGAAAAAATGATAAGGTGCGGTAGCTCAGTCGGCCGTAGTTTTTCAACACGACGCAGGAGTGTTAGAAAAACAAGGTCCCGAAGAACGAAGTGAAATCGGGATAGAGCAGGCAGCTGAAGCGAAACGAAAAAATGATAAGGTGCGGTAGCTCAGTCGGTAGAGCAAAGGACTGAAAATCCTTGTGTCGGCGGTTCGATCCCGCCCCACACCACGAAATGAATAAAAGGTTGAAGTAGTTGTTAATCAATTATTTCAACCTTTTTTGTTTTTAGGATTACCCCTCTCTTACAGTAGCATTTTTTAAACAGCTACCAAAATAGCTACCAAAAATGCTCAGGAAATGAAAAAGCATCTTCCTAATGGCTGTTCATATAGCCAACCCTTTATTAAACCCCAAAATTGGCAGACTAAAAAGGCAAAGGTTTCTGAAAACTGGTTTATCAAGTACAGGTTTTTTGACCCCCGATATAAAGAGCCAAAACAGATAATGATTAAGGGGATGAATAGATTTAAAGTATTAGCCGAAAGACAGGCTGAAACCCAAAGGCTGTTAGATGAAGAATTGAAAGCCCTTCAAGATGGCTATAATCCTTTTGAAAAAGAAACCCCTACTTCCAGTACAGATACTCTTTCATTAGTACAAGCATTAAGAATGGCAACAGATAAAATGAGTGTTGCTGAGTTCACCAAAAGAGATTTAATTCGTTGTCTTGCTGCTTTTGAGAAAGCAATCAATTCTTCAGGATGGAGGCAACTATTGTTAAACGAAGTTTCAAGAAAGCACATAAGGCATATTCTTGATATTTCAAGCAAATCTGATGACAGGTTCAACAAGCACAGAAGTTATATGATGATGATGCTGGCTTTTCTATGTGAACTGGAAATGATACCCACGAATTTTGCAAGGGATATAAAAAAACGTAAGGTGGTAAGGAAGATAAGGATAGTATTAGAAGATGATGAACGAAAAAAAGTAAACGAATATCTGCAACTTAATTACCCAAGTTTTCACAGATTCCTGCATATCTTTTTTCATTCGGGAGCAAGAATTTCAGAATTACTTTCTCTGAAAGTAGCTGATGTGGATTTACACAAACGCAGGTTTAAGTTGATTATCAAAAAAGGTGTAACATATAAAGAGGTTTGGCGTGTAATAAAAGATATTGCCTTACCATACTGGACAGAACTGTTGGAGAATAGTAAGGAAACTGATTATGTATTCAGTGTGGGACTAAAGCCGGGGAAAAATAAAATCCAGACTTTTCAGATTACTAAGCGTTGGTCAAGGTTAGTAAAACAGAAATTGAAGATAAAAGCTGATTTCTATTCATTGAAGCATCTTCATTCAACTGAAGTTTCTGAAATGATTGGTGTGAAAGAAGCAGCCTTACACAATGGACATACTTCTACAACAATGGTTTCACAAGTGTATGATGTGAGGAGAGAAGAACGCAAAAACAAGACGGTTTCCTCCCTGGATAATAAATTTGCCTGAAATGGTACTCTGTGCCTAAAAGCACTGTCCCTTAGTGCTGTTTAAGGGATTCTCGATTTTGCAGTAAATTGCTCCTGTAATGCCACAATAGCTAAGTTGTGGCATTACTTTTAAATACAGCTTATGGGATACATTAAGAAAAGAGTTATACCAGTAAATCTACCAATTGAATTTAAGGAGATTAATCCAGAAGATTTCCCCGGATTTGTAATTGAAGGCAATGCAAAGACAATTATATCACCTGATGAAGAAGGATTTATTGGCACAAAACTTAGAAATGTCATTAACCTACTTGATAAAAATACCGTTGTTCTAAATGCCGGTGTAGGTCAGGGCAAATCAACTGCATGTATAGATATAGCAAAGGCGTATTACAGCCAATATAATTCCAGAAATGAACACGAGTACACTGTAATAGTTGTAGCCCCATATATTTCAATAATCAACCAATATCATGAGAAGCTGATAGATAAGGGCATCACTCCAACTGATGTCTTCAATTTTGTAAATCTGGAAGAAACTGACCTTGAAGCATCAACAAAAGCCCCTATTCATATTCTCACTATTCATACATTACTTGGTTACTATGGGGAAGAAGCATTTATGCAAAATAAGACTAAGAGAGACTACCTAACATCAACAATAACTTACTGTTCAAAAAAGAGAAAAAAGGTCGTTTTTGTGTTTGATGAAGTTCATGACTACGTCAATGTATTTAAAGAGAGATTAGTATTTAATCTTTGGAAATGGCAACCTTTGTTACACAAATCATTTCTTCTTACTGCAACCTTTACAGAAGCAAGCAAACTTGTAATCAAGTACCTTGCTGAATTAACTGATGATAAGATTCAACTCATTGAGACAAAGCGAATAAAGATACCGAACAAACAAAGTAAACTTCATCTTTTTATTCATGATGAATCTTGGTATAAAGCTGAAGATAAAATAATAGCCGAGTTAATTCAACAAGAAATTGATAAGGGTAAGCACATTCAAATACTTTCATTCTCAAAAACACTTGCAAATAGTATTGTAGCCAAAGAAGAAATTGAAGGTGAAGTATTCTGCTCACAAATTGGGAGTGTTCTTTACAAAAAGTATAGTGAGATAAATCTCTGCAATGGGGAGAGCGGAAACTCATTCAAAGAAAGAATGTGTAATGTTGGTACTACTTTTAAAACTGGAATAAGTATTGAATCTGACGATGTCTCCTTTTTTATTATTGCACCACATAAAGCAGCATATCAAGATAATGACTTTGGTATTTTCACCGGCGGTATTAACTCTGTAATACAAGCATTGGCAAGAATTAGGAGTGGGAACAATACTGACATTTTCATCATAATGCCCCCTCCAAATATTTTGATAAAAAACCCGTCCAATATAACAAGTTACTTTCCAAAACTTAAAAAGGTAACAACTTTGAGTGGACTTGTTAAGTATAAAAGAACTATTGATTATTGTCCACTTGGACGGCAGACAAGGATTATTGCAGCTTACTATAAAAAGTTAAAGGAATATTCAAGTCAGGGTATTCAAAACATTGAAAGAAAATTTGGTAGCCAACTCGAAGCCAGAGGTCAAGAAAAACCATTTTTGAGATTTCCTTCATTGGATGAAGTTATGCTTGAAGTTGGCGATAAGTATTTATCAACTTGTCATCCAAATTTTGGTTCTAATATTTCAGCATACATTCTATGGGCAGCTTGTAATAATCAATTTCAGAATTGTGAGTTGCATAGTATATTCTATAAGGAAAGGGATGAATTAATGAAAGGTGAGCTTACTCAGGGGCTATTAAACCTTTTGGTCTATAAGATAGGTGTGCCTGAAAATCTCGACTATCTGCCTGAAAAAAGGTTTTATGAACTGTTTTATACGAAGCTAACAACTGAATATAAGGTTGAAATAATAAAGGCTGATGGCACGAGGGAGAAGGCAAGAAATTCTTCAAGTCTAAAAATTCAACTAATGAATGTAATTCAACTCTTCAAGAGACATAATGAACAATTTACTACCCTTGTTTACCCAAATGGAACATTTGATGAAGATGGAATCGTAATAAGGGCATTGGATACTCATTATCTAAAGGACAATTATATCCGTTGTGCCATTGCAAATTCAATTCATTATTTAGCGGACTATCAAAAGCAACTTATTGGAGGTGAAAAGAAGGCACTACAAGGGTATCGTAATTTATATGCCCTGTTTCAAAATTTAAAGGACGTCTTAATCTTTAGAGATGTAAGAGGGCAAATGTACATACTTAAAGCAGAAGTGTATTCCCAACAAAATCTTATACAGAATAACTTAAGAGACAAGTTACTTAAGACAATCAAGAGTATACGTGAAGGAGATTCCTTAGTTAAGGATGATACAATAAGCTTTTGTCAATGGGCTAAAAAAGTGAATCTTTCAGAGGTTCAAAGTGTAATTGCTGACGACAAGTTAATTGAAAAAGTATTGAATGAAGTGAGAAAGATTTTTACTGAATCAAAGGATACTACTATCTCACCCAATAAAATCTTAATTAATAGTGCTGGTTATCAAATTTCAGGAATTGAGGATGCTTACAGAATTATATCAGAAGTAGATTTTCAGAAGTACCAGAATTACATAAATCTTGTATACACCACAAACTGCCCAGACCTTGAAAGTATTGTATCAGAAAAATATATTCAGGAGCAAATTGAATATCATAAAAATACAGTGCCTGAAGCTATCTTCTAACTTCAAATAAAATAATTATCCAAGATTTACTGAACACCCCTAATAGATGAAAAGTAAATATTGGATAAACTGTTATTAAGACCATCCTTCGGGATGGTTTTTCATTTAATAGTACTTCAAACAAAATCATACTATATGCAACTACAAAAAGCACAAAGAAATAAAGCCAAAATTAAGATTGGCTTGCAAGGAGCATCAGGTTCGGGAAAAACCATGTCCGCCTTGCTATTAGGTTATGGCCTTTGTAATTCATGGGATAAAATAGCTGTCATTGACAGTGAAAATAACTCAGCCCATTTATACAGTCATCTTGGAGGCTATAATGTTATTGGAATATCAGCCCCATTTAACCCTGAGAAATACATCGAAGCACTTGCCCTGGCTGTTAAGGCAGGAATGGAGGTAGTTATTATTGACAGTATTAGCCATGAATGGGAAGGGGTTGGAGGTATCATTGACCTGCATGGAAGTATGGCTGGTAATTCCTTCACAAACTGGAATAAGATTACTCCAAGACATAATGCCTTTGTTAATGCCATTCTTCAAAGTCCCGTTCATGTTCTTGCAACCATAAGAACAAAACAGGATTATGTACTTGTAGAAAAGAATGGAAAACAAGTGCCGGAAAAGGTGGGATTAAAGGGTATAACAAGAGATGGAATGGATTACGAGTTAACAATTGTGTTTGACCTTGACATAAAACACAATGCAGTAGTCAGCAAGGACAGGACTGGAATCTTCAGCAATGAATCTGAATTTAAAATAACTACTGAGGTAGGAAGAAAGATACTTGACTGGTGCAATACTGGTGAAAGTTCGGATATGCCTTCAAAAAGAAATATACAGGAGGCAGAGCTTTCCCTTCAAGAAAAAATATCATCCACCAAAACAGTTGAGGAGCTTCTTTCATTGTACAAAATCCAAAGTCCTGCAATCCAGAAACAGTTTTCTGCAATATTCACAAAAAGAAGAACTGAGCTAACTGTTGTAGCTCCTAACGAAACAAAACACATTTCTCATTACTTAAAACCTACTACAAATGGAAACATTGGAAATACAACCGCATAATTCAAATGGTGTAATATCTTTTGATGAAGGTCAATCTATTCAAGAACCAAGTTCTGTTAGTACAGATAAACCCTTCATTCAGGCAAACACAACTGAGGTGAGTCTTCAAGAAATAAAAGACAATCACATTATCCCCGTCTTTATCAAGGATAATGAGCCTTTGATAAGTCACGCAGATTTTATTGAAACAACCTTGAAAGTTGCTTCTGATGTTTATTCAGGTGAAACAATTCTTTCACCCACAGTAAGGGTCAGCCATCCAGTGAAAGGAAGGATTCCCGAAGCCAAGAATAAACCTGCAAATGAGTTAGAAGAATGGGAAAAGACTATCTACTTTGAAAGGATGGCATTCATTATTGAAGTGCCTTCAATTAGTGATGTCATTGGAGGTAATACTCTTTCATTAACTATTGGAGGTGTAAAATCCTATGGAATGGACAATTTATACAGCAGAAAGAGTGACCAGCACTTCAAAATATTTGTTGGCTTTAATAACCGTGTTTGCCTGAACCTGAAAATTTGGAGTGATGGATATATGGGAGATTTGAAAGTAACTACCATAGGCCAGTTATCAGCTTGTATCAGAAGTTTGCTGGAACAACATAATGCAGTTTTTCAGCTTAATCAAATGAAAATGCTATGTGATTATTCATTATCTGAGAGCCAGTTTGCTCATTTGATTGGCAAAGCAAGAATGTATCAGCACTTGCCAAAAGATGTACAAAGGGATATACCTCAGTTAATGTTCGGTGACCAACAAATAAGTTCAGTAGTCAGGGACTATTACCGGGATAATTCCTTTTGTAGAGATGAGCAGGGTAATATCAATCTGTGGAGGCTTTATAACCTGTTTACAGAGGCGAACAAAAGTAGTTACATAGACAACTTCATTGACAGGTCAGTTAATTCCTATCATTTCATAGAAAAAATCAAATGGACATTAGAGGAAAAAGGTAGTAACTGGTATTTGAGTTAATTACAAAATAAGCCCCTGCCTCAAAGTAGGGACTTATTTAATTTTAAATTGATTACTTTGAAGCTTGTCATATATCGTTTCATTATTTTCAATATCATGAATTGTTTGATGACAAGGATAAGACAGACACTAATAAGTTCAAACTCTGTTTCGTTGCCTAAATTGTCATAACTCAAATGATGAACCTGAGTAGCTGTATTAGTTCCACAGAATAGGCAAGTATGATTATCTCTTTCAAGAATATTTCGTCTTTTTTCCTGCCATGCTGGAGAAGATAAGTAAAAGTTGTAAGTGATATCAAGGTCCACATTACTTAATCTTGAATACCTTCTCATAGTATTGATTTTTAAGAGACTTTCTTATTTCATTTAATTTCCTCTGCTTTTCACTTAGTTCAAAAAGAGGTTTAAAATATTCCTCTGAGAACTTATTATAAAGCTCTTCATCAAATTTCTTTACCGGAGCTGTCTTATCTATGCTTTTTCTGGAAATAGGCTGACCAAAAGTGCTTCCACATTTTTGGCATTGCGTAGATAAATGAGTAATTCCACTTTCATAAGTACGATTTACATAGACAGGGCTACACTGCTTATCAAATATGCAATTCGTAGAATATAAATTTTTTCAATTTTCTCATTCATAAGTGTCCTTTTCATCTGTTAAAGTAATAAGTGCTTGAATTAATTGAAAGTAGACTTGAAAGAGTTATGCTGTATTTTCTTTTCTGAATTTTCCCGGCCACCTCATTCTTTGCCTTTCAGGTTTCTTTTGATGTAGGTTTCTCTTTAAAAAACCACTGAAAAGAAATTTCTTTCTTATTCATAAAATGTCCAGTTCAATTTGAAGTTACCTTCCTTCTCGTATTTGTGGATTTTTTGCATTATTGATTCTCTATGTGATGCCCCACAGTAAAATATTGCAGTATCATAACTATGTTCTTTGCTATAATCGTAAATATTTTGAAGCCATTTATTCTCTCGGTTATCTTGTTCTTCATAAAACAATTTGTAAATATTTGATAGCTTAGTCCGGTTCATTATAAATTCTAAAAGACGTAATTCTATCATCTTCTTTTCTTCAAGTATTTGTGTAAATCTTTTACTATTGAGAAAAGAGAACCCACCACTTTCTGTCATTCTGCATTGTTCATCTTCCAGTTTTTTATAAACTGCATATTTTTTAAATGAGTGAAACATATATTCAATATCACGCATAGTACGGTTTGGGTCTGGTTCAATATCAACTGGAAAGTGCTTAATATCGTGGCCCTGTAAATATCTTTTAACTGCTTTTATTTCCAGTGGTTCAATTTCAATAGGAATGTCATACTTTTTATAAAATCTATCAAATAATTCAGGACATACTTCCTCAAAAATGACATCTGGATTTATAGATGTTATGATTTGAAAAAATTCATTTGAGTTGCATTTTCCACGTTCACTGTGTATTGTAGAAACGAGAGTGATATTATGCATAAGAGTCTATTAATAAAAGTAATTGTCTCAATCTTTGACATTTTCAAACAACGGGACTAAAAAAATAAAGCACCGAAAGTATTTGCAACTGGTGTTTTAGGTTAGGGGTTGTAGGCTATTTGCTGAAAAGCAAGGGCTTACCCCCTTTTTTACTTTGCCGAAGTTAGAATCTCCGGCTTTTTTTTTTGTATTTTGCAGAAAACCACTGCTTTATACCTATGCCACTAAGTTGGAATGAAATAAAAACCAGAGCTACTGCCTTTACAAAAGAGTGGCAGAATGAAACTAATGAAGATGCAGAAGCAAAGTCCTTTTGGGATGACTTCTTTAATGTGTTTGGGATAAGCCGCCGCAGGGTAGCCACCTTTGAAATGCAGGTTGAAGAAGATTGATGACAAGCAGGGGTACATTGACTTACTATGGAAGGGCATGATACTGGTAGAGCATAAAAGCAGGGGTAAAGATTTAGACAGAGCATACAAACAAGCCAAAGACTATTTTCCTGGCCTTACTGATAAGGAACTTCCAAAATACATACTGGTAAGTGATTTTGAAAGATTCAGGCTTTATGACCTTGATAGTGGCTTACAGACTGAGTTTAAGATTACGGAGCTTGTCAATCACGTTGGACTATTCAGTGAGATAGCCGGATATAGAAAAAGAACTTATAAAGAGCAAGACCCTGTAAATATTGAGGCTGCTGAATTAATGGGTAAGCTCCATGACAAGTTAAAAGGAATAGGATATACTGGTCATAATCTTGAAGTATATCTGGTAAGATTAGTGTTCTGCTTATTTGCTGATGATACCAACATATTTGAACGTGGAATATTCAATGAATATCTGGACTTAAAAACTGAGCCAGATGGAAGTGATTTAGCTGCCCATCTTGCACAACTGTTTGAAGTATTAAATACGCCCAAAGAAAACAGGCTAAGAAATCTTGATGAAAGTTTAGATGCTTTTCCCTATGTAAATGGTAAGCTGTTTGAAGAACATTTACCAACAGCAGGTTTTGACAGTGAAATGAGGAATATTTTGCTTGAATGTTGTTCACTGGATTGGGGTAGAATATCACCGGCAATATTTGGGTCATTATTTCAGTCTGTAATGGATGAAAAAGCAAGAAGGAATTTAGGGGCGCATTACACCAGTGAAAAGAATATCCTCAAACTTATTAAACCCCTGTTTCTCAATGAACTTTGGAAAGAGTTTGAAAGGGCTAAAAAAGAGAGCAGAACAAGTGTAGAAAAATTTCACAACAAAATAAGTAAGCTGCGATTTCTTGACCCTGCCTGTGGCTGTGGAAACTTCCTCATTGTGGCATACAGGGAACTCAGGTTGTTGGAGATAGAAGTCATTAAAGAGCTACTAAAAGACAGCTTAAAAAAACAACAGGCCATTACTGATATTGGCATTTACTTTCAGATAGACGTGGACAGGTTCTACGGAATAGAGTATGAAGAATTTCCTGCGCAAATAGCGCAGGTAGCTATGTGGTTAATAGATCATCAGATGAATATGCTGGCCAGCGAGACCTTCGGAGAATACTACATACGATTACCATTAAGGAAAAGTGCAACTATTAAGCATGGTAATGCTTTGCAAACAGATTGGCAAAGTCTCATTGAACCATTACCCTGGGAGAAAGAACAACCAAGGTATCATTTTATATTAGGCAACCCTCCCTTTATCGGAAAACACTTGCAAAGTAGTGGACAAAAGAAAGATATGGATGCCATCTTTACTGATGTAAATGGCGCAGGGCTTCTGGATTATGTAACTGCATGGTATATTTCGAGCAGCACAATATATGCAGGTAATAAATGCAGTAGAAGAAAAAAATCTACCTAAAACAAAGTCATCATTTGTTAGTACAAACTCAATAGCACAGGGGGAACAAGTTGGTGTACTTTGGAATGAACTTTATAATAAATACCACTGTAAAATTCACTTTGCACATAGAACTTTCAAGTGGGGAAATGAAGCCAGAGGTAATGCAGCAGTCCATGTAGTGATTATTGGTTTTGCAAATTATGATGCTTCAGAAAAAATGATATTTGAATATAATGACATTAAAGGAGAGCCGCATGAAGTCAGAGCAAAGAATATAAACCCATATCTGGTAGAAGGTAAAGACTTTGCAATTACAACAAGGAAAAAACCAATTAACAATGTTCCAGAAATGCTTAAAGGTAGTCAGCCAACAGATGATGGCAATCTCCTAATGACTGATGATGAAAAGAAAGCCTTTGTTGCATCAGAACCTCAATCAAAGAAATATATTAAACCGTTTATAAGTGCTAAAGAATTTTTGCATAATCAAAAACGTTGGTGTTTTTGGTTAGTTGATGCAAGCCCAAATGAGTTGAAGCAATGCCCCAACTTGATGAAAAGAATTGAAAATGTTAAACAGTTCAGGTTAAAAAGTACAAAGGCAGCAACAGTTAAATGGGCGCAAATGCCAACCCTATTTACAGAGAATAGGCAGCCAGTAACTAACTATGTATTAATTCCTCGTCATTCATCCGAAAATCGTAAGTACATTCCCTTTGGCTTTTTTTCAAAGGACAATATTATTGCTGATAGTTGCAACTCGATTCCACAAGCCTCACAGTATCACTTTGGTATTTTATCGTCTTTAATGCACATGGCATGGATTGAGAATGTATGTGGAAGATTAGAGAGCCGTTATAGGTACTCAAATGATATTGTATATAACAATTATCCATGGCCTGAGAATCCAACAGTCAAGCAAAAGGAAGCTGTTGAAAAGGCAGCACAAGGAGTACTTGATGCAAGAGCGCAGTTTCCTGATAGCAGCCTTGCTGACTTATATGACCCTAATACAATGCCTCCGGCATTAGTTAAGGCTCATCAGGCTTTAGATAAAGCAGTGGACTTGTGTTACAGGTCTCAGCCCTTCCCAAACGAAACCAAGAGGATTGAGTTTCTTTTTGAGTTATATGATAAGTATACGGCTGGCTTGTTTGCTACACCTAAGAAAACCAAGAAATCTGTGAAATGAATAGAAAGGATTCCATAGATAAAATTGCCAAATACCTTGCAAGATTTGTTGAGGAGGTCAAGTCGTATAATGACATGGGCTTGTATGACATTAACATTCATGCTGAAAATGCTTTAATACCCATTTTGAATGCTGTATTTGATGTAAAGTTGATAAATGCTAATTCGCTTGAGAAGAAAAACTTTCCATCAGTTGACTTAATTGATGAAGACAACAAGATAGCTTTTCAAATTACTTCAACAGGTAGTAGTGATAAGATAAAAGATACTTTAATAAAATTCGGCAAACATAATCTTCAATCAAGATTTGAGACTCTTTATATTTATGTATTAACGGAAAAGGAAAAGTATAACCAAAAAGTTATTCAGGAAAATACTCCAGATGGACTTGAGTTCAAGGATGATACTCATGTGATAGATATAAGCGACTTGAGGAATAGGATAAACTATATTCAGTCCCTTGAGAAACTTGAGTATATAGCAAGGTTGTGTGAGCACGAATTTTCAGATGTTCAAATTGAATCAAGAAACAAAAAATTTCAATCGGGTTATCTTAAAAATGAGCCTGAAAACCTGCACCTGAATTTTTTACCTATATCAATACCCGATGACATGTTTATAGCTGACCTTAATCTTGATAAGGAAGCTATTAAGGAGAGTATTAATAAATGGCGTGAGGAGAAAGGATATAAAAGAAAGAAAAGTTTTAGAACTGATGAATTATTACGTCATGAAACGATTAATCGTCAAATTTATCTTCAAGATTTTATCTTAAGAGAAAATCAGTTATTGACCTTGCGTAATCTTTTTGATTCAAAAGAGCCATTGATGCAATTTGTTGATAAGGGAACAATAACTAAGATTGACCCATTAGAATATTGTTCAACAGGGAATGTTTATTTAAGGAACTTCAAATACCTCCTTCGTCAACATCTAATTGAAAAATGTAAGTCAAGAAGAATGGAATGGGTTGGCCAGAAAGGATTAATACGATTCAGAAATAGAAAAGAAAATCCTGACGAATGGAGAGTCAGATGGAAAGGGAAAAACAAATCTACTAAGACGGCCATATTCAAGATGGTTAATAAAAAAGAAGGTCATGTTATTTGTTTTAGAAGTATGGCCTTTAGACCCACATTTGAGTTGTATAACTCACAATGGTTTTTAGTAATTAATCCAACTTGGAGTTTTACCAACCCCGGGGGGTTTAAACCGAGTAGGTTTGAAAAGAATTACCTATCAGGATTAAAAAGACAAGAGACGAATAATGCTGTTTACTATCAGTATAGATTTTTCGGTTACTACTTGGCTTATCAGGATTTATTTACGAAAGAATATCCTTATCTAAAGATTTATCAGGGTACACCCCTTAGTTTCATTCCAAAAATGGAAGACTCAAAATGGCTTCCACCAAAGGAATTTGTTCCAATGAATGAGCATGAGGCTGAACTTAAACAAGACAATGAATTATCAAAATCACTTTTTGACTAATGAAACTAAGATACATTGAAGAACCATCTTTGCAGTTTGGGTTAAACCAACATCTTTGCCCAAAGGAAGGAATAGTTTCGTACAGTCCTTTTGATATAAATAATGTACGTCCTGAAAAGATTGTTGTAGGAATGGTTGGCAAAAGTGAAAGTATTGACACTGTTGTCAGTTGGGTAAATTCATGTAGAAATGCAATAGAGGGTAAGCAGCCAAAAAAAGGAAAAAGATTAAACAGAAATCTCTTTCCAGGGTTTTGCGGGTTTAATTCTAATGTCGGCTTCAAGTGTGAAGTTGCTTTTGATGACACTTACTTGCGTAAGATTAATAATTCTGACATACAGGATATAATCAAGAAAAATGAAAGTCTTGAAGATGTTATACGCTTAATAGCTGAGCTATATTTAGCAGAAATAAAATATTTATCCCAAAACAAAAGCCCGCATGTTGTTCTTTGTGTTATAAATGAAGATTTAATTAAGCACCTTATTGAGGCTACATTTGAACCACAAACTGATGAAGAGTTAATAACTATCAAAGTGGATGAAGATGATGAAGATGCATCTGAGAAGGAAAAGAATTTCAGAAGATACCTGAAAGCAAAGGCAATGAAGTATAATATCCCTATTCAAATTGTTAGGGAAAGGATTGCAGAACCAACTGGTGAAATGCAAGACCCTGCAACAATAGCATGGAATTTTTTTACTGCTTTATATTACAAAGCTTCTGGTACTCCTTGGGCTTTAGTTAGAAAAGACATGTCTGATACAACTTGTTATGCAGGTGTTAGTTTTTATAAAAGCAGAGATAAGAGGACAACTCAGACAAGTATTGCCCAAATTTTTAATGAATTGGGAAAAGGAGTTATTTTAAGAGGTGAAGAAATTGTAAAACCGAAAGATGATAACATTCCTCATCTTAAAGCACAACAGGCTTTTAATCTTCTTGATTTGTCTCTTAAGGAATATCATGATGCTATTAAGCAAACTCCAAAAAGGTTAGTATTACACAAAACATCCAATTACAATGATGAAGAAGTTGAAGGATTTAAACAAGCTGCAAAGAAGTATTTTATTCATCAAGTAGATTTGGTTACAATAATAAATTCAGATTTTCGCCTCTATCGGGAAAATGATTATCCACCTTTAAGAGGAACTCATTTATCATTTGATGGCAAAAGACACTTACTTTATACAAGGGGCTCTGTACCTTACTATGAGACATACACTGGAAAGTATATTCCAAGTCCAATTGATGTAAGGTTATACGAATTTGATGAATCCCCTAATCTTATCTGCGATGAAATTTTAGCATTAACTAAGATGAACTGGAATAATACCCAATTTGACAGAAGACTTCCAATTACAATTGAATGTGCAAGAAATGTCGGAGATATATTAAAGTATTTAGATGAGGGTGATGTAATGCAGTTGAAGTATAGCTTCTATATGTAATTGTAGAACATTTATTCAATTTCTTTTTACATATGTAAATAATACTTTTTAACATAAAATAAAAATCTATGCAAGTTATTCACGTTGAAAAATTTCCAAATGCTGATGGAGATGTATTTAATATAAGAATTATTGATTGGCACAATGAGATTGAAACTGCAATTAATCTTTTAATTAATGACAGAGGAGAAGAAACGGAAATTAATATTAAGCGTTATTAGGATGGTAAAGATTCAGACCTTAACGCATTAATTGAAAAAGCTAAAAGGACAATTCAAGCTATGCAGATAATACGAGGAATATAGAACTGATTCAATGTGCCGGATTTCCTAAAAAAATTTTCTATAAAATTTTTAAAAGGGACTGTAAACTCAACCCATCCCAATCAGCTACCCCGGCCAGTTTTTGATTGACAAGCTCCCCCGTATCAGTTATTAGTATGCCGAATTTTTCCCCGGCAGTAAATCTTTTTGAATAAGATGTCCTTCAAAGAAAAAGAGATAGGTTCTTCATGTAAAGGATAGATAGAGGAACAGAACTTTGGCACTCAACCTTTGCTCCTCCTTTCAAGCCCTCCCTTCCTCTCAAGGCATCCTCACCTATCAGCCCCCGCTAATCCTTGTTGAGCAATATTGCTCGGATGTTTAACCTAAAACAAAAATTATGTCAGTAAAAATTGTTGAGTACAGGATTCGCTTAAACAGTGAACAAAAACCTTTCCTTGCTTTGATATTGCAGGGAGGTATTGAGATTGTTAAGTCAGCAAATGGCAATGTATATGCCACTGCTAAAAAGGCCAGTCTTGCCACGACTTTTGATGAGGCTACTTGCAAGTCCTTAATTGGAACTGAAATGCCAGGTCAGATTGTGAGGGAAGAATGTGAGCCCTATCAGTACACTGTTGAAGAAACAGGAGAAGTGTTGATGCTTTCACACAGGTATGTGTACACAGAGCAGGAACAACCTGTACAGCAGGACTTCACCAAGATTTATCAGGGTACTGATAATGGCGTGAAGCAAATGGCTTAGTGATGGGTTAGTACGAAAGAAAATGCCCTTATTCCCTGTGTGGACTTTAAGGGCATTTCTTCTTATGTAACTGGTCTGAAAAATATCCAGAATTTACCCTGATACCATATAGGATATAAAGTAAAATTTGGATAATTGCCCCTTTAATGTGGGGCTATATTTTTACGCAACCCTTATTTTGTTTGAAGTCATAGGTAGGTTTCAGAAGATACTTTTAAAAGTTCAATTGAATCTGAAGCCACTTCAAGAAAAAATTAATGCAGGATATATCTTTTCCTGAAGGGCTGAAATAACTCATCGTGAAAATCATGATTTGAAAGAAGCATGAACAAGGTAGGTAATTCATTCCCTTATTTCAGCGAATAATAAGATTTCACTGGAGGAGGTAATACCCATATAATAGACTTTTCTTGAAAAGGTGACAAATACTACTTATCTAATTCCAGTAGTTCTGAAAGGGATATATCAAAGGCTTCTGCTACTTTATACAGGGTAAATATCTTGGTATTAAAGAGGCCAGCTTCAAGCCTTGAGACATTAGATTTTTCGACATCTATCTTATAGCCAAACTCCCTTTGGGACAAGCCATTTTCTGCCCTCAGTTGTTTGATTCTTAACCCAATCTTCTTTAAAAGCTGTTTTTCAGTCATTTATTTGATGTCGTAGACAGCACCAAATTCAAGGATTTTTGTATTTTGGGGGTTATCATGAACGACATCAATAATTAACCCATTAAAACCTCCATTTATGAAACGATTAATTCACCCTTTTATCTTCTCAATTATACTCATATTTATTGCCTGTGAAGCTCACTCTCAGGAATCTTCTGAAGAAAAATATGATGATGAAGGATGGAAACTTATTACAAAGGCCAAGTCTGGAAATGAATACTATTTGGATATGGCAAAAGTTATAACAACCAAAGAAAATGTCTTTGGGGAAAAGAAGATTTGGGTTAAAGAAATTGAAACTAAAAAGACAGTAAAGAATGGGAAAACTTCTGTAGTCAAAACCAAAACCCTTTCTCTTTTTGAAATAAAATGCTCTTCATCTGAATATAGAGTGGTAAAGGAAGTTGTATATAATTCAAAAGGTACGGTTATCCGTTCAAAAGACTTTTACAATTCCTATGACACACCAGTTCCAGATTCAATAGGTGAGGCAGTTTTTGAAGCTGTATGTAATTAAAGATAATCAGATAGCAACATTATGTCAATCACATTTCCTTCAACCACTTCATACATTTTCAGAATTGTTATCTGTGTGGCACTTGGATGGGAAATCACTTATTACCTTCTTCAAAATACAAATCCACCTGACAGAGTTTATGCAGCCATTTTGAAAATAGCTGTATGCTTTACTGCCATTATCAGTTATATCAATGATAAAGAGAAGATGCTTGTACTAAGTAGTAAAGGCTTGCTGGTTGAAAAAATGATTATGGATGAAAAGACTTTGAAGGAAAAATTAAGTTTCGCTTACATTGTAGTTGCCATAATTTATAACCCAATATTGCCAATATTTTATGCTTCTGAATTCTGGATAGCAATCCACATAATAACAATTCTTTTTTTCGGATATAAAATTTGGTATTTTAAAAGACAATTACCGTAATCATATTTTATGAATAAACCAACACTTATCACTATCCTTACATTGTTCATTAGCTCAATAGCTTTCTGCCAAACAAAAAAGAGTTTAAAAGACTTCAACAAGGATGGTGTAGTTGACCGGCTTGAAATTTCAGAAGATGGAGGCTCTGCTTTTTCATCCACAGGAGTAAACTACACAGATGGAAAAACAAAAATGAAGTATGAGTTTTCAGTCTTGTGTTCCTTTGGAAGTTTCTTTTCTATTGGTAATGCTCCAAATGTCTTAGGCAAACCTGGCAGAGAAGAATTAGGCAAACTTCTGTTCAGCAGAAAACTGGCTTCAAAGATAGACCCATCCTTACAATGGCTGATAGATGCCTGTTCTAATAGAGCAGAAGTAAGCTCCTCCGAACTTGTTGACTTTTCAACAAAGTATAATCCTGTTTGGATGGAAGGAAACCCTGTGATACCTGATAATTACTTTGTGTTGCTCGAAAATAGCAAATATCCCAACCTACTGAAAAATGTAGAGGGTTCACCAGAGTATAATGGTATCACTTACAAGTCAGATTATTTCTGGCTAACATATAGCCCTCACAATCACAATGGGAAGTCTGGTGATTTCAAAACCATACAGGTAAATTCAGAAAACCAACTTCTTATTACTTCACATGGAGTAATACTGAAAACAGGTCAGAAATACTCTTGGATTTTCATTAATGACGATAAAGTATTTGAAGCAAATGAAAAACTAAGATTGCCTTCAATCAGTGAAGCTCAAATGTTCGTTGACTTTGTATTAATACGACAAACTGTTAATACCGGAGCAACCAATCTGTTTATTGTTAATCCAAAATCAGGTTTTGTTGTAAGGTTAAGCAATGAGTTAATGCAGATAAACTCTGCGGACAAGATGGAAATAAATAAGGTCAAGGAATTTGTTGAGTTAAGCGATTCAGAGAACAAAAAATACTCACTGACTTTATCCAAGATTAAGGAGCTATTTAAAGGGATGAATAATCCTTGATTTATTAACTCAATAAAAACTAATTCAAGCTGTCCAGTTAGGGCAGCTTTTTTTATGACTTCAAACCAAAACAATCTATGAATTTTGATTTTCTACCCTACCAGCTAAATGCTGATATAAGCGATTTTAAGGGCAATGTGGAATACATCAGTTCTGATAATGGTGTTGACCTTTACAAGGCTAAGGATGGATTTATAAAAGCCCTATTGGGTTTCCCGGTTACAATGGTTAATCTATATTTCTTTGAAGGAAGTCTGATTACTGTGTATTGTCATCTGGAAAATTCAGAGGGCAGCTTTGAGAGATTAAAAGAGAAGATTGAGGGCATATTGAATATTACAAGAACCCCATTTTGGGATAACGGTAATTCAGGTTTCTTTTGGAAGTCAGAATATCTGGTACTGGCTATTGTGATTAGTAAGGCTTCCAATAAAATGTACCTGTATTATTCAATGTTGAGGTATTCGGTATTTTGATAGCCTTGTTGGGTTGTTTGTAGGTATAATTATCGCTACCAAAAAAGCTACCAGAAAGGTATATTTACACAGCAAAAGCTACTTTAAAGAGAATGGTCTTTACCTTTAAAACATTAATATTCAGTGGACTGAAAATCCTTGTGTCGGCGGTTCGAATCCCGCCCCACACCACAAAGCCACTCTAAAAAATAGGGTGGCTTTTTTAATTTCCCTCGTAGATGGAAAAGAGGAAAGGATGATAAATTGAAAGCAAGTCGACTTTCACTTTTTCTCTTTTCACTCTAGGTGAATTTTTAAACTACCAATCAAATAAAACTTCACCCTGCATCATTTTTTGTATTTTACTTGTCTTATTTTTAACTGACCGGCGCCAAAAACCAACACATGAAAAGAAAATTCTTTTTAGTGCAGTCAATTATTTTTTTTGCGCCCTTATTTTTAAAGGCACAGGAAGTTTTTGTAGAGCCGCCAGCCAAAGAAATCACAACCATACCATTTACCCAACTTACCGGAGGCATTATTATCATGCAGGCCAGGTTAGGAGATCATCCCGATACATTGAATTTTATAATGGATACCGGAAGTACTGGCATTTCCCTAGACTCAACTACAGCTGATTATCTAAAACTAAAACCTGTACCTACCGAACGCACTATTAAAGGAATCGCAGGAACACATAAAGTGAGTTTTCTATTTAATCAAAAACTGAAACTTCCAAATCTGACAATTGATAGCCTCAATTTTCATATTAATAATTATGAAATTCTGACCTCGGTTTATGGCGAACGTATTGATGGTATTATAGGATATGCTGTACTTAGTCGCTATATCGTAATGCTTAACTATGACAGTCTTCGGGTTTCCTTTTATTCACAGGGAAGTTTGAAATATCCAAAAGGAGGTTATCTGCTAAAGCCTAATATCAATATGCTAGCCGCTCAGCCCTTAAGGGTTAAAGACTATCGTAGTGTCAACACCCGTTTTTTATATGACATTGGTGCTGGAGTTTGTATGCTTTTATCAAAAGAATTTGTAAGCGACAGTAATTTTCTGGAGAAAGGAAAAAAATACTTCACCAAAGAAGGCGAAGGGTTGGGTGGTAAATTAGATATGCAATTGACGGTGATTAAAGAAGTGAGAATTGGACCTTATCGTTTTCATAGGGTGCCGGTACATGTTTTTGATGATGCACATGATGTTACCAGCTATCCCTACATGGGCGGATTGATTGGAAATGATATACTCAGAAGATTTAATACAATCATTAATTACAAAAAAGGTGATATTTTCTTAATGCCAAATAGCCATTTTATAGAATCGTTTGATTATTCTTATTCTGGAGTAGAGCTTTATCTGGTAAATGGCATTATTATCGTGGGTGATGTTGCTAAAGGATCGCCTGCCGAATTGGCCGGATTAAAAGAAGGTGACGAAGTGCTGGCGGTCAATAAAAATTTTTCGCAAATATTGAATCAATATAAACTGGCCTTGCAAACGCCAAATGATAAAGTTAAAGTTATTTATCGCCGAGAAGGTGTTATCAACGAAGTTGAATTTAAGGTTAAGAGTATTTTATAAAATCACTTTACACCATACTTTCATTTTAAGTATTTTTACAAACTTTCTCTTTCTAGGAGAATAATTAATTTTTTGTGTATGATTCAATTTGAAAAATTTACACTTCCAAACGGATTGCGGGTAATTGTGCATCAGGATAACAGCACTCCCATGGCCGTTATGAACATTATGTATGATGTAGGTGCAAGGGATGAAAATCCAAACAAGACAGGTTTTGCGCATTTGTTTGAACACCTGATGTTTGGCGGCTCGGTAAACATCCCCAACTATGACGAGCCATTGCAAATGGCCGGCGGCGAAAATAATGCATACACGACCAACGATCTTACCAATTATTATTTGCAACTTCCAGCAGAAAATCTTGAAACGGCTTTTTGGTTAGAAAGTGACCGTATGCTTTCACTGGCATTTAGCGAAAAAAGCCTGGAGACACAACGTAAGGTCGTTTGCGAAGAGTTTAAAGAACATTATCTAACCAAGCCCTATGCCGATGTATGGCATAAACTAAGGGATCTTGCATATAAGGTACATCCTTATCGCTGGATGACGATAGGCAAAGAACTTTCTCATATAGAACACGCAACATTGGATGATGTAAAAGAGTTTTTCTTTAAACATTATCGACCCATCAATGCTGTAATGGTAGTGGCAGGAAATGTAACTACGGAACGTGTAAAAGAATTAGCAGAAAAATGGTTTGGCGACATTCCTTCTGGCGAAAAATATATACACCAGCAGCCGCAGGAGCCCGAACAAAATGAAGAAAGAAAATTAGAAATAAAATCCAATGTGCCATTAGATGCTTTTTATAAATGTTGGCACATGGGCTCAAGGCTTGATAAAGGATATTATATTGTTGACTTACTTACAGATATTCTAAGTAGTGGAGCTTCATCTCGCATGCATCAAAAATTAGTAAAAGAAAAAAAATTATTCAGCAGTATCTCCTGTCAACATTTTGGCAGTACAGACGCCGGACTGGTAGTAGTAGAAGGCAAACTAGTGAAAGGAGTGGAAATGAAAGAAGCTGAAACAGCAGTTGAAGAAGAGCTGGAAAAAATGAAGACTATGCTTGTAAGCAAAGAAGAATTGCAAAAAGTAAAAAATAAAACAGAAAGTGCTATCATTTTTGAAGACATGAGTTTGATGAGCCGTGCCGCGAGTCTTGCATATTATGAGATATTGGGCAATGCTTCCTGGATGAATGATGAACTGGGTAAATACGCAGCAGTAACGGAAGAGGATATATTAAAGGAAAGTCAAAAAATTTTCAGAAAAGAAAACAGCAGTACAATTTATTATTTATCTGAAAACTAAAAATATGCTAACACAACAAATTTTAAAATCGCAGGTAATACAAGTCATTCAGGCAATGCCTCAGCAAGAGTTTTTAAGCATTGATGAAGTAATTGAAGAGTTGTTGTTATTTGTGAAAACAAATGAAGGGATTTCTGATATGAATAAAGGTGAAATGCAACCGGAAGACATAGAAAAGTAATTGTAATGAATAAACTATTCTATACTAAAATGGCTGTTAATGATTTGTCAGAAGTGCAAAATTTTCTTTCGTCAACATCTGCAAAGTATGGCCAGCAAATAATTAAATGAATTAAAGTATGCTATCTCTCTTTTAAAAACATATCCTGAAATGGGATGGCAGATTTTCACATCACAACAAGAACACCTCCGACAGGTTTTGTTTCACTCTTATCGTATCGTATATTATTATCAGGAAGAAAGAGTAGTCATTATTACCATTCAATACCAAACAAGACCACCGGAAAATATTCCTCAACTAAAAGACTTTAAGATTTAAAAATGCAGAACAGAAACAAAACTCCTCAGATAGTTGATGCAATTCATTTTGATCTTAAGCTGAAGAAAGCAGATCATTTTACTTTGGATAACGGGGCAGAAGTATATGCAATAAATGCCGGAGCAGAAGATGTTATATTGTTTGAATGGGTTTATAGCGCCGGCAATTGGTTTGAAGAACAAAACCTGATAGCCGCAACTACAAACTTTCTATTGCGCAACGGCACTGTTAAAAGAAGTTCATTTGCTATCAATGAGTACTTTGAATATTATGGCTCTTATCTTAACAGGGCCTGTTATAATGAAACTGCCACCATCACATTACATTGCTTAAAAAAACATATTCACGAACTGCTGCCGGTAGTAAAAGAATTGATTACCGAATCTGCAATGCCGCAAGACGAGCTGGATGTTTACAAACAAAACATGAAGCAAAGGCTAAAAGTCAATTTGAAGAAAAGTGATTTTATTGCCAGTAGATTGATAGATGCATCTTTGTTTGGAGATAAACATCCCTATGGCAAGTACAGTAAGCTGGATGATTTTGATTTGCTCGAAAGAGAACAGTTGCTTACATATTATAACCAGTTTTATCGCAATGGAAAATTTGTAATGTTTGTTGCCGGCAAGTTACCTGCAGATATTGAAATACTGCTCAACAACTATTTTGGCGACTTGCCAATGGGCACTGTTTTAGAAAAGGAAATAAAAGCACAGCCGGCAAAAGAAAAAAAACTAAGAATTGTTAATGACGAAAATGATGTACAAGGATCTGTAAGGATGGCAAGACATTTTCCAAACAGACATCATCCTGATTTTTCAAAAGCAATGGTGCTGAATGCTTTGTTTGGTGGTTTTTTTGGGTCAAGACTGATGCGCAATATACGGGAAGACAAAGGCTATACGTATGGCATACATAGTTTTATTCAAAATCATATTCACGAAACCTGCTGGATGATAAGTACCGAAGCGGGTAAAGATGTTAGTGAAGCTGCAATTGAAGAAGTGTATAAAGAAATGAAACAACTACGTGAAGTACCTGTAAGCAACGAAGAACTTTTGTTGGTTAAAAATTATATGATGGGCGGCATATTGGGCGATTTGAATGGCCCTTTTCAAATTATTGCCCGTTGGAAAAACTATGTTTTAAATAATCTGCCAGAACAATATTTTTATGATTCTGTTCAAACCATCAAAACGATAACACCGGAGGAAGTACAACGTATAGCACAAAAATACCTGCAGCCCGAAGATTTTTATGAGTTGGTAGTGATATAACAGCAGATGAATACCAGTGCTGACTGCAAGCGAATTTTAAGCTGCAAAATAAATATCATTTTGTTTTTTGATGGCCAATTATTCAGAACTTCGCCTCATGACTTTCGACAGAAAAAATTTGCCTAACGAAGAACTGATTTCTTTTTATAAATCCTTGCTTTGGCCCCGCATGATTGAAGAGAAAATGCTGGTTTTGCTTCGCCAGGGAAAAATTTCAAAATGGTTTAGTGGTATCGGGCAGGAAGCCATTTCCGTTGGAGCCACTTTGGCGCTTGATATGGATGAATGGATAATGCCCCTACATCGTAATCTCGGCGTTTTTACTACCCGCAATATGCCACTCAGTAAACTGTTTATGCAATGGCAGGGTGTACAAGAAGGTTATACAAAAGGAAGAGAAAGAAGTTTTCATTTTGGAAATCGTGAACATCATATCTGCGGAATGATTTCTCATTTGGGTCCGCAGTTGGCTATTGCCGACGGTGTGGCCTTGGCGCACAAACTTTCAAAAGGAAAACAAAGTATCACTGGCTTTCACCGGTGATGGAGGTACCAGCGAGGGCGATTTTCATGAAGCATTGAATGTAGCAGCTGTATGGGACCTGCCCGTCATTTTTATAATTGAAAATAATGGATACGGACTCAGCACTCCGGTAAACGAACAGTATCGTTGCATCAGCCTGGTTGATAAAGCCAAAGGCTATGGCATGGAAGGTGTACAAATAGATGGCAACAATATTTTATCAGTTTATGATACCATCAAAGGTGTAAAAGAGTTTTGTATCAAACATCAAAAACCTTACCTGATAGAGTGCATGACCTTTCGAATGCGTGGACATGAGGAAGCAAGCGGTACCAAATATGTTCCGCAGGATTTATTTCGCCTGTGGGAACAAAAAGATCCGATAAAAAATTACGAACATTATCTCATTGATACTGCTGTTATCACAGAAATGCAGATTGCAACAATCAGAAATGAATTTAAAGAAAAGATAGAAGCCGAACTGGAAATTGGGTTTCATACAAAACCCGTTGTTGCCGATACTGAAACAGAGTTGGAAGATGTGTTTGCGCCATTGGTAAGAACGGACGCACTAGTAATTGACAACTCAGATGTAAATGCACACGAAGCATCCGGCTCGCCTGAAAAAAGAATGATTGATGCCATAAGCGAAGGGCTGAAGCAATCTATGCAAAAACATTCCAATCTCATTTTGATGGGACAGGATATTGCGGAGTATGGCGGTGCTTTTAAAATAACGGAGGGATTTGTGCAGGAGTTTGGAAAAGATCGTGTACGCAATACACCGCTTTGCGAAAGCGCCATTGTAGGTGCGGCACTTGGATTATCGTTGCAAGGATTTAAGAGTGTAATGGAAATGCAGTTTGCCGATTTTGTATCAGTGGGTTTTAATCAGATCGTAAACAATCTTGCCAAAATATATTATCGCTGGGGGCAAAATGCAGATGTGGTCATCAGAATGCCAACGGGTGCAGGCGTGGGTGCCGGACCATTTCACAGTCAAAGCAATGAAGCATGGTTTACAAAAGTGCCGGGATTGAAAGTTGTATATCCGACTACTCCAATGGACGCAAAAGGGCTCTTGATTGCTGCCATTAATGACCCTAACCCAGTAATGTTTTTTGAGCACAAAGCCTTATACCGTAGTATCAGTGGCGAAGTGCCAGAAACTTATTATGAAATTGAAATAGGCAAAGCAAGGCATATAAGAGAAGGCGATGAAGTTTCAATAATCACTTACGGCAGTGGGGTACATTGGGCCGAAGATTATGCTGCCGAGCATCCCGAAATTTCTATTGATATTTTGGACTTAAGAACACTTGCTCCATTAGATTATTTTGCTATTCGTGAAGCTGTGCAGCGCACCGGGACGAGTATTAGTGTTACATGAAGATACTCTCATAGGTGGAATTGGTGGAGAGATAGTTGCCTGGATTGCTGAAAACTGTTTCAGCATGCTGGATGCTCCTGTATTGCGCTGCGCATCATTGGACACGCCTGTTCCATTTAGTATTGAACTGGAAAAAAATTTTTTGGCAAAGGCCCGATTGGATGAGTCTGTTCAGCGACTGCTTTCGTATTAATCTAAATTTATTATTGATTGGAATTGCTGGTATTTAATAAAGCTTTACCTGCTCTGGCTCCGTTATGCTTTCCCTGATCCACAGTGATGATACCATTTACAATTACAAAATGAAACCCTTTGGAATAAGCATGTGGCTTTTCAAAAGTGGCCATGTCTTTTACTGCTTTTTCATCAAACACGACAATATCTGCCGCAAAACCTTCACGCAGTAAACCACGATCTTTCAATTGAAATTTTAATGCCGGTAATGAAGTCATACGGCGAATGGCCTCTTCCAGCGAAATCACTTTTTCTTCTCTTACATATTTTCCCAATACTCTGGCATTCGTACCATAACCACGAGGGTGAGGCATACCTACATTCATAACTCTGATAGTTGCATCGCAGGCAAACATATTGAAAGGATATTGCATGATGCGTTTAATATCATCTTCGCTCATACCATGAAAAACAGCGCTTGCTCCTCCCTGCATCATAATGTCCATTACAGTATTGGCTTCTTCTTTTGCAGTATGTTTTCGGCCTTTCATCAAATTAATCTGTTCAATACTTTTACCATTGTAAGAAGTATCAGGCTCAAAATAGGCAACCACTGCATAGCTAAAATGTTTCAACTTTCGCTTCTTGATTTTCTTCAACATTTCATCCGTTACATATTTTCTGATCTCGGGTCTTTGTAATCTTGCTTTGATGGAATCCTGCCCATCAGCCAATACATCATCGGGCAATAATGTACTGATAGATGTACTGCTGGCAGTGTAAGGATACTGATCAATAGTCACATCAATGCCTTCTCGTCTGGCAGCTTCAATCATAGGAACTGTAATCTTGCTACGTCCCCAGTTTTGTTGCCCACTCAGTTTGAAATGAGAAATTTCCACTGGCAACTTCGCTTCTCTTCCTATCGTCAATGCTTCGTCAATTGCCTGTGTAACACTATCACCTTCATCTCTCATATGGCTGGCATACACACCATGATATCTTGAAACTATTTTTGCCAGATCAATTATCTCAGGTGTTTTTGTATAGGTGCCGGGTATATAAATTAATCCGGTTGACATACCCACTGCTCCGTCTTTCATTGCCTGTTCTACCAGCGTTTCCATTTTTTTCATTTCATCAGGTGTAGCATCACGATTCGCTCTTCCCATTACTGCTTTGCGCACATCATTGTGACCAATCAATGAAGCCACGTTAATGGATAATTTTAAAGAATCAACCCAATGAAAATATTTTTTTAAGTCAACATTGGAAGAACCACAATTGCCGGTAATGCAGGTAGTAACACCATCGTAAATAAAACTTTTTGCTTCGGGGTCTCTTTCTTCATCGCCTTCGAGATGTGTGTGTACATCAATAAAACCCGGTGCAACAATTAATCCCGCTACATCAATTGTTTTTTTTGCGTTACCTGAAATTTTTCTTCCGATAGCCGTAATTTTTCCATCTTTAATTGCCACATCTCCATAAAACCAACTGTTGCCAGTGCCATCAATTATTTTTCCATTGGTTATAAGAATATCATAATCAGGAAACTGAGCTATTGAAAATAAGGGCAGCAATAAGAAAGCGAAGAGAAGTTTTTTCATTGTTTAAAGATAGGTTTATTCATCTTTTTATAAAAGCAAAAAACAGGAATAACATTTTGTTTAAAACAAGCTCGTCCATATCAGTTTAATTATTGTCTAACTTTGATGTATAACAGATTAAAGCAAATCGGTTATGAAAAACAATAGTTTTATCAAAAGGGTTTATGAACAACCAGAGAAAACAGATGGTTTCAGAATTCTGATAGATCGCCTTTGGCCACGTGGCCTTTCCAAGGAAAAAGCAAAAGTGGATTTGTGGTTAAAAGAAATAGCTCCTTCTACCGAACTTAGAAAATGGTTTAACCATGAGCCTGAAAAGTGGAAAGCGTTTAAAAAAAATTACAAAGAGGAAATAAAAAAGAACCCCGAACCATTGGTGCTGCTGCGTGCAAAGATGAAAGAAGGGAAAATTACATTGGTATATGGAGCCAAAGAAGAGCGATACAATGATGCAGTGGTATTGCAGGAGATGCTTTCAAAATAATAAGTGGTCTGAAATTTTTGGTCACTAAATAAAATATTAAACGATGTTGGAATTAATACAAGAAATGCCCGACACTGTAATTGGTGTAAAAGCCTCCGGCAAGATTAGAAAAGCAGATTACCAAAATGTATTGTGGCCGGCGCTAAAAGCATTACACGATCGTAGTAAAAAAGTGAGTTTATTATTACAGTTAGAAACCCCACTTAAAAATTATTCTCTTGGTGCCTGGGTTGCGGATGCCCACACCGGATTAAAATATTTTAGACATTGGAGAAAAGTAGCCATTGTTTCTTCCAGCAATGGCATCAGAAAATTCACCAATGTATTTGGGAAACTGGCACCCGGTCAATACAAAGGATTTCATCTTCAGGAATTGGAAAAGGCGAAGGAGTGGGTTGGGGTGTGATAATCATTTTTATTAATGTAATTCAAAATACAGGTAACAGCTTTTTTTTTCAACAATGAAATATATCAACTCAATAATTTCGGCTTCAAATTAAGTAAAACGAAAATGTTAAGTTTGGTAAAATAATTTTTTATGGCCAATACTTATACGCAAATTCATATACAGGCAGTGTTTGCCGTGAGTAATAGACTTTGTATAATAAATGAAAAATGGGAAGAGGAGTTGTATAAATACATTTCCGGCATTGTACAAAATCAAGGTCATAAACTTTTGGCAATTAATGGTATGCCTAATCATGTACATGTGTTTTTTGGTATGAGGCCTTCACAGTCGTTGAGCGATTTAATGCAAGACATAAAAGGAGATTCATCTAAATGGATAAATCAAAAAAGATTAACAAGAGAGAAGTTTTCGTGGCAAGAAGGTTATGGTGCATTTTCTTATAGCAAGACTCACGTTGAAAGAGTGATTAGATATATTAAAAACCAGAAGCAACGTCATGAAAAAATATCTTTTACCGAAGAATATCTGGATATGCTCAGAAAGTTTGGGGTTGATTTTAATGAGGCATATATTTTTAAATCTGTAGAATATAAATAATTGTCGGTTGCAGATAAATCGGTTCTCAAAATGCAAAAAGGCATTAGCGTAAACAATGGGTTTCATCTATTTTGCCCCTACGGGGCAAGGGTTACACTGTGATGTGATTGGTTACCGATATATAAGCCCTATGGGCTTTTTTGAGCGTTCAATTATTTTGCAAAGTGAAAATAAAATCTCCTTTATTAAATCCACAACCGGGTTCAATAACGATGCCTTTAGGCATCATATATTGGTAATAGAAGATAATTATAAATGTCTTTATCCCTTTAGGGATAAAATATTTTTTTATGGTATGCCGTAAAATCGGTTTTCAAAATGCAATTAGCGTTAACAATGGGTTTCATCTATTTTGCCCCTACGGGGCAAGAGTTACACTATGATGTGATTGGTTACCGGTATATAAGCCCTACGGGCTTTTTCTCAGCACTTTAATTTTTTTTCAAAAATGAAAAGATATGTCATGGAACAACGCTCTCATCGAATTCTATAACGATGCCATTAGGCATCATATATTGGTAATAGAAGATAATTATTAACGGCTTTATCCCTTTAGGGATAAAATATAATAATGCCAAAATCTAACACTGATTTAATGGCGTACTTCATTTGCCCGTAACAACCGTAAAAAATTCCCTCCTAATATTTTTCGCACATCTTTTTTACTGTATCCTCTCTTTAATAATTCTTTTGTAATAACCGGATAACAGGTTACATCATCCAATTGCTCCGGTAAAGAATTGACACCGTCAAAATCGCTGCCAATACCTACATGATCTACTCCTATCATTTTTACTATATAATCCAGATGATTCATTAACATACTAAGTGGCGGACGCAAGGCTTTTACCTCTTCAGGATATTTTTCAAAAAGATATACCTGCATAAAATAGGGCTCAGGATTTACTTTCAGCAATGAATCCATTTCGCTTTTATGTTTTGCAGTAAAGGCGTCACTTCTTTTTTCAAATTCCGGATCTACAAATCCACTGTAAAAATTAAGATGAATAACGCCGCCATTTTCGCCTATTGCTTTTATCTGATCGTCTTTCAGATTGCGCCGATGGGGGCATAGCGCATAAACACAACTATGCGAAACAAGAACAGGTTTTGTACTTGTGTGAATAGCATCCCAAAAAGTTTGTTCGCCTACATGTGAAAGATCAACCAACATACCCAGTTCATTCATTTTGTGTACAACGGTTTTTCCAAAATCAGTAAGTCCTTTATGTTTGAGAGAATCTCCTTTCGTTGTTTCATCTTGTGCCGATGTTGCCCAGTCGGTACTGTTGTTCCAGGTAAGCGTCATATAACGGGCACCTTTTTTATAAAGTGCTTCAAGTTTGTTTAAATCATTTTCAATCATGTGGCCGCCTTCCACTCCAAAGGCTACACCCAGTTTTTTTTGTCTGGCAGCTTTCATCATATCATTGGCGGTAAGTGCCAGCATCATTTTATCAGGGTTGCGGTTTGTCCATGCAAGTACGGTGTCCATTTCACGGTTGGCCCATTGGTAAGGATTTATTTTATTGCCATCGCACCAAATGGAAAACAGTTGTGCATCCACGCCCCCTTTCAACATACGGTTAAGGTCGCTATGCGTTTTGGTTCTTGTATCCTCATCAAAGCTTACGCCTTTCTCAATTGCTGTACTGGGAATATCGTTGTGTGTGTCAATAAGCACAGAACGAAAATGAATTTTCTTGTAACGCTGTGCAAATGTGTTGATACAAACCAATAATAAAATGAAAGTGATTAAATGCTTCATAATTTGAATTTGAAATGATTATCCGTTTGAAGTTAATTCTATTTATCAATATGATGCTTGTTGCCTGAAATATTTTACTTATTTTTCAACTGAATTATTCTTAATACTTAATTCTTATCTCAAAACCTTTTTATGAAAAAATCAAAAACCGGTCTGCTGCAATTACTCATTTCATTGCTCAACAAAGAAATACAGTCAACCGAAAATGCTTCTGCTGCCACAAGAAGCGATGCTTATTATAATCGCAGAAGATTTATTAGTGATTCAGCTAAAACCGCTGCGGGTATCAGTCTCGCATTAAGTATGCCTGCTGTGTTCAGTGCCTGTAAAACAAAATCCAAAACAGATGTTGATGTTGCTATGTTGGATGTTGCCATTTTGGGTGGCGGCATGGCGGGACTCAATTGTGCCAATCATTTATTATCTTCTTCTTTACAGTTTAAAATATTTGAAGCGAGCAAAAGAGTAGGCGGCCGCATTCTTACACATTATAATGATTTGCTGGGACTGGAAGTTTATCCGGAGTTTGGTGGCGACTTTATTGATAGTGGACATGAAGATATGCTGAC
This sequence comes from Chitinophagaceae bacterium, assembly GCA_037045195.1. Classification (GTDB taxonomy): domain Bacteria; phylum Bacteroidota; class Bacteroidia; order Chitinophagales; family Chitinophagaceae; genus JJ008. The sequence goes on from JBAOIB010000003.1 coordinate 217,374, forward strand.
GCTGGCAAAAGAATTTAAACTGGAGTTGCTTGATCTGGAAGAAGAACAAAAAGCAAAAAATCTGATTAAGGATATTTATTACTTTGATAATAGAAAAATCGGTGAAAAAGAAATTATCAAAGAGTTTAAGAAAATAGCTTCAAAAATTGCGGCCGATAAAGATTCTCTTGGTGATGACTATGACACACCCGAAGCCATTAAATTAGACAACATGCCTTTATCTGAATATTTCAATTCATTGGCATGTGCGCCCTGGCTTAAAGAATTGTTCGTGGCTGCATTCATTGCCGAGTATGGACTTGATTGTAATGAGCAGTCCACACTAAACTTCCTGGATATGATTGATACGGATACAGCTCATGGCTTCAGAGTTTTTGGTGATAGTGATGAACGCTACCGGATACATGGAGGTAATTCCAATATCATAGATGGGCTGGTAAATAAAATTGGTAACGATAAGATTGAAAAAAACTATGCCGTTAAAGAAATAACGGAGCAGGAAGACGGCACTTATAAAATTTTATTTGAAAATGGAAAAGAAGTGCAGGCTCGTTCGGTAGTGTGTACCATTCCCTTTACCATTTTGCGTGGGCTAAAACTGAATCTAAAAAATATGTCGCCCGAAAAAAGAAAATGTATTGATGAATTGGGATATGGCATGAACACCAAGCTGGTACTATCTTATGAGGGAACACCCTGGTCCGAGAAGCCAAACAATGCAATGGGTTATTTGTTTCATAAGGATATTGTAAACGGATGGGATAGTAGTTACAACAAAGCCGGTAATACCAGCAAGGGAGCCTATGTGGGATATTTTGGGGGCAGTTATTCAGTAAAACTGAGTGAGCAATCGTTTAAAAATAAAATGGCGCCACCTACGCATGTGTGGAGAACCGAACTGCCCACTACAACGGTTGACGGATTGGTGAACGAACTGGACAAGGTTTTTGTTCAATCCAAAAAGAAATTTTTGGGCAAGCATATTTTTGTAAACTGGATTGATTTCCCCTATGCCAAAGGAAGTTATAGTTGTTACAAACCGGGTCAGTGGTCCACTATTGCGGGAAAAGAAATAGAGCCGGTGGGTCATTTCTTTTTCGCAGGAGAGCATTGCAGCGAAAACTTTCAGGGATTTATGAATGGTGCTGCCGAAACCGGAAGAGTGGCCGCCGCATCGGTAACTGAAAAAATAAAAGTAAAAGAAGCGGTGAAGTGAGTTGCTGAATTAATTTTATAAATTAAGAATTGAGTTTCTCTCCGTTGAACTTTAAGCCTTTGTGAGTGGGCTTTGTTGTGCCTTGCGCCCCGGCAGGGTCTAATACCTTCAACTAAAATTCTGTCTTTATACTGATTTTTTAAAATCAGAAATACGATAGGTTTATTGTAGCAAATAAAGTGAGTAAGGAGAGTAGATATAAATACCTAATTTTTTGAGACAGAAAAAAACGGCAAAAAATGTTTTTTCCTGATAGCCGTATTGTAAATCAGCTGTGCAATAGATAGTGTTGATGGTACAAATAACGGATAGATTAAACTATTAAATATTTTTTTTTGGAGGATTAAAAAAAGTTTCTAAACTTTAATTACGAATTAAAAGTTACGCTCAATTCGCCCTACGCAAACTCATTAAGGTTACTACTGATTAGTACTGACATCTCAACTGTAAAGTATGAAAAGAAAGTGTGCCATAATTGCTGATCGTGTATTGCATACAAATTATGGAGCAACCTGTTGGTTGCCTCAACAATCTTTGTTTTTTCCGCAATTTTTTTTGTTCAATAATTTCAGAAAACACAAGCAGCGTTTTGCAGATTTCTGTTTTCATAGAAAAGACAAAACCGTTCAAACTTTATTTACAGATACCATAAACCACCCGCCATGCTTATAAAAGGAAAATTCAGTTCTGCAAAAAGAAAGAGCTTAGCTATTGTCCTATTATCAATGGTTTTTCTAAACAAAGGATTAACTCAAACCAATTACTCGCCATTATACACCAGCGCCAATTTTTTTAAGAATATAGACTTGGCCCGCCCAGTAGGTACAATAGAGGGTGAGGCTGGAACCTTGCCTACCGGGGCGGCTACTTATACAATACCTATTTATACACCACCGGGAACAAATGGCTTAGACCCTTCTGTTGGTATTACCTATAATTCACAAACTGGCTCTGGCATAGCTGGCTACGGGTGGAGTATTGGCGGATTATCAATAATAAGCCGTACAGGAAAGAATATTTACCATAATGGGAAAGTGAACCCGGTAACATATACATCTGATGATGCCTTTTTATTGGATGGCATGAGATTAAATCCTGTAACCGGCAGCAATGGAGCCAACCTAACAGTATATTGAGGAGAGGCAGAGTCATTCTCTATCGCTGTTTCCTACACATCGGGTTCGCCAAATAATCCGGACAAATTTATAATTACAGCTAAAGACGGAACTTTAATGGAATATGGAAATACTTCCGACTCCAAAGTAATGACTGATGATGGGCTAAATATCATGTTGTGGCGCCTGAACAGAATTACCGATATCAATGGCAACTACACAGATTTTAAATATAACAACGATATCAGGGATACCCGTATTGATGAAATAAAGTATTCTGGCAATATAAACACCGGACTTTTACCGTATAATACTATCAAGTTCACTTACGGATACAGGTATGATATTGGCACAGCTTACGATGCAGGCACGTCGTTAAATAATTACTTTTTGTTAAATAAAATAACCGTTAAGCACCGAAATGATGATGGAATTGAAGAAACTGTCAAAACTTATACTTTCAATTATGGTTTTGATAACATTGATTCATATCTGAAAGAAATAGAGGAATGCGGGGCAATTACGCTTCCGGTTGGCAAACCAGAAGGTTCGGGTGAGCCCAACCCTTGTCTAAACAGTACAATATTTTTATATGGAGATCTTCCGGCGAACATCAGCACATTTCAATCAACACTTTTAACAGGAAACTACGACCTTCTTTCTGGTGATTATGATGCCGATGGTAAAAGTGACGTATTAGCAGCAAACTTTTACTACGATGGAGACGGAGTGAAAAGGCATACTGGCTATTCGTTGTTTAAAGATGTAAACAATGGAGGAGGTGCAACGGTAATGTACAACTACACGATGCCCAGCGCTGACATGTTGGGAGGGTCGTATAACAAGCAGTTCGCTTATTTGTCATCTGATTATAATAAGGATGGAAAGGATGATGTCCTTTTTATGGCTGGATCAATTGTTGAATTAGGGCAAACGTTTCTGATTGATAAAGTAATACTAAATACAACCGGAGAATTTAATCCGCAAACGAGTTATTGGGATTATACCCCCAATTGGTATAATTATCCGGTATATCAAGGTAACCACTACTTTTATGCAAAGCCGTCTCAAAATGTACTGTTACCCGGCGACTTTGACGGTGACGGTAACCAGGACTATATATTGATAGTTGCGGCAAGACCTCAAAGTAATCAGGAAATATTTAAGGCTTTTATCAGCCTGCCTGCTAAAAATGAGTTCAATATGGAAATATCCGGTTTTGGAGCCGGACCGGATAGTTACCCGGGCTCTTACGCAAGGACTATTGCTGAAGCAAAAAGGGCAATCCCAATTGACTTTAACGGTGACGGTAAAATGGAATTGCTGGTGACCCGAAACAACATAACTTATATCGTTGCTATAGAAAGGGTTCCACTATCTACAGGGATAAATTTCATATCGTCTATTAAATATACCACGCCCAACATCATCGATGATGATAATATATTCCTTGGTGATTTTAACGCAGATAAGAAAGCTGATCTTTTATGGAATTACAGGTTTCAGGGACAAAATTACTGGGCAATAGAATACAGTAATGGGGTTGCATTTGATCCTGCATCATTTTCCTTTGCTCAAAACGTCAATATCAGTGGCAATAATATTCTTGATAAAATAGTAGTTGGTGATTTTAACGGTGATGGCAAAAGCGATATTGCACATGGCTATAACAATACAAGTTCAACATCCAAAATCTCTGTTTATTATAGCAAGGGACGATATTCAGCAAATCCGTTTTATTATGAGCAATATGACAATAATCTAATAATGCCTCCGGCAGATGTTGTAACCGGTGATTTCAATGGTGATGGAAGAAATGACATTATTACAAGATTTCCAAACCAGGCTCAGTTTATAAGTATTAAACCAAATGGCCAGGAAAAATTACTCAAAAAAGTAACTGATGGGCATAATGTAACCACTTCTTTTGAATATAAATACTTGACTGACAAGTCAAGTTTTCCATATGTTTATAACAGGACTATTTCTTTAAGCGACCCCCAAAACCAATCTCCTTTTAACTATGTACAGTTGCCGTTACCAGTGGTTTCGTCGGTTATTGTGCCAGATGGTATAGGGGGGATAAATACTACAAATTTTACATACGAGGATGCAGTTTTGCACAGGCATGCTAAAGGATTTCTTGGGTTTAAAAAAATAACTGCTGTGAACTCAGTGACAGGAATTACATCAATCACCGAAAGCAATATTAATACTCAGTTTGCTATAGCATATCCTGTCAAACAAACCACAAAACTCACTGCGACAAACGAAATTCTTTCTGAAAACTCTATTACTACATCCTTTGTTAATATGTCAACCAGCACACAGGATATACGATACTTTCAAAAAATTGACATCACTTTAAGTAAGGATCAATTGAACGGAACAGCCACAGAGAGAATTAATACCTATGATGCCTATGGAAATATTACAACGAATGTAACTAACACCGGTTACTGGAGCGGAACATCTGTTCTTGTTGATGAAACCACCACCTCAAATACAACTTTCGGTATTCATAATACCCCATTCCCAGCCAAACCAGATAATACTACTGTTACCAATACCCGGGCAGGAATGCCAGCACAATCGGTAAGCACAAGCTTTACCTACCTTAGTAATGGGTTACCCTCTTCAAAAAACAGACTTTGCAGGACAGCCGCTGGCTGTTACAGCAGACTTACTCATACAATAGTTTTGGGAATGTAACACAGACTGTGGTTTCAGCCACAGGTGTTAGCAACAGAATATCCAATGTTACCTATGACACAAAGGGTAGATATCCTACTATAAAAGAATCTTGGGATGGCACAGTTGTTCAACGGGAAATGCTCACATATGATGGCAAATGGGGTAAGCCATTGACTCAAATTTCTACCGAATGCTTGACAACGGCTTACACATATGATCCTTATGGCCGGTTGAAACAAACAACTTTCCCCGAAGGGTACACTTCAACAAATTCTTTGAACTGGTATGTTCTTTGGAATCCGTTACAGCCATATTACATACTCTCTGACTATTCAGGCGGAAAACCTGACAGTAAAATATGGATGGATATTTTTAAAGAGGCGTAAAGACAGAGACCTCAGGATTTAACAACCAATGGCTGACAGAACTTACAACATATAACTCAAGAGGATTACAGGCAACAAAAACAAACTCTTATTACCCTACTGAAACACCCGTTGTTACAACAAGTTCATACGATGTTTATGGCAGACTACAGCAAGCTTCCAACCCTCTTGGAGCAATCAATTACACTTATACAAAACTTACTGGTGGGAAACTACAGGTAACAACTCAAAATAGCGCTGGACAAAGTAGTTCTAAGGTTTCAGATGCTACTGGCAAAGTAATTAAAGCAACAGACTATGGAGGTGACCTTGAATATACTTATGACAGCCGGGCAACAGGTGCAGGTGAAGCATGGAACTACCATCCTTATTACCAGCATATATGATCAATACGGAAGACAAACCAGTATGACTGATAAAAACGCCGGAACTTCAATTTATAGTTATGATGCATACGGGCAGCTTACCCAGCAAACGGATGCTTCCAATAACACTTACACAATGGGATATGACGGTTTTGGCCGTATGATAAACCGGCAAAATGGCGTTACAGGTGAACTCACAACTTGGGAGTATTATACAGGCGGTGGCCTTACTAAATGCAAAGGCCACCAGATTAAGAAAATTACATTTTCAAACGGGGTACTCAAAGAATATGTTTATGATGGCCTGCGCCGCCCTCAATCAGAAACTGTTACCGTTGATGGCATACAGTATGTTACCAGCTTTACTTATGATGGTTTCAGCAACTTGGCCAGCACTACATATCCATCAGGTGTTGTTATTAATAATGTGTATGATAACAATGGGAGCCTTACCTCTGTATCCGGCGGAGATAGCTGGAACCCGGTGACTTTGTTTACGGTCAACTCCGAAAATGGTTATGGCCAGTTAACATCCTATACTTTGGGCAATGGAAAAACATCTCAGAACACTTATCAGTACGGAGTTCCGACAAGATTTTACACCCCCGGTGTGCAGGACCTGAATTTTAATTTTGACCTTACACGAGGCAACCTGCTCAGCCGGACAGACGCACTAAAAAGTATTACGGAAACATTTCAGTATGATAACTTAGACAGGCTGACTACCACCTCAGTAAATGGAGTGCAGCAGCTAAGTATGAACTTTGATGGCACATCCTCCTTCTCCCGTGGCAATATAATCAGTAAAACTGATGCAGGTAATTATGTGTACAGCAATAACAGGATACATGCTGTTAATTATATTACTAACCCTGCAGGGCCAACAGCTCCACCCATAACACTGCCCACTATGCAGCAGCAGGTTACATATACCTCATTCCAGAAGGCGGCATCTATAACAGACGGGACTGTACAGACAAATTTTACTTATGGCCCCGACTACGAGCGTATAAAAACGGTGATGTATGTAAACGGAAGCATTCATACCACCAAGTATTTCTTAGGAGATATGGAAAGGATAAACAGTAGCTATATCCGGGATGTCCATTATATACCCGTAGGTAACAGTATTGCTATAATTGAAAAACCTTTATACGGCAACAGTACTTTACATTTTATCTACACTGATTATCTTGGAAGCCTGCTTACAAAAACCGATATAAGTGGAATAGTTACAGCAGAACAAAACTTTGATGCCTGGGGCAGGCTGCGTGACCCTAATAACTGGCAGTATGCCAGTTATATTACGTTCAACTTTTATGACCGAGGGTTTACCGGGCATGAGCACCTGCCTTACCACTACCTGATCAATATGAATGGCCGTATGTATGACCCTATTGAAGGTCGTATGCCAGTCCCGATAACTATGTAGGTGATCCGTGGCATACACAAGGCTACAATAGGTATAGCTATGCCAATAATAACCCGTTGAAATTTACTGACCCTGATGGGAATTTCCCATGGCTTGCCGTTGGAATTGTCGTACTAGTTGGAGGGATTACAATGCGAGTGGCCTTTGTCAATAATGGGGGTAGTTTTTTTAATGGATTTTGGAGGGGAGCTTTGGCAAGTGGACTTTCTGCATCTTTTAGTGGAGCAATAGCTGGAGCAATGCCGGGTTTAGGGGGAAGTATTTTAGCTGGTTCTTTTGGCGGGTTTTCAGGCGGAGGGTTTAGCACATTATTAAATGGGGGTGACGGCTCTGCAATGCTTCAAGGGCTTTTGACAGGAGGGGTTGGAGGAGCCGCTAGCGCTTATTTTGGTGGAGGGAGAGGAGCTTTTATTGGAGGTGCCGTTTCAGGGGGAGTCGGAAGTTTGTTAAATGGAGATAATGTTCTAAATGGTATGTTAACAGGGGGTGCAACTTCTTTCCTAACCTATCATTTGGCCAACTATATCAATTATTCATTTAGCAGTATTAATAACGATCTGACGTATAATCAATTTGCTACAATAGCAGGGGACTATCAAAGAGCACTTGCGAGGAGGGTTGAGTTTTCAGGTATAGCTTTTGGAGATGGAACCCTAGCAAGAGCCAAGGCCGGGGATCGTTATAATCTCAAAAGTGATATACCAAATACAGCATATAGGGGTAAAGAAGTTATTCTGCATTATCACATTCATTGGGATGAACCTAATGCATGGCGAACAGTTTGGAAATATGGGATAAATGATGGGAATTATGCATCAAAAAGGATGTTGATTAAATATGGAAATATGATAAAGCGGATACAACTGTCAAACGGGCCTTCACCAGCAGATTTTGGTAACGCCAAAACCTTTGGATATAGTATCTTAATTGATCGGTATAATTTCTATAAGTATAATTCTATGTCGTCTAAGATTATGACAAGTTATCGTTTCAGCAGGTATAATCTTTTTGCTTTATTTCCTTAAGAAACAACAGAAAATAATGAAAAAAGCGTATTTTATCTTATTTATTTCTTGGGTTTATTCACATGCAGTGCATGGCCAAATTGATAGTAGTAGCAAAACTAGTAATTCAATAGGTCGGGAAGCTCCATTTGAAATAGTTGTGATCGTTGATAACTATGTGATTTATGACACACTGGTTTCTTATCCTTTTTTGCAACAATTTGGCAATGTGATCAAAAGAAGGAAAGTCTTTTCTGTATCAAAAGGGTATAAAAAATTTGGAATCATATCAAAAGACGGCATTCTCCAGTGTTTCTTAAAAAAAGGAACGAAAATTAATTTTGAAGCAATGGGAATAACTGAAAAGCTTAAACCTAAAGGACTATGATATTAGCTAAACCGAAGAACCCTCTAATAATATTAAGTGTCTTTGCATTGATATTTATTAGCTGCAACAAAGAAAACCAAAAGTCTTGCTGGCAAGCTTTTTCTCCATCTGGCTTTGATGTAACCGGACTAACCATTTGTGATGTAACAAAGGCCGAAGCTGAGCAGCGGTACCCCAATTACTGGTTTTATAAAGCCAGGGAAACAAAATATTGCTGGAAAGCTGCCAAAACCAGTGATCCCAGTTACCCACAATATTTATGGGGTGTACCACAGTCAATGAAATCAAACCTTGAAAGTACTTATGGCTATACGCTTTCTAAAGTTGACTGCAGCAGCTTTTGCAACCTAAGATGGATAGAGAGACACCAAAGCAAAATAACCGGATTGTACACCGCTAACACTCTAAGGGCAGAAACATTGCTTTCATCGGACTCTTGTTCAAGGCTTACTATTGGGCGGGTGATCGTTTATAGGGAAACATCCGATTCTTTAATAACAAGAGAACTAACAGATAAAAAACCTTAAAATGTTTTATATGAAAAATAATATTATTCTTAGTGCTATTATTTTTTTTGCTTCCGTTAAGACTTTTGCCCAAGACCAGCCTATTCTTCCACTTGGCACATGTGGAATTGTAAACGTATATGATGCTGCCGGCAACCGTGTTAAGAGAGTTTATTTCTGTAATAACGGCGTTGACCCTTACCCGCAAAGGAACCAGCAGGCTGGCGGCGCAAACTACCCTGTGATAACAGGGAAACCCAACGAGCCCCCTTCAGGAGACAAGAACGACACCAAAGAATTCGAGTATGTAGATGCTCTATATCCCAATCCCACAACTGGAAAATTTTATGTAACTTTTAGCAAGTATCTTACTAATGCGAATGTCAGTATTACAGATAATACTGGCAAGATGCTGGCTAAGTTTACAGCAAATGGGTATAAGGTGGATTTTGATTTATCGCCTTATGCAGCGGGTGTGTACTATGTAAGAATTGAGAAGGAGGGGAAGGTGATAACGAAGAAGGTGATGAAGCAGTAGTCAATAGTCAATGAAAGATAAATGAGTAAAGGTAAATTTTGGTTAATAGGGGTTTTGGTTTTTTGTTGTAATTGTTCAAATGTATATGGACAAGGCTCTTTTTTTTCTGCGGCGGATGCAGAGAAAACCAAATTATCAAATACAGAAAGGAAGATTATACCCGGAAAGTATTTTACATCTTCTTTAAACGTTGCTTCGCTCAAGAACTTTTTAATGTCTTTGCCAGGCGAGAAGGGACTGAACAGGAAACAGGCACCCATACTTTCATTGCCAATGCAGGATGGTAAAATGGCGAACTTCAGAGTATGGGAATATGAAATGATGGAACCGGGGCTGGCGGCAAGGTTTCCGGAGATTAAAACTTTTATTGGGTACGGTGTAGATGACCCTTTTGCAACGATACGTTTTGACTATAACCCATACTTTGGCTTCAGCGCACAGGTATTATCTACTCATGGTGATGTTTATATTGACCCTTATGCAAAAGGAGATACGGAGCATTACATAAGCTATTTAACAAAAGACAATCACCGACAAAGTTCCTTTAATTGCAATACTGTCTTGGATTCAGCAGATGCACATAACAGACCTGAAAGAATTCAGGGAGGAATATGTCGGGGCAGCCAGTTATTTACTTACCGCCTGGCCATAGCCTGTTCGGGGGAGTATGCTACGACAGTTTGCTCACCTACTGCACCTTCTGTCCCGTCAACAATGGCAGCAATAACCACCACCCTTAACAGAGTAAATGGAATTTATGAAAAGGAACTGTCTATTCGGTTTCTCCTAGTAGCTAATAATAGCCAGGTAGTCTATCTTAACCCGGCCACCGACCCCTTTACAAACGGAAATGAATTGGCAATGATGAACGAATGCCAAACAACATTGAACTCGGTAGTAGGTACAACAAACTATGATGCTGGTATGGTATTAGGTACTGGTAATAGCAGTGCAGCTTCTTTGTATGCAATTTGTAATTCGCCCAGTAAAGGGAAAGCAGTAAGCGGTTTGCCCAATCCAACAGGAGATATTTTTGATGTGGGAAGGGTGGCGCATAATCTTGGCCATCTTTTTGGGGCAGCCGATACTCATAACAGCAGTGATGGAAATTGTACGGGCGACGCTAATACAGGGTATGAGCCAGGAAGCGGGACAACCATAATGGCAGCAGCACCCGGCTGTGGTACTGACAACCTTCAGCCACTTCCTGATCCTTATTTTCATTCAACATCTTTTGATTTAATTACAAACTTTATTACTGGTACAGGGGCAGGTTGTCATGGAATCATTAACACAGGCAATACGCCTCCAAGATTTACCAACAATGTTATTTTAGGAGCAAACATTCCAATGAACACTCCATTTCAGATTCGGGGAGTTCTTGCCACAGATGATGACGGTGACCCGGTAACATTCATCTGGGAAGAAGTGGACAGAGGGCCTTCAGGAACATGGAACAGTGCATTAACCACTTCAGCACCTGCATTCAGGTCAAGGGTTCCGCAAACAACCAATGAAAGGGTATTTCCTGATATGCAACTGATTCTTGCCGGGTTCCCGCCAAATCCTCCTGCTACACAAGGAGGCCTGAAAGGAGAAACCCTTTCCAACATCAGCAGGGGGTATACTTTTTCTGTAACACTTCGTGATGGCAGGGGCGGGGTGTTAAATGCGGGCAGTAACTGTTCTACCACCACTTTTGGTAACTATGCTGTTTTTGCAGTTCCTGAAACCGGGCCTTTTAAAGTGAACTTACCAAACGGGGGAGAAAACTGGTCATCAGGCTCACAGCAAACAATTCTTTGGGATGTGGCGGGAACCACCGGGCCTCTGATCAACACGCAATTCGTCAATATATTTTTATCAGATGACGGAGGTTTAACTTATCCATACCTATTAGCATCCAATGTGCCTAACGATGGTTTTGAGATGGTAACTATGCCTGCCATCACAACAACTACTGCAAGAATAAAAATAGAAGGGGCATTAAACATCTTCTTTGATATTTCAAACAGCAACTTCTCCATTACACCTTCACCGGTGGGTTTTGAATTCAATACACCGGCCATGCAGACTGTAGCATGTCCCGGCCCAGCTACTGTGGAATTTTCATTAGTCACTATATCAAATGGTGGTTATAATACACCGATTGCGCTCAGTGCTTCGGGTGTACCTGCAGGGGCAACTATTTCATTTGGCACAAACCCTGTTACACCCGGAAACTCCAGTACATTTACATTGAGCAATGTAAATACGGTGGCTAATGGTAATTATGTTATTACCATAACAGGATTATCGGGGAGTATGACAAGGTCAAGGGTATTGGTATTGCAGGTGCAAAACGGAGCAGCCCCCATTATAACTACACAACCTGTGTCACAAACAGACTGTGAAGGAAATAATGTAACATTTACTGTCGCAGGCAGTTCAGCCATATCTTATCAATGGCAAATAAGTACTGATGGCGGATTTAATTTCAGTGATATTACAAGTGGTGGAAACTCATCTGCACTGATTGTTACGAACATCGGGGCGCAACATAATAATTATAAGTATCGCTGTATTGTAAAAGGACAATGCAACAGCACAATTTCTAATATTGCCGGCATAACAGTGTTAGGAGCGCCTATTATTTCAGCACAGCCGCAAAACGCTACCGCTTGTGCGGGAGGAAATGCTTCATTCAGTATAGCAGTTGGCGGACTGCCGGTTAATTATCAATGGCAGGTAAATAATGGAAGCGGATTTACAAATATTGCAGGTGCTGTATATAATTCCCTGCAATTAATAAATGTAACTCTGGCAATGAGTAATTTTCAATACAGGTGCCTGGTATTTGGTCAGGGCTGTGTAACACCAGTTATTTCAAGTAGCGCAACTCTTATTGTAAACCAGCTTCCGTCTATATCAATCAGTGCAGCGCCTTATACTAAACTATTGCCGGTCTTGCAGACAACTATCACAGCAAATGGCTCTGCGGCTTCAGGCTCTTTGCCTTTTTCACTTAGGTGGACATTGGATGGAGTTACTTTAGGTGGTATTACAGGTAATACCTATACGGCCGGCATAACAAGACTTGGCAATTACCGGGTGGATATTACAGATGCAAAAGGGTGTACCAATCAATCTAATGTGTTACCTATAACGGATTCGGTTTCCACAAAACTTTTCATTTTTCCAAATCCTGCCAAGACAACGGTTGAACTTGCGTATTATAACCCTGGGGGTTTGGCAGTAAACTGGCAGCTAATAGTTTATAATGCAAACGGCAGTAAAGTATTATTTGACAGAATTACAAATACCGGAACATATCCGAAAATAATTGAGAAAGTAGGCAGATTAACAGGAGGGGTGTATTTTGCAATATTGTCTGATAGTTCTGAGAAGGTACTGGCAACAGGAAAGTTATTAATACAGCAATAATCATAAATCAATAAAATCTTCTTTCTAAATATTGGTTAAAAAATCTCGGCCCTCCTCCCTTGCCAACAAAATCAGATGGCAGAGTACAGCCCAACACTATTAGCATATAGTTAGGTTTATTACTTCATGGTCCATACCATGGCTTCGCCTTGGAATAGGTAAAGGCAAAAAGATGTATCAGGTAGTGTTGTCCCTTAGTTAAAAGTAGTAATTGTTTTGCTTTTCTTTTTTTGTGGTACTTGCCTCTACTTCATAAATGCATAACACATCTATGTTTTTGCTAAATTAAAATTGAGGAAAACAACAAAAAGGCCAACAAAAGAATTTATGAATTCTCTTATGTAAATTTTGGAATTTCAAATAATGCAGTTGCTCTGCTTCAAAGTTAAAGTTTCCTGACTTCATCTTGTTGCTGTGCGGGCTTACACACAAAAGCATTGCGCAACATGCAGAAACGACATGATTCATTGTTAATTGTCAAACAAATAACGAAAGTGTAAATATAAATTTACTCTTCCTTTCCGCTCTTCTCCCCCACAAAATGCTGCTCTTTATTCTTAAACAAAACATTGAAAGTAGTCAATGAGCCATAGCAACGGGTAATGTATTGTTGTATGTTTACTTTTTCTTCATCGTTCAGGGTTTTGCTGCTGTTGATGTTTTGCTCCAGCACCCGCAGCCTGTCACGCAGCATTACTATTTTATGAAAAAAATCTTCAATCGGTATTTCTTTTGGCTTTAGTGTTTTGTCGGCAGGTTGCAGCAGCATCATACCTTTTATCCATTTGTCGCCCAGGGGTACGGTTTCGGTAATGCCGCCCCACATTTTCAAAATCTTTAATAAAGATTTTTCTGTTTCACTTTGTGTTTCCACTTCTGCCGATACATTTTCGGGAATTATTTCTTCCAGGTTAGTATCTGTCTTATCTACTTCTTTGATACCGGCGTTTATAAATGAAATAAGGTAGGTAGCATATCTCACACCTACTATTACCCCTGGTCCATGCTGTGTGTGCTGGAGGCGGGTACCTATGCCTAATGTTGTTTGTTCCATATTAGTTTAAGTGATATTTGTTTTGCAAAAATTGTATTAACGCTATTGCATCATTCCTCATTTTTTCTTCAAGCGGAACAATAGATTTCAATGACCCGTTCAGATAAACAATATATACGCCAAATTCATTGAACAGTGTTTCGTTTTTAAATTGCAATGATGCAGATACGGCACCACGATTAACAGTTCCGTCAGGATTTTCCATTGTACGAAAAATAATGGGGTCAAAAATTTTGGCAGCAAACTCTTTATAATGCGAAAACTCTTCAAAATAAAGACCTTCTAACATTTTGATAAAAGTTGCCTGATTGTAATATTCCATTATTTTATCGGATACTTTTGATTTTGTAATAAGCCGGAATCCACCAGAATTTTTGAGCTGATCAAATGTTTTGCTGTTTAAAATGAGTGTAACAATTCTAGGGCCAACCCGAGCAAAATAATAGACATTTGTTTGATTGTGCTGCAACAATCCTGGTGTTGAAGTAATCGTAAGCAAACTATCAAGCAAAACGGTCTTTGACTTGTTTATTGTTATATTATTACTCAAAGTGGCAGTGTCTTCCTGCAAATCTTCAATTAAGGAACGAATGTATTGACGTTCTTTTTCTTTTTCTATTTTATGTTCCAATTGATATTCTGCCAGAAACCCACAGAATACAGCCAGAAACAACATAAAAAACTCAAAGAGATAGTGCGTCCATTTTTTTCGGGGAGAATGAGTGTGTGAATGTACTTCCATAATAAATTATTTCAAATGATACTCTTTTTTTAAATAATGAATAAGATGAACAGCTAAAATTTTTTGTTTGGCTGAGTATTCTCTGGAAAGCGAATTTGCTGATATAAGATAGTGTATCCTCACAATCATATTATTGATAAGGTTTTTGTCTGATGTTATCAATCTGGGTTGACCAACAGGCTCCTTAAATTGAAATCTATTCAGATCTTCCATATTATGAAATACATTGCCATCAAAAATATTTCCTTCAAACTCTACCAAAGCCGCCTGTCTTTGCATTATGGTTTCATTCAGTTGTTCAATATCTCGGGCAGTAAAATAATAATTGGAGATACTATCCACTGTTGACTGATTTCTAATTAGCCGAAGGTTACCAGAATTCCGAATCTGATCAAATGCGCTATAATTTATCTTGTTAGGACTGCTCAGTTTTATCGCCATCCTTATTAAATAGTATAATCTTTTTTGTTCCAATGAATCTTTGTCTGCCTTATTTATTAAAAGAATGACAGAGTCAAATGCCTGAATTGAAGCCTGTTGGTCTTTCATATACTTATCCATCCAGGAAGTATCCGATCTTAAATCAGTTAATACAGAGCCTATGTATTTTTTTTCTCTGGCATGTTCTATTCTATGTTCTCTCACGTTTTCTGCCAGAAAACCGCAAAACACAGCCAGAAACAACATAAAAAACTCAAAGAGATAATGCGTCCATTTTTTTCGGGGAGAATGAGTGTGTGCATGTACTTCCATAAAATATTCTTTAATTTATTGTTTTGGAAGAAGATTGAGCAGCAATAGTGCATTACTGCAAATTTGCAATACGCCTTTTGTCAATTCTTTGTTTGCTAATGCCTTTGTACCGCTTTGTATCAGTGCTACTAATAGCTGCTGTGAAGTATAAGGTGCTGTCATTTTGTTGACTGTAGCAAATATTAATCCATGATGGCGACTCATCATTAAAATGAAACTATATGCATTATCATTTATGGAAGTACGAAAGAGGGTAACTACTTTTTCTCCAAAGCTTTCAATTGAAACATCCGCAGTATCAGTATAAATTCCAATAAAATTTCCGGTTAGCTTATAACCGGCTTGTAGAACACTGTCAATTTGTTTTATTTCTTCTGTATTAAATATGCCTTCCTTATCAATAATAAAATTGGAAGGTTGAGCAAATAAATACATATTAAAAAAAATCAATAATATCGCCAATATGGATTTTTTCATTTTGTTTGGTTAAGGGGCTTTTGAATTATATTTTGCTGTTTGAATATATTTCAATTATTATTATAAAAAAAGAGGCATATAATTCTTCAATTAAATGACTACTGTTTAATCAGTTCTGTTTTTACGCCAAAAGCAATAACCCATGCTTTTCTTACTTTATTATTGCTATCCATTTCAAATTGAATTTGCCTGTCGCTGCCATCATCATAAAAAAAATGTGTGGGCGACTCGGGTGAAAGCGCAGCGGCAGCACCATTGGGTAAAACCCTGAACAATTGAGTCCCTCGTCTTTCAATGGCTAGCTCATTGTTTGCTTTATATACTCCGGTAAAAATTTCTAAGGCGTTTGAGTCAAGCAATATGGCTTTGTGCGTAGTTGGCATTTCTACAGGATTTCCGGCCAGGATATGCTGCACTGCTATAGACATGCCTCCTGTGTGTGATTCATTATTAGAAAGTATGATAATGGTAATATCTTTATCAATATTACGAGTGAGCATGGTGGTATAACCCGGCCATCCACCCGAATGAGAAATAATATTTCCCAATTCATTTTTTTCTACGAACAAGCCATATCCATATCTGTAATTGCGGACCGTGTCTATAATAGACTGCCCAGTTATCATTGCCTTTTGGCTTTCCTCGGATAATACACTATGATTATTGATTGCCCTATCCCATTTCAACAGATCGCCGGTAGTGGAGTTTACGATACCATCCCCTTGAATGCCGTCTAAATAATATACAAAACGAAGATCGGGTACACTATCAGGTAGTAGGTATTTTTTTTGTTTATCATCAAAAACATAACCATAAGCATAATTGGCTATAGTATCACTTGTAGATCGTTCGAGTGTTGTAAACACGACTATGCGTCATGCCTAATGGTTCAAAAATGTTTTTTGCAAGAAAGGCTGCAAAAGTCTGACCCGATACTTTTTCTACAATGGTAGCCAATATCGCATAAGCAGTGTTACTGTATAGCCATTTAGCACCCGGTGCAAAATAAACCGGTGGTTTTTCATTCGCCAAAAAAGCAATCATATCAGCATTAAAGGCAACTTTATCAGGATTCCATTTTCCTGTCATTGCACTTTCATAATCAGGCAGGCCTGATACATGTGTCAGCATTTGTTGAAGCGTAATATTGTAATAGGGCAATTCGGGAAAATAGTATCGCAATGAATCGGTAAGTTTTAATTTTCCTCTGTCTTTTAATAGTAAAATAGCCGTAGCAGTAAATTGCTTACTTACTGATGCCAGTTCGAATACAGAACTATCATTTAAAAGTCTTTCTTTTTTGTAATCAGCAAATCCATAAGACTTTTGAAAAATTATTTCCCCTTTTTCTGCAACAAGCACATTACCGTTAAAATGAAATAGGTTTTGCTGGGCGGTAAAATAAGTGTCTAATGTTTTCGAAGCTGTGCTGTTATTATTTTTTCCCTTACAGGAAAGCAGTAGAACAATGAGAAAAGGTATTAGCTTTTTCATTTGTTGGTTTTAAAAATGAAAATAAGCTGATTTTGGGAAATTATTCTCCGGGCCGATAAGTTCTTTTCGATATGCTTCACAACATCTTCTTTGTAAAACCAAACA
Organism: Chitinophagaceae bacterium; assembly: GCA_037045195.1. Taxonomy (GTDB): domain Bacteria; phylum Bacteroidota; class Bacteroidia; order Chitinophagales; family Chitinophagaceae; genus JJ008. The sequence continues at coordinate 235,066 of JBAOIB010000003.1, forward strand.
TCACGAAATATGCCTTTGCTGTATGCTTTTCCCTGGTTAAAGAAATGAGGAGAGTTTACATTACCACTTTCGCCACCAGCGAGCAATGCTTTTGCTTTTAATTTTTTGCCAAATTCTACAGCACAGATAAAACTATTGCCATGTATGCCATATCGTTTTTGTGTGCCTGCAAATATTTTGCTGTTATAAGATGGCAACATGCCCCACATTGATGAAACAAAACCTACCGGAAAACTGGGTTGGTTATCGTCAAATTTATTTTCAATATCTGAAGAGATCCTTTGAAAGCGATTGATTTGCCCCCAGCCCATTTGCCAACGGCCAAATCTTTTTTTCAAATCATTTATCGTTTCTAGTAAGGGCATGAGCAGCTCATCCGGCTTTGCATTTGCAGCAAACCATTTTGTTTTGCTTACCTGATCTTCATCTTGCGTTTTTACAGCTATTATTTTTTGCAGCAACCGCTCACCCCACTCTACGGCCAGTGTAGTTGCAATGGAGTTTTCACTGCTGCGCTCATCCCAATGTTTTAAAACGGTAACCGGCCCTACAAGCAATGCATATAAAGTATCAGGATATTTTACACTGGTTTCAAATGCTTTTACAAGCGATGGTACCAAAACTTCAAAAGCTGCCAGCCGGGTATCATATCCTGCTTTTATTACTTTATCAAGATTGTATTTTTTTGTTTCGCCGAGCGTTCTTACGGCATTGATGCCCCTGAAATTTTCGCCATCGGGAGCCATGTAGTTGGGATAATTTTTTTTATCAGGACTGTTTTTTCCTGCTACTGTAAAAGGTGTTGAATTGCAGTTTTGCAGCCAGCCATTTTCCGGATTTATGCTTTGAATAATTTTATCAATAGAATAATAGCCTTTCCATTCGGTAGCTGCAATTGTTCCATCAACAGGTTTGTTCCAATTATAGTTTGTATCTCGTATGGGAATACGATTGCCATGCCAGTAAGCAATATTGCCGGCAGCATCTGCATAAACAGTGTTGTTAGAAATATTTCCTTTTAAATCCAGTGTTTTTTTAAAATCAGAAAAACTGTTCGCTTTATTGCGCAGCCAGCTTTGTGTAAGCCCTTCTGTTATCTGATTGTCAGCTCTTACGCTTAACCATTCACTATTTTTAAAAGCCATCACCGGCCCATGATGGGTGTAGAGTACATTAAATGATTTTGTTTTTACATCATCACCTTCTTTATATCTCAGCAATATTTTTTCTTCTCTTACTTTCCTTTGTTTGCCTTCATATTCATAAACGTATCCTTTGTTTGTCTTTGAAATTTTTTCAATATAACTATCGGCGGCATCTACTGCGCTGCTGGTGTGCATCCAGCCACAAAATTCATTGAAGCCCTGATATACAAAAAATTGACCCCAGGTAACTGCGCCATATACATTTAGGCCTTCTTCGCTTACTACATGCACTTCGGGTCGGAAATAAAATGTTACATGTGGATTGATATAAAGAATAGAGTTTCCGCTCTCGGTTATTTTGGGCGCAAAGGCAAATCCGTTGGATCCGGTGAGTTGTTCTTCGGTAATTTTATCTTCAGAAACATTTAGACGCAATGCTGAATTTTTAGCACCGTTTGAGTCATAAATATTTTTAAGATCCGATTCAGAAAGCCCAGCTGTGTTGATAGCGCCAATGCTTCCATCAGTCCACAAAAAAGGAAACCAGGGTTCAAATCGTGTAAGTAAAGCAGGTCTGGTTTCTGGATGCTTGTATAAATAAAAATTAACAGCATCTGCAAATGCCCTGCAAAGTTTTTTCATCCATTGCGGTGCATTGTTATAATCTTTTTTTGCATCATCGGTACATATAACCATTCGGTTGAGCAGGTCGCTGTATAATGCGGATGCGCCGTTTACTTCACTTATTCTGCCCAGCTTCTCAATATAATTCATCTCTACTCGTTTAAAATCATCTTCACATTGTACATATAGTAATCCGAACACTGCATCTGCATCGGTTTTGCCGTAAATATGCGGTATGCCCATTTCATCACGTATAATGGTTACACTTTGAGCCTGCTGCTGCCATCTGTTTATTTCTTCTTTTGAAAAAGATTGTCCGTATCCATTCGTCAATACGACATGCGTTAGCAGAAATATTAAAAATACTTTACGAATTGACGATATAAAAAAATCAAAGTTTTTTTGAGTCATGTTATTTTACTTTAATAAACTCATAAGGAGTAAACTCCACAAAATCGGAAACGGTAACGGTCAGCGCTTTTACTTTATTTCCTTTAACAGTAAATTGTAATTTTTGTTTGCCATAAAGAGGATCGTTATAAGTACAATAAAAACGATTGCCGCCCAATGGTTCTAACGTGGCATATCTGCCATGATGGTGTTCAAAACGCATTATTAATTCCCCGTTTTCATTTTTAATATTCATTTTTCCATATACAGAATGTACGTATTCGCCTGTATAGGCTGCAATGGGTAAAGCTGTTGGCAACTTAAGTGCAATACTGTCGCGGCTTGATTTGTATTCTTTTTCAGCAGCAGCTTCATTTGCTTTTTGATAATCTAAATAAACCTTGCTGTAGTTGCGAAATGGAAGCCCCAGGCAGGCATCCTCAATTTCATTGCGCAGTGCGTCGTATAGGCTGTTTGCATCTGTATTTGTGAATACGATAATGCCTGTTTTTTCTTCAGGTATCAGGCATACACTGGTTACAAAACCATTGACTCCGCCTGTATGGCTCACAATTTTTCTGCCTGCATACTCTTGCAGCATCCAGCCCAGTCCATATAGTGCAAAATGTGCTTTATTAAACAGATGACCACCATTGCCCATAATGGAGTGTGGCAATCTCGTTTGATAAATTGCTTCAACCGGAATGATTCGCTTACCTTCCAGCATGCCGTTATCCAACAGCATCATTACCCATTTGCTCATATCATTTACCGATGAAGACATACTGCCGGCAGGAGCCAGATTATCTATATTGCCATAAGGAATTTTTTTCAGTTCGCCCAGCACTACAGTATGCGCTGCACTTTTGTTGGGTGCAGCAGATATGTCTTTTGATAGTGCAAGACTATTGTTCATACCCAGTGGCTTGAGGATACTATCGGTAATAAACTGTGCCCATGTTTTTCCGGTTGCTTTTGGAATAATTTCTCCGGCTGTCAGAAATGCTGAATTGGTATAACCCCATTTACTTCTAAAACTATACATGGGTTTTAGTTTTCCCATTTTCTCTCTTACTTCGGCTGCAGAAAGGTCAGAATCGAAATACATAAAATCTCCCTGAAAGGTTTCAAATCCTAAACGATGGCAGAGCAGGTCACGAATATTGGCTTCTTTGGCCACCCAGGGATCGTACAGTTTAAAATCGGGCAACCATTTTTGTACTTTATCATCTAATGATAATTTTTTATCGGCATCCAGCATAGCCAACGCTGTTCCGGTAAATGCTTTTGTGTTACTGCCTATCATAAACAGTGTGTTTACATCCACACTATCAGTAGTACCCATTTCTTTTACACCATATCCTTTCATTGTTTCTACTTTCCCATTCTTAATAATACATACTGCTACACCGGGTATTTGCCAGTTTTTCATGGCGGTGGTTATGTATTCATCCAGACTGTCTTTAATAAAAGAACGAGGCGTAGTTTGTGAAAAAGTATGTTGAAAGAAAATCATGGAAATTAAAACGAGCAAATTTTTTTTCATTTTCGTTCAATTTTAGGATTAAGAACTATTGATAATTTATGAAACAAAAAAGAACAACTAATTTGTTAAAACGTCATGTGGAAAAAGAACATAAATATAAATATTCTAAGTGGAGATGGATGCAGCTATTTGCAAACGCATAGAAGTAGGATGTTGGTACAAATTTAATATTCCAATGCCCTTTCAAAAAACGAAAAATATAAGATTGAAACGGAGACTGATACAGAAGTTCAGGAGTTATTCTTCTTCTTTTCTATAAATCTCTTGAGGTGTCAATCCCCTTCTGAAACGATAAAAGGCTGTTTTAATGTATTGTTGAAAATCATAGTCGGTGCTGCCCATTGTAAATTGGTATGACGGTCTGTAAAGCAACATAAAACTATCCAACTCATTTCCTTTGAGCATAGTAAGCCGCCGCACCAGTGCTTTATTGAAGCGATGATCGACCGCTTTTTCTCTTTCTTCATTCAGCAGCCGCTCTTTAAAGGCAAGCATACTCTTGTTTCGTCTTACCCGAAACATATTAATGATTTCATCTAAATCAAACCCCACTCCCATGCCAGATATTGAAGGCTTTAGTTTTGGTTTCTGAAAGTTGAAAATTTTAGCATAATCTTCCCGGTTGCGAATAGAATCTAATTTATAGCTTCTAGGAAGTACTTGCACTTCTTTCATTACCTGAACGCTTACCTGTATTGAAATGTCAAAGGCAAAAGGATTGGCAATTTTTAATACAGCAAATTTTTTTGTGGGTTTATTCAGGTAGCTAAACCAAATGGAGTCTTTCTCTTTAACTTCTATTTCGTACTGACCGTCGCTATTGGTAATAGTGCCTGTACCCGAAGAGCTGAGTACACTTACTGCTTCCATTGGAAAATTGCGGGTACTGTCGTACACGGTTCCTTTTATTTTATAAAGTTGTGCAGATACAGTGCCCGATACCAGCAGGGCTAATGCAGTTAATATGGAAAATACAAACTTCAAGAAGCGGCAAGTAACAAAAGAAAATGCAAAAGGGAATATAAAGTCTTGGCCGTTAGTCTTTCAAGGCACTATAAACAAGTACTTTGAACTTATTTGCAATTTCACCAATAGTGGAACCCCAAAGCTGCCTGTAAAAAATTCCAATCAGTTTTTCTTTGGGATCGGCCCAGTATGTAGTGGCAAAAGCCCCACCCCATTCAAATACACCTTCAGGTGTTGGCAAAAGACTACTTCCTTTTTCGGTTGTAATCTGAAAACCCAAACCAAATTTATTGGCTCCTAAATTTATATTGCCTATCTGGTTCATGGTCATCATACGAACAGTATTGTGGGCCAATAATCGTTTGCCATTATAGATGCCCCCATTCAATATCATTTGTAGAAAAATTGCATAATCTTTTGATGTTGAAGAAAGGCCACCGCCGCCAGAAAAATAATTACCGGCAGTTTTAGGATAATCAATATCAACGTTTCCATTAAAGTCTATCTCAGCTCCTGATTTTTCCAGTTTTTTATCTTTTTCAATAAATAATGAAACAAGTCTGTTTTGCTTTGATGGCGGCAAATAAAAATAAGTATCAACCATTCCCAATGGTTCAAAAATTCTTTTCTGGAAAAACTGATCCAGCTTTTCTCCCGAAAAATATTCTACCAGATAACCCAGAATATCAACATTGAAGCCATAAGTAAATTTTTCACCCGGCTGATGCATCAACGGTAATCGTGCAATGGTTTTTACATCTTGCTCCAATGAACGATGATTGCCCACTCCTATTCCTGCCATTAATCCTGCTTTGCCATAAATGGCATTGGCTGCATCAGATCCTATTTGCGGATAGCTGATACCGGATGTATGTGTAAGAAGTTGTCGAATGGTTACTTCCGACTTTGCAGGCACAGTTGTATAACTGCTGTCGGCAGCATTAAACTTATCCAATACCTGTTGCTTTTTAAATTCAGGTATATAGCGACTCACCGGATCGTCAAGCAAAAACTTTCCTTCTTCATACAACATCATAATAGCTACACTGGTAATGGCCTTGGTTTGCGATGCTATACGATAAATATTATCAGTATGAATGGTTTTTGTTTTTTCTAAATCATCATAACCAAATGCTTTATGATAAACAATTTTTCCGTCGTGTACAATTAATGCAACTGCACCATTGAGCCTGCCATCGGCTATCCAGTCATTTATATTTTTATCAATGCGTTTTAACCTTTCGGTAGAAAAACCGGCAGCTTCAGGTTTCACATTTTGTAATACCTGAAATAGTTGTTGTTTCTGAAGATTTGTACTTTGTGCAATTAATGAAACACTATAAGATAAGACAACGACAAAAAGTATTAGTCTTTTCATATCAAAAATAATTAAGGGAAGAAAGTTACTTAGAATTGTGAAGCAACTCTTTTATGATTTGTGGATAATACTCATGTTCCAATAAATGAATTCGATTGGCTAATGATGCTGCATCATCATCGGATAATACCGGGCAGGTGGCCTGAAAAATTATTTTACCATGATCATAAACTTCATCAACATAATGGATAGTTATGCCGCTTTCTTTTTCCCTGTTTTTGATAACAGCTTCATGTACAAGATGCCCATACATTCCTTTGCCACCATATTTTGGAAGCAGGGCAGGATGTATATTAATAATGCAATGAGGAAATGCCTGGATAAGTGCAGGTGGTATTTTCCAAAGAAAACCAGCCAATACGATAAACTGTACTCCCGCTTCTTTCAATTCATCAACATAAGCATTGCCTTTGAAAAATTGTTCTTTTTCTATCAACAGAGTAGCTATTTGATGTTTTCTGGCAATTTCCAATACTCCGGATTTTGGATTATTGCTTACAACTAAAGTCACTGAAATCTGCTTTCCACTAAAAAATTCAATGATTTTTTGGGCATTTGATCCTGCTCCTGAGGCAAAAACAGCAATTTTTTGATGAAAAAGCATAGTTTTTTTAACAAATTGGTTCAAAATGATACATTATACACCATTAGTTCTTCTTCCTCCCCAAATTTTGTTTCCAATCTTTTGAATATACTTTTGAAAAAAGCGAAATTGGCCAAAAAAAATACTGACAACCAACACAGCTATAGGCCATAAAATTGTGATTATCAATATATAAACAATAGCCCAAAGCCAATCTTGCTGTATTGAAAGCAAGTTCATAATTTTTTTGCCTACATAACCTGTAAGGCTACCTCCAATTGCAAAAGTGGCAATTATTAATGCCAGCCTTGGCCCCGAAACCTTCCATTTTTGTTGTAATTTTTCAAACATATTATTAATCCGGAGCTATTTGTTTAAGCCGATTTGTGGAGTGGCAAAAGTCAGGAAAAAACTGCAACAGGAGATTAAAAGCAGGAAAAATGTAGGACTTAAAATACGTTTGTTTACCAAAATATGACACAAAAAATGCTGTTCTGTCTAAAATTTTATAACTATCCTGAAATGCAAGCTGGTAGCAAGCCAAAAAAAAGTTAAAGAGGCTGTTTTTTTATAACCTTACTGGCTTACATTTGCCCCGATTGATCGGATTTTATCCACATTCTTCAGTTATTATTTAGTGATTATGATTCCTTGTAAACCAATCAGCCAAAGACTGACCTTGTTAGCGTTGCTCTTTTGTGTTTTTTCTGCTTTAAATATTGTATCGGCACAGGATGGTAAGGCGCTCTTTATGAGCAAATGTGCCAGTTGCCATGCATTGGATAAAGATTTAGCAGGTCCAAAGCTGCGGGGAATTTTGGATGCCGAACCCTATGGTGGCGACCTTGCAAAAATTTCTCATTGGGTAAGAAATGTAAACAAACTAGTTGTTACCGATAAGCATTATCAGGATTTAAAAACAAAATTTGGCGGTAGTGTAATGACTGAGTTTAGTGTAGATGCGCTACCTGAAAAAGACTTAGAAGCAATTATTAAATATACCAGTACACCCGTAGCTGCACCTACAACGGGTGATGGCGGCGGTCCAGTAGAAGCACCCAAAGGAAATAACAATGGTGTCATCTTTGGTATTATCGCTTTAATACTTGCCATCATCACACTTATATTAATGCAGGTAAACAGTAACCTGAAAAAAATGAGTGATGATGCAGAAGGTATTCAGCGTCCTGATCCGGTTCCTTTCTATCGTAATAAAGTATATATAGCAATGATTGTTTTACTCGGCTTTGTAGGGTTGGGTTATTTTGTTTCAAAAGGAGCTATTGGTTTGGGAAATCAAAAAAATTACGAACCTGTTCAGCCAATTTATTATTCTCATAAAGTGCATGCTGGAATCAATCAGATTAACTGCTTATACTGCCATGGTTCTGCATGGGAAAGTAAAACGGCCGGAATACCTTCGGTTAATATTTGTATGAACTGCCATAAAGCAGTAAATGAATATACCAAAGGGCCCAAACTGTATAAAGAAAATGGGGAAGAGATAAATGGTACCGAAGAGATAGCAAAGCTGTATAAAGCTGCCGGATTCAATCCACAAAGCCCTGCTACCTGGGATCCTTCAAAAGCAACACCTATTGAGTGGGTAAAAATTCACAACCTGCCCGATCATGTTTATTTCAATCACTCACAACACGTAAATGCAGGTAAAGTACAATGTCAAACCTGCCATGGAGAAATAACCGCGATGGATGAGGTAAAGCAGGTTTCTGAATTAAGCATGGGCTGGTGTGTAAACTGCCACCGCGAAACCAAAGTAAATTTCAACTACGATAGTACCGGCAATAAATTTTACAGCATATACGAGAAGTTCCATAATGATATTAAGAATAAAAAATTGGACAGTGTAACTGTAAAAACGATTGGCGGTTTGGAATGTCAGAAATGTCATTACTAAATCGTACTGTTCTGAAAAGAGCAACTGGTTGATGGATTTTGAAATATTTTTTTAATCATTTCCGGCAGGCAGGTTTCACAAAAAGAAATCGGCGATTAAAAATCCGGAGTCTAAAAGTCCCTTAAGGGATTTAGGAAGTATGAGTAATAAATACTGGCAACATTTCGGCGAGGAAACAAACCCGGAAGAGGCAAAAAAGTTTACGAATGATGAATTTCAGGAGGAACTTCCTTTTGAAGGATTTGATGATGAAAAACTCATTGATGCAAAAGCTCCGCGTAGAGACTTTTTAAAGTACCTCGGTTTTAGTACCGCTGCTGCAACTCTTGCTGCAAGTTGTAAAACTCCGGTACGTAAGTCAATTCCTTATGCCGATAAACCATCAGCAGATATTATCCCTGGCGAGGCGAAATATTATGCTACAACGTATGTGCAGGATGGCGACATTGTGCCGGTTGTTGCTAAAGTAAGAGACGGGCGCCCCATCAAACTGGAAGGTAACGATAAATGCCAGTGGACAGGTGGCGGTTCTTCTTCAAGAGCACAGGCAAGTGTATTAGATTTATATGATACTTATCGCCTTCGGTTTCCTTTGAAAAAATCAAAAGAAGGAAAATATTCAGAAAGTTCTTTTGAACAAATGGATAAAATGATTGGCGATGCAATTAAAGCAGCCGGTGGCACAACGGTTTTACTTACTTCTACTATTGTTTCTCCTTCAACCAAAAAACTTATCAGTGAGTTTCCCGGATTGAAACATATTCAATACGATGGTGTTTCTTATAGCGGAATGTTGCTGGCTAATGAAGCCTCTGGATTTGGAAAAAGTATTCCTTCTTACGATTTTGGTACAGCCAAAGTTATTGTAAGCTTGGGTGCCGATTTTTTAGGTACATGGCTTAGTCCTGTAGAATTTTCCTCAGGTTATGCCAAGCAAAGAAAAATTGACGAGAAAAATCCTGTTATGAGCAGGCACTATCAGTTTGAAAGTTTCTTAAGTATGACAGGTGCCAATGCTGATGAAAGGTTTACGCATAAGCCATCTGAAGCTGCTGCTGTTACTTTAGCATTATTAAATGCAGTTAGCGGTACCGAAGCGACAGGTTTGAGTGCTGATTTAAGTGCTGGAATAAAAAAAGCTGCTGCTGATTTGCTGGCACATAAAGGTGAGGCATTAGTAGTAAGTGGCAGTAATGATAAAAATGTACAGGTAATTGTTAATGCTATTAATAATACAATTGGCGCATTTGGAACAACAATAAACTGGGCAGCTCCTGTAAATTACCGTCAGGGTATTGATGGAGATCTGACTCAATTAATTGCTGATATAGATGCAGGAACGGTGCGCACGCTGCTGATACATGGTGCCAACCCTGCTTATACCTGGTATGATGCTGATAAATTTAAAGCAGCATTGAAAAAAGTGAAAGTAACTGTTTCGTTTGGCGAAAGAATGGACGAAACAACTGAACTCTGCGAATACGTAATTCCTAATCATCACTTTTTAGAAAGCTGGGGAGATGCTGAACGTACAAAAGGCTCTGTAAGTTTTATTCAGCCAACTATTTATCCGCTGTTTAAAACAAGACCTTACCAAACTTCACTTTTATTGTGGAGTGCTAAAGCAACGAATTACGAAGATTATTTAAAAACATACTGGACAGGCGTTTTAGGCTCAGAAGATGCTTTTAATACAGCACTGCAGGATGGCGTTAAAGAAGATGCGGCTGCAGCCAAAGGTGCCGGTTCGTACAACGGAGGCGCTGTTGCTGATGCAACTACGGCAATCAGTGGCTATCCAAAATCTACCGGCGATGAATTAGTGCTTTATCAAAAAGTTTCAATAGGTACTGGTTCACAAGCGGGCAACCCCTGGCTACAAGAGTTGCCAGATCCTGTATCAAAAGCAACCTGGGATAACTATGCCATGATTTCTACTGCAAAAGCAAAAGAACTGGGCATCAATTATTCGGGTAATGATTATAATTATTATCCAGAAAAGCCTACAATCAAATTAACCGTTGGTAATAAAGAGTTAGTACTTCCTGTTTTAGTATTCCCCGGCTTTAACGCCAATACTATTGCCGTTGCCGTTGGTTATGGAAGAAGTAAATCATTTGGCAGGGCTTCTGCAGGTGTAGGTAAAAATGCCTATCCTTTTACAAGCTATAACGGAACAACAGTAAACTACTTTGCTACAGGCGCAAAAGCAACCAATCAGCATAAGAGCTATAAGATTGCACAAATGCAAAAACATAACTCTTATGAAGACCGTAAAGAAGTAGTAAGAGAAACCACGCTGGCATCCTTTAAGGCAATGCCAATGGTACTTCCCGATTATTCTGAAGAATTGCAGAATGCATTTTATAAAAATGCCAATCACGATTATAGAGCTAATGCAACGCTGTTTCCCGATCCTAATACCAGAAGCCATGAAATAAAATGGGGTATGACGGTGGATATGAACAGTTGTACAGGTTGTAATGCCTGTGTAGTAGCCTGTCATGCCGAAAATAATGTACCGGTAGTAGGTAAACGTGAAGTAATGCGATTCCACGATATGCACTGGTTGCGTATTGATCGTTATTTTATTACAGATGAAAAAAATCCTGACCATGTAAAAGGTGTTGTTTTTCAACCGATGATGTGTCAGCACTGCGATAATGCTCCTTGCGAGAATGTTTGTCCGGTAGCTGCTACCAATCACAGTTCGGAAGGATTAAATCAAATGACATATAACCGTTGTATTGGTACAAGATATTGTGCCAACAACTGTCCGTATAAAGTACGTCGTTTCAACTGGGCTGATTATACCGGTGCAGATAGCTTCAAGCATAATCAGGATCAACAAATAGTAGGTAAGCTGGATGATGTAGTATTCCAGATGAATGAAGACCTTACCCGCATGGTATTGAATCCTGATGTAACTGTAAGATCCAGAGGTGTGATAGAAAAATGTTCTTTCTGTGTACAACGATTACAGTCTGCTAAGCTCACTGCTAAAAAGGAAAACAGGGTATTGGGAGGCAATGATGCTAAAACAGCCTGCCAGACAGCTTGCCCTACTCATGCAATTGTATTTGGCAACTCGCATGATAAAACAAGTGATGTAGCAATGGTGCGGGCTAATAATAAACATCGTTGTTTTGATGTGTTGGAATCATTGCACGTTTTGCCTAATGTAACCTATCTGGCCAAAGTGAGAAATACAGATGAGAAAGATGAGAAGTGGGAAAAAGAGGGAGCAAATTATGAGTATATCAAAGCGCATGAAAGCCATGAAGACAAAAGTGGGCATGAAACAAAAGAAGAACATTAAATGAAATTGATTTTTTAATAAACTATTATCACAAGTTGAGGATGTAAGCTAAAAGCGAAACAAACTATGTCATTACTCAGATACGAATCACAGGTAAGGCCACCACTGGTGGATGGCAACAAAGATTATCACCAGATAACGGAAGACATCTGTCGTCCGGTGGAAGCCAACCCTTCTAAACTTTGGTGGATTGGATTTTTAATTTCAGTCGTTCTTTTGATTTTTGGAATTGTTTCCGTGGTTATGGAGGTTACATATGGTGTAGGTCAGTGGAACCTGAATAAAACTATCGGCTGGGGATGGGATATCACCAACTTTGTATGGTGGGTAGGTATCGGTCATGCCGGAACTCTAATCTCAGCAATCCTGTTGCTTTTCCGTCAGGGTTGGCGTACTGGTGTAAACCGTGCGGCAGAAGCAATGACCATATTTGCCGTTATTTGTGCAGGCCAGTTCCCCATCTGGCATATGGGTCGTGTGTGGGATGCGTTTTTTGTAATGCCATATCCCAATACAAGAGGTCCACTATGGGTCAACTTTAACTCTCCACTACTTTGGGACGTATTTGCGATTTCAACTTACTTTACCGTTTCACTTTTATTCTGGTACTCAGGTCTTATACCAGATCTGGCTACACTACGTGACAGAGCAAAAGCAAAATGGAGAAAATTATTTTATGGTATTGTATCCTTTGGTTGGACAGGTAGTACAAAGCACTGGCAACGTCACGAAGCACTGTCTCTGGTATTGGCTGGATTGAGTACACCGCTGGTACTTTCGGTACATACAATCGTATCATTTGACTTTGCCACATCCGTAATTCCCGGTTGGCATACGACCATCTTCCCACCTTACTTTGTAGCAGGAGCTATCTTCTCAGGATTTGCAATGGTGCAAACACTTTTGCTGGTAACACGTAAAGTTTTGGCATTGGAAGATTATATCACCATTGAACATATTGAAGTGATGAATAAGGTAATTATTCTTACCGGTTCAATTGTAGGTATAGCCTATCTCACCGAATTATTTATTGCATGGTATAGTGCCAGCCCGTATGAAAATTTTGCCTTCATGGAAAACAGGGTAAATATCATGAGTCCCTATGGCTGGAGTTATTTTATAATGATGTTTTGTAATGTGGCCGCACCTCAAATTTTTTGGTCCAAGAAAATGAGAAGAAATCTGACGGTTACATTCTTTATGTCAATACTGGTAAACGTAGGTATGTGGTTTGAGCGTTTTGTAATCATCGTAACATCAATATATCGTGATTACCTGCCCAGTTCCTGGAGTACCTATTATTCACCTTCATTATGGGAGGTTGGATTTTATGTAGGAACATTTGGATTGTTCTTTACCTGTTATTTCTTGTTCTCTAAGTTTTTCCCTGTAATTGCCATAGCAGAAATCAAGCATATATTGAAACGTAGTGGTGATAATTATAAAGAGAAAATGTCGGGTATTGAAGCCGAATCAACTATGCAGTTTGCGGACGAGCAATTGCACGGTCATCATTAATATTAAAATATTGAAATGGGTGTAATGTTCACCCGAATAAAATAAGATATGGGAGTTAAAAAATTTATTGTTGGAAATTTTTACGATGAGGAAGTGTTGTTTCCTGCCGTAAAAAAGACAAGACGTGCGGGATATAAAATCCACGACGTATTTACGCCATTCCCCATTCATGGGTTGGATAAAGCTTTGGGATTGCGTGATACCAGTCTGCATACAGCCGGTTTTATTTTTGGTATTGCCGGTACTACTACTGCAGTAGGTTTTATTACCTGGGCACTTACGGTCGACTGGCAGATTAATTTTGGCGGTAAACCATATTTTGCCTTACCTGCCTGGATCCCCATTGCATTTGAGTTGACGGTTCTTTTTTCTGCGATAGGAATGGTACTTACCTTTTGTTACTTGTGCCAGCTGGCACCCTTTGTAAAGAAAGATCATTTCAACCCTCGTTCTACTGATGATACTTTTGTAATGGCAATAGAATGTACTTCAAAAACTAATGAAGCAGAAGCCATCAGTTTTTTGCAAAGCGTAGGTGCTACCGATGTTCAGGTGATGAACAAAGAAACCGGATGGTGGATTGGAAGATATGATAAGGATACCAAGACATTTGAAAAAAAGGCGGCAGTTGCCAATTGATAATTTAATAACAATTGATGATGAAAAGATTTTTTATAATAGCAATAGGTGTAGCGGGAATAACAGCTGTTGTAAGCTGTAACAAAACCAGGCGTAGCCCCGGACGTACTTATATGCCTGATATGACTTATAGCCGTGCCTATGAAACTTATACCGGACTTGACTCTAACAAGTTTACAAATGATACCAATGTAGCCGGTAAAAAAATATTTTATAATCACATGCCTGTAAATGGGACAATTGCTCGTGGAGATATGCTTTGGATTTATCCTTACAAAAACGACGCTGAGGGCTATAACAATTCTGCATCGGTAAAAAATCCGCTGAATGTTGATTCCATTAATATGCCCGAAGCTGATAGATTGTATTTAATAAATTGCGGTATTTGTCATGGCAGTAAACTGGATGGAAACGGACCGCTTTGGAAAGGTGGCGATGGCCCTTTTCCATCAGCACCAAAAAACTTTATGGATGATGCAATGAAAAACATGGCGGAAGGAACTATGTATCATTCTGTAACTTATGGAAGAAATATGATGGGTAGTTATGCTTCACAGCTGAGTGTAAAACAAAGATGGGAGGTTATTGCATTTATTAAAATGAAACAAGGCGTAACAGGAGGTGCAGCCGCACCTGCAAAAACGGATAGCACTGCGGCAACTACACCTGCGACAGGAAAATAATTTTGTAGTAATTATAAAAGAACACTGATGACACTAAGGGAAAAGTTTGAAGTTCCAAAAAGATACAACACAGTAGCAATGGCGCTGATGGCGCTAGGGATACTGGCGATCGTAGGCCTTTACATTACTACCCATGGAGGTGGTGGCTCTGCAGAAGAAAAGAAACTGCATGATGCCCGTTTTTGGGCCAGCCTGTTGCAAAACAGTGTTTACTTTTTATTGATTGTAAATGCAGCTATGTTTTTTATTTGCGCCACTACATTGACATGGGGTGGATGGCAGTTATCTTTTATCAGAGTTGCCGAAGCAGTATCAGCAGTAGTACCTGTAATAGGAGTACTTACTTTAGCTATTTTATTTTCTATTGTATTTGGAGATAATCATACTATTTATCATTGGACAGATGCCGAGCATGTAAAGCATGATACAATACTTAATTTCAAAAAGGGCTTTTTAAATAAAGGATTTTATGTAGTTACTTCTGTTTTAGCTGTTGGTCTCTGGTCTTTCTTAGGATGGAAAATGAGAAAGCTTTCACGCAAACTGGATAATGCACCATTGAAATCAAACGCAGAAGGGAAAAAATTTGTTTGGAACACTACGGTTTGGTCTGCCATTTATATGATTGTGTTTGCACTTACCGTTATGTCCTCTATACCCTGGCTTTGGCTGATGAGTATTGATGCACACTGGTTCAGTACGATGTATAGCTGGTACACATTTGCAAGTACCTGGGTATCGGGTGTCGCATTGATTACATTGTTTATTATCTATCTAAAGAATAATAATTATCTGGAGTTAACCAACAAAGAGCATTTGCATGAAATGGGAATTATCATGTTTGCATTTTCTGTTTTCTGGACCTATTTGTGGTTCTCACAGTTTATGCTCACTTGGTATGCAAATATTCCCGAGGAGACGACTTATTTCAAGCCCAGATTGTATGGTATCTATGGCGGTGTATTCTGGTTGATGTTCCTGATTAATTTCCTTGCGCCACTATTGATACTGATGACAAGAAATTCGAAGCGAAATTATGCAACACTTACATTTATGTCAGTTCTTATAATATTCGGACATTGGCTTGATTTCTTTCAAATGGTATTCCCTGGCCCATCACCGGGTCATGTACCTTTGATTATCTATGATTTTGCTATTGCATTAGGATTTATAGGATTGATATTATATGTAACAGGAAAATCATTAAGCAAGTATCCATTGATAGCAAAAAATCATCCGTTTTTAAAAGAAAGTGTGATTCATCACACCTGATGAAAAAAGGAAATTGAATTTTTATTAACCGGAATTTAGAAAATAAGATATGCAATCATTTTTTATAATCGCCATTTTAGTACTGGGTTTTCTGATAACCTTTCAGATTGCCAAGGCAAGCGAATACGTGGCTATACTTCGTGGTGAAGAGAAGGCAAGAAAGCAAACCAATAAGATTAATGGATTTATGTTGTTGGTATTTTTAATTGTTGGTCTTATTGGTGTTTATTATTGCAACGAAATGCTGAGGGGAAAAATTTTAGGTACTCCCGCCTCGGATCATGGTGTATTAATTGATCGGCTAATCTACATTACGCTTGCTATTACCTTCGTTGTGTTTTTGCTTACGCAAATTGCACTTTTCTGGTTCTGCTATAAGTATCAGGAATCAGACAACAGGCAGGCATATTATTATCCGCACAATAACAAACTGGAAGTTATCTGGACCGTTATTCCAGCCATCACACTTTCTATATTGGTGGGTTTTGGAATTTTTTACTGGTTTAAAATAACTGGCGCACCTCCAAAGGGAGCTACCATAGTAGAAATAACCGGTAGCCAGTTTAAGTGGGAGTTTAGATATGCAGGTAAGGATAAAGTTTTAGGAAAAAAATATTATAAAAATATTGATGGGGCAGCTAATAATCCACTTGGTCAATTGTGGGATGACCCATACAATAAAGATGATGTGTACTCCACCGGTGAGCCTTTGCGTTTAGTTGTAAATAAACCTGTAGAGTTGGTAATTAATGCAAAGGATGTAATACATAACGTAGGCCTTCCGCATTTTAGATTGAAAATGGATGCAGTACCCGGTACACCTACTACATTATGGTTTACGCCAAAGTACACAACAAAGGAAATGAAAGAGAAAACAGGTAATCCAAACTTTGTATATGAAATTGCCTGTGATCAGATGTGTGGAAAAGGACATACAGGTATGCGAGGTGAAATTGAGGTTATTACACAATCGGAGTACGATATGTGGATGCTCTCCAGAAAATCGCAGTACCTGGTAGCCAATCCTGATAAAGACCCTGCTGCACCAAAACCAGCAACCGATTCATTAAAAATTGCCGCTGCTACTACGCAGCCTAAATAAAAGAGATTATGAGCGACACAACATTGCACCTGCATCCCGAAGTGGCATCACACGATGTTTATGAAGAAGAACATCACGGGCATCATAAGGAAACATTTATTTCCAAATATGTTTTCAGTATGGACCACAAAACCATCAGTAAGCAATTTTTGATTACTGGTATTTTCTGGGCTATCATCGGTGGTTTCTTTTCTGTATTGTTCCGTTTACAACTTGGTTTTCCTGATCAAAGTTTTCCTTTTCTGGAAACACTTTTTGGTCATTGGGCCCAGGGTGGAAAAATTTCGCCAGAATTTTATTATGCATTAATTACAATGCACGGAACAATTCTGGTATTTTTTGTACTTACAGCAGGATTGAGTGGTACTTATGCCAATCTCCTTATTCCATTGCAAATAGGTGCACGTGATATGGCTTCACCTTTTTTAAATATGTTATCCTACTGGTTCTTCTTTATGGCAGGCTGTGTGATGCTGGCATCTTTATTTATTACGACAGGCCCGGCTGCAGGTGGATGGACAATTTATCCTCCACTAAGTGCACTTGGCGAAGCCTCTATTGGCTCTAAATTGGGTATGGACTTGTGGCTGGTAAGTATGGCATTGTTTATTATATCCTCCTTGTTAGGTGGTTTAAATTACATTTCAACAATATTAAATATGCGTACCAAGGGTATGAGCATGACTCGTATGCCATTGACCATTTGGGCACTGCTCTTTACTGCTATTCTTGGCGTATTATCATTCCCTGTATTACTTTCTGGTGCTATCTTATTGTTGTTTGATCGTAATCTTGGCACCAGTTTCTTCCTCAGTGATATTTATATTGCTGGTCAGGCTTTACCAAACGAAGGTGGAAGTGCCATTTTATTCCAGCATTTATTCTGGTTCCTTGGTCACCCTGAAGTATATATCATCATATTGCCTGCAATGGGAATTGTTTCCGAAATTTTAGCTATCAGTTCTCGTAAACCTATTTTTGGCTATACAGCAATGGTGGGTTCATTATTTGCTATTACGATTCTTGCATTCTTAGTGTGGGCGCACCACATGTTTGTTACTGGCCTCAATCCTTTCCTTGGGTCAGTATTTACACTACTCACACTATTGATTGCCGTTCCTTCATCCATTAAAGTATTTAACTGGTTGACCACACTATGGCGAGGAAATATCAAATTCTCGCCAGCCAGTCTGTTTTCAATAGGTTTTGTAAGTATGTTTATTTCCGGCGGATTGACAGGTATCTTCTTAGGTAACTCTGCTATTGATATACATCTGCATGATACCATGTTCAACATTGCACACTTTCACCTTGTAATGGGTGTAGCTGCATTCTTTGCCATGTTTGCAGGTATTTATCATTGGTTCCCCGTTATGTTTGGCCGCTATATGAACAATACATTGGGTTATATCCATTTCTGGATTACCATGATTGGCGCTTACCTTATCTTCTGGCCCATGCACTATCAGGGTTTTGCTGGTATGCCCAGAAGATATTTAGATAAAAGCAGTTGGGCTTCTTTCTCACAGTTTCATGAGTTGGATAAAATGATAACTGTTGTAACGATTATCGTTTTTGCAGTACAGTTGATGTTTGTGTTTAACTTCTTCTATTCAATTTACAAAGGAAGAAAAGTAACCAAACAAAATCCATGGGGTGCTACAACGCTTGAGTGGACAACACCTATACGTCCGGGACATGGTAACTGGGAAGGAGAAATTCCTGAAGTGCACAGATGGCCTTATGATTTTGGTAAGGATGGAAGAGAGTTTATACCTCAAACCGAACCCATAGGTGAAAACGAAAGCAAACATTAAAATTTGCAATGAAGAGGAGATAGATTGATTGTAGTTTTTTTGAAATAATTGCGGAGGCGGCATGAAGAAAATAAAAGACTATTTATTACTGATTAAGCCTTCGCTGAGTATCATGGTGGTGTTCAGCAGTGTGATGAGTTTTATGCTGACACCCGGAATAAAAGAGTACACATCAGATTCAGAAAGATGGTGGTATGTACTCATGCTCTTTGCAGGTGGGATGCTGGTAACTGGTAGCGCTAATGCGATAAATCAGGTGACCGAGAAAGATACGGATGCGATGATGAAACGTACGGCAAAACGACCCGTAGCAGCCGGACGAATGAGTGTAACAGAAGGTTGGGCATTTGCTTTAATCACAGGTGTCGCAGGTGTTTTTATTCTCGGCCATTTTTTTAATGGTTTAACCGCAGGCCTGGCAGCTTTTAGTTTGTTTTTGTATGCGTTTATTTATACGCCACTAAAAAAAATAAACTCAATTGCTGTGTTAATAGGTGCTGTACCCGGGGCACTTCCTTGTTTAATAGGATGGGCCGCAGGAAATAACGATTTGGCAATTGGCAGCTGGATTTTATTTGCATTTCAGTTCTTTTGGCAGTTTCCGCATTTTTGGGCAATTGCCTGGGTGGCGCACAAAGATTATTCAGCAGCAGGGTTTAAGTTACTGCCATCTGAAAAAGGGCCCACAAAATTTACGGCCATGCAAACAGTTCTTTATTCGTTGTTGATGATTCCGGTTACAGTGGCACCTTATTATATGGGAATGTGCAGCTTTGACGATGTAAAAGGAATAATAGGTTTATCGCTGGTACTGCTTGCCAATATTTTTTTATTGTATCGCTGTATTAGTTTATATAAAAAAATGGATATAGCGGCAGCAAGAAAAGTGATGTTTGGAAGTTATATCTATCTGCCGGTGGTGATGTTGGCCTGGTTGCTAAGTAAGGTTTAAACAAAGAAGAAAATGGTAAGTGATTTGGAAATAAATGAATTTAAAAAATCTTCTTCTTCAAATGAAGGGAAGAAGAAATTACATCCGAGTAAATTCACCCTTTGGGTAGCCATTGGGAGTTTGTTGATGATGTTTGCCGGACTGACCAGCGCCTTTATTGTAAAAAGCAATAAAGAAGGCTGGACCACTGCAGATATACCAAAAGTGTTTTGGGTATCTACAGCAGTGCTTATCATAAGTAGTATTGTGCTGCAAATGGCATTAAGATCTTTTAAGCATAGAAACATGAGTCAGTACCGGTTGCTGATGGGTATTACCTTGCTATTGGGTACGGCATTTATTTTTTTACAATGCCTAGGCTTTCAGCAAATGTGGTACGAGCAGCATATTCGGTTTAAGGGCTCAGGTGCAGGTCAGTTTTTGTATGTTATCTTCGGATTACATGCTATACATGTTTTGGGGGGTGTGATTGCTTTGATCATCATGTTCTTCAAATCATTTGTTGGTAAAGTAAAACTATATAGTGCAGTACCTGTTGAACTAATGGCTACTTATTGGCACTTTGTAGATTTGCTTTGGATTTATTTATTGATATTTTTCATTATAGTAAACTAATATAGAAAATAACATTTTTGATTTTTTATAAATAGATATGTCAACACAAACAACAACTGAAAGCTACAAAGGACATAAGACCAACTGGTGGAGTGGCGGTAAAAGCCCCTTCAACCTTGAGTATGGTAAGGTTATGATGTGGTATTTCCTAATGAGTGATGCTTTTACCTTTGGTGCGTTTCTTATTTCCTACGGCTCAATCCGTTTCAGTCAAAACTTTTGGCCCGATCCCAATGTGGTTTTTAATGCATTTCCGGGTGCCGGCCATGCCGATTTGCCACTTGCTTTCGTGAGTGTAATGACATTTATACTCATCATCAGCTCCGTAACAATGGTATTGGCTGTACATGCCGGACACAATCATGATAAGAAAGGAGTAATTAAATGGTTGATATGGACCATCATTGGTGGTTTAGCATTCCTTAGCTGTCAGGCATGGGAGTGGCATCACCTTATTACTGGCGAACATATAGTTTTTGCAAATGGAAAACTTGAAGCTATTGGACAAACAATGGCTGGCAATCCCTGGGGACAATTAGTACATGATAATACGCTATTGACAAATGCACTGAATGCGACACCACATGATGCATTGGTAAAAATTGTACAAAGTCACGACCATTCACATTCATTGGAAGAATTGGCAAAAATGACTGACACTCAATTAAGGGGAATGGTGAATGTAGCAGATATGCATATTCGTGAAAAAGGACCTATTGCATTTGGCGGATATTTTTATGGCATTACCGGTTTTCATGGTTTCCACGTATTTTCAGGAGTGGTGATCAACATCATTATGTTGTTGATGGCGCAGAAAGATGTATTTGAAAAAAGAGGACATTACCTGATGATAGAAAAAGCCGGATTGTACTGGCACTTTGTAGATTTGGTTTGGGTATTTGTATTCCTCTGTTTCTATTTGATTTAATAATTTATTGAAATAAAAAATAATTATGCAACATCCCGCATTTGAAGAAGTAACCTTTCATCCCAAGCATGAAGATGAAAGAACCTTTAAGCAAAAGGTTATTAAGACAACCATCATTTTGTCTATAATTACTGTCATAGAACTTGGATTCGGCTTGCTGATGCATTTTCTGCACATGCCCGATGATTTTAAAAGATTGATGATTAAAGGCATTGTGGTCATTCTTTCGCTGGCAAAAGCATTTTATATTGTCGCAGTATTTATGCACCTGGGCGATGAAATCAGAAATATGATAATGACGATTGTCGTTCCGTTGATGTTATTTATCTGGTTTATCATTGGCTTTATTGCCGATGGTAATTCTTATAAAAATCTTCGTAACAAATACGATAAGCATTTTAAAGAGTCAACCGATCCGCATAAATATGAGCAAAAGGCGAATACGCATCAAATAAAGCCCGGCGGAAAGAATTGAGTAGAAATAACATAATTTTTTTTAACCAAAACCATCTCATGCCTTCCGGCGGGATGGTTTTTATTTAGCAAAACATCGTGAATAAAAAAGCACTTTATGGAATATTGCTTGCCTTGTTGCTACCGTTAATTTCGTTTCTTATTTTTAGAAAGGAAACCAATTCGGCATTAGTAATGCCGGGCCATTACAAATGGGATACAGTAGTAGAAAAGATTAAAAAGGGAAAAAAAACTAATGACACCATCTGGCACAAGCTCGCCGATATTTCATTGCAAAATCAATTGGGCGATACCATAACCTGGGATAGCCTGAAAGGAAAAATTGTAATTGCCGATTTGTTTTTTACACATTGCCCCACCATCTGCCCCACCATGACTAAAAACATGAAGCGCATGGCCGAGTCAATTAATAATGGTCAAAAAGTAGGAGACCGTTCTAATAAGCTGGTTCACTTTCTATCATTTAGTGTAGATCCTGAAAGGGATTCTGTTGAACAATTGAAACGATGGACTGACCGGTTTCAGATAAACCCCGAAAACTGGTGGTTGTTGACCGGTAATAAAAAGGAGATTTATGATTTCGCTATAAAGGAGATGATGATTTTTGCAGAAGATGGTAAAGGAATAGATACCAGTTTTATTCATAGTGATCGTTTTGTATTGATTGATAGTAGCCGACATCTTCGTGGGTTTTACAATGGAATGGATTCATCATCGCTGGCTCAGTTATCAAGAGATCTGGTGCTGCTGACAATGGAAAGAGCCCCAAATGAGAAAAGCGGTTTTCGTGACAAAATGCTGATTATGGCCATTGCATTTTTAAGCACCATTTTTGGTGCAGGTTTATTTATGTACTTATTAAAGAGAAAAAAATAATCATGCTGGCACCGATTTGGAAACGAAATGATAAAAAAGCAAATTGGCTGATCCTGAGTTTTTCGGCTGTTGTATTTATTGCTATGATGATTTTGGGTCGTGTGCATTTGAAAGTGAATCTGGGTTTTGATCCGCATCTTTTTGCAAAAGCAAATGCCATAATAAATACTGCGGTTGCAGTACTTCTTGTGGCTGCATTGGTTGCAGTAAAAACAAAAAACTATAAGCTGCATCGCAATCTTATGCTTTCTGCACTTACCTTGTCCATTATTTTTTTTATCAGCTATATCTGTCATCACTTGTTTGCCGGCGAAACTCGGTTTGGAGATATAAATCATGATGGTCTGATAAGCGAAGCTGAAAAAGCTGCTGCCGGAAGCAGAAGAATAATTTATTATATCCTTTTGGGCACACATATTCCGCTTGCCGGACTGGCTTTGCCCTTTATACTCTATGCTGCATACAATGGACTGATTGGAGAATACAAACGTCATCGGAAGTTGGTGCGAATTACCTGGCCGTTATGGTTTTATGTTGCCGTTTCCGGCGTGCTGGTGTATTGGATGATAAGTCCGTTTTATTAATTGCAGTAGACGAAAAATATTTTTTTATTCCCATTTTCATTTGTTCTATTATATTTGATGACTCAATCATTGAATATGAAGCTCATTTTCAACCCCGTTATTTAATCATTCTACTGGGGATACAATTATTAATTCCATTCTTTTATTGCCGCAAGCGGCCATTATTTCATTATTTACTTAAATGAGCAACTATTATGTTGATGGTAACAAATACCCAAAAAATTTTTAGATTCTTCTCCTTATTCAAACAAGCAATACGTGGAGGAGAACATGACTATACAAAAGGAAGCATTAGAGAAGCAATAGTCTTATTAGCTATTCCGATGATACTTGAACTGGTACTGGAGTCGGTTTTTGCAGTAGTGGATATGTATTTTGTAGGTAAGCTGGGAAGTGCAGCCATTCAGGTAGTAGGATTAACTGAATCGGTAGTGATGATTATTTATACCGTTGCTATTGGATTGAGCACAGCTGCTACAGCGATTGTAGCCAGAAGAACGGGAGAAAAAAAATCAGAATCAGCATCAAGAGCAGGAGCACAGGCAATACTTTTATCTATTTTTTCTGCATTAATTCTTAGCATATTGGGAGTTGTGTTTGCTCCTGATATTTTAAGACTGATGGGTGCAGGGGCATCGGTGGTAAAAGAAGGAACAGGATTTGCCCGCATTATGTTGAGTGGTAGTACCGTTATTGTATTACTTTTTGTAATCAACGGAATTTTTCGTGGCGCAGGCGATGCTGCTATTGCCATGAAAAGTTTGTGGTTGGCCAGTCTGATTAATATTATATTATGTCCCATGTTGATAAATGGCTATGGTCCTTTTCCTGCTTTGGGCCTTGAAGGCGCAGCCATAGCAACTACTATTGGACGTAGCGCAGGTGTGCTTTATCAATGCTGGCATCTGTTTGGCAATAAGCATACTATTAAAATAAAGAGACAATACTTCAAATGGGAATCATCAGACATAAAGCATTTATTTGAAATCGCATGGCCTGCCATCATTCAGTTTTTTATGGCATCGGGCAGCTGGATAGTAATGACGAGACTGGTAGCACAAACAGGTGGCGAAGATGCAAGTGCAGGCTATCAGATTGCTATACGCAATGTGGTGTTTTTTATTTTACCTGCATGGGGTTTGAGCAATGCGGCTGCTGCATTAGTAGGTCAGAACCTGGGAGCAAAACTTCCTGAAAGAGCAGAAAAAAGTGTTTTACTAACAACAAAGTACAACGCCATATTTATGAGTTTTGTAATGTTGTTGTTTCTGTTTTTTTCAAAGGGGATTGTAAAGATTTTTAATACTGAGCCACTTATCGTTCAATACGGCGCTGAAGTGTTGCAGATCATTGGAGCCGGTTATATTTTTTACGGTATTGGCATGGTAATGATTCAGGCATTGAATGGTGCCGGTGATACAAAGACGCCAACCTGGATAAACTTTTTTGGTTTCTGGCTTTTTCAGATTCCGTTTGCCTATCTGTTAGCAAAAGGATGGGGAATGGGTGCACATGGAGTGGCCATCGCCATTCCGGTTGCGGAAACAATAATGGCTATTGCAGCATTTTATTATTTTAAGAAGGGGAAATGGAAGGAAGTGAAACTTTAATTGCTTTAAATTATTGATTAGCCTTTTCGCCTGTAAGCTTTAAAATGAACTGATCAATATACCATTGGCGTTCTTTGAACTTGTATTGTTGAATAAAGCGTGGATGCTCAAGAACTGTGAGTTTGTCAAAAAGTTTTTCTTCGCAATTAAGTTTTTTGATAAACCCGGCATTCTTTTTTCCCAATACAAAAACTTCATCAGTATGTAAGCCCATACTGATGTGTTTTTGCAGCGATTGAATCATAAATGGTTTTACAGCTTCAAACAATGCCGGATCATCATAGTAATTGGCATTTAGCCATTTACCATTTTTCGCTTTCCGAATAATAGCAAGCGGAAAAGGTGAGTTGATATAAAATGATTTATAAAAGTTTATAGAACCGCCATAAGCTGCTATCAGGTCATAAACAAACACTGAAGAAACTTCGTGAGTGTAAGCAGATTTCATTTTGATGCCACATTCGCTTTCCAGCCGTTTAGTATCGGTAAAAGGTACACCAGTAACACCGGCACCATGCCTGCTGGGGTTAATGCCAATGATGAATTTTCTGACTTTGGAATCCTGATAATATTTATGATAAAACTGTTTCATTACCTGCATCGTTTCCGGATTGTCTAAATAGGGATTTAATACGCTAAACCCTGAAGGAAGCGGACCGTTGAAACACAGGTGTTCATTGAATGCAATTACTTTGTCGGCAAAACTGAGGGGCAAAACACAACAAATTTGAGATTATAAAAGTAATGGATCTCAGCTTATCATTTGTTTGTATATGAAAACAACCGATGAAGCTATTTAATCATATCTGCACCTTTCCTTAATTTTATATTATATGAACAGCAACACCATTGATCAAAACCGCATCAGGCAGGTTTTTTTTATTGTCATTATTCTGTTATTGGGAATTGTATTATTTCAGCAGCTATACACTTTTATACCCGCAGTGCTGGGGGCAGTTACATTATATGTATTGCTGCGAAAGTGGAATTTCTTTCTGATAGAAAAGAAAAAATGGGGTAAAGGCTGGTCTGCTATTTTGCTCATGCTGCTTTCTATGATAGTTATTTTAATTCCTATTGGTATTTTGGTCAATTTGCTTTCGTCAAAAGTGAATTATGTAATACAACATTCCAATGAGATGGTGGCTGCATTAAAACATGTAGTTACCGATTTAGAAACCCGATTAGGTATAGAAATAGCGAGCGATGAGAATATGAATAAAATGGGAACTGGTATTGCTAATTTATTGCCTAAAATTCTAAACAGCACATTCAATACATTGACCACTATATTTTTTATGTATTTCATTCTCTATTTTATGCTGGTAAATGCCCGTTATATGGAGAATGCATTGTATGAATACATTCCTATGAAGGATGAAAACGTAGGGAAGATAGGCAAAGAAGTAAATACAATGGTTGTATCAAATGCGCTGGGTATTCCATTGGTGGCGTTTGCACAAGGCGTGGTGGGCTTAATCGGATATCTAATTTTGGGAGTGAAAGATCCTTTCTTCTGGTTTGGTGTTACCTGTATTGCCGGTATGCTGCCAATAGTGGGAGCCGCACTGGCCTATCTTCCAGTTGCAATTATTTTCTTCGCTAATGATGAAACTGTAAAGGGCATTATAATGACCATTTATGGATTTGGCGTAATTGGTACGGTTGATAATGTATTACGTTTTACATTGCTTAAAAAGATAGGGAATGTACATCCTCTTACAACTGTCTTTGGTGTGATTATAGGCTTAAATTTATTTGGCTTTCTGGGTTTGATATTTGGACCCTTACTTATATCTATGTTTATGTTACTCTTAAAAATTTATTCCAGCGAGTTTATTTCAAAACAAAGAGGAATTAATAAAATAATGGAGAACTAGCATGTGTCTTTTACGATGCTCGTAATTTTTCAGGCAAGATTCCGTTGGGGTCAATAAGTAGTTATTCGTTTTCAAATAAAATATTCTTATCTAACTCTTGCACAAACCTGATGTACACACTATTTTGGCCTTGCCTTTCGTTTTTAAAATCCAAACCAATGAAATAATTAGCTATAATTATTTCTGAGAGAAAAACCGTACCGTAATTGAAAAACCTGATAATTCCAATATCTATTGGCTTATTATGCACTGCATTTGCCATTAGCCCAACAGCAAGACGTACTAATGCTGCTGTAAAACCAAATGCAGAATCCAGATATCTATTGGATTCTAGCAATGCTTTATCTCCTGCAACTAATATCTACCAATCCATGAATCTTCAATTGCTTGGAATGTCAAAAAAGGCATTTGATGATGCGTGGGAAGGATATACTTATCTAATAGCCAATCAGAAAATTAAAAAAAATCAGTATCTCACTATTTGTGATTTTAGTCAGTCTTCATCAAAAAAGCGATTGTATATTATTGATGTCAGCAATAAAAAATTAATTTTTAATACTTACGTAGCACATGGCCGTAATAGCGGTAAGGAATATGCAACAAGTTTTTCCAACACTCCCGAATCATTGCAAAGCAGTCTTGGTTTTTATACTACAGCAGCTACTTATATTGGAGCACATGGTTTATCTCTTCAATTAGAAGGGCTGGAGCCTGGTTATAATGACAATGCTTTTGAAAGAAGTATTGTAATACATGGAGCTGCTTATGTAGATGCTGTCCGTGCGAAGGCCGGTGTTTTTATGGGTCGTAGCTATGGCTGCCCTGCTGTGCCGCAAAACGAAGCTACTCCTATCATAAATACAATTAAAAACGGCTCTTGTTTATTTATTTATCATACCTCAAACGACTACTTAAGTAAATCTAAAATATTAAACGACTGATTGGACACATAACAAGGATGGATGATCAAAGACCCTGCTGAATGCAGGGTTTTTTGTGTTTAAACGGCTTCACTTTTTATGTAAAAATTTGCCAGAGCTTTGGCAAATTGTAGCACATGTTTTCCGTCGTTTTGAATACAAATAGTATCGGCCTCTATGGCAATTTTTGTTCCGCCGGTGCTGGTTACAAAGCCGGTAGTTACCACATCATTTATCTGCGATAAAACAGCTCTTTCTGTTTCCATAAAAGCAATGGTTTTCGATTTTGCAGTCAGCCTTCCATCATCGGCATAAGTACGTTCTGCAAGAACTTCGCTCCAGGTTTTTACTCCTATCTTTTTGGCTTCGTTTATCATGTGGCTATTGCTCAAGCCGTAAAGAATAAGATCAAGTTCCGTTTCTTTTACTGCAAGCGCAACAACTGCTGCAAGCGATTTAACTCTTGCAGTCATAAAGTACAATGCGCCATGCAATCTTACATGATGCAAACTTGTTCCCTGCTCTTTTGCTAAACTGTTTAAATGAAAAATTTGTTTTTGAACCAAATCATATAACTCCGTATAAGGAACGAAAAGATCTGTGTTTCCAAAATTTTCTCTGTCGTTGAAAGATGGATGAGCACCAATAAGTACCTGATGCTTTTGACAAAGCCGAATAGCCGCTTTCATGATTTCATCATTACCTGCATGATAGCCACAGGCAATACTTGCAGAACTGATATAGTGAATTATTGCTTCATCATCTCCAATCCCTTCACCAATATCACAGTTTATGTCAGGATATATCAAGGTATTGTATTTGCCTCAATATACATTCTAATCACTTTTTTCGCAAGTGTTGTCGCTTCTTTTATTAATGTGAAAGAAAAAAATTGATTTGAATTAATGTTTGAATGTAAAACAGGGAAACTATTCTTTAAATTTTCCTGTCTTTTTTAAATAACGAATGAGCAAATAAATAAATAGTAGAATACTTAATATAATACCCAGAAGTATGTTTCTGAGTTGTTCATTATGATTGGTTAATTCGGGATAGTTGAATAATAGTAGCAGGGTAATGCCTATAAGCCAGATAAACTGTGTTGTATGTTCTTTTAAAATCCATCTTTTCCAGTTAAAGTGCATACTACCAAATGTTTTTCTAATGCCTTTCAAATTCGGAAACCAGCGATTTGCTTTTTTACAATATTCATCAAAACTATTTCCAAATTTCCCTCTGAGAAAATTTTCCTCTGCCAGTACAATTGCCTGATAAATAAAAAGAAAAAAGGGAATCATAATAGCCACATACAAAAGCGAATTGGCCAGAATGCCAACGCCCAATAGCATTAAAATATTTCCAACATATAGCGGATTGCGACAGTGATTGAAAATGCCTTCTGTTACCAAACCTTCGGCATAAGGTTTCCCTGCTTTACCTCCACGCACAATATAGGCCAGTCCAATGGTGAGGCCTCGTATTAGCTGCCCGCCACATGTAATGAATAAACCAAGTGCAATGGGCCAGAAATAATATTTTGCTCCAAAATTTTTTGATGAGAATATTGCGGGCGAAGGAATAAAAAGTGCAGCGTAGAAAATTATGAAAATCCAGTTTCTGTATTTGAAGAAGAAGTTGCCAATTTTTATCATAAAAGTTTATTGTTGTCAGCTTGTAATTATTGACGGCAAAATTGTTTTTATAAAGAAAGAATTAAATACAAATAAAGTCAATAAAAACTGAAGCTATTTCTTAGTTGCAATTAGCGCTGCAAAGTTGTACCACTTAAAAAATACTTCACAGTGTGCAAATCCATTATCTCTTAATAATGAAATATTTTCACTAAGCTTGTATGGAACCAGCACATTTTCCAACGCCTCTCTTTTTTGAGATATTTCCAGTTCGCTGTAATAATTCCTACGTTTATAATTATAGTAGTAATCTATGAAATCGCGATTAAAACTACTTTCCTCAGCTAATACTTTTTCAACAAGAATTAAAACACCTCCCGGATTCAACCCTTCCAAAATATTTTTCAATAACTGTTCCCTGTAAATAGGGCGAACAAACTGCAACGTAAGACAAAGCACTACTACAGATGCGTTTTCAATTTTTGCACCTTTGCCTAAATCGGCACAACGCAACTCATAAGATCTTGAAAAACCCACCTCCATCAACTTCAATTTGCATTTATCCAGCATTTCCTGTGAGTCGTCTATGCCAATAAATTTTATTTCCTTAGGCACCATAGTATCCATACCAATCATAGTAGTGCCTGTAGAGCATCCCAAATCATAAACAAAAGAACCTTCTACTGCATGATTGGCAGCCAGTTCTGCCATCATACGTTGTACTTCGCCATAGAAAGGAACAGAACGATTCAACATATCGTCAAAAACCTTGGCTACATTTTCGCCAAACTTAAAATCACTTGCTTTTTCTATTTCGTCACTGAAAACTTCATCTTTGCTCATAGTAAATATTTATAAACGCAAAGTAAACTTATTTCAATTGTAGTAAGATGAAAAAAATCTATCATTTAACTAATTGTACTACCTGTCAGGCAATTATTAAGGAAACCGAACTGGATAAAATGGCTTTTGAAATGCAAAATATCAAAGAAGAGAAAATTACGGCTGAGCAGTTGGATGCCCTAAAATCAATGACCGGTAGCTTTGAATCATTATTTAGCAGAAGAGCTTTAAAGTATAAAGAAATGGGATTAAAGAATAAAAAATTGGAAGAAAAAGACTATCGTGAGTTGATATTGAAAGAATATACATTTCTAAAAAGGCCTGTAATCATCATGGATAATAAAATATTTGTGGGTAGCGAAAAGAAAAACCTGGCTGAGTTGAAGACCGCTTTAAGTGAATAATCTATAATGGTTCTTTTTGCCCGGGTTCAAATTCATTTACAATTTTTAATTTTCTTTCCTTGCCAAAAACGTTCATGATAACTAAGAATGCAAGCGCCATACACAATGCACCAAGAAAAAACGGCATACCAGGTAGATGAATAGGAGCTTTATCTGTTGTAAAATATTTAAAAGTTTGCGTCATCATATAAGGACCAATGATGGTGGTTAAACTCATTAGGCTGGTAAGCGAACCCTGCAATGCACCCTGTTGATTGCGGGGAACATGCTCGGCCATTGAAGCCTGCAATGCAGGACCGGCTATACCTCCGAAACAATAGGGAATTAAAAATGCAAACATCATCCAGGTACTCGTAGCTACTCCAAATAAGGCAAGCCCTATAGTATATAATATCAAACCGATGTAAATACTTTTCTCATTCCCCAGTATGGGATTTATTTTTTTGGTAACAAAAGTTTGCACCACTGCTACCAACAAACCTACAACGGCCAATGAGGCGCCTACTAAAGTCTCTGTCCAATTAAATTGATAAATGGTATAATAACTCCAGTTTCCCTGCACGGCTTGTGCGCCCAGATAAATAAGAAAATAACAAATAGCAAAGCCACCAATTGCCGGTGTCTTTCTTAGAAATTGAAAAGTGCCAAATGGGTTTGCTTTTTTCCATTCAAAGGGGCGACGATTTGCTTTGTCTAATGATTCGGGCAAAATAAAATATCCATAAAGAAAATTGATAAAGCATAAAACCGCCGCTGCATAAAATGGTGCTCTTACGCCCCAGCCTGCCAATAACCCGCCCAGTGCAGGGCCAATAATAAAACCCAATCCAAAAGCAGCACCTATCATTCCAAAATTCTTTGCCCTTGTTTCCGGTGTACTTACATCTGCAATATAGGCTGCACCAGTGGTAAAGCTGGCACCGGTAATGCCGGCAATGATGCGACCAATAAATAAAAGACTATAGGTAGGTGCGAGTGCCTGAAAAATATAATCGATTCCAAAGCCAAATAACGACATCAACAAAACCGGTCGAACGACCGAACTTGTCACTCAGGTTCCCAATAATGGGTGAACAAAAAAACTGCGTAACAGCATATACAGAAACTAATGCAGCACCATAAGTACTCGCTTCATTAACAGGTATATGTTTTAGCTCCGAAATGAGCTTGGGCAGTACAGGAATAATCAATCCCCAACCCATAACATCAATGAGCAGGGTAATGAAAATAAATCCTACCGCTGGTTTTCTTTCTGCTGACATTTAAAAAAAATACAGGCAAAGATGAAGGAAAAAACGGGAACCGATGAGCTTATTCAAATATCTTTTTGCCCGTTCTTCAATCTTTTTTTAGCAATGTTGAAATAGTTTTTGTCAATTTCAAATCCTGCAAACTTTCTTTCTAATGAATCACAAGCAAGTCCAGTGCTCCCACTGCCCATAAATGGATCAAGCACCAATTGATTTTCCCAGCTCAGCAATTTTACTAAATGCTGCATCAGTGCAACCGGTTTTAATGTAGGATGATGATTAAAATCTTCTGCATGTTGCCGCACTTTGGGTACCATAAAAAATTTATCATAGCCATCATCAAAAGCATCAGTACGAATGATGTTTGCTGTTACTCTTCCTTTGGGATGCGGATTGTGTCCAACTTTTCCTTCCCCTTTTTCATAAGGTAATCTTGTTGCTTCAAGATTCAATGCCCCTGTTCCATATTTTATAATGTTTTGAGCAACCGATAATTTTTTTTCTAATGGTTTTTGAATAAGGATGATTGGCTCATAAGCGGGCTTAATACCCAGGCCACTTCCTTTGTATTGCACACCAGTTTCAGAGGCAGGCGTTAAAATGTGTTTCTCTTTTCCTGTTTTATAATTTTCAGCTCCATGTTTTTTATATCCCTGCACATATTTATAGGTACCTGCTTTTTTACTTTTTACGCCCAACTCTTTGTCAATGTCCAATGCTACATCACGACTTTTGGGCATGCCATTGAGATAGCTCCAGAATAAAACATCTTTGATAATAAAACCACTGTCTTCCAGGTTTACCATCATACGATGCATTAGCCTTACAGAAGAAAACACAGCACCAAAAGCGCCGGGCTTTAAAACGGCAAGACAATCCATCCATATTTTTTTTTCAGGCAGGGCTTTATCCCATTCATTGTTTTGATAGGAGATGCCATAAGGTGGATCGGTAATTAAAGCGGTTACACTGTTTTTGGAAATGCCGGGAAGTCCATAGCAGCTTTTATTGAAAATTGAAATATCCGACATTCAAAAAATGGTTAAGATTGTAAAATTAGTTTATACACTATAAATAAATCCATGTACACCCGTGCCCGAAATATTATTGTTTTTTATTCTTCCTGCTTTTGCTTCATTTTCAAAATAACGTAAATATTTCTCTGTATAAACACCAAATTTGTTTTTTAAAAAACGTAAAGCGTTAAATCTTCCGCTTTGTAAAGAATAAGGTAAGTTGACATGAATACCCGGCCTGCTGTTTACCTGTTTGTACTGAGATTTATAATTTCTGTATTCCCAAGCCCTGGGCGAGTCCACAAAGATGTGGATGTTATAAATATTATCCATCAGGCGAATTTCAAAATCCACGCCTGCTAAGTCTAACTCAGTACTTCTACTCACATTACCATCGCCAAAAAGGCAAACGCATAAAAAATATGCATGATACTCGGTAAGAAATCCAAATTGGGTGCGATACAATCTTGCTCTGAGACCTGCTGCAAAATTTTCTTCATCAGGAAACTGAAATCTGTTTTTTAATTCATCTTTAAACCGATTGAAATAGGATTTCATAAAAATCATTAAATGAAAGCCATTTTTTTTGTTTAAAAAAATAATCGTCTAATAGATAGCTGGGATTAAGCGCACCTTTCAAATCCATTTCCACTGTTTTCTTTTTAAACAACTCGGGATATAGTTGTAAAGACTCAAGGAACGATTCATATTCTTGTAAGGTTCCTTCCATACATTTTTTTTGAAAAGATAAACTCAATTAATTTCTTCAAACATTCCTGTTTGTTTGTTCTTGCGCACATTTAGTGCATTGAAGTAGCGGCCATTCATGGCTACATACACACCGGGTGGCAGCGTTTGCGCAAAGGCAAGTGCGCTGCCCAAATTGAAAAGACCATCGGAGCTGCCAAATTTGATAGGAATCATAGCGCCGGTAAGTACAACGGTTTTGCCCTTTATTTTTTTAGCCAAAATAACTGCTGTTTCGCTCATTGTATCGGTACCATGTGTAATTACAATTTTATTTTCGTCGGCATTATTGCATTGATGCACGATTAGTTCTCGGTCTTCGTCTGTCATTTCCAGACTATCTACCATCATCAGGGTACGTATTTCCACATCAGTTTTATTGCGCCCCAGTTCCAGCAGGTCGTGCAGATGTGTGTCTTTAAAATAAAGCTGACCATTGAGCTCGTTGTACTCTTTATCAAATGTGCCGCCGGTGATGAAGATGCGGATGGACATAGTAAAGTTTTGTTTTAAAGGATGAAGATAAAAACAAAACCTTAATAGAGTTTTACTATTTCTTTATTGCTTTCTACCCCCGTTCGGCTTACCGCCGTTACAATAATTTCTTTCAGATTTTTCCCGTCCGTCTTATTGTATTGAATTTTTGGTAAAACAAGATTAAATGTATTTGCATTTACAATCTGATATTCCCAGTTGTCGCTATACTTGAAATAAACTACGAAGTGGGTGAGGGTTTCTGTTTTTTCATGCTTCCAGTTTATGTTTATCATGTTGTCTGATGTAGCAACGGAAACAAGGGGAGTTTCCGGTTTTTGATTTCCCAGCCAGGGGCTTGCAGGTATCAATGCCTGTTTTTTATAAACTGATTTTAATAAAGTATCGGCCAGTCTCGGATTTTTTATTACTGAAGAAATACTCCAATGTACTACGCCCTTGCTTTGTGGCTGCATGCCGCGGTCAATCATTATTTGGTTCAGCGTTTCATCTATACTTTTATCGCTGCTGTCTCTGCTGATGCTGATGCCCGGCCACAAGTGTCGCTGTTTTGTATTTTCAGTTCCCCACCAGCCTAGTAGCATGGGATAGCTTTGCGCATAGCGCTTGATGGGCCAGTACAATTGTGGTGTAAAATAATCGAGCCAGCCTTTATTCAACCACAGTTTTGCATCGGCATAAAGTTGATCGTATTGGTCAAAGCCGCTGATACCTTCGGGATAGCCGGGCCGCCAGATGCCAAAGGGGCTGAGGCCAAACTTCACCCAGGGTTTTATTGCTTTTATGTTTTTATACATTTTTTCAATCAGCGTGTTCACTGCTGCTCTTCTCCAGTCACCGCGGCTTAGTTTGCCACCGCTTTTCAGGTAAGCATTCCAGCTAATGGTATCAGGAAAATCGGCTGTTCCATTATAAGAGGGATAGGGATAAAAATAATCATCCATGTGTACGCCGTCGATATCATATCGCTTCACCAAATCTTCCACAACGTTATTGGTAATATCCTGCACTTCTTTTCTTGCGGGGTCCATCCACCAGTAGCCTTCTTTTAAATACACCACCCAGTCGGGATGTTTTTTTACAATAGATTGCTCGCTGATTGTTTTTCCGTCTTTATGATGTGCTCTATAGGGATTGAGCCATACATGCAGCTCGAGCCCACGTTTATGAGCTTCCGTAGTCCAAAACTCCAGTGGGTCATAAAATGGATTGGGTGCCTTGCCCTGCTCGCCGCTAAGGAAATAAGACCAGGGTTCTATATCGCTTTTATACAATGCATCGGCCTGTGGTCTTACCTGAAAGATGACTGCATTAAAATGATGCGATTGCAAAAAATCGAGTAATGCAATGGCTTCCTGTTTTTGAGATTCAACAGCAAGGCCGGGTTTGCTGGGCCAGTTGATGTTGGCAACGGTAGCCACCCATGCTGCACGAAATTCTCTTTCGGCATGGGGTTCTGTTGATTTATGATCTGAAACAGTATTTTTTGTTACTGTACAGCTGTAAATCAGAAATATTACAACAGCATAGTTAAAAAGGGAAATGATTTTTCTCAAAGTATTGGGGTTTGTTGTTTTGATGTTGTGGTCTACTTAGCTTATTCAAAGGTATTGGAAATTTAATCCCTAATTTAGATAGGAAAAAGGGGACGAATAATTAATAAACATTAAGTTTAAGAATATTTGCATTCTATTAATAAATTTGCCTAACACGAAAAATTACAATAATAGCCTTATGACGGATAAAGAAGCAAGACCCTTTTTAAAATGGGCGGGGGGAAAACACAACTCATAAGTGCCATTAAAATGGTCTTACCAAAAGACATTTGTAAAAGTAGATTCACATACATTGAACCTTTTGTAGGTAGTGGTGCCGTTTTGTTCTGGATGTTGAAAAATTTTCCAAATCTAAGAAAGCTGTTAAAACGATAAACTCAGAAATAAATACAAAGAAAGCACAACCCGACTCCCAAAATAACAGGAACACGACGGACAAGAAGAAAGAAAAAAAAGAATATATTACAGAAAAGAAGCTCGTATAATAACAGAAAAGAAGAAAAAAGTACTCAAGCTGCTTTATTTATTTTTCTGAATCGAACTTGTTTTAACGGTCTTTATAGAGTGAACCGAAAAAATGAATTTAATGTACCTATGGGTAGTTATAAACGACCAACCATTTGCGACAAGGATAATATTTTAGCAACTAGTCAAGCACTACAAAAAGTTGAAATACTTTGTGATGATTATGAAGAATCACTGAAATATGCAGACAACAATACTTTGTTTTATTTCAATCCGCCATACAAGCCATTGAGCGAAACTTCCAGTTTCAACTCATACGCAAAAGACGAGTCAATGATCAAGAGCAAATCAGGTAAGAGATTTTTGTCATAAACTAGATACATTGAATCATACTTGGATTTTGAGTAATTCAGACGTTAAGGGGAAAGATGAAAGTGATAATTTTTCTGATGATTTGTATTCAGATTTCAAAATTCAGCGTGTTAAGTCAAAACGATGTATAAATGATAATTATGAAATTTATTATTTGGGCGTTACCCTTCGGGTCGGGCTATCCGTTACAAGTCCTCACTTCGTTGCGGGCTTTACACTTCTATCCCTAACGCAATTGGCGGCATAATATGAAATTATCCTTCAACACAAAATTAGCTGAAGGCTATTCAAGTAATTCTCAAATAGCAAGAATTCTTACAGAAAATTGGGTTCTAAATAATGCTTATTGTCCAAGTTGCGGAGATTTGCCCTTAAATGGATTTGAAAACAATAGACCAGTTGCTGACTTCTATTGCAAGAAGTGTTCAGAAGAATTTGAATTAAAAAGTAAAAGTGGGAAAATCTCCAATACAATTACTGATGGTGCATATTCAACAATGATTGAAAGAATAAACTCTGAAAATATTCCCAATTTTTTCTTTCTAACATATACAAAGAATTGGAGTGTTAGTGACTTTTTAATAATTCCAAAGCAGTTTTTTACAGAAGAAATTATCATTAAGAGACCACCATTATCTTCAACAGCGAGGAGAGCAGGATGGGTAGGGTGTAATATTGATATTTCTAAAGTGGCAGAATCAGGCAAAGTTTTCTTGGTAAGAAACACCGAGATTATTGACCGTAAAGTGGTAAATCAATTTTTTAATAAAACTTTGTTTCTTAGGCAGAAGTCAAGTGATGCAAAGGGTTGGATTTTAGATATTATGAAGTGTGTTGATGAAATAAAAAATGATATTTACACCCTTGATGAAATTTATAAGTTTGAGCAAAAGCTCAAACTAAAATACCCAAACAATAATTTTATTAAAGATAAAATCAGACAACAACTTCAAATACTCCGTGATAAGGGGATTATTGAATTTGTTGGTCGTGGTCAATATAAAAAGATAAAATATGGAAATATTTAAAATTGAAATTCAGGAGTTTTTGGCAAGGGTTGTTGAAATTGAAGCAAATAATCTTCAAGAAGCAATTTCTGACGTTCAAAAAAAATATAAGAAAACTGAAATAGTTCTTGATTATAATGATTTTGTTGAAGTTGATTTTATTGATCTAAATTCTCAATCCAAAAATGATGAATTGAAAACACTAATTAAAGAAGTTATTGAATACCTTTTTAATGATGAAAAGAAACACTATGAAGAATCTGGCAATCCTGAAAATCACATTTTTCCTATTTTAGAAAGACTTAAGTCCTTATTAGATTAATAAGTAGCTCAATTTGAACACAAGTTTGATATGGTTTTTGCAGATCCTCCTTATTTTTTATCTAACAACGGACTTTCAATTCAAAGTGGGGAAATAGTTAGTGTAAACAAAGGGAATTGGGACAAATCTCACGGCTTTGATTACATAAATGAGTTCAACCGCAAATGGCTTTCATTGGCTCGTGACAATATGAAAGAAGAGGCAACAATTTGGATTAGCGGAACTATGCACAACATTTTTTCAGTTGGTCAAAATTTTCAAGACTAACTGGTTTTAAAATTCTAAACATAATAACTTGGGAAAAAACCAATCCCCCACCAAATTTTTCTTGTCGTTATTTCACCTATTCAACTGAACAGATAATTTGGGCAAGAAAATCAGAGAAAGTTCCTCATTACTTCAATTATGAACTGATGAAGCAACTAAACGGCAACAAACAAATGAAAGACGTTTGGAAGCTTCCGGCAATTGCCCCTTGGGAAAAGTCTTGTGGCAAACACCCCACACAAAAACCGCTTTCAGTTTTGACAAGACTAATTTTAGCTTCAACTAAACCAAACGCTTGGATATTAGACCCATTTACAGGTAGTTCAACAACAGGAATCGCAGCTAACTTGTTAAACAGACGATTTTTGGGCATCGATCAAGAAGAAGAATTTTTAGAAATAAGTAAAAAAAGAAAAACTGAAATTGAAAACCACAGAACAGCAGCTACTTACAGACAAAAAATAGGTGGCTTCAATGACAAAAAAGAACTTGAATTATTCTTAGTTGAAGAACCGATTGATCAGTATATGTCAGAGTTAAACCTAAAACGAAGTAAAATTAGAAAATAGAAACAACCAATTAAACACTTAAATGTATTTAATTGGTTGCTAGTTTTAAAAGGTTAACCCCCAAAAAATTATTCTTTTTAATTAACCGCCCGTTTCGGATAAGGTGGCCGCTTAGGTTCCGTTTGCGGATTTTTCTTTAGCTCATCTAATGCGATTTCAATTGCTTTTTCCAATTGCGGGTCTCTGCCTTTTATTACTTCTTCAGGCCATTGTTCTACTTCTACATCCGGCGCTACGCCTTCATTTTCTACTACAAAACCATCTTTGGTCCAGATGCCCACATTGGGTGCCGTTACACCACCGCCATCAATAAACTCGGGAAATCCTAAAATGCCAACAAGGCCGCCCCAGGTACGCTTGCCTACCAGGGTGCCTACTTTAAATTTTCTAAACATCCAGGGCAACATATCGCCACCCGATCCGGCATTTTCGTTTATCAACATTACTTTGGGCCCTTGTATGGAAGCAGAGGGAGATTTTAAATCTTTACCATATCGCATATTCCAATATGCTTGAAATGGTCTTTGTAAAATATCAATATAATAATCTGCTAACTGACCACCACCATTAAAGCGTTCGTCAACGATGATGGCTTTGCGATTGGCTTGAGGAAAGAAATATCTTTTAAAATACTCATAACCCAGATTGGTAGTATTGGGTACATATACATAAGCAACTTGTCCGTTGGTAGCTTCCGTTACTTTTTTAAGATTGCCTTCTACCCAGTCGCGGTTGCGCAAATCTACTTCGCTTGCAATGGGTACTACTTTTACTATACGTGAGCTATTGTTGTCGGCATTTGGCCCAATGGTCAGTTCTACAATTTTACCGGCAGTGTTTTCAAAATATTTATACAACTCTTCATCAGCCGTTACATTGTTTCCATTAACAGCTAAAATATAATCGCCCACTTGTGCATTAATGCCCGGCTCGGTTAATGGCGAACGAAGTGAGGGAGTCCAGTTGAGTCCGCCATATATTTTTTTAATCCGATACCTGTTTTTTTCAACTGCATAATCGGCTCCTAATAAACCTCCGCCAATGCGTGCAGGTTGGCTAAGTCTGTCGCCGGTGCCTGTTATGCGATGATGACCTACAGCCAGCTCGCTGCACATCCATGCAATGACTCTGTTTAAATCGGATCGGCAGGAAAGTTGCGGAATAAATGCTTCGTATTTTTTCTTCATGGCCGCCCAGTTGGCTCCATGCATACCGGGGTCATAAAAATAATCACGATTGATGCGCCAAGCTTCATTAAACATATTGGCCCACTCTGCCGCAGGTTCTATTTTTATTTGTATAGCTTCTGTGTTCAACATGCCTTTGCCGGGTATATTTTTTTCGCCACTACTGCTGATGCCCCAGCCTCCATTATTTACATACAGCATTTTTTTGCCATCGGCAGATAAAACAAATCCTGCCATGTTCATTACTTCATTATCCTTCCTGCTTTTTAAATCAAACTTGTGCAACATGCCTTGATTTCCATCCGCATCGTAGGAAATATACAAGAGTTCATCCTGCTTGCCCATACCCAGATTGCCATAGCTGCCTGCCGAAACAGGTATGTTTATTATTCTGTTTTCAATGCCATCCCAATCAATTAGCGATTTGTCTTTGGCCGTCGTTTCTTTTTTTGCTTTTGCAGTATCTGCTGGTTCTTTTACTTTTTCTTCATCGCTTTCTTTGGCTAAGGGCGAAATGGTTTCTTTATGAAGTGTAGCCATGTAGATTGAATAGCTTGAAGTTGCATCATCGTTCGATTGGTCAAACCAGTTGACAACCGGACCCGCATCGGTAGAAGCCAGAAAGAAAATATATTTTCCTTCTTTATCAAATGTGGGTTCTATTGCATCGCTAAGTCCATCGCTAAGCGGATAAGATTTTTGTTGCTCAACCGAATAGAGATAAACTCTCTTAAATTGTGTACCTGTAACAACTGTGTAAGCAATCCATTTTGAATCAAAAGACCAGTCGCCAAACATTTCACGATAGGGCCCGGGTATATACAATTCGTCAGAAGCAATTTTTGAGATGGCTCCCGTTTTCGCATCTATGAAATATAAATTTCTTCCATTATCGGTATAGCAAATCTTTTTACCATCAGGCGACCATTTAGGAGAAAAATAAAAACCGGAACCATTGAGTTTAAATGTTTTTTTATCTCCTTTACTATCCTGTGGCTCTATAACTAATTCATATTCGCCCGATGCATCGCTGAAGTAGGCAATAGAGGCGCCATCTGGAGACCAGGCAGGAAATTTTTCATGCACGCCTGCGGTTTGTGTAATATTTCTGGGATCGCCTTTTTCGGCAGGCACCGTTACTATTTCGCCTCTAAAATCAAATACGGCTCTTTGTCCCGATGGAGACAGTGATGCACTTCTGATATAGTTACTGCCTTTTACATAACGCTGCCGTAGCTCCAGCAAATCGGCCGCAATGCCAATCTTAATTTTTTTTGTGCTTCCGTTTGCAATAGAATAGGAATGTAGATAACCACCTTGCTCAAATACAATAGCATCTTTTGCAAGAGCAGCATATTGAATAGGAAAGTCGTTAAATTTTGTAAGTTGTTCTGTATTTTTTGTATTGGTATTATATGTATAAAGATTAAACTCGCCGTTTCTGTCGCTCAAAAAATAAATATTGCTACCCAACCACATCGGGTTTACATCATTGCTGCCTCCTTTTGGCTGCGGAATTTGTATGGTGCTTTTGTCGTTGAAATTATATTGCCATAGAACTGAATGAGTACCGCCTCTGTAGTGTTTCCATTGACGAAACGCATCTGTATTTGGGGTGTAGGCCATTTGTTTTCCGTCGGGTGAATAAGTAGCCCAGTAGGCATTTGGAATTTCTAATTGGGTGGATATGCCTCCGCTTAATGGAACGGTAAAAAGCTGAAAATACCTATTGGTAAAAGAAGAACGCTGAGAAATATATAAAACCGATTTTCCATCATTTGAAAAACCTCTTACAATGTCAAAAGTAGGATGCCAGGTAAGTCTTTTAGGTACGCCACCTTCGGCAGCAATAATATAAACATCAACATTGCCATCATACTCGGCACTAAAGGCAATTGTTTTACCATCAGGAGAAAAGCTTGGATTCGATTCCAGTCCTTCATCAACAGTT
The DNA here is from genome assembly GCA_037045195.1 of Chitinophagaceae bacterium. GTDB lineage: Bacteria > Bacteroidota > Bacteroidia > Chitinophagales > Chitinophagaceae > JJ008. The sequence goes on from JBAOIB010000003.1 coordinate 276,887, forward strand.
AATCTTTTTGGCTGCGAACCATCCAGATTAGCAACCCAAAGATCTTCTGCATAAATAAACGCAATCTGATTTTCGCTTACTGCCGGCTGCGTCATCATTCTTGTATCTGTAATATCAATTTTTTGGGCAGCTGTGTACAATGTGGAAAGCATAGCCACTAATGCCAAAGCCAAATGCTGAGTTTTTTTCATAAAAGGTTTTTGTTTTGTAAAAAATTGAAGAAGCCTAAGGTAATTGAAATGAACCGGAAAGAAATGAAAATATTTTATTCGGTAAAAGGGCTTTTCATATTCTCTAATCCTTTCTCTTTTATTAGCATTGAATAATTAATAAATCTGTATTTTTTGGATTCAGGAAGCTCTTTATATGGCAATGATAGCAAGCCCTCTAATTCTCCTTGTCGGTGTTTACTCATTTCTCTGGGTCCAAATGGATTCAGGTCTTCCATTGCATCCATCTCTGCTGATTGCAATCCTACATGAAAAACCAAGAGATTGGTAATTCCTACTTTAGTTTTTGAAAGGCTTTGTCTTATAGAATCGGGTTTGTCTTCGGGGTTTGCAAAATACCAGCCTTCTACATCCTGCTCGCCCAGAAATCGGGAGATCATCAGCTTATATTCTTTAGCCAGCTTTATTACAATGGCTCTGGTTTCGGGTGTTTGCATGGGTGCACTCATGTGGTAGTGAGGTATTCCACTTTCAATCCTGCATTCAATGCTTTTTCAATTTGTGCTCTTAATTCAGTTTCTATCTCCGACATTTTAGGTTGATTGCCAAATAATTTACTTCGTGAAGGAAAAAAATGTCCCGATGAATCTACCAGCGAAGGCACTGTGCCAGCACCCGCCACAGGTCCCCAGCGATATTGTTTCCATTCGGAGTTTAAAGTAAGGTGAATACCCACCGTTACGTTTTTATATTGTTTCAACATTTCAGCGGCTTCGCTAAACCAGGGGCAGGGCACCATTACCGACATAGAAACCGGAAAACCGGAATCCAAAACTTTTTTGGCAGCCATATTTACGGAATGACACATGCCAATATCATCGCAACGAATTAAAATATCCTTTACAGAATTTTTATTTGTTATTTGCGATTGAGCAACTGTTGATAGTACAAAAAGTGTTGTCAGCAGTAACCATTTTTTCATTTATAAATTCTTTAGCTTATAAATCTACCAAGAAAATATTGTTTTGAAGGTGATAAAAGGAAGTGAAAGAAAATATTTTTTTGATAAAATGGATATTGAAATTACTTATCATGACATGCCACAGTGCAGGCAACAGCAGTAGCCATCATCAATGCGATGGTGTCGGCAGAAACGATGGAAGGCATAAACGGCAACAAAGCTTATGGGTTTCCCCGTCAATTAATTACTCTTAGATTTTCTGTTTTCTATAATAGATTGAACCGTTCTTTGAATTTCAGGATCATTATCGTTTTGAAATTCAGATAAAATAATGTCTACTCTTTTGTCTTCTATGTTATAGAGTGCATTTAAAATTTCAATTTTTAAAGCAATTGAAGTGTTGGGTTGTCGTAGTTGTTTTTCAAAAAAATCAATTGTTAGTGGCGACTGTGTATTAGAGAGCACCAGTATGTGTTGAAGCGTATCGGCATCACCATCCATTTGTTTTATAATTTTATAAATCAGTTGATTTGAGTATAGCTGATCTGTTTTGGCAAACTTGTTTGCCATGGCGGCAATGGTAAGTTGAGCTGTTGAAATTATAAATGGATCAATTGATTGATGTTTGTCAAATGCAGTTTTCATCATAAAAGCTGCGGCTTCTTTTGTTGGAAAAGAGTGAGTAGCCAATGCTGGAAATAAATCAACCACCGATGAGTCGCTATAAAGCCGTTTTTTTATTAAATAAGAAATTGCGTCGCAGGCTGCATGAGAATCAGTAATTCCCAGCGCTGTCGTAATGATCTTATATGGAAATGAGTTAGACAAAGAATCTAAAATATAGTGAACGGCGGTAGTACAGTTTATTGGAAATAAATAGAATAAGGCTCTTAATTTTAGTACCAGATTTTTAGTTTCCTCTTCCGAAAGCTTTTTGTTTAAAAGCGGTTGAAGGCTTTCCCAGTTATCATTTCCAAGCGTGCCTGCATATGCACTTATAATAATGTCTTCGTCGGTTTCGGTATAGTCAAGAGTTTGTTTATTTTGATATTCGGGCATTCTGATTAGTTGCAACAGTTCTATTGCACTATCGTTATGGATTGTTTTATTTTCAACCAGAGTAATGTTAACCTTTTTGCCAATGGCGCTTAGTGTATCGTTCTTTAGTTTTGCAGTTTCGGCGACAAAGAGAGCGCAACTGTCAATTACTCTGGTTTTATTCATAAAAAAAATTCCGTCAAGATCGATTTCACCTGAAATATCTTTGTTGCGAGAGTTATACTTAAGAAATTTTTTTGCTGTTTTAGTTATTGTGGTTGATTTGTTTTCATTTTTTACTGCTACATAGGAAGTGGCAATTTTACCATTTAGAATATCTTCAATTTCGTTCCATTGTAAACTATTGTCTTTATTTTGAATCAATTGCAGGTTACTGGTCATTTCTTTTTGAATACCAGATGCAATTTTTGAAATTTCTTTTTTCGTTTGTACGAATATTACTTTACCGGAATTCAGTCGTGTTACAAAAAAAGGAGTACCCAGTTCAGTTTTTATTTTTTCAATGTTGATAAATGTGTTTTGCTGCTGAAAAGTTATTTGTGGGTTCAGTAATTTGTAGCAGTACAAAAATGTATCATTTTGTTTTTGGATTTCTGTTATTTCAATTAATGAATAAATGGAAATGCTGTTTTCTTCTATTGTTGCACTTTCAAAAAATGATTTTTTAAGATGTAGAGAATCTGAGGAGTATAATTTTTTAATATCGCTAAAGCCAATACTTTCAATGGAGATGCGATACTTTAATTGAGTTAATTTTTCTGTAGTATTGAATTGAGCATTAGCATGTGACAACACAAAAAAACTCAGGCAGCATAATACACTTACACTTGCCCGAGTAAATTTTACCTGTAGTTTCATTTTATTGAAGTACTGCTGCGGGTGTTTCTCTTTTTTCAATATTTGCAATTACAAAAGATTCTGTTCCTTCTGTTATTGTTCCACTTTTTTTATAACCATTCCATTCAAAAAGTTTGTGTTCAATTGGCCGCCAGCAATCACCACCCAGCCAGTCGGGTGCACAAGCTTCCAGATAGCAGTAAAGTGAACCACTAAGCATTTCCAAATCATAACCAAAATGATAGCTAATAGCCAGTACAATTTGTTCGGCGTCTTGGGCCCAAATTCCGGCAAAAGCGTCTAAAGATAAATTGCCTTTCAAGAAAGTTAGTTTACCACCTACACCACCACCCAGTATGTCTAAAAACTCAATTCCAGCCTCTGCATAGCCTTCTATTTCTGCTACAGGTTTTCCCTGAACACTAACAAAAGTTTGATAAATAGTTCCTCCATATTCAAAACCAGCTCTGCCTTTTGCTCCTATTTTGCCTTTAAAATCAAACCCATATCCAATGGGGATTTCTATAGGAAATGATTTGTCAAACTCTTTTCCATAAAAATCAGAAAAGGATGCTGATTGACGATATTCTCTTGAAAAGTTAAATAAAGTAATACCAGCGGCTTTTACCTGTAGTGAAGCTTTCATTTTTTTTGATGTATCAGCGGGGGCATTAAATTCTGCATTACCACTAAGCAAATCCAAAGAATTTCCAAATAAGGAACCCCAAATTTTTCCTTTTGCTGATACTTTAAATTCTGACATACTTTTTTCTGGTTGCTGTGGATTAAAAGGATAAATTTTTGCATATCTATGTAAGGTGCCTTCTATTCCTGCTGCAAAAATGCTAGGGTCGCCAAATGACCATTCCTTATGATTAGTAATATCGGTTGTATGTAGTGATTTTAAGTTTCCCCATTGTGCTAGATTCGTATGCCTATTCCGTTTCGCAGTATTTATCTTTTTGCCGGTTAGTTCGCCGTTTGAGCTTTTGCTGAAATTAGTTGAGTTGATTTTGCTTTTCTCTACTCTAGAGTAAGTGTCGTAAGGTTTTAAAGTAATATCACTCACTTGTCGGGATGGGCTCATAAATTGCTTTATTTGCGCTTCTGATTTAAGCGGAGCAACAGATGTAGATGCAGCAGCCACCCTTTTATTTAGATACTCATCCTTCGTTACTGTTTGAGATGCAATTATAGTTTTTTTGTTTCTTAATGTAAACCCATTCTCAGTTAATTTTCGTTCTAATTCGTTCAATTTTTCTATGTACTCTTGGGCGGTTATCGTTTTACCATTTTTTAATGTTACAGGTCTATCGGGTGGCACAGCATTACCATTTTTATCTTTTAATTCAAAAGGAGTGAAAGCGATTGGATTCTTTTTGGTTGCCTCCCAGTCGGGGTTGCTTCTTTTAATTTCTACTTGCTTAAGTTGTTCTTTTGAAATGGCTGTTTTTTGAGAAGCAATTTTTAATCGGCTGTAAGGATCCTGTGCTCTTACACAAGCTGTTGTAATGAATAAATACAACACAAAAGTAAAAAGATGTTTGAACGGGATACCTCGATTTTGGGTTTTCTGTTTCATAGACTTTTGTTTATGGTTATTTGAAAATTATTGCTATTGTCTTTTTGACAACTCCAAAACAACCGATTTACCATCATCGCCCAGTGGCATTAATATTGCATTAATAGCATTGTCAATTCCTTTCAAATAAAAAAGACTAGAACCGGTTGCTGGAAGCCATGTTTCAACCCATCCAGTACCGTTCATTTCTATTCCCGACAATTCATCGCCTGTTTTATCGTCTTTTGACATTTGCCAGTTGCCTTCATCCTTTTTATTGCCTTTGATTATAGTTACTTTACCATCTTTAGAAAAATGATATAGCGTGCCTGATAATTCCTTCTTCAAAAAGGAATCTCTGCCACGGCCATTTTCAGACATGAATTTTAAATCACGATCTGTTTTATGTATATATGCATTTACGATTTCCCAGCTACCAGTTATTTTGTTTTTTTCTGATGGTTTAGCTTGCTTACAAGAAGTAAGACACCAAATTCCAAAAACTAAAATCAGGATAACTTTTTTCATATATGCATTATTTTATGACACAAATACACCTGAAATTGATATTGTAAAATGCGTCCCGACTGTTGATATATTGATAGTTTGAAGAATGACTATCTAAATCTATTTGATGAAATTCCTTATGAAAATTAATCAATCAGCCTTTTTTGATGGCATTGTTGCAATTTGCGTATTTGTACATTTTTTGCAAAATGTTACTCCGCTTGGCAACAAGACGCAGTCTTCGCAACTAGTGGGCGTTAATCCTCTTTGTGTTGGGTTTATTTTTTTACCATCATCCCCTAAGGCATACCATTCTATAAGTTTCCCATTTTTATAGGTTGCATAAACTTTGATTTTATCTTCTGCTTCATATATTACTATTGTGCCATTTGTTACTTTTTTGGTTTTGAAATGATTGGTAATGTCTTTGTGAGTTAAAGAATCGCTGTTTTCCTGATTCATGCGAATTTGTTTCCCCTGAATATCAACCGGCTTTGCAAGCTGTTTTCCTCCTGTTGCCTTGGCAGGTTTACTTTCGGTACATTCCGTTAATGTACAATCATATTCTTTGCAATTTTTTGTAAGTGCTTCGTCTTCACAAAAGACACATTTGTACTTTACATTGATTAAAATTGTTTTGCAATCCCCTTTTTGATATAAATCTTTTCCATCAGGGCTTTTGGGTAGTTGTGCATAGGTTAATGTTGTTATTGTTAGCATTGCAACACACATCATTATTTTTTTCATGATAAAATTGTTTTGTCAAACATAGTTTTATATCATTCACTTTTCAATCACCCGGTGGGTGATTATTTACTTAATGTTCCCCTTTACATCTTCTTTTGGTAAGCCTGTGGTAGCTATAACAAGGCAAAGGTGGCTCGGGCAAGGTGGGATAATCCCAATCTGTAGTTTGGCGAATGATCACCTCCTGTGGATTTGTGCCCTCCTCATATCGAAGTATAAAACGAAGGGAATCGATACCTTTTTTCCTTAGGTATTTGAAAACGGAATAAGTTCTGTCCCACGAAACTTGCTGGCAAACCTCACAGTTTACATCATAAGCAATTACTTCTATTCGACATTGGGTTTTTGAAATAATAGAATAAAGACTATCTAAACGATGCATAGATTTTTTTGAAAGAAAAACCACATTTTTTGAAAAGTTAAGCGAAGCCGTTTTGTTTACATCGCATCCCACGGCTTTTGCATCATCTTTAATTTTTTGAAGGTAATCACGTTTGTGTGCACTTGCATCAAATGGGCGTGTAAAGAAACAAGCATTGCCTGCACATACAGCATTGTATCTTTCTCTATTAGCAATAAATATTTCGCCACATTCTTTTTCACCGCGGCACAGACAAGTGCTGAACATTTCGGATTTTGTATTTTGTCCGTCTATTGGTAAAAAACCACCGCCAAGTATATGCCCACTTATATTGGAAATATAAAATCCACTCACTTTTCCTTCTCTTAAACTTACGTAAACATATCCACCCGGTTTATGGCTAAACTCATTCCATCCTTCTTTTAAATACTTTTCTTCTACAAATTTTACTTCGCCATTACCCACTATTTTTTGTTTTACTAAACTGTCGGGAATGATATTGGCTACCTCATGTAAGTTTTTTATTTGCGCATTCAGGCATTGTAAAATGATGAAAAGAAAATGAATAGTTACAATTGCCTGTTTCATGCCATTGAGTAATTTTGTTTTAATATTTTATTGTTTTTCTACCACCACGGTTTTCAGTGCTTCAAGTAACTGATTGCTGATAGCCTTATCACTTTCGTCGTAGTTTACGACTATCATTTCGCTGGTATATCCATCATTAAAAACCAGATAGTACTGCTGGCCTGCTAGTGTTTTTGCTTTATACACAATAGCTTCATGTCCGCTTAGTGTTATTTTTTCTTCATTCCAGCTGTCCGGAGAATCTTTGTTAACCTGTGCTTTTAACTCGCTAATAAATTTTTCGTTAGTACTGCCGCTTATTATGTTCATTACTAAAATGTCGGGATGCCCATCACCATTCGTTATGGTACCTGTAGTTGCATTGGCAGCAAACCCGGGGGGAGGAATTATATAGAAATTGCTGTTTGGTATTTTTACATGGCTGGCGGTTTTGGTTGATTTCTGTGTTGCTGTTGGAGATTCATTATTTATAGGGTTTTCTGTTTTTGATCTGCCATTTTTTGATGAGCAGCCGGCTGTTAAAGTAATTGAGATTACTACGATTGGGATTAATTTGTTTTTCATTTATTATTCATGGTTTTTTTGCATATGCGAAAATAGTTGGTGAGGCGCAACAACTAAAAGAATAGTTGCAGCGAACAACTTGTGAGCTAAACTATTAATAATTGTAATGAAAGGTTATCACCCAAAGGGTGATTTTTAAATTAATCGGTAAGTCTTTGTTGCGTAGCTTTCATCACGGCTTCGGTACGATTGGCAACGTGTAGTTTTTTGTAAATATTTTTTACATGTGTACGTACTGTTTCAACGCTGATAAAAAGTTTATCTGCAATGAGCTTTAGTGCAAATCCTTCGGTAAGTTCTTTTAAGATTTCTTTTTCTCTTTCACTCAGGCCATAGTTGTGTCCTTGAGGTGCAGCCAGAATAATATTTTTGTGCGAAAAGAAGGCCAGCGTTTTTTTTGCTACTGATGCATTCATAAAAGAGCCTCCATTGTATATCTCTTTAATGGCTTCCAGATATTTATGAGGTGGATCTGTTTTTAATATATAACCACTGGCTCCAGCACATAAAGCATCAAAAATTTTTGTGCTGTCATCAAACACAGTTTGAATTAGAATCTTAATATGCTCAAATTTTTGAGTTATCAACTTGGTTAATTCAATTCCATTAATGCCCGGTAATTCTATATCCATCAATACTACATCAGGATTGCTTCTTTGAATATCGGCAAGCCAATGGTTGCCTCCCGAATAGGCTCCGGTGCAGGCATAGCCCTCAGTTCCATTTAGTATTGTTTGAAGGGCGTCTCTTACAAGTTTTCCATCTTCAAATATGACGACTTTAATATTCATCTTTACAAAGATTCAAAAATTGAATAAAATTAAATAATACCTTTTTGGGTGATTTTATTGATCAAATGAATATTACAGCCATGGTTGTGGCTGGTCTTTATATGAATTTGCCCTGACATTTCACTTACTCGCTTTTGTATATTTTCCAACCCATTTCCTTTTTTTGAATTTGACAAATCAAATCCAATTCCATTGTCGGTAATGATGGTATGTAATTCATTTCTTTTTAAAAAGAATTCGACATTCAAAAATGATGCGTTGCTGTATTTTACAGCATTATTGATGGCCTCTTTGCATATTAAGAATATATTCTTTCTGACAACCAATGGTAATTTTATCGTTGTTGCCTGTTTATGAAGCTTCATTTGAAATTTAATATTTTTGATTGAACAGATATTGAGGGCAAATGATTTTATTTTTTCGGCGATGATTTCCAATGATTCATTTGCAGGTTTTATTAACCAAACAATGTCATTGAGTTTACTGGTCATTTCGGCTGCTGAGCTTTGTATGATTTCTGACGAAGCAATTGCACTTTCTTGTTGGTTTGAAACAAGATGAGATTTAACCATGTGGCTATACATTGAAATGCCGCTAAGTGTTGCTCCTATTTCGTCATGTAAGTCCCTTGATATATTTTCTTTTATCAAAAGAATTTTTTCTCTCTGATTTTTTTTGTAAAGTATAATTGAATATAAAACACCTAAAGTACAAATGGTGCAAAGGGCAATAAACCACCAGGTTTGCCAATAGGGTGGTCGCACAAGGATTTCGTATTTTATAGTTTGATCGGGCCAGGAATTGTGTGGCGAATACACTTTTATTTCTATTGTTGCTTTTCCTGTTGTCAAGCCGTTTAAAATTATACTTCTTTGATCATCTAAATTTATCCATGAAGTACTATTTCCATTTATCACTCTATATGCATATCGCTGGCTTTTTGCATCAACAAAATTAATAGCATTGACAAATAGTGTTATATTTTTGTTGGTCCAGTTAACCGAAAGTGGTTTGGCGGGAAACCAAATTACAGAATCATTTCCCATTTTTGCATATACGAGTATTAATCTGGGCTTCCTTGCATTTAATGCTTTATAGCCAGACTCAAATCTAACTATGGAAGAAGCTGAACCGGTGTAATAGCTTTGTGTGGCGGGTTGATACGACAATTTGTTGGCAAAAATTGGCTTAAAGTAAAAATCTGACAGGTTAGCCATTGTTACAAATTTTTGTGCAGCCATATCAAGTTTTTGGATCCCATTTTTACAAATTACCCAAATGGTTTCACTTTGATAATGAATGCCCGAAACTTCATAATCACACAGGCCTTCTTTTTTTGTAAATATTTTAATCTTGTTTTTTTGAGGATGAAAATTTACTAGACCTGTTGAGCCATTAGCCAACCATAAACTGCCTTTGCTATCGACAACAATTGATGTGACAGAATTATTTTTTGTTTCATCATCAGTAAATTTGTCTTTAGAATAATCTATTTTCTTTGCTGCAACATTATACCTTGCAACTCCATTTCCAGCAAGCCAAAAATTTCCATCTGGCGATTGTGTGATGTGAAATATTTCTGTCAAATGATTTGGAATATTTCCCCCAAATTCAAACCACACGGGTTGTTTATCCCCATATTTCCAAAAATAACTTCCTCCTGATTTGTTACAAGTAATCCAAATATTTTTATTGTTGTCCAAATAAATGTCTGCTACCCAGTTATGCTTAATATCCCAATTGGGAAGCGAAACCAATTCTGATCTGTTTCTTTTTTCTGAATATAAAATTAACCCATAGTCTGTTCCAAAGAGTAGCGTATCACCACACCAATACTCGGCAGCAAATAAGCTTTTATTACTATGTGGAGGAAAATTTAATGGAATTTTGGTGTCAAAAGCAAGCGTTGTTTTATGATAGCGATATATTCCACCGCTTCTCGCTGCAGCGGCATATAAGTATTTGTTTGATGCAGCAGTTTGAATTAATGGGCTTCTATTCACATCAGGCTCATACAAGCTGGCCCCCGGATGTAGTTGAAGATTAATAGGGCTTTCTTTTTCTTTTCTTAGTCCGGTAGATAAACCCATCCATATTTTATGGTCGCTATCTTTATAGAATACATTGCATTTTGAATCATTAAAAAGCGATAATGTATCCAATTTGTTCTTGCCGGTTTGGGTAATATTTTTTAGGAGATATAGACCATTAAATTTTCCAGTCAAAAGTATGTTGCTATCGTTCATTCTAAAAGCGGTACTACGCCAGGTGAAACGATCTTTTATTTCTTTACCAGGTACATAAATTTTTATTTGCGTTTGGCGGATCTCGTCAATATATACCAAATAATTTTCATGATAAGGCAGTACAATAAATTCTCCATTCTTTAATTGTAAAACATGAAATTGTCTGTGGTTGGTGAATTGTTTTATAGCCTCAAGAACTAGAAATGATTTGTTGCTTTCAAGCGCATTTACAACAGTATGTGAGGTGATATTATAGAGTAAGACACGCTGTTGTCCGGCCACTACTATCTGTTCTTTATTTAATTTCAAATAAAATACACCAAAACCCCGATTATTTGATTCTGATGTTTTATAATCATCATATCTAAATATTAATTCTTTATTCTTATTAAAATGATAAAAACCAGACCAGGTAATAACAATAAATCCACCATCTTCACAAATTAAGACATCTCTTGTTTTATTCACCTGATGCCTCAATTCGCCTGAACGTGGCGGAATATTCAAATTAGAACTTTTCATTATTGACACATCAATAATGGTAACGCCCATTCGAGTAACAATCAGTAATTCATTAATATTAAATCTTTTTATTGATAATATCTCATTTGATGGCAAAGGCGCAATGTTTTTTGCACCCGAAAACTCAGTAAAATTTTTACCATCAAATCTTGCCAATCCATTGGATGTGCCTATCCAAATAAACCCATATTTATCCTGGGTTATAGCATTAATATTATTATCGGGCAAGCCATCAATTATATTATAATGATCAAAACTTGTAGGAAGGTTTTGTGCTTTTAGAAAACTAATGTTGCATAGCAAACTCAAGATTATAGTAATGAAAATTTTTTTCATAAGGCTCATGAGAACTAAACTTCATAAATTTTACAACAATTTTTAATAACCTAGAGGGTGATTTTATATTACTGTGAATATCTTTCATTTTTGTTGATTTTTATAAATTATTTCGCAACAGATTGCAATATTCCGCTTCAAATTTTCCGCTTAACTTGCACTCATGATTGATTACCTGCAGGGGCTGAATGAGCAGCAGAAAGAAGCTGTAATGCATATTGATGGCCCCATTATGATAGTGGCCGGAGCCGGAAGTGGAAAAACCAAAGTATTGACAACCCGAATTGCTCACCTGATGGCCAATGGTGTGGATGCCTTCAATATTCTTGCGCTTACATTTACCAATAAGGCTGCCAAAGAAATGAAAGAAAGAGTAGAGCGGATTTTAGGCAATGGCGAAGCCAGAAATTTATATATTGGTACTTTTCACTCCGTTTTTGCACGCATACTTCGGTTTGAAGCCGATAAGATTGGCTATCCACGACACTTTACCATTTATGATACAGATGATGCAAAAAGTGTTTTGAAAACCGTAATCAATGAACTGAACTTAGACGACAAACATTATAAGCCCAATACAGTTTACAATAGAATCTCCGCTGCTAAAAATGCACTGGTAGGGCCCGATGAATATAGAAATGACTATGGCATACAACAGGAAGATATGCGGGCCAACCGGCCTGCCATTGCCAATATTTATACAGCATATGTAAACCGCTGTTTCAAAAACGGCGCAATGGATTTTGACGACCTTCTTTTAAAATTTTATGAACTGCTGAAAAATGTACCCGAAGCATTGTCAAAATATCAGCACAAGTTCAAGTACATTTTAATTGATGAGTATCAGGATACCAATCCGGCACAATATGAAGTGATAAAACTGCTAGGTGCCGTTTATGAAAATGTATGTGTGGTGGGAGATGATGCACAAAGTATTTACAGCTTTCGTGGTGCAACTATTGAAAACATTTTACAGTTTAGAAAAGATTACGACGATGTAAAAATTGTAAAACTGGAACAAAACTACCGCAGTACCAAAAGCATTCTGCATGTAGCCAATGAAGTAATTAAAAACAATAAAGGCCAGATTGAAAAAAATCTTTTTACCGAAAATAGTGAAGGAGAAAAGATAAAGCTGGTGCGAACGATGACGGATAATGATGAAGGAAAATTTGTGGCCGACAGCATTCAGGAACAAAAGCTACGCAACCATTACAGCAATAAGGATTTTGCAATTCTCTACCGCACCAATGCTCAAAGCCGAGCTTTTGAAGAAGCCTTGCGCCGCATGAGTATTCCTTATACCATTTACGGTGGCATCAGTTTTTATCAGCGTAAAGAAATAAAAGACCTGGTAGCTTATTTAAGATTGATAGTAAACCCAAGCGATGAAGAAGCGCTTAAACGTATTATTAATTTTCCTACAAGAGGCATTGGCAAAACAACAGTTGATAAATTAATATTAGCGGCCAACATCAATAATATTACGGTATGGGAAGTATTGGAAAAAGCAATGCAGTTTGGTTATAAAGCCGGCACTTTAGCCGCTTTGGATGAGTTTGTGATTATGATCAAAAGTTTTGCCAGTATGCTCACCAAACAAAATGCTTATGATGTAGCTTTTCATGTAGGCAAACACACAGGGCTTGTAAAAGAATTGTTTAACGACAAAAGTGCTGAAGGGGTACAACGATATGAAAACATTCAGGAATTATTAAACTCCATAAAAGAATGGACCGAAAGCCCTGATAATGATGAAGGAGAAATGGTGGACAAAAGTATGGCCGCCTATTTGCAACAAATAACATTACTTACTGATGCTGATCAAAAAGACCCCGATGCCGATACGGTGAAACTGATGACCATACATGCAGCCAAGGGGCTTGAGTTTGGTTGCGTATTTGCAGCAGGGCTGGAAGAAATGCTTTTTCCTAATGCACTTGCAATTAATACAAGAGAAGAACTGGAAGAAGAACGAAGATTGTTTTATGTAGTGATCACCCGTGCCAAGCAAAGACTGTGGGTAACCTATGCGAATACCCGCTATCGTTTTGGCCAATTAGTTCAAAACGACCCCAGTCGTTTTATTGAAGAAATACCCGAGCAAAATTTAGACAGAAGTTTTGCCGGAGCAGCTACTTCCACATCGGGCAGCAAGTGGGGAAATGATAATGCATTTGGCAGAATGAAAGGCTGGGGTGGCTCATCTTATAATGATGTGCAACAGGCAGAAAAAAAATTTGGCCCAACGGCGAATAAAAGACAACCGAATTCACCGTCTTATTTAGCTCCCAAAATTCCGAATTCCAAAAATGTAGCGCATACACCTTCGGCAGACTTTGAAGCCAGCGACACTTCTGCATTAGTTGCAGGTCAAAAGGTGGAGCATCAAAAATTTGGATTTGGCGAAGTAATCAAAATGGAAGGAGCTGCGCATAATCCTATTGCTACTGTAAAATTTGAACACAATGGAGAGAAAAAAATAATGCTCAACTATGCCCGGTTGAGGATATTAGGTTGATGATTAAAAAATCCATAATTAGCGTTTCAATTTATTTTTTTTATCAGAATGAACTTTTTTCATGTTTTCTAAAAGCCAGAAAAAAAAATTAAACAAAATACTGACGTTGGCCGGCGGGCTGATAGTGGTTTTAATGCTCGTTGTTTTTATTCTTGAAAAGGTTAAATACCGCAAAGCAAAATTTACACATTATCCGCAGTTTGGAATCAATATACCCGAAGGATATTCTATTCATGGTATTGATGTTTCAAAATATCAATCACTGATAGCATGGGAGGAAGTAAAAGCAATGCGTATCAGAAATATCAATCCTGGTTTTGCATTTATAAAAGCTACGGAAGGCATAGGCAACAGCGACCCACAGTTTAACCGCAACTGGAAACGATCTAAAGATGCCGGCGTAACCCGTGGGGCTTATCATTTTTTTATAGGCTCCAAAGACGGAAAAATGCAGGCTGAAAATTTTATTGATAAAGTGAAACTGGAAGCAGGTGATTTTCCTCCTGTGTTGGATATAGAACAGCTCAATGGTGCTTCAATAAACGATTTGAAGAAAGAAGCCAAACGCTGGCTGGATGTTGTAGAAGAATATTATAATGTGCGACCGATTATTTATACCAATGTTGATTTTTATAATCGTAACCTTGGAGCCGATTTTGATAAATATCCCCTTTGGGTGGCGCATTACTATCAACCGGAGCAGCCACGCATTAGCCGCGACTGGTTTTTTTGGCAGCATAGCGATAAAGGGAGCGTAAACGGCATTACCACGCCGGTTGATTTCAATGTTTTTAATGGAGATTCATTATCATTCAAAAATCTGTTGGTTAAATAAATATTTGAAAGATAAAATGTAATTTTTCAATTTGAAACTAAAAGAATGTGGAATAACGACAAAGAATTATTTAGCTATCTGATGCGGATAGCTGCTTCTGTGTTTCTTAGCCTGGCCTGGTTTATGGCTTGTTTGTCGGCAGGTATTTTTCTTGAACTGGGGCATACACAAAGTGGAACCAAGCTCATTTTTGTTATTTTATTTTATATGGGCGTTGTCATTTCAGGCATTGTTTTGTTTCTGTATATTAAAAAACTTTGGAAGAAATAAGGGCATTTTCAGTAAAAAGATTATTTTAGAATCTTAACTGTCCACCATGCAGCTAAAACGAATTAGCAAACACCTTATCATTTCCGGTACATTAATTATTTGGATAATAAAATATATACTGCGCCCCTTAGACCTGTTTGATGAGCCGAGTCGTTTTTTTATGGGAGTGGCACCTAATCTTTTGGGTTCTTTTCTAATACCATTTGGTGCTTATTTGTTTTTTAGCGGAAAAAATTTTCTGATTGCACGTATTTTTAGAATACAATCATCCTATGATTTAAAGATGGTTTGCCTTCTAGGCTTTGGTATGTTGGTAGTAAATGAATATTTACAATTGATGTCAATATTTGGTCGCACATTCAATTACTTCGATATACTTTTTTCTTTCATCGGTCTCTTAAGTGCCTATTTTGTATTTAGCAAGCTACAGCAGAAATATATGACGCAGGCAGCTTGAGAATAATTTTCAATATTTATTTAAGAATAAAAAACTTCCATTAATGGTTACAGTCCTCTTTATGTGCATGATTGTGCACCCGGCAAAATTGATAATTTAAAAAATGGGCATAAACGATAAAACAAACTGCGGGTATTAATAGCCAAATATGAATTGTTTCAAAAAATTGTTTTATTACCAAAAATATAAAACCAATAAAAAATAATAGCAATGGCAAAAAACGATGGTGGTGTTTTTTATAACCATGGTATAATGCAATACAGCCTATAACAAGTGAAAGTAAAATCATGCCCACTTCAAAAGCCATATTATGAATAATATTGGCACCAAAAACCGGAAGGCTGGCCAAAAAAAGTGGCAGAATGGCGCAATGAATAGCACAGGCCACAGAAGCACCAATGCCCCAAGCGTCCCAATTAATTTTTGTTTTCATGCAAGAGGGCAAATTTAAGAAAACACAACGGCCTGCTAAAGAGAAAAGCAACTTAACTTTGTGACCATGAAACTTTCAAAGAAAAGCTGGTTATACCTTGCCTTTTTTGTATTGCTGGCAGTGGGATTTTACTTTACTTTAAGTGTGTTGATTCCAGGATATAGCGAAAAAAAATTCCCACCTATTAATACCATACGACCTTTTTCATTTGTCAATCAAGATGGGCAGCGGCTTACCGATAGTAATATGCTGGGCAAAGTATATGCCGTTGAATATTTTTATACTACCTGCCCGGGTATTTGCCCCCGAATGAATAAGAATATGCGAAAAGTTTATGATGAACTGAACAAGGAAAACGATTTTAAAATTCTATCACTTACCTGCGATCCAAAGACCGATTCGGCTGCTAAGCTGAAACATTATGCCGACTCAATGCAGGTGGATACTCAAAAATGGATTTTTCTTACCGGTCGCAAAGACAGCTTGTACAGTGCAGCCCGCCTCAGTTTTAGTATTGATGATCCCGCAAATATTGTACGCAATGAAGAAGATGATTTTATGCACTCGCAAAACTGGGCATTGGTGAATCGCAAAGGAGAGGTTGTGGGCATTTTTGACGGATTGAAAAAAAGCGAAGTAAAAGATCTTATCAAAAAAGCAAAAAGATTGTTGAAAGAAAAATAATTTTTTCCAGCCTCAACAACCGAAATCATTTTTCATGTCAGCATTTTCAATTGTAATAATCTGTAAAAATGAAGCGGACATTATTGGCCGCAGTCTGGCAGGCCTTATGGGCATTAGCGATGATATTATTGTGTACGACAATGGCAGTACTGATGGCACTCAGAATATTGTAAAAAATTATCCCGTGCAATTGTGCGAAGGAAAATGGGAAGGATTTGGCAAAACTAAAAATGCTGCAAATCTGCTAGCCAAATATGATTGGGTACTTAGTCTGGACGCTGATGAAACGATAGATGATGTTTTAAAAAACAGCTTAAACCAGTTACAGCTAAAAAATGAAAATGAAGTATTTTGTTTTTCTTTTTTAAATTTTTTGGGTGCACAACCTATCCGCCACGGCGATTGGGGAAACGACAAACATATTCGCCTCTTCAACAAAAAAACAGTAAGCTGGGATGCTGAAGCTGTGCACGAAAAACTGCTGTTGCCCGATAAGGCGATTATAAAAAATGTGGAAGGCAAAATATTGCACCGTACATGGAGAAACAAGGCTGATTATAAAAATAAAATGGAACGCTATGCAGAACTGGGTGCAAGAAAATATTTGAAACAGGGAAAACAAAGCGGCCGTTTACGTCAAATACTTTCACCAGCAATTGCATTTATAAAATCTTATTTTTTGAAACTGGGTTTTTTAGATGGTAAAGCGGGTTTTACCTGTGCCAGTATGATGGCTTATTATACCAAAAGAAAATATAAGTTGTTGCAAAAACTGAAAAAGGAAAATGGGGCAAAGGAATAGTTTTGCTTTAATTTTACTATTGCTGTATGACTAATTTTATTCCCATATTTCCGCTTGGCGTTGTAGTGTACCCTGGTGAAAAACTGAATCTTCATGTTTTTGAACCACGTTATAAACAACTGATTGTTGAATGTCATAATCAAAAAAAACTTTTTGGTATTCCAGTTGTGATAAACAACAAATTGAAGGAGTATGGCTCTTTGGTTGAAATTTCTGAATTGTCAAAAATATTTGATAATGGAGAAATGGATATTAAAACTACTGGCCATTGAACTTTCCGGATTTTAGAGTTAATAAAAGAAGTGCCTGATAAATTATATAGCGGTGCCATTGTAAGTTACCCGGAAACTTATGAGCAAGGCAATCCTGAAGTAATGCAGAAAGTAATGAACAACATTAGAAACCTGCACGGGTTATTGAAAATTTCAAAAGAGTTTAAAAAAGAAGATGTCAAATTAAAGGTTTATGAAGTTGCGCATCATCTGGGTCTTACAATTGAGGAAGAATATAAATTGTTGATGTTACACGATGAGAGACAGCGTCAGGAATATCTAAAACGTCATTTGGCTAAAGTAATACCTATATTGGCGGGTATGGAACAGCTAAAAGATAAGATCAAACAGAACGGCCATTTTAAAGATTTGAAGGGTTTTGATTTTTCTAAATAATATTAATTGAGAAATATGACAATAAATTGTGGAGACACGAATCAACGATTAACTCAGGTAAGTTTATGCAGTGGCAAATAATGGTTCCATTGTTCAACCAAATTACAATTCACAAGTGCATTAATTGTTTTTAATCTTTTGCAAAATTCCTCCTTAGCTAATCTGGTTTAGGTGCTTTTGAACTAATGTTTCTAACAATACCGGGTAGCCAACGTTGCAACCATACAAGAACCTTTCCGTGTGTAGTGAACACATAATTTCTTTTTCTTTTCAGTATGGCCTTCACCATAACTTTTGCAGCCTTTTCTGTTGGCCACATTAAATTTGATGGACGTGGATCATTTCTTTCGGGATGCCATACACCCTCATTATCTACTCTGGCAATCTCCGACTTTACAAATCCGGGATGCAAGGTGGTACAACTTACACCTGTATCTTTTAATTCAACCTGTAATGTCAGCCCAATGGAATTTACAGCAGCCTTTGAAGCGCCATAAGCACCTACATAAGGGTTGGGAAGAAAAGCGCCTACGCTGCCAACTAAGCCTATGCGACCCTGGTTTTGTTTTAAATAAGGAAGGGCATATTTTACCGTCAAGGCCAATCCAGTAACATTACCTAGTAATTGTCTGCTCCAATCTTTTGAAGTCAGAGTTTCTATTTTTCCAAAAACACCATAACCTGCATTAGCCACTGCAATGTCTATGCGTCCCCAGGTACTTATTATTTGTTGAACAGCTGCTTCAATTGATTTTTCTTCCAGTATATCCACCGGAACAACCAGAGCATCTCCTCCCGAGTTAATAATCTTGTTCGCTATTTCTTCTAATAATTCTTTTCGTCTGGCAGAAAGCGCCACTTTATACCCTAGCCCTGCCCACACAAAGGCCATCTCTTTTCCTATGCCAGAAGAAGCGCCAGTTATCCAAACAACATTTTCTTTTGTATTTGCCATTACTGGTAAAATTTAATTTGAATGTTCAGCTTTAAAACTAATAATTTTTGACAAACATAACTACCCACCGCCATCCAAAATAAAAATCCTTCGCCCCGCTTTTGAAAGCAGCCTTTCCCTGTGCCGAGGCGGCTCCGTATTCATTTAAAATTACTTTCAAAAGAAAATAATAGATTTACCATATAAACTCTTTAAGGCCTATATACATAGGATACCATGTTAGCCTTTCGTTGTTCCTTTTTCGTCATTAAGTTTGGTTAAAAATGTAGAGTAGTTAATAATTGTTGTGTGGTAAGTATCAATGCAATTCATTATTTCTTTCTCAGGTCCGTTAATCCATTCGTCACTATTGTAAAATGCGTCTTGGCTTTCTTTGCGTTGTTCAAGGCTTGAATAATTACGGATTAAATAAAAACATTCTTTGTCAATAAGAGAAAAACCGTAATCAATAACATTTATTTTCCAACGCTTCATCATAGGCAATGATTGTTCATTGAAAACATCATTGAATTTCTGTGATGAATTTTCTTTTAGTTTGTAAATTCTTATTTCTGTTATCATTTTATTCTGCTGGCATACATATACCAATTCCACTCCCAGGTTTTCCCATTGTCAGTTGATAATGCCTGGCTCCAAATTGGATTGTCAATATCGGTTTTATCCCAATGAAATAATGCAATTATGTCCTGTCCTTTGAATATGTCTTTGCAATAGAGCTTTCCGATATTTCCGTTAAATGAACCAACCATTGGTGGGTCAAAAGAAACTACATTACTGTCTGCCCAATAAATGCTCCATAATTTTGTTTGTGGATTAAAAAGTCTGATGGCAATTCCTTCAAAAGGTTCTCCGTCAAAGGTTGCCGAAAATTTATTCATATTAGCAAGTCCTTTTAATAAGTGAGTTGTGTCGTCTGTTGAATTAAATTCTGACCACTCGTTGCAATTACTCAACCTTTCCTTGAGTTTTCTGTTACGAATATTCCACTTGCCAATATAAAAATCGAAGTCGGTGTGTGAAGAAGTCGGTGAAGCAAAAACTTCTAATTGTCCATTTTCGTTTATTTTAAAATCTTGCATAATCTTTATATCTAATTGTTATTTGTGATGTGTCGCTTTGCAAAGACGATTACCGGTTTATGTATTGGCGATGGTGGGGCATTTGGAAATCTTCAGCTCAACATTTGCACAAATGCTCAAAAGAATTATAAATATTGAGTTTACAACTGTCTGCCCCACTATTACCAAGCCTATATGCTATAAAAAAGACGTTTAGCGTTTAGTAGAATCTTAAATACTTTAAGAGCTACAAAATATTTCTTTTCAAATTTATAACTTCTAAGCGCCATGACTAAAGTTAAAGCAAATTTTGAAAATCAAATTGTGTATGTTGGATTAGACTTTCACAAACGCAAATGGAACATCGCTATTTATTTGGGCGATTTATTCCCCTGATATTACTTACAAACAAAAGGTTGGTGTATGAAATGCCAAAAAGTTCATCTCTTACTTTCAAAAGAAAACAAAAGATTTAGCATACAAACTATCTAAGGCCTATATACATAGGACACCTTTTGTTGGTAGTAGTTGTAATTAAAGAATTTGCTTTTTATTCCTAAAATAACTGACCCAGCAAAACGACCAAAATACAAGTAATGGCACTAACCATGCAGCTATGTCCGAATAAAGAAAAGCATCGTCTTCGCTCTTTGTAATACTATTAAAGAATCCCATAGCGAGCTTATCAATAAGTCTTACAGTAACAAAATAGGAAGCACAAATGAAACTACTTATCATAAACCATTGATGAAGTATTATTTTCCTTTTCTTAATACAGTAAAATGCGAGTGAAATGAAAATTAACCATAAAGTTGTGTCCAAGTATTGTGATGTCCTACAACTGCTACATAGATTTCCTGGGATTATGAAATACAGGGTCAATATGCACAACAAAGAAGCCGCAATAAATATTTTTCCAAGTTTACGGTGTGTTGATAAATGTTTGTTTCTAAAGGCGGGAAGAAACTGGAATAGCCCTGTCGTGTAAACTATAACTCCTGCACAAATATGCAACACGAACCAAGTCCGGTCTAAAAAAGCGGTCTTACCCATGTATTCAGGAATACCGTCGCTTAAATATTTGAATTTTGGTATCAGAAAATAAAAGAAGCAAGCAAAAAACAAAAGCCAGAATAGAAGTCTAATAATTTTATTTAGCATTGTTAAGTCTTATTAAAAAGGCATCTAACTTCTCAAATTTAAAAACTGTAACAAACAATTTCTGCCAACGGTCAGTGTCAGAGCTTTCTGCTGTGCCGGAATTCCGTGTTCGGAAAGCTCGGTACAAAAGGCCCTTTGAAAACTGATGCTGAAGTTAATAACTAAAAGCCAAATAGAATTCGGTTAAGCCCAATATTAGATGATAGTAATACAACTGCCGATTGTTACTCCGTCCGCCAGCTTTGCGGCAGGCCCTTATGCTATAAAAAAGACGTTTAGCGTTTAGTAGTATCTTAAATACTTTAAGAACTACAAAATATTTCTTTTCAAATTTAAAACTTCTAAACGCCATGCCTAAAGTTAAAACATATTTTGAAAATCAAATTGTGTATGTTGGATTAGACATTCACAAACGCAGTTGGAAAGCCGCCATTTATTTGGGCGATTTATCCTACTGATATTACTTACAAACATAAAAGGTTGGAGTATGAAATACCAAAACATTTATCTCTTACTTTCAAAAGAAAAAAGAGTTGCCATATAAACTTTCAAAGGCCTATATACATAGGAAACCAATGTTAGTTACTGTTTTTGGGAGTTGCGATTGGAGTTAATTGAGAAGAGATTGCATTCCATTGATTATTCTTCTTAACCCATACATCATAAATCCTAGTTCTCCGATTAGTAAAGGGGACTCCTTTAATTGTCCCTTTTGTGACACTTATGTAAGTTACTATGGCGGTCGTTCCATGAATTTTAATTTGAAAATCATTGAAATAAAGAGAATCAACAAAGTGATTGTTTTTTAGCCGCTGACTAATATTCTTATAAGTTCCATCTAATTCTTCCTGCTTATTTGAAATGGAATTAACACCAATAGAAATAAATCCGGTATCCATCATTTTGGAAATGGTTGCTGTGTCAAGTTTGAATTCTGAAATCAACCAATTATATTCTAAGTTTCGAATCGTTGCGGAGTCTTTTTTAAAATTTACATCTTGAGAAATTAAATGTAAAGGCAACAGGCAAATTGTAGAAACTATTAGGATAATTTTCATAAGCTTCAATATAAAATGTTTTTCAATAACGCCCAGCGTTTCTGGACTTGGCGAAGGTGGCGAATACGAAGCACAAAACTGTCAATAACCACTACACTTGATACGAAGCAGAACTGTTCAATTAACCACTGAACCGCCACTTTCGCTAAGCCCGTGTGTCGGCAAAAAAAATGAAAGTGTGTTTTGTGCGGTGGAGTGGGTCGGCTTTTGTCCCAAGTTGTCTGAAAAGGGTGTTTAAAGCACGTCTGTTAGATATCTGCACTGTCGTCATAGAGTTACCGCTAACTCATAAATATACACAACTCCCCCAAAAATCCAAAATTTCGTCCCCGAAAAAATTAATCCACAAAATCATAGCAATCAACCTATTCTGAAAAATATGCGTAGTACGTATTTCAAATATGCTGCGCAACTCAATTTATGCGCATTTTTTTTGACACGCATTGCGTATTTTAAATATCCCAGCGAAAACTGGACGATTTATTTCTTGGTTTTTCCCTTGTTTATCTCAAACGTACATGAAATTAGTCATTCATAATAAACACAAAGGATGTATAAAAAATTTTACGGGAGTTCCTCTTGGCCAAAAACAATAATAAATATTCAAGGGAAATTTACCAACTCCCAATATTTAAAACATAGCTTTATTTTTGCCATTATGATTACCACCCTCTGCCTCGATTTTGGAAATACCAGAAAAAAAGCTGCCCTCTTTCATCAGGATGAATTAAAAGAAGTATGGGTGCTTGATGATGCTGTATCATCCATTGAGGCATTGGTTTCAAAACACCAGCCCCAAAAATCAATATTGTCATCTGTAGTAGCGCATGACCCCGGTATTGAAAAACTGCTGGCTGCAAATAGTAGTTTTCATTTACTCAACTATCAGTCTAAGCTGGCATTTACCACGCCTGTTGGCAAGCCGGAAACTATTGGTGCCGACAGGCTGGCTCTTTGCGCAGCGGCTGTACATTATTATCCCACAAAGCATAATCTTATTATCGGACTTGGAACCTGCATTACTTTCAATTTTATTAATAAATACCATGAATTTTTGGGCGGCTCCATCTCTCCCGGGCTATTAATGCGACTAAAAGCACTGAATTATTATACATCCAAGTTGCCTTTAGTGCAGACAGCTTCCGATGTACCACTCATCGGGTACGATACAACTACTAATATTACATCCGGTGTGGTGCTTGGAATGGCCAAAGAAATTGATGGTATCATTAAATCCTACAGGGAGCGATTCCGCAACTTTAACGTCCTCTTAACCGGGGGTGATATAGTGTATTTGGCTCCACACCTCAAAAGCAAGATATTTGCAGACCCTGATTTATTATTTAAAGGTCTGTATGCAATTAGTCATGTCAACAATCCCTAAGAAAATCAAGGCGTTACACCTACCAACTGCAACGCTTCTGGTTATGTTTTTCTTTGCTTTTTTAACCGCTTCGGCACAGGATAACTCGCCCTATTCCCGTTTTGGTATCGGCGATCTTACTCCCTCATCTCATAACCTTAACCGGGCAATGGGTGGCATCAGTGCAGCCTATGGCGATCCGGTTACTATCAATTTCAACAATCCTGCTTCCTACGCATACTTTCAAGGTATGAAAGAACCAAAATCCAAAAAGTTGATTTCGGGCAGGGCACTGTTTGATGTGGGTATTGACCTGGAAAGCCGTAGCCTGCTACAAACCTCACCCGTTAAAAAATTTAAAGCAGGCAATGCTTTATTCTCTTACATACAAATGGGGGTACCACTTAAGAAAAACTGGGGATTGAGTTTTGGGTTGAGACCATTATCCCGCATTAGCTACAATCTATTCCGCAATGAAAGATTAAAAGACCCGCTCACCGGTTTGCCTATCGATAGCGCTGCTACAACCTTTACTGGAGATGGCGGTTTGTATCTGGTTTCTATGGGTACAGGCTTTGATATTTTAAACAAGCAGGAAAAACGCAAAGCTTATATGGAAGAAAAATTAAGCTTTGGTATCAATGCGGGCTATCTATTTGGCAGAAATGATTACAGCTCACGCAGAAGATTGATTAATGATACAGTAGATTATCAACAAGGGAATTTTGAAACCCGAACCAATCTTCACGACTTTTATTTTACTGCCGGATTGATATATAAAATGCCGGTAGATACATTGAAAAAAGTTTCGCTTTCATTGGGTGCTTACGGACATTTAGGTCAAAAAATAAATGCCACACAGGATATCCTTCGTGAAACCTATGTGTTTGATGATGCATTAGGCGATGTAAGGCTCGACAGTGTTTCTGATAAAACCAATATCAAAGGGGTGGTAAAATTGCCAGCCTCATTTACTTTTGGATTTGCTTTTCAAAAACCGGTGATTATGATCAAAGACAGAAAAGAAGCCGGATGGATGTTTGGTGTTGATTTTACGATGAATAAGTGGGACAATTATCGTTTTTACGGTCAAAAAGATTCTGTAAAATCTAATTGGGAAATAAAAGCAGGCGGACAAATAACACCAGTACCTACAAAAAGTTATTTTAGTCAGGTATCCTATCGTGCCGGATTCTTTTATGGCCCCGAATATATACAGGTAGGCAACAAAATGAATCGTTTTGGCGCCACATTTGGAATGGGATTGCCCATTGCTTTAAACCGCAATGCACCCAACCAGTTTACCATTATCAATCTTGCATTTGAATACATGAAAAGAGGGAATGATAATAACAAGTTGAAAGAAAATTTATTCCGTTTTTCTCTGGGCTTTTCTTTCAGCGACATTTGGTTTGGCAAAAGAAAATATGATTAAGCCTGTATTGACTACGCTGGTTGTAATTGTTTCATGCTGACACGCTTTTCAAATATCATTTTGTTTTGCAGCACTATGTTGCTTATTGCTTCTTGCGAAAACAGTAAAAAGGAAGTAGAAGATTGGACAAAACAGGTGGTAATGCGTGAAGAAGCTACCAATGTAAAAGCTTTATTAAGCCAGAATGGAACAGTAAAAGCAAAACTCACCGCACCATTGATGTTTAGAGTATTTGGGGATACCGTTTATACTCATTTCCCTCAAACCATGCACTGCGATTTTTATGACGACAGCTCTCAAGTTGAAACCTGGCTCGACAGCCGGCAGGGAAAATATTTTGAAAACCTGAATAAAGTGTATTTGTGGGATAGTGTATTGGTCATCAACCGGGCTGGCGATACATTGAAATGTAAAGACCTGTGGTGGGATCAAAACTCAAAACTTTTTTATACAGAGAAAGCCGCCATCTACCACGGCTTGCACAAACAAATAAACGGAACCATAGGCCTTACAGCTACACAAGATCTTTTCGAGCATCACTTTTCATCATCCTACGGGCACACTCAATGTTTCTGAAAATGGGTTTCCAAAATAGAATGTAGCCGGTAAAGATTTTTTTTCATCTATCAAATTACGCATACGAAAAATTCACAACGCTAATTTCCATAGCCAGAACTTATATCTTTCTTATCTTCATCCTCCTTCAGAAACATTTTTATTGAGAAAAAATTAAGCAGCTATGGAATACAGAAGAATGGGCAAAACGGGATTGCAACTCAGCGTTCTTTCATTTGGCAGTTGGGTAAGTTTTCATAAACAAATAGATGATGGCATAGCGGACGAGCTGATGGGTATTGCTTATGATAATGGCGTTAATTTTTTTGACAACGCAGAAGTATATGCTCTTGGCGAAAGTGAAAAAATGATGGGAAGAGTTCTCAAAAAGAAAAACTGGGAACGAAGCTCTTATGTTGTTTCTTCCAAAGCATTTTTTGGAAGCAGGGGAAAAGAAAACAAACCCAACCAGGCGGGACTTAGTCGTAAACATTTGATAGAAGCATGTGAAGAAGCTTTAAAGCGTTTACAGGTTGATTATCTGGATTTATACTATTGCCACAGACCCGATAAGGGAACACCCATTGAAGAAACTGTGTGGACCATGCACAACCTGATACAACAGGGAAAAATTTTATATTGGGGCACCAGCGAGTGGAGTGGTGTTGAAATTATGGAAGCACACCGGGCAGCACATCAATATGGATTGATAGGCCCTACGGTAGAGCAGCCGCAATACAACCTGTTTGAAAGAAATAAAATGGAGAACGAATACCTGATGATTTTTAATTCGGTGGGTATGGGCACTACCATTTGGAGTCCTTTGGCAAGTGGATTGTTGAGTGGTAAATACAATGACGGCATACCTGAAGGAAGCCGTTTTGATCTCAAAGGATTTGACTGGCTTAAGGATCAATGGATGAAAGATGAACTGCTGAAAAAAGTAAAAGGTATATCGGCATTAGCAAAAGAACTTGGCATTTCTACTGCTTCTTTATGTATTGGTTGGTGTATTAAAAATCCAAATGTTACATCAGCCATTTTAGGCGCTACAAAAAAAGAACAGTTGGTAGAAAACCTGAAATCTTTGGATGTGTTGGAAAAACTGACACCAGAAATTTTGCAACACCTAGATGAAATAACGGGCACTAAACCTAAATTGCCTGAATATTAAATTGTAATATAAAGGAGTAAGCACATTTTTTTTGAAAATTGATTTGAAATCAGAAATAAAAAATAAGATGAATTTTAAAAACAAAACAGTTATTATAACAGGCGGTACAAGAGGCATTGGCAAGGCAATTGGTTTAAGACTGGCAAAAGAAGGAGCTAATATTGTTGTTGCTGCAAAAAGCGTAGAAGAAAATCCAAAACTTGGTGGTACTATTTTTACTGCTGCTTCCGAAATGGAAGCTGCCGGAGGTAAAGCCCTGGCTGTACAATGTGATATTCGTTTTGAAGATCAAATACATGCGGTGGTGAATAAGGCAGTAGAAACATTTGGAGGCATTGATATTTTAATCAATAACGCTTCAGCTATTTCAATTACTTCAACTGAGCAAACTGAGGCAAAGCGATTTGATTTAATGCACGACATCAATGTGCGGGGAACTTTCTTTATGACAAAAGCCTGTATTCCTCACTTAAAGAAATCTTCAAATGCCCACATTCTCACACTGTCGCCACCGATAAATATGGCTCCCAAATGGTTTGATAAACATGTGGCCTACACGCTTACAAAATACAATATGAGTATGATGACTATTGGCTGGGCCAAAGAATTTGAAAAGGAAAATATTGCAGCTAATTCGCTATGGCCTCGCACTACTATTGATACGGCTGCTGTTCGCAATCTATTGGGGGGCACTATGCTAGCCAATATGAGCCGTACACCAGAAATTTTGGCCGATGCTGCTTATATTATTTTGAGCAAACCATCAGCCACCTGCACAGGCAATTTATTTATTGATGAAGCCGTTTTTGCGGCAGAAGGAATTACTGATTTATCAAAATATTCAGTAGTGCCAGGGGCACAGTTATACACCGATTTATTTGTGTAAAATCAATCTATTCCAAAATTATGCTTCAGGTTGTGTAGCGTTATCTTCTTCCCTTTTTTCTGGTCGCATTTGAGGAAACAATAAAACATCCTGAATTGAAACCTGATTGGTAAGCATCATACAAAGCCTGTCGATGCCAATGCCTATACCCGAGGTAGGCGGCATTCCGTATTCCAGAGCTCTCAGAAAATCATAATCAATAAACATGGCTTCATCATCACCACGTTCCATTAGTTTTACCTGCTCTTCAAACCGTTCACGTTGATCAATGGGGTCGTTTAGTTCACTATAAGCATTGGCAATTTCTTTTCCGTTTATCATTAGCTCAAATCGCTCTACCAGACCATGTTTGTCGCGGTGCTTTTTTGTCAATGGACTCATCTCCACAGGGTAATCGATAATGAATGTGGGTTGCACATAATGATGTTCGCATTTTTCACCAAAGAGGGTATCAATCAATTTGCCTTTGCCCATAGTATTGTCCACATGTATATTTAATTGCTTGCATACAGAACGCAGCTGCTCTTCATTCATACGGCTTACATCAGTACCTGTATGTTCTTTTATAGCATCAAAAATGCTGATGCGTTTAAAAGGGGCTTTGAAAGAAATGGTTTTATCGCCCAGCAATACTTCTGTAGTACCACATACATCTGTAGCTGCTTTTTCCAAAAGTTGTTCGGTAGTTTCCATCATCCAGAAATAATCTTTGTAGGCCGTATAAAACTCAAGAATGGTAAACTCGGGATTGTGGGTGCGGTCCATGCCTTCATTGCGGAAATTTCGGCTGAACTCATATACCCAGTCGAACCCACCCACTATCAATCGCTTTAAATAAAGTTCATTGGCTATGCGCAGGTAAAGTGGTATATCTAATGCGTTGTGATGGGTAGCAAAAGGCCTCGCTGCTGCACCACCGGGAATACTTTGTAATACAGGCGTATCTACTTCCAGCGCTCCTTGTTTATCTAAAAACTCACGAATGGAACTGATGAGTTTGGTTCGTTTTACAAATGTCTCTTTTACGGCAGGATTAATAATTAAATCAGCATAACGTTGACGGTATTTGAATTCAGGATCAGTTACTGCATCAAAGGTTTGGCCTTCTGCTTCTTTTACAATGGGCAATGGCCGAAGCGATTTACTCAGCAGCGTAAGTTCTTTTACATGAATAGAGGTTTCGCCAGTCTTCGTTGTAAATACATAACCTTTTACACCAATGATGTCACCAATGTCCAGTAGTTTTTTCCATACTATATCGTAATGCGTTTTGTCTTCGCCAGGGCATATTTCATCTCGCTTTATGTAAAGCTGAATGCGACCCCGGCTGTCTTGTATTACCGCAAAATTTGCTTTACCCATATCCCGCACACTCATAATGCGGCCTGCAATACATACATCGGTAAACGGTTCTTTGTTTGCTTCGGTATAGTTTGATTTGATGTATTCTGAATTACTGTTTACCGGATACAGCTGAGCCGGATAAGGCTCAATACCCATCATAATTAATTCGGCTAATTTTTCGCGGCGCAGTTGTTCCTGTTCTGATAAGTGATCGTTGTTCATGTGTTGTAAAAGCGTTTCTATTTGAAGCGGCAAAGGTACTACGGGGTGTTTAAAACAAAAAGCCCCGACGAAACCGTCAGGGCTTCGTATTAAAAAAATTAATTTATTTTTTTGAATCAGACTTGAAAAGGAAACCAACTCTGATACCAAAGGAAATGTTTTTCACTTTGTCATTTTTAGAGGCTGGAATATCCAACACCTCATTTGGTACAAGATTTCTTGCACCTTGTGTGTAGTTTACACCTAGAAAAATACCGGCTTTATTACGATAGCCCATTACAAAATCAGCACCATAGTCAACACCTTTGAAATGATTGGCAGCCAGATTTCCAAAACTGATTTCATTGTTTACTTTAGGACTTCCCGCTATTTTTTCTACCTTTTTAGAAGGTAGTGGCAGGGCCAGATACGGACCGGCTCCCAGATAAAAAGTACCACCGCCTTTGTTATTGAAGTTGTAAACAAAATTAGTAGCCAGTTCTGCGTAACGCAGGGCAACATAATTTTTTACAATTGGCGTGACCAATGGTTCTGCAGATCCTTTTTGAGTATAACGAAAATCGGGTTGAAAGGAGATAGGGCTTTTTTTGCAAAGCGGTACATCCAGCATCATACCACCGATAAGTCCAATTCTGTAATCACCGTCTTTATCAAAACCGCCAATAGTGCGACTTAGATTGGCAAAGTTGAGACCGCCGGAAACACCAATTCTTGCATTTTGAGCAAGTGTTGCAGTGCTAAAGAGTAAAGTGAAGACAGATGAAATGAAGATCAATTTTTTCATAATCAGTTTTTTTGGTTGCCTACTCATTTCGCTTTTCGGCGCTTGCGCCCTTTTTTTAAGGGAGAAAGGGTCTCCCATTTGGCAATATTAGGTTGAAAACCATAATATCTGAATGATTGCTTAAAAATAATGACTTTTCAAAATACAAGTCTTTATTTTTTACAGACCGGAAAAAGGGAAAAAATCCCTAACCTGAATGGCGGCAAAGATACAATTTAGGTACAAAAAGGCAAATAAAATATAATGGATTTATTTGAAAACCAGTGGCTTGAGTTGGTTAATGGGAAGCTTGAAAAAAATGAAAATCTGTGTTGAAATTTAGGAAATTGAAAGGGGTTTAAATGTTTTCATTAATAATGCGGGTAAGATTCCTGTCAAAAAAGATAAAACAAGGCGCCTAAATTGGTTCTTGTTCTGTAAAATTTCTATAATTGGATAAGAAGTATTTAAAATATAGAGAATCCCAAAATAAAAAAATCATTCCCGCTTTGAAGAATAGATAAGGTTAAAAGGTTAATGATTTTTGAATAGAGTAAAACGGAAATGATAGGATGTGCAAGATAACATCTAATTTGCTATACCTGAATTGACAAAAGTCAAAATCGTGTTTCGAACTCAAATTCCTTTTTTAATCTTACTTCTTACACGACTTAAGGTTTCTTCGTTCATGCCCAGATAGCTTGCAATATGCCTTAATGGCACTCTTTGAATGAGTGTTGGGTGATTTTTAATAAAAAACTGATATTTTTCTTCAGCCGTTTGCTTGCGAAGCATTTGTGTACGCTGTTCGGCAAGAAAGAAAATATATTCAAGATGTTTACGTACTACGGTATTAAATATTGGAAATTCCGAATATAGTTTCTGAATATCATGATAAGACACACTTATAATCAAAGTATCTTCTACAGCCTGCATATATTCATTTCCGGGTCTTTGAGTGTAAAAACTTATCCAGGATGTCGCAATATATCCTTCGCCCATGAAACGGGATGTAACCTGGCGATCGCCTTTAATATAATAAGAACGTATAATCCCTTTTGCTATAAAACGAGCGCAATCACAAGTTTGACCACCTTTTAAAATATAATCATCAGGTTTATATTCTGAAATTTTAGCGAGACTTGCCACCTTTGCTTTTAGTGCGTCGTCAATTGGATGCAATTTTTCCAATCCCTTAATTAGCTGTTCTACCATACGATATTTCTAAATATTAAATATATCAAAAAACCACTTCCTATTCACTAACTTGTATCGCGTTTTTAAAAAAGTATAAAATGAAAAAAATTTATCTCTGGATTGTATCTTCAATGTTTTTGTTTTCCTCTTGTGAAACACTATCACAACTACCCGGACTTGGAGGAAATGGCGTATCAGAAACAGAAGCTGGGGCAGGTATTAAAGAAGCGTTGGGCAATGGTGTAATTGGCGCCGTTCTTCAGTTAAACAAAACAGATGGCTTTTTTAAAGATGCTTTTTACAAGATTCTATTGCCACCAGATGCAAAAAAGATTGAAAATACCCTGCGTGATCTTGGTATGAATAAAATGGTAGATAAGGCCATTTTACAAATCAACCGTGCAGCTGAAGATGCAGCAGGCTTTGCCAAACCCATTTTTGTAGATGCTATCAAAAGCATGACTCTGAGCGATGCCATAGGATTAATAAAAAATGGCGATACCAGTGCTACACATTTTTTTAGAGTAAAGACAACAGATAAACTTATTGCCGCTTTCTCTCCTGTTATTAAAAGCTCATTGGACAAGCTGGATGCAACCAAGTTTTATGGAGATGTTGTAAATACATATAATAATTTCCCAACTACGTTTAAGAAACTGAATCCCGATTTACCGGGTTTTGTTACTGATCGTGCCGTCTTTGCCTTGTTCAATTTAATTGGTAAAGAGGAAGTAAACATCAGACAAAATATAGCAGCCCGCACTTCCGATTTGCTTCGAAAGGTCTTTGGCGCTAAATGGTAATAGATGGTTATAAGTCGGGGAAAATACTCCAGAATAACAAGACCACCCTCCGTCTGGGATCATCAATCTTATAATCTTTTACATCCGGATTGGGTAATGCATCTCCTTTTCCTTCGTAAACATATAGGATGTTACGTTTATAAATTCCATTATCATTTCTGGAATCGGCGTATTGTTTAAAAAGATTTTTTACTTCTTCTGCCCTTGCTCTTGATAGTTCTTTGTTGAGGGCCGGGGCATCAGGAGTCGCATTTGAAAGTTTCATTCTTTCCTTTAGCTTATTATATAATCCCGAACCTTCGCTGATTGAAGTACCATCTGCATAGCCTTTGGCAGTAATAATTAATGACAAAGGAAAATCGGGGTACTTAGCAGAAAATTTATCTATCTCAACTGCTGCCGGCTCAAAAAGCTTACCAATATTAGATACCACTTCTGGCGATAAACTGAAGCTGCCGGGTTGAAACAATACATCCTGATCTAATTTCACCACCAGATTTCTTTTTAAAAGATCATCAAGAAAAACTATGCGCCGGCTGATGGTTTGTGTAGCAGCTTGCGTATTAATAACTGCAATATTGAGTTGATTCCAATCGTTGCGGTTTATTTTAGTTCCATTTACCAGCACTTCATTTTTATCAATCAACGTATCTATATGCATTGCTGTTTTATCAATAAATTTTTTTATGCGAATGCTGGCCGTATCATCAAGCTGATTTTTGGCTTCTTTTTCTTTGCGCAACTTGTCCAGATTTTCTAAATCCTTATTGTATGAAACAAGTTGGCTGTCTAATGAATTAAGTTTGTTTTTACTGTTGTTTACTTTTCTTGTACCCACGCAAGAAATAATAAAAAGAGGTGCCAGTAGTAGCAGAAGTGTCCTTTTCATAACTCATAATTTGATGCTCACTAAAGTTATAAAAAATTATAATTGGGAAACTAAAAAAAATCTACCTTCAAATGGTAGTGAGTAATACCTGCCAGGCCGCACTTACTTTATTCTGTTTCAATAATTCATGAGCATAGCAATGTGTTTCCTTTTCCAAATCAACAGGGTTGATGCTATAATATTGTATTAACTGTTTTAGCCTGCTGTCGTCAAATGAAGGATCAATCAAAGGCAGCTCCTGTACATTGGCCAGCATACCCAGGTCGTTACCGGTAAGTATATTACTATTGCGGATTGAATCAGGTAGCGTGTCCACACCTATACCCAGTTCAGTATTGGGTTTAGGTACTATAAACAAACTGTTTTCATCAACCTTGCAATACCAGTCGCCACCCAGGCGTGCCACATGATTGATTTTTCTTTGATCTAATTTTTTTTCTTCATTGAACAACGAATCGTCAATATGCATTACCATTACCTCGCAAATTACCAGATTGCCGGCACCACCTTCGGTGCCCAAAGGTTTTACTTCCAGTACACTACATTCTAATTTTATTTTGCTTTCTTTAACCATAGGAGGCCTTACCATACTCGCTGTTTCTGCTGTAAAACCCGCTTTGATAAATTCATTTATACCTTCTGGATACTCGCAACTGGTTAATGATGTTTGTTGCACCATATCGTAGGTAACTATATTAATCACTACTTCCGGTACTTCCTGTACGTTTTGTAATGTATGTTTTGTGGTATTGTTTCTAACCCTTCGGGCCGGAGAAAAAATGACAATTGGCGGATTGGAAGAAAACATATTGAAAAAACTAAAAGGACTCAGGTTTACATTTCCATCTTTATCGATAGTGGATGCAAAACAAATAGGTCTGGGAGCAATAACATGTTGGAGGTAGTATTGCCGTTGAACAGTCGTTAACTCTTTTAAATCCAGTTTCATTATTATTATTTTTTGAGACGCTGATTTGTTAAGATCGTTAAGATATATTATGATTTAACCCTTATCTGCGCAATCATAAAAATCATAACCAATCTGCGTCCTCTCCTTTTTAGAACACAGATTTATTAAGATAGCTAAGATATATTATGATTTAACCCTTATCTGCGTCATCATAATCATCATAACCAATCTGCGTCCTTCTCTCTTTTTATTTTTTCAACTTCAAAAGACTCCAATCCGTTTCCTCTGCTTCAATTGTGTTGCTTAATGTTCCCAGTTTATCAATTTCCATTGTAACGACATCTCCTGCTTGCAGCCATTGTTCCTGAAAATTGGGGTCATTGAGTTTTCCTGTACCGTTCAATTCCAGAAAACAACCAGTACCTACTGTGCCACTTCCTATAACATCTCCGGCAAATAAATCAACACCATAAGATGCTCTTTCAATTATTTCGGCAAAGGTCCAGTCCATATCCGATAAATTACCAGCACTTACCTGTTTACCGTTTACCCAGCATTTCATTTCCAGATTCCAGCTTTTGCCTGTATGGTTTTCTTTGCAGGGAACTTCAAACTCTTTCAGTTCATCTAGTGTAACCAGCCAGGGACCAATTACGGTTGAGAAATCTTTTCCTTTCGCAGGCCCCAGGTTTAAAAGCATTTCTTCCATTTGCAATCTTCTTGCACTCATATCATTCATAATCATTAATCCTCCAATGTATTCATCAGCTTCTGCTGCTTTGATATTTCTGCCGTGTTTACAAATGACAATGGATGCCTCCAGCTCAAAATCTAATTTTTCAAAATGATCGGGCATACAATTGATAATGCCCGGGCCTTGTATGGTATGATGATTGGTAAAATAAAAAATCGGGTATTGATCAAACTCGGGTATCATATCTACTTTTCTATTGCGACGTGCCGCTGCTACGTGTTGGCGAAAAGCATAACCATCGCGGCAACTGGTAGGAAAAGGAACCGGTGCCAGTAATTGTACTTCATTCAAAGGAATTCCTTTATTGCTGGTGCGGGTACCTTCTCGCAGCAAAATCTCGCCTGCCTGTGCTACAGGGTAAGACTCATCCCAATAATTTAAAAACATACTCATACTGCCTGGCAATTCGGGATGCAGTACTTCCATATCGTAAATCATATTATTGATTAATACACCTAATTGATCTCTTTCTTCTTTGAGGTAAGTAACAAGTTTCATTTATTGAGTTTTGTTTTTGAGATTTGAAACATATTTATCGTCCAAAAAAATCAACATTACATATTTGATTAATATGCTAGTCCATTTTGTGGCTTAGTTCATTAAATTAAATTTTGAGCCGCTAAGTTAATGCGCTTGGTTGTAAATTGTGGCTATGAAATCATTATTACTATTAATGTTTTTGCCTGTTGTTACTTTTTCGCAAAAGGCTGACACATGGATTCGTATCAACCAACTAGGTTATAAGCCCAATGGTATCAAAGTGGCAGTTTGGTGTACCAAGGAAGAAAAGGGAATTACAAATTGGGAACTGGTAAATGCTCAAAATGGTAAGGTGGTATTTTCTGGTGTAAGTAATAAAAATTTTGGTGCTTATGGGCCTTACAGGCAAACGGCAAGATTGAATTTTACAAAATTCAACAAAACCGGACGTTATTTTCTGCGGGCAGGAATTGTAAAGTCGCCCGAGTTTGAAATTGAAGAAGACGTATATAATGGAGCAGCTGATTTTTGTTTGCGCTACATGAGGCAACAGCGCACAGGCTTCAATCCTTTTTTAAAAGACAGTTGCCATACACACGATGGTTATGTTTTGTATGGTGAAAAAGCAGGAATAAAAGACAGCACTAATATTGATGTAGTAGGTGGTTGGCACGATGCCAGTGATTATCTGCAATACAGCACAACATCTGCAAATACTATTTATCATTTGCTTGCAGCCTACAGAGATTTTCCACAAATTTTTTCGGATGAAAAACTTGCTAACGGACTGGATGGAAAAAACAATATTGCCGATATTCTTGATGAAGCAAAATGGGGATTGGACTGGTTACTGAAGATGCATCCAAGTAAAGACCGGATGTTTAATCAGATAGCTGATGACCGCGACCACATGGGTATGCGTATTCCCGGACAGGATACTTTTTATGGCCGTGGGTTTGAGCGGCCGGTATATTTTGTAAGCGGTGAACCTCAGCAAAGAGGAAAATATATGAATGCAACAACAGGCACCAGTTCCACCGCAGGAAAATTTACCAGCGCCTTTGCCTTAGGATATAAAACATTCGAAAAACAAAATCCGGAGTATGCATCAAAATTGTATGAAAAATCTTTGACTGCTTATCAATTTGCCAAAAGAAAAATTGGATTTACACAAACGGCTTCCGTTCGCTCGCCATATATATATGCTGAAATGAACTGGAGTGATGATATGGAATTAGCTGCAGCGAATTTATTTAACATCACCCGTTCAAAAGAACTCCAGAACGAGGCATTTGAATATGCGCAAATAGAAAAAATAACGCCCTGGCTTGGCTCAGATACGGCAGCACATTATCAATGGTATCCTTTTATCAATTTGGGGCATTTCGAACTTGCAAAAAGTTTAAAAGGAAAGAAAAGAGACAGTATTATTGCTTTTTATAAAGACGGCATTATTAAAGTATGGAATAAAGCAAATACTAATGCATTTTATCGTGGTATTCCATATATCTGGTGCAGCAATAATCTCACCACTTCATTTGCCATTCAGTGTTATTGGTATCAGCAGTTAACGAAGGATAAAACATTTGCCGAACTGGAACAGGCAAATTTTGATTGGTTATTTGGCTGCAATCCCTGGGGCACTTCAATGGTTTATGGACTACCTGCCTGGGGCGACACACCCGTCGATCCACATTCTGCATTTACGCATTTAAAAAATTATCCAATTGATGGCGGTCTGGTGGACGGACCTGTGTATGGAAGTATCTACAATAATCTGATTGGCATTAAACTTTATCAACCGGATGAATATGCCAATTTGCAAAGCACCCTCGCTGTATATCATGATGACTATGGTGACTATAGCACCAATGAGCCCACGATGGATGGCACAGCTTCGCTCATTTATTTATTGGCAGCAAAAGAAAGTTTACAAAAAAAAAGCCCGGCCACAAAAACAGTATCTCAGATAAAAAATAATTTTTCTTACAGTTATGGAGCTGTGAGAAGAGGCGACTCCACTCAAAAAAATATTGCATTGGTTTTTACCGGACATGAGTTTGCCGAAGGCGGCGAATTTATTTTGAAGACATTAAAGCAGGAAAAAATAAATGCATCTTTCTTTTTTACAGGAGATTTTTATAGAAATATAAAATTTAAAAAACTCATTCAGTCCCTGCGGAAAAATGGGAACTATCTGGGTTCTCATTCCGATAAGCACCTTTTGTATTGCGACTGGAAAAAACGTGATAGTTTATTGGTTTCAAAAAAGCAGTTCCAATTTGATTTGGCAGATAGTTACACTGCAATGTCAAGACATGGTATCAAAATAAATCAGACTACTTTATTCTTGCCACCTTACGAATGGTATAACGATACTATTGCTAAATGGACAAAGGATTTAAAACTGCAATTGATTAACTACACACCCGGCACTTTGAGTCATGCCGATTATACTACCGACCCTGAAAAAGCCTACCGCAGCAACAGCACTATTTACAATTCTATCATCAATTATGAGCAATCGCATGTTTCGGGGTTGAATGGATTTTTATTGCTCATGCACATAGGAGCCGGCCCCCTTAGAACCGAAAAATTTTATAATCAACTACCTGAATTGATCAGTTACCTAAAATCAAAAGGCTATCGGTTTTTGAGGGTGGATGAAATGATGGGGGGTGGGTGAAGTAGGGCAAAAGTGCACGAAAGAGTAAAAAACAATAGTTATTATTTTGCGTTGATTTTTATAAATTTTTATACACTCTTATTTAATAATTTTAATAAGCCATTAAATCTAATATAGTTTTTACTGGTAATTGTTTGTTGCCGTATTTCATGTAAGCACTAAAAATATCTAATCTATAAATTAACCATAAAATGAAAATCAGCCGCTTGATATTTTTCCTGATTGGTTTAATCGTTTTAGGCTTCATTGGGTTTAAGGCATTTTATAAATTCAATTTTAATTATTCCGTAGGGCAGCGCATTGACAGCTTAAATGGTGTTTTTGTATATTACAATGGCAGTGTAAGTAATGTGAGTGGAAGAAATAAGGCAAGTGATGGCTACAATTTAGGTATGAAATACCAATGTGTTGAATTTGTAAAAAGGTATTACTATGAATACTTAAAACATAAAATGCCCAATAGCTTTGGAAACGCTATAGATTTTTTTGATCGTGATATTGGGGATGGTCAGTATAACAAAAATCGTGATTTAATTCAATATACAAATCCGGGAAAAGCAAAACCAAAGCCTGACGACCTTTTGATTTACAGTGCAACAAAATCCAATAAGTATGGGCACGTAGCCATTGTATCCAAAGGATCTGAAAACGAAATAGAAATAATACAACAAAATCCGGGACGCTTTGCGAAGTCAAGAGAGACTTACAAACTTGAAAATAATGGCGGGGAATGGATAATTAAAAATAAGCGAATACTTGGCTGGTTGCGAAAAGAATAGGCTAAAGCAAAAAGCTGGGATTTCAATATTTTTTGGCATTGCAGATAAAAATCCGAGTGCCTGTTTTTTATTTTACCGCTTATTTTTAATAATAACATATTAAAATTTCCTTATCCAAAACTCATCAATTCTCCACTCCTTATCTTTGCACGATGCATTTCGAAAAAATACATAATAAAGGGCAGGCCCGTTTGTTTAAAAACGATTTTCTGGAAGCACTTACCAAGGCGCATCCGCTGGTTATTTGGGGTATGTATATTCCTATCCTCAGCTATATTATTTATTTAGCAGCAACCCGGTACAGTTATTCTACCCAAACCATTTTGCTTGTATTTTTTGGCGGTATGCTCTTCTGGACTCTTTTTGAATACATTGCCCATCGCTTTATTTTTCACTGGGTGCCCAAGGGGCCTGGAGCGACCAAGTTTGTTTATACACTGCATGGCAACCACCATCATTATCCTCGTGATAAGCAGCGACTTTTTATGCCACCTCTTCCCAGCATTATTATTTCTTCTTCATTATTCGGTCTTATGTATTTAATAATGAAGAACTATACTTTTATGTTCTTCCCCGGCTTTGTTTTGGGTTATCTGATGTATGGCACTATGCACTATGCCATCCATGCCTGGAACCCGCCTTTTAAATGGATGAAACCACTCTGGCGCAACCACCACCTGCATCATTATAAAAATGAACACAATGGATATGGCGTAAGCTCTACCCTGTGGGATTTGGTGTTCGGCACTATGTTCGATTTGAAAAAAGAAAAAGAAGATAAAGAAAAGGTGAAAGAACTCATGTTTGAAAAAAAGGGGAAAAAATAATCCATTTTTTTTGTTAAGATTTCAGCAAAGCCAAACTCTTTTTTGCTATTATTTTCAGCGAGGTATTAATTGTTATCAAAATAAAATGCATAAAGCTTCCATCAAATTTTGCTTCATTTTTGTTTTATTCTTATCGGCCTGCGGTAGCAGAAATGAAAAAAGCAAAACGCCAGTACAGCCTGTGAGTGCAAAGGATGCAGTTTTACTCAATCAGTTAGTTTATAAAAACAATACGGATGATTCGGTAACGAAGTATGCACCGGAATTTGAAATTGTTTTTCATCCTGATGCTGTTGATGGAACTATGGCAATGATTGTAAAAAAGAAAGACAGCAATCAATATGCATTAGTTATTCGTGGATCGGTAATTGAATTTAGCAATGCCGGTTTTCAAAATTTCATTCTACAGGATTTCAACATCTTCACCATGAAGAAATGGGAGTATGCCGATACGGTGAAAGATGCCTACATCAGTAAAGGCTGCTTTATCGGTTTTCAAAACCTGTTGAAGTTAAAAGACAAATCATCTTCGCTTTCTATCAAAGATTTTATTGAACAAAAAATTCCTGCAGGTTCCAGTCTGGTGATAACAGGCCATAGCCTGGGTGGCAATCTGGCTTATCCGCTGTCCGGATATTTGAAAAAAAATTTGCCTGCAACGCAACAATTACAATTACAACTCATCACATTTGGCGCACCGGCTGCCGGCAATGCGGCATTTGTAAAAGATATGGAAGAAAAATTTCCATTGGCTGAACGATATGTAATTGACAGAGACATTGCGCCACTGTTCCCTGATTTGGATAAAATGGCAAAGCTTTCAAAAATACTGGGGCTTGATAGTGTGCTCAATATTGGCGGATTAAAAATTAACGGAATATCAGCCAACACCAATGACTTGCTGAAAGTAGCAGGTGAATTTTTGGAAGAAACAAACATTATTCCTGAAGGAAGCCGGTACGAGCAGAGCCAAAAGCAACTTAGAGAACTAAACAGTAATGTATTGGGTGCTGCACCAAAAGCATCTGCAGATGCCATCTTTGACAGAGCGTATCAGTTTCACAAAGTAGATGCTTACGCCATCTTGCTGGGTGGCAGGGCTATCAATTAACCGGTCACCATTTCTCATCTTCAGGTATATTCTGATTCTGGCTATTGTTTTTTCTGCTTTCCATTTTCTGCAATTGTCTTTCTATAATAAGCGCAGCAATAATGTTGGCTGCATCTTCATTATGATGTACCGAAAGCATATTTCTTAATTTATTTTCAGAAACATCAATGCGGTAAAGTATTGAAATCAGTTTTTCAAAATCATGCAACAACAAATAATTGATATGAGTTGTCAATTTTAGTTGCAAATCTTCTAGCGTACTTGCCTGAAAGGCAGTATCCAAAGACTGATTGATATTTGAAACTATTTGTAAATCCATTTCTTTATTTACAGAAGTTAATCAGAAGCCTAACGGTTAAAATTTTTCAATAGCGCCCAAGCCAAACAATGCAAAATCATATTTAACCGGATCATCTTTGTCCAAAGTTCTTAAAAATTCGGTTAGCTCCATTGCAGCCTGCCAGTCGGTTTGTTTTCTTTTTAAAATACCGAGCCGCCTTGCCACTCTGGCCACATGCACATCTATAGGAATGATTAGTTGTGCAGGCGATATATTTTTCCAGATTCCAAAATCAACGCCTTTGTTATCCTTGCGTACCATCCACCTCAAAAACATATTTAACCGCTTGCAAGTTGAATTTTTTTCAGGCGTGGCTATATGCTTTCTTGTACGTGTCGGCACATGTGGTAAGGAAAAGAAGTAATGATAAAACCCTGTCAGCATTTCACTGCTGCTGTGGCCATGCATGGTAAAAGCTTT
Organism: Chitinophagaceae bacterium; assembly: GCA_037045195.1. Lineage (GTDB taxonomy): Bacteria > Bacteroidota > Bacteroidia > Chitinophagales > Chitinophagaceae > JJ008. The sequence goes on from JBAOIB010000003.1 coordinate 317,977, forward strand.
TTCTAATGAATTGTGCCGGCTATAATGATGTTTTAGAAATTCAATAAAATACAAAAGGTCGGTACTGTTGAAAGTGCGGTGCTTGAAATCTAAAAAATTTTTTAATTCTTTGGATTTGTGATGGAGAATAAAATCGTGTGGCGATTGATGCATCAGCTGCATCAGTTCCTTTGATTTGTTGATGATGGTAGTACGATTGCCCCAGGCAAAGATGGCAGCAAAGAATCCGGCAATTTCAATATCCTGCTTTTTTGAAAAAAGATGAGGAATAGAAATGGGATCATTTGGAATAAAAAAAGGCTGATTAAATGCTTCAGCCTTTTGATTCAAAAATTTTATTACCTCTTTGTTGTTCATACTCTTAATAAACGAAAGTATAAACAATTTGTCAAGTTACTATTTTGGTAGTACAGCTCCGCTTCCTGAAATGTTAGTTGTAATGGTAGGAGTTCCACGATAATAAACATTACCGCTTCCGGCAATTTTTACTTTTAGTTGAGTAACGGCAGTTATCTCCGTATTGCCACTTCCGGAAATATCAATATCCGCTTTATTCGTTGCCATATCTAAAGTATAAATATTGCCACTGCCTGATATTGTAGCATTATATTGATTAGTAGTGCCATTGCTGAAATAAATATTTCCGGAACCTGAAACTTTTGCTTCAAATGTTGCATTGCCCCCAAAAACTCCGGTTGTATGTATATCGCCTGAACCTTCCAGTTCCAAACCCGTTAATGCGGGTAAGGTAACATACACTTCAATGTTATCATTCTTCACATTTACATTTTGTTTATACCCCAACTGTAAAGTATTGTTTACAAGTTTGGTTTCATAATACGGCAGTAAATTGCTATATCCTTTTACTTCAACATTAAAAACAGCACCTTGAGTAACATATACTTTTGAACTTCCAGATGCGTCAATTTTTGAAAATCCTGATACCGTTCTTGTTTCAGTAACAGTTGCTCCATTGCCTTTAATACGTTCCTTTGAACAGGAGCTTAATGCCAAAATGACTGTTAATGCTGCTAATGTGATCCTTGTTTTCATTTTCTTGAATTAAGTTTTTTAATAATTTTTCTTGGCTTAAGGGGCAAAAATATAACCACTTAGCTGTGTTTCTTGCCCAAATTATATGAATGGTGTTATGAAGGAGTGAAAAAAACAATTGAAACACTGAAAATAGAATCCGAAATAATATTAAAACTATTGACTAAGCCATTCTTTAAAAGCTGAAGCTCTTTTTTGGCTGATAACAACTTCTTCTATGTGTGCAGGAATAAGCTGCAAGGCGAGTTTTCCATTTTCTTCATTTGTGAAATAATGGCAGGCTTTGATGTTGATAATGAATTGCCGGTTAGCCCGAAAGAATATAGACTCATCGAGTAGGCGAACCAACTCATCAAGTGAATGATTTAATAAATAAGTATCGGATTGAAAAGTTTTTAGCGTTGTAAAACTGCCGGCTTTAAAAAAATATGCAATGCTTTCTACAGGTATCGGAATGTTTTTATTGCCTGAAACCGCAACCAGAATTTTTATTTTACTCTCACTGCCAGTTTCATTCAATATCTCTTCATCAGTATTAACCTGCTCTCCACTTTCCGGAATCAATGGTAAAATTTCTTTTCCTGTATTGATATGTTGAAGCGTGAATAACTGTTTTTTCAAAGAATGGAGTTCTATCTTTTGTTTTTTTGATTCTTTAAAAAAAAAATAGCTCACATAAACGACATTCCAAAAAATGATAAATAAAATGGATATGGGAAATTCCGTATGAAAAAACTGAACTTCCTGAGATTTAAATCCAAGCAGAACAATCAGATAAGTGTACATAAAGCCCAACACAAAAGCAGCAGGCACTACCACTCCTGAAATAATCTGATATAATATCCGGGTAGCAAAATAGGGATGCCAGGGATATTGTGTGTCCAGATATGCATTAACAAAGTTGATGTATGTTGTAATGATAAAACTTAAGATAAAGCCGGCCAGCAAATCAGCAACAAAATATTTCCCTTTAATAATATCCGTTAAAGAATCCGAACCCAGAAAGACAAAGAAAAAAGCCAATAATATGGATACGCAAAGCCGCAGCCAAAAATCATGATATGGAGAAAAGACTTTTTCCGGCTTCATAGAATGTTAATGCTCCAAAAGATATTTTATTGTTGAATATTATTGCTTTTACCCAATTGCATTACTTAGGTCCGCTATCAAATCATCTCCATCTTCAATGCCCACACTCAGTCTGATGAGCGAATCACTCAATCCGTTTTTAATTCTTTCTTCTCTTGGAATGGATGCATGCGTCATACTTGCCGGATGATTGATCAGGCTTTCCACGCCACCCAGACTTTCGGCCAATGAAAATAAATGCGTAGATGACAAAACTCTTTTTGCTTCTTCCACACTATCATTTTTCAATTCAAAAGAAATCATTCCGCCAAATGCTTTCATTTGCTTTTTAGCCACTGCGTGCCCCGGATGATCTTCAAAACCCGGCCAATAAACTTTTCCCACTTTGGGATTTGCTTTTAGCCAGTTTGCAATTTTGGCTCCGTTCTCGCAATGTGCTTTCATTCTTACGCCTAATGTTTTGATACCACGCAGTACCAAAAAACAATCCATTGGCCCGGGAACGGCACCACAACTTTTTTGAATAAAGTATAATTTTTCTCTAAGCTCTTTATCATTCATCATTAATGCGCCTTGAATTACATCGCTATGACCACCCAGGTACTTTGTTGCTGAATGCATCACAATATCAGCGCCGCAGTCCAGTGGATTTTGTAATGCAGGCGATGCAAAAGTGTTATCAACTGCTACTAAAATATTTTTAGGTTTTGCAATTTTGGCTACAGCCGCTATGTCAGTAATATTCATCAATGGATTGGTGGGTGTTTCAATCCAAATCAGCTTTGTATTGTCGGTAACGGCTTTACTTATATTTTCTGCCTTCGTGGTATCAACATAAATAAAACGGATGCCAAATTTTTCAAACACTTTGGTGAATAAACGATAAGTGCCTCCGTACATATCATTGGCACAAATGACTTCATCGCCAGGTTGCAATAATTTAATAACCGCATCAGTAGCTGCTACACCACTGCTAAAAGCCAGTGCATAGTTTCCATTTTCAATGGCGGCATAGGCTTCTTCCAATGCAGTACGTGTAGGGTTCTGGCTTCTGGCATATTCATAGCCTTTGTGTGTAGCAGGTGCTTCCTGCACATAGGTGCTGGTTTGATAAACAGGAGGAATAATAGCACCAGTGCTGGGGTCAGGATTCATACCGGCATGAATGTATTTAGTTGCGGGCTTCATAATTATAAATTGAATAGCAAAGATGCTGAAATAAAACGAGAGATTGAAAAGCTCAATCCTTTGAAGCAGGCTGAAATATTAATCATACAAAGACTAAAACGTATAAAAAAATATGAAAGTTGGAAACAATGCTCGTAGGCTTAGATATTGGTGACAAGAAATGTCAACAGTGAAGCAATGTCCAGTAGGGACAGCATATCAAAATCATTAATTGATGTATGATTTAAAGACTATCGCTAATTTATTAAGATAACTACTTAAGTGTATTCAACATCTCAATCAAAGTAAAACATGCTCTTAATGAGTGTTTATCAAATTAAATTATAATTGAAAAAAAATTTACTACTATTACTTTTTAAAAATACTCGCTGCTGTTAAATATCTCCAGTCATCACTCGCAGTATCATTTGCAGCAGCAGGTTTGATTTTTTTGGAAGCTACTTCCGGCTTTAGAATTTTTTCTGCTACCAGCATTTCTTTAGCTGCTTGTATTTTATCCTGAACCGGCTTTTGCTCCATCCATTGTTGCTGTGGTGGTTCAAAGCCAATTTTATCTGTTCGCCATGAGATAGCAGCAGGCAAATCTTTTTCCATTGTTTTTCTTAACAGCCATTTGGTATAACCATTTCTTATCTTAAAATGAGAAGGAAGTGTAAAAAGGAAACTTACCAAATCGTGTGATAAGAAAGGTAAACGCACTTCTATGCCATGTGCCATTGCATTGCGGTCGGCAAAACGAAGCAATTCTTCTAGCCCATGGGTAAAAGTGTTGAAATGCAAAACCCCGTTTAAGTTGAAATAGTCGGGTGGTGTGTAATAAGCTTCACTGCTTTGATGTTGTACAAAATCTGCCGTAAGATCCGGATGCGATAAGGCTTTGGCAAGATATTGTCGTTCCAGCACAATGGATGCAAATGAAGGGAACCAAGCGGCAATTTTATTTTTCCAGGTAAACGATTCGGTGATACCAAGATTTCTGGCAGCCAATAATTCTTTTCTACCCGATAGTTTTCCTTTTCTGAAAAGCTCCTGCCAGTACCATTTATAGTATTTATGATAACCTGCCAGTGTTTCATCGGCTCCCTGACCATCGAGCAAAACTTTGATGCCTTGCTGTTTTGCCAGTTCATATACCTTGTACTGTGCATAAATACTGGACGAGCCAAACGGTTCTTCCTGATGATAACAAAGCTGCTCCCAATCGGAAATAAAATCAGTTTCATTAGTATTGACAAAATAGGATGACATTTGAAACTGTGCTGCCAAATTTTTTGCAATGTGAGATTCGTCTTTTTCAAACCCGGGAAAGCTGGCCGTAAAAGTTTTAGGCTTTTGTCCGGCCTTATTCATTAATGCAACAATGGATGAGCTATTGAGCCCGCCACTGAGCGAAGAACCAATGGCTACATCACTTCGCAATCTTTTATTAATAGAATCATTCAACAGCGTTGAAAATTTTTCAATGACTTCATTTTCAGAAATGAGATTGTTTTCATGTTCAGGAGTTATTTCCCAATATTTTTTTATTGTATAATTAAAATAAACCAAAGAAAATTTTAAAAAAGAAGCAGCAGGCAGTTTTTGTATGTTTTCAAAAAAAGTTTCTTCGGGCTGTTCCGGATTATCGGTATAACCAATAGTGATAAAATTAAAAAGCATTTTTAGATTGGGTTGTCGCTGCACACCTGCTGCCCAAATGGCTTTCATTTCTGATGCAAATAAAAACCTGTCGTGATGATGATAAAAATAAAATGGCTTTTCGCCAAAGCGATCCCTTGCTGCAAATAATTCTTTTTCTTTTTCATCCCAAATAGCAAAAGAAAACATTCCATCCAGATATTGCAGACAATCTTCTTTCCAGCTGTCGTAGGAAGCAGCAATCACTTCTGTATCGGATTTTGAATGGAAGGCATAGCCTTTTTTCTTTAGTGTTTCTTTGAGTTCAATATAATTATAAACTTCGCCATTGTGAATAATGGTGTAGCGATTGAGATAGTGAAACGGTTGACTGGCAACATCAGTTAAATCAATTACCGCTAAACGGCGATGCCCCATTAATACAGTTTGAGAATCATTTTGCCATTGGCCTTCACCATCGGGTCCGCGATGCGCCAGTGCATCTGTCATTTTTTTAAGATGCTGTTGCTGATAAAACGAAGGATTGGTTTGTATAATTCCGGCAATGCCACACATATAACAAATATCAGTTAATCTGCGGCATGTGCAAAATGACTGATAATAATTTGTAACTTATTGTTGGTGCGAGAGGGCTTACATCATTACTACTGTTGCATCAAATTAATTTTTCAATCACCCTCAATTTTATCGGAGGCTATTCAGGTTCAGGTTCTTCGGATTTATTGGAAATAAATCGCCATCAAAAGGGGATAAAAAAATTTTAATGCTCAGATTCTCCGACTTCATCATTCAACATACCTTGTTCAATATTCATTTTTCTTTAATATTTCAGAAACTAATCGGCAGCTTTGCTTCCACATTATCCCATGCCATTAATAATTCCGCCTGCCTGTCTTTACCCAGAAAAACCATTGTAAAGTATTCGAGAGAAGTATTTGTTTTGGTAATGGGAATGGAAAATCTTGCAATGTCTTTTGAAGGTTCTTGTTTCAATCCCCAGCTGTCGATATAGCCATTGAAAACAATGGTCCATTCTGTTTCTTCGGGTATGCAGTATAATATATAACGACCTGCTTTTATTTTTTTGCCTTGTATGTTAGCATCACTATACAGTTGTAGTTCTGTTGCTTCATTTGCCCCTAGTCGCCAGGGCTGGCCATATTTTAAAACTTCATGAAATATATGGCGGCCTTGCAAGTGTGGACGGCTGTAAATTACCCTTGCCAGTGGCGGCTCCATAGTGAGGCTCAACATTTTTGTTTTCATGTAATTGACAGGAAAATAACTCATATCCATAGGAGAAATATCCATTGTAACATAAGGATTATCTGCTACAGGTGCTTTAATTACAGTAAGGCTGTCAAATGGTTTTACAGGTTGATCAGGAGTTTTTGTTTCAGTTTTTTCGCCGCAGGCGGAAATAAAAAAAGAAATTAATAAACAGGCTGATAAAGTTTTCATCCTTTTGTAATTATAATTTTTTGACTTGGAAATCGCAATCTGCTACAACGAATTGTACCTCGACAAGGTTACATCCAATTCTTGTTTTTTCAAAACCTGTTTTACAAACGGTCAAATTTTTCAAACTGATTTTTCGCAAAAGGCTTTAAATCAGCCCAAAAATGTGTGTAACAAAGCTGAAGCGTTCCTAAATTTTTTTCAAAAATGTTAAAAGCAATCTCGCTTTCGGAAAGGTATGCTGATCTTTTTACTAAGCCGTTCATACTTTTTGCTGTTCCCCATTTGTGTCAATAATTATAAAGCCAGTTTTTCTCTTTCATGTAGGGAAACATCCAGTCAAATTTTTCTGGAAAGTAACCGGAATAAGCGGAAAGAATAGCATAGGTATTATTTGCAAACTCCATTAATGAATTGTCGCTGAATTCATTTTCATCGTTGGCCAGAAAATAATCATATATCACATCTACAAAAGCACCAGCATATAGCCGGTAATCTGGTTTGAAGAATGCTTTTGCTTCAAGGGTTGCTTCGTGCCTGTCTGTAAAGCTATCAATTTCACGGTGCAGCATGATGCCGAATTGAATACCTGTCGGAAAATCAAATTTCTTTTTTCCTTTTACATAGTCGCTAATCATATTGCCCACCAGTATTTGTGGATGATGAAAAGATAAATATGCATGGGCCAGATAGTTCATAAATTGTTCAACTCTTTATTTTACATTTCTTTTCAGCCAATGGCTGATAATTTTTAAAACTTTGGGCGAAAAAGTTTCTTCCAGCTCGCCATACTCCTGAATGGTGCAGGTTTTGCAATGTTGAAACAAATGGTTGAGCCCTTTTAATTTTTTAGTTTTAAAATTTTTATTACCCGCTTTTTTTAAGGCAGTAGTAATTGCATTCAGGTTTTGATCGGCATATACCTGAATATCTTTTTCACCATTAAGGGCCAGCACGGGACATTTTACCTGCGACCAGAATTTAGCAGGGTCAGTGGCAATAAAATATTTGAGCCAGGGCTCCAGTTCTGGTTTTATGCTTAATGCATATAATTCGGGAGGTACTTTATCTGCTCTTATTGGAGCAAGTACACTATCGGGCTTTGCTTCTTTCCAGTTTTTATAAAGATTTTTTATTGAGTCTAAGATGATCGAATCGGGTTGTAAGTGTAAATCGTGAATCGTGTTCAACGTTTTTTGAGTTAAATCATAATAGGCCTTAAAAGCCGCATCAGTTACTTTGCCTTTTACTGGATCGGTTTGTTGCTTTAGCAATATTTCTGCACCTGAAACTCCGCTACCTGCTAATGAAACAATAAATGCAATAGCGGGTAGTTTTGAATAGACGATAGGTGCGATGAAACCACCTTCGCTATGACCCATTAATCCAATGCTGTTCTTGTCAACTTCTTCTCTGGTTAATAAGAATTGAATACTGGTTATTACATCATTTGCAAAATCAACAGAAGTAACATTTTTTAGTGGTCCTTTACTTTGTCCTTTGCCACGGTCGTCCACTCTTAAAACAGCAAATCCCTTTTTTACTAAATAGTCAGCTATTACGGCAAAAGGTTTGTGGTGAAAAATCGTTTCATCACGGTCTTGTTGCCCGCTTCCTGTAATTAATAAGATAGTAGTAAATGGCCCACCGGTTTTTGGGTAGGAGAATGTGGCGCCTAGTTGAACAGTTTTGTCTGCATTTTCATAAACCACACTATCATTAATATATAAATAGGGAGGCAGAGGTGTTTGCGGCCTTTTTTGTGCAGATAAAAAAACTGGAGTAAAAAATATTGCGGCCAGGCATGAATAAAAGTATCCTTTCATGTTTACAATTTTTCAAACGCAAGTTACAAAAGGCAACGAAGGATAAATGGTTTTTAAAAATTGCAAGCGGCATTAACATTTTTAATACTGTTAATGCCATTAACAGCGCAATCCATTAATCGCAGGTCAAAACCTTTGAACATAATTACCTTTTCCTCACCTGTAACCTAAAATATATTTGCTACGTCATATTTCACAACAATAAAATTTTTAAACAAAATATTTTAACCTTAACCATTTAAAATTAAAACGATGAAAAAGATTCTCCTGTCATTAGCGATTGCAGTAAGCAGCCTGACTTCTTTTGCCAATAGACCAACCGAAGTAAATCCGGAAGTATTAAATGCCTTTCAAAATGAATTTGCATTGGCAAAAAATGTAGAATGGGTTGCCAGCCAGTATTACTATAAAGCGGGTTTTGAAATTAACAATAAATATCTTTTTGCTTATTACAATCAATCAGGCAAATTGTTAGCCATCACCCGTCATATAGTTGCAGACGAACTGCCTATCAAACTACAGTTATCGTTGAAAAAGAAGTATGCAGGCTTTTGGATCAGCGATTTGTTTGAGGTTGCAAAAAATGATAGCAGTTCTTATTTTATCACTTTAGAAGATGCAGACTGTAAACTGGTGTTACAATCTAGTGATGGTAAATGGGAAGTATATTCTAAATCAAAAAAAGTATAGCCAAGATAGTTTTGGTGTGTGGTAAACAAGCCCCGTTTCCGGTTATCTGGAGCGGGGTTTTTAAATGGACTTAAAAACAGGAATAAAAATATTACTGATAATCAATATCTTATAAAGGGTGCTTTAAAAAATTGAACTTAAAACTTAGGTTCGCAATTGTATCAATCCTATCTTTGCCGCCCTTTGGAGGAAGCCCCTTCAAAAAATAAATAAATGGTCTTTGGGATAGCGAAGGCCTTCACTTAAAAATAAATAAAATGAGTAAACTACATTTCACAACCAAACATGCGAACGAGGCTACCGTTAAGCGCAACTGGTATGTTGTGGACGGTACTAATCAAACCGTAGGCCGTATGTGTTCCCGTATTGCTGCGATACTTCGTGGTAAAAACAAAGCATCTTATACTCCACATGTGGACACCGGCGATTACATTATTGTAATTAATGCTGAAAAAGTGGTATTGACAGGGAATAAGCTACAACAAAAAATTTACGATCACTTTACTGGTTATCCAGGCGGATTGAAAGAAGAAACAGCAGAAAATCTTTTGAAAAGAAGACCTGAGGTTGTTATTGAGCGTGCCGTAAAAGGTATGTTGCCAAAAAACAGACTGGGTCGCAAGATGTACAAAAAACTATTTGTATATGTAGGTGATGCACATCCGCACAAAGCACAAACTCCAAAAGAACTTAAATTTTAAATTGCCATCCCCCAGGGGAAGAAAAAAAATAAACTAAATGGAAAAGCAAAAAAATGGTGTAGGTCGTCGTAAAGAAGCTGTAACAAGAGTTTTCATTTCCAAAGGAGATGGAAAGATTACCGTAAACGGCAAAGACTATAAAACATATTTCCCGCTCGTATATCTTCAAAATCAGGTAGAGCGTCCGTTAAAAACAATTGATGCTGTCGGCAAGTTTGATGTAAAAATTACAGCAAGCGGTGGTGGCGTAAAAGGACAGGCTGAAGCTGCTATGCTGGGTATTGCCAGGGTGTTGCTTGAGCTAAATGCAGAATTTCGCCCAGCTTTAAAAGCGGCCGGATTATTGAAAAGAGATCCTCGTTCTGTTGAACGTAAGAAATTCGGTCATAAGAAAGCGAGAAGAAGCTATCAGTTCTCTAAACGTTAACCGTACAAATCAAATTTTAAAACGAATTATAATAATACAATGGAAAATAATACATCCTTACAGCAGCAGCTTTTGGAAGCAGGTGTTCACTTCGGTCACCTTAAAAAGAAGTGGAATCCAAAAATGCTTCCTTACATTTTTGCTGAAAAAAAAGGTATTCACATCATTGACCTGAACAAAACAGTAGAATGCCTGCAGGAAACTGCTGCAGCTCTAAAGCAGGTAGCCCGCAGCGGGAAAAAAATCCTTTTTGTAGGAACCAAAAAACAAGCAAAAGACATCGTAAACGAATGTGCTAGAAAAGTAAACATGCCCTTTGTTACCGAAAGATGGCTGGGTGGTATGCTTACTAACTTTAATACCGTTCGCAAGAGTGTGAAGAAAATGCAGAGCATTGAAAAAATGCTGGGAGATGGTTCTTTTGACAGCATTACAAAAAAAGAAAAACTAACACTTTCAAGAGACCGTGATAAAATGGACAAAGTATTGGGCGGTATCGCACAATTAGGCCGTATTCCTTCTGCTTTGTTTATTGTGGATATCGGTCATGAGCATATTGCACTGGCTGAAGCCAAGCGTTTGGGCATTGCTACATTTGGAGTGGTAGATACAAACTGCGATCCTAATAAAGTTGATTTTGCAGTTCCAGGAAATGATGATGCTACAAAGTCAATCGCTATTATCGTTAACTATATCACAGCCGCCATTGCTGAAGGTCTTGCAGAAAGACAAGCTGCCAAGGATGAAGAAACTGATGAAGTGAGCGATGATGAAAAAGAAAAAAGCGCAGCCAAACTGCAAGCAGAAGCTGAAGCAGAAAGTGGCCGTGGTGGTCGCGGTGGTGGCAGAAGTGCCGGCGGACAAAGACGCCGTACACCCGCTGGTGGTAGCCGTGGACCCGGTGGTGGAAGAAAATAATTGCAGATTGACTTAATTAAGGAACTTTTCTTCTTTGAAGACTTTCTTAAGATAATTTTCAATCTACTGTGATTTAGTTATTATTAATTTTTTAATTCAGAATTTTTATGAGTACAGTAGCAATAAGTGCACAAGAAATAAATAAACTGCGCCAAACAACCGGTGCCGGAATGATGGATTGCCGTAAAGCTTTAACTGAAACCAATGGTGATTTTGAAGCTGCCATTGACTGGTTGCGCAAGCAAGGTCAAAAAGTAGCTGCAAAAAGAAGCGATCGTGAAGCAAAAGAAGGTGTTGTAATCGCAAAAACAACAGCCGATAATAAAACAGGTATCGTAGTATGTGTAAGCTGTGAAACTGATTTCGTTTCTAAAAATGCAGACTTTGTAGCCTTTGGCCAAAGCATTGCTGATGCTGCAATCGCAAACAATGTGAAAAGCCTTGAAGACCTGATGAATGTAAAATTGGGTGAACTTACAGTAGCCGCTGCTGTGGACGAAAAGCTGGCAACTATTGGGGAGAAAATAGGTGTAACAAAGTTTGAAAGAATAGATGCTGACTACGTAGCATCTTATATTCATGGGGCATACCGCATTGGCGTTTTAGTAGGCTTAAACAAAGAAGCTGCTGAAGCAGGAAAAGATATTGCAATGCAAATTGCTGCTTTAAATCCTGTAGCTATTGATGCCGCATCTGTATCTGCAGATGTAGTTGCCCGCGAAAAAGATATTATTGTTGAGCTGATGAAGCAAGATCCAAAAATGGCAGGCAAACCCGACGAAATGCTGTCAAAAATTGCCGAAGGAAAAATGGGTGCATTCTTTAAAGAACAAACTTTAACTGCACAGGCATTTGTAAAAGACGGAAGCAAAACCGTAGAACAATACCTGAAAGAAAGTGGTGATGTGAAAGTAACTTTGTTTAAGAGAGTTGCATTAGGATAAAATATTTGTTGAAGGGAACTGAAAAGTTCCCTTCTTTTTTTAATAGAAGCAATCGGTATCTTCGAATCGTTGAAATTTTCCTGTAAAAAATTATAAGCATTATGTTACCTAAATACAAACGCATCCTTCTCAAACTTTCAGGTGAAGCTTTAATGGGCGATGGAAGTTTTGGTTTTGATACCAATGTTATAGCTCAATATGCACAGGATATAAAATCAATAACTGATTTGGGAGTGCAGGTAGCCGTGGTTATTGGTGGTGGCAATATTTATCGTGGAATGAATGAAGCTGAAACCGGAATTGAAAGAGCACATGGAGACTATATGGGAATGCTGGCTACAGTAATCAACGGAATGGCTGTACAGGCCGGACTTGAAAAAGTAGGTGTCTATACTCGCTTACAAAGTGCCATTAAAATGGAGCAGATAGCTGAACCTTATATCCGCCGCCGTGCTATTCGTCATTTGGAAAAAGGAAGAGTTGTGATATTTGGTGCAGGCACCGGTAATCCCTATTTTACTACCGATACGGCCGGCTCACTTAGAGCAATTGAAATAAATGCAGATGTAATTTTAAAAGGAACCAGAGTAGATGGCATCTACACCTCCGATCCCGAAAAAGATCCAACCGCTACAAAATTTAATGTCATCACCTTTCAGGAATGTCTAACTAATAATCTGAGAGTTATGGATATGACAGCATTCACTTTATGCCAGGAAAATAATTTGCCCATCATTGTTTTTAATATGAACGCCGAAGGCAATTTACGCCGAGTGGTAACAGGCGAAAAAGTGGGCACACTCGTAAGAGGATAATTACGAAGTATATTTCCTATTTGTTTGTTTTCAGGATCTACTATCTTGCAGCATCAACCATTATCCCCTTGTGTGAAAAACTAACAAGATTTAAAGCCATTTATTTTATTAGTTTCATCACCGAAATAACAATGTAATATGGGAGCCCACCTTTCCCTTTCTGTTGCTGAGATTATTGTACTGCTGATGGGTGCCATCGTGCTGGGGTTTGCTATTATGTATATTATTTCTTCTACAAGGGCATTTAAAAAAATGGTAAGCGAGTCGCCGGGTGGGAAAATTTCTAATGAATTAGCCGTATTAAAAACTAAGTATAATAACGAAACTGAGCGTAGAAGCCGTGAAGTTCAGGAGCTCTCCCTCTTGCTTACATCAGAAAAAGAGAACAATGAAATCAATACAATTGAAGCAGAAGAATCCAGAAAAGAAAATAAATTACTGAAAGCCGAGTTGGCTGAAATGCGAAGCAAAATTCAGGATGGAAATAAGCCGGTTTTACTAAATCAACTTCGCCAGTCGCAGGAAAATATGATGCAGTATCAGCAAAAGATAGACGAGTTGCTCTCTCAGTTAGAAACATCAGAATCTGGTACCAAAGAAATTGAAAGATTATCAAAAGAAAACAAAGCACTTAGCTCCATGCTGGAAGTGCTGGAAGAAAAGATTGAACTAAAAGAAAAAGATAAAGAACAAAACAATAGGCAGGAAACGATTTCTACAGAATTGAATGCTCAATTAGATGCTGCTTATGTACAGTTTGATGTACTACAAGGGAAAATTCAAAAATTAGAAACACAATTAAACGGGGCAAAAAAGGAAAGTCTGGATTTTTCTGAAATGAAGGAAAGCTACCTGAAAACATTGAGAGAGCTTGAAGACCTGAGACAAAAACAATCTGTCCTGGCAAATCAAAAATCAGCAACTGAAGCAGAACTTTCGGAAACACAAATCAAATTAAGAGAGGCCAACTTTGACCGTCAGCAATTGCAAAAGAAAGTTTCTTACCTGGAAGATCTTAATCATGATATGAACACCATAAACGAAGCCAATAAAAATCTGCAAGACCAGCTCAAGCGTATTGGTGAACTGGAAAGCATGCTGCATATAGTTTCTGGTGAAAGGGATGAACTGGCAAGCGCCAATCCAAAGAAATAAATTACTTTAAATTGCTGATGAACATCAATCGGTAAAAAATTTGCAGCTGACTATCTTTGTCCAAAGTTTCGTATGGAAAAAAATATAGCTGCAATCAGGCAAACCTATTCTCAAAAAGAATTACTGGAAAAAGATGCTGCATCCAACCCCATTAAGCAGTTTGAGCAATGGTGGAATGATGCTGTTAATGCAGAAATAAGTGAAGTAAATGCCATGACGCTTGCCACTGCAGCTGCCGATGGTATGCCCTCGGCACGAATTGTATTACTAAAAGATTTTAGCGAACAGGGCTTTTCATTTTTTACAAATTATGAAAGCTACAAAGGCCGCCAATTGGCCGAGAATCCAAAAGCCTGTCTGGTTTTTTTCTGGAAAGAAATGGAAAGACAGGTACGCATAACCGGCCTGGTACAGCAACTACCTGAGGCAGATAGCGATGCCTATTTTTATTCCCGCCCAATAGAAAGCCAGGCAGGTGCTATTACTTCACCACAAAGCCAGATAATAGAAAGCAGGGAATGGCTGCTCAATCAATACAAGTCAATAAGCGAGCAGGTAAAAAAAATCGGATCAAAAAGGCCGGCGCACTGGGGTGGTTATATTGTAAAACCGGTTATTATAGAATTTTGGCAGGGAAGACCCGGACGTATGCACGATCGTTTACAATATACTTTGCAGCAGGATGGTAGCTGGAAAATAGAAAGACTTGCACCCTAAAGTGAAAGTCTTGTACAATAAATGTTTTCTATCGGGTCTTATTTCTTCTTGGCTGCTTTCTTCTTTGCAGGACGGCTTTTACCAAAAGAGCCTTTGAATCTTTTTCCTTTTGCAGTTTTTTTATCTCCTCTTCCCATTGTTTGTTTTTTTAGGGGTTAAAATGTATTGTTGATATATTAAAGTTTTTCCGACAGTTCTTTACCTGCTTTAAAGCGGGCAACCGTTTTTGCTTTTATTTTTATTTCGGCTCCGGTTTTTGGATTTCGGCCTTTACGGGCCTTTCTTTTTGAAACCATAAAAGTACCAAAACCTACTAAGGTAACCTTGCCACCGCCTTTAAGAGTTTTGATAACGGCTTCTGTAAAAGAATCTAAAGCAGCATTGGCCTGTAGCTTGGTGATTCCGGTATCTTCGGAAATTTTGGCAATGAGATCAGCTTTGTTCATAATTGAAATGCGTTGGGTTTGATTGAAGCGAAAGCGACAAATTTAACCGCTTTTGCAAGTAGAAAAAAATATAAAAAAAGGCGCTGTTTATTTTTTCTGAATAAATATTTTAAAACAAGGTTAGGGCTGTATTATTCTTAATCAACCACCTGCATAATAGTACGAAAGGCAATAAAGCGGTTGCCCCACCTATCCATTGTTTTTTGGCGAAGATGCCCGGCATTATTGTCAATATACTGCTGATATTGCTCTATAGAGTTGGCAAAAAATTGTACTACAAAGGTCAGTCCGTCATCATCCTCCTGCTGAAGCAGACGGTAAAAATGAAAGTGGGTAAAATTTCCTGTGGCCATTACTTCAGGTATATGTTCCTGTTTCTGCCAATGCAGCCAGTCGGCTTCAATTTCAGATGTGATTTTGATGGTGATGTTATAGACGATCATTGTAATTTTTTTAATTCCAAATACACCGGACAATGATCACTGTGTTTTACATCAGGATAAATTTCTGCATCTATTAATTGGCTGCGCAATGCTTCTGTAGCATTAATATAATCAATACGCCAGCCTTTATTGTTCAGTCTTACACTGGGAAAACGTTGGCTCCACCAGCTATAACGGTGTGGCTCAGCATGAAACGCTCTGAAAGTATCTATCCAACCGCTTTCAAAAAATTTTGTCATCCATGCTCTTTCTTCTGGCAAAAAACCGGAAGTGTTTTTGTTGCCCTTTGGATCGTGTATGTCTATTGCTTCATGTGCAATATTATAATCGCCACACAAAATTAATTTGGGATTTTTTTTCTTCAATTTTTGCAGCCACTTGTCCAATTCTTTCAGCCATTCGTATTTAAAGCCCTGCCGCTCATCGCCACTGGTGCCCGATGGAAAATATGCATTGATGAGCCTGATGTCTTTAAAATCTAACTGAATCACACGACCCTCATCATCGCTGGCTTTAATGCCATTGCCAAATACAACATCATTAGGTTTTATTTTTGTAAAAACGGCTACGCCACTATAACCTTTTTTTTGTGCGCTGAACCAGTATTGATGATAACCTAAGGCATCAAAAAGTTTTGCATCTACATCGCCTTGCACGGCTTTTGTTTCCTGAACACATACGATATCTGCCGGATCGGTTTTCAGCCAATCAATAAAACCTTTTTTGATAGCTGCCCTTATGCCGTTTACATTGTAACTGATAATACGCATTATTTTAATGTTTATCTTGACGGCAATTTACAGATACTATGCAAGCAAAAGAAAAGATTAAGGAACCACCTATCATTCCACCGAAGCAGCATGTTTATTTGGACGGTCCCAAGAGCCGGGGTTATGAACTTTGGTTTGCCTGGAGGGTATTCTGGCAATTTATTAAGGGATTTAGGAAGTTGCATTTTATGGGACCCTGTATCACGGTTTTTGGTTCGGCGAGGTTTAAAGAAGAAAATGAATATTATCAAAACGCCATGCAGTTTGGAAAACGCATTGCAGAAATGGGATTGACTACCATGACGGGAGGCGGCCCTGGAATTATGGAAGCAGCTAACCGTGGTGCTTTTGAAAACGGTGGCATGTCTATTGGTTGCAATATTCAACTGCCTTTTGAACAACATGTAAATCCTTATGTGCAAAAATCAGTAACCTTCGAACATTTTTTTGTAAGAAAAGTATTGCTGGTAAAATATTCCTACGCCTTTATCATCATGCCAGGCGGTTTTGGCACTATGGATGAGTTTTTTGAAATACTTACATTGGTACAAACCAAAACAGTTACCGATTTTCCTATTGTATTGTTTGGAAAATCGTACTACCGCAGTTTAATGGAAACCATGGAAGATATGGTAGCCCGTGGTGCAGCAACAAAAGATGATTTATCGCTTATTCTATTTACTGATGATATGGATGAAGCGATGAATCATATTAAATCCTATGTAAAGGATAATTATAAAGTAAAACCAACAAGAAGATTTTGGTGGTTGTTTGAAAAAAAATAAAATCTAAATTATATGTCGGGAGTAGAAATACTGGGTTATGCTGCGGGAGCGATTACCTGCCTTACTTTTTTGCCACAGGTTATTAAAACATACAAAAGTAAATCGGCAAAAGACGTTTCCCTGATGATGTTTGTAATTGCAGCAGTAAATGAAGCGATGTGGATTGTATATGGTGCATTGCTGAATAACTGGGTGATCATTCTTACCAATGCGGTTGTTTTATCCTTCTCTCTTATAATGATTGGCCTAAAATTTCGTTACAATCATGACTGAAATCACAACTATTATTTTTGATTTGGGAGGTGTGCTTATAGACTGGAATCCTAATTATGTTTATGATGAAAACTATTTTGATTCGCTTGCCACAAGAGATTATTTTTTCAAAAACATATGTACTCCCGATTGGAATGAAGAGCAGGATGCTGGCCGTTCCATTGTGGCAGCTACACAATCTTTAATTGAAAAATTTCCTGAATGGGAAAAGCCCATCAGAGATTATTATGGCCGGTGGACTGAAATGCTGAAAGGCCCGATTCCGGAAACGGTTGAAATTTTCAGACAATTAAAAGATTCCGGAAAATATAAATTGTATGCACTTACCAACTGGCAGGCCGATCTTTTTAATATCGCATTGGTGCGATACAATTTTTTGCATTGGTTTGATGGCCGAGTAGTAAGTGGCGAGGAAAAAACCAGAAAACCATTTCCAGCGTTTTATCAGATTTTGCTTCAACGTTATCAGGTAAATCCAAAAGAAGCTTTATTTATTGATGATAATTTGCGAAATGTAAAAGCAGCAAATGAATTAGGCATTAAAAGTATTTTCTACCAGAGTACATCGCAACTAATAACAGAATTAAAATCTTTAAAGATTATATAAAATATAAATGGAACCAAACTACGAAGTACAAACAGCACATCAGGAATCGGATCTCTTTCAGGATCATGAAACTTTTAAATTAGCCAGTCAGGGTCAGCGGTTATTAAATTTTATTATTGATAATCTTTTTATGCGATTTGTTTTAAGCATGGCAACCGGTTATGTAATGGGGTATTTATTAGTAGCTATAGCTCCTGATTTTTTATTGGATGTTGCTTACGAAATAGAGCTAGGGCCAAAAACCTGGAAGTATTGGTTTTTGTCTATTGTTCTTGGCTATATTAATTATCTGATTTATTATATTTTTTGTGAGATGGTTTTTAAAGGTTACACCCTTGGTAAATTACTAACAGGCACCAAGGCTATAAGAGTAGATGGATTACAAATGACTTTTAAAGATGTAATTCTTCGAAGTCTTTCCAGAATTGTACCTTTTGAAGTTTTTAGTGGCTTGGGTGATAAGCTCTGGCATGATAGCTGGTCTCATACAATGGTTGTAAAGACAAGATAAACTTATTCCAACACTGGTCTCAGCCATCGTTCAGCTTCTTCAATGCTCATTCCTTTTCTTTTGGCATAGTCTTCCAACTGGTCTTTGTCAATTTTTCCCAAACCAAAATAATGGCTTTTCGGATGTGCAAAATACCAGCCACAAATAGAAGCTGGTGGATCCATAGCCAGACTTTCGGTAAGCACAATTCCAATTTCTTCGGTAGCGTTTAATAAATCAAACAGCTTCCATTTCTCAGTATGATCGGGGCAGGCTGGGTAGCCCGGTGCTGGACGAATGCCTTTGTACTCTTCACTAATTAACTGTTCATTGCTAAGCGTTTCATTTTTTTCGTAGCCCCAGTATTCTTTTCTTACTTTTTCGTGAAGGCATTCGGCGAAGGCTTCTACAAAACGATCGGCTAATACTTGTACCAAAATCTTATTATAATCATCCAATGCTGCGGCAAACTCATTTATTTTATCTTTTGCTCCTTTAATAGTAACAGCAAAGGCACCCATGTAGTTGACGTAAGCCCCCTGCCCCCCGGTGGGGGAATTTAACATTGACAATTCTTTATGACTTGGTTGATTTGCCAAAGCAGATAGAATTAACTGTAATGTTTCATCTGTCTTATTAATAACATCTTCATTAGTAACTCTTAATACTTTAAATCCCTGTTCATATAACCAATTTGTTCTAACTTCATCCGATTCTTTGTTTTCAGGTAGTTGATGAATTAGTCCATCCACTTCAATGACAAGCATTCTATCAAGACATGCAAAATCTGTTATATAGCTTCCAATTATATATTGTCTTCGAAAATTTAAATCCTTCTAGTTTTTTGCCACGAATAATATTCCAAAGTATCTCTTCAGCTTTTGTAGGATTATTTCTATGTTGTTTGGCATACTCCTGAATTAGGGGGTAAAGCATCGGATCCGCTCTGTAATAAGCTGGCTTTTGCTTCCCTTCCCTTAGGGAAGGGGCTTTTGCATCGCTATTGTTTTGTAAGCTTTGTAGGGTTGGGCAAGGTCCAACAAAATCCGCTAACGAAAAATTGGGCTGCCCAGCAGCTTTTTTCAACTGCTGCCGCAATGATTCAAGTCTTACTTCCCCTTTATCTGTTTGTAAGAAGATGCTATCTGCATTATTACTATTGGCCTGCCAAAAACCAATAACCGCTTCTGCAGTAAACCATTTTTCCGCTACAATTTTTTCAATCATTTGCTGCGCTTCATTATACAAACGGGTGGCTTCTGTCCCCAGTAGTTTATCGGTAAGTATCTGCGGAAACTTGCCGTGCATTTCCCATGCTATAAAAAAAGGACCCCAGTCAATATAATGGGCAATTTCGGAGAGGTCATATTCTTTCAAAACTTTTGTTCCCATCACATTTGGCTTTACGGGCTGGTAACCTTCCCAGTCAAAATTTTCTTTTGATTTTACCGCCTGAGCATAAGGAACTAATTCTTTTTTATTCTTGTTTAAAAACTGTTGGCGGAGTTTTTCATATTCTACTTTTGTTTTTTCAAGCAGTGTGTTTTTTTCTTTTCCCACGAGTGTACTTACGGCAGTTACGCTTCTGGAAGCGTCTAAAATATGTACTACACCTTTATCGTATTGTGGCGCAATTTTTACTGCTGTATGAATGCGTGAAGTAGTGGCACCACCAATCAGCAATGGTTGCTGCATATTTCTGCGCTTCATTTCGTGTGCTACATGTATCATTTCGTCAAGCGACGGCGTAATCAATCCACTTAAACCAATGATGTCGGCTTTTTCTTTTTCAGCAGTGTCCAGTATTTTATCAGCAGGCACCATTACTCCCAGGTCAACAATATTATAGCCATTACAAGCCAGTACTACACCTACTATGTTTTTACCAATATCATGCACGTCACCTTTTACAGTTGCTAATAATACTTTGGGAGCAGCAGCTTCATTTTCATTTGGATTGTTCTTTTTTTCTTCTTCAATAAATGGTGTCAGCCAGGCTACGCTTTTTTTCATTACTCTGGCACTTTTAACCACCTGTGGCAAAAACATTTTTCCGGCTCCAAATAAATCGCCTACTACATTCATCCCATCCATCAAGGGGCCTTCAATAACTTCAAGCGGTTTAGGATATTTTAATCTGGCTTCTTCCGTATCGGTGTCAATATAATCGGTAATACCGTTTACCAACGAATGTTTTAATCTTTCTTCAACTGATGCATTGCGCCAGGTTTCATCCTTTACGATTTCTTTCCCCTTTGCTTTCACCGTTTCGGCAAATACAATCAACTTGTCGGTAGCTTCATTATTATCGTTATTACGATTCAGTATAACATCTTCACACAGTTCACGCAGTTGAGGTTCTATTTCATCATATACAACCAGCTGACCCGCATTGACGATGCCCATATCCATACCTGCTTTGATGGCATGAAATAAAAAAACAGCGTGCATGGCTTCCCGCACATGATCGTTGCCGCGAAAGGAAAATGAAAGATTACTGACACCGCCGCTTATTTTTGTCAATGGCATTAATTGTTTTATTTCTCGTGTGGCTTCTATAAAATCAACACCATAGTTATTGTGCTCTTCCATCCCCGTAGCAAGGGCAAAAATGTTGGGGTTGAAAATAATATCCTGAGGATCGTAGCCCACTTGTTCTGTTAAAATCTTGTATGCACGATGACAGATTTCAATTTTTCTTTCTTTAGTATCAGCCTGTCCGATTTCATCAAATGCCATTACGATAACTGCAGCACCATAAGACTGGCAAATAATGGCTTGTTCAATAAACTTTGCTTCTCCTTCTTTCATTGAAATAGAATTCACAATACATTTTCCCTGTACACATTTTAATCCAGCTTCTATAATTTCAAATTTGGAAGAATCAATCATTACCGGAATTTTTGAAATATCCGGTTCGCTTTGCAGCAGATTTAAAAAAGTAGTCATGGCCTGTACGCCATCCAGCAGCGCATCATCCATATTTACATCAAGCACCTGTGCCCCGCTTTCCACCTGTTGGCGGGCAACGCTTAAAGCTTCTTCATATTTGTTTTCACGAACTAATCGTGCAAATTTTTTAGATCCGGTAACATTGGTGCGTTCGCCTATGTTTACAAAATTTGTTTCGGGTCGGATGATTAAAGGCTCAAGTCCGGATAGGCGTAAATATGGTTTGATTGTACTCATCTTTCTTCTCAATAATTTTAAAAAATTTCTATGCAGTCTCTAGTTCTTTTTCTACAACTGGTAATTTTCTAGGGAGTATGTTTTTCACTTCTTCTGCTATGTGTTTTATATGATCGGGAGTGGTGCCGCAGCATCCGCCTACTATATTTACCCAGCCTTCTTTTGCCCAGTCTTCCAGATAGTGGGCTGTATCTTCAGGTTGCTCATCATATTCACCCATTGCATTGGGCAGGCCAGCATTGGGATAAGCAGAAACATAGCAAGCAGCAATTTGTGACAACTCTTCAATATGCGGACGCATTTCTTTGGCACCCAGGGCACAGTTGAGTCCGATGCTTAATGGCCGTGCATGTATTACAGAGGTGTAAAATGCTTCCAGCGTTTGTCCGCTAAGTGTGCGGCCAGAAGCATCTGTAATTGTTCCCGATATCATTATCGGTAATTCGGTCTTATCAGGATTTTCTCTGAAATATTTTTTTATTGCGAAAATGGCAGCTTTAGCATTTAGTGTATCAAAAATGGTTTCAATTAGCAATACATCTGCGCCACCATCTGTCAATCCTTTTATCTGCTCATAATAGGCTGCCACTACCTCATCAAATGTAACGGCACGAAAACCCGGGTTGTTTACATCGGGAGAGAGAGAAAGGGTTTTATTTAATGGACCGATAGAACCAGCAACAAATTTTGGATTGTTGATTTTTGAATCTGGATTTTTAGCATAAAATAATTCTCTTGCTTTTATGGCACAGGTAGCTGCAGCTACATTTAATTCATAAGCCAGAGACTGCATCTGATAATCGGCCATCGCAATGGAGGTGCTGCTGAAAGTGTTGGTTTCGATTATATCTGCACCTGCATCTAAATATTGTTTGTGAATTTCAATAATGATTTCAGGTTTTGTAAGACATAGTAAATCATTGTTGCCTTTAACGTCGCTTTGCCAGTTTGCAAAACGCTCTCCACGATAATCTGCTTCTGTAAGTTTATATCGCTGAATCATCGTTCCCATAGCGCCATCAATAATCAATATTCTTTTTTCCAATGCTTGTCTGATATTTGCCATAAAGAAAGTTTTTGTTTCTTAATATTGAAATACCAATGTTTTGAAGTTTACATTGTTATTTGTTTTGGATTACAGCATTTATTAATTGCGGCCAATTAAGTCTGACAGGCTAAATGTGTTTCATTTGCAAATCATGATTGACGCTTGTATTTACAAGCCTTGAACTATCAAACGCTAAAAAACAAAGGGAGAGTTTTTTGAAACATTTATTAGTTCAGTAGGCCGAACAATAAACAAATCCGCCAGTAATACTTTGCAAAACTAAGTCTAATCATTGTATAAAACAAGTGAAAACTAATGTAGCTTAGTGTGTTACATATTTTTCAATAGGTATTCTGTTTTGAAGACTTCTGCCTAGTGTATGCTCATCGGCATATTCCAACTCGCCGCCAAAAGCAACGCCGCGGGAAATAGTAGTGATACGGGTAGTGGTGCCTTGTAGTTTTTTCTGAATGTAATAAATGGTTGTATCGCCTTGTATGTTTGGGTTAAGGGCAAATATGAGTTCCTCTAATGGCTCTTTCGCTATCCTTTGTACAAGCGAATCAATATTGAGTTGATCGGGTCCAATACCATCTAATGGAGAAATAACGCCTCCTAAAACATGATAGGTGCCGATGTATTGTTGTGTGCTTTCAATTGCAATTACATCCCGAATGTTTTCTACTACACAAACGATTTCTTTTTTGCGAACAGAGTTGGCACATATTGAACAAATATCACCATCGGCTACATTGTGACAACGGTGACAGAATTTTATTTCGCTTCGCATTTTTGCAATAACATCGCTGAAATGATTTACTTGTTTTGCATCTTGTTTTAGCAAATGCAATACCATACGCAGTGCTGTTTTTTTGCCAATCCCCGGAAGTTTGGCAAATTCATTAACTGCATTTTCCAGAAGCGAAGAAGAGAATTGCATGGCGCAAAGATAGGCTGAAGCTTATAAGCTTATATCAAATTCATTTTTCCAGGCCGGTTTTATGTTGATTTTTCTTTCAATCGGTTTGGCGATTTCGGGTTGCTGGTGTTTTCCAAAAAATTTGCCAGCATCCCATTTGCCGTTTTTATTTTCGTCGTACAAAATCCGTAGCTCGTACTCGCCGGGGAGAAAAAGATCTTCGCTAAAAGTATTACCGGCCAAGGGGTATGATTTATACAATTGATTACCTGCAATAAATTGTAATATCGGGTTTTTGCTCATGTCCACATTTCGTATAGTGAGTTTGACTGAGCCATAGTCAGCAAGTTTTTTGGTAGTGAACGAAATAGTATCATTTCTTAAAAGCTTTTTCCCCTCTTCATCAACTGCAAAATCTTTATCCAAAATAATATGATAAAGCGTTTGTTCTTTCCATTTGAATTGTAACACAATTTTTTTGTTGCTACTGTCTTTTACAAACTGACAATCTGTAACCGGATTGAAAACAGAATCGGTGTACAACTTCAGTTTGGTTGAATCAAAGCTTCTCAAAGACTTGTCTGTTGAAATAACTAGTGGCGAAAGCAAGTCTTGCTGATTATTTACAAGGTTGGTTTGTAGTTTTAATCTTTTGTCTGCAACATCGCCAGGGCCTCTTCTGTTTCTGTTGCCCGATGCAGGTGAAGCAGGTATATTTGGCGTTGCATCAGATTCGCTATAGGCATAAAGCGTAACAGGGCTGACAGAGTCGCTTAACGTTACAGGTTTATCTGCAAAGCCAAACAATTGCTTTTCGTCTAAGTACCTGCGGGTGCCATTGTTGTCTTTAAGTGTATAAATGTAAAATGTTTTAGGCGGCAGATTGGTGAATACAAATTCACCCTGGCCATTTAGTTTTGAAATATAGCGGGGTCTTTCTTTTACAACGGCAGAATCATTTGCGCTGGTATGCAGCATTACAATTAAGGTAGTGTCAATCTTTCCTGTTTCAGCCAATATCACTTTTCCTTTTAGTTGTAGTGAGTCAATATATGGACCAGTAGAAAAAGTATAAACCAGGTTTTGCAATATATTGCCTTCATTAAAGTCTTTCACCGCTCTTCCAAACTGAATGGTATAAGTTGTATTGTCATCCAGTGTGTCTTTTAGTTTTAGTGTAATGGTGTTCAGTTTATGATCTACAACCGGATTTGTTTTTAGTGATGGAGAGATTAGCAGGTTTTCTCCTGGATTATCAATATCAATAAACTCATCAAACGTAAAAGTTATTTTATTTCCTTTGAAATTGCGGGTAGAATCGCCGGGAGTTGTCTTTAATAAAAGCGGAGGTATAGAATCTCTGGGTCCTCCACTGGGAGGCACGATGTTGGCGCAGCCAGTTCCGCCCATTGCCATTAATAAAATAACAATAAAAACAAACAGTGTGGCCATTACAAATGAGATCTTCTTCATGCAGTGTGCAAACTTAAATGATTCATCAGAGCTTTTGCAGAAAGGGGTATCAAATTCCTGTTAAGCTTAGTTATTCTGTTGCAGCCGATTCAGTAAAACTCTCTTTCTCGTCTTCTTCAATCAGTGAAATATAAAACTTATTGTCTTTTACAAAATTGCACCATTCGCATTTACTACTTCCGCAGCCGGTATAGAAATTATGTTGTTGAATTTGCTCCCAGGTACTAGAAATTTGTTTTTTCACAATTTCAACATCTTCATTCGTTATATCAATTCTACGTAAGTCAAACTCTCCTTTATCGTTTGGTTCAACATAGTCGAACTGTGTGTATAATATATTCCATTTTTTTTGAGGCATGTTGTCAATTAAAATCTTGTAGAAAACGGCCTGGCGCCAATAATTTCCGCCATCAAGATTATTACTACTGTCGGGCAAATCAAAAGCACCGTTTTTAATTGAATTAATATATTTACCGGTTTTAAAATCGGTAACTACGATGTCCTTTCCCCAAAACTGAATTTTATCAGTAAACCCTTTTAAGGGAATATTATTTACTACAATTTTATTGAATGGATTTTCAGTAAGTATAAAATCACCTTTGGGCGCCGGCACATAATATTTATCATAATAAGCATCTAAAGCCAACTCACCTCTTTCCTTATGTCGTATAAGACTTTCGGCAGTAAATGCTTCGCGGGAGTCATAAAGATGAAAACGAAACTGCGTTATCAGATATTCTTTGTCAGGATACACTTTTCCATTGTTCATCATTTTTCTGATAAAATCTTCAATGGCGGCATGAACGGCAGTGCCAAATGCCATGCTTTCACTTTTTGCCCCCGGAACTTTAATGATTGTGTTATAATAAAATTTTATAGGACATTCCAGATAATTATTAAGCGCTGTTACATTCAATACAAATTTTTCCAACTGCCGGTTTACCAAATCCTTTTCTGCCTGTTGTATTACCGGTTTTTGTATGATGCCAAACCGAAGGGAAGCATATAATAGTTTTTCATCTTCCGTCAGCCGAATCAGTTTCGGCTCTAGCTGAAGTGTTTCTTTAAACTCTTCAATAAATTGTGAACCTTCGGTGGGCTTGCCGTCATTTTTCATTTTTGAATAGGAGAGGTAAAGATACTTTTCGGCACGGGTGACGGATACAAAAAACAAGCGACGCAATTCTTCATGCAATTCTTCATCTGAATCCTGTTCTACTATATTGTGTGGAATGCGAAAACCCTGGTTACCACTTCTCTTTTTTTCCCAGATATCCATTCTTAAGTTAATAACAAATACATGTTCGAACTCCAGGCCCTTGCTGCCGTGGCAGGTCATGATGTTTACGCCATCTTCTGTACCGGTGGTTTGCACCAGCGGCAATGATATTTTGCTTTCATCAAGCAATTCAAATTGTTTTGCCAATTCCTTCAATGTAAGATGGGGCTGCCGGTGTGTTGTTTCCTTTATAAAATCAAAAAAGCAGGAAAGTTTATTCATTTGCCAGGTTCGGTCATCCTGCTTCATTACCCAATGAAGAATTCCACTTTCATTTATTAAAAATTCAAACCACTGTTGTAAAGTTTTTGTATGTACAGCGGCAATGAGTTCTTCAATAAACTTTCCGATTTTTTGCTTTGGATCATCTGACTCAAATAAAGTTCTATTTAAGGGTTGTATTTTTTTCAGATAGCCACGCAGGGTGGTTTCTTCCACACCTTTTCTTTTTTCCGCAATCTCAGTGCATATAGCTGCTATTTCAAATGGCACCATTCCAAAGAATGGATAATGTAATATTTCAAAAAGAAGTGGCTCTCCGCTAAAAGGCTCATCCAATTCAGCCACAGTATATTTTATCAAATTGATAGTTTGACAAATCAATACATCGTTGAGCAAATTAATCGAACGCCTGGAGTAGCTTGGAATGTTTTGTAGTTGAAAAAATTTCAACAACTCTTCCCCATTTTTATTTTCCCTATAAATTACAGCAATATTAGCGGGTGGTGTACCTTGCTCGATCAGTGTTTTTATGCTGGAAGTAATATGTGCATTTTCAGCCAATTCACTTTCGTAAACGTTTATTTCGGGAAGGATGTTTAGTTTTTGTAATTCAGGTTTTGAAGCAATCAAATCTTTACTCAACTCCTTAAATTGATATACCAGTCTTTGCGTATTGTGTTCTATTAATCCTTTTGCACTGTCTAAAATGGGCTGAACACTTCGGTAGTTTTTTGTAAGCACTACTTTCAGCAAATCTTTTTCAAAACGCTTTACAATGTTCATCATATTTTTCAGGTTGGCTCCCTGAAAACGGTAAATACTTTGATCATCATCACCTACTACAAAAATATTCGGACTTTCATCTTGCCAATAGCTGATGAGCTGTTCAACCAATTTATTTTGTGAGCCATTGGAATCCTGATACTCATCAACCAAAATATATTGATATTGTTCCTGATAATTTAATAATACATCGGGCTGCTCTTGAAAAAGCTGAATCACCCAATTAATCATATCGGCAAAATCGTATCGTTTATATTTTTGTAAAATTTGCTGGTATGAGTTAAATGTTTGAACTGCTGCCTTTAGTGTTACCATCTTTTTCAGTTCTTCTTTCCCTTTTGAGGTCAGCTCCAGAATCCCTTTTTTCAGTTTTGTTTTATTGTAAAACCCACCCGATTCAGAATTTATTTCTATAACGTAGTTGTCAATTTCTTCCAGCATCCAATCAGGCTGCCAGGCTTCCAGCTTCATGGCTGTAAATAAGCCGGAAAGTCGATCTGCATCATGATAAATTTCTCCTCTAAAACGCTTTAAAGGATTTTCCTTGTCAAACCCGTCTATCAACTCGTGTAAAAACTGAACCTTTTCAAGATCACTTACGGGTTCCAGATCTCTATTGTAGAAGTACTGAGAATTCTCCTGTATTACTTTATTGCAAAATGAATGAAAAGTGTGAAGATTTATTTTATAGGCTTCGCTACCTATAAAGGAAAGCAGTCGTTTACGCATTGCCATTACACCGGCATCGGTATAGGTAAGGCATAAAATATTTTGAGGCTGAGCATCCGTTTCCAATATTATTTTTCCAATGCGACTGGCGAGTATTTGTGTTTTGCCTGTTCCCGGACCAGCTATTACCATTACCGGCCCTTCAATAGCATCTACTGCAATTCTTTGCTCATCATTGAGCTTTGCATATTCATCTGCAAATTTCTTTTCAAGTTTTTCTCTCAAAAATGACATGGCAACTTTGATATTCGTTTATATAAATTAATTCAAACGAATTTAAACCAATATCATCTGACTTGTATAAATGTCGTTGACAAAATATTTTAATTCATCAGAATGAATTGAGTTTATTTTATCCCTGCTCTTTTTTTCAGCTCCGCCATGGTGATAACCATTTGCCTGCCCATTTGTTTATTTCCTTTGTAAGTAACCAGTTTCAATGCAGCCGATTCGGCGGGTACGGTTAGTGGCGTTTTATAAGCAGGATAAAAATTATCGGGGAAGGAATTATCAAAACTATAATGAATCGTAAGACCTTCCACTTCGGTATCCAATGTAACAATGATTTTAGTTGAATCTTTTTTGCTTACTGTAATAATGGGATCGTACATACTGGGTGCATACTTCACCTGTGCAGCATCCATTCTTTCAAATTGTTTTTCAACCCGAGGCACAAAGCCGCTCCAGTTTCTTTTTTCTTTTGGGCTCCACAATACTTCGGCTACGGCAAGGGCACGGGGCCAGGTCATATATTGGGCATGGCGCATATTGTAAACCTGCTCGGTCCACAAGTTGGCCTGTCCGCCTTTTATCAGTTTTTCATTTACACCCGCGGGCAGCGGTTCAAATGAGTACGTTTTCTTTAAACGTAATGTGGAGTAAACAGGCGGTTCAATAGATGCATCGCCCTGCATATAATCAATGTAAACAAAATCGGTAGGGCTCATCACTACTTCGTGTCCGCTTTTAGCTGCTTCAATGCCGCCACTCATACCACGCCAGCTCATTACAGCTGCATTGGGTGCCAGCCCACCCTGAAGTATTTCATCCCAACCAATCATTTTTTTGCCTTTGCTGTTGATGATTTTTTCTACACGCTTTACAAAATAGCTTTGCACTTCGTCTAAGTTTTTCAGATTTTCTTTTTTCATCAATGCTTTTATCTGATCATCTTTTTCCCAAAAATTTCTTGCAGTTTCATCTCCGCCCATGTGTATGTATTGAAATGGAAATAACTGTGCCACTTCAGTAAACACTTTGTCGAGAAACTCATATACTTTTTCATTGGCAGGGCAAAGCGTATTATCAATAAGTCCATAGAAATGCTGACCACCCCCGGGCCACACCATAAATCTGTCGCCGGGACTTACATAGTACTCACCTGGTGTGCAAGACAACTCGGGATAAGAGGCAACCGCAGCAAGGCTATGACCGGGCACATCTATTTCGGGTAAAATATTTACAAAACGATCGGCAGCATATTTTACTAATTCTTTAATATCCTCATGCGTATAAAATCCACCATAGGTTGGTTTTTCGCCGGGTTGCGGTTTGGGGAAAGTGCCAAATGTACCTGTACGTTCTACACGCCATGCGCCTATTTCGGTAAGCTTGGGCAGGCTTTTGATTTCAATTCTCCAGCCCTGATCATCGGTAAGATGCAGGTGCAGCATGTTGAATTTATATTTCACCATCTGGTCAATATAATCTTTCACTTGTGCTACGGTAAAAAAATGGCGGGTTACATCCAACATCAGTCCTCGCCAGCCAAAGCGAGGATGATCTTCAATAGTTACTAAAGGCAACGACCATTGTTTTACGGATGCATGTCCATCTTTGTTTACAATCTCTTTTGGAAAAAGTTGTAACAAGGTTTGTATGCCATAAAAAATTCCGGAAGGTGTACGAGCAGAAAGCGAAACACCTGTTGCAGATACTTTCAAACGGTAGCCTTCGTCAGGAATAGAAATATCGTTAGTAAGATAGAGATGAATTGCTTTTGCCAAAGGCTTTTTGCCCGGCACTACTTGTACTTTATAAAAACTGGAAGCCAGTTGAAGCGAAAGTGTATTTGCAATACGATTCAGTTCCACATTATTATCGACATAAATAGAGAGCTGATGAGGCAGCATAAAACTTCCTTTGGCTTGCACGATAGATAAGGGCTGTGGTATAAGCGAAAGTGAAGCATCGCCGGATGATTGTGCAGACAAGAATAACGAAGAACAAAAAAAGCAAATAATAAAAAGTGGCTTTTTCATAAAGAATATCATTTAGAGGCAATTTAGTTGATTCGCTTAAGGAAATAAAAAAAGGCTGAGGGAAATACCATCAGCCTGTAAAAAAAAATATATTATTGGTTAACCGGGCATTCTTGAAATGTATTTTTCAATCTGCTTTATTTGATCTACTATTTGTGGAGTAGTAGGTTTTAATGCTTTTGCTTTTTTAAAAAAATCTTTACTGGCTCTGAATTCTCTTTTGTTCATCATCAAACTACACATTTGCAAATAGGCAGCAGCTTCGTTTTCTTTATCCGGCAGTCCTTTGCGTAGTGCCTGACGAATATAGCTTTCGGCCTGTTTCATATCATTTTTTTGCATGGAAATCATTCCCATTTGCAGCAGGCTGGCGCCTTCGGCTTCCTTCATAGGCATACCCAGATCCAATCCTTTCTTCATCATTTTTTCGGCGCCGGTAAAGTCTTCCTTCATCATGGCGATATTACCTTTGAGGGTATAATAAACCGAGCGAATGGGCTTGTAGAGCAAATTGGGAAATTTGATGGCGTTCAGCACTTTTTCGGCGCCTTCCATATCGCCGTTTTCCATATAATCCTGTATAAGGCGCAGCGGCCCAAAGAAAAAATGACCGGCAATAAGAACAACGCCAACGAGGTACAATGGAAATGCGGGCCAGAAGCCGGCGGCATAATTGACATAAGCGCCGAGACCAACCAATACCAACCCAATCCAAAGGCGGTACTTTATAAGTAGATTATAAAATTTCATAAGGGCGCAAATATAAAGTATAAACTACAATTGAGTTTTTGAAGCTGTATGGCGGAGGTAGTGGGGGGCTTAGAGTGATTTTTTTTAGTTGAAAAAGCAAGCTTGAGAAGAATTTCAGGAGTTGTTGTTTAAATTAGAAAAATTAATTTTTTGTCACTTATATTTTCAGCAGCTTCTTGTGAAACAAGGAAAGATAAACCTATTTCTTCCAACTCCAAGTCTGACACTCTGCCGCTTCCTGCCAACAACACAACCTTTTATTTTGAGACAAAGCTTGACAGACAAGATACAATCAATAATACTGTTGATAGTTTTTTAAACTCATGGTTTTCAAAAATATTGTTTTCGTTACAAGAGCCAGTATTAAAAGACTACAAGGGGGATAAAGAAGTATATCGATTTACATGGCTTAGAACATTTAATCATCCAGTTGTTGTTCGGCTTGAAAAACAAGGCAAAATTGTAAAAGCATTTTCCAAGGTATCTGATGGCGCTGGCGGATATGAACCAGAGGGAATCATCTTTGACACTACATTTTCTTTAACCCAAAAGCAGATAAACACAATAAATTTCAAGCTCGGAATTGAAAAGTTTTTGGACAGGCAAACCGAGTTAAGAACAGTCGGCGAATACGGCTCTAAATGGATTATTGAAGTTTACAAAGAACAAAAATATCACGTGGTGATACGTTGGACACCTGAGAAAGGAACATTTTTTAGAGCTATTGGAGAATATTTATTTTCAATTTCTCAGATAGAAAACGAAATGAAAGGGAGAAACAATGGTGATTATTAATGCTGGGGTCAACTTCTTTTAATCAATATTACAATCACGCAATTGATATAGTAGCCCCGCCGAGAATCGAACTCAGATCTGGAGTTTAGGAAACTCTTATTCTATCCATTGAACTACGGGGCCAAAGGGTTGCAAATATAAGAAAGTTAAACCTTGCCTTTGGCTTGATGCACCTCTTGATATTTGCTAAATTTCTATTGAATATATATTATTTTTTTTTGGCCAAAGAGGAACTACCATAAAATTTTTCATTCATCCTTTGTGTATATTATGAATGAAAAATTTCATGTACGTTTGAATGAGTAATTTTTAAAACTATGGCAAATATTTTTTTAACAGGTGGGGCAGGAAATCTGGGAACAGTGGTGGTTGATACATTAATTGAGGCCGGGCACTCACTACATCTCACGCTATTTAGTGAAGCTGATAAAACGCATGAAAAAGCCAGTCGTTATTTAACCGATCTTACCCATCAGGATGCTGTTGAAAATACAATAGATTCCATTCTTGATAAAGCACATAAAATTGATGCAGGTGTTTTTTTGGCCGGTGGCTATACCTCCGGCGGTATTGATGCAGTAGATATGGAAGCCATACATAAAATGATTAAACTAAATTTTGAAACGGTTTTTTATGCTTCACAAAAATTAATCAGTCATTTTAAAACCAACGGTGGTGGTTGTTTAATCTTTACCGGCGCCAAAGCAGCTATGGAAAACGCAACGGCTGCTGCCAATGTTGCCTATGCTTTATCCAAGCAAATGCTTTTTAATTATTGTAATATGATAAATGAGCAAGAGAATAAAAATAAAGTATCGGCTCACATCCTTTTGCCCAATACATTGGACACCGTACTCAACCGTTCGCTAATGCCCAATGCCGATTTTAGTAAGTGGACCCATCCTGTCGATATAGGACAAATCATCAACCGCATTGTTGAAGGAAAAGAAACCAATGCGGTCATTCGTTTTTAAACTAATTTGACAATAATTTTCACCATTGCAGGAGCAGGAATTAATACAACAACTCAAACAAGGAAGCGAAGCAGCATTTAAAATCTTTGTTGAAACGCATCAGGATCGTGTGTTTAATACTGCATTGGGAATAGTACAAAATGCAGCAGATGCAGAAGATGTGGCACAAGAAGTTTTTATTCAAGCTTTTCGTTCTATTGGCAGCTTTAAAGGAGAATCAAAATTATCTACCTGGCTTTATCGCATTGCTACCACTCGCTCTTTAGACTTATTGCGAAGCAGAAAAAGTAAAAAAAGGTATGGTATTATACAAAGGTTATTTAATGAACAAGGTGAGTTGCAGTATGATCCTCCCGATTTTCATCATCCGGGAATAGTACTGGAGCAAAAAGAAAATGCTGCAAAACTTTTTAAAGCCATTGCCAAACTACCAGATAACCAGAAAGCGGCTTTCACACTGCATAAGCTGGAAGGCATTAATTATCAAGAGATAAGCGAGATATTGGATACTACAGTTTCGTCTGTAGAAATGCTGATGTACAGGGCAAAATTGAATTTGAGAAAAATTTTGGAGGCAGAGGGGGCAAACACCAAGGATTAGCGAAGGTTTTATCATATAAAAACGTCAAAAACAATGCGTATGGATAACAATAAAACAGAAGAAATTTTAAACAGTCTGGATGGACTGCAAAGGGCCACTTCCCCCGATTTTTTCTACACCCGGCTTCGGGCAAAAATGGAAAAAGGAATTGAGAGCCCTGCACAACAGCCCGTTTGGTATCTGCGTCCGGCCTTTGTTTTGGCTACTCTTTTTGCAATCGTAGCGGTAAACGTGATGGTATTTTTCAAGAATAATACCATTCAGAAAAATACTGCTGCAGTTGATTATACTGATGTAATACAACAGACTGTTGCCTCCGATTTTAGTCAGGCAGATAATAATATTGTTTACGACTTAACCATGTCACGCTAAAAAATGAACCGACAAAACAAAATACTTATTCTGGCGGTTGCGCTTTTAATTATCATCAACATTGCCATGCTGGTAATGATGCTGGGCCAAAGAAAAGGAAGCCGTGGTGGTTATAAAGGTTATGGCGATCCTACAGAAGTAATTGCAAAAGAAGTAGGCATGACGGATTCGCAAAAAACCGAATACGCCAAGTTGAATGAAGCGCATTTTAAATCTTTAACTCCAAAGTTTGACTCCATCAGGGCTTTGAAAAAAGTAAGATTTGTAGCCATGAAAGCTGAAAATGTAAACGACAGCACTATGGCCAGCTTCAGTACATTGATAGCGGAGCAACAGGCCTTGATTGATAAAGCAGCAGTTTCACATTTTCGTACTGTTCGTGCTATGTTTACTGGCGAGCAGCAAAAAAAATATGATGCATTTGTAGAAAAAATGATGCAACGCCGTATGCCACATGGCGGCGATAAAAATTCAGATTCAAAAGAAAAGAAATAAGTGCATTAATCTTTTGCCCACAGTGGTTCATTAATAAAGTTTAGTAACGGCTGCAAAGTTTCAAATGCAGTCGTTATTTTTTTTACCAGTGTCGGCGAATTGAGTTCACTATCTTTTATAGACACCATGGCTACAAAACTTTTCATTTTTAAAAATTCAATGGCAGGGTTTTCGGCTTCGTAGCCTTTGGGCGGGCGGCTTAGTGTATATTCTTTGCCATTTGCCAACGCACCAAAAACGGTCTTGAATTTATTTGAATCTACAATTTTTTTAAAAGCAGAAAAGTTGTAATCAATTTCCTGTCTTAGTTTTTTTAAAACATCGGTTGGCGGCATATATAAACCGCCGCCGGCAAAACAAGCACCGGGTTCTATGTGAAAATAATAGCCTGCACAATCCCAGGCACTTTTCCCTTTTGCATTAATGCTGGCTCCAAAATTTGTTTTATACGGCGACTTATCTTTTGAAAAACGAACATCCCGATTGATGCGAAACATACATTCTTTTGCGCTCAAATGTTTTATTGTAATATCTTTTTTTGAATGTTGGTCAATTACTTTTTGAACCAAAGCGGCAAAATCAGCTTTTGCCTGCTCATAGCTTTTTCTGTTTTTATCAAACCAGGGTTTGTTGTTATTCTTTTTTAAATCTTTTAAAAACTTTATGGTAGCGTTCTGTAACATGGGTAAATTATTTTATCATTTGTAAAAATTCTGCTTCCGAAATTATTTTGATGGTATTTAATTTTTTGGCTTTGTCTAATTTGCTTCCCGCATCCTCACCTACTACCAGATAGTTCAGTTTTGCGCTTACACCACTTACAATTTGTCCGCCGTTTGCTTCTGCCATTGCTTCTGCCTGGCTGCGTTTTAATGTGGGAAGGGTGCCGGTGAATAAAAATGTTTGTCCTACCAGGTTACCGCCTGTGCTGAGTTGTTTTTTTTCATTATTAAATTTCAAACCCAGTTTTTCTAATTGCAACAACAGGTCTATATTTTTTTTATTACTAAAAAAATGATAGATGCTGCCGCCCACCTTAGGCCCCACATCTTCTAAATTTTGTAATTCTTCCTGCGAAAATTTTTGCAGATCCAGCAAATGAGATATAGCCTGAGCCAAAGTTTTGGCAGTGGTTTCTCCTACAAAGCGAATGCCGAGTGCATAAATCAAGCGGTGCAACGGTTGCTGTTTAGAATTTTCAATGGCCTGCTTTAATTTCTCAATCGACTTTTCGCCAAAGCCTTCCAGTTGGCTTATGTTTTCAAAATTGAGAGTATAAATTCCGGGAATATCTTTGAGCAAACCCAGTTCATAAAATTTTCGAACATTAGCATCGCCAAAGCCGCGAATGTCCATAGCATCTTTACTTACAAAATGTATAATGCGCTCAACCACCTGCGCCGGACATTCCATATTGCTACATCGCCACACCGCTTCTTCTGCTTCTTTTGCCAGTTTGCTGCTGCACACAGGACAGATTTTTGGAAAAACTATTTTTTTCTCAGTGCCTGTTCTTAAATCGGTTAATGATTTTACAATTTGTGGTATCACATCTCCTGCTCTTTCAATCAAAACATTATCGCCAATATGTAAATCTTTTTCAAGGATATATTCTTCGTTGTGTATTGAAATACTGCTAACCGTAACGCCACCAACGGCCACCGGCTCCAGCTTGGCCACCGGCGTTACAGCACCTGTTCTTCCTACCTGAAATTCTACACCTGTCAGCCTGGTAGTTGCCTGTCTTGCTTTAAACTTATAGGCAATAGCCCAGCGTGGATGGTGGGAGGTCATTCCCATTTTATCCTGCAATGCAAAATCGTTTACTTTTATCACCATCCCATCTATTTCATAAGGCAAATCATCGCGGGTGTTTTCAAATTGATTGCAATATTGAATAACGCCTTCTATGCCTTTGAATAATTTCTTTTCTTTTTGCGGACTACGAAAACCAAGATTCCACAGCAGCTCCAGCGATGCTGAATGATTGCTTAAAGCTTCGGGTATTTTTTTACCTTTTGATAAAGCATAAAAACTAACATGATAAACAAAGGCTTCAAGATTTCGCTTTGCCGCTTCTTGTGGATCTTTAATGCGCAGGGTGCCGGCAGCAGCATTGCGTGGATTGGCAAGCGGCGGAATGCCTTCTTCCATTAATTGTGCATTATACTTTGCAAAATTGTTTTTATTAATCAGCACTTCGCCTCTTATTTCTACCTGTTGTAGTCCGTAGTTAGAAAATTTTGCAGATAGCGGAACAGATTTTATTTGTTTTACATTGGGAGTTACATCATCGCCTTCTACACCATCGCCGCGGGTGGCGCCTCGTACCAGCATATCATTATCATAAATCAAAGAAATACTACCGCCGTCAAATTTGGGTTCCACACAATATTCAATCACATCAAGCCCGGTAAGCTCTCTTGCCTTACGGTCAAAATCCTGCAGGTCTTCACTGTTATAAGAATTGTCTAATGAAAGCATAGGCACCAGATGCTGCACCGTTGGAAAATCTTTGGTGAGACCTTTGGCCACTCTTTGCGTAGGCGAATCGGCAGTAATAGCTGTAGGATTTTCTTTTTCAGTTTTTTCTAATGCTTTGTAGAGACTGTCATATTCATAATCGGCAATCAGCGGATCATTCAAAACATAATATCTGTATTCATGAAAACGTAAAACATCACGCAACTGTTCTATAGCAGCAAGTTCAACATTGCCTTCCTTCAGTTTTTTTAAAAACTCGTTGGTTTGCTGCTGAAGCTTTTGTGTTGTTTCTTTCGTGTACATGGTAGTAAAGGTAATTTCAGCGGGAGGATAGAAGCAAATTTTCTTTCTGCAATTTTTTTAAATTACATTTTTTTGATGGTCAATAATAAATTGAATTAACTCCTCCAATGTAATATCGGCCCTTGTGATGGCATCCTGTATATCTTCCCGGCTTACACCGGCAGCAAAGGATTTTTCTTTCAATCTTTTCTTTACGCCTTTTACTTCCATGCCTTCATATTTTCCTTCACGCATCAGGCTGTAGGCATGTATGAGGCCGCTGAGTTCATCAATGGCATAAATCATTTTATCCATACTATTTACCGGCTCTACGCCAAACACAGCAGGCCCATGGCTGGCAATACAATGAATCACATCAGGATCTATATTTCTTTTTTCCAGCTCTTCTACAATTACCCTGCAATGCTTATCAGGATATTTTTCCCAGTCGGCATCGTGCAGCAAACCCGCCAACTCCCATTTTTGTGAAGTGATTTCATCAGCATTTTCTTTTTCAATTGCCCAGGCTTTCATATTGGCAGCTACCTGTCGCATGTGCAGGCGCAGCCTTTCATTAGGTACCCATTCTTGCAGTAGTGCATGAGCATCTTCAATACTCATCAGATTATTTTTATTTTTTTCATCGCCAAAAATGCTGCGGTTGAGAAATCTTGAAGACATGAGGATTTTATTTTTTTGGCAATTTACTAAAATGATATCAGCGAAATGAGTGTATCAAAACAAACAGAATCATTTATTTTTGCATCTCATTAATTCGCAAAGTCTCCCATCTCCAATTGCTGGGATCAGAAGGCGGTAACCTTTAAAAATTTTAAAATGAAAAAAGGCCCCGTTTCACAATTTATTCAACACCATTATCAACATTTTAATGCAGCTGCGCTGATGGATGCTGCTAAAGGCTACGAAGCGCATTTGACTGCCGGTGGCAAAATGATGGTAACACTTGCCGGTGCTATGAGTACTGCCGAGCTGGGTATTTCGCTTGCCGAAATGATAAGACAAGGTAAGATAGATATCATCAGTTGTACCGGAGCTAATTTGGAAGAAGATGTAATGAACCTGGTGGCGCATACGCATTACAAGCGTATTCCCAACTATCGTGATTTAACACCTCAGGAAGAATGGGATTTATTGGAAAATCATTATAACAGAGTAACCGATACTTGCATTCCTGAAGAAGAAGCTTTTCGCCGCTTGCAGAAACACCTGGTAAAACAATGGAAAGATGCAGAGGCAAAAGGTGAAAGATATTTCCCGCATGAGTTTTTGTATAAAGTGGTATTGAGTGGCGATTTGAAGCAGTATTATGAAATAGATCCAAAGGATAGTTGGATAATTGCTGCAGCAGAAAAAAATATTCCCATTATTGTACCCGGCTGGGAAGACAGTACCACCGGAAATATTTTTGCGAGCTATTGCATCAAAGGAGAATTAAAAGCGAGCACTGTAAAAAGTGGTATTGAATACATGATGATGCTTACCGACTGGTATCGTGAAAACAGTGGCGGCAAAGGCGTAGGATTTTTTCAGATTGGCGGTGGTATTGCCGGTGATTTTCCAATTTGTGTAGTGCCAATGATGTATCAGGATTTAGAATGGCATGATGTTCCTTTCTGGAGTTATTTCTGTCAGATAAGTGATAGTACTACTTCTTATGGCTCTTACTCAGGTGCTGTGCCCAATGAAAAAATAACCTGGGGCAAGTTAGACATCAACACACCTAAGTTTATTGTAGAGAGTGATGCAACTATAGTAGCACCTTTAATTTTTGCATGGATTCTAGGCTGGTAATCCTGTTTAGAATAAAAAAAATCCCAGCATAGCGGCCGGGATTTTTTTTGTAATTGGTATTAAAATGAATTTAAAATCCTCTAGGTACTTCTAATTTCAAATCTCTTTTCAACATATCATTTCTGTTGGCCATTTCCCATGCTGTATAAAATACAAGCTGGGCTCTTTTTTTGAGCAAATTATAATTGATTTTATCAGGTGTGTCGGTTGGTTTGTGATAATCGGCTCCCAGCATGCCATCATAATAAAAAATAATGGGAACACCTTTGGAAGCAAAATTGTAATGATCGCTGCGGAAATAAATTCTGTTTGGATCTTTTGGATCATTGAATTTATAATCCAGTTCCATTTTCAGGAATTTCTTGTTCACCGCTTCGCTGATAGGTTTTAAATCGCTGCTTACTTTGTCATCCCCCACAACATACACATAGTTAGTAGAGTCGCCCTGTTTTCTGCTGGCATCACTGCGGCCTATCATATCAATATTTAAGTTGGCAGTTGTTTTCTCCAATGGAAAAATGGGATGATTTGTATAATACTCCGAACCCCAAAGTCCTTTTTCTTCGCCACTCACCGTCATAAAAACAATGCTGCGTCGTGGGCCTTTTCCTTTTGCTTTCGCTTTTGCAAAGGCTTTGGCTATTTCCAGTACACTTACAGTGCCCGATCCATCATCATCAGCTCCATAATAAATTACACTGTCATTTCTTTTGCCCAAATGATCCATGTGTGCAGTGATGACTAAGTATTCATCTTTTAAATCAGTTCCTTCCAATACAGCAACTACATTCGGCGCTTTGGAAGTTTCTACTGTTTTAGAATAACTAAATTGCAATGATGCAGGATAAGACTGACGTGCAATTCCATTTTGTTTTACTTTCTCAAAAAGTTTGTCGTTATCCATTTTCAGCAAATTGGCTCCATCTTTTTCTGAAATACTTACTGACATAAAAGGAGCTTCAGGCGTATTGGGATCTTCGGGCGACCAACGGGAAGTCATGGCTCTTCTTTGCAATAGTTTGCCCAGATTTTCATACACAATTACCAGT
This sequence comes from Chitinophagaceae bacterium, assembly GCA_037045195.1. Lineage (GTDB taxonomy): Bacteria > Bacteroidota > Bacteroidia > Chitinophagales > Chitinophagaceae > JJ008. The sequence continues at coordinate 357,927 of JBAOIB010000003.1, forward strand.
CCTGATGCACCCATTTCTCCTGCTTTTCTCATTTTTCCAAAGGCACTGCCTGGCGAAAAGAAGCTATTGGCATTGCCCTTTGGTTTATAACCTTCGGGCACACCATCCAATACAAGAACTAATTTATTTTTTACATCCAGTCCTGCATAGTCATTATGACTGCTGTCCTGAATGCCATAACCGGCAAACACCACTTCTGAAAAAGATTTATCATAGCCTTGTGTACTGCTGCTTACACGATATGTATCGTTACTTAATTCGTTTCCATTGATAGATAAAGAATTTGTTATTACACCATCTCTGTACAACGGATAATATTGTTTGTAGCTGCCATTGTTTCCGGGCTTCAGTCCTAATGATTTAAAATAGGCTTCTATATAATCGGCCGCTTTCTCCAATCCGGGTGAAGGCGTATCTCTACCTTCCATTTCCTTACTGGCAATTATGTTCAGGTGTTTTTTTAATTCAGTTGTAGAAATGTAAGCTGCAGTTTTCTTTACAACTTTTATAGATTTTTGAGCACCTGCCACCAGTGGGAATACAAAAAAGGCAAGTGCGATAAATTTCATACGCATACGCAAAAATGTTTTAGGAATAAATGTAACCCTCAACTTGTAAATTAGGCAGAAAAAAATGGTAAACGGAAATTATACGTGGCAGGCGATTTTATTGACACGGTTGGCATGTCTTCCTCCTTCAAATGTGGTGGTTATAAAAACGGCCAGCATTTTTTCTGCATCACTTTCACTTACAAAACGTGCCGGTATGCAAATGATATTGGCATCGTTATGTGCACGGGCCAGTTGAGCCAGCTCCTCTCCCCAGCAAATGGCAGCACGTATGTGCTGATGTTTATTTGCAGTAATGGCTACACCGTTGGCACTGCCACAAAGCAAAATACCAAAGGAACATTCGCCAGCTTCTACCGCACTGGCAACAGGATGTGCATAATCAGGATAATCGGTGGACTCTTTGCTATGTGTTCCAAAATCTTTGAAGGCCAGCCCCTTGCTTTCTAAAAATGAAATCAGACTTTCTTTATAATCAAAACCGGCATGATCACTTCCAATGGCAATTGGTTTGCTGAGGTCAAAAGAGGATTGCATACAATTAAGTTTTGAGTTATAAAAAAGTATAAGTGCAGGAATCTGATTACAAAGTTAAACAGCTTTGTAATGTATAAGCGTCGTTTTTTTTGGAAAAATAATTAACTCCATTCTTTTTCTGCCTTATCCTGTCGTTTATTGATACGTGCAGCTACAATTATACTTGCTTCATAAAGCAAATAAAGAGGAATGGTAACTATCGTGAGGCTAAAAGGATCGGTTGATGGTGTGATGATCGCAGCTGCAATTAATATAATTACAAATGCATGGCGTCTGTATTTTCTAAGAAAACTGGCTTTTAAAAAACCAATTTTAGCTAAAACCATAACCAATAAAGGCATTTGAAAAAGTACGCCAATACCAACGGTAGTATAAATCAGATTTTCCAGATAGTCAGAAAAGGAAGGCATGATCACAATCTGGTCACTCATTTTAAAATTGAAATAAAAATTAACCATAAAAGGTGTGAGGATGAAATATCCAAAAGCAACGCCGACAAAAAACAATAAAGTAACCCAGAAGATAACCCCCCTCGTCTTTTTCCTTTCTTTATCTGATAAAGCAGGACGAACAAATTTCCAAAACTCCCAAAAAATATATGGAAAAGCAAGTACAAAACCACCCATGAAACCAACGGTGAAATAAGAGATAAACTGCCCCGTCATTTTATTTTCCAGAAACTGCGCTTTTATTGGGGGGAAACATATTGTATCGCCAATTCCGATGGCATGACCCAAATCGCAAAGCCATTTTGCTGCAATAAAATTATCTCGGGTGGGAGCCAGTAAAATGCCATCCACAATATCCCTTGCAAAAATTAATACGATAATGCATCCGATAACAATGGCTATTACAGAACGGATGAGGTGCCAGCGCAACTCTTCCAGATGATCGATAAAAGACATATCACCTGGTTCGTTCTTTTTATTTCGTTTATCTAAGAAATCAAATAAGGCCATAGCGGATTTGAGTGTGGGCAAAGATAAAGGGTGAAGTTAATAGGTTAATTGCAGAATGGTTAATAAGTCGTAAATGCCTTTTTCAACAAAACTTGAATTGCTGCGCTGATTTTATTTCAATTTTTTCAATTTTATCATTTCAATTCGGGTGTCGCTTACGTTGACAATGTCAAATTCATAATTTTCAATAATGATTCGCTCTTTTTGGCGGGGAATGGTTTCATGATAGTTGATAATATATCCAGAAAGTGTTTCACTTTCATCATCGCCAAAATCAAATCCGTATTTATTTTCCAGATAGTCAAGTTCCAGCCTTCCGCTGAAAATAAACTCATTTTCCGCAAGTTGTTTTTCTACAAATTCTTCTGTGTCGTATTCATCCTGTATTTCGCCAAAAAGTTCTTCGAGAACATCTTCCAGCGTAACAATGCCTGCGGTTCCTCCAAACTCATCTACAACCCATGCAATACTTTTACGTTCGCGGGAAAGTTTTCCTATTAGATCGGTGGCTGTCATACTTTCTGGTACAGCAGGAATAGTTATCATCACTGAAGCAATAGCTAAAGGATTTTTAAATAAATCCAACTGGTGCATATAGCCGGCTATATTGTCAATGGTTTGATTATAGACTACCAGCTTGCTCAATCTCGTTTCTTCAAATTTTTTTCTTACTTCATCCATAGTGGCCGTACTGTCAATACCTATAATTTCCTTTCGGGGAACCAAGCATTGACGAATGCGGATTTTGGGAAGCTCCTGTGCGTTTTCAAGCAATTGTGCATTGCGTTCCTGTCTTTCATCATCGGGTTGAGGTTGAAATAAATGTTTGAGATCGCTGCGCTCAAAAGCTTCTTTGTCTTTTGCCATTCTTACGCCGAAAACATATTTCAAAATCCATTCCGAAAGTTTGATTAAAGAAACGGCAACTGGTGAAAACAACTGATAAAAAAAATCAATAACTCTGGCAAATGCGGTCAACCATTTATTGCTATGTGCCCTAAAGTAAGCTCGTGGAATAAATTCTGCAAACAATAAAACAACGAGTGTAGTAAAGCCAATTTCAAAAAGTGAATGAAGCAGCTCACTTTGAAGATGAAGATAGGTCCAGATAGGGTGCATCACATGGCTCAACTGCAAGCCTAGAAAAGTAAGAAATACTGAATAACCGATTAAAGTACTGCCCAGAAAACGATCTGGTGATTCAATAAATCGGGTAATAATGCCGGAAGTGGTGTTGCCTTGTTTTTTCTTTAACTCCAGAGAAAGTTGATTGGCGCTGTAATAAGCCATTTCAATACCCGAGAAAAAAGCCATCAGTGCGAGGGTCAAAATAAAAAGTACAACCGATTCCCATTCAATCATACTGCGAAGATACCCTGACAGCGGGATATGTACGCATTTGAAATGTAAGCGTTATTTGCCTAATAAAAACTTTCTTACAATAAGTTCTGCCTCATTGCAGGCTCTTTCTAATTTGTCATTTAAAATAATATGGTCAAACCGGTCTTTAAAAGAGAGTTCATAAGCTGCTTTGCTGATGCGGGACTGTAAAGATTCAGGTGTTTCGGTTCCCCTGGCTTTTAATCTTCTTTCTAATTCTCCAATAGATGGAGGCTCAATAAACAGCGAAAGTGAATGCTCCCGATATTGTTCCTGAATATTAAGACCACCCTTAACATCTACATCCAATAAAGGAGCTTTGTGTAGTTTCCAGATGCGTTCCAGTTCACTTTTCAGTGTACCATAGTATTTATCGTGGTACACCATTTCCCATTCTGCAAATTCATTATGCTCAATACGTCTACGAAATTCATTGGCTGAAATAAAGTAATAATCCGTTCCATGTTTTTCATGATTGCGTGGAGGACGAGTTGCGCATGAAATGGAAAACAACAGATGAGCAGGAAAACTTTGCAGCAGATGCCGGGTAACAGATGTTTTACCAGCCCCGGATGGGGCGGCAATGATGACAATTTTATTTGCTGATTCAGCCATGTGCAAAGAAAAGAAAAGAATTAACACAACGTAGTTTCTGAAAAATTGTCATTGCCACTATTTTTTTTTCGTATCAAAAATCATTCATTGAAGAAAAACTCTAAACTTTGCAATATGCGTACTATGAAAACTTGTTTCTTTTTATTACTGTTAGCTTTTGCTTTTGTTAAACAGGGTCAGGCTCAGGAAAACGCTTATTATCATCAGACCAATCGGGAAACCGGTCCTCTAAGCAGTGGGCAAAGTGGCACAGGTGCCAATATTGATATTCTCTATCATAAAATTTACTGGCGCATCAATCCGGATTCCACAGTGAAATATATCAAAGGATATGTGCAAACAAATTTTAAAACGATACAAGAAAATGTTTCTGCTATTTCATTTGACCTTCGGGATGTCTTGTTTATTGATTCAGTAGTATTCAGAAATGCACAACTTCCGCCTGCCAGCATCAACCGTTCGGGAAATATTGTTACGCTTGCTTTAGGAATAAGTCTTGCAAATAATTTTATTGATTCTATACGTATCTATTATCAGGGTGTGCCACCTGCAGCTTCCGGAGCTTCTCAAGGATATCAGAGAGCCAACAGTTCCACAGCAGGAAATTATATTACTACACTTTCCGAATCGTACGAAGACCGTGACTGGTGGCCTTGTAAAGCAGATATGCAGGATAAAATTGATTCCATGGACATCATCGTAAATGTGCCCTGGGCTTCACCTACGGCTGCCGATACTTTTTGGGTTGCAACAAATGGACGATTAGTAGATTCAACAATTACAGGTGGCAACCGAACCTTTGTTTTTAAAACACGATATCCTATTGCCTCTTATCTTGTTTTTGTATCGGTAGCAAGATTCAACAGGTATTACAGATCTGTTAATGTAAGCGGAACGGAAACACCTGTGGTTTATAATCTCTTCAGAGGGAAATCAACATCGCAATACAATAGTATTCTCTCTGCAATGGATGATATGAATTTTATGTTGCAAGGATTTAGCAACCGTTTTGGTGATTATCCTTTCAAAAATGAAAAACATGGATACTATGATGGCTTGCTGGGTGCAGGCGGCATGGAGCATCAAACCATGACGGGCATGGCCACTTCAGCATTAACAAGTAGTCGTACACTCGCACACGAACTCAATCATCAATGGTTTGGCGATAATGTAACTTTTGCAAGCTGGAATGATCTCTGGCTTGCCGAAGGTTTTGCCCGTTATAGCGAAGCATTAGCCGGAGAAATAATGCCCTCTCTTGGTATTAATCCCTTTGGGGTGCGCAGTGGTATTAAGTCAAGTGCTTTATCATATTCCGTAAGCGTTTGGATTCCCGATGCCAATATGTTTAATTCAAATGCTATCTGGAACAGCTCTTACGGTGGCGCTGTATATGAACGAGGTGGTATGATTGTTTCCATGCTTAGAGCAATGAGTGGCGATACAAAATTTTTTCAAGCACTTACCAATTATCAAATGCTGTTGAAAGGGAAATCGGCTACGGCAGATTCATTGAGAAATCAATTCAATGCTGTACTGGGAGTTGATATCTCTCCTTTTTTTAATGATTATGTAGGTGGTTCAGGAAAAGGTACAACAGCTGTGGGTGGCAAAGGATACCCAATAAATACGGTAAACTGGAACAGCCCGGTAGCCAACAAATTACTTATACAAGCTGGCGGACAAACGCAGAGCAGTGGTTCCAATGTTGCGTACTTCAGAGGGCCCGTAGTCTTGCATATAAGAGGAGGCTTGGCTACACAGGATACTACGATTACTTATTTTGACTGGGGCGGTGGCAATCTTTCCTTTGCCGGAAATGGAATAGGAGTTCCAATATCCGGAGGAAAACTGAGTTACAATTTGTCATTCACGCCTGTTAATGTGTTTTATGATGATAGTGCAAGAACAATGTCAATTGGTTCTATAGTTCATGTGCCCGGATTGAATGATGGAAGTTTTTCTTTGGGAAATACAGCGAGTGCTACTGCAGTTTGTCCAGCACCTGCTATTATGAATGCCACATTAAGTACAACATCCGTTGGTGGTTTTATCAATCCCATTACATTAACAGCAATAGCTGGTGTGCCTGCGGGTACTACAGTAAGCTTTAGTCCCAATCCGGTAATTCCTGGAAATAATACAAGCGTACTTTTAAATAATGCGAATACCTTGTCGCCTGGTAATTATAACATCACAGTACAAGGAACAGCAAGTGGAGTGCCCAGCCAAACGACTACGGTAAGCTTTATTATCAATACAGGAAGCGGACCTGTAATAAATACACAGCCTGCAGATGTAACCGCTTGTGTCGGTACCAATGTTAATTTCAATATTAACGCTATTGGTGCCACTGGTTTTCAATGGCAGTTAAGTGTTGATGGGGGAATCAACTGGAACAATATCAGCGGTGCGACAGCTAACAGTATTTCTTTATTGTCCGTATCGGTTGGAATGAATAATTATCATTATCGTTGTTTGGCAACTACATTTTGCGGCAGCACTACTTCAAATGCCGCATTGCTGAATGTTAATACGGCTGTTACCATTAGTTCACAACCTCAAAATGTTGAAGTATGTGAAGGTAGTAGTGCAAACTTTAGTATAACTGCTAATGCAATGGCTCCTGTTTTTTATCAATGGCAGGTGAGTACTGATGGTGGTGCGGGATGGGTAAATATTTCTGGGGCGAATGTTTCTACATTTAGTTTAAGTGCGACATCGCTGTTGCTTCATCAATATCAATACCGTTGCGTTCTTACCAGCGTTGTTTGTTCTGTGCCTGTCATATCTTCTTCAGCCATTTTATCAGTAAGAAAAATTCCGGTTGTGGCATTAGTGGCAAATCCAGACACTGGTTTATTGCCGGGAGCTATTACAAATTTGAATTTAACAAGCACTTCAACTGGTGGCACAGTAACTAATAATTGGTTTTATAACGATGCTCCTTTGGCGTTTTCGGGAAATAGTTACATGGTGGATATAGAAAAAACTGGAAACTATAAAGTAAATGTTTATGAAACATGGGCTGGAGGTCTTGTTTGCTCAGCCACATCTCCAATAGTTGTGGTTGAGGCTTTGGTCAGCAACAAATTATTTATTTTTCCGAGCCCCAACGACGGGCAGTTTCAGGTAGCGTACTACAATGAAACAGGTAGCAATGTCCAGCGGCATTTGTCAGTTGTAAATTCAAATGGACAAAAAGTATTTGATAAAATTTTCCCCGTAAACGGCCTTTACACTTTATTGAATATTGATTTGCGCCATGCCGCAACAGGTATTTATTTTGTAACTGTTTACAATGCGGAAGGTAAAAAATTAGCTACCGGTAAAGTGCATATCAGATAGATAAAAAAAATCCCGGAAGGAAAACCTTACCGGGATTAATATTTTATTTTATAAATATTTAAAATGCTTTTTTCTTCCAGCCATTATTGGCTCTATCCCAATCCGGCAATTGCTTATCGGGATCCAAAATCACTTCTTTAATTTCACTGGTTGTGCTTACGGTAAAAGTCCACTCAGCCCCACGCTGCCATACTTCTACAGGCAAATTGATTCGTTGCTCTTTACCATTGGTTTCTTTTACCAATACGGTTAATGGCATTACCATTTTATCCAGATTCTCAATAGTGATTTCTGCTCCATTGGCAGGTTTATCATCAATATAATTTACCGCTTTTACTGCTACATCATATTTCCATGTATTCAAAACCCAGGCTCTCCAAAACCAACCCAAATCTTCTCCACTCACATTTTCCATAGTGTGAAAGAAATCCCATGGAGTTGGATGTTTAAAAGCCCAACGAGCAATATATTCTCTAAAGGCAGCATCAAAACGGTCTTTGCCCAAAACCACATTACGCAAAGCATCCAGCATCATGGAAGGTTTGAGATAGGCAGCAACTCCTAAGCTACTCTGTTGTATTACCTCTGGAACATTGTACAGGCCGTCCATGTGGTCGCCAAAAACATAACTTGTCATTGAGCTGGGATCGCCAAAAAAACTGGCTTCATTAAATTCTCCTTTATTAAATGCTTTGGTGGAAAGGCCGTTGATGAATGTATTAAAACCTTCATCCATCCAGGCATATTTTCTTTCATTGCTACCTACAATCATGGGAAACCAGCTATGGCCAAACTCATGATCGGTAACGCCCCAAAGACTGCTGCCACTATCGCCACTGCTACAAAATACAATGCCGGGATATTCCATACCTCCTACAATTCCGGCCACGTTAGTGGCTACCGGCCAGGGAAATTCGTACCACATATTTGAGTAATGCTCAATAGAGCCTTTTACCATTTCAGTAGAACGTTGCCAGCCGTCTTTTTTAATACTTTCAACCGGGTAAGCACTGGCAGCCATTATTTTTTTACCGCTGGGCAGGTTAATTCTTGCCGCATCATATACAAATGCTTTTGAAGCAGCCCAAGCCACATCTCTTGTATTGCTAATTTTAAATTTCCAGGTAATGTTGGCTGTCTTAGGTCTTGAGTTGGGATCCGTTACTTCTTTGTCGCTCCGAATGGCTACGGTTTTATCACTATTCTTTGCAGCTTCCCATCTTTTCAATTGTTCGGTAGTGAAGCAATCTTGCGGATTGGTGAGTTCTCCTGAGCCAACTACAATCAAATTGGCAGGTGCGGTAATATTATAATCAATATTGCCATACTCTAAATAAAACTCTCCTGCTCCCAGGTAAGGCAATGTATTCCATCCCTGAATATCATCGTACACACAAAGGCGGGGAAACCATTGTGCTATTTCATAAATCCATCCGTTTTTGGTTTTCAATCTGCCCATGCGGTCGGTACCATATTCGGGTACTGTAAAGTCAAATTGAATCTTCAGTTTTACTTTTCCTCCTGATGCTGCTAAAGCATTCTGCATCCACACCTGCATACGGGTATCAGTTACTGTAAATTTTGGAGTATAGCTTTGTCCGTTGTATTCAACAGTAATAGATTTGATAACATCACCATTTGTGAATTTGGCGTTGGCCCAGCGACCACCTGTTTCAGTTGTAGTGGAACTGGCTCTGGAATCTTTTTTATAAATGTTTTGATCTAGTTGCAGCCACAGAAATTTTAGCTTATCCGGACTATTGTTTGTATAAGTTATTTCCACATTTCCATTGATGCCATGAGTTGTAGTGTCCAAAGTAGCATTTAATGAATAGTCGGCTCTGTTTTGCCAATATTTTGAGCCTGGCTCGCCACTGGCACTTCTAAAATCATTACCGGGATAAGGATAAAACTGCGGATTAAAAGCTTCTCGTTGATCATATTTGCTTTGTGCAAACGATATTACACTTAGTAAAATAGTGCAAAAACCAAGAAATAGTTTCTTCATAATTAAATAGTATTTAAAATCGAAAGATAGCCGAAATGCGACCATGGTTGTAACCATTCACAATTTATTTACATTACTTTATACTAATTACAGCATTAATGATACAATACTGCTGATTATAACTAAATGCCAACAAAAAAGGAAAGTACTATTATTGGAAATGTGATTCTGCAATAGAAACACTATCTGGCTTACCTACATCTACCAGTTTGTCGCCACTATGGTTGTAGCCCATGATCAATTGCTCTTTTGCCAGTTTCAGGTAAACATCTATCAGCGAAAACTTACCTGAGAATCCATGCTTTTTCATCAGATTAAAAATTTCATATTCAAATACAACAACACAGCTATATGCAAATGATTGCAAATTATTTTCAGGCAAAACAATTTTTTCTTCACCGGTTTTATTATTCCTCCATCCACATAGCCGCATATTTTCATTGAAAAGTAAATTGCGTGAAGAACTGCGATCCGTAACTCCAAAACTAATAAGCGGACGATGAAGATCGTGATAAAGCAAAAGTTTATAAATATCCAGATTGGTAAGTATATCTACATTGCAACTAATGAAACGCTGACCCGGAGTAAATAATGATTTGGCATGTAGCAGACCACCTCCGGTTTCTAATACAGTATTTCTCTCATCGCTGATCAATACATTGCTTCCCCATCCCTTATTTTCTTTTACTGATGATGCTATCTGGTCTGCAAAATGATGGACATTGATAATAATATCATTAACCCCATACGATTGCAGATACTCAATATTTCGCTGAAGTAATGATTTGCCATTAACGATAGCCAATGCTTTTGGATGCTTATCTGTCCAGGGCTTGAACCTTGTGCCCAGTCCGGCAGAAAAAATAATCGCCTTTGTAACTTTTAGCTCCTTACTCATGTTTTAAGAAAATAATATTCTTTATCCTTAATTCTCAATCTCACCCTCAACCTTTATCTCAACCTCAATCTTATTCTCACCCTTCACCTTCCTCCTACACCTCATTCACCCAATTCTTCTCATCCTGTACCAAATGGCGAAGTTCCACTTTAACCTTAAACTTATTTTTTAAATGCCGGGCCATTGCGTCTGCTGCATACACGCTGCGGTGCTGGCCGCCTGTGCATCCAAAACTTACCATCAGGCTTTCAAATCCTCTTTGAATATATGCTTCCACTGTCGTATCTACAATATCAAATACGCTGTTCAAAAATTCGGGCATCTTTGTTTGTTGCTCCAAAAAGTCTTTTACTTCTTTATCTCTTCCTGTTTGTGTTTTCATACTTTCTATGCGGCCGGGATTCAATATGCCTCGACAGTCAAACAAAAAGCCACCACCGTTATCCGTACTATCGGATGGTAATTCTTTGCGATAAGAAAAACTGCAAACTTTAACCACCAATGGCGTACTATCGCTTGCCTGTGTAGGTGTAAACTGTTGAATAATTTCATCTGCTACGCAAATGTCCAGTACTTTTCTAAACTCAGGTACTACTATACCTACACTTTGATGACTGAAAAATTCTTTAAGATTTCTTAATGCAAGCGGAATGCTGGTAAGAAACTGTGCCTTCCTTTTCGAACAATCCACGAAAACCGTAAGCACCCAATACCTGCAACAGGCGGATAAGTACATACCCATTATACTGACTACGAAACACATTGCGATCAATGGAATTGCCGGTAAAGGTTTCAAAACTATCCATATAGTCTTCCAGTAAATTATTTTTCCACTGATCAGGGAGATTGGCGCGGGCCTGCCATAGCATGGAAGCTACATCGTATTGAGGCGCACCCTTCATACCGCCCTGGTAGTCGATAAAATGGGGAGAACCATCTTTTTCTATCATAATATTCCGGCTTTGAAAATCGCGGAACATAAAAAATTTGTATTCGGTATGTGTAAGATAATTGCTCAATGCTTCAAAATCGTCAATCAGTTTTTGTTTGTCGTAGGGCTTGCGCAAAGCATCTAAAAAATAGTATTTGAAATATAGCAGATCGGCCATAATGGCTTGTTTGCCAAATTCCTTATTAGTTAGACATTGGTTATAATCCAGTCCTTCGTCTCCTTTTATTTGAAGCCTTGCAAGTTCGGTAAGGCTGTTTTTGAAAAGAAGATATACTTCATCAGAAAAACCTTTTGCTTCCAGATGATTAAGGAGTGATACTTCTCCAAAATCTTTTTGAAGATAAAATTGTCGGTCATCGCTTACAGCAAAAATTTCAGGCACAGCCAGATTGTAATTTTTGAAATGGCGACTGAAATAAATAAAGGCATTGTTCTCGGGAATATTAGCACCATAAGTGCCAATTACTGTCTCGGCTTTTCCATGTAGTCTGAAATAACGCCTTTCACTACCACTTAGCGGAAGCATGTCCACGCTAAGTGGTGCAGTGCCATTCCATTGGGTATAAAGTTCGCTGATGGATGCTATTAGATGCTGCATGTGGCAAATGTAATTAACCGATGGCATTTACCATTTACAAACACTAACAGCCATTAGCTTTTTAAGCTAAATTTGCCTTTTTAATATTTCTATGAGTAATACTTCTGGTAAACATCGAGTTCGCATCGTTACCGCAGCCAGCCTTTTTGACGGTCATGATGCTGCTATCAACATTATGCGTCGCATTTTGCAAAGTAAAGGTGCCGAAATTATTCATCTAGGACACAACCGCTCGGTAAAAGATATAATTGAAACCGCTATTGAAGAAGACGTACAGGGCATTGCCATTACCAGCTACCAAGGTGGACATGTTGAGTTTTTTAAATACATGAAAGACCTGCTGGATGAAAACGGATGTGGCCATATCAAAATTTTTGGCGGAGGTGGCGGTACTATTCTCCCCGAAGAAATTAAAGAATTACACGATTATGGAATTACCCGCATCTATTCGCCCGATGATGGCCGAAAAATGGGGCTTGAAGGAATGATTGAAGATGTAATCACTCAATGTGATATACCGCTTAATGCTAAAGCCGAATACAAAACACCAATGCAACTGGGCGAAGTAAAAGACGTAAGAGTAATTGCCCGCCGCATTACGAATACTGAAAATGGTATTTCAAAAGATTTTCCATCAGTAGATGAAGTACAGATAAGTATTCCTGTACTGGGCATAACTGGAACCGGTGGCGCTGGAAAATCATCAGTAACCGATGAAATTGTTCGTCGTTTTCTTTATAATTTTCCTGATAAAACAATAGCGGTTATTTCTGTAGATCCATCCAAGAAAAAAACCGGAGGTGCCTTGCTGGGTGATAGAATAAGAATGAATGCCATCAACCATCCACGGGCTTATATGCGTAGCCTAGCTACAAGAGAAGATAATACGGCACTTAGCAGCGCTATGCAAGATGCAATTGACATCTGTCGGGCTGCCGACTTTGATTTTATCATTCTGGAAAGTGCAGGGGTGGGACAAAGCGATGCTTCCATCCTTGACTATTGTAATGTGAGCATGTATGTAATGACACCAGAATATGGTGCCGCATCTCAATTAGAAAAAATAAACATGCTGGATTATGCCGATGTGGTGTGTATTAATAAGTTTGACAAAGCCGGAGCTTTGGATGCGTTAGCAGATGTAAGAAAACAATACAAACGAAACCATCTTAAGTTTGCTGCAAAAAATGAAGAACTGCCAATCATAGGTACCATGGCCAGCAAGTTTAATGATGATGGGGTAAATCAGCTATTCTCATTGCTGCTGAAAAAAATTGAAGAAAAAACAGGAAAGAAATTTGGCGATATACATTTTGATGATACTGCAAAGGTTTCGCAGGCAGTTATTCCACCATCAAGAGCCCGTTACCTGAGTGAGATAAGCGACAACAACCGCAACTACGACCAGTTGGTGAAAGACCAATCGGCCCTGGCTTCTAAACTTTATCAATTAACCGGCGCCAAAGAAACGCTGAAGGCAAATGCGGATGAGGCATTACTTAAAACGTTAGACGAACAAATTGTATTTTATACCAATCAGCTTACACCTGTATCAAGAAAACTAATTCAAAACTGGCCCAATAAACTTGCAGCATATCAAAAAGATCACTATGAATACACAGTTAGAGAAAAACTAATATCACAACCAATGACCACCACCAGCCTGAGTGGTACACGCATTCCAAAAGTGGTATTGCCTAAATACAAAGACTGGGGTGATATATTAAAATGGCAGGCTGAAGAAAATGTTGCAGGTCATTTCCCTTTTACGGCGGGAGTTTTTCCATTAAAAAGAGAAGGTGAAGATCCTACTAGAATGTTTGCGGGTGAAGGCGGTCCCGAGAGAACCAACAAACGCTTTCATTATGTAAGTATGGGACAGCCAGCCAAAAGACTTTCCACCGCTTTTGACAGCGTAACGCTGTACGGAGAAGACCCAGATCATCGTCCGGATATTTATGGAAAAGTGGGAAACAGTGGAGTAAGTATTGCAACGGTAGATGACGCCAAAAAGTTATACAGCGGCTTTGATTTATGCGATCCCAAAACATCGGTAAGCATGACTATCAACGGGCCCGCACCCATGTTGCTTGCGTTTTTTATGAATGCTGCCATAGATCAACAATGTGAAAAATGGCTGGATGCAAACAATCAATGGCCAATGGTGAATGAAGTACTCAAAAAAAAATATGCTGGAGGCATTGCGCCAGTTTATAATAACACATCATTCCCCGCTACTTTGCCTGATGGAAATAACGGATTGGGTTTAAAACTTCTGGGGCTAAGTGGCAATGAGGTTTTGCCGGCAGATGCCTATGCACAATGTAAACAGGAGGCATTGCAACAGGTAAGGGGAACGGTACAGGCCGATATATTAAAGGAAGATCAGGCGCAAAATACCTGCATCTTTTCTACCGAGTTTGCCTTGAAGCTGATGGGTGATGTGCAACAGTATTTTATTGAGCAAAAGGTGAGAAACTTTTATTCTGTTTCCATCAGTGGTTATCATATTGCCGAAGCAGGGGCTAATCCTATAACGCAGCTCGCCTTTACGCTGTCCAATGGATTTACTTATGTAGAATATTATCTGAGCCGCGGTATGAATATCGATGATTTTGCACCCAATCTTTCTTTTTTCTTTAGCAATGGTATGGATCCTGAATATAGTGTAATAGGCAGGGTAGCCAGAAGAATTTGGGCCAAAGCGATGAAGTATAAATACAAGGCCAATAAACGCAGCCAGATGCTCAAGTATCATATACAAACATCAGGCAGAAGCCTGCATGCACAGGAAATTGATTTTAACGATATCCGCACTACGCTACAAGCCTTGTATGCCATTTATGATAACTGCAATTCGCTTCACACCAATGCCTATGATGAAGCCATTACCACACCGACTGAAGAAAGTGTAAGAAGGGCAATGGCGATACAACTCATCATTAACCGCGAATTGGGCAGTGCCAAAACTGAGAATTTTATTCAGGGAAGTTTTGCTATAGAAGAGCTAACCAATTTGGTAGAAGAAGCAGTATTAACGGAATTTGACCGCATTTCAGAAAGAGGTGGTGTGTTGGGTGCTATGGAGCGGATGTATCAGCGCAATAAAATACAGGAAGAGAGTTTGTACTATGAACATTTAAAACATACTGGGGAGTTTCCCATTGTGGGAGTGAATACTTTTTTAAACAAACAAGGCTCACCTACAATCATACCTTGTGAAGTAATCCGTAGTACGGAAGCAGAAAAAGAACAACAAATAAATAATTTAAAAGCATTTTGGAAGAGAAATGAAAGTCAATCGCAAGAAGCTTTGAAAAAATTAAAATCCGTTGCAATTAATAACGGCAACCTGTTTGCGGAGCTAATGGAGACTGTAAAATATTGTTCGCTGGGACAAATAACCCATGCACTATATGAAGTGGGTGGGCAGTATAGGAGGAGTATGTAAAGAGTGAATTTATTAATGCTGTAATTATCTGAGTACATTTTGTATTAAAAGAAGCAAATCATCGTTTAGTATTTCTGCGCCTATACTTCAGCCGGATATGCCTTTGCTGATGTTGTATATGTCTGATTATATCTAAAGTTGGCATGCGATTTTTTTTGATTATTAAACTCAGGTTTTTTTTTGACTGACTATATTGATTATGTCAAACTGTGTTATTTTCATTTGCTCCAATCTAAAACTGCCAATTTAAACTACCTTTGCATCGCAAATTATAACCCATTGAAATTTTCTGAATTTAATTTCCTGCCCGAAATACTCGAAGGAATAGATGCTTCTAACTATGAAAACGCTACTCCGGTACAGGAGCAGGTTATTCCACCCATTCTTGCAGGCAAAGACATAATTGCTTCGGCACAAACAGGAACCGGAAAAACGGCAGCATTCTTATTGCCGGTAATGAACCAGTTGTTAAAAAACCATGTGGATGGACAAACAGGCGCTTTGATTGTTGTGCCTACCCGTGAATTAGCTATTCAAATTTCTCAGCATATTGAAGGATTATCATATTTCACACACCTCAGCTCTTTGGCAATTTATGGCGGTAATAGCGGCGATAATTTTATTGCAGAAAAAAAGGCTTTGCAAATGGGCGCCGATATCATTGTATGTACACCCGGCCGTATGATAGCGCATTTAAACATGGGTTATGTAAATATGAATGGCTTGAAATTTCTGGTGCTGGATGAAGCTGATCGTATGCTGGACATGGGTTTTCAAGATGATATTAATAAAATTATTAAGGCAATTTCTACACAGCGACAAACGTTATTATTTTCTGCCACCATGCCCGAAAAAATAAGGCATCTTGCTAAAAGGATTTTGAAAGATCCTGTAGAAGTGAATATTGCGATTTCAAAACCTCCCGAGAAAGTGGTGCAGAAAGCTTTTATTGTTTATGAATCTCAAAAACTGCCCCTTATTAAAATTTTGTTGAAACAAACACCCTATAAAAATGCATTAATTTTTTGCAGTAAAAAGCAAACTGTAAAATTGCTGACCCGTGATTTAAAAAAAAGCGGTGTGGCTGTTGATGAAATACACAGTGATCTGGAACAAAATCAACGAGAAAATGTGTTGAGTGCATTTGCCGGTGGCCGAATCCCTTTGCTGGTGGCTACCGATATTTTGAGTCGTGGTATTGATATAGATACAATTGATCTGGTAATTAATTACGATGTACCCGGCGATGGAGAAGATTATGTGCATCGTATCGGGCGAACAGCAAGGGCCGAAGCAGATGGAGTCGCCTTTACATTGGTTGGTGAAAAAGAACAACAAAAATTTGCTTCAATTGAACGATTAATTGATAAAGTAGTGGAAAAAGGAGAGGTTTTATCACAGTTAGGCCCAGTGCCTGCATATTCCCCAAAACAAAAAAATGTAGGCAATAGAAAACCTTACAGTAGGTTTAACCGTCCAAATCAAAACAAAAGAAAAAATTAATTGTAATTTTAGACGATGCAGTTAAAAGCCATTAAACCTGTTGCAATCCTGATTTTGCTAAACATCATTGGCGGGATTTTTTGCTCGTTAAATGCTCAGCCAAATTCATTACCGGCTGTTTCTAAATCAACTATACTAAAGGATGATAAAAAAGCCGTAAAAGATACATCGGACGAAGGCGTGCTGATTGTAACCGCCGATTCAGTAGAAACAATTCCTGCAACAATCAATCCACTTCAACCACCGGAAATACCTGCGGGAAAATACCAGCGGGCAAACCGGCTTTATTATAAAATGATTGATTCGCTAATAAGGGTGATTTCTGAATTTCCATTAAAGGATTCTGCCGGACTTACTTATGCAGCAGAGTGGATAGGCACACCCAATATGGGACTAAGAAGACCAAACTATGTAATTATACATCATACAGCTACCAATGGGTTGAATGAGGTTTTACAGGAATTTACAGCACCGGGAGGTCGTGAAGCAAGTTCTCACTACGTTATTAATAAAGACGGCAAAGTCTATCACATGTTGCACGATTTGTTGCGGTCTCATCATGCAGGCGATAGCAAATGGGGTAATACAACCGATTTGAACTCATCCAGTATTGGAATTGAAATTGTAAATAACGGAAGAGAAGCATACACAAAGGAGCAAATAACCAGTTTGCTCATATTATTGGAAAGATTAAAAAATCAATATAGGATTCCTGTAGCCAATTTTATTGGTCATGGCGATATCGCACCTACTAGAAAAGCAGATCCCAGTTCAAAATTTCCCTGGAAAGAACTAAGTGAAAACGGTTTTGGAAACTGGTATGGAGATACTACAAATGTTGAAGTGCCGCAAAATTTTGATTACCTGATGGGTCTTCGCATTATTGGTTACGATGTTGCTTATCCCGCCTCGGCGGTTGCAGCATTTAAACGTCATTTTATGAACGACAATTCCGGCGGTGGTATGAATGCCACAGTGCGTAAAATGATTTATTTAATGCATCGAAAATATCTGTAACCATTTTTTTTAAATAGAGAAACTTCATTCAACCTTTTTTGCCTGAAAATGGGTTGTGAAATATGAAATTTTTGAATAAAAATTTCTCTCACTTCTTCATTCCGTGTTCATTATTTAATATTCATTATTCTTTCCCCTTCAACCTTCATCATTGACCATTTCTTGTTCATTATTCGTTAGTCATTACCCTCTTTCTTCCTACCTTTATTTTCTCAATTTCGGTTAGTTGATAAGTTTGTGTCAACAATAAATCATTTTTAAATGAACAGACCTGTATTACTTTTTGTATTTGCGATAACGGTATTATTTGTGCCCAGCTGTAAGCAATCCAAATATGCAACCACCAATAAAATCTATAAAGAGCAGGCAAAAGCATATTCAAAAATTTTAGAATCCTATCCTTTAAATGATTCTGCTGGTCTTCCTTATGCTGCCGATTGGGTGGGCACTACCAATTTTACAATGCGTAGGCCCAATTATGTTATCATACACCATACTGCACAAAACAGTTGCGATCAAACGCTGAAGACTTTTACTGTAAAAGGTCAAAGAGAAGTAAGTGCACATTACGTAATATGCAAGGATGGAACCGTACATCATATGCTCAATGATTTACTACGGGCCCATCATGCAGGGGTGAGTAAATGGGGCAATGCGACAGATATTAACTCTGCCAGTGTGGGTATTGAGCTTGACAATAATGGTTTTGAATCTTTCACGGAACCACAATTAAATAGTTTAATAACCTTGTTACAACGATTAAAAAATGCTTACAACATTCCGGCTGCTAATTTTATCGGGCATGGTGATATAGCGCCTACCCGAAAAAATGATCCCAACTGGAGATTTCCCTGGAAACAATTCAGCGAAAAAGGGTTGGGTCTTTGGTGGAGCGATACAACCGGTGTACAAGTGCCTGCACATTTTGATCATTTATCGGCTTTGCGAATTGTAGGTTATGATATCAGAGATACGAGTGCTGCTATTCAAAGTTTCAAAAGACATTTTTTACAAGACACAACAAAAAGAATGACGCCTGTTGCAGACAAAGTACTTTTTAGTTTGTATAAAAAATATCAATAAAGCAAATATGGCTTAATAACGGACTCCCATTGACGACCATCCCAGAATTTTTCATTAAAGAAGTTGCCGGACTTTATTTTTTCAAAACTATTTTTAATACCGGTTAGTCTGTCTAAATGATTTTCCCCAGTTGGATTTGCCACTGTTGGATACAGCCTTTCTTTACAATCTACTGGATAAAGATTTATCAACAGTTGCAAAATCTGCAATCCCGTGGCTACTGGTTTAAAATTTTCGGAATCGGTAATTGAAAAACGAATTCCTTTACATTCTTTTTGCGCATGGAGCCCTGAATTTGGAATATAACACTCCGGAAAACTTTGAATGCCCGTTATATGTAAAGAAGTAAATGCTTCTTGTAATTCGTTTTCGTTTATCCAGGGTGCTCCCAGTATTTTAAATGGGGTAGCTGTTCCTCTGCCTTCATTTACATTAATACCCTCTAGAAAACCCAAACCGGAGTATAGTAATATAGTTGCTGCATCAGTAAGAGCCGGAGAGGGTGCAATAAAATTTTTGTGCATCAAATCAGGTTCTTTCATTCGCTTCCAGTTTGCTGTTTTGATAATTTGCAAACCTGCATTTTTAATTTTCGTTGCTGCAAAATATTGAGCCAATTCGCCCAAGGTGCAACAATGTCTTACCGGAACATTCCAACGGCCAATAAATGAACTGCAATTTTCTTCATCCAGCATGGGTCCTTCGGCAAAAGTTAATTTTCCACCCGCAGGGTTAGGTCTGTCCAAAACAAAAAATTGTTTTTGATTTTCGGCTGCTGCTTCCATGGCATAACTCATCGTCCACAAATATGTATAGTACCTGCAACCAGCATCCGGAATATCGAAGAGCAGTGCATCCAACTCTTTTAAGTCTTCGGCTGTGGGTTTTAATTTTTCGCCATAAAGACTGATAACGGGCAGGCCAGTTATTTCGTCGGTAAAGTTTTTTTGAAAACCGCCGTCTTCACCTTTGGCACTCAGTCCATGCTCTGGTGAAAATAATTGAAGCACATTTATTCCGCTTTTTAATAACGCCACCCTTGATGATACTCCTGTTGAAGTGTTAGCCGCATTATTGGTAATCAGCCCAAATTTCAGCTGTTTGTATTTTGCAGCTTGTTCTATAAAACGGTCAACGCCATAGATGATCTGTTGCATTGGAACAAAATAAGATTATCTGATGAAAAACGCTTTGCAATATCGTTTTATAAGTTGAAGCGGAATCACTTCACTTCCGAAAGCTCATCCCAGCGGGTGGTATAGCGCTTGCTAATAAAATTGCGCTGCATCTTCCAGTTGCGGGAAGTACCGCTGGCTGCAAATTTCAAAACATCATCCCGATGACTGAAATTAATATTATTGATCATCTCCATCAGTTTTCGGTTACAATTGTATGCAGGAGCAAAAAACAAATTTCCCTGAACTGACAGATCTGGCACAATATTGCTGAGGATGACGCCTGCTTTTTTATATTGTTTACCCGGCTGATAAAGTTGTTCTACCAGCGATACCGCAGCCTTTATCAATTCTTGAGTGAAGGAAGTAGCATAGGGCAGGGTAATCTCTCTGCCATACGATGCTCCCCTGAAATCGACATCATTTTTTTCCTGCCTTGATATGATAAACACACTGATAACACCTGCAGCACTTTGCTGTCGTCTTAGTTTTTCTGCTGCTCTTGAGGCATAGGTGGCCACGGCTTCTTTGAGGGCATCGATACTACTTACAGGGCTGCCAAACATACGGGTAGTGGCAATCATTTTCTTTGTTACCAGTTCTTCCTGCATTTCTTTAGAAATCACTCCCTTCAGCTCCCGTATCAGTCGCACACCTACCACACCACCCAAATGGGTGCGTGCAAAATCTTCGCTTAAGCTACGCAACTGCCAGGCATCAAAAATGCCCCATTGCTCTTTAAGTTTATGCGCATAACGGCGGCCTATTCCCCAAATGTCTTCTACCGCTGTTTGACGCAATGCCTCTTTTATTTCTGCTTCAGTTTCCAGCACCATTACACAACCGGTTTTTAATTTATCTTTTTTGGAAAGCCGGTTGGCCAGCTTGGCCAATACACGGGTGGGTGCTGCACCTACCGATACTTTAATGCCCGTCCATTTTTCTACTGTTTCTTTTACATTGTGGGCTGCTGTCCACAATGTGGCTGTTGAAAAATCATCTAAATCCACAAAGGCTTCATCAACGGAATATACTTCCACTTTATTTTTTCCAAGCACCTGCCGCAGGGTTTCCATTACCCGCCAGCTCATATCGCCATATAAATTATAGTTGGATGAGAAAACCGTAACCCGATTTTTTTCTATAATAGAGCGAGCCATAAAATAAGGATCGGCCATTTTTATACCCAATAGTTTGGCCTCATCGCTGCGGGAAACAATACAACCATCATTATTGCTAAGCACAATCACCGGCTGGCCATCTAATCGTGGTTGAAAAGCTCTTTCACAAGAGCAATAAAAATTATTACAGTCCACCAATGCTTTCATACGCTCATCGAATGAATGACATAAGTAACCACACCCCATACGGCAAAGTCACTGAACTCGGCCAGGTTAATGTTTTTATACCGGTTGTTTTCAGCAATTAAGAAAGCGGAAGAAAAATTTTTGTGAAAGCGGCGCACTAATAATTCACCATTCAGTATAGCCACAATTACGCTGCCGTTTACCAGTTTCACCGATCGGTCCACAATCAGGGTATCGCCATCAAAAATGCCGGCTTCCTGCATGGCATCGCCTTTCATTTTAAAAAAGAAAGTAGCCGGTTTGTTGCGTACCAACTGCTCGTTCAGGTCAATACCACGTTCAGCATAATCGTCAGTGGCGGCACCAAATCCGGTAGCGTTAGCCGTATTTACCTGATGCTGTGAAAACTGCTTGGAACCTTTATAAGCAGCACCATAAAATTCTTCCCCTTCCATAAAAGTAAATTTAATAAGCTAAAATATTTAGTATTTTTATACTAAACAAATTTGCAAATGATTTTTTTGAGGAAAGAAAAAAATAGCCGAATCGGGATTACCTGATCCGGCCAAAAAAGATGAATTATAAACCGGTATTATCAATGCTATACCGGATAGAAAATACCTTGTTATTCGCTAACAAACTCCAGTATTACCGTTTTATCCTGATAGAGTTTCAGATTTTTGCCGCTTATTTCATAACGGGTGCTTTTTCCAAGCAATCCAAAGAAAGCGTCTTCAATTGATTGTACATCTTGGCAAAACATTTTTGTTGAAAAAATATTGGAAAAATTTACAGACTGGCCTTCAATTTTGGTTGTACTGCCAAATGAGTTGCAACTGCCATTGCCTCCGGCACTGTTCTTTTCCTTGTCAAAACGAATAAAGGCAGATGTGTTTACATCTTGCAAATTACCCTCCTTACTTATTTTCTTTAGAAGCCATTTCGTTTCATACAGTGAAACCGCAGCTTCATTCTGGCTGTTTGATTTTGCCTGATTGGTGGTGCAGCAAGAACTAAATACCGACATCAAAAGGGTTGTAAATGCGATGAGTGATTTCATAATAGTAATTTTTTGTGTTACGGACAAAAGATGCAGTTTGAGTTTCTGTTACACGATAATTTTATCAGGATTGTATTAAAATCTTGTTAATGCAGCTACCTATACTTTTATATAAATTTTCTTTTTATCCATCCACCAGCATATCAGCCACATAAAAGTGATGACGCAGAGTGCATGAAGCAAAGAACCCAGCCGTGGATCGCCGGGCAGGGTGGAGAATAAATTTTGATAAAGCCAGTTCCAGGGATTGGAGCCATTTGTAAAACGAATAAGTGCAAGACCTTTGGGTAAAAAAGCGCTAAGTGCAAACACAAAGAGTGCGTTTTTGCCAAACACATTAAAGAATTTACTCAGCCATCCTTTTACATTTTTAAACTCTATCAGATAAATCATGGTGGCAATCGTAATCATTGCCAGACCGGTTGTATATACTACATAAGAGCTGGTCCATATTTTTTTATTGATAGGAAAAACCATATCCCAGCAAAAACCTGTTAGCAATAACGCCACACCAGCAACAAACAAACCGCTGAGCATTTCAAAATTCTTCCCTTTTTTCTGAATATAATCACCCACCAGATAGCCAAATATTACCTGTACAATAGCGGGCAATGTACTCATGATGCCTTCGGGGTCAAAGGGAATGCCTTCGCCTTTGTACATGTGAGCCAAACCCAAAATGCTTTTATCAACATCATTGCCAAACCATCCAGTCATACTCAACGGGTCTGCAGGATTGCCCAATGTAAAACACAGTACCCAGTAAAGTAATAAAATAAGCAGACCGATGTAAAAAACTGTTTTTGATTTCACATAATAAATAAGAACCGATGCAAAAAAGTAGCAGATGGCGATTCTTGCCAATACACCAAGAATACGGACACCCTGAGGCATTCCTTTGCTATCAATATAGGCCCAGGGTTTGAACACCAGACTTCCATCTACCCATTTTACAAAAGGCCACCAGGTTAAAAACAGCCCAATTAAAAAAATGAGTAATGAACGGGTGAGTACTTTTTTCCAAAATGCAGTGTCCCCTTTTTGCTGAAGTCTGGGCATTACAAAGGAAAGTGCATTTCCAACTGCAAACAGAAAAAAAGGGAACACCAAATCTGTTGGTGTGAGCCCGTGCCAGGGTGCATGTTCCAGTGGCGGATAAATATGCGACCAACTACCGGGATTATTTACTAAAATCATCAGGCAAACAGTGGCGCCACGAAAAACATCTAGAGAATAAAATCGCTGGTTCAAATTATGAATTTTGGATTTAAAAGTATGAAGAAGACAGCAAGTGCAGTACTACATTTCAAAGTCTGTGGATTTGTCAGGATTCCAATTTTCGTTATTATAAGCAGATCAATCGTAGAATTACCAGAAAAGTTATCAACCTTTGGTATTAAATCATTCAAAATCTGTCTATTTTATAGGTATTCCACTCACATCAACTCATATATTTGCAAGCAACTAGAAAGAATTTCTAGAAGGTTTATTTTTTTAGTTATAATTAATTGATAGTCAGTACTATAATAAAAAATTATGGGACTGAGGTGGCGAAGCCATGAAAAAAATTGGAAAATCATTGAGTAGAAAATGGATGGCCATTTATACCCGCCCCAGGTGGGAAAAAAAAGTAAACAGCATTCTTCAAGAAAAAGGTTTTGAAAGCTATTGTCCTTTAAATAAAGTGCGCCGAAAATGGAGCGACAGAATAAAAGTAGTGGAAGAACCTTTGTTTAAGTCTTATGTTTTTGTAAAAATTAGTGACTCAGACAGGTCGGCTGTTCGCTTAATCAACGGAACTTTAAACTTTGTTTACTGGGATGGTAAGCCCGCAATTATTAAAGAAAGGGAAATTGTTACCATCAAGCGCTTTCTGGATGAGTATGAGAATGTAGAAGCCAGACCGTTGGAATTAAAGTTGAATCAGCGGGTAAGAATAACCAATGGCTCATTGATGGATCAGGAAGGAAAAGTAATTGACATTCAACATAAAAAAGTAAAAGTGGCTATAGACAGTCTTGGGTATATTTTAGTGGCATATATTGAGAGAAGTAAATTATCTTCGGCTCAAAGCCATTTAACCTAAACTGTATCAGGCTGCTATTCATCAAAACAGCATCAATGAAACGCTTAACGATTCCTGTACTTTTATTTTCAATTCTTATTTATTCCTGCAGGCCAACCAAACCCATGGGGAATTATCTGGAAAATTTTAATGACACAACCGGAAAGAGTATTACACAAATTCCTGAATTAAAAATTCAGAAAGGAGATTTGTTGGGTGTTCAGGTTTACAGCATATCAACCGAGCCCAAGGTTTATGAATTATACAATCTGCCATGTGCAGTAGCGGCAACATCAGCAACTGGTTCTGCCAATACCTGCGGTTATCTGGTAGATGCACAGGGAAATATCATACACCCTCGTCTTGGTGTTATACATGCAGCGGGTCTTACCAAAACAGAGCTTGCAGAAGATTTTAAAAAAAGACTGACCAGCCCAAAAGAATTATTAAGCGACCCCACAGTCATTGTAAACTTTTTGAATTATAAAATCACCGTATTGGGTGAGGTGGCACAACCAGGCACACTCAGCATTCCAGGTGAAAAAGTAACCATATTAGAAGCAATTGGATTAGCAGGCGATATTACAGAATATGGGAAAAAGAATAATGTCAAAATAATCAGAGAGTCAGATGGCGTCAGAACGGTTGGTACCATTGATTTATCTTCAAAAAAACTTTTTGAATCCCCTTATTTTAATCTGTCTCAAAACGATGTTGTACTGGTGAATCCAATTAAACAAAAGAATAAGAAAACTGAACAGGAAGTTACAATGGCCAGAGTTGGGTTTATTATCAGCCTGATTACGTCTGCATCTCTTATTTACAACAGCTTCAGAAGAAACTAAATTAACCGTTGCTCAATTACCTTAATTTTTAATTGAATGGAGGAAATACAAAAAACCGGCAGAAGTGAACTCTGGAACATGAGTATCCGGGATTTGTTTTATAAATATGTTCGCTTTCTTCCCTTGTTTATTCTTTCGGTAGCGTTATGTCTATTTGCCGCTTATGTTTATTTGCGCTATACCGTTCCTATGTACAAGGTAGGCGGATCCATGATTATAAAAAGTGAACAACCAGGAGGTGGAAGAAGCCAGGGATTTGAAGAGCAATTTATAAATGACCGTGCCCAAAATATTCAAAGTGAAATTGAGATTCTGAAATCCAAACCACTGATGGCAAGGGTAGTGGATAGCCTGCACCTTCAATTAAGTTATTATGCAATTGGGAAAATAAAAACAGTAAATGTTTATAAAACAAGACCCTTTAATGTACAAATTGTCAAAGTTGAAGATTCATCAAGAAGCTTTGTTCTTAAAATAAATTTTATAAGCGACAATGAATTTAAAATAAATGGCGACGACCATACTTATTGATTGGGCGATACTTACAAAAACAAAAACGGAACATTCATTATTAATGGGTATCCAAATACACCTGCTTCCGGTGAGTTTAGGGTTTATTGGTCTTCTACCGCAGCAGCTGCAGCCGGTTACGCTGGTGCTTTACAAGTAACTCCAAAATCTGCCGGAACCGGAATTCTGAATATCAGCATGATTACAACAAACTCAGAATTGGGTGCTGATATCATCAATGAGCTAATGGATGAATATGCGCTTTATACTATTGAGCAGAAAAGAGAAGAATCGGAAAAGACATTAACTTTTATCAACAGTAGGTTATTTGTAACCAATGGGCAGCTGGATAGTATTCAACAGTCTATAATCAACTATCGAAATAAACATAACATTATAGACGGGGAAGCACAAACTGCACAAGGGTTTAATAGCCTGAGCGAATTTGACAAAACCATTATTGAGCAAAGAACAGAACTGACAAAGGCAGAAATTGTTGAAAGTTATCTGAGCGATAAAAAAAATGAGTTTAGTAAAGTGCCCTCCACTTTATGGATAGATGAACCGGTTTTTGCAAATCTGGTTGGAGAATACAACAAAGTACAAATTGAAAGACTGGCTCTGTTAAATTCAGGAGCAGGAAAAGACAACCCACTTGTACTGGAAAAAAATGAAGCAGTTTCAAAAGGCAGAGAGCGGGTTTTAGAAAGCTTGAAATCAACAAAAAAATTGTTGAATGATATCATGGCAGATGCGAGAAGTAAAAGCCAATCAAGCCAGCAACAATTAAGAGCGATGCCGGCTATTCAAAAAGACCTCGCAAAAATGGAGGAGAGCGCTATTTCAATTACTACATTAAAAAATTATTTGGAACAGGAAAGAGAAAAAACTGCAATAAAAATTGCATCTGCTACTGCAAACTCTACACCTACCGACAGAGCCACTCCTGCATCAACACCAGTAAAACCCAACCGTAAAGCAATTCAAATTATGGCTTTTCTGCTGGGGATTGGCTTACCTGCCTTGTTTATCTTCATCAGCGAAATTCTGAACGATAAAGTAAGCACCCGTTTTGATATTGAAAAAATCACCAATACACCTATTGTTGGAGAAATAGGACATTCTTATTCAAGCAAGACATTGGTTGTTAGCAAATCGACCCGCAGTATGGTGGCCGAGCAATTTCGGATTATCCGATCCAACTTGCAATATATTCTAGGGAAAGCAGAAAAATCAACCATACTTGTTACCTCATCCTTTAGCGGAGAAGGTAAATCTTATGCTACTACTAATATGGGCGCTGTACTTTCCCTTGCAGGAAAGAAAACGGTAATCTTAGAGTTTGATATTCGCAAACCAAAATTGATCTCAGGATTGGGAATGCCCAAAGGACCTGGTATTACAAATTTCCTGGTAGGTAAAGGAAATCTTGAAGAACTGGTAAGACCAGTACCCGAATATGAAAATCTGTATGTATTAGGATGCGGTCCTGTTCCACCCAACCCGGCCGAATTGCTGCTGGATCCAAAAGTGGATGAATTGTTTGAATGGCTTCAGGCTCGTTTTGATATTGTATTGGTTGATACCGCACCGGTAGGAATGGTGAGCGATGCGATGACGCTTTCGAAATATGCTCAATGTACTTTATACATGGTAAGACAGGGGCATACCTTTAAAAAACAAGTTGCACTGATTGACGAATTTTATAGCAGCAATAAATTGCCCAAAATTTCTATCATCATCAATGATGTAAAAATAAAACCCGGTTATGGCTATTATGGCTATGGTCGATACGGTTATGGTTATGGCTATGGCTATGGTAGTTATTATGAGGAAGAAACGCCGCCACCTAATTTCTTTGAAAGAATTTTAGCCGGTTTTGGGAAAATTTTCAACCGGAAGAAAAAAAATACTTAATATCATTAATCATTCATGCGTGTATTAGTTACTGGAGGCGCCGGGTTTATCGGCTCACACCTTGCAGCCCGTTTGCTGAAGGATAAAAGAGTGTCAACCGTCAGGGTGTTGGATAATCTGGCAACAGGCTCATTAGAGAATATGGCAGCTTTCAAATCAAATGCTGCTTTTGAGTTTATGGAAGGTGATATCAGAGATTATGAAACCTGCCTGTCGGCTTGTGATGGGATAGATTTAATTACCCATCAGGCGGCACTGGGTTCCGTACCCCGTTCCATCCACGATCCGCTTACAACCAATAATGTAAACATCACCGGCACTTTAAATATTTTTACAGCAGCAAAAGAGAAAAAAATAAAAAGAATTGTGTATGCTGCCAGCTCCTCTACCTATGGCGACCACCCCGGTCTGCCCAAGCAGGAAGAAAAAATTGGTAAACCGCTTTCGCCTTATGCCGTTACAAAATATGTAAACGAGCTCTATGCACAGGTATATGCCAGTCTTTATGGTATAGAATTTATCGGACTTAGGTATTTTAATATTTTCGGTCCGCATCAAAATCCCAATGGCCCTTATGCTGCCGTTATTCCTTTGTTTGCAGAAGCATTGATCAATAACCAACCTCCCGTAATAAATGGCGATGGCAGTCATAGCCGCGATTTTACTTATGTGGACAATGCAGTACAGGCCAATCTGCTTTCTCTCTTTACTAATAATACAAATGCAGTAAATCAGGTTTATAATATTGCCTGCGGACAGCAAACCTCTTTACAGCAGTTATTTGAAATTTTGAAAACAGAAGCAAGCAGTACATTGAATGCCATACATGGCCCCGATAGAAAAGGAGATGTAAAACACAGCCTTGCAGATATTACAAAAGCCAAAGAGTTGTTAGCCTACAATCCGGATGTATCAATAGAGAAAGGACTTCAAATTACTTTTCAGTGGTATAAAAAGCAAAGTGTAAAGTGAAAAAAACGATTATCATCACCGGTGGTGCCGGTTTTATAGGCTCGCATGTAGTCCGTTTATTTGTTACAAAATATTCTGATTATAAAATCATTAACCTGGACGCCTTGACGTATGCAGGCAATCTTGAAAATCTGCGGGATATTGAAAATGCTGCCAATTATCATTTTGAAAAAGCAAATATTTTAGATACAGTAGCGATAGAAAATATTTTTTCAAAGTACCAGCCCGATGGTATCATTCATCTGGCAGCAGAAAGCCATGTAGATCGTTCAATACTCTCTCCGCTGGATTTTGTTTATACCAATGTAATAGGAACAGTAAATCTACTGAATGCCGCAAAGACTTTTTGGAAAAATAATTTTGATGACAAACTTTTTTATCACGTATCTACTGATGAAGTGTATGGTGCATTGGGTGATGCAGGTTTGTTTACCGAGCAAACAAAATATGATCCACATTCACCTTACAGCGCATCCAAGGCAGCCAGCGATCATTTTGTAAGAGCTTATCATGACACCTACGGACTACCTGTAGTGTTAAGCAATTGCTCCAACAACTACGGCCCTTACCATTTTCCCGAAAAATTAATTCCGTTATTTATTAATAACATAATTAATAAAAAGCCATTACCCGTTTATGGCGATGGGCTTTATACCCGCGACTGGCTTTTTGTAAAAGACCATGCAGCGGCAATCGATCTGGTATATCATAAGGGAAAAACTGGCGACACATACAACATCGGTGGCTTCAACGAGTGGAAAAACATTGGTTTGGTTAAACTTTTGTGTAAACAAATGGATGAAAAACTGGGCAATGCACCCGGCACCAGCGAAGCATTGATAACCTATGTAAAAGACCGGCCCGGGCACGATCGTAGATATGCCATTGACGCTAACAAAATAAATAAAGAACTGGGCTGGAAGCCATCAGTAACATTTGAAGAAGGGCTTTCGCAAACTATCGACTGGTATTTACAAAACGGAGAATGGCTGAAACATGTAACGAGTGGAGAATATCAACAATTTAATATTCAATTTTAATATACTATAAATCAAATTTATGTCTAAATCATTAATTACTGGAGGAGCTGGTTTTATCGGATCTCATGTTGCTCGACATTGTTTAAAGGCAGGACATGAAGTAATTATTATTGATGATCTCAGTGGTGGATTTGAGGATTATATTCCTGAAGGGGCTACTTTTATTAAGGGCAGTGTGACAGATGAAAAATTTATCTCAAAACTTTTCGAAGAACATAAATTTGATTTTGTATACCATCTTGGTGCTTATGCTGCAGAAGGACTTTCACATTTTATCAGACGTTTTAATTATAATACAAACTTAATAGGCAGCATAAATTTGATAAATGAATCAGTAAAGCATAAGGTGAAATGTTTTGTTTTTACTTCTTCAATTGCGGTTTATGGAAAAGGGCAATTGCCCATGACAGAGGAAATGACGCCAATTCCTGAGGATCCATATGGTGTTTCAAAATATGCTATTGAACTTGACTTAAAAGCAGCTCATGAAATGTTTGGTCTTAATTATGTAATATTTAGACCCCATAACGTTTATGGAGAAAATCAGAATATTGGTGATAAGTACAGAAATGTTATTGGCATATTTATGAATCAAATAATGCAAGGGAAGCAATTATCTGTATTTGGTGATGGCACACAAACAAGAGCCTTTAGTTATATCGATGATGTAGCAATTCCAATTTCAAAATGTGTGGATTTGCCAAACACTTATAACGAAGTATTTAACATAGGAGCCGACAAACCATATACAGTAAATGAATTAGCAGAAGTTGTATGCAGAGAATTTGGTGTGGAACCAAATATTAAACATCTGCAGGCAAGGAATGAAGTGATGCACGCATATTCAGATCATATGAAAGCTCATAAATATTTTGGGGAACCCACGGGGCTCACTTTGCAGCAGGGAATTGCAAGAATGGCCACATGGGCTAAAAAAGTAGGAGCAAGACAAGGGCAGGAATTTGAAAACATAGAAATACTTGAAAAACTTCCGGAAGGATGGAACATTAAAGTCAAAAGTTAATTGCGATTTATGTCAGCAAAAAAGGTACTAATTCTTTGCCTTCATCGGCCTGGACGTTCACCTTCTCAACGTTTTCGTTTTGAGCAATATCTTAATTTTCTTGAACAACACAATTATTCGTTTACATTTTCATACCTGCTTAATGAAAAGGATGATAAAATTTTTTATAAAC
This sequence comes from Chitinophagaceae bacterium, assembly GCA_037045195.1. Lineage (GTDB taxonomy): Bacteria > Bacteroidota > Bacteroidia > Chitinophagales > Chitinophagaceae > JJ008. The sequence continues at coordinate 388,932 of JBAOIB010000003.1, forward strand.
CGGGTCACGCTTTTAAGAAAAGCTTAATTGTTGCAAAAAGCACAGTGAAAAGAATAAAGGAGGGAATAACGGCAAAAAAATTTGATTTGGTTTTTGTTCAAAGGGAAGCTTATATGCTTGGGTCTTCAATATTTGAAAAAATGATAGGAAAATCGGTTCCTTTAATTTTTGATTTTGATGACTCTATATGGGTGCAAAATATTTCAGATGCTAATAAAAAACTTTCATTTCTAAAAGATGCAAATAAAACAAAGCATATCATTAAAGCTGCAAAACTCGTTTTCGCTGGAAATCAGTATTTGGCGGAGTATGCTAAACCTTTTAACAATAATATTAAAGTAGTACCCACAACTATTGATACAGATATTTACGAAAGAAAAATAAGTGTCGGGAACGACAATGTTTGTATTGGATGGAGCGGCAGTTTTTCAACTATTCAGCATTTTGCAACTGCGATTCCTGCTTTGAAGAGAATCAAAGAACAGTATGCCGGCAAAGTAACATTTAAAATCATCGGTGATGGGAATTTCTATTGCCAGGAATTAGACGTAAAAGGCGAGCCTTGGGTTTCGGAAACAGAAGTTGAAGAACTTTCAAAAATTGATATTGGAATTATGCCGCTGCCAGATGATGAATGGGCAAAAGGAAAATGTGGACTAAAGGGCCTACAATATATGGCATTGAGTATTCCTACCATTATGTCGCCAGTAGGAGTTAATACAGAAATTATTCAACATGGAGAGAATGGCTATTTACCTTTAAGTGAAGATGATTGGGTAAAATATTTATCAGAATTAATACAAAATAAAGAGCTTAGAAAACGTATAGGAGACGCTGGACGAGTGACTGTTATTGAAAAATATTCAGTAGAGGCATGGAGGGAAAAATATTTAGAATATTTTGACGAGCTTATAGCACAGTCAAAGAGCTAATATTTTTGTTGTAATTGTTGAAGGATTTTTCAAAATAGTGAAAGTTGCTTTAAAATCAAGTATGGTTGAAACATGTAACGAGTGGGACGTATCAGGGATATTTTGAGAAGATGTATGGAGATGAAAGTTGAATGTTGTTGTAGAAAATTTAATGATGGATGAAAGTTGCTGAATTAGGTATTTAATAAAATATTATTATAAATATGACATACAAATTTGGTTTTGAAAAGTTGGAAGTATGGCAGTTGGCCAGAAAATTGTCAGTTGAAGTATCTAAAGCAACAAAATCTTTTCTTTCAGAAGAAAAATACTCATTGGTATGAGTATTAAGCAAAACTAAAGTTAACACTTTTTCAATTTATTCTGAATTTCTTGAGCACAAGAAAAAGATGGTGGTATTTATTTTTGAATAATATTTTATGAATCCCGAACACCAACAAAAAATTTTTTTTCCAAACTTGGATGGGCTTCGCTTTTTCTCGTTTCTAATTGTTTTGTTTTCTCATATTTGGGGTACTGATGTTCCAGCAATTAAATACTCAACTTGGTATCAATTTTTTAAAGGCAGAGTTTTTTCAGATGGGGATCTGGGCGTAAGTATTTTTTTTGTTTTAAGCGGTTTCTTAATTACTTATTTATTATTGTCTGAAAAGAAATTGACAGGAAAAATCAATGTAAAATCATTTTATATTAGAAGAGCACTTAGGATTTGGCCGCTCTATTATTTTTCTGTTTTTTTTGGCTTTGTAATATTCCCGCTTTTTAAAAAATTATTTTGGTCAAGGTTCAACTGAAGCCGCAAGCCCTGCTCTTTGTTCACTTTTTTTGAATAATTTTGATCGCATTAAGAATGGAATCCCAGATTCTTCAATACTTTCAGTACTTTGGAGCGTTGCAATTGAGGAGCAATTTTATCTCTTATGGCCTATTCTGTTTTTAATATCACCTGCCAAAAAATATATTTATATCTTTTTATTTGTTCTATTTATTTCAACTCTATATAGAATTTTTCCTTTTTATGGGTCGCCTGATCTAAATACCTTAGGAGTAATTACTGATATGGCAGTTGGTGGTCTTGCTGCATATTTGGTTTTTTTTAATAAAAGATTCTTAGTAATTATTGAGAATACACCTAAAATATTAACAATAATTCCTTACTTAATGCTATTGATATTTATTTTTTTTAAATATCAAATTTTTGAACCGGAAATCTTTTATATATTAAAAAGACTAATAATGTCTCTATTTTTTGCATGGATCATTCTTGATCAAAATTTTGGAAAAAAATCTTTATTTAAATTTTCACAACTAAAAACAATTACAAAATTGGGTAAATATACATACGGACTTTATTGCCTTCATACAATAGCCGTATTGGTAGTAATTGAACTATTGTCAAAATTTGGACTTAGGACGGAATCCTGGCAATTAATAATTATTGAATTTCCATTGACATTAATGCTGAGCATACTAATAAGTATATTGAGCTATAAGTTATTTGAAAGTAAATTTTTGAAACTAAAAGATAAGTTTGCGTATATAGTAAAAAACTAACTACCCCAAATGAAAGGCATCATACTCGCAGGCGGCTCCGGTACACGTTTGTATCCCATTACTAAGGCAATCAGTAAACAACTCATGCCCATTTATGATAAGCCGATGATTTATTATCCGCTTTCTATTTTGATGATGGCGGGCATCAGAGAAATTTTGATTATTACTACACCTGAAGACAATTCGCAGTTTAGAAGACTGTTGGGCGATGGCAGTCAGTTAGGCTGCCGGTTTGAATATGCGGTGCAGGAAGTTCCCAATGGGCTGGCACAGGCATTTGTAATAGGTGCCGATTTTATTGACAATGATAAAGTGGCATTGATACTTGGCGATAATATTTTTCATGGTACGGGATTGGATAAACAATTGCAAACATTGAATGATGTTGAAGGCGGTTATGTATTTGCTTATCAGGTTTCAGATCCGGACCGCTATGGTGTTGTGGAGTTTGATGAAAAAATGAAAGCGATTTCAATTGAAGAGAAACCTGTAAAACCCAAGTCAAACTTTGCTGTGCCGGGTTTATATTTTTACGACAATCAGGTAGTGCGTATTGCAAAAGAATTGAAACCATCTAAAAGAGGTGAATACGAAATAACGGATGTAAACAGAGAATACCTGAGATTAGGGCAATTGAAAGTTGCAGTACTTGATAGAGGAACAGCCTGGCTCAATACCGGTACTTTTGATTCACTAAGCGATGCCAGTGAGTTTGTAAGAGTGATAGAAAAAAGACAGGGAACAAAAATCGGCTGTGTGGAAGAAGTAGCTTACCGCAATGGATTTATCAATAAAGAACAGTTGCAAAAACTGGCGGGTGAACTGGCTAAGAGTGGATATGGCGAATATTTATTTAAAGCAATCAATTGTAATTCCTAATTATTTCAATTGCGTTTAATCTATTTGTATTATTGATTCAACTCTAATCGTTAAGTTTTACAATGAAATTAAAATCAATTGAAATCATTGAGTCAAAATCACGAATATCCAGTGTTGATATTTTTAGGGGATTTGCTATTTTACCTGTTGTGCTATTTCATTTTAATAACACACTTCCTTTTGGTTATCTTGGTGTAGATCTTTTTTTTGTAATTTCTGGACTGCTGGTGGGCAGTATATTAATAAAGCAATACAAGAGCAGAAATAAAATCAATTTTTTCCAATTTGTATTGCAGCGAGGATTTAAAATCTGGCCTTCCTACTATAGTTTTTTTATTGTCGGAACTATTTTAGGAATGGTTTTATTGGAGGGAAGCCCAAAATGGGAAGTATTTAGATGGGGTAAAGATTTATTTAGGTACCTTTTCTTTTATCAAAACTATACCGGCAAACCATTTCATTGGTCGTTTGATCATGTCTGGTCATTATGTATTGAAGAACATTTCTATATTCTACTGCCAATTTTATTTATTATAACTGCTATTATTTTTCGGAATAATTTTAGAATGCTGCTTTCGGGAATCATCATGCTTATTGTTACTGGAATTATATTTAAATTTTTCAGCTATTATTTTACGCCTGGAATTTGCTACCTATTCAGCAACTCATACCAGGATTGATGCTCTGGGTTGGGGAGTTTTATTGGGGATGTTAATAAAATACTTTGAAGAATATTTATTTAGCAAGAAAAAAGTGGCTTCCCCTTTTTTTTATTGTTGGACTATTACTTTTTATTTCAAATATTCTTGTACAAGAATACTTCATGGCAAGTTTTATCAAGATACAATTTTTCATACGGTTGCTCCATTTTGTTTCTTTCTAATGATACTTGGGTTATATTATAAAGATTTCTCAAAGTGGAAAGTGATAAGATTCATTGCATATTATAGTTATAACTGGTATTTATGGCACCCAATATTTGTACTTATTGTTATAAAGTATTTTGGAGTAAACTGGTATGCATTAGTAATTTATCTTTTAATGTCTTTTATTACAGCTGTCATTTTTACAATATTTGTGGAAGAAAAATTCTTAAGATGGCGAAAATCGATTTTGCAAAAATTTTTTAAACCTAAGTTAGAATTGAGTTAATTGCGATTTAGTGCACAATATATTTTATGAATATTTATATTCATCAAACAACAGCTATTGACGAAGGTTGCCAAATAGGTGAAGGCACCAAAATCTGGCACTTCAGCCATTTGATGGCTGGATGTGTAATTGGAAATAACTGTAACCTGGGTCAAAATGTTTTTATTGCATCTGGAGTAATATTGGGCAATAATGTAAAAGTGCAGAACAATGTTTCTGTGTATGAAGGAGTGGTATGTGAAGATGATGTTTTTCTGGGTCCTTCAATGGTGTTTACAAATGTGATCAATCCACGTAGTGCGGTTATTCGCAAAAATGAATTTCAAAAAACGCTGGTTAAAAAAGGGGCTACCATTGGTGCCAATGCAACGATTATATGCGGCATTACGCTTGGCAACTATTGTTTTATTGGTGCTGGAGCAGTAGTGAATAAAGATGTACCCAATTATGGATTGGTGGTAGGTAATCCGGCCAGGCAAATTGGATGGATGAGCGAAAACGGGCAACGTCTGCATTTTGATGAAAAAGGAATTGCCGTATGTTCGGAAACCGGTAAAAAATATAAATTGGAAAATAAAGTGGTGACTCTACTTTAACACGGATGAGTAATAAAATAAAATTTGCAGTAGTGGGTTGCGGACATATTGGAAAACGTCATGCAGAAATGATATACCGGAATAAAGATGCCACACTCACTGCTATTGTTGATATAAAAAATAAAGAGGAATTGGGTATTGAAGAATATCAGGTTCCTTTTTTTAATTCGCTGGAGGCATTGCTGGAGGCCGATATAAAACCTGATGTTATTAATATTGCCACACCCAATGGTTTGCATGCATCTCAGGCAATCCAATGTCTAGATGCTGGAACACATGTGGTTATTGAAAAACCTTTTGCACTCAGTACAACAGCAGCAGCAGCTGTCATTTTGAAATCGCAGCAGGTAAAGAAGAATGTTTTTGTGGTGATGCAAAACAGGTATAGCCCCCCCTGCATCTGGTTAAAAGAAATATTGGAAAGTAAAAAGCTGGGAAAAATATTTTTGGTGCAGGTAAATTGTTTTTGGAATCGTGATGAAAGATATTATAAACCTGACAGTTGGCATGGTACAAAAAATATGGATGGGGGAACGCTGTTTACACAATTCAGCCATTTTATTGATTTATTATATTGGTGTTTTGGCGATATTAATAATATTCAAACAAGATTTAATGATTTCAATCACAAAGGTCTTACTGACTTTGAAGACAGCGGTTTGGTTTATTTTGATTTTGTAAACGGCGGAATGGGCTCTTTGCATTACAGTACTGCTGTATGGGATAAAAATATGGAAAGCAGCATAACCGTAATTGCTGAAAATGGAAGCTTAAAAATTGGCGGACAATATATGAATGAGGTTATTTATTGTCATATTAAAGATTATGTAATGCCTTCATTGCCGGCTACCAATCCTGTTAATGATTATGGTGCTTATAAAGGCAGCGCAGCCAATCATCATTTTGTGATAGAAAATGTTGTAGAAGTTTTAAAAAATAATCTTAACATCAGTATGCAACTGAATGAAAGCCAGAAAGTGGTAGATATAATAGAAAGGATCTATGCACAGAGAGTGTAAGTGATTGGCAGGGGAAAGGGTATCATAGTCTCTTCAGTTCTTTTTTAATAGTTAACAAATTTGTCTTTAAGAAAAAATATTTTAGTCAACTACGGTAGCCAGGTGATCAATACAGGGCTGGCATTTATTTCTTCTGTATTTATTACCCGTTTGCTGGGTGCTGAAGGTAGAGGTGAGTATTCATTATTTGCCAGTTCGCTTCAGTTGTTTGTCGTTTGGCTGGGCTTTAGCTTGCCGGTTAGTATTATTTATTTTGTAGCAGGAGAAAAGATCAGCAAAGACAGAATTTTTTCTACCATGTTACTGTTTTGCATACTTACCACATTGCTGGTGATCTTGCTTTTAACGGTACTTAATTATACGGGGGGGTTATGGATAATATTTCCCGAAAGATTCAGAGGCATTAACTGGCAACTTTTTTTTGTTGCCCAGTTTTTTATATTGCAGCTCAATGGAATTATCATTGCTTATCTGAATGCTTTTAAAATTTTTACACCGCAGGCTAAGTTTGCTTCTGTCATTGCATTTTTGAGTTTAGTTGTTTGGGCCTTGTTGTATTTTAAAATCATCAACCTGCCTTGGTCAGGTTTTCAGTTGGTGGTTTTTGTTAGCTTCATTTTATCAATACCGCTTTGGTTATTTGGTTTTTATCTGTTGCGAAAGAATAAGATTGTCGTTTTTACAAAATCATTATTGAAAACAGAAGAGTTTATAATGGTGATGAAGTTTGCTTTTATTGCCTATCTGTGCAACGCTATGCAGTTTTTAAGTTACCGGATGGATTTTTGGTTTGTTGATTATTTTCGGGGAAGCACTTCGCTGGGTGTATATTCACTGGCGGCAGCGCTGGCGCAGCTTTTCTGGATACTGCCCAATGCAATTTCACAGGTTTTGTTCAGCTATTTCAGCGATACAAAGAATAAAAACATATTAAACCAGGCTATTCAGTATGCTCATATAACTTTTATTGTTTCATTAATTGGAGCTGTTCTTTTCTTCCTCCTTGCGTTTTTTGCAATACCATTTCTTTATGGAAAAGAATTTTCTAATGCAGGGTGGATGATCGGCATTTTACTTCTGGGTGTGCTGCCTTTTACTATTACTACTATATTGGCTTCGTTTTTTGCGGGCACCAACAGGCTATTCGTTAATTTTCGCACCAGTCTTATCGGTCTTGTATTTGCAGCACTTGGATATATACTTTTGATTCCACACTGGGGAGTAATGGGTGCCTGTATTGCTTCTGTGATAAGTTATAACGCAAGTAGTGTCTATATCTATTATAAGTTTTATAAAACAACAGGCAATAAAATCTGGAAGATAAATCCATTGACAGTTTTGCAAAATATGAAGGCTTCCTTATTGCAATTAGCAGTTTTAAAGAAAAGTTAGACCGTAGAGTTGCTTTTTCTTTGTTTATTAAATTGAGAGTGATTGAAAAAAGGGTTCAGAAAGTTTTTGATAAAAAGGGTACCGGCTTTATTAAACATCCCTTTTTTTGGCCACCGTTATTATCTGTATATCAAAAAAAAAATAAGCTGGCAGGGTATCAATTTAAAACGCAGCATATTTGACGGTAATAAAATGAACCTTTATGTAAATGACTGGGTTCAGAAAAGTCTTTTTGTATATGGTGAATACGAAAGAAAGGAAATCAGATTTTGGTCGCAACTGGCCGCCTACAGAAAAAATATTTTTGATATTGGTGGTCATGTAGGATATTATAGTCTGGTAGCTGCAAAAGCTGCTTCAACGGATACAAAAATTTATTGCTTTGAACCTATCAGACAGACATTTGAAAGAGCAAAAGAAAATATTGCATTAAATGGTTATCAAAATATTTTTCTGCAAAATTTAGCCTTATCAAATGCGGATGGCAGTCTGGAAATCAACATAGGTGCTGATGAAAATTGGGGCATGTCCAGCATCAATGCACATGCACATACCAGCGGCAAATCGGAAACAGTAAAAAAACAAACTGTTGATTCATTCTGCAATGAGCATAACATAAATCAAATTGACTTAGTAAAAATTGATGTAGAGGGTAGTGAGTTTTATGTATTGCAGGGTATGAAGCAAATGATCACATCTTACAGACCGGTTGTGCTGATAGAAATTCTTGAACAAACACTTTCAGCACAGGGTATTGATGTAAAAACGCTCTATCAGTTTTTTACTGATAACCATTATCAGCCTTTCAACATCATTGGAAGCTGCGAGTTGTTGCCCATCAAAAACCCTGCGCCATTTGAAGGGCTGGTTTGTTTCTGGCCTGCCGAAAAAACTTTTGATAAGTTTATTTCCATTAAAGAATGAATATACTTCACCTGGCTTCCTGGTATCCAACGGAAGATAGTCCCATCAATGGAATATTTATTGAAAGAAAAATCAAAGCCATCAGCGACGGGGATAAACAAAATAAACATTATCTCATTTCACTGGCATCCACTTCATTTGCAAGTTTTAAAAAACCAATTGGCTTTATTCGGTTAAAAACAAAAAGCAATAAACCGCAACTCATCAGCCGGGGAAATTTAAAAATTATCAATCATCAGTTCATTATTTCGCATCAGCGACTTTTTGGAACTGAGGTGAAGCAGTTTCAAAAACAAATTGAAAAAATATTAAAAAGATTTACCCTCAATATCAATCTGATTCATGCACATGTAGCTATGCCAGCAGGTGCAGTGGCGTTGGGTATGAAACAAAAATTTCAAATTCCCTATATCATTTCCGAGCAAATGGGTGAATTTCCATTTGCATATTTATTACCACAAAAAGAATTGATAATAGAATCGGTGCAGCAAGCGGCTCAGGTAATTGCTTTAAGCAGGTTTCAAAGAACACAGATTGAAAAATTTACCGGCAGAAGGGCTGAAATATTTCCCAATGTAGTGGAGGTAAAAAATGAAACTTCGGTAAAGCAGCATGCAAAAACGGCGAATGAAAAATTTCAATTCATACTGGTGGGTATTTTATCTGTGGTTAAGGGAGTTGATATATTGATTGAAGCAGCAGCGATTCTAAAAGCAAAAGGTATTCATCATTTTCATATTACCATTGCAGGTAGTGGAAAAATTGAACAGGATTTAAAACAACTGGCTGTACAAAAAGAGATGGACAGTTATTTTTCATGGACCGGTGCCCTAAGGCCAGACGAAGTTTTGCAAAAAATTAAAGAGTGTGATGCATTTGTATGTGCCAGTCGTCATGAAAGCTTTGGTGTAGCGCTGGTAGAAGCATTATCGCTGGGCAAGCCAGTAGTTGCTACCCGCTGTGGCGGGCCACAAGACACAGTGAATGAAGAAAACGGACTGCTTGTTGAAAATGAAAACCCGTTGGCACTTGCCGAGGGTTTGAAGTGGATGATGCAAAACGCTGAACAGTTTGATTCAAAAAAAATAGCAGCTGCGGCAGTTAATAAATATGGATCGGCAGTTATAGCCTCACAATATTTACGTTTGTACGAAGAAGTATTGAAGAATTAATTTTTTGAGAATACCGGGACAGAAAGGTTATGTTTTGTTTTGACTGGAAATAGTACATGAAAAGGATTTTGATTATCACATTTTATTTTCCACCGCATACGGGTATTGCAGGTAATCGGCCTCTTTCCTGGGCTGTCAATTTTAAAAAACATGGATTGTTTCCGGTAGTGGTTACCCGTCAATGGGAAAAAGGAGGACAAAATTCATGGCAGGACTCGGTGCCACCCTATGGAACTGAAGTAGAAAAAACAGAATCGCCTGTTTATGAGGTTTACAAAGCACCCCATAAACACCGCCGCGGTTATCGCTGGAATGATAAATCCATCATCAGGTCGGTAAAATACTGGATGGCAAAATTGAAGGGGCATATCATGATTGATGCCGACAGTCATACTTCATTCAAACCAATATGCGAAAAAATTATTTCTGAAAACAAGATTGATTATATTTTGGTTTCCTCCGGGCCTTTAAACCTGATAAGGCTGGGGCATGAACTTTCGGCAAAATACAAAATACCTTTTATTGCCGATTTCAGAGATACACATAATAATAATTTGCTGCAACGCAAACCCCTGCTTTCGTTTCATGAAAAAATTGACAAAAACATATTTGAATACTGGTTGCGCAAATGGTTGCGAAATGTAACCCTGGTTACGGGAGTTTCACAGCCCTTGTTGGACCTGATGCAAAAATTGCATCTTGCAAAATCAAAATTGATTTATAACGGGTACGAAGAATCTTTATTTGAAGAACTGTCGATGCTGCCTACTACGTCAGACAGATTTATCATTACCATATTGGGCAATCTGTATCAGCGACAGGATATTGCTTTTATGACAGCTGGGTTTAAAGAATTCATAACACAAAATCCTGATGTTTTGATTCAGTTTGTAGGCACAGCAGGTTCGGGAAAAAACATAAGCGATATGATTAAAGCAGCTATTCCGGCTGCAAATCTTTTAATTACCAATCGTATTGATAGACTGGAAGCATTATCAAAGGCTGCCCGTTCGCATGTTTTATATTATATCGGCTGGAAAGGGTATCGGGGTATTTATTCGGGAAAAATTTTTGAATATCTGGGTTTGCAAAGAAATATTTTGCTGGCACCATCAGATAATGATGTAAATGCAGCACTGATAGATGAAACAAAGTCAGGAAAAGTGGCAGATACAACTGAGGATATGGTTGCTGCATTAACCGGCTGGTATAAAGAGTGGAAAGAAACCGGCAGGCTTCAATATGAAGGCAATACAGCAGCAATAAAAAAATATACAAGAGAAAAGCAGGCTGAAATTTTAGCTGAAACGATTTTAGCGAATTAAAGCAAATGCTGGAAAATTTAAAAAATTGAAATTACAAAGGCAATTGATAATCTATTTTGGTGTTACAGCCATCAATGCTATTTTATCATTTGTAATTACCACCTTGCTCACCCACGAAATAGCGCCGCAAGACTATGGCCGAATTTATCTCTATAGTGCATTTTTGAATTTTATGACGCCATTTATTACTGCCGGTATCCTGGCGCCGCTTTCGGTGGAGTATTTTAAACGTTCGCATGATTCTTACAGTCGTTATTTTACAAATGCACAATTAATACCGGTTTTAAGCCTGTGCCTTTTTACCATATTGTGTTTTCTATTTCAAAACCCGCTGGCGCATTTTTTGAAAGTTAAACATTACTGGATCTGGATTTTACCGCTTACGTCCTGGTGTATTTTGATATATGAATCTACACAAATGCTCACCCGTAATAATAACAAGCCCTGGCAGTTTGCGTTTTTCGCAGTGGGAAAAACCGGGTTGGAAATGTTGCTGACCATCTTGTTTGTACTGGCACTGCATTGGAGCTGGCAGGGGCGTTTACTTTCAGCTGCTACGACCCCTTTATTGCTGGCAATCGTTTCAATTTGGCTTTTCCGTCGGTGGCGTTTGATTGAAAAGCAGATAGACTGGAAATTGGTAAAACAAATTTTAATAATCAGCTCTCCTTTTGTTTTTGAAAGGCTGGGTGTGTTTATTATGAATTCGTCCGGCCAATATTTTATTGACAATATCGTCGTAGATGGTACTGCTGAGGTAGGTCTGTACAGCCTGGGCAACACCATAGCACAAATATTATTTTTGGTGGTGCTCTCTATGAACTACGCTTATCAGCCACATCTTTTTAAAAAACTTTCGGAAGGTTTAAAGAACAGATTGCACAAAACAACCATTTGGTATGTACTGGCTGTGGCCGCCGCTGCGGGATTACTTGTGATAGGTATTCCAGTTTTGTTTCGTTATTTCTTAGGAGCTAAATATGCGGGAGCTGAAAGATATGCCCTGTTGCTGGTTATAGGATGTTTTATGTGGGGGGTATATAATGCGTTTCAGGGATACCTTATTTATATTCATAAAAAAGGATTGATTTTATTTTTGGCAATAGTTGGAATGTTTGTAAGTATGCTGACCAATTATTTTCTTGTAAAAAAATACGGCACCGTTGGGGCTGCTTATAGCAGTATTCTTACTTATACGTTAATGGCCGTTTGTTGTTATTTAATGGTTCAAAAATATTTTATAAAAAAGAAAGGATAATATGGGAATTAAAAATTTTGTTTATTCTGTTTTGGATTGGATTACTTTTAAAAAAGGTATAAGCAGAAATATCAATGGATTCAAAATCCGTTTTACGCCTCAGTGGAGTCGCTATTTTCCAAGTGACTATGAAAAAGAGAATTATGCATGTTTAAAACAACAATTAAAAACAGGAGATCAAGTTATTGATATTGGTGCCCATATTGGCCTCTTTAGCGTGGTTTGTTCTCAGCTTGTTGGTAATGAAGGAAAGATTGTTTGCTTCGAGCCTACACCCGGAACCTATAAGCTGTTGCAGCAGACCTTGAAGTTGAATCATTGTGAAAATGTTATACCGGTACAAGCTGCAGTAAGCAATAAGGAAGGTAAAGCAACATTTTATATAAGTACAGAAAATGAAGGAAATAACAGTAATAGCCTTGTCGGAAATAATAAATTACAGAAAATGGAAGGCTATGATGTACAATTGAAAACTATTGACAGCATAGTTGCTGAGTATTCTATTAGGCCCAATTTAATAAAAGTTGATGTGGAAGGTGCTGAACTTGATACTTTAAAAGGAGGCTTAAATACATTTTCAGGTTCAAAACCCAAAATAATTTTGGGCTTGCATCCTGAAGCGATAAAGCGAAAAGGAGACTCACTTGAACAAATTTGGGATTTATTGGTAAATGCCTCCTTTGAAATTTATCTGGCTGTAACTTATGAGGATGAAAAATCAGGAGCAAAATTATCAAAAGAAGATTTTTGTCGCAGAGAATTATTGTTTGATGTCATCTGCTTGTGATAAGTATGAAAGTTATTTTACTCTATTATGTTCCCAACACTCATTCTGTTGCAATAGAAACAATTTGTTCCGAAATAAATAAAAGCGGGAATAAACTTCTTGTACTGACTCAAACTCCTAAAGGAGAATTACACAGGCATCTTGATATGTTGGGAGTAGAAAATTATTCAAAAGTTTATTCGTCGCAATTTTCATGGATAAATTATATACGACATATTTTTTATCTTATTAAATTTTGTAGAAAGCATAAAATCGACACTGTATGGAGTAATTTGAGCACATGCAATCTGGCGGCAGTAATTGCTCAATATTTTATGAAGAGAAAAGTTGTGGTATTCAGGCATCATTTTCATAGATCTATTAAAACAGAAGGATTCAAATCAGTCAATCGGAACGAAAGAATGATGGTGAGAATAATAAACCGTCTTGCTAAAGAAATTGTTGTGCCTTCTCTTGAAGTGCAAAACGGGATGATTGAATATGAAAAAGTAAAAGCAAAAAAAATTTCTATCCTGCCATATATTTATGATTTCTCTCAGTATGGAAAACCAGACCAACAAGAAGTAAATAAGATAAGAGCACTGTATTCGGCCAAGCTACTTATACTTACTGCATCACGTATGATAAAGATGAAACGTCATTCATTGCTAATGCCTGTTTATAAGCATTTACTGGAAGAGGGTCTGGATATTAAAGTCTTGCTTTTAGATGATGGAATTGAAAGAAAGGCTCTTGAGGAATTTGTTAAAGACAACCACTTACAGGATAAGATATTTTTTCTTGGGTTGAAAAAAAATATTATTGATTATTTGGCAGCCGCAGATTTGATAGTTCACCCCTCTATAACCGAAGCAAGCAGTAGCCTGATAAAAGAGGCAGGGCTAGTTAAAAAGCCAGTGATTGTTTGTAGCGGTGTGGGCGATTTTGATCAGTATATTGAGAATGAGAAAAATGGGTATTTAACAAAAGGTGATAAAGAGGCTGTTGAATTTGAAAAATATATTAGAGTTGTTTATGATAATCCTGAAAAAGCTATTGAAATTGGCAATGCCCTTCACCATACAGTAGTAAATGAGTTTTCTGCAAACGAAAAAACGATTGCAGCTTATCTTTCCAAAGCATGATATTGAATTAGAAGTTTGAAACGAGTGTTGATATATTACCCTCCCAATAACCGTTCCATCGCCATTGAAACACTTGGCATCGCTCTTCATGATGCGGGTAATGAAGTGTTAATGCTTACTTTAACTGAGAAAGGAGCCATGCACCAGGTATTGGAAGCAAAGGGGATTAAAACTTTTAGCCATACATTACTGCGCAATACTTCCTGGATTTATTTTTTTAAGCATAGCCGCTTTCTTCGTCGTTTTTGTAAAGAACATAAAATTGATGTGGTGCTTAGCCATTTACAGGAATGTAATATTATAAGTGTAATAGCAAAGCCCTTTTTAAAAGCAAGGCTGATTAACTTCCGTCATCATGCTGAAAGTCGTTTTTTTTATCAATTTGGAAAACAACTAGGACTAAAGCGCAACAAAAAGGAAATTTTTTTGGATAAAATCATCAACAGACTGGCATCAACAATTATTGTTCCTTCGGGTGATGTGTGGGTGAGTATGGAGCAATATGAAAAGGCGGATAGCAATTGGTAATGTTTATGTCCTCTACTCGTTCAGTTACGTATTGCTATCCGCCTTTTCATATTGCTTCATCTCACCCACACATCACCCGAAGGAACAATAATTTTTGATGACAGTCTGTTGATGATTTTATCCAAAAGAATTTCCTTTTTGTTGCGCTTTAGTCGTAGTTGTTTTCCGAAATTGATATTTAAAACGGCTTTCAGCATGATGACGGAAGTTAATCAGCCTTGCTTTTAAAAAGGGCTTTGCTATTACACTTATAATATTACATTCCTGTAAATGGCTAAGCACCACTTCAATCTTATGTTCTTTACAAAAACGTCGGAGAAAGCGGCTATGTTTCAAAAAATAAATCCAGGAATTTTTACGCAGTAAAGTATGATTAAAGGTCTTAATCCCCTTTGCTTCAATACCTGGTGCATGGCTCCTTTCTAGTTAAAGTAAGCATTAACACTTCATTACCCGCATCATGAAGAGCGATGCCAAGTGTTTCAATGGCGATGGAACGGTTATTGGGAGGGTAATATATCAACACTCGTTTCAAACTTCTAATTCAATATCATGCTTTGGAAAGATAAGCTGCAATCGTTTTTTGAGCTCCAAGAACCCATTTACTACTGTATGGTGAAGGGCATTGCCAATTTCAATAGCTTTTTCAGGATTATCATAAACAACTCTAATATATTTTTCAAATTCAACAGCCTCTTTATCACCTTTTGTTAAATACCCATTTTTCTCATTCTCAATATACTGATCAAAATCGCCCACACCGCTACAAACAATCACTGGCTTTTTAACTAGCCCTGCCTCTTTTATCAGGCTACTGCTTGCTTCGGTTATAGAGGGGTGAACTATCAAATCTGCGGCTGCCAAATAATCAATAATATTTTTTTTCAACCCAAGAAAAAATATCTTATCCTGTAAGTGGTTGTCTTTAACAAATTCCTCAAGAGCCTTTCTTTCAATTCCATCATCTAAAAGCAAGACTTTAATATCCAGACCCTCTTCCAGTAAATGCTTATAAACAGGCATTAGCAATGAATGACGTTTCATCTTTATCATACGTGATGCAGTAAGTATAAATAGCTTGGCCGAATACAGTGCTCTTATCTTATTTACTTCTTGTTGGTCTGGTTTTCCATACTGAGAGAAATCATAAATATATGGCAGGATAGAAATTTTTTTTGCTTTTACTTTTTCATATTCAATCATCCCGTTTTGCACTTCAAGAGAAGGCACAACAATTTCTTTAGCAAGACGGTTTATTATTCTCACCATCATTCTTTCGTTCCGATTGACTGATTTGAATCCTTCTGTTTTAATAGATCTATGAAAATGATGCCTGAATACCACAACTTTTCTCTTCATAAAATATTTAGGACAATTACTGCCGCCAAATTGCAGTATGCTCAAATTACTCCATACAGTGTCGATTTTATGCTTTCTACAAAATTTAATAAGATAAAAAATATGTCGTATATAATTTATCCATGAAAATTGCGACGAATAAACTTTTGAATAATTTTCTACTCCCAACATATCAAGATGCCTGTGTAATTCTCCTTTAGGAGTTTAAGTCGTGCAAGAAGGTTATTCCCGCTTTTATTTATTTGGGAACAAATTGTTTCTATTGCAACAGAATGAGTGTTGGGAACATAATAGAGTAAAATAACTTTCATACTTATCACAAGCAGATGACATCAAACAATAATTCTCTGCGACAAAAATCTTCTTTTGATAATTTTGCTCCTGATTTTTCATCCTCATAAGTTACAGCCAGATAAATTTCAAAGGAGGCATTTACCAATAAATCCCCAAATTTGTTCAAGTGAGTCTCCTTTTCGCTTTATCGCTTCAGGATGCAAGCCCAAAATTATTTTGGGTTTTGAACCTGAAAATGTATTTAAGCCTCCTTTTAAAGTATCAAGTTCAGCACCTTCCACATCAACTTTTATTAAATTGGGCCTAATAGAATACTCAGCAACTATGCTGTCAATAGTTTTCAATTGTACATCATAGCCTTCCATTTTCTGTAATTTATTATTTCCGACAAGGCTATTACTGTTATTTCCTTCATTTTCTGTACTTATATAAAATGTTGCTTTACCTTCCTTATTGCTTACTGCAGCTTACGGTATAACATTTTCACAATGATTCAACTTCAAGGTCTGCTGCAACAGCTTATAGGTTCCGGGTGTAGGCTTCGAAGCAAACAATCTTTCCTTCATTACCAACAAGCTGAGAACAAACCACGCTAAAGTGGCCAATATGGGCGCCGATATCAATAACTTGATCTCCTGTTTTTAATTGTTGTTTTAAACATGCATAATTCTCTTTTTCATAGTCACTTGGAAAATAGCGACTCCACTGAGGCGTAAAACGGATTTTGAATCCATTGATATTTCTGCTTATACCTTTTTTAAAAGTAATCAAATCCAAAACAGAATAAACAAAATTTTTAATTCCCATATTATCCTTTCTTTTTTATAAAATATTTTTGAACCATTAAATAACAACAAACGGCCATTAACGTATAAGTAAGAATACTGCTATAAGCAGCCCCAACGGTGCCGTATTTTTTTACAAGAAAATAATTGGTCAGCATACTTACAAACATTCCAACTATTGCCAAAAATAAAATCAATCCTTTTTTATGAATATAAATAAGGTATCCCTGAAACGCATTATATACCCCCCACATAAACATCCTATAACCAGCAACAGGGCATATCTTTCAGCTCCCGCATATTTAGCTCCTAAGAAATAACGAGACAAAACTGGAATACCTATCACAAGTAATCCCGCAGCGGCGGCCACAGCCAGTACATACCAAATGGTTGTTTTGTGCAATCTGTTCTTTAAACCTTCCGAAAGTTTTTTAAAAAGATGTGGCTGATAAGCGTAGTTCATAGAGAGCACCACCAAAAATAATATTTGTGCTATGGTGTTGCCCAGGCTGTACAAGCCTGCCTGGGCAAGTCGCATCTTCAAGAACGATATTGTCAATAAAATATTGGCCGGACGAATTCATAATAAACACACCCAGCCTTTCAAAAACAAAAGGAGAGCTGATTATTAAAATTTGTTTTACCAATTTCCAGTATTTATCTGCTTTTCAATCAAACGCCACCGACGGAAAAGCCAAAATGAAAACGATTGCCAGCAATAAAGGGGTCGTAGCAGCTGAAAGTAAACGCCCCTGCCAGCTCCAATGCAGTGCCAGTACAAACAAGATGGTCAGCAACATTTCAGACCGGGTTTTTCCCACTGCGAAAAACGCAAACTGCCAGGGCTTGTTACTATTACGGGTGAGCATTTGTGTAGATTCATATATCAAAATACACCAGGACGTAAGCGGTAGAATAGAGATCCAGTAATGTTTAACTTTCAAAAAATGCGCCAGCGGGTTTTGAAATCGAAAACACAATATGGTAAAAAGGCACAGGCTTAAAACCGGTATTAATTGTGCATTTGTAAAATAACGACTGTAAGAATCATGCGAACGTTTAAAATACTCCACCGAAAGCGGCGCCAGGATACCGGCAGTAATAAATGGCGTCATAAAATTCAAAAATGCACTATAGAGATAAATTCGGCCATAGTCTTGCGGCGCTATTTCGTGGGTGAGCAAGGTGGTAATTACAAATGATAAAATAGCATTGATGGCTGTAACACCAAAATAGATTATCAATTGCCTTTGTAATTTCAATTTTTTAAATTTTCCAGCATTTGCTTTAATTCGCTAAAATCGTTTCAGCTAAAATTTCAGCCTGCTTTTCTCTTGTATATTTTTTTATTGCTGCTGCTGTTGTTTTCATATTGAAGCCTGCAGGTTTCTTTCCACTCTTTATACCAGCCGGTTAATGCAGCAACCGTGTAGCCAGTTGTATCTGCCACTTTTCCTGACTTTGTTTCATCTATCAGTGCTGCATTTACATCATTATCTGATGGTGCCAGCAAAATATTTCTTTGCAAACCCAGATATTCAAAAATTTTTCCCGAATAAATACCCCGATACCCTTTCCAGCCGATATAATATAAAATTTAGAACGGGCAGCCTTTGATAATGCTTCCAGTCTATCAATACGATTGGTAATTAAAAGATTTGCAGCCGGAATAGCTGCTTTTATCAAATCGCTTATGTTTTTTCCCGAACCTGCTGTGCCTACAAACTGAATCAAAACATCAGGATTTTGTGTTATGAATTCTTTAAACCCAGCTGTCATAAAAGCAATATCCTGTCGCTGATACAGATTGCCCAATATGGTAATGATAAATCTGTCTGACGTAGTAGGCAGCATCAACAGTTCTTCAAATAAAGATTCTTCGTACCCGTTATAAATCAATTTTGATTTTGTAAGATGCAATTTTTGCATCAGGTCCAACAAGGGCTGTGAAACTCCCGTAACCAGGGTTACATTTCGCAACCATTTGCGCAACCAGTATTCAAATATGTTTTTGTCAATTTTTTCATTAAACGAAAGCAGGGGTTTGCGTTGCAGCAAATTATTATTATGTGTATCTCTGAAATCGGCAATAAAAGGTATTTTGTATTTTGCCGAAAGTTCATGCCCCAGCCTTATCAGGTTAAAGGCCCGGAGGAAACCAAAATATAATCAATCTTGTTTTCAGAAATAATTTTTTCACATATTGGTTTGAATGAAGTATGACTGTCGGCATCAATCATGATATGCCCCTTCAATTTTGCCATCCAGTATTTTACCGACCTGATGATGGATTTATCATTCCAGCGATAACCGCGGCGGTGTTTATGGGGTGCTTTGTAAACCTCATAAGCAGGCGATTCTGTTTTTTCTACTTCAGTTCAGCAATACGTTTTGCCTTCGTTCAGTTACGTATTGCTAGCCGGCCGCGTGGCGAAGGCTTACGCTGCCTTCAGGCTGGCCCGCACGACGGCATCAAAATGGGATGCCGGTGGCCCCTGGTACCCCACGATCTTGCCCTCCTCGTCCCAGCGGCGCAGCCGCACCGCGTCGGCAAAGAACGGTTCGGCTTCGAACGCCTGAATCTGAGCGCCAACCATGGGGCCGCCCTGCAGCCGGAGCGAGAGTTTGGACGCATCCGACAACTGGTCGAAGTACCCCGGCTCCACTGCGGCCAGGTAACGCTTGGCCGCCACATGCATTCGCACCGGCTCGGTCACCTCGGGGCCAAAGTACTGCGACAACCAGGCCGAACCGGTGGACTCGTGCTGGGTGTCGACGCCGGTGTCGGCCACGTTCTGCGGCAGGTCGTGCAACAGATGGCCGATGTCGTGCAAAAAGGTGGCCGTCACCAGGGCGGGCGAGGCGCCGTCGCGTTCGGCAAACATGCCACACTGCAGCGCGTGGTCGAGCTGGCTAACGCCTTCGCCATATCCTTCGTGGCCGCGACGGGCGAAAGCGGTATGGATCAGTTCAAGGACTTGCATGACAGGGGGTCTTTCGTCAGGGTTGGGTTGCCCGGCGCAGCACCAGGCGGCGGCTTTCCATGGCATCGCCGTCAATGTAGCAGCCCTGCAGGTGGCGCCGGCCACGGCCGGGGTCGAAGGCGGTGCGGCCGTGCAGGGTACGGTCGTTCTGCATCACCACGCAGTCGCCGGGGGCAAGCCGGAACACCAGCTCCAGTTCGGGGCGCTTGAGGATGCGGCCAAAGGCACGGTAGGCCTGGTACCAGGCCTGGGCCACGTCGGCCGGGGCATCGAGCCAGTCGGCGGAGCGGTTGTTGAAATGCACGGCCCGCACCGCGCCGTCCATGTCGGTCGAGATCAGCGTCTGGCGGGCGCGCAACTCGGTGCTGGCGTCGGCGTACCGGAAGTTCATAGGCACACGGGCCAGCAGGCCGAAGGCGGCCGGGTCTTCCCGGCGCAGCAACTCGGCGGCGTGAAAACCATCCACCAGCAGTGTGTCACCCCCCGGCGCCTCGGACTCCAGGCAATGCAGCAGCTGCACGCCCGGCGACGGGTGCCGGTACGGGTTGTCCGAATGCACGCCCAGCCCGACCGCGGTGTAGGCGAGGTTGGTTGGGTTCGGCACCGACTTGACGTCGAACAGGCGCCCGTAGTTGGTGACCCGAACGAAGCCCAGCCGGTCGCCCACTTCGGCCACCATGCCGGGTGTGCACGGCACCTGTCTCAGCAGGCCGAAGCCGAGTGCGGCATAGCGCTCCAGCCAGGCCAACTCAGTGGCCGGGTCGGCCTGCAATGCGGGCCAGTCTGCCACCGGCAGATTGCCCAGCAGTTCACGCGTCCACAACGTCGGCGGGTTCTGGCGGGCGCAGCGCGCGTCGTCGGACAGCGCATGTGCACCCAGCCAGTCCGCAGAGTAGTCGGACACATGGCCGTCCGACCAGTGCACCTGCAATCCGCCGTTGGCCCGCACTTCGGCGGCGGCAGCGCGCAGGTTGTCGGGCAGGTCCACGATCTCGTAGAGCTTCTGGCCATTGCCCGGGTGGCGGCAGGCCGGGCAATGGCAGTTGTCGCGCAACCAGTCATTCGACACGGCCCAGGCCGGGCCGGGCCCGGCCTGCCACAACAAAGAACCGTCCACCACGCACACCATGTTTTGCCCTGCCATGCCTGGTCTCCTATTCTGGCTGCCTACTTGCCGACTCTACCAAGGGCACCCGGTCATTGGTGCCGCGCAACCCGCAGCGCCACCAACCCGGCGCCCACGATCAGCAGCGCGCCCGCGATGGTGGTCATGCGCGGGACTTCGCTGAAAAACAGGAAGCCCCACAACGGCGCCCACAACACGCCCGAATATTCGAAAGGCGTGACCACACCGGCCCGCGCCACGCGGTAGGCGGACGTGAGCAACATCGTCCCGGCCGCCGCGACCACCCCGCACGACGCGATCAGGAAAAAATCCCAGGCGCTGGGCATGACCCAGGGACGCACCAGGAACGACAGGCTGGGATGGTCTGCGTGGGTGATGCCCAGGCCGTGAAAAATGGCGGCAACCGCCAGCGCGCCGAGCAGGAACACACCGTTCTGGTAGAACGACATCACCGACGCGGCTTGTGCCACGCCCAGCCGCCGGGCCATCAGCATGGAGCAACCGTACATGGCGGCCGAGATCAAGGAGAGCAGCGCGGCCGGCTCGAAGAGGCCGCTGCCGGGCTGCAGCATCACGAGCACCCCCAGGAATCCGACACCGACCGCGGTCCATACGGGCCACCCCGCGCGCTCACCGAGCAGTGGACCGGCGAGGGCCGTGACAAATAGCGGAACGGTGAAATAGAGGGCGACCGCGTCGGCCAGCGGCAGCGCCGGAAACGCCATGTAGTAGGCCATGTAGGCGATGAACATCAGGCTGCCACGGGCCACCAGGGGCCAGAAGCCGCCAGATAAAATCGCCCGCCAGCCTACTTCCAGCTGCACCAGCGCCAACAGGATAGGAACCGCCACGATCGACCGGATCGACAATACCTGGGTGAGCGGGTAGCCCCCGCTGACCTGCTTGATCACCGCGTCCTGCAGCGAAAAAACAAACACCCCGAGACACAGGAAAATAATCCCGCGTACGGGGCGGTTCTGCACAGGCCCGTTTACCGGGAGACGACGCGCACCATCTCGAGCACCTTGCTCGAATAACCCCACTCGTTGTCGTACCAGGACACGACCTTGACGAAGGTGCCGTCCAGCGCCATGCCGGCATCGGCGTCGAACACCGAGGTGCAGCTCTCGCCGCGGAAGTCGGTGGACACGACCTTGTCCTCGGTGTAGCCCAGCACGCCCTTCATGGCGCCTTCGGATGCGGCCTTCATGGCGGCGCAGATCTCGGCGTAGGTCGCTTCGCGGCTCAGTTCGACCGTCAGGTCGACCACCGACACGTCGGAGGTCGGCACACGGAAGGCCATGCCGGTGAGCTTCTTGTTGAGCTCGGGAATCACCACGCCGACCGCCTTGGCCGCGCCGGTGGACGAGGGGATGATGTTCTCCAGGATGCCGCGGCCGCCGCGCCAGTCCTTGTTGGACGGGCTGTCGACCGTCTTCTGGGTGGCGGTGGCGGCATGCACCGTCGTCATCAGGCCGCGCTTGATGCCCCACTTGTCGTTCAGCACCTTGGCCACCGGGGCCAGGCAGTTGGTGGTGCAGGAGGCGTTCGAGATGATGGCCTGGCCGGCGTAGGTCTTGTCGTTGACGCCATACACGAACATCGGCGTGTCGTCCTTGCTGGGCGCGGACATGATCACCTTCCTGGCGCCGGCGTCGATGTGCTTCTGCGGCGGTTTCCTTGGTGAGGAACAGGCCGGTGGACTCGATCACGATGTCGGCGCCGACTTCGTTCCACTTCAGTTCTGCCGGGTCCTTGACGGCCGTCAGGCGGATCTTCTTGCCGTTGACGACCAGCGTGTTGCCGTCCACCGCGATCGTCGCCCTTGAAGCGGCCATGCACCGAGTCGTATTGCAGCATGTAGGCCAGGTAATCCGGCTCCAGCAGGTCGTTGATGCCGACGATCTCGATGTCCTTGAAGTTCTGCACTGCTGCGCGCAACACCATGCGCCCGATGCGGCCGAAGCCGTTGATACCGATCTTGATGGTCATTTGCTGCTTTCTCCGATGGTTGAAAAAACGGGTCGCACCGGGCACGCGTCAGCGTTTGCCCAGCGCCTTTTGCACGGTGTCCGCCACGTTCTCAGGCGTGAAACCGAAATGCTTGAACAGGGCCGGCGCCGGCGCCGACTCGCCGAAGGTGTCGATGCCCACCACGGCGGCGCAGCCGTATTTCCACCAGCCGTCGCTGACGCCCATCTCGACGGCCACGCGCGGCAGACCGGCTGGCAATACCTCGGTCTTGTAGGCGACCGACTGGCGGTCGAAGGTGGTCGTGCTGGGCATGGACACCACGCGCACCGGCGATCTTGCGCTGGGCCAGCAGCTCCTGGGCCTTCAGCGCCAGTTGCACCTCGGAACCGGTGGCAATGATCACGGCCTGGGCCCGCTTGCGCAGGCCGACTTCGGTCGGCTCGGCGAGCACGTAAGCCCCCTTGCTGATCGCGTCCAGGCCAGCGGCATCGGGTGCGGCCTCGCAGCTGCCTTTGGGCGCGTAGCTGATGTTCTGCCGGCTCAGCAGCAGGGCGGTCGGGCGGCTTGCATTCTGCAGCGCCACGGCCCAGGCGACGGCGGTCTCGGCGGTGTCGCCGGGGCGCCAGACGTCCAGGTTGGGGATCAGCCGCAAGGACGCCGCATGTTCGATCGACTGGTGGGTCGGGCCGTCTTCGCCCAGGCCGATGCTGTCGTGCGTGAACACATGCACCACGCGCAATTTCATCAGCGCAGCCATGCGGATCGCATTGCGGCTGTAGTCGCTGAAGGTCAGGAAGGTGCCGCCGTACGGAATGAAACCGCCGTGCAGCGCAATGCCGTTCATGACCGCCGCCATGCCGAACTCGCGCACACCGTAGTTGATGTGCCGCCCGCCCACGGCCGTGCCGGTGGCGTCGACGGTCTGGACCACCTCGCCCGTGGCGCTGACACGCATGCTCGGTGTCGACTTGGTGTTGGTGAGGTTGGAGCCGGTGAGGTCGGCCGAGCCGCCCAGCAATTCCGGCAGCGCAGCGGTCAGGGCCTCCAGCGCCAGTTGGGACGCCTTGCGCGAGGCCACGGTCTCCGCCTTGGCATGGGCGCCCAGCACCGTGTCCACCACGGTCTGGGCGAAGCCCTTGGGCAGGTCGCCCTTCATGCGGCGCGTCAGCTCGCGTGCCAGGGCGGGATAGGCGGCCTTGTAGGCAGCCATGCGCGCATTCCAGGCCTTCTCGGCCTCGGCGCCTGCAGCCTTTGCATCCCAGGCGGCGGAGATGTCCTTGGGAATGACAAATGGCGGGGCCGTCCAGCCAAGTGCTTCGCGTGCCAGCGTGATCTCTTCGGCGCCCAATGGCTCGCCATGCGCCTTGGCAGTGTTGGCGCGGTTGGGGCTGCCCTGCCCGATGCGGGTCTTGCAGATGATCAGCGTCGGCCGCTCGACGAATTCTTGGCATCGGCCAGCGCCTTGGCCACCACGGCGGCGTCGTGCCCGTCGATCGGGCCGATCACGTTCCAGCCGTAGGCCACAAAACGCAGGGCGGTGTTGTCGGCAAACCAGGGTGCCACCTGGCCATCGATGGAGATGCCGTTGTCGTCGTAGAGCGCCACCAGCTTGTTGAGCCGCCAGGCCCCGCCAGCGCGGCCGCTTCGTGGCTGATGCCCTCCATCATGCAACCGTCACCCATGAACACATAGGTACCGTGGTCGACGATGGCGTGGCCTTCGCGGTTGAATTCGCGTGCCAGCAGTTTCTCGGCCAGGGCCATGCCGACAGCGTTGGCAAGGCCCTGCCCCAGCGGGCCGGTGGTGGTCTCCACACCGGGCGTCAGGCCGGTTTCGGGGTGGCCCGGCGTCTTGCTGTGCAGCTGGCGGAAATTCTTCAGCTCCGACATCGGCAGCGGCGTACCCCGTCAGGTGCAGCAGCGCATACAGGAGCATGGACGCATGGCCGTTGGACAACACGAAACGGTCGCGGTCGAACCACTGCGGGTTGCGCGGGTTGTGCTTGAGATGGCCGGCCGGCACCCCGTCGGCCGCCCGCGGCCCCCACAACGCCACGGCCATGTCGGCCATGCCCATCGGCGCGCCGGGGTGGCCGGAATTGGCTTGTTGCACGGCGTCCATCGCGAGTGCACGGATGGCGTTGGCCATGGTTTGGGGGGTGGTCATGAGAGCATGGCTCCGGAGATGGTCGTGGGCCCTGGATGGGTGCTCGCCCGATTTTATCGCCCGTCCAGGTGGTGCCCGGTCGAAGCCCCGAAATTGCCGACACGGCACGGGCGCGATCTGTCCGCTGTGGTTCCGAATCCCTGGGTGTTTGTCGTACAGTGCTCGCAAACTTCGATTTGCGAACAAAGCCCGGGCACTCTCCTTGACCACCCCACCGCAACTGCCCACCCAGAGTCGCCCACTGACCGACGCGCCCGCCGGCCTGGGCCTGGATGCCGGCGGCACCGCCACGCGCTGGGCCCTGGCGGACAGCGCAGGCGCACTGCTGGCGGAAGGCCGCGTGGCTGGCCTCACGGCATTGATGCTGGGCCACGCGGCGGGGCGGGCCGAACTCGCCGCCACCCTGGGACAGCTGGCCCTGGACGCTGCAGGCAGCCGGCCACAGCGGCCCTGGTACGGGTCGTCGCGGGATTCAGCGGGTACTCGGACGATGCCGTAGTGCGCACCCGGCTTGAGGCGCTGGTGGCGACAGGCCCTGGGCGCAAGAAGCCGAACGGGTTCGCGTCGTCAGCGACATCACCCTGGCGTTTCTGGATTGCTTTGCACCCGGTGCGGGTTGCCTGGTGTACGCCGGCACCGGCTCGATCGCGCTGTGCATCGAGCCCGACGGCGCGGTGCACCGGGCCGGCGGACGCGGCGGCCTGCTGGACGATGGCGGCTCCGGCTACTGGATGGCCCGCGAGGCGTTGCGCCACGTCTGGCGCGCCGAGGACGAGACACCCGGGCGCCTGGCGCGACTCGGTGCTGGCGCAGCGGCTGTTTGCGCAGATCGGCGGCAGCAGCTGGGCACAGACGCGCGCCTTTGTCTACCAGGGCTCGCGCGGCCAGGTGGGGGAACTGGCGCTGGCAGTCGGCACCGAGGCCGCGGCCAGCGACCGCTGACGCGGTTGCGCTGGACATCCTGCACCGTGCCGGGGCGGAGCTGGCGCGCCTGGCGCTGGCCCTGCGCGGCCGGATCGGGCCGCGCCCGGTGGCGCTGGCCGGGCGCGCCGCGCAGACTGCACCCGGTGATCCTGTCGGCGATGGCCGGTGCCCTGCCGGCCGGGCCGGTGCCCCGGCTGGTTGCGCTACATTCTCACGCCACGGCGGCACGGCTGGCGGCCCCGGATGACCCGATACTCAGGGCCTGCCGTGCAGGCCACCCCCGACAAACCAGACTTCCATACTATCCACCACCCAGGAGCAAACATGAAAAGAACCCTTCGCAGCATCAGTCTGGCCGTCGCGGCCTGCACCAGCACCCTGAGTTTTGCCGTCGACCTCAGCTTCTGGAGCTGGCGCGTCGAGGACAAGGACTTCTACGACGCCATCGCCAAGGAATACAAGGCGATCAGCGGCGACGACGTCAAGTTCACCCCTACAAGAACACCGAGTACCCCACGGTGCTGTCGGCCGCGCTGGCCGCCGGCAGCGGGCCGGACATCATCCACACCCGTGCCTATGGTGGTCTGGCTGCGCTGGCGGACGCCGACTACCTGCTGCCCGTGAACAAGGGCAACGTGCCCAACCTGGCGGCCTTCGGCGACGGCGTGATGCTCGGCGCCATGGGCCGCAAGCCGCCGCACGACAAGAACACCTATGGCGTGCCGTTCGCCACGCAGGCGCTGGGCATCTTCTACAACAAGCAGGTGCTGGCCACGGCCGGCATCACCGCGATGCCCAGGACCTGGGACGAGTTCAAGAACATCTGCAAGACGCTCAAGGAAAAGAAGGTCGCCTGCATCGCCAACGGCGGCAAGGACACGCCCGGCCTGGAGCAGATGTTCGGCGTGATGGGCCCGAACTTCTATGGCGGCACCGCCTTCTACAACGCCGTGATGGCGGGCAGCAAGAACTTCAACGACCCGGCATTCGTGAAGGCGATCGAGGAGGCGGTGGCGCTGAAGGACTACTTCCCGCCGAACCAGATGGGCGTGGGCGAGAACGAAAGCCGCACCCTGTTCGCCTCGAACATGGCGGCGTTCTATTTCACCGGCACCTGGAACATCGACACCATCAAGGACCTGAACCCGAAGGCCGACTTCGGCATCATGCCGGCGCCCCCGCTGGTGGCGGGTGGCCCGGTGTATGTTGCGACCTTCGCCGACGGCAACTACTCCATCAATGCCAAGACCACCAAGCGCGACGCGGCGCTGAAGTTCCTGAACTTCCTGGCCAGCAAGGACTACGGCCAGAAGTTCACGCAGCAGCTCAAGCAGATGTCGGCCGTGCCCGGCACCACCGCGACCGACCCGATCCTCGCGTCGTATGGCGAGTTGGCCGCGCGCAACAGCACGCCGTTCCTGATGCTGGTGGGCTTCCGCTACCAGAACCCGAACGGCTCGGTCATGCTGCGCGACGGCATCCAGAAGGTGATGCAGGGGCAGGGCACGCCGGCTTCGCTGGCGGCAGAGATCCAGACCGGGCTGGCCACCTGGCACAAGCCGTTCCAGAAGTAGGTGGCCGCCCGCCGTGCACAGCCGCAGCGTCTGGATCGCGCTGTTCCTGGCGCCCGCCCTCGCGCTGATGGCGGTGTTCATGTTGTGGCCGGCGCTCGCCGCGCTCGGCTACAGCCTGTACGACTGGAACGCGTTCACGCGCACCGAGTTCGCCGGCCTCAAGCACTTCCTGCGGCTCGCCGCGCCGCCCTACCGCGGGAGTTCCTGGCAGCACTGGGGCACAACACCATCACCTTCCTGGTGGTGGTGACGGTCCAGAACGGCCTGGCCCTGCTGCTGGCCTACGGCTGTACCGCCGACCGGTCGGGTTTGCGTTCTTTCGCGGCACCGTGTTCCTGCCGGTGATCCTGTCGCTGGTGATCACCGGCTACCTGTGGCAGCTGTTCCTGCACCCGCTGTTCGGGCCCGCTGACCAAATTCGCCATGGAGGCCTTCCGGCTGGAAGAGTTCGCCCCGCTGGGCGACAGCCGGCTGGCGCTGGCGGCCGCGATCGTGATCTCGATCTGGCGCAACATCGGGTTTCCGACCATCGTCTTCCTGGCCGGCATGAATGCCATCCCGGAGGACATCTACAAGGCGGCCGAACTCGACGGCGCCAGCGACTGGCAGACTTTCTGGCGCATCACCCTGCCCAACCTCGGTCCGTCCTTCACGATCGTCGTGATCCTCACCTTCATCGGCGCCTTCGAGTGGTTCGAACTGCCTTTCGTGATCGGTGGCGCCACCGGCAACCCCGGCAATTCGCTCGACACGATGGCGCTGATGTTCTATCGCCTGTCATTCGGCGACGGTGCCACACCCGTCACCGACCTCGGACTCGGCGCCGCCGTCAGTGTCGTGTTGTTCACCATCGTGCTCATCGGCTCGAAGTTTGGCGCCAACTACCTGCGCCGGCGCGAGGTGCACGAGTGAGCGGCGTGGCGACCAGCCGCTATACGCCTTTCACCGTGTTCCTGCTGGGCTTGCTGGTGCTGAACACGGTCGGTGTGGTGGTGCCGTTGGCGGTAGCCCTGGTGTCGTCGTTCAAGTCGACGGCCGAGATCATGAATGCGCCGTTCGGGCTGCCGGAGACCTGGAGCCTGGCCAACTTTGGCGCAGGTGCTCGGGGAGGGCAATTTCGGCACTTATTTCCGCAACTCCCTGCTCGTGACGCTGGGCTCCGAAGTGCTGATCCTGAGCCTGTCGGCGATGGCCGGTTATGCGCTGGGGCGCTACCGGTTCCGGCTCAACAGTGCCGCTGTACACCCTGATCCTGATGGGTCTGATGATTCCGGCCAAGCTGCTGCTGGTGCCGCTGTTTCTGCAGCTCAAGCAGATGGGCCTGCTCGACAGCCTGTGGGGCCTGATCCTGGTCTATGCGGCAGGCGGCATACCAGCGGGCGTGTTCATCATGACGGGGTTTTTCCGCGCCTTGCCGCGGGCGCTGGAATCCGCCGCGCGCATCGACGGCGCAGGCGAATGGACCATCTTCCACCGCATCATGCTGCCGCTGGTACGGCCCCAGCTGGCGATTGTGGCGATCTACACCGCGATCCCGATCTGGAACGACTTCCTGCTGCCGATTGTTTTCATTTCCAGTCCCGAGCTCAAGACCCTGCCGCAGGGCCTGTCGGTTTTCTTCGGCGAGCATGCCGTCAACATGGGCGCCTTGTTCGCGGGGCTCACGGTGTCGGCCTTGCCGCTGGTGGCGCTCTACCTGGTGTTGTCCGAGCAGTTCATCAAGGGCCTGACCGCCGGTGCGGTGAAGGGATGAGGGATGCCGGCATCCCTGCAACGTGCCGCAACACCATGAACAGAGAGCCGCAATGCAGTCTTTGAAGGTCGTCAACGTCGCCAAGAGTTTCGGCACCACCCAGGTCCTTCGGAACATCCACCTGGACATCGTGCCGGGCGAATTCCTGATCCTGGTGGGGCCGTCCGGCTGCGGCAAATCCACCTTGCTGAACTGCATTGCGGGCCTGGAAGACGTCTCCAGCGGCGAGATCTGGATCGGCGACCGCATGGTCAACCGCGTGTCGCCGAAGGACCGCGACATTGCCATGGTATTCCAGAGTTACGCGCTGTATCCCAACATGGACGTGCGCGGCAATATCGCGTTTGGCATGGAGATGCGCCGCGTGCCCAAGGCTGCGCGCGAAGCCCGGATCACCGAGGTGGCGCGCATGCTGCAGATGGAGGACCTGCTGGACCGAAAACCTGCACAGCTCTCCGGCGGACAGCGCCAGCGTGTCGCGATGGGGCGTGCACTGGCGCGCAGCCCGGGACTTTTCCTGTTCGACGAGCCCCTGTCCAACCTGGACGCCAAGCTGCGTGTCGAGATGCGCGCCGAGATCAAACTGCTGCACCAACGCACGCAGATCACCTCGGTCTACGTCACGCATGACCAGATCGAGGCCATGACGCTGGGCTCGCGAATTGCCTTGATGAAGGATGGCGTGATCCAGCAGTTCGGCCGACCGGAAGACCTCTACCAGCGCCCTGCCAACCTCTTCGTCGCGTCCTTCATCGGCAGCCCGTCGATGAATTTCATTCCGGTGATCTTGCGCCGTGACGGCGCGGGTTTCGGCGTTGAATTCCGGACGGGCCTTGGCGCTCTGTACGTCGCGCTTGCCGGTCAGGACGCCTACGCGCCCACGTCGATCAGGAAGTGACCCTCGGGGTCCGGCCGGAATCGCTGCTGCTGGGGAGCCGCAGAAGCCCCACATTCCGTGCGAGGTGGCGCTGGTCGAACCCACGGGGCCCGACACCCTGGTGCTGACCCACATCCACGGGACCAAGGTCGTGGCACGGTTGGCCCCGGCGAGCAACTTGCAGCCAGGTGCGGTGGCCTGCCTCGCACCCGACGCCGGCAAGCTCCTGCTGTTCGATCGGCAGTCGGGCAACCGGATCGGCGCATAGGGAAAGACCGGTGCGACATGCCAGACGTCTGACGGCGGCATACACTGGCAGACGACTCCACAGCTACATACAGGCAACACCATGAGCACATCCATGTACGCAGCGCGGCGCGCGGCACTCGCGGCGCAATTGGGCGGCAAAGGCATCGCGATCGTACCGACGGCACCCGAGCAGATGCGCAACCGCGACAGCGATTTTCCGTACCGGTACGACAGCTATTTTCATTACCTGAGCGGGTTTGCCGAGCCAAGTGCATGGCTGGTCATCACGAGCGACGGGCGCACGACGCTGTTCTGCCAACCGAAGGACATAGAACGCGAGATCTGGGATGGTTATCGCCTCGGGCCGGCCGACGCACCGGCACGGCTCGGGGTCGACGCCGCATTCTCCGTGACCGACCTCGATGCCCAGATGCCCAGCTTGTTGGACGGCCGCGAAGCCGTCTGGTATCCGTTTGGCATCCACAAGGGCCTGGAGTCACGCGTCGAGGGGTGGTGGACCAGTTGCGCGGGCGCCCGCGTTTCGGCGCCTTGTGCCCCCAGCAGCAACGCGACCTGTGCGGGGCGCTGGACGAAATGCGCCTGTTCAAGGACCCGTAGGAACAGGACACCATGCGCCGGGCAGCACAGATCAGTGCCGGGGCCCATGTGCGCGCCATGCAGCTGTGCGCACGCATGATCCGTGACAAGCAGGATGTGCGCGAATACCACCTCGAGGCCGAGCTGCTGCATGAGTTCCGCCGCCATGGCTCGCAGTACCCCGCCTACGGATCGATCGTCGCGGCCGGCGCCAATGCCTGTGTGTTGCACTACCGCGCCGACAACGCGCCGGTGCGGGACGGCGAATTGGTGCTGATCGATGCCGGTTGCGAGCTCGACGGATACGCCAGCGACATCACCCGCACCTTCCCCGCCAACGGGCGCTACGCCGGCGCAGCGCCAGCTGTATGACCTGGTGCTGGCCAGCCAGGACGCCGCGGTGGCTGGCGACCCGCGCAGGTGCCCGTTTCACCGATCCGCACGACGCCAGCGTCAAGGTGCTGGCCCAAGGCATGCTCGACCTCGGGCTGCTCGATGCGAACAAGGTGGGCAGCTTGCAGGACGTCATCGAGAAGCGCGCCTATTTTGCGTTCTACATGCACCGCACCGGCCATTGGCTCGGCATGGACGTGCGACTGCGGCGCTACCTGGAGCCGTCCGAGCTCGGCATGTCCAGGAACGCAAGGGCGCTCACCGGCGAGACCATCATCAACCGGCCAGCGCGTGTGTTGCACCCCGGCATGGTGCTGACCATCGAACCCGGCATTTACGTCCGCCCGGCGCCGGGCGTGCCCGAGCGGTTTCACAACATCGGCATCCGCATCGAGGACGATGCCATCGTGACCACCGACGGCTGCGAACTGATCACCCGCGGCGTGCCGGTGCGGGCGGACGAGATCGAGGCCCTGATGCGCGGCTGACGACGGAGCGGCGCATGTCGACGGCCCTCAGCGCGCAGTTTCAGGAGCAGGGTTACCTCGTCCTTCCCGGGTTCAAGTCCGCGCAGACATCGCCGGTGCTGCGCCACGCGCGGCCGCAGATCATCGACGCCTTCGACTCCTGCGCTGCACCGCACCATCTTCACCACCAACGAGCAGGAGCGCCAGGTCGACGCCTACTTCATGGGCTCGGCCGACAAGGTGCGCTGCTTCTTCGAGGAAGAGGCCTTCGACCCGCACGGGGAACTGCGGCAGGACAAGGCGCTGTCGATCAACAAGATCGGCCACGCGATGCATGACCTCGACCCGGTGTTCGACCAGTTCTCGCGCGGGGAAGCGCTGGCGCAGGTGGCGCGGGACACTGGGCTGGCCGAGCCCCTGGTCTGGCAATCGATGTACATCTTCAAGCAGCCCGGTATCGGCGGCGAGGTCCGCTGGCACCAGGACGCCACCTTCTTCGACACCGCGCCGCAGACGGTGACCACGTTCTGGTTCGCGCTCGAGGATGCCGATCTGCACAACGGATGCCTGTGGGTTGAACCCGGCGGCCACCGCGGCCCGCTGCGGGAGCGTTTCGTGGTGCAGGGTGCCGGTGCCGTGATCGAGACCCTCGACGCCACGCCCTGGCCGGACGAACGTACGGCGATTCCCCTCGAGGTGGCGGCCGGCACCCTGGTCGTGTTCCATGGGCTGCTGCCCCACTACAGCGCCCCGAACCGCTCGGCCCGGTCGCGCCATGCGTACACGCTGCATGCCACCGATGCCCGCGCCCGGTACTCGCCGCGCAACTGGCTGCAGCGCGGCGCCGGCCCTGCCGGTGCGCGGATTTGCGTCCAATCCCGCACGGGCTGCGCGACCGCGCTTGGCAACCGGCGCCGGCCGCAGGGGGGCGGACTACAATCCGCTCCCTCAAAAACCCGGCTGGCCGGCCGATGCAGCACTGCCTCGCCCAGCAGGAGTCCTCACCATGCCAGACCACACCCGTCAGTTCCGACGACAAGCGCGCCGAATTGCGCCGCGCCGCGCTCGAATACCACGAGTTCCCGACCCCCGGCAAGATCGCCGTCGCGGCGACCAAGCAGCTGGTCAACCAGCATGACCTGGCGCTGGCCTATTCGCCCGGCGTCGCGGCGCCCTGCGAGGAGATCGTCAAGGACCCGAACAACGCCTTCAAGTACACCAGCCGGGGCAACCTGGTGGCCGTGATCACCAACGGCACGGCCGTGCTGGGCCTGGGCGACATCGGCCCGCTGGCAGCCAAGCCGGTGATGGAAGGCAAGGGCGTCCTGTTCAAGAAGTTCGCCGGCATCGATGTGTTCGACATCGAGATCAACGAGAAGCACGACCTCGACAAGCTGGTGGACATCATCGCGCGCTGGAGCCGACCTTTGGCGGCATCAACCTGGAAGACATCAAGGCGCCCGACTGCTTCTATGTGGAGCGCAAGCTGCGCGAGCGCATGAAGATCCCGGTGTTCCACGACGACCAGCATGGCACGGCCATCGTCGTCGGGGCGGCAATGCTCAACGGCCTGAAGGTCGTCGGCAAAGACCCGAAGAAGGTCAAGCTCGTGACCTCCGGCGCGGGTGCCGCAGCACTGGCCTGCCTGGGGCTGCTGGTCAAGCTGGGCATCCCGCGCGAGAACATTTTTGTGACCGATCTGGCCGGCGTGGTCTATGAGGGCCGCACCGAGCTGATGGACGAGGACAAGATCGTGTTCGCGCAGAAGACATCGGCCCGCACGCTGGGCGATGTCATCGAGGGCGCCGACATCTTCCTCGGCCTGTCCGCCGGCGGCGTGCTCAAGCCCGACATGGTGCGCAAGATGGCCGCCCGGCCGCTGATCTTTGCGCTGGCCAATCCGACGCCGGAGATCCTGCCGGAGGAAGTCAAGGCGGTGCGCGACGACGCCATCATGGCCACCGGCCGCACCGATTACCCGAACCAGGTCAACAATGTCCTGTGTTTCCCCTATATCTTTCGCGGTGCGCTGGACGCCGGCGCGTCGACCATCACGCTGGAGATGGAGATCGCGGCCGTGCACGCCATTGCCGAACTGGCGCAGGCGGAGCAGAGCGAAGTGGTGGCAGCGGCCTACGCCGGCCAGCAACTGGCGTTCGGGCCCGAGTACCTGATCCCGAAGCCGTTCGATCCGCGGCTGATGATGAAGATCGCGCCGGCCGTGGCCAAGGCCGCCGCCGACAGCGGCGTGGCCCTGCGCCCGATCACCGACATGGAGGCCTACGTGGAGCGGCTGCAGAGCTTCGTCTACGCCTCCGGCACGGCGATGCGGCCGATCTTTGCGGCCGCCAAGGTGGCCGTGCACAAACGCGTGGCCTATTGCGAAGGCGAGGAGGAACGTGTGCTGCGGGCCTGCCAGATCGTGGTGGACGAGCGTCTGGCCCGCCCCACGCTGATCGGCCGCCCAGCGGTGATCGCGCAACGCATCGAGAAGTTCGGCCTGCGCCTGCGCGAGGAGCTCGACTACGACGTCGTCAATGTCGAGCACGACGCGCGTTACCGCGACTTCTGGCAGACCTACCACCGCATGACCGAACGCCAGGGCACCACGGTGCAGATGGCCAAGATCGAGATGCGCCGGCGCCTGACGCTGATCGGCGCCATGCTGCTGCACAAGGGCGACGTGGATGGCATGATCTGCGGCACCTGGGGCACCACCGCCATGCACCTGGCCTACATCGACCAGGTGATCGGCAAGCGGGCGGCAGCCCAGCACGCCGCAGGATGTGCCCATCTACGCCTGCATGAACGGTCTGCTGCTGCCCGACCGGCAGGTGTTCCTGGTCGACACCCACGTCAACTACGACCCGACGGCCGAGGAGCTGACCGAAATCACCGTCATGGCCGCCGAGGAAATGATGCGTTTCGGCATCCGGCCCAAGGCCGCGCTGCTGTCCCACTCGAACTTTGGCAGCAGCAACCAGCCCAGTGCGCTAAAGATGCGCCGAACCCTGGAACTGCTCCGGACCGAGGCGCCCTGGCTGGAAGTGGACGGCGAAATGCATGGTGACGTCGCGCTGGACGGCGCGGCGCGCGCCGCGCTGATGCCCCACAGCACGCTGTCTGGAAACGCCAATCTGTTGGTGCTTCCCAACATTGACGCCGCCAACATTGCCTACAACCTGCTCAAGACCGCCGCCGGCGGCAATATTGCCATCGGGCCGGTCCTGCTCGGCGCGGCCAGACCGGTGCATATCCTGACCGCAAGCACCACTGTGCGGCGGATTGTGAACATGACCGCCTTGACGGTTGCAGACGCAAATGCGACCCGTTAAGCGGATTCCAGACAGCAAGCACTGACTTCAGTCGATCCGGAAACCCCCTCTGTCTTGCCCAATTTTTGTGCAGGCACTTGCTTTTCCCGGCGGTATCCGCGACACTACGGCCTTGAAATTTGCGGGTTAACCCGAGGTTTTGGAGAAGATTTTCATGGTCGGCTGGGCGGGCATGAAGTTGGTGCTTACTGGCTTACTGCTATCGGCGACCTTGTCGAACCGGTTTGGTGCAGGCCAAAAGGCCCGCCGCAGCAGACAGTCTGGCGACCATCTCGGTCGCGGAATTGCCCCGTCCAAGGTGCGGAGACGTATGACTTGATTGCGCCAAGGCGGCCCGTTCCCCTATGAAAAGGACGGCGTCGTCTTTGGCAACCGGGAGCGATTGCTTCCGGCTCACAAGCGCGGTTACTACCGTGAATACACGGTCAAGACGCCCGGTGTGCGCGACCGCGGCGCGCGACGGATTGTCTGCGGCGGGCAAGCCCAAGGCGCCCGATGCCTGTTATTACACGGCCGATCACTATGCGAGTTTTCGCAAGATCGTCCTAGAGCGTTTGTGGTTTTTTCTCAAGAAAGTGAAACGGGGATGGACATGCCACTTCGTGAGACACCGACACACCACTCAATGGTGTGCGGCCCAATATCGTTCAGTCGATCCGCGCCTTCCGCGTGCAGGACCTGCAGGACGCCGCACAAAACCTGGGCCAGCATTTTCTGTATGCCAATCTGGCCAATGCACAATCCAAGCAGGATGTGCTGGACCTGATCGCGCCAGCAGTTCACCTTGCCGGCGCATGTCGGCAAGAATTTCGACGCGCTGTACGACAGCATGACCGATCCGCTGCACAAGTCGGGCCCGCAGCCCGGGTTCATTGCCGTGCTGGAGCATATTCCTGCCAACGGCAAGTTCGACAAAGAAGCGCGCGAGCAGCTGCTCGACATCTTCCGGGATGCAGCCGACTACTGGGGGGACCGAAAAATCCCCTTCAGATGTTTCTATTCTTTTCTGTAGCCCGTTCTGCACACACCAGCCAAGCAGAACGGGCGAACGAGGCAAAGAGCGAAAGTCACAGCACCGAAGCGGTCAGTGGCATCGAGTTGACGGCAGAAGCGGGCGAGAAGATGCCCACCGACAAGTTGCTCGACGTGTCGCCGCTGGCGCTGCGCATGAGCAGCCCGTTCAATGCGGGCTACTGGCTCGCCGCCGCATAAGCGATCACACCGCTGCGCGCGTCGCAATAAGCCCACGTCAGACCGACGGGCTTTTTTGGCGGCTGCACCATGTGCCATCGCCAACGCCAGGTATTCAGCCACCGGCACTTCCTCGGCGCGCCGCTTCAGATCGAAGTCGCCCTCGAACCCGTTTTCCTCCAGCCACTGGCCCAGCGTGTGGCGCAGCAGCTTGCGCCGCTGGCTGAACGCCACCTGCACAATCTCGCTGAGCCGCTCCACATCCACCGCCGGCGGCACCCGGCAGGGGAACCATGCGCACCACGGCACTGTCCACGCGCGGCGGCGGATCGAAACTCTCCGGCGGTACGGCCAGCACGTTCTCCATCGCGTAGCGCCATTGCAGCATCACACTCAGACGGCCGTAGTCCGATGTGGCCGGGCGGCCACCATGCGGTCGATCACTTCCTTTTGCAGCATGAAATGCTGGTCTTCAATCACGCCGCGAAACCCAGCAGGTGGAACAGGATCGGCGTGGAAATGTTGTAGGGCAGATTGCCGACAATGCGCAGACCGGCCGAGTGCCGAGCGCCGACCAGGGCGGCGAAATCCACCTTCAGCACATCGGATTCGATCACGGTGCAACTGCGGGTGCGCGCGCAGGCGGGCGGCAAGGTCGCGGTCCAGCTCGATCACGGCCAGGCGGCCAAGGCGCTCGACCAGGGGCTGCGTCAACGCCGCCAGGCCCGGGACCGATCTCCACCATGGACTGCCCGGGCCGAGGCGCGATCGCGCGAACGATGGCATCGATGATGCCGCCATCCGTCAGAAAGTGCTGGCCGAACCGTTTACGCGGCAATGTGCTTCATTTGCCGGAAACCCAAGCACGCTGGCGCCGCCTGTCATGGCGGGTCATCACGGCGGCGCTCGCGCATCTCGACGTAGGCGCGTCCGCGTACCTCCTGCGCCCAGATGATAAAGGCCTCGTCGAGCTTCTTCTCACGCAGCGCATTGCGGATGGCCTCCCGCTGCTCGCTTGGCGACAGCGTCGACTTGCGCCGCTCCAGCGACTGTGATCAGGTGGACGCCGAACCGCGACACAACAGGTGCCGATACCTGGCCCGGGGCCAGCGCGTTGAGGACCTCCTCGAACTCGGGCACAAACTGACCGGGCGAGGTCCAGCCGAGGTCGCCGCCCTGCGCCGCGCTCCCGTCCTGCGAATTCTCGCGGGCCACGGTGGAAAAGTCTGCCCGGCCTGGATCCGCGCTTGAAGTCGGCCAGCTTGCTCGCGCGCCGCGGTTTCGCTCAGCTGCGGCCCGGCGCGCAGCAGGATGTGCCGGGCGCGGGTCTGCGTGACGGTACGCTGGCATGCCGGCGCGCGCTTTCGAGCACCTTGAGCACATGGAAGCCTGCGCCGGAACGAACACCGAGACCGCCCGCCGCCAGATAGCAACTCGCATCTACAAAGAGTGGCGGGTAACGATCGGCGGGACGCAGGCCCAACCGCCCGCCGTTGCACGGTCTGGCGCATTGGACAACTCGCGTACCAGAACAGCGAAATCTTCCCCGGCACGCGCGCGCTCCATGACCTGCACCCGCCTTGCGCCTCGGCGCCGCCACCTGGGCAGCGTTGGGGTTGTCGGGCAAGCCAATCAGCACGTGGGCAGATATCGAGACTCCAGAGGCCACCAGACCCTGCAGTTACGCTGCTGGTCGCGCAGGTACTGGTCTATCTCCAGCTCGGTCACACGCACCTTCTGGTTGATATCACGCTCGCGCACACGTACCAGCGTGAGCTGGTCGCGCAACTGAGTTGCGGAACATTCGCCGGTCGATGCCCGTACGGCGGCCAGAGCGCTTGTGCATCTCGGACAGATCCAGCTGGTTCTGCCGTGCGACGTTGAGTTTCTGCGTCGTCGACGGCAGCGTCGTCGATCCGGATACCCGTCTCGCGGGCCAGTTGCAGTTGCGCCCGCTCGTTGATCAGGCGCTCCAGGGCTTGGGCCGCGATGAGCGCTCTCGGGTCCGGCAACACTTGTTGCGACTGGGCGATCTGGCGAGCCAGCCGTTGCATTCTCCTCGTCGAAACCTGGTGGTTCGTGATCGGCTCGGAGTTGACGACCGCCACGATGTAGTCCGCGGAGCGTTGCGTGCCGGTTACCGGCTCGCTGGGCACGACCGCTGACCCCGGCAGGCGCAGACCCTGGGCATGCACAGAATGGCAGCACCCGAAAGAAGGCTGCCAGCCAAAAGGAGCGATACC